>NZ_KV827678.1 GCF_001836165.1 Corynebacterium sp. HMSC036D02 | reverse complement strand
TCTACTGCCCCAACTTTGCAACAGCACCACCAGGACTATGTGGCTGCTGTTGATGATCGGCGGAAGCTCGGTGGCCAGTGCGCTGGCGAATGTTTGGGAGGTGTACTCCTCGCTGCGGTCTTTGGCTGCCGGCAGGAAGACGCGGTTGATCTGGGGGATAAGCCCTGCCGTGACTGCCCGGTCCAGTGCGCCCGTGAGGTCATGCAGATGGATCCAGTCATCGCCATCCAAAAACACCACGGTGGTATCCGCACCGCGGTCATCGAGGCGCGCGGTGCAGCGCCTGCCGAATACCTTCCGGTCGATGGACAGGCGTGCGCCGGGCAAGTCCGCGATGACTTCTGGGGAGCGAGGCGGCCAGAGTGTCTGGTCCACAGAATCGCCGCTCAATAGGCTCGCCTGTGGGCCTGCGCCGTGTGCGTTATGTGGATCGGGATATTTCAGCTCGCCGGATTGAAAGCTATAGGTCACTGCTGAGTGCGCCGGGATGCGCACATCGACGGTGGACATCGATTCGGTGAGCTCGACGTTCGAGCGGTAGGGGTCCGGGAAAACGAGGGCTTCCGCATCCGCGGGCACCGAGATTCGGTGAAGGGTGGTCACGTCCGGGGAGTCTGGCATGAAAATTGCGCCACTTTCATCATTGACTACATAGGTAAACCTAAGCTAACATCCCCTGCATGCGAGTTGCTGTTTTCGGCTATCAGTCGTGGGGACACCGGACGTTGTCTGCGGTCATCAATGCTGGTCATGAAGTAGTTTTGGTAGTTACGCACCCTGCCAGCGATCACCCTTATGAGCAAATGTGGGCAGACTCCGTTGAGGAGCTCGCCAGCGAACATGAGCTCCAGGTGTGTGTCACTGAGCGCGTGGGTCAAGACGTCATTGAGGCGTTGCGCGATGCTGCACCAGACATCATCGTGGCCAACAATTGGCGAACCTGGCTTCCTCCCGAGGTTTTCAGCCTGGCCAAGCACGGCGCATTGAATGTCCACGATGGTCTCCTGCCCGAGTACGCCGGATTTTCGCCCATCCTGTGGGCGCTGTTGAACCGGGAAACTCACGTGGGCGTCACTGTGCACGAGATGGATGAAGTGCTGGACGGCGGACCCATCGTTGCCCAGCGCGCGATCCCCGTGGGTCCGCAGGACACCACCACGGATCTCGTGGCCAAGACCATCGACCTCATCGAGCCCCTCGTGGAACGCGCATTGAGTGACGTCGCCCAAGGCACCGCCACTGCGCAACCTCAAGATCCCACCCGCGCTACGTACTTCCACAAGCGCGGCGAGCAGGAATCTCGCATAGATTTCACCCAACCTGCGGAAGATATCGCCTTGCTGGTCAGGGCGCAGTCCGACCCGTACCCCAATGCTTACTTTGAATTCCGAGGCCAGCGCGTCCGCGTGCTTTCCGCGCACGTCTCGCAGGGCCGCTTCGGCGGAACCCCCGGCCGAGTCACCATCCCTCACGAGGGAGGAATCGCGGTGGTCTGTGGATCGCCCCGTGCCAACGTGCCGGCGCCGGCGATTGTTCTGGATCGTGTTCGTCTCGACGACAACTCGGAACTGACCGCCACCGAATTCTTTGGACATAGGGCTGGATATATCCAACCAAAGGTTTGACCTTTCCCTTTTGTGTACGGGCCACGCCTCGCGCGGAAATCCGTCACCAGTAACAACGGAGAAAAATGACACTCAAGAAGATTCTCGTTAGCACCGCTGCTGTGCTGACCTTGGGCGCGGCACTGACCGCTTGCTCGACTGATGACCAGTCCGGAAATTCCGGGGACTCCCAGGCAGTCAACGCCGAGCAGGGCGCATTCCCCACCACCATCGAGCACCGCTACGGCTCCACCGAAATCAAGGAAGCCCCGCAGCGCGTGGTCTCCTTGGGCTACACGGATCAGGACGCACTGCTGGCGCTGGGAGTTACTCCTGTCTCCGTGAAGTACTGGGACGGAATGACCCCGGATGGTCAGGCTGCGGGCAACTGGTCCAATGACAAGATCGAGGGCGACACTCCTCGGATCGACAAGGACACAGAAGTCAACGCGGAAGCCATCGCCAAGGACAATCCAGACCTCATCGTGGCCGTGTACTCGGACATCGATGAAGACACGTACAAGAAGCTGTCTGAGATCGCCCCTGTCGTCGTACAAAAGGGCGAATACGAAGAACTACAGCAACCATGGGACGTGACCACGGAAGAGATCGGGCAGGCCGTGGGCAAGCCTGAAGAGGCAAAGCGCCAGGTGGAGCAGGTCAAGGAGAAGTTCGCAGAGCTCAAGGGCCGCCACCCAGAATGGGCCGAAAAGGAACTCGGCGTGGCCACTGTCTCCGACGAGAGCCTGGCTGTCTTTGCCGAGGGCGATCCGCGTAGCCGCTTCTTCACCGAGCTGGGATTCAAGATCAACCCGGCCTACGCGGGCATCACCAAGGACAAGTTCTACGGTGAGGTCTCCAAGGAAAACGCAGACCAGATCAACTCTGACGTGCTGGTGTGGGATCAACTGTCTTACTCTCCGAAGCAGAGCAAGGCTTCTGTGACCGAGGATCCGATCGTGGGCAAGCTGCCCGCCGTGAAGGACGGACACAGTGTCTACCTGGAAGGCGACCTGGAAAAGGCCTTCGGATGGCAGACCGTGCTGAGCCTGAACTACCTGCTGGACAAGATCGAGCAGCCGTTGGCAGACGCCACGAAGTAGTCTGAATCAACTGCCGAACCGCCCCGCATGAACGTGCTGGGGCGGTTTTGCTGTTGCTGGCTAGGGGACGGGCACTCATGGGGATAACGGATGCACGCTAGGGGCGAGCTGCCTGTATTCCGGTCAGAAACCGGGGTAAGAATAGACCAGTTGTTTTCTAGAAGGGATTCCCTGTGCACTTAAGCGACCTCATGGACGCCACCACCCTGCTCCAGAACTTTGGCGGCTGGGCGCTCGGCGGCATTGCGCTGATTATCTTTATTGAATCCGGCGTGCTCTTCCCGTTCCTCCCCGGCGATTCCATGCTGGTCACCGCGGCAATCTTGCGCGATCAGCTGGGCTTGAACGTTCCGATTCTGGTGGGCGTGGCCATCGTCGCGGCGTTCTTGGGCGACCAGGTAGGTTTCTGGCTCGGCCACCGCTTTGGCCGCAAGTTGTTTAAGCCCGACGCCAAGATCCTCATAACCGAGCACCTCGAACAAGCCGAGGCTTTCTTCCTGAAGTACGGGCCGTTGGCTCTGGTACTGGGGCGCTTCATCCCGATCGTGCGTACCTACATTCCCGTGGCCGCTGGTACCGCGGAGATGCCGTACAAGAAGTTCGTGGGATGGAACGTCACGGGTGCAGTGCTGTGGATTGTCAGCATGGTCGGCATTGGCGTGCTGCTGGGGGATATCCCGGGCATTGCGGATCGCATCGACATGATCGCCATCGTCATCGTGCTGGTGTCTGTGACTCCGGTGGTGATTTCCGCGATGATCAACTGGCGGAAGTCCAAGAAGACTCCCGCCCAGGAGCTGATGGAGGACTAAGCCCTGATCGTCACTTGGGGACGATCAGCGGACCGCCGGTGACAGGATCCTCGATGACTAGCGCGTTGAGGGCAAACGCCTCGAGCAGTAGCTCTGGGGTAATGACCTCGCTGGGACGCCCGGTGGCGAGGACCTGTCCATCCTTCATCACCACGAGATTATCGCTGTAGCGTACAGCCAAGTTGAGATCGTGCAGCACCATCACCACAGTCCGATCCAGCTCTCGGCGTAGACGCTGCACCAGCTCCAAAATCTCTACCGACGTGGCCAGATCCAGGTAGGTGGTGGGCTCGTCCAGGAACAGGATGTCCGTGTTCTGCGCAAGAACCATGGAGATCCACACACGCTGCCGCTGCCCTCCGGACAGAGAATCCAGGGTGCGCTCCGCCAGCCCCATCGAGCCAGTCATTTCCAGCGCCTTGTGCACCTCGGCTTCGTCCGTGGACGACCACTGACGGATCCACGATTGGTGTGGGTGCCGACCGCGCGAGACGAGATCAGCCACGTTGAGTCCCTCCGGGGCGGTAGGGGTTTGTGGCAGCACGCTGATGGTCCGTGCGAGGTCCTTGCGCCTGATGGATGAGATATCGGCGCCGTCTAACAGCACTTCGCCCTCATTCGCCGGAAGGAGACGAGACATGGCTCGCAACAACGTGGATTTGCCGCAGCCATTGGGGCCGATGATTGTGGTGATCTGCCCGCGAGGAAAGTCCACGTCCAAGCCTTCGATGACCGTCCGGTCGCCGTAGCCCACGGCGAGGCCGCGTGCGCTCATGCTGTGCTTCTGAGTCATGTGTCCTTCTTTGTTCGCGGCACTGCTAACTTCCAGGGTGGGATCTTTTCTCATGCCGTGGTTGACCTATTCCGTTGGACCAGCAAATAAATAAGGAACGCACCGCCGATTGCCGAGGTGAGAATGCCCACCGGCAGCTCTACGGGCAGAAGAGTTTGGGTGCTGATATCTGCCAGCAGGAGTAGCGCAGCGCCGGTCAGCGCAGAGGCCAGAAGCGGTGGTGCAGAGCAGTTGCACAAGCGCAGCGCCACCTGTGGGGCCACGAAGGCGACGAACCCGATGGGGCCAGCGGCCGAGACCGCCACTGCTGCCAAAGCCACGGCAGCGGCGAGCAGAAGCACCTGCACACCCTGGACGTTTTGTCCCAAAGCCCGTGCAGTATCCGAGCCCAGCAAGGTGGCTAAAAGTTGGTGACCAATCCAGGCCAGCAGCGGTGTAAACACCAACACAACAATGGCGATGGGCCACATCTTGGACCAGTCCGCAGTGCTCAGGGAGCCAGTAAGCCAGAACTGCGCGGCCGCGGCATCGCGCAACTCCGTGCGGATCATCAGGAAGTTGATATACGAGGTCAACAGAGCAGAGATGATGATGCCGAACAGCACTAGCCGGAAGGAATCAGTCGATCTCCTCCACGCCAGAGCCCACATCACCGTTGCGGTGACAGCCGCACCAAGCACCGCGGCCAAGGGAATGCCGATGCTGCTGAGCCAGCCGAGGAAACCACCAGCGCCACCACCCAGAGTGATGACGGTGACCGCGGCCGCGGACGCGCCCGTAGTGAAGCCCAAGATATCCGGGCTGGCCAGCGCATTGCGAGTCACGGACTGAGTGAGGGCTCCGGATAATCCCAGCGCACAGCCCACCAGAATGGCCGTCAGCGCACGAGGCATGCGCCAATCCAAAACCACCAGACGCTCAATGCGGGTGCCCTGGCCGGTGAACAGCACCTCCAGCACACGAGCCGGGGACACAGGATAGTCACCCAGGCCGATGGAGACCGCCGCTAGCAAGACGATCGCCACGAGCAGCAATAGAGACACCGTCAACGCGCGAGGGCGCCAGACCACAGAAAATGAGCCCACGCGGAATGGCGGGCGCCCAGGGATAGTGGAAGAGGTAGGGCGGGCAAGGAGGGAACTCATTAAATGGCCACCACCCGGCGTCGATAAATAAGGGCGATGAAGAACGGCGCGCCCACGAACGCGAGGATGATGCCTACTTGCAACTCGCCCGGACGAGCGATCAGACGGCCCACCACGTCTGCGAACAGCATCATCACCGCACCCGTCAGGGCAGAGTAAGGGAGGATCCAGCGGTAATCAGGGCCCGTGATGGCGCGCACGAGGTGCGGGACCACCAGGCCGATGAAGGTGATGGGGCCGGCGGCAGCTGTCGCGGCACCGGCCAGCAGTGCGATCAGAGCCATGCCAATCAGGCGGGCGCGCTGGGTGTTGATGCCCAGTCCGGAGGCGATGTCATCGCCCAGATTCAGGAGGTTTAGCTGCGGTGCCGTGATGAACGCCAGCAGGAGGCCCACCAGGATAAACGGCAGCACGCCGTAGAACACGGTGAGATCCCGGCCCGCGATGGAGCCGACGGTCCAGAAGCGCATGCGATCCAGATTGGCATCGTCAGTGAGGATAAAACCGCTGATGATGGCGCTGAGGACCGCGGACAAAGCCGCGCCGCCGAGGACCAGCGTCATTGGATTGGCCTGTCCTCCTCCTATGGACGCCAAACTAAACACCAACGCAGTAGCAGCGATGGCCCCACCGAACGCCCACATGCTGGTAGCCCACACGGACGTCACACCCAGCAAGGAGAAGCTGGCAACCACGGCCAGGGACGCACCGTAGTTGATGCCGAGAATGCCCGTGTCCGCGAGAGGGTTGCGCGTGTGCCCTTGGATCAATGCACCGGAGGCGCCAAGGGCAGCACCGGCGACTAGGCCCAACAGGGTGCGGGGAATGCGGAGCTCGACGATCACGCGCTGATCCACATTCAGCCCCTCCGCGTGGCCGAACGCCGTGCCGAGATCGCGGAACACGGCGGACACTTCTCCAAAAGGGATCTGCCGTGATCCAAACACGATGCTGGCAACGATGCTGGCGAGCAATAGGAGGAAAAGGACGCCGAGGCCGACGAGGCGACGCGGGATTTTACCTGATGGAGCGCTGGCAGAAGCGTCCGCAGTAGCGTCCGCGCGAGACCCCAGGTGTGATTGAGAAGGGGATTGCGCATGCGGGGTAGAGATAGCCATGCATCCTTCCTTGACGCGTGAAAGTCCATGATCTTAACGGGAGCAAGCTTATGTGAACAAGGTAAGCCTAATCAAAGTACTACAAGGAGGGATTGTGGAGCTGTGCAGGTGAGTGTGTGAGCCAGCAGGTGCGGCTAGTGAGGTCGGTCGGCCCTGAATGGCGCCGACCCTACACCTCAGCTCTATGCTTCTGAGCAGGGATTTGGACATGTTTTAGCTGGTTGCTAGGCTAGTCAGGTCTTGCCGTAGGTAGGTACCCCCATGTTCTTTTTTTCGACGCTAACGCGTCAAAATCCCGGGAATGCCACATGACCTGCGGAAAGAGTCTCCCGCTACAAGGGAGAAAAACTGTACATCCACTTTGTTACAGGCCCCTCGCCCGAAGCGGCCGCACGGATAAAGGCAGCGAGCACCCCTAACTACTGAGTTAGGCGGAGCGTGAGTAGCCAGCGATCGTGCGGTACACGCGATTCATCAAGGGTGAGCACGGGAACCGTAACGAAAAAGGCAACAGGTCACTTCACATGACCATGACTGATCCGATTGCGGACATGTTGTCACGAGTGCGCAACGCAAACAATGCGTTCCACGACACCGTGTCTATGCCATCCTCCAAGATCAAGGCCAACATCGCCGAAATCTTGAAGCAGGAAGGCTACATCGCCGACTACTCCGTTAACGACGAGACCGTCGGCAAGACCCTGGAGCTTAACCTGAAGTACGGCCCATCTCGCGAGCGTTCCATCGCTGGCGTGCGTCGTGTTTCCAAGCCGGGTCTGCGCGTTTACGCAAAGTCCACTAATCTGCCAAAGGTTCTCGGTGGCCTGGGCGTGGCTATTATCTCCACGTCCCAGGGTCTGCTGACTGACCGTGAGGCCAACAACAAGGGCGTGGGCGGAGAAGTCCTCGCCTACGTCTGGTAAGAGGAGGTTTAACCATGTCTCGTATTGGCAAGGCACCGGTGACCGTCCCCTCTGGCGTCACCGTCACCATCAACGGCCAGAACGTTGAAGTCAAGGGTCCTAAGGGCACCCTGGCTGAAGAGATTCCGGCACCAATCACCGTGGCTCAGGAAGGCGAAGAACTCGTCGTCTCCCGCCCCGATGACCGCCGCAAGAACCGTTCCCTGCACGGCCTGTCCCGCTCCCTGATCAACAACATGGTCGTGGGCGTTACTACTGGCTACACCATCAAGATGGAAATCTTCGGTGTGGGTTACCGTGTGCAGCTCAAGGGCCAGAACCTGGAGTTCGCACTGGGCTACTCTCACCCAGTCCTGATTGAGGCGCCTGAGGGCATCAAGTTTGCCGTCGACGGAAACACCAAGTTCTCCATCGAAGGCATCAACAAGCAGCAGGTTGGACAGATCGCCGCTAACATCCGCCGTCTGCGGAAGGATGACCCATACAAGGGTAAGGGCATCCGTTACGAAGGCGAGCAGGTCCGTCGCAAGGATGGAAAGACGGGTAAGTAATGAGCAACAACGCAACGAACAAGGAAGGCCAGCGTTTGCCGGTGGGCAAGGACATCTCCACCCGCCGTCGCAACGCTCGCGCACGTCGCCACTTCCGTATCCGCAAGACCCTGTCCGGCACCCCAGAGACTCCACGTCTCGTTGTGCACCGTACCTCTCGTCACATGCACGTTCAGGTCATCGACGACACCGTCGGTCACACCCTGTGCGCTGCGTCCACCCTCGAAGCAGAGGTCCGTGGAGTCGAGGGCGACAAGAAGGCACGTGGCGCCAAGGTTGGCGAACTGATCGCACAGCGTGCGAAGGAAGCTGGCATCGAGGCAGTCGTCTTCGACCGCGCTGGCTACCAGTACCACGGCCGCGTCGCCGCTCTGGCTGACGCCGCCCGCGAAGGTGGTCTGAAGTTCTAATGACCACCAACACCATGAACTCCAACGGAAGGAACGCGTGATGTCGGAACGTGACCGTAACGGCGGACGCTCCGCCGATAACAACCGCAACGATCGCAACGAGCGCGGCGGCCGCAACGACCGCGGTGGCCGTAACGATCGTCGCAACAACCAGCAGGACGAGCGCAACCAGTACATCGAGCGCGTCGTCACCATCAACCGTGTGTCCAAGGTCGTCAAGGGTGGTCGTCGCTTCAGCTTCACCGCTCTGGTGATCGTGGGTGACGGCCAGGGCATGGTCGGTGTCGGCTACGGCAAGGCCAAGGAAGTCCCGGCTGCTATCCAGAAGGGTGCCGAGGAAGCTCGCAAGAACTTCTTCCGTGTCCCGATGATCAACGGCACCATCACCCACCCGGTGCAGGGCGAGGCCGCAGCAGGCGTCGTCATGCTGCGTCCGGCTGCACCAGGTACCGGTGTTATCGCCGGTGGCGCAGCCCGCCCGGTGCTGGAGTGCGCTGGCGTCCAGGACATTCTCTGCAAGTCGCTCGGCTCGCCGAACGCCATCAACGTTGTTCACGCAACGGTGGCCGGCCTCAAGGAGCTCGTGCGCCCAGAAGAGGTCGCCGCACGTCGTGGCAAGAGCCTCGAAGAGGTTGCTCCGGCAGCCATGCTGCGCGCTCGTGCTGCAGGACAGGGGGCATAACCCATGGCACTGAAGATCCGTCAGATCAAGGGCACTGTTGGTAGGAAGCAGAACCAGCGTGACACGCTGCGTTCCCTCGGCCTGAAGCGCATCGGTCAGGAGATCATCCGCGAAGACAACGCTGTCACCCGCGGCATACTCTAAATGGTGCTGTTGCAAAGTTGGGGCAGTAGAA
>NZ_KV827677.1 GCF_001836165.1 Corynebacterium sp. HMSC036D02 | reverse complement strand
TAGTCACCACGGGTTAGCCAGCACGTTCGACATGAAATGGTTGGGGCGTTTGCCTGTGTACAAACGTGAAACGCCCCTCCGGCTGTCAAGGACAGCGCGAAGGGGCTTGGGAGGGATCTACTGGGCGTCGGAAAGCGCGTAAGCAGCGCCCGCACTTGCGGCGGTGACGGTCAGGACTGCGGGCCAGGACCCAATCTTCTTAGCCAGCGGGTGGGAGAGGCCAAAAGCGCCGGTGTATAGAGCTGCCAGGCCGGCGGTAGTGGCCGGGTTTGTCTTAGCCCACCAACTCCGGCCCGCCCAGGCGCCAGCGGCAGCGAGCACAACGCCGCCAAGCGGACGGATTCCTGTCTCCCGCGCTGTGAGCCAACCGCCAATGAGTCCCAGTGTGACGGTCGCGGCCGTCGACACATCCTGTGGTTTCTTGATGTCAATCATTCCCATGCGCTTCAGTTTAGGCCGCGTGCGCGGATGGTGGCTAGACTTCGCTCCATGAAACTCGCAGCAACTACTATCTCAGAAAAGCAGGCTTGGCTCGCCATGGCTGCGCTGTCACTGGGCTTCTTTATGTCGTTGCTCGATCAATCGATGATTGCTGTTGCGCTTCCCGACGTCCGCCGGGAGTTCAACGCCGACGTCAATCAGGTGCTGTGGGTCTCCGCCATCTATTTGCTCGCCGTGGTCGTGCCCCTCCTGTTCACCGGAAGGCTAGGGGATATCTACGGGCAGAAGCGAATGTTCCAGCTAGGCAACGGCCTCTTTGGCCTTGGAGCGCTACTTTGCGCGCTGGCACCATCCGTAGAATTTCTCATCGCCGCACGTGCCCTGCAGGGGCTAGGTGCCTCCATTCAGATGCCCCAGACCATGGCAGTGATCAACCGAATCTTCCCCCGTGAGCGGCGCGGCCGTGCGCTGGGCGCCTGGGGCGTCGTAGGTTCGCTGGCCACACTCGCTGGACCGCTATTAGGGGGTTTCGTAGTCGGCGCCTTCGGGTGGCAAGCTGTGTTTTGGATCCACATTCCTTTTGTCATTGCAGCCATTGTTCTGTCCGGGCTGTGGGTGCCTGCTTTGCCGACGGCGTCGGGGAGGATTGACTTCGTGTCGGTAGGGGCGTCGTTTGTCGCGTTGACCTGCTTCGTCTTTGCCGTGCAACAAGGGCCAGAGACGGGCTGGCCGTGGTGGATTTGGGCCCTTCTTGTCACAGGGGTTGTCGGCATGGCCATCTTCGTGCGCCTGCAAAAAGACCGTGGGATGGCAGCGCTCGTCCCTCTCGTATTGTTTAAGGACCGCAACTATTCCGTTGGTTCTGTAGCGATTGTGTCCATGGGGTTCATGGCGGCGTCAATGATGATTCCGATCATGATGTGGCTGCAGGTTGAACAGGGGGTATCGGCGGGCGATGCCGGAATGATCGTCACGCCGATGGCTTTGGTCTCCCTGTGTGTGTCGCCGCTGGCGGGGATTCTGGCGGATAAGCTGCATCCGCGACGATTGGCGGTTACAGGCTTCGGCATTTTGATTGCTACCTTCATCGCGCTGTGGTTCCTCATGCAGGCCGAAGTGTCGGCCTGGTGGCTGAGCCTGCCGTGCGCAGCGTTGGGTGCAGGGCAATCTTTCATTTGGGGCTCCAACGCAGCAACGACGATGCGCGATATTGATGCACATCTCATGGGTGCAGCATCTGGTGTCTACAACACATCGCGACAGGTGGGCTCTGTGATTGGTGTGGCCGGCGTGTCGGCAGTCATGCAGGTCGCCGGAGCCGCGAACTCTTTGGCGGTCATTGTCGCCATCTTGGCAGTGGGATGCGTGTCATCCCTCTTCTTCCGGGATACCTTGCATGCCGTAGCGGAAACTGCGAGGCTACAGCGAAGCGAGTAGATTGGGTGTCATGCGTCTTGCTGTACTGACATCCGGTGGTGATTGCCCCGGTCTGAATGCTGTTATCCGCGCGGTCGTTCGTACCGCTTCCAACGAGTTCGGCGATACAGTCGTCGGCTACGAGGACGGCTGGGTAGGTCTGATGGAAGACCGCCGCCGTGACCTTTATGACGACGCTGAGATTGACCGTATCCTCCTGCGCGGCGGAACCATCCTCGGTACCGGCCGCCTCCACCCAGATAAGTTCAAGGCTGGGCTGGATACCATCAAAGCCAACATGGCTGATGCCGAGGTCGATGCGCTCATCGCCATTGGCGGTGAGGGAACACTGAAGGGTGCCAAGTGGCTGTCCGATAATGGCATTCCAGTCGTCGGCGTGCCGAAGACAATTGATAATGACGTCAATGCAACGGACTATACCTTTGGCTTCGACACCGCGGTCTCCGTCGCTACCGATGCGATCGATCGTCTCCACACCACCGCTGAATCCCACGACCGCATCCTCATCGTTGAGGTCATGGGCCGCCACGTTGGTTGGATCGCGTTGCACGCCGGCATGGCTGGCGGTGCACACTACACGGTGATCCCTGAGGTTCCTTTCGATATCGCAGATATCACCAAGGCAATGGAGCGCCGCTTCCAGATGGGTGAGAAGTACGGCATTGTCTGCGTTGCCGAAGGCGCCCTGCCCAAGGAAGGCACCATGGACTTCGAAGAAGGCGGTGTGGACCAGTTCGGCCACCAGACCTTCAATGGTATTGGCCAGGTCATCGGTGATGAGATCAAGAAGCGCACTGGTTATGACGTGCGCACCACCGTCCTTGGCCACATCCAGCGCGGTGGTACGCCGACTGCATATGACCGCGTCCTGGCAACCCGCTACGGCACTCATGCCGCCCGCGCTGCGCACAACGGCCAGTCCGGTATGTGTGTGGCCCTGCACGGAGAAAACATCGACCTCGTGCCGCTCGAAGATGCTGTGGGCAAGCTAAAGGTGGTTCCGGCCAAGCGTTATGCCAACGCTCAAGCCCTCTTTGGTTAAACACCATTAGGGCTCACCCTTAGTTGATAAAGGAATCATGACAAGCGTATTAGCTTTCCTGGCTGATCAGCCGGTTCTGTTGGTGTTCCTGCTAATTGGCCTTGGCATGGCCCTCGGCGGTATCAAGACACGGGGCATCAGCTTGGGCGCGGCGGCCGTGCTTTTCTTGGGCATCGCCTTCTCGGCCGCCGCCTCCGCCGTTGGCGTCGAAGCCTCCGTTCCTCCCATTTTGGGAATGTTTGGTTTGGTGCTCTTTGCCTTTGGTATTGGCAACAACTCCGGCGTGTCCTTTTTCAAATCGCTGAAGACTGCGACCGGCCCCGTGCTTTCCATGATCGCGGTCTTCATCGTCGCCGCCCTCGCAGCTTGGGGGCTGGGGACCTATGTCTTTGGTCTGTCGAGTGCCACTATCGCTGGTACCTTCGCCGGCGCGGTGACAAATACCCCGGCTTTGGCGGCGGCCTCAGAGGCTACAGGTGATCCGGGCTCAGCAACGGTGGGCTATGCGGTGTCTTATTTGTTTGGTGTCATCGGTATGCTCGCGGCGACTGTGCTAGTGCTTCGCGACGCCGGTAATGACGACGACACCCTGTCACCCGTCACGCGTCAGCACATGCAGATTCTGCGTGAGACCTCCGTTGCAGAGCTCGCCGACATCGGCAATGGGGAAGTGCAGGTAACACGCCTGCGCCGCGTGGGCAGCAACCTTATCGTTTTGCCGAAATTCTTCGACGTGCTGCACCCCGGTGACGTGGTCACGCTCGTTGGTGCCCCGGAAGACCTAGACAACATCATTGAGCATGCTGGGCGCGAGTCGCCGCAGATCCTCAACGATGACCGTCACGAGCTAGATTTTCGCCGCATTACGGTGTCGGAGCACAACTTGGCTGGTCTGACCATCGCGGAGCTGAATAATCAACTGGCGGATCGTTGGGGCGCGCGAATCTCGCGAGTTCGTCGCGCCGATAACGACCAGGTGGCAATCCCCGAACACATCGTGGAGCTGGGGGACCGCGTGCGCGTCGTCGGTTCCAAGAAGTCCCTGCGGGAGATTTCGACTTTTCTCGGTGACTCCTCCCAAGGACTAACGGATATCAACCCGGTCTCCCTTGGCTTAGGCATGGCCCTCGGAGTTTTCGTGGGCCACCTCGAAATCCCGCTTCCAGGCGGCTCTTCCTTTAGCCTCGGCGCTGCCGCGGGCGTCCTCATCGTGGCGCTGATCATGGCGCGCATCGGGCGCATCGGCAACACGGTGACCGCACTGCCGCACTCGGCCAACACGATTCTTTCCGAGCTGGGCCTGCTGCTCTTCTTGGCGCAAGCCGGAACAAATGCGGGTGGGGAGATTGCAGGCGCCTTCACGGGTGGTTCGTGGTGGAAAATTCTCCTGCTCGGTGCAATCATCACCACGCTGGTGGCTGCCGGGTTCGCCTTCGTAATGCGGCGTTTCCTGCACGTTGGTGCAACAAAGACTGCGGGAGCCATGGCGGGCGCGCAAACGCAACCGGCGGTGTTGGCTTTTGTTAACAACCGCACGAATACTGACCAGCGAGTTTCTTTGGGCTATGCCATGGTCTATCCGGCGGCGATGATAGCCAAGATTCTCATTACGCACGGCATTACCTTGTTGGGTTAGGCGGTTGCGCACGGTGTCGCGCTGACATACTAAGATGGCACGCATGACTGCTGCGATGTATGACCTGATGGACTATGACGAGGTCCTTGAAAAGTTCGATCCCGTTATGGGCATGGAAGTTCACGTGGAGCTCAATACGGAGACCAAGATGTTCTCCACCTCGCCCACGAACTTCAACGCAGCCCCCAACTCCAACGTGGACCCGGTGTCCCTCGGCCTGCCAGGCGCCTTGCCGGTGGTGAACTCCAAGGGTGTGGAAGGCGCCATCAAGATTGGCCTGGCGCTGAACTGCAAGATTGCGGAGTCTTCGCGCTTTGCCCGCAAGAATTACTTCTACCCGGACCAGCCGAAGAACTACCAGATCTCTCAGTACGATGAGCCGATTGCTTATGACGGCTACCTCGACGTCGTCCTCGACGACGGCACTGAGTGGCGCGTTGAGATTGAGCGCGCTCACATGGAGGAGGACACCGGCAAGCTGACCCACCTGGGTGGTGCCGATGGCCGCATTCACGGCGCAACGACCTCGCTGGTGGACTGCAACCGTGCCGGCATCCCGCTAATCGAGATTGTGACCAAGCCGATCATTGGTGCTGGCGAGCGCGCCCCCGAGGTCGCCCGCGCCTATGTTTCTGCTCTGCGTGAGCTCGTCGCGGCACTGGGCGTGTCCGATGCCCGCATGGATCAAGGCTCGATGCGCGTGGATTCCAACGTTTCGCTGCGCCCGGTGGGCCAGGAGGAGTTCGGCACCCGTACCGAAACCAAGAACATCAACTCCCTGCGCTCGGTCGAGCAGGCGGTGCGCTTTGAGATGCAGCGCCAGGCGCAGGTGCTTGTCGACGGTGGCGAGATCGTCCAGGAAACCCGCCATTACCAGGAAACGGATGGTTCGACTTCCAAGGGCCGTCCGAAGGAGACCGCGGAGGACTACCGTTACTTCAACGACCCGGACCTGCCGCCGGTGATTGTCTCCCGCGAGTGGGTCGAGGAAATCCGCCAGACCCTGCCGGAGATGCCGTGGATTCGCCGCGCCCGCATCCAGGAGGAGTGGGGCCTCAAGGACGAGGAGATGCGTGACCTGGTCAACGCCGGCGCTCTCGATCTCATTATCGAAACAGTGGAAGCCGGCACCACTCCGGACGAGGCCCGCTCCTGGTGGGTGTCCTACCTGACCGGTAAGGCCAATGAGGCTGGCGTTGAACTGAGCGCTCTTGATATCACCCCGGCGCAGGTCGCACGCGTTGTTGAGCTGGTCAAGGAAGGCAAACTGACCACCAAGCTGGCTCGCCAGGCGGTCGACGGCGTGCTGGCCGGAGAGGGTGACGTCGACGAGGTCGTCGCCAAGCGCGGGCTCGAGGTCGTGCGCGATGATGGCGCGATCGAGAAGGCCGTCGATGATGCCCTGGCCGCTAACCCGGACATCGTGGAGAAGTACAAGGCCGGCAACAAGAAGGTCACCGGTGCCATCGTGGGTGCGGTCATGAAGGCCACCCAGGGTAAGGCTGACCCAGGACAGGTCAACAAGCTGATTGCGAAGAAGCTCTCCTAGGCGAGCAGTCTAGTTGGCAAAAATTTCCATTAGGCGAGGTCAGGCGACTACGGGGTACCGTGGTCGCCATGACTATTTCTGCTAAAGCCCTTCAGAAGACCGGACCTAAAGAACCTTTTCAGGTCGTGACTATCCAGCGTCGTGACCCGCGCGCCGATGACGTGGTTATCGACATTAAGGCCGCGGGCATTTGCCATTCGGATATCCACACCATCCGCAACGATTGGGGCGAGGCGCACTTCCCGCTGACCGTCGGCCATGAGATCGCCGGTGTGGTCTCCGCCGTGGGGGAGGAGGTCACCAAATTTAAGGTGGGAGACCGCGTTGGTGTGGGTTGCCTCGTGAACTCCTGCGGCGAGTGCGAGCAGTGTCAGGCAGGAATGGAACAGAACTGCCTGAACGGCAACGTCGGCACCTATAACTCCACGGATGTCGATGGCACGATTACCCAAGGCGGCTACGCCGAGAAGGTCGTTGTGAACGAGAACTTCGTTCTCCGCATTCCGGATGCTCTCGACTTCGACATAGCAGCGCCCCTGCTGTGCGCCGGTATCACCACGTACTCTCCGTTGGCGCGCTGGGATGTTAAGGAAGGCCAGAAGGTAGCCGTCGTGGGCTTAGGCGGCTTGGGACACATGGGTGTGCAGATTGCTGCCGCGAAGGGCGCAGAGGTCACCGTCATCTCGCGCACTTCTCGCAAGGCTGAAGAAGCTGCAGAGCTGGGGGCGAGCCGCACCTTGGCCACCACCGAGGAGGAAGACTTCTTCAGGAAGCACCGCGGGGAGTTCGATTTCATCCTCTCGACCATTTCCGCCGAGTACAGCCTCGAGGACTACCTGGGGATGCTTAAACCCCGCGGCATTATGTCTGTCGTGGGGCTCCCGCCGGAGGCGCTCCCGCTGCGCCTCAACCGCCTCGTCGGCGGCGGCAAGGTGCTCACCGGTAACAATATTGGTGGCATCGCGGAAACCCAGGAGATGCTGGACTTCTGCGCCGAGCACGGCTTAGGCGCGGTGATCGAAAAGGTGGGTGTCGACGAGGTTGATGCGGCCTATGACCGGGTCGTGGCGGGTGACGTTAAGTTCCGCTTCGTCATCGATACGACGACGTTTGCTGAGCACTAAGAGGTGAGCCGGCTCATGCTTTAGCGGCTATTGGAGCAAGCTCTCCACGGCCGCACACATGTTTTCCTATCTCGTTGGCGTACGGTGGTAAATGTATGCCGCCGTACTTCGACCAAAGTATGGCGCGTTTCTATGCGCTACCCCTGAAGAATAAAGAGAAGAAACTAGAAAACAGATAGGAAAACGTGTCTTATAAAAACGTCGTGGGCATCGCTTTGTCCTTCATTGGCTTGCTCGTGGGTGCGGGCTTTGCCACGGGACAGGAAGCTGTCCAGTACTTTACGTCTTTCGGTATTCCCGGCATGTGGGGCATCCTCGTTGCTGGTTTGGTCATGACCCTTGCCGGCACGGTCTTCCTCCAGTTGGGAAGCTACTTCCATGCCAGCGAGCACAACCAAGTGTTCAGGAACATCACTCACCCGATCATTTCGCGCATTCTGGATGTCGCGGTAATCCTCACGCTCTTTGCGGTCGGCTTTGTCATGCTGGCTGGTGCCGGCTCCAACATGCAACAGCAGTTCGGCTGGCCGGCTTGGGTAGGCTCGCTGCTCATGCTTGTGCTTGTTCTCATCACAGGCATGTTTGATGTGGATAAGGTGTCACAGGTTATTGGTCTTCTCACGCCGACCATCATTATCGCCGTTCTCTTTGTAGGCACCTACACGCTGCTGCACATGCCGGAGAACGTTGATGCGGCCATTAGTGCCTCTGAAGCGATCGAGTCCCCGATTCCGTTCTGGCTCGTATCCGCGCTGAACTACAACGGCCTGGCTCTTATCCTGGCGGTCTCGATGTCCCTTGTCATCGGCGGTGATGACATTAGCCCGCGCGAAGCAGGCGTCGGCGGCATTGTTGGCGGCGCGGTCTACGCGGTGCTCATGGGTATTGCTGGTTTCTCACTGCTCATGAATGCAGAGAACGTTGGCGATTCCGATATTCCGATGTTGACCTTGGTAGATAGCGTCCACCCGACACTCGGTGTCATCATGGCCATCATCATCTACCTGATGATCTTCAACACGGCCATCGGTATGTTCTACGCGCTGGGCAAGCGTTTGTCTTCTGGCAACGAGGCGAAGTACCGCATTATTTTCATCGCCGGCTGCCTCGCTGGCTTCGCCGTTTCTTTCGCCGGCTTCAAATCCCTGATGCAGTACGTCTACCCGGTGCTGGGTTACATGGGTATCGTGCTCGTCGTCATTCTGGTGATCGGATGGCTGCGCTCCCTGGGCAAGATCAAGGACGAGGGCCTGCGCCGCGAGCGCATCCGCGCATTGCTGCACCTCAAGCTGCACCCCGACTCGGAATATGACGCGGCGCGTTACGACGACGAGATCGGCCAGCAGATCGCCGATTCCAACATGGATGATGAAGCCCTCTTCGAGGACCTCGTTTCCGATGTGGTCGAGGAGTTGGACTCGGATGAAGAGCTTGACTTCGACAGGGAAGAGTGGGAGGAAAACCGCAACGACCACTCCTACTACACCGAACGCGAGGCTGTGGAGCAGGACCGCAGCGACGAAGAAATCAAGGCTTGGGTCGAGGAAACCGGCGCAGTGGGAGATCCCGCCGAAGACGAAGAGCTCCCAGAAGAATCAACGAAGAACTAGAGGAGCAGGAGCTTCGCCGTTAGTGCAATCATGACGCAGCCGATGACGATGTTGACCACGCGCCACGTCGTCGGCTTGGCCAGCACGTGGGAGAGCTTGTAGGCGCCAAAGCCTAGGGAGGGGAACCACACTGCGCTGGCCATGATGGCGCCTGCTGCGAACACCCAGCGCTGGTCGCCATATTGGTTTGCAATGGAGCCCAGCATGACTAGCGCGTCAACGTAGGCCAGGGGGTTAAGCCACGTCAGCGCCAACGCACCGAGGACGGGCTTGACCCAGGATTTTGAGCGCACGCGGGGGCGGATCTTCGTAAGCACTGAGTTCCCCGGTGTCCCAGAGGAACCCGAATTCTCATCAACCACCTGCGCCACGGGTGCGGTTTCCTCGATGACCAGCGCATCCTGTTGCTTCTTGAAGGCATCGCGGAAGCACGTGAAGCCGAAGTAGATGAGGTAGGCCGCGCCGAGGTACTTCACCACGACGAGCGCGGTGGGGAAGCGCTCCACAAGGACACCGACGCCTGCGGTGCCGCCGGTGATCAGGATGACGTCGGAAAGCAAGCATGCCAACAGGATGGGGCCGACATGGTCGCGTTTAATGCCCATCTTGATGATGAAGGCATTCTGCGGTCCGATGGCGATGATGAGGGACAGGCCCAGCGCAAATCCTGCAAGCAATACTGACATGGCTTCTAGTCTGCGCATAGCGTCATATGAAGTCCAGTTAAATGTTCTACAGCTGGTTTAATATAGCTTCATGAACCCGCTCCATACTGAAACGCTGCTGGCCATCATCGATGAAGGTTCCTTCGAGGGGGCTGCGGCTGTGTTGGGAATCACTCCTTCGGCCGTCAGTCAACGCATCAAGGCGTTGGAAGTATCGACTGGTCGAATCCTGCTGCGCCGCGGCACTCCCGTCACCGTGACCGAGGCAGGGGAGATCGTCGCCCAAGCCGCGAGGCGCATGGCGCTGGTTCAAGCCGAAGCGGATGCCCGGCTTACCGAGCGCCTGTCCCGCGTTCCGCTCACCGTTGCGATCAACTCGGATTCCCTGGCCACGTGGTTCCGCCCTGTGATCCAGCAGACCGCGCAACGCGGTGAGGCGGCGCTGCGCATTCGCATCGAAGATGAGGCCCGTACGCTCGCCATGTTGCGCCGCGGGGATGTGCTGGGCGCGGTCACGCGCGAGCAGACCGCGGTCTCGGGTTGTGAATCCACATACCTCGGAACGATGCGCTACTTTGCCGTCGCCGCGCCCGCTCTGGCGGAGACTTTCGAAGACTGGGAGACCCTGCCCATCGTGGGCTTCGGTCCGAACGATGCCACCTTGGATGACGCCATGCGCGAGCGCTTCATTGATTCCCATGTTCTGCGTGCGCGGGTGTCACAGATTCCTTCTTCGGAGAGCTACGTCGAAGCAGTGCGCTACGGCCTGGGCTGGGGTTTGGTGCCGCGCCTGCAGGTACAGCCCCTGCTGGAGACGGGGGAGCTGGTGCTTCTCGACGACTTCCCGCTCGACATTGACCTCTATTGGCAACGCTGGCGGCTGGAATCGGAGTTGCTTGCGGACCTCACTGCAGATGTCTTAGACGCGGGCCGTGCGGTTTTAGCTTCGCGCCGCGCCGATAAAGATGCACCATAAGGGGGCTGTGCTGCCTTAAGTTGGAGGCATGAGCGATAAAACTCCTGATAAAGCCACCGACTTCGATGACGATATCCCGACCTACACGGGGAAAGACTCCGTGAAGGACAGCGCGCCTGAGGCAGAAGCTACCGATAAGCTGAAGAAGAGCAGCCTCTTCCAGCGTCCCGGACGCGCTGAGCCGCAGGTGATTAAGCCGAAGAAGGCTGAGGAGCCTGCCGTTGAGGCAGAGCCTGAGGCCAAGACCGAAACCTTTGAGAGCGCTTCCCGCGACTCCTTGTCTTTCGACAGTGCCGCCGCGGAAGCCGAGACCGAGACCACCGCCTTCCCGCGCGCGGAGGCGACGGCAGAGTCTGAAACAGAGACAACTGCTATGCCGGTATCGGCAACCGCAGCAACTGAGACCTATGAAGAGGCACCAAGCACGGTTGCAGTTGCCGACCCCGCCGTGGACTCCGAGGCGGCAGCGGTGGAGGAGAAGCCTGAGCCAGTACGCCGCGGCACCATCGACTTCGGCCTGCTCTTCGTGCGCTTGGCACTCAGCGTTTACCTGCTCGTGGCGGGTGCTACAACCTTCTTCAAACTCGGCGGCAATGAGGGCCTGTCGGGATTGGAAAAGGAGTTTGGCGAGTACACCATGGCAGCGGCCTTAGCCATCGGCGTGCCGACTGTTCAGCTCATCGCCGGCGCCTTCCTGCTGCTGGGGCTAGTTACACCGCTGGCGGCCATGTTCGGCCTTATCGTCACGGGCTTCTCAGCTATTCACGGCCTCAACGCCTCCGGTGCCGGGTTGGATGTCTTTGCCTGGAATGAGAGCGTCTGGCTGGGTCTGGTGCTATTTGTTATCGCGGTGGCCCTGCAGTTCACCGGTCCGGGATTCATCTCCCTTGACTTCAATCGCTCCTGGACCCGCCGCCCGCTGGCAACCTCGTGGGTCTTCGTCGTCATTGGCGTTGCCGCGCTCGTGGCTATCTGGTGGTTTGGCGCTGGCGTTAACCCGTTGAGCTAGGCGCTGTTAGCGCGTTTCTAGGTTCCCAGCCTGCGGTTATCCACTAACTGTTGTTGTTTTCCATTGCGTAAAGTAAGTTGGTTTCCGTGATGGAAAACAATGACTTTGGTGCCGCAGGAGGGGAGCTTTAGTTTTGTCTGATCAGGATGTTCGTGACGCACTCGCATTTGAGGAGCGACAGAAGGCGGCCGCAGCGAAGCGGCCGCCTATCTGGCTGAGCTTGCTCGCATCGGCCGCGTACGGCGCGTGGTTTGCCTACATGTGGATCAAGGATGACGTCCATCCTCTCGTTCTTGTTGGTGGACTGCTTCTTGTACTCGGGCTATTGGCGAGTCTTGCCTTCTTTTACCGCACGGGGGTGCGGGATTCGATGCGTCAAAAGGTGGATCCTCATGCGTCACGAAGTATCACTTGGCGTTATTTTGCGGGCCTAGGATTTATGTTTCTGCCGGCACTCTTCAATCCTTTCGTTGAAGGACACGTTATTGCCTCGTGCATCGCAGGTGTACTGTGCGCCTTGGCGGTCTTTTGGACGTTGCACACCGGTGCGCTGAATAGGATGCCGCGATGAATGGAATCGATCCGGTAATCCACCCACTCAACCGCTTTAAGATTTGCGCCACGCTCAATGCCTTCGGAGCCACACAAGGTGGGGAGGTCAACCGTGAGATGAAATTCGCCGTGTTGCGCGACCGCACGGAGCTTTCCGATGCCTCCCTGTCTAAGCAGCTCGGAGCTCTGGAAAAAGCCGGCTACGTGACTCGCTTCCGCGAGTACGGCACCAGCCGTGCGAAGGACTCGGTGTGGGTCGCATTGACTGAGCAAGGCAAGATTGCCTTCGACGGCCACTTGGCAGCACTCAAGGAATTAGCTGAGGGTTGAGTTGGGTGCATAGTACGGCCTCGCTGAGGTGCCCTTGTTGCCAAAGTTTTCCCGCCCGCCGCAGGCGGTTTCAAGTGGTGGATGCATCACTTGAATAGTTCTTGGATTCTCTCTTCTGGTGTGTACCAGTTGAGGACTTCTCTGGGGCGCCCGTTGAGTAGGTCTTGAATGTGTTGAACGCCTTTTGAAGCGTCAGGGTACTAAAGTCGCTTCCTTTGGGTAGGAAGTCTCGGACTAGCCCGTTGGTGTTTTCATTGGTAGGACGCTGCCAGGGTGAGTGCGGATCACAGAAGTAGACTGCGAGCCCACGTTCGATGCTCAGCCTGTCTACTTGGGCTAGTTCCACACCTTGGTCCCAGGTCAGTGTTTTGGTGTTGTTGCGTATTTTTCCGGTAAACATCTCGATTAACTTATCGACAGTCGTGGCGGAATCATGCACATCAAGCAGCGAGCCCATACGACTACTTGTTCAAGCCGGTTAGAGTCCAAGCACTACCCGGATTATCCAGAGAAAAACTGAGAGCAACTGTCGTTGACTCCATGATTAAAGAAGGCGGACTTGATGGAGAACACAGATCGAGAGCCTGTCGAGAGAACCTCACCCATTGTTCGCTGTCGCCCTTTCCTCTAAGAAAGAGGAAGTTTGCCTCTTCGGTGAAGCCGTGTTCTGGAACAGGGGGATCATCAACCACAAGTGTTTCTTTGACTGTTTGATACGGAGTGTATGGGCACACGAGCGAAAACTCAGTCCACTCTGGTCCGTAGAGTTCCTCCAGTGTGATGGACTCAGTAACGGGGATTGCATGTCCCGATCGTTCTAGGGACGCGAGATGAGAAGCCAATGGGTCATTAAAACTACAAGAGGAGAGTGATAGGGAGACAATACTAGTGAACCCTATCCGTGCCATCATGCGTCTCATTAACATAACCTCCTTCTCGTGCCTATCCTAGGAAAGTGTAGATAGCAGTCCAATCCTTGCCCAGAGGGCGCACTGGTTCAGAGCAGCAGCTTCGTCGCCACTACTTGCGAAAGCAGATCCAAGAAATCGACCTTGGGCATTGTTATACAGGTCCATGCGGGTCTGATCCGCTGGCCCTTGAGCGACAGTTTCGTGGTTAGTAGCAATGCGTTCAACTGCATCTGCACCGATTCTCATCGTCATCAGGGCATTCCACGAGCAGTGCCGAAAAGCATCGCCCTTTCCATTGCGGAGTGATGTGGCGCCAGGAAACCGGTTCTGCGCTTCCGTACTCGCGGTTGTGGCTGCCTGATTGGCGATGCCGCATGATACTACATCGACCAGCGCGATGCAGGACAGCATTTCAAGGCCCTGGATATATATCCGGTAGGGGTCCGACTGGGTGGTCGCAAAAGGCGCTACCTGAGGATTGATGTCAGTGACCCTGGCACGTTCAACTGCAGCAATGATTGCGCGTTGTTCATTAGCTGACAGGGATGCGAAGTAACCGTACGGGTCGGCGGACTCGTTCATCACCTTGATCTCGTCTTGAACATTCATGATGTCCTCATCTGTGACATCACTGGTGTCTACGCGAATTTCAGCGTCTAAGTCAATTGTTGATGCGGGCAAGGGGGTAAGATTCCCCAGGTTTTGGGCAGTAGCACTTGGTGGAATGATTAAACCAAATGCGAGAACTGCTGCTGTAGATAAAGCCATGATGAATCTTGTGGCGCGATTGCGCATAAGAACTCCTGTAAATTTCGTGAAAACGATTATCCGTGACGAGGGAAACACGCATATTAGGTGCTCCTTACCCAGAGTAACAGATAATTCCTATTAGGAAACTAACAGTTGTAAAATCACCCCTAATTAGGTGTATATCCCCTGCCAATTTATCGATCACAGCTCCACACAGAAGTAACGAAGTACTACTAGTAACGCTCGTAGATTGAAGTGCCCCGAGTTTTGTTCCTAGGGGGGCAGGGCTCAGCAGCCAAGGGGAAGGTGACCACTTCGTGTTCAACTCCTCGATGACAAAGGCCCGCAACTGCGGGTTGGTATCGAGTTTACGGGGTTTAGGCCTGGCTAAACGGTCTACAGCCCGCTTTTGCGCCACGAGGGCATCGTAGCCATGCTCAGTCATCCCACGGGCGATTTCCCTGCTAATCGTCGACTGATTCCGGCCAAGGTGGGCTGCAATCTCACGGTGAGTAAGACCCTGATCAAGCAGATAGGCTATCGCTATTCGGTCATGGCGGATAAGACGCTTTCCGCGTCCTACCTTCGATTCGGATTCAGTGGGATGATCATTGAGTATCCAACGCTCATACATGCGATTATGGTGCCACGTTTTCACCGTGGCAGTGCAGCGATCAACAACCTGGCCGGCCTGTTTATAGCTTTTGCCAGCATCCACAAGTTTCAAAGCTTGGGCAATGCGATCCCGCTCGTGTTGTATGGCTCCACCGCGACTGGTATTGGCGAGTTCGATACCGTCTTGCGCAAGGTATCGGTAAGCGGTCTGTGGGAAACCTGTCTCTTTCAGTGCACTATGCGCAGACCGACCGCTTTCTACAATAGCAATGATCTTTTGGTATTGATCTTTGTACTTATCCTCATTCAGGCTCCGACGGCGCTTGCCACGGCTAAGGCCCTCAGCCTGGCGCCACACCTTCGCCGTAGCCTTCGAGCCCCCCCAACTCCTTGAGGATCACCGACATCGGACGCGCATCATGCAGATACGCCTGCACATACCGCTCACGTAGCTTTCTATCGCCTAACATCTACACAACCTCCTAGCTGTATAGATGCATTCACCACCTGAGCCCGCCGCAGGCGCGGCGAACAACTTTGGCAGAACAGGCAGTTTTGCGTTTCGGGGCTTAGTTGGTTTGGGCCGCAGCGAGCTCAGTATGTGGCTTGTCGGATTGAGTGCCTCGAGCCTTGAGGCAGATGGCGTAGAGAATCCAGCTGAGTAGTGCCAGCCACACGAAGTCATCGACCAAGAACTTCTGGTACAGCGGCATCGCGTGGACATCGATGCTGTCACCAAACCACCACTTCGGCGGAACGGTCAGCAGCATGCCCACCCAAGCGGCGAGTACAGCCAGCAGGCTGCCGGCGACCCAGGTGGAATTGCGCCAGGACCAGGCGCGGTAGACCAGAACCGGCACGATGAGCGACAGCCACACCCAGTGGTGCGACCACGAAACAGGCGAGATGAGCAGCATGATGGTGGCGGTGGTGAGGTGGGCATCGACAAGCAGGCTTCGCCGCATTTGCGCCAGGATGAGGGCTGAGCCAAGGCCGATGACTGCGAGCGCAGCCACAAGCCACAGCACGTTGATGAGCGTGCCGTGGTTGTCCATGGCCTCCTGGGAGGTGAAGAGGCGCTGGATGACGCCCTTGAGCGAGGAATTGGACTGATAGTCAGTAGCCACGCCGAAGTCTGCGCCCTTGCCCATATCGAGAAGCTTTGAACTGAAGAACTCGACAAAGGCCTGCCATCGGTAGGCCGCGGCCAACAGCGTCGCCACGACGGCGGAGGCGAAGGCTGTGAGGATCGGCTTCCACTCGCGGCGCAGCAGGAAGTAGAGCAGCATGGCCAAGGGGGTGATCTTGATGGCCGCCGCGAGTCCTATCAGCCAGCCTTGCGGAAGCTTGCGCTTGCGCGGGACCAGATCGAAGATGACCAGCGCCATGATGACGATGTTGATCTGTGCAAAACCGTTGTTGAGGCGGATGGGTTCAAAGAACATGGCCGCGGCCCACGCGATCGCCACGGTGGGCCACAGGTGCGGCACCTTGAGCGCGCGGAAGATCGTGTAGAGGCAGGCAAAGACCAGGGCGTCCGAGAGGACGATCATGATGTCGCCGGCGAGCGAATCGCTCATCCAGTCAAAGGCAGTCAGCGGCACCATGACCAGCGCCCCGAAGGGCGGGTAGATAAAGGGGAGCGCCAAGTCCCCGGCGTACATGGGCTCCGAGTAGACCGAGCGGCCCTCCATGAAGGCGCGCACGCCCTCTCGGTAAATGATCATGTCCACCGGGAAGTCCGTGTGGAGGACGTGGCGGATGACGCCCACCAGGCCAATGATGAGCCCGGCGGCGGTCAGGAGTGTGCGCCTTGCGGCGTTAGTGGCGAAATTCATCGCCCCATACTCTAATTGACGTAACTATCCACCACGCGCACCGCACCACGGTCAGCAGAGGTGGCCATGTTGGCGTAGGCGCGCAGGGCCTTGGTGACCGGGCGGTTGCGGTCCTTCGGCGTCCAGGGCTTCTCACGCTGCTCCTCGATGGCGCGGCGGCGTTCGAGAACGTCCTCGTCGACGTCGAGGGTGAGCTGGCGCTCGCGGATGTTGATGGTGATGGGGTCACCGTTTTCCACCAGGCCGATGAGACCGCCGTGGGCAGCCTCGGGGGAAATGTGGCCGATGGAAAGGCCGGAGGTGCCGCCGGAGAAGCGGCCATCAGTAATCAAGGCGCAGGCCTTGCCCAGGCCGGATCCCTTGAGGAAGGAGGTCGGGTGCAGCATCTCCTGCATGCCGGGACCGCCCGCGGGGCCCTCGTAGCGGATGACGATGACATCGCCGGGCTGGACTTCCTTCTTGAGGATGATGGAGACGGCCTCCTCCTGGGACTCCACCACGCGGGCCGGGCCGGTGAAGGTCCACAGCTCTTCCTCCACACCGGCGGCCTTGACGATGGCCCCGTTGGGGGCGAGGTTTCCGCGCAGGACAACCAGGCCGCCGTCGGAGGAGAAGGCATGCTCGGCGTCGTGGATGCAGCCATTGGCCGCGTCGGTGTCGAGCTCATCCCAGCGGTTGGACTGGCTGAATGGCTCGGTGGTGCGCACACCGCCGGGTGCGGCGTGGAAAAGTTCGAGAGCGGCCTCCGTGGCCTTGCCGCCGCGGATATCCCAATCATCAAGCCATTCCTCTGCGTTGTCGTAGAGCGCGGTGTGGACCTTGAGGTTCAAGTGGCCGGCGCGGCGCAGCTCGCCCAAGATGGCAGGGATGCCGCCGGCGCGGTGCACGTCCTCGATGTGGTAGGTGCCGTTGGGCGCCACCTTGGACAGGCAGGGCACGCGGTAGGAGATCTCGTTGATGTCCTCGAGCGTGAAGTCCACCTCGCCCTCCTGCGCGGCGGCCAGCGTGTGGAGGATGGTGTTGGTGGAACCACCCATAGCCATGTCCAAAGCCATGGCATTGCTGAAGGCTTCCTTGGTGGCGATGGAGCGCGGGAGGACAGCGTCATCTTCGTCGCCGTAGTAGCGCTGGCACATCTCGACGATGGTGCGGCCAGCCTGTTCGAAGAGATCGCGGCGGGCGCTGTGGGTAGCCAGCGTGGTGCCATTGCCTGGAAGGGCCAAACCGAGCGCCTCGGTGAGGCAGTTCATGGAGTTGGCGGTGAACATGCCGGAGCAGGAACCACAGGTGGGGCAGGCGGATTCCTCCACCTGAGCCAGGCCCTCATCGGAGACGGCATCGCTGGCCGACGCCGTGATGGCCGTAATCAGATCCGTCGGTGCGTGTGCTACACCGTCGACGACGACGGCCTTGCCGGCTTCCATCGGGCCGCCAGACACGAAGATGGTAGGGATGTTGAGACGCAGCGCGGCATTCAACATGCCCGGGGTGATCTTGTCGCAATTGGAGATGCACACCAAGGCGTCGGCAGTGTGCGCGTTGACCATGTACTCGATGGAATCGGAGATGATCTCCCGCGAGGGCAGGGAGTAGAGCATGCCGCTATGGCCCATGGCGATGCCATCGTCAACAGCGATGGTGTTGAATTCCTTGGGCACGCCGCCGGCTTCGCGCACGGCGTCGGCCACGATGTCGCCGACGTTTTTGAGGTGGACGTGGCCGGGAACGAACTGGGTAAAGGAGTTGGCGATGGCAACGATCGGCTTGCCAAAGTCGCTCTCCTTGGAGCC
The DNA here is from genome assembly GCF_001836165.1 of Corynebacterium sp. HMSC036D02. Classification (GTDB taxonomy): domain Bacteria; phylum Actinomycetota; class Actinomycetes; order Mycobacteriales; family Mycobacteriaceae; genus Corynebacterium. The sequence goes on along the minus strand of NZ_KV827677.1, from coordinate 110,002 downwards.
GGTAGCGCGCCACAGTGCGCGTGCACCGGATGCCTGGCGGCCAACGGTGGTGACTTTAGAGCGGAGAGGGTACATGGTTAATCCTTCAGTTCGGGGTGTTTCTTGAGGTACTCGGCGTATTCCTCCTTGGTAAGGAGGATTTGTTGGCCATCGCGGTGGACGATGACCACCTTGTCATCGGCGGCTTCGCGGCCAGCGGTCAGGGCGTCGGGGATGCGGCCGTTGGAAGCGGCGGCAAGGCGGGGGAGAGAGTTAAAAGTCACGCCCGGCAGGTTGAGGTTGTCGCCGCTGGTGGTGCGAGCGTAGGCCTTCGAGCGCTGGAATCCGATGCCTTTAAAGTCCTTCCACGCGATGTCCTTGGGGCCGCGGAAGCCATAAGTGATGTGGATGCCTTTCGCGTCCACGGTGGTGTGGGCCCGCAGGACCCACCAGATGGCCAACACCGGGAAGATGAGGATCCAGAAGAGGTATTTCGGGGCCCAGCCAATGCTGAGAAAAGCGATGGCGGCGAGGATGCCGATGCCGAGGAGGTGTTCGCGGGTGGGCTTGAACGTTTCGGCCGTGGGGTGTTCGGCGCGAGAAGATGCGTTCTGCGGGTGTGAGGACGTCATAGTGGGTCATCGTAATTGACAGCGTGGCGCGGTGGCGAACCGCCCCACCTGTGCAATCTCGCAAAATGAGAAAAAGATCCCAAAAATGGGGGTAAATGCCTGCGGTGGCGTTTCTATCAGTGTACAGTTTAGCCCATGATCATTATTCGACTTCACCTCGTAGTAGTCCCCGGGCGGCGCGAGCCGTAGCGAGTCCACTAGTGACGTCGACCAGCAAGCGCCCCCGTTACCTTCACACCCAGGAAGGACAGCGGGGGCGTTATTAGTTGGATGATCTCTCCGATATCCATCCCCACTGAAGGAGCACAACAACCGTGACAGCTTCCACTCCGCCACAGCGGGCGCCCGAGCGCATCACGGGCGCACACGCCATTGTCCGTACCCTCGAAGATTTGGGCACCGAGCTTGTCTTCGGCATTCCGGGCGGCGCCGTGCTTCCGCTGTACGACGCCCTCTTTGAATCCACGAAGCTGCGCCACGTGCTCACCCGCCACGAGCAGGGGGCCGGCCACGCCGCCGAAGGTTATGCCCAGGCATCCGGAAAGGTAGGCGTCATGATTGCCACCTCCGGTCCGGGTGCTACCAACCTGGTGACCCCGCTGGCGGACGCCAACCTGGACTCCGTGCCGGTCGTGGCCATCACCGGTCAGGTGGGCAGCTCCTTGCTGGGCACCGACGCCTTCCAGGAGGCCGATATCCGCGGTGTGACCATGCCGATTACGAAGCACAACTTCATCGTCACCAAGGCAGAGGACATCCCGGGAGCTATTGCTGCCGCGTTCCACCTGGCGTCCACCGGACGGCCGGGCCCGGTCCTCGTGGATATCCCGAAGGATGTCCAGAACGCCCTGATGGAGTACTCCGGCCCAGTCATGCCGGACCTGCCGGGGTATAAGCCCACCACGACCCCGCACCCGCGCCAGATCACGCAGGCTGTTCGGCGCATTGCTCGCGCGGAACGCCCAGTGCTCTATGTTGGCGGCGGCGTCATTAAGGCGGAGGCTTCCCGCGAGCTGCGCGAGTTTGCTGAGCTGACCGGCATCCCGGTGGTGACCACCCTCATGGCGCTCGGCGCCTTCCCGGATAACCACCCGCAGCACATGGGCATGCCCGGCATGCACGGCACGGTGCCGGCGGTGGCGGCGCTGCAGCGCGCGGATCTTATCATCGCCGTGGGCGCGCGCTTCGATGACCGCGTGACCGGTGATACCGATACCTTTGCTCCGCACGCCGAGGTCATCCACGCCGACATCGACCCGGCCGAGATCGGCAAGATCCGTGAGGTAGCTGTTCCCATCGTGGGTGATGCCCGCGAGGTGCTTCTGCGCCTGACCAAGGCTTATGCCAATGACGCGGAGTTGGACGCCCCGAACCTCGGTGACTGGATGGAGTACCTGGGAGATTTGCAGCGCCGCTACCCGCGCGGTTTCGAGCCGACGTCGGACGGGCTGCTCAATCCGCAGGAGGTCATCCAGCAGCTCAGCTCCATCGTGGGGCCGGAGGCTATCTACTGCGCGGGCGTCGGCCAGCACCAGATGTGGTCGGCACAGTTCCTCGACTTCGAGCACCCGCGCAGCTGGATCAACTCCGGCGGTGCCGGCACGATGGGCTACGCCGTACCCGCAGCGCTGGGCGCTAAGGCCGCATGCCCGGAGCGTGAGGTTTGGGCGATTGACGGCGATGGCTGCTTCCAGATGACCAACCAAGAGCTCACCACCGCCGCGGTGGAGGGATTCCCCATCAAGGTGGCTGTCATTAATAACGGAAACCTGGGCATGGTGCGCCAGTGGCAGACGCTCTTCTATGAGAACAAGTACTCCCATACCAAGCTGCGTGAGCACGATGAGTACGTCCCGGACTTCGTCAAGCTCAGCGAGGCCCTGGGGTGCGAGTCCATTCGCGTCACCACGGCAGAAGAGATTGGCCCCGCGATTGAGCGCGCGCGCTCAATCAATGACCGCCCGGTGGTCATTGATTTCATCGTGGGCCAGGATGCCCAGGTGTGGCCGATGATTGGTGGCGGCGCCTCCAATGAGGAAATTCAGTACGCCCTGGGCCTGCGCCCGCTGTTTGATGAAAACGAGTCCGCGGCCGAGGATCCGGCCGACATTCACGAATCCCTCGAGGAGGCCTAAGAACAATGGCTAAAGACGACATCACCCGACACATCCTGTCCGTGCGGGTCCAGGACATTGAGGGCATCATCTCCCGCGTGACCGGTATGTTTACCCGCCGCGGCTACAACCTCATCTCGCTGGTCTCCGCGCGGACCGAAACCGAGGGGATCAACCGCCTGACCATCGTTGTGGACGCCTCCGAGGTTGTCATCGAGCAGGTGACGAAGCAGCTCAACAAGATTGTTCCGGTGCTCAAGGTGGTGGAGCTGGAGGAAGAAAACACCATTGCCCGCGCCATCATGCTGGTCAAGGTGGCCGCGGATAACTCGAACCGCCCCCAGGTGGTCGACGCGGTGAACATCTTCCGCGCCCGCATCGTGGACGTATCGCCGGAGTCCGTGGTGGTGGAGGCCACCGGTACGCCGGGCAAGCTGCAGGCGCTTCTCGACGTCCTCGAGCCCTTCGGTATCCGTGAGCTGGTGCAGTCCGGAAACGTCGCGCTGGGTCGTGGCCCGAAGGCGATGGCACCGAGCAAATAAATAATCTCACATTGTGGGCATCTTGTCCCAAAATGTGATACAAATTCAGTAGACCACGTCACTATTCGCTGAGTAGTGACGACGAACCACAGAGAGAAGGAACAACAACATGGCTATTGAGACTCTGTACGATTCCGATGCCGACCTGTCCATCATCCAGGGCCGCAAGGTCGCCATCATTGGCTATGGCTCCCAGGGCCACGCCCACGCAATGAACCTGCGTGACTCTGGCGTTGAGGTGGCGATCGGCCTGCGCGAGGGTTCCAAGTCCCGCGAGAAGGCGGAAGAGGCTGGCTTTAAGGTCCTGAGCAACGCTGAGGCTTCCAAGTGGGCTGACGTCATCATGCTGCTAGCCCCGGATACATCCCAGGCGACCATCTTCACCGAGGACATTGAGCCGAACCTGGAGGACGGCAATGCTTTGTTCTTCGGCCACGGCCTCAACATTCACTTCGAACTGATCAAGCCGGCGGAGAACATCACCATCGGTATGGTTGCGCCGAAGGGCCCGGGCCACCTGGTCCGCCGACAGTTCGTCGACGGCAAGGGCGTGCCCTGCCTGATCGCTACCCAGCAGGATCCGAAGGGCGAGGGCCGCGAGCTGACCCTGTCTTATGCCGCGGCCATCGGCGGCGCCCGCGCCGGCGTTATCCCGACCACCTTCGAAGCCGAGACCGTCACCGACCTCTTCGGTGAGCAGGCCGTTCTGTGCGGTGGTACCGAGGAGCTCGTGAAAGTCGGTTTCGAGGTGCTGGTGGAAGCCGGTTACGAGCCGGAGATGGCCTACTTCGAGTGCCTGCACGAGTTGAAGCTCATCGTTGACCTCATGTTCGAGGGCGGCATCAAGAACATGAACTACTCGGTCTCCGATACCGCAGAGTTCGGTGGCTACATTTCTGGTCCGCGCGTCATCGACGCCGACACCAAGCAGCGCATGAAGGACATCCTGTCCGACATTCAGGATGGAACCTTCACCAAGCGCCTGATCGCCAACGTTGAGGGCGGCAACAAGGAGCTCGAGGAGCTGCGCGCCAGCTACAACGATCACGAGATCGAGAAGACTGGTGAGAAGCTGCGCGATCTCATGAGCTGGGTCAAGAACCCGCTGGATGCAACTGCATAAATCGCACTGGATCTGAGTAATCCCGCTGGCCACCGGCTGGCGGGATTTTTCATTACCCGGGGCTTGGTGCCCGCAATGTGATGTTCGCGCACAAACGGGCACGTTCCCACATTTGGCGGTAGGCTCGAGGCCATGGGTTTCTCTACGCCAAGTTATGACCTTAATGACCTTTTCGCTCGCATCGATCGCGGTGATATTCAGCTTCCAGATTTTCAGCGCTCCTATGCCTGGGATGAGGACCGCATCAGATCGCTGATCGTCACTGTGCTGCGCGGCTACCCACTCGGCGCGTTCATGGCCTTGGATACCCGCAACGAGGCTATGCGCTTTCGGCCGCGGCCGCTCGCGGGTGCGCCCAACACCGGGGTAAACCCGGGCCTGCTGTTGCTCGATGGCCAGCAGAGGCTGACCACTCTGTACCACTGCTTCCGTGGTGAGGGTTTTGTTGATACCACAGACTTCCGCTCCAAGAAGGTTTCCCGCAAGTACTTTGTGGACCTGCACAAAGCCACTTCTGAAGACATCATGCCGGATGAAGCAGTCTTCGCCATCAATCAGCACGGAGAGCTGCGCTCTCACTTCGCGCCGGACCTCGACGATTCTCTGAACAGCCGCGAGGCCGCGGTTCAAGCATGCTGCATTCCCGTCTCCGCGCTGCTGAGCGAGGAGGGCACCAGCATGCTCTTCGAGCTCGCCGCTGCCAACGATGGCGCCAACCGCGATGTCGTCGCTGCCTTCAATAACCGCATCCTGCGCCCGCTGTCCGGCTACACTGTGCCGATGATTCGCCTTTCCCGCGAAACGGCCAGCGCTGGTATCGGCTCCATCTTTGCCCAGGTGAACTCGGCCGGATTACAGATGGATGTCTTCGACCTCCTCACGGCAGTCTTTGCCTCCGAGGACCCGGACTTCCACTTGGCGGAGGACTGGGCAGGCGTCGAGAAGCAGCTACGTGCCTTCCCAGCGCTCGACGGCATCGGCCGCAATGAATTCCTCTCGGCAGTATCGCTGTTGGTGTCGGGGGAGAAGGGCAATGCCGGCGGCCAGCGCGAAGACATCCTGCAGCTCTCGCTCGCCGAATACCGCAAGGCTTCGCAGACCCTGGTGATTACTTTCCGCGAAGTCGCAGAGTTCCTGGCTGAGCGTTGCATACTTTCCCTTGAGCAGGTTCCTTATTCCGAGCAGATCATTCCGCTGGCGGTTATTCTGGCGCGTCTGGCTGAGAAGAAGGGCGTGCTGTCGAGTCAGGATGCCTGGGACCGCCTCAATCAGTGGTTCTGGAGCGGCGTCTTTGGTGAGCTCTACGGCTCCTCCGCCGTGAAGCTACGTGCAGCGCGCGATGTTGACGAGGTCACCGCGTGGGTCGCCGGCGACACCGAGGATGTTCCAAAGACCGTCCGAGATGCCTCCTTCCGCGAGTCCCGCCTGTTGTCGGTAGGGGAGCACGACGGGGTGTGGCACGGTCTGTATGCCCTGCTCATGGCTCGTGGCGCGAAGGACTGGCGTACGGGCCGTCCGTTTAGCCGCCATAGCTTTGAGGAGCTGCAGCCGGGCTTCTTCCCCGTCTTCCCGCTTCGCTGGTGTGAGCGTCACGGCGTCAGCGGCGTACTGGCAAACTCCGTGCTGAACCGCACTCCGATGGGCAAGCGCACCGAGGTTGTCATCGATGGGCATTCGCCCGAGCGCTACCTGCCGCGCGTGCAGTCGAAGTCGATCATGGAGGATGCTGAGTTTGATAGCGTGCTGGCCTCCCACGAACTGGAACCGGAGCTGTTGACCGCGAAGACTGTGCACCAGTTCTTTGCTGACCGCCGCGAGCGCTTCGTCGGCATTGTTGAATACGCGCTCAACAAAAAGGTAGTGCGTGACGTGGACGAGGCGAACCTCTCTGGTGGCGAGGAGGGGCCGCAGGCCTTTGCTCGTTAAGGTTCCATCTCCACGTGGGCTAAAGGTCGTGTCCTCGGCGGTGCTGCTGGGCATGACCGCTCTGGGGGTCGTGGGGTGCTCATCGCTGGGACGCGGTGAGCCCCTCTTGACTCAAGACATCACCGCTCTCCCTGAAGCAGAAATTGACCTGGCTCGGGCGAGTGAGGAAAACCGCCTGCGGCTCATTGATCCGCAATTCGCCAATGAAGTTACCGTTGTTGGGGATCGCTGGGGAATAGACTCGGCACGCTTATTCTTCAAGGAGAGTAATACGCTGATCCTGGCCGAGGAGACAGATGCTGCGGCCTTGCGGGCGGCGACGTTGAGTGTGTCGCAGCGCGTTCCCATGGTGACCTACGATGATTCGATTCGCCCGCAGATTTCACAACTGATCAATGACCTTGACGTTGATCAAATCCTCGTTATCGGCAACGTGCCGTGGGCTAGCCAGAACGGGCAACTCGAGGTTATCCACGACCCAGGAAACACCAAGGCGTTGGGGGAGTACACCGCTTTTCGTTTTGATTCCAAAGTGGTGGTGAACCGTGAGCGCATGGTTGATACCATCGCCCGCTTGGATTCCTCCACGAAAACGGAGCTCAAGGCCGCGTGGGAGCCGCTGCCGCAGCACCTTAGCAAGGAGAAGATGCCGGCGATTCCCGCGCAAGCGCGCCGTGATGCGCAAATGGCACCGGTTATCGTGGCGACGAAAGATAGTCCCTTGGCCAATGTGGTGAATGCCACCGCATATGGCGGTACGGTGTTCGTGATGGAGGACCAGGATCCGACAGCGACGAAGGCCGGCGCGGCGATTACAGCGGGGCTATCAGACGGGCCGATCGTGGCCCTCGGGCCGGAATTCGGTTCAGTGACAGAATTCACGCATAAAATCACTCAGGGCTGGAAAGAATAAACTACACTTCTCGGCATCTCCAATTCTGACTAGTAAAGGAAGTTATGTCGAAGCCGGTCGTTCTTATCGCCGATAAGCTTGCAGAATCCACCGTCGATGCTCTCGGGGACACCGTCGAGGTCCGTTGGGTAGATGGTCCAAATCGCGCGGAGCTGCTCGCCGCGGTGCCGGAGGCTGACGCCCTCCTCGTCCGCTCTGCCACGACCGTGGATGCGGAGGTGCTGGCCGCCGCGGAGAACCTCAAGATTGTGGGCCGCGCTGGTGTCGGTTTGGACAATGTTGATATCCCCGCTGCCACCGAGCGTGGCGTCATGGTTGTCAACGCTCCGACCTCCAACATCCACTCCGCTTGTGAGCAGGCCATCGCGCTGCTTCTGGCCACCGCCCGCCAAGTGCCGGCAGCGGATCAGTCCCTGCGCCAGGGTGAGTGGAAGCGTTCCTCCTTCAAGGGCGTCGAGATCTATGGCAAGACCATCGGCATCGTGGGCTTCGGCCACATCGGCCAGCTCTTCGCACAGCGCTTGCTGGCTTTTGAGACCACCGTCATCGCCTACGATCCTTATGCCAATCCGGCTCGCGCAGCGGCGCTGGGTGTAGAGCTGGTGAGCCTTGAAGAGCTCATGTCCCGCTCTGACTTTGTCACCATTCACCTGCCCAAGACGCCGGAGACCGCCGGCATGTTTGATGCTGAACTCTTGGCTAAGGCCAAGAAGGGGCAGATCATTATCAACGCTGCCCGCGGTGGCCTCGTGGATGAGGCAGCGCTGGCTGAGTCCATCAAGTCGGGCCACCACCGCGGCGCCGGTTTCGATGTTTATGCTTCCGAGCCCTGCACCGATTCCCCTCTCTTCGAGCTCCCGCAGGTAACCGTGTCCCCGCACCTGGGTGCTTCCACGGTAGAGGCACAGGACCGTGCAGGTACCGATGTGGCCGCTTCGGTCTTGAAGGCGCTGGCCGGTGAGTTTGTGGCCGACGCCGTCAACGTTGAAGGCGGCAAGGTCGGCGAGGAAGTATCCGGTTGGCTGGATCTGACCCGTAAGCTGGGCCTGGTGGCCGGCAACCTGCTGGATGCAGCGCCGGTTGCTGTTGAGGTCGAGGCCTGCGGTGAGCTGGCCAACGAGGATGTCTCGGCACTCGGACTGTCTGCTGTTCGTGGACTGTTTTCTGGTGTTGTCTCGGAGGCCGTTACCTTCGTCAATGCCATGAAGATCGCCGAAAGCCGCGGCGTGACCGTAGATGTTAAGACCAACGTGGAGTCGAAGGGCCACCGCTCCTCGGTGCGCGTGAAGGTCATCGGTCCTAATGGTCTGGTTTCCCAGCTCACCGGCGCCCTGACAGGTATCGATGGTGTGGAGAAGATTATCCGCATCAATGGCCGCGGCGTCGACATGCGCGCTACCGGCCGCAACCTCTTCTTCTCCTACAAGGATGCCCCGGGCGCACTGGGCACCGTGGGCACCAAGCTGGGCGCTGCAGGCATCAACATCGTGGCTGCCGCCCTGACCCAGGGCAAGGATGCCTCCGATGCTGTGCTCATCCTGCGCGTCGAACGTGAGGTGCCGGAGGAGCTGGTCGAGGAAATCAACGCGGCGCTGGGGGCTACCTGCCGCCAGCTCGTCCTGGATGCATAGTCCACGGCGTTGAACATTACGCAGCAGCCCCCGTGAAGGATCGTCCGCGGTTCTTCACGGGGGTTTGCCGTCGCCGGAGCCGAGAGAGTGGTACTCTCACAAGTATCCAATATGTGAGAAAGGAATCCCACAAAATGAAACTGGCAGTGATTGGCGGCGACGGCATTGGTCCCGAGGTAACCGCGGAGGCATTGAAGGTCCTGCGTGCGGTTCGTCAGGATGTCGAGGTTACGGACTATGACCTTGGTGCACGACGTTACCTGCGCAACGGGGAGCTGCTTACCGACGCCGACCTGGCATCCCTGCGTGAGCACGACGCCATCCTGCTCGGCGCCATTGGTGCACCCGGTGAGGTCCCGCCCGGTGTGCTTGAGCGCGGCTTGCTGCTGAAGATGCGTTTCGCCCTGGACCATCACGTCAACCTGCGCCCCTCCAAGCTGTACCCGACGTCCACCTCGCCGCTGGCGAACCCGGGCGATATCGATTTTGTCGTCGTCCGTGAAGGCACTGAGGGATTGTACTGCGGAAACGGCGGCACGCTGCGCGAAGGAACCGAGCACGAGGTGGCCTCGGAGGTTTCCCAGAACACTCGCTACGGCGTTGAGCGCGTGGTGCGGGATGCTTTCAAGCGTGCGATGTCCCGCCGCAAACACGTCACGTTGGTGCACAAGACCAACGTTTTGGTCAACGCCGGTGGGCTCTGGCAGCGCACCGTAAACGAGGTAGCTCAGGAATTCCCGGAGGTCACCGTGGATTACAACCACATCGATGCCGCAACCATCTACATGGTCACCGATCCCGCTCGCTACGACGTCATCGTGACCGATAACCTCTTTGGTGACATTCTGACTGACCTGGCCGGTGCTGTCACCGGTGGCATCGGTTTGGCCGCCTCCGGCAACATTGATGCCTCCGGGGCTAACCCCTCCATGTTTGAACCGGTTCACGGTTCCGCACCGGATATCGCGGGCAAGGGCATCGCGGATCCCACCGCGGCGATCCTGTCGGCGGCGATGTTGCTGCGCCACCTTGGTGACGAGGAGAACGCCGTGCGCATCGAAGAGGCCGTGGCCGCTGATGTTTCCGCCCGCAATGATGCACAGGCGCGTACCACTGAAATTGGTGATCGAATCGCCGCCGCGCTCAGTGCTTAGCGCTGTATGGTTGGCGCATGAGCGTCGAAATAGACGAGGTCACTAGCTTCCTCGCCCAGCATGAGCCCTTCTCCCGTCTGCCGGAGGAAGAGCTCACCGCACTGTCCTCTCAGCTGAGCATGATCTACCTGCGTCGCGGGGAGATTCCCATAAAGATGGGGGAAGAGAATGCTCATCTCCACATCATCCGCACCGGTGCGATTGATGTGGTGGGAGAGGAAGGCGTGTTACTGGACCGCCGCGAATCTGGCCTTACCTTTGGCTACTCCACATTGCAGGGAGAGCCGGTCTCTGCCTATGAGATGGTCGCGGTGGAGGATAGCCTCGTCTTTACTCTTGAGCAGGAGGCCTTTAGCCAACTCGCTGAGCGGAACCCTGACATCGCGCGTTTCTTTTCAGCGCAGTCCCGTCAGATCCGAGCAGCAGCGCGCGAGCTCACCGAATCCGCACCAACAGACGTGCTCCGCACGCCGCTGCGGGAGCTTATTCGGACCGACGTGGTCACCGCGCCAGCCGCAACCACCATCCGCGATGCTGCATTGCTGATGACAGAACATGGCGTTTCTTCCTTACTCGTCGTGGAACCGGGCCCAGAGTCAGATAAGCGGCTCACGGGAATACTGACCGACCGCGATCTGCGAACTCGGGTGCTCGCCGCCCAGCGCGACCCTGCCGAGCCAGTGGGGGAGATCATGACGCCTCAGCCCCTCAGGGTGTCGGCAGATGCCCCGGCCATGGAAGCCCTCTTGCACATGGCCGAGCGCGGCATCCACCATTTACCGGTGGTCAAAGAAGGGGCCTTACAGGGAATAGTTACGCAGTCGGACGTTACCCGGCTGCTGCACAACGATCCGGTCTACCTCGCTGCGGATCTTTCACGGCGCACGAGTGCCGCTGAGCTCAACGGTGCTTTTCTTGAGGCCATGCGCCTGGCCGGGCGCTTCGTGGAACGCGGCTCCACACCGGCGGAATCCTCGAGCCTGGTCACGCTTGCCGCCGATGCTGTGGCACGGCGCTTGTGCACGCTGGCGGAGGAAGAGCTTGGTCCTCCGCCTGTCGAGTATGCCTTCGTGGCCGTGGGCTCGCAGGGAAGGCGAGAGATGGCGCTGGCCTCAGACCAAGATAATGCGCTAGTCCTCGCGGATGATTTCGATGCCGCTGCGCATGGAGAGTATTTCGCGCGGCTTAGTTCCTTTGTATGCCAGGGCTTAGCCGACGCCGGGCAGATCCTGTGCCCTGGGGACATGATGGCCATGACCGCTCAGTGGCGGATGACGCGCTCCCAATGGATCGAAACCTTTCGCCGGTGGATTCGAGACCCTCAACCGGAGGCGCTGCTCAACGCGCAGATTTTCTTCGACTTCCGGGTGCTCTATGGAAGCGAGGCGCTGGGCCGGGACGTTCACACTGCTGCCGTAGAGATGGGTCAAGGGGCAACGCGCTTGCACGCCCACCTGGCTAGCTTGGCCGCGCGCCGTGAGCCGCCGCTGACTTTGTTTCGGGGGCTCGTGGTGGAGCGCGATGGTGACTACGCCAATACCCTCGACATCAAAAAGGGCGGAACAGCGGGCATCGTGCAGATGGCCCGGCTCTTCGCCTTGGCCTCCGGCTCCACGGTGGTGGATACGCGCCAACGCCTCAGGGAAGCAGCGGGTAATGCGGTGAGCCGCCAGGGTGCGCAGGAGCTTCTCGACGCGTTCGATTACCTGCGCTCCCTGTCCTTCCAACACCAGGCCCGCCAGCTGCGTGAAGGGCAGCAGCCGAACTACCACATCGACCCCAAGAGTTTGGGCCGCATGGAGCGAGAACACCTGCGCGATGCTTTCCGTGCCATCAAATCGATGCAGAATGCGTTGGCGACCAAGTATCCGGTGAGGAATATCTAAATGTGGAATCGCTGGAGCCGCCGAGCGGACTGGGGCGCGCCCGCACGCAGTACCCCGCTCGATGACCTGGGATTGCTCGCCGTGGACATGGAGACCACGAACCTTGACCCTCGCAGGGGAAAGATTGTCTCCATTGGCTGGGTGCCGGTCAACGGGGGAGCCATCGACTTATCTGGTGCCGGTTATACCGTGGTGCGCGGCGCGCAGGTGGCCGAGGACGCACATGTCCACCTGCTGACTCAGGAGGTCATTGACGCCGGCGAGGAGCTAAGTATCGCGGTGACGCAATTGCGCCAAGCTTCGCAGGGACGCGCGCTACTTGCGCATTTCGCGGCGTTGGAGGTGGGGTTCATTGAAGCTGCCTCCCGTGAGGTCTTTGGGGAGCGCCCGCGCCTGAGCGTGGTTGATACCTTTGCGCTTGAGCGGCGCCACATGGAGCGCATGGGAACCTACCCGCGCGGCGAGGATCTACGTCTGCCCCGCGTGCGGACGCGTTATGGCCTTCCACGTTATGGAAGCCACAATGCGCTCAGTGATGCCTTGGCCTGTGCCGAGTTATACCTTGCACAACGGGGACACACGCGGGCGGTGACCTTGGGGGACGTCGCCCAGCGCTAGGCCTGTGCGAAGGCGCTCATCGCGGAGCTTGATGCCCGTAGAAGCATTGCACTCTTTGCAACCTTTACCTAAGACCCCTGATCGCGAGTTAAAAATCCTTGCGAGTAGTATGGCCGTTATGCGTTTAGGACGAATTGCTCACACCGAAGGTATCTGTTTCGCCATCATCGATGGCCCCGCCGACGCCCCGCTTGACCAGCTGGTGGCCAAGGAAATTTCCGGCACACCGTTTACCCCACCGGAGCCGACTGGCCGCGAGTGGCCGCTGAGTGAGGTGCGCTTGCTGGCGCCGACTCTGCCCACCAAGGTCGTGGCTCTGGGCCGCAACTACGCCGACCACGTGGCGGAAGTCTTCAAGGAATCCGCGGAGCACCTGCCGCCGACGATCTTTATCAAGCCCTCCACCGCGGTCATTGGCCCCGGTGCACCCATCAAGATCCCGGAGTTCGCCACCAACGTCGAGTTCGAGGGCGAGCTCGCCGTGGTGATTTCTAAGGTATCGAAGAATATTGATCCGGAGAAGTGGCGCGATCACGTAGTTGGCTACACGATCTGTAACGATGTTTCTTCGCGCGACCTGCAGTTCCAGGATGGCCAGTGGGCACGTGCGAAGGGCATCGACACCTTCTGCCCGCTGGGCCCGTGGATTGAGACGGACTTGGACTGCATCAATCTCGATGACCAGAAGATTAACGCCTACCTCACTCACGAGGGCAAACGTGAGCAGAAGCAGGATTCCAATACGGATCAGATGATTGTGAAGATGGGTCACATCATCGCTGAGATCTCGCAGTCCTACACGCTGCTGCCGGGTGATGTCATCACGACGGGTTCCCCGGCTGGTACGGCGCCGATGGTGCCGGGCGATACCATCGAAATCGAGATCCCCGGCGTGGGTAGCCTGACCAACCCGATCGAGCGCGCTTAGACGCTGTTCTAAAGATTGAGCGCGCGCAAAATGGTGCGCAGCTTAGCCGTGGTTTCCTGAAGCTCGGCTGTCGGGTCGGAATCCACGACGATTCCGCCGCCTGCCCACGCGCGGGCGGAGAGGCCATCGCCGGCCACCTCGGCGCAGCGGATGGCCACCATGTATTCGCCGTCGCCGGAATCATCGCACCAGCCAACTGCGCCGGCGTAGAAACCGCGGTCGGTTTCAGCCGTTTCGATCAGCGCTTGTGCGGCCTCAGTGGGGGTGCCGCAAATAGCCGGGGTGGGGTAGACCAGCTCGGCCAGCTCGAGCGCAGTAATATTCGAATCCTTAAGGGTTCCCGCGATCGGCGTTCCCAGATGCCACATCTCATTGGTGGAGGTCAGCTGCGGGGACGTGGGAGCATCGAGGGTCTCGCACAGCGGCTGCAGAATGCGGCGGATGTGATCCACCACGAAGGCGTGCTCGCGCAGGTCCTTTGCGGAGTTGTGGAGGTCTTGGCCCGCTTTGATATCGCGTGCCTTATCTGCCTGGCGGGGCGCGGAGCCAGCCAGAGGGAAGGCCGTGACCGTCGAACCTTGTTTCTTAACCAGCACCTCTGGGGAGGAGCCGACGAACATTGCGCCAGGGCGTCCAGCCGGAGTGAGGTCGGCGATGAAGCCATCGCGGTGGGAAGATAAATCAATCAGCCGCGCGGCAACGAATAGCGGATCCACCGGGGCATTGAACTCGATGTCGACGGCGCGTGCAAGCACCACCTTATCCAGCTTGGAGGCCTCGATCGTGGCAATGGCCGCCTCGATGCGGCGCAGGTGCTCCTCCGGCTCCGGGTCAAACCCAGTCACGCGCGCGTTGAGCGTGCCGCTGCGGTAATAGGCGTGCGGTTCGAGCGGCCCGTCCTCGCGGATGATGCTGCGCGGCACGGTCAGCGCCGCGGGGTCACCCTTGTGGAAGGGCAGCGCGCCGACAACCATGGGCGCCGTGCCGGCACGCAGTGCAGATACGGCAGCGTCAACATCGCTGAAGGTGGCCACTGAGCCTTGGGTACGCACAGACCCCGTCGCGCGGGACAGGAGGAAGTCAGGGGCGGTAGAGGGTCTGTTTTCACACATAGGGAATAACTCTAGTTGTTTGCTGTGCTAGTGCCGAAACCAGATCCCCCCCCTCCGTACAGGCTGTGCGCATGGCTGTAGTGCTAGTCGCGCTTGCGCGGGCGGAAGAATTGCACGGCGATGAAAAGTCCAATTCCTAGCAGTAGGGCCAGGGATCCCATGCCGGCCAAAAAGCCCGCCCAGAAGCCCACCATCGGGGCTCCATAGCTCATAGCCTGGATGTTTCCGCCGTCAGCATACTGTTCTTGCACATCAGAAGCCGGACGCTGTGCCGCTGCTTCTTTCCTGGCATTCCGTTCGTGATTGGACGCGGTGCTGCGCGTCGAGTCCTTGGCGTCGGCGGCAGACGTGCTGCGCGACGTCCCACGCTGTGCTGAATCTCTCTGTCCTTGTGCAGTGTGGGCTGTAGCGTTGGGGGTCGGATTCCGGCCTTGCCCGGTCGCAGTGTTGGCTGCGCTTGGCTCTTTCGGCCCTGTTTCTTTCTCTGGTTTTGTTTCCTTCCGCGCGCTGGCCCGCGTGGAGCGCTCTGAGTTCTTTTCCTCCTTCGCCTTCTTCGCATCGGAGGGCTTCCCACCGTTGAAGAAGGTATCGGCCTCTTTGAAGGTCTTGTCCATCGTCTTATCTAGCTGCGCGATGGCCTTGGAGGTGTCATTAATGTCCTTGGCCAGCTGCTGGGGGCGGTTCTTCGGGCTTCCCGAGCCACCGCTGCCACCTTCGCCCGAGCCCCACTCCAGCTGGCAAAGTTCAGAGATATCTGCGCCACCAACCAAGAAAGGCACATCAATAGAGTGCTCGGAGCCATCGTTGAGGGTGAAGGTAAAAGTGGCAGCATAGGCACCCGGCTCGCTAAAGATGATCCCGGTGTGACTGTGGAAATGATCAGGATAATCCCACGTGATATCGGGGTTCTCGGAGTCAAAGAGCACGGTGGGGTTAGCACCCACGGTGTTCTGAAAGCCCACCATGCGCCCGCCTTCTGGGCCGCTGTGTAGCGTCAAGGATAAAGTGGCATCGGCCGCAGTGGCCTCATCGAGGTAGCTGGTGTTGAACCCCAACCAAGGGATATTCGGATCTTGGGTTTGGGGGATTTGCCAACCGCTCGATGGAATATCGCTCCCCGTTGATTCATTGAAAGCAGCGTTGCTGCCTACTTCTACGTAGAACTCCCCAGAGGCATAGTCCTTACCGGATTCATCATCGCGGGCTAAAAAGGTTAGGTCCCCCGAGTCACCGACCAAAGCGAGGTCTTGGTGTCCGCGGCTGAAGGCGTGGAGGGAGTCATCATCACAGGAAGTGCCGCTCGCCTGCTCGGCTGCGATGGCGGGCGGCGCAGCGTGAATGAGCGTCGGGGAGCTGAGCGCTAAAGCAGCGGATGCGGTCAAAGCGAGGGGACGGTAGTTCATACGTGTCATTGGGAGAATATTCATGCGGACAAGGTCTCCTTCGAGGTGTGTGATGTCGAGGTGGATGCGGAAGCGCGGCGGGAGTGCATAAGAGGGGAGAGCACCCACGCCACGAGGAAGCACGCGGTGAGGAGTAGAACGATGGTGGCACCGGCGGGAAGGTCGATGGCCCATGCCAGGTAGATTCCGAAGAAGCTACCCAAGGAGCCGATCGCCGCAGCTGCGAGCATCATCGAGCCCAGCGAGTCACAGAGCAGGCGGGCAGTCGCGGCCGGGGTGATAAGCAGAGCGAGGACGAGGACGTTGCCGATGGTGCCCACGGAGATAACCACTGCGCCCGTAACACAGAGGTAGAGCACGATGTCCAGAGCAAAGACGGGAAGACCCATCGCGCGGGCGGTTTCCTTGTCCAAGCAGGTAGCGGTGAGCTGGGGTCCAAGGAGAAGAACCGTGGCCACGATGAGCACCGTGACGGTGAACGCGGTGTAAAGGTCCGCGCGGGAGACACCCGTGAGCGAGCCGAAGAGAAAGCTAGTGAGCGAGGCTGTGTAGCCGTCTACTCGGGAGATGATCACCATGCCGAGGGCAAACGCGGCGGCGAAGAAGATTCCGATGACGGAATCCTCGCGCACCGTGCGCCGCTGGGAGAAGCATGCGATGAGCACCGCCACGGTGCAGCCCGCCACGGCGCCGCCCAGCAACACTGAGCCCTGGAGCACGAAGGCAATGGCCAGCCCTGGGAAGACCGCGTGGGAAACAGCATCACCGATGAAAGACATGCCCCGCAGCACGACATAGCATCCCACCACACCGCACACGATGGCGGCGAGGATAGAAATTCCCACCGCACGCGCCAGGAAGTCCAAGTGTGGGTTGGTGACATCCTGGAAGAACTCGAAAAGCGAGATGTCGATCATGCGGCCACCCCAATCGCAGAAAGCAGTGGAGAAGAAGCTGAGACCCCGAACGTGTCGCTCCAGGGCTGCGCGGTCATGCGCAACGCTTCCGCTGGACCATCCGCGATGATTCCACGGTTAAACAGCACGAGCCGCGAGCAGGAATGCGCGGCCTCCGAGAGGTTGTGCGTGGACATGACAACACTGGTGCCATCGGCGGTGAGTTTGTCAAAGAGAAGTAGAAGCTCTTCGGTGTTGGGGGCGTCGAGGCCGGTAAATGGTTCGTCGAGAAGCAGCACTTCAGGCTCGCAGGCTAAGGCCCGGGCGATGAGTACACGCTGACGTTGGCCACCGGACAGCTGCGCGATGGGGCGCCGCGCAAATTCCTCCAAGTTGGTTAACTCGATGGCGCGGCGGGCGGCTTGTTTATCGGCACGTCCCGGACGGCGGAACCAGCCCACCAGTCCGGTGCGTCCGCTGAGCACAGCTTTGGACACGCTGATGGGGAAGTCCCATTCCACGTCGTGACGCTGAGGGACATAACCCAGCGAGGTGCCCACGTCGATGGTCCCGGTGAAGGGGACGAGCCCCAAGATGGCGCGCATCAGCGTGGTTTTACCCGCGCCGTTGGGGCCGAGGAGCCCGATGAATTCGCCAGGGTGTACGGACAGGCTGGCGGCGTCGATGACCCTGCGGCCGGAGAGCGAAACGGACAGGTCCTTGACTGAAATGAGGGGACTAGTCACGTTGGCCGCCCTTTGCACGCACGACGGCGATAATGGCACCGATAAGGACGAGGATGCCCACGCCGGCCAGCGCCCAGATCCATACCGGCACGGTTGCCGATGCAGAGCTTGAATCGGCAGAGGATTCAGCGTTTGAATCCCATTCTGTTGCCTGAGCTTGTGCGACATCCGTGTCATCGCCTACAGCAAAGGTCAACGTAGCCTCGGCGGCTACCTCGCTGCCGGCGCTTTCACCCGCGCCTTCGCCGCTCATGCGGACCCGCACCTGGTGGATGCCGGGCTCGGTGAACACCCAATTGGCATGGGTATGCGTGCCCAAGTCGACCCAGAAGCCTTCTGAGTCCCCGGTGGCGGTGGACCACAGCAACTGCGGTTCCTCGAAGCCGCCGTTCTGCAAGAAGAGGGAGAACTCACCCGGGCCTTGGTGTCCCAGGAACTCCATAGTGACTCCTCTCTCAACGTTCTCCTCGAGGGAAGGAGCCTGGGTATTCCAACCTAGCCACGGCACATCAGCCTGTTCCGTTTGTGGAACGACCCATACTTGCGAACCGGGCTCGGCACCGACGAAGGAGAAAGCCTTGTCCTCCGGCAGGGGCAACAGGGCGTTGTCGCCCACCTGGAAGACCACATCGTCGGGTTGACGCCACACGGGCGTTTCAGCTGAATCATCACGGGCGAGGAATTCTGCTTGCCCTTCATTAAGCAGCAGGCCCAGGTCGACGTGACCGTGATCGATAGCGGCAGCAGTTCCTGGTGCCGCCACTTCTTCGTCAGAGCTGACAACCTGAGCCAGATCCCCGGCCCAGGCGGCGGAGGGCGCGAAGGCCAGCGCCACGGCGCTCAGTGCTGCTGCAAGCGGCATAGTGAAAGTTCGGAGGGTGCGATTAGACATGAGATTCCTTATGTTGTGCTGCTAAGGCAGCGGTTGAGTGAGTGTGCGTTGAAACGCATGAGTTCGAGATACGTCGGTACGGCGTCATCGAGGGTGTCGCCGTAAATGGGACACACCGCCACCCCGAGGGATTCGGCGGCTTCCCGGATGACATCCGCGCTGGCTTGTTGGGTCGGCTCCACGAACACCGCGGGAAGCTGGAGGTTCTCCAAGGTGCGGCGCAGCGCGATGACATCGCGCGGCGAGGGCTCGATGGCCGGGTTGGGAGTAACAAAGCCCGCAATATCAATGCCATAGCCTTGTTCCAGGTAGGCATAGCCGTGGTGGGGTGTGACGAGGTGGCGGTTGCGCTCTGGAATAGCGGAGATGAGCTGATTAACCTCGTCGTCGACGCCCCGCAGTTGTGCGATGTAGTCCTGTGCGCGGGCACGGTAGTCCGCGCCGTGCGAGGGATCTGTTTGCGCAAGTTGCTCAGCGATGACCTCAGTAAAGCTGATGACATTGGCGGCGTTATGCCACAGATGTGGGTCTACTTCGCCGTGAATGTGCTTGCCCAAGACAGCTTGCGGCAGGAGATAGGTCTCATCCCCGGGCCGGCCCAAGAAGCGGTAGGAGGGATCCGGCGGTATCTGCTGCAGAGCGGTGTTCGGGATGCTGAGCACCGTGGTGCTCGGATCGAAGCGCTCGCCTTGATCCTCCAAGTCGAGCTTTCCTGTAGCCATGTCCGCGGTGATATCCACGTGACCTGCATCGAGCGCGCGCATCCCCTCAGGTGCGCTCACGCCCACCGCCACCGTGAACTCCTGCGGGGAGCTGTCTGTTGCGTCGAACTTCAGCCGGTACACACCTGGCTTGCTAAAAGCCCAGGAGACGTGCGTGTGGGCATTAGCCGGCAGCGTCGTGGAATCGTTGTGCTGGTCAATCCCGTCAGCGCTGTTAAAGAGCGGCTCAGGGGTACCGAACGTTGAGACCACGTAGGCCGCGACATCGCCGGGTCCTTCCACATCGAGCAGGCGCATGTCGACGCTCGTGGTACCTGGGGCCGCGTTACGCACGCGCAATCCCAACCACACCGCATCGAGGGCAACGTTTTCTACCAAGGGGACGAGCTTCGCGCCGCGTGTAGATGCTTGGTCCGCCACTTCGGTGACGGGCACATCCGAGGACTCCCGCAAGGACTTCAGCAGGTTTTGCGGCTCGAGGAGAAAACCATTGGACAGCAACACGTCGGCGTTGGCGATATCGCGCACTGAGCGCAGGCTCGGCTCAAAGGTATGTGGATCCTTTCCCGCAGGAATCAGCGTGGTCACTGTGGCATCCTCACCGGCTACGTGCTTGGCGACGTCCCCCAGTATCGGCGTCGTCGCCACCACCTTCACCTTCCCATCGTCTCCGTTGGTGGAGCTCGCGCAGCCACTCAACATGGATGTGCCGAGAAAGATGGCGGAAAGGAGCGCGGTGTATTGCGTCCGAGTGCGAACCTTCCGTGGCATTAGTCGCGGCCCTTCAAAAGCGCGAGGCGCGCTAGCGCCAACCCCAGCACGAGCATGCCTAAGCCCAGGATTCCGATGCCCCACGGCAGCAGGTTTTGCCCGCTGTCGTAGTAGCCGGCCGCAGCGACGGTGTCCACATTCTCCCCGTCCGCGGCCCCGGTGGAGCGGTGAGAAGGCTTGCGCTCTTTCCTTTCTCCGCGCTCTTTACGCTCCTTGCTGCTTGCCTGTTGCTTCGCGTTCCTGGTTCCGGCTGCGCGGGTACCTCCGCCAGCGTTTCCACCTCCCGAGCGTGCCCCGGAGGCAGAGGATGCCGGTTGCTCAGGGGAGGCGTCGCCCAGCTCTGCCTCGTGGTGGTCTTCGGTGCCGTCATCACCATTAACGGTGGCGGGTTCCTCGTCCCCGGACTCCTGCGGCGCGGCGTCACCATCTCCGACATCCCAGGTATAGGTGACCTGATTACTCGTATCGCCGTTGGATTCCGCCTGGACAGTCATGGTGTAGATACCCGGTTCACTAAAAGCCCAGTTAACGTGGCGATGCGCCGGGTAAGCCTGGTTGATGACATCACCAGACACGAGGTCGAGCTCGCCGGCATC
Source organism: Corynebacterium sp. HMSC036D02 (assembly GCF_001836165.1). Taxonomy (GTDB): domain Bacteria; phylum Actinomycetota; class Actinomycetes; order Mycobacteriales; family Mycobacteriaceae; genus Corynebacterium. Next base: position 89,418 of record NZ_KV827677.1, on the reverse strand, counting down.
GGTGACCGGCTGGATATCGCCGAAGCCAGCCGTTTCGAAGATAAAGACGTCACCAGGACCGGTGACCTCGACGAATTCGAAGTTAACGTCTTTATAGCCAGCCGATTGCGCCGCCTGGGTATCCCATCCCGGCCACAGCAGCGAGCTGTCCTGGGTTTGGGGAAGGTAATACGTGGGCATACCGATGCCGTCGATGCGCTCGGTCGCCTCGCTCCATGCTTCTTCTGCGACTTTGAGGATGACATCGTTGCCGGGCCGGACGACGCCACTGCCGGTGACGTCCTCCTTCATCGACAAGGTCAGTTGACCGCCTGGCGCGGAGACATAAAAGGCATCGACGTGTCCGGAATCGATGAGCTCGCTATCAGCTCGCGCTGACGCCGGGGAGCCAAGGACGGCTACACACAATGTCGCGACAATGGTGAACACGGCGGCGCTGGTTTTCAGCAGTGCACTGTTCTGGCGCACGTTCAGGCTCTGAGCAGTGCGTGGTGATGTGGAGGGCAATCCAGTGTGTCCTTTCTAGCGGGGAAGCAGGCCAGTGAACCGCGCCGCAATTTGGTCGCGGTGATCGTTGTAGAAGTTGAGGAAACCTTGGAAGATGATGGCCAAGACAACCGGGAGCACGAGCCCCCACAGGCTTTCGAGCTTGGGAAGAGAGGACGTCTTGCCTTTCTGGCCACCAGGCTGGTTATCGCCTGGTTTCTTATCGCCTGGCTTATCTCCGGGCTTTTCCTCACCTGGCTTCGGGGTGTCTTCGCCTTCGTTTCCGTCCTTCGAGTTCGCACAGTCTTTGATTGCGGCATCACCCGCTGCGACGGTGAGCGTTTGGGGCGCAGAGGAGATGTCCTTGCCCTCTGTGGTGGTGGCCGAATAGGTGACCTCGAGCTTGTAGATGCCCGGCTTGGTAAACGCCCAATTGGTGTGGGTGTGCGAAGCAAAAGTGGTCTCGATGGAGTAATCACCCTCCGCGGTATTGATCAGCGGGGTGAACACCTTGCCCAAGCCTTCGGCAGTGAAAAGGCCTACCTGCGCACCCTCTGGCATCTCCACGGGCTTGATGTTGAGCGTGACTTTGCCGTCTTTATAGTCCTTGTAGTTGAGGGCCTGAGTGTTATAGCCCGGCCAGATGATGCTTTGCTCCTGGGTCTGCGGGAGGAGGAAGAACTTTTCCTTGCCTAGGTAATCGAAGTCCTTGCCTTTAAGTGCGGCGGGGCGGGAGCGCAGCGCGTTGTCGTGCACCGCGAGGACGACGTCATCGAGCGGGCGCTGCACAGTTTTCTTGTCCACGAGGGCCGTTTCATCCTTCAAGCGGGTGAGAAACTCATCGCCGTCACGGGTAACCGCAACGTCGACGTGGCCGCGGTCAAGCACTACCTTGTCAGCACAGGTACCAGTGTGTTCTCCCGCGTCCGGTTTCGGGCCGTTATCCGGGGCTGGCGCAGGAGCCTGAGCCCCAGTACCGAGTCTGCCCATGCCCTCGTACTTTTGCCCGAAGGCGAAATTGTCGGTCAGCGTGATGCTGCCGGACTCTTGCGTGATGCTCGGGTGCGGAAGAATATCGAGGCGCACGGTATTGCCGTTGAAGTTTGCATCGGCGCCGACGACAAATTCCGCGCGGCCGCGGGTGATCGTGCCGTCGAAACCGGTGTCCGGAAGCGAGCTTCCCTTGCTAAAGAAGCCGCCGTGCACGTAGCCTTCCAGGTTCTTATCGGTTGCCTCCACGATGATGCGGGTGGCGTCCTCGCCCTCCGGAACAGCGCGCGCGGCCAGTCCCGTGTCAGATAGCGAAACCTCTTCTCCAGAGAAGAGCTGGCGGGGGTTTGTGGTCTCGGTCCAGGACTCTGCGGACGTCTTCGAGGTGGTGGAAAGCTCAGCGTTCTCAGAGTAGGCAAGCTCCTCGCTCACCCAGCGCGGGCTGCCGTCCTCTGGGGTGTACACAGCTTGGATTGTTGAGTCCTCGGGCCCTAAGAATTCATCGAAGTGTGCCTTGCCATCTTTCACGGCTAGATCGGTGAGGAAGTAGCCGTCGATCAGCAGCGTAAGCGTGCCGTCGCTGCCGCTAGAGAAATCGATGGAGGAAAGGCGCTCATCCCCGTCCTTGTCCCCGGATTTCTTGGGCGTGATGCTCAGGCGGTAGTCCTTCTGGCTGGCATCGCCTGAGGAAGCCTGGTCAAAGCGCTCTTTGAGGGAAGGCGTTTTCTCATCAGCGGGACGCTGCCCGCCGACTTGGATCGAGGTGGTCGTGGGCTCGGAGGTAATCAACGAACCATCCTTGCCCCGCGCGCTCGTTTGATAGGTGAGCTCATAGCGTCCAGGCTTGGAAAAGACCGTGTAGTTGTGGGTATGCGTGCCGCTGGTCAGCCATGCGGAATGCGGAGCGCCCTCGGTGGTCCCAAAGAAACGCTGCAGGCCGCCGGGGCCAGGATAATAGCCAAACATCTCGACCTCACCGGGGCCGTCAACGCTGAGGAGGTCCAAGGACGCGATGTTGTCGCGGAAGTCGCCAACAGGCAGTTCTGTGTCCGCGCCAAAGCCCATCCAGACCGGGTCCAGGCTTCCTTGGACACTGGCCGGCGCCATGTAATACGTTTCGCCCGGCTTTCCCACAAAAGCGAGCGCGGGGTCCTCTGGCACCGTGAACTGGTATTGGTTGGTGCCGTTCTGGTTCCATCCTTTGCCTACCCAGGTCACGGTATCGGCTAGTTCGTGGTTGGAGTCCGCTGAATGGCTCTTGAGGTGGAGGGAATTGTCCTCCCAAAAGGTTTTGGGGGAATCAATATGTGTCTGAGTGGCTACGTGTTTGCCGTCGTCGGGCCCAGCGACGGCGGTAGCGGGGGAGAAGAGAAGCGTGGCGCAGGTTAAAAGCGCCATATAGCGAGTTCGAGCCACAGTCTGGCACCTTTCTTCAGTTCTTTGACGAGAGTTTCACTATAGGTAATGGAACTCAGTCCCGTTAAGCTTGCGCAGAAAGTCCAGTTCACGCTTAGTGGAAAAGGGGTTCAATTACCCCCAAGTGGGGCGGCCAGTGCGGCGATGCGGCGCTGAACTACGATGGGGGACATGACTAAACCGACATCCGACGTCCGCGTCCGTTTCTGCCCTTCGCCTACCGGCACGCCCCACGTGGGCATGGTCCGCACGGCTCTGTTCAACTGGGCTTATGCCCGCCACACTGGCGGTACGCTGATCTTCCGCATCGAGGACACCGATGCTGCCCGTGACTCCGAGGAGTCCTACCAGGCCATCATCGACTCCCTGAACTGGCTTGGCCTCGGCTGGGATGAAGGAGTCAACGTCGGCGGCCCGGACGAGCCTTACCGCCAGTCGCAGCGCATGGACATCTACGCCGACGTCCTGCAGAAGCTGAAGGATGGCGGCTACGTCTATCCGGCCTACTCCACCAACGAAGAGGTGCAGGAGCGCCACAAGGCAGCCGGCCGCGACCCGCAGCTGGGCTACGACAACTTCGACCGCGACCTCACCCAGGAGCAGATCGACGCTTTCGAGGCGGAGGGCCGCAAGCCGGTCTGGCGCCTGCGCATGCCGGACAAGGATTGGTCCTGGACCGACCTGGTGCGCGGCGAGATGACCTTCAAATCGGAGACCCAGCCCGACTACGTCGTGGCGCGCTCGAACGGTGCGCCGCTCTATACCCTGGTTAATCCGGTCGACGATGCGCTCATGGGAGTTACCCACGTCCTGCGCGGAGAGGACCTCCTGTCTTCCACGCCGCGCCAGCTCGCCCTCTACGAGGCGCTCGTAGAGCTCGACATTGCCAAGAAGACGCCTGAGTTTGGCCACTTGCCCTTCGTGATGGGTGAGGGGAACAAGAAGCTTTCCAAGCGTGACCCACAGTCCAACCTGTTCAATCACCGCGACAACGGCATCATCCCGGAGGGCATGCTCAACTACCTGTCGCTGTTGGGCTGGTCCCTGTCCGCGGACCAGGACATCTTCTCTGTCGACGAGCTCATCGCCAACTTCGACGTCCACGACGTGTTGGGCAACCCAGCTCGCTTCGACCAGAAGAAGCTCGAGGCCATCAATGCCGACCACATTCGCTTGCTGGAGCCAGCAGACTTTGCTCAGCGCCTGCGCGACTACCTGACTGAGTACACCGACTTCCCGGCAGACTATCCCGAGGAGAAGTTCGCTTTCGCTGCAGATCTGGTGCAGACACGCATTAAGACGCTGTCCGACGCCTATGGCCTCATGTCCTTCCTGACCACGCCGGACGCTGAGCTGGAGCTAGATGAGAAGGCGGCCCGGAAGAACCTCAAGGAGGATGCGGTTCAGCCGCTGGAGGTTTCCATCGCCAAGCTGGAGGAGCTCGGGGAGTGGAAGACGGAGGAGATTGAGAAGGTTCTCTCCGCCGCGCTTATCGACGACCTCGGCCTCAAGCCCCGCAAGGCTTACGGCGCCCTGCGCGTTGCGATCTCGGGCCAGCAGGTCTCGCCGCCGCTGTTTGAGTCCATGGAGCTGCTGGGCAAGGAGTCCACTTTGGCCCGCCTCAAGGCTGCGAGTGCTCTCACGCCGTGGAGCGCTGAGTAGATCCATTAAGTAGTCTCACATGGCTGTCATTTCGGGGCGTTAGGGTTCATTCCTAACGCCCCGGAAATGTATCCTGAACTTGCGATTTGTGTGTATCGGTAGCGCTGGATATAGTAATAAACCGTTGCAGCGAGCAGCGAGGGGTTAAAGCCCTGAGCTAGTTAACAGCAATAATGGCCTATGGTGTAATTGGCAACACTACGGTTTCTGGTACCGTCATTCTAGGTTCGAGTCCTGGTAGGCCAGCAGTGATAGCGATTTAACGCAGTAACTCGCGTCAAACAATGTTGTCACAGTTCTAAGCCCCGTTCGTCTAGCGGCCTAGGACGCCGGCCTCTCACGCCGGTAACACGGGTTCAAATCCCGTACGGGGTACCACTTAAAGGGTGGCAAGCACATGGGCTTACCACTCTTTTTCTTATAATTGGCGACCATGCACTTCTACATTGTTCATGGATACCAAGCCAGCCCTGACAGTCACTGGTTCCCGTGGCTAGAACGCCTGTTGACCGCCGACGGCCACACAGTTCACACCATCGCGCTGCCGGAACCGAACGAACCGAAGCTCGATGAGTGGGTCGAGGCGATTCGCAACGATATTGAGCGTCCAAACGCTAATACCTGCATCATCACGCATAGCCTAGGCGGCACCGCGCTGCTGCACTATCTCACGGCATTGGATGGCGAGTGGGAGCTTCCTGGGCTGTTCATTGTCTCTGGGTTTGTGAAGAAGCTTCGTGTCATCCCGGAGCTTGACGAATTTATTGGCCAGGCCCACGTCGACGTGCCTGCTGTCAAACCCCACATCGCTCACACAGAGGTCTTCGTGTCCACTAACGACGTCCTGGTTGACCCCGCCCTCACGCAGCAGCTTGCCGACGCCCTCTCGGCCATTCCCATCACCATCCACGGTGGGGGACATTTCCTCGAGAGTGACGGTTATACCGAGTTTCCACAGCTGGGGGACCGCATCACGCAGTGGCTGCGCAGTCTATAGTCTCTCAGTCATCGCTTTGAGCGCTTCCACGTGCTGCACGTAAGCCCGTGTGCCCGTCTCAGTAAGCGCGACCCACACGGCGTCCTTGGCGCGGGTAGAGCCGTACTCTCGGGTGCGGCTAATGTAGCCGCGGTCTTCGAGGTGCTTTAGCTGCTTGGACAGCGTATCGGCGGTCAGCTCGGTCAACTCGGCGAGCTTGCTGTACTTCATTTGCCGGCCGTCGGTGGCACCGGCGGAGTAGAGCGTCGCACAGATTCTGAGGCGATTAATCGGGTGGATAACTGGATCCAGCTCAGGAGATTGATTGGGGGCTTCCTTAGGCATTGGGGCCCTTTATGGCCGCGTTGCGGTTTTCGTAGAGCATCCAAGCCGTTGCTGCCGAAACAATGACCCCGCTGGTGATCATCCATGGCCATGTATCAGGTGTCGGCGTGGTGGACATGATCATGGCGACGGGGAGCAGTACGCGTGACCACGTGGCGCGATCGTTCCTCGGCCCCATGTTGGGATTGGGGCGAACAAAAGGGTTCGCGATTTTGTCCTTGAGGAGGAAGCCGAGAATGAACGTCGGTATCAGGATTGCGAGTGTGTACCACCAGGACAGCTTGGATAGCGCAAGACTGCTACCGATGCCGAGTGCTACAAGTGCTACTGCCCACCAGCCCTGCGTCCAGGTGGTGCGTTGCTGAATCTCTTCAATGACTTTTAGGTCGCTGTCCATGATGTGCCTCCTTTGTTTGCATCTAGTGCAAGTGTAATGATTGCACAGGTAGCAAGTAAAGGGGTGTGGTACTCGGATCATTTGAGTGGTCTGGTTTTACCCCATACCGGTTTCAATCCTCGGCGAGGTAGACGGGAGGGGCACTGGAGTACCAGGGGGTGAACCAGTACTCAATTGGCCTAAGTCCTACCGGTATGCCTTTTCTGGCCATACACTGTAGGTACAACGCATTCCCGACAGAAAGGAGAGCGGATGGCGGAAGTTGAAAATCATCACTATCGCCGACGCAACCCTAGCAGATAATACAAGGCGGCATCGCCATAATCCACAACTTCTTAAAGCCAACACTCGAGCGAAGTAGGAGGCTTGCATCACATGCTGTTAGTGCACGTGTCCTCCCGAACCTCCAGCGATGTCTAACGAGTGCTCCGGCCCCTGCAGCCAACGGCACGCCGGCGGAATAACCACTGATTCGATCCGCACCTAGGCCTTGAGAGTCGAAGTTTACATCGCGGCCATAAATGGCAACGAGGTTCGGGATTTTATCTGTGTAAAAAGGTCCTTTACCTGCCGATTTGTGCAATCTTTTGGAGATCCTATAGTGTTTAGCAAGTCCGCAACGGACAGCTAAACGAGCCCCGTTCGTCTAGCGGCCTAGGACGCCGGCCTCTCACGCCGGTAACACGGGTTCAAATCCCGTACGGGGTACAAATAAAGAGGGCGACAAGCAATATAGCTTGCCGCCCTCTTTTGTGATCGGGATACGGGGTTAGCGGCCTGGGCTCTAGACAATTAGGACTTCAGCGTTATTGCCGCCCGTGCAGCGAATGACCTCGTGCTCATCGATGTTGCACGTCAGCGAGTAGTTCTGCTGTGTGACCGAGCTGTTGACGGTTACCTGTGCGGGGATATAGGCGCGGAGGTCATCTTGGGAGCTTGGGGCTAAAGTCATCAAGCGCCCGGCTGTGGAGCGCGCAAAATCGCAACTAGTGTTTGCGCCGGCCATGACGAAGGCAATGTTATAGCCATCGCCCATCTGGCACACCGTGGCGGGTGTGCCGTGAACGTTGACTGATGCACCGTTGGCCTCGCCTTGGGGAAGCTGTCCGGAAAGGCTGTTGTAGGTGGCCATCTTTGCAGCCTGAGCGGTCTGGTGTTGGCCTGCGCCTGGTTTGGCTCCCTGCACACCTTGCGCTTGAGTATCCGGCTGTTGAGCCTGGCCCGCAGGCTGATCGGTTGCGGTGCCCGGCAACGTCGGCTCGGGGCCGGCTGGGGCTCCTTCATCGGCGGAGTCAGGGACGTGAAGTTCGGCGTCGTCATTGAGCGGCTGAAAGGCCGGGTATGTGTTCTCGAAAGTTGGCTCACCCGATATTTCGCCTGGGGTTGAGGGCGCTGCCATGTCGGACGATGTAGAGCATCCAACGGTTAAAACACCAGCGGTGGCTATGGCCGCAAAAGCTGCGACGGGACGGAGGGCGCGCGTGGAAATCATAAGACCCACCCTAACGGGATGTACCGAGATTCGCTGGAGAAAACGGGGAGAGCTGCCCAGGCCCGGCAGCGTAAGCGCGGGCTAGGCAGCTGAGAAAAATGGAATCCGGAGCGCTCTTAGTGGCAATCCCAGTGGCCATCATGTGCTGCGTGGCGGTGGCCATCGTGGAGGTAGTCCACGTGATCGCCGTGAGGGATGGCTACGTGGCCGCAGCCTTCGCCGTGCTCGTGGTCGTGGCCCTCGTGAACGGTGTGCTCGGATGCCTCGCACTCGTCCCAGTGGCCTTCATGCTCGCGGTGGATGTGGCCATCGTGCGCGTAGTCGGTGTGATCGCCGTGCGGGAATGCCACGTGGCCGCAGCCTTCGCCGTGGGTGTGCGTGTGCTCGTCGTGAATGGTGTGGGTCATGACTCCTCCTTGAAAGGCTGGGGATTTTCAATCAATTTTCAGTAGCTGACAACCTCAGTAAAGCTTGTTTTCAATTCAGTTTCAATAGTGGGGGTGCTTGGGGGTGTTAGCGGAGTGATGTGAGGTGCGTGAAGTGCACATGGGGCAAAACAGGCTAAAGTAAACTCATGTTGAAAAAGTCTTCTCAGCGCCGTGTTTCGCGCTTTGTGTTCAGCCTTGCCTCGGTGGCTGGCGCGTGCTCCCTGGCTCTTGCTCTCGCTGCCCCTGCAACAGCCGCAGAAGGTGTGCCGGTCAGACAAGGGCAAAAGATTGCTGCGGCTGATGGCTCCTTGTGTACTGTTGGTTATGTCGAAGCTAATCGAGCGTGGACTTCGGCGCACTGCGGTCTGAATGGCGAGCAGATGTATAACGAAGCGGGTCAGCACCTGGGTACGCTACGTTGGTTCAAGCCTTCCGGAGCTGCAGGGCATGACTTGGCCTATATTCAATTCGCTGGCGGAACCTATTCGGCAGGAAACCCCCTCACAGGGGATGGCATGACGCCGGTTCCTGGTGAAGGTGCAACAGTGTGCTTCGACGGGCAGGCTGCGTCCCGCCAGTGTGGTACTGCCGTCCGAGGGCCGGGTCTTTTCCCGGGGATGAACTATGCGGTCGACGTCTCGCTGGCACCAGGGGATAGCGGTGGAGCAGTCTCCGTTCCAGGGCAGCCGGGCGTAGTGGGAATTTACCAGGGTATTACCCAGACCAACCGGAATGGCCGGACAGTGACTTTCTCAAACTATGCACGGATGCCGCATGCAGATGAATTAGCGCGCCTGCCGCACCAGGGATGGGTACCGCGCCGCCCTAATCGGGAGCCAGGAAACCCGGTCCGAGTGGTTCAGGAAAAGGGAGAGGCATTGTCCTCGACAAGCAGCACGGGTCCAGAAGGGCTGCGTGGTCTCGCAATGTATTTTGGGCTGAGTATCTAGGTAGCTAGGTATCTATGCATACGGCAATGAGGGTTTGGCTACTGGCGTGCCTAGTGGTTGCCGTTGCGTGGTGCGCCGTGGGAAAGTGCGGCGCTGAGACGGTTGGCAGCGCCCACCAGTACGTCCGCAAACTTTTCAGCTGGAGAGGGGTGGAAGCGCTCGGCTGAACCGGAGATGGAGAGAACAGCGATGAAATTTCCGGCGCCGTCGAAGACGGGGGCGGAGACGGAGGCGAGGTTGGACTCGCGTTCTTCGATGGATTCGGAGTAGCCGTTAGTGCGCGCGAGTTCGACGTCGTGCTCGCTAAAGATGGCATCGGGAACGTGGACATCGGCAAAAGCCGCGAAAATACGCGCTGCCGAGCCGGAGGTCAGGGGAAGTTGGCGACCCACGGGTACCACGTTGTGGAGTCCAATTTCCGGCTCACGCGTGGCGATGCATGTACGGGTGGTGCCGGAGAGTTCGTAAAGCTGGACGGATTCGCCTGTGGCGTCAAGAAGCTCCTCCATAATCGGGCCGGCGGTTTCGATGATCCGATCCCTGTTGCCGGGAAGGGCAGGGCCCGCGCCCCACTTTCCATCCGGGGTGCGGGTAAGAATTCGGTGCGCCTCGAGCGCTGTGGCGAGACGGTGAGCGGTTGCTCGAGGCAGGCCGGTGGTCTCACAAAGCTCGTTGAGTGTAGAAGGTTGGTTGGTCGCGGCCATCATGATGGCTACGGCGCGATCCAATACCTTAATTCCTGATACTGCGCTATACTCTCCCATATAATGAAATCTACGTCCCATTAATTGAGATTTCAAGTGGAGAGGTACATGACTGAGAAACTGACACTCGCAGAGAAGGTATGGCGCGACCATGTCGTGCGCAAGGGAGAGAACGGCGAGCCCGATCTTCTTTATATTGATTTCCAGCTCCTGCATGAAGTTACCAGCCCGCAGGCCTTCGACGGTCTTCGCCTGGCCGGACGCACGATGCGCCACCCGGAGCTGCACCTGGCTACTGAAGACCATAATGTTCCGACGGTGGGAATTAAGACCGGCAACCTTTTAGAAATCAAAGATGAGGTCTCTCGCACGCAGGTGTCCACGCTGCGCAAGAACTGTGAGGAGTTCGGCGTGCGTCTGCATTCGATGGGTGATGCTCAGCAAGGCATCGTTCACACCGTAGGCCCGCAGCTGGGAATTACCCAGCCCGGCATGACCATTGTGTGCGGTGACTCGCACACGTCGACGCACGGTGCCTTCGGCTCTATTGCTATGGGTATCGGTACCTCTGAGGTGGAGCACGTCATGGCCACCCAGACGCTTTCGCTCAAGCCCTTTAAGACGATGGCCATTGAGGTTAGCGGTGAGCTGGCGGAAGGCGTTTCCGCCAAGGACTTGATTCTGGCGATCATTGCCAAGATTGGCACCGGCGGCGGCCAGGGCCACATCATCGAATACCGTGGTGAGGCCATTCGCAAAATGTCGATGGAAGCCCGCATGACCATCTGCAACATGTCCATCGAAGCTGGCGCCCGCGCCGGCATGGTGGCTCCGGATGAGACCACTTTTGAATACGTCAAGGGCCGTGAATTCGCACCGCAAGGAGAAGACTGGGATGCGGCCGTCGAGTACTGGAAGACTCTGCCGACCGACGAGGGCGCCGAGTTCGATACCGTCGTAGAGATCGACGGCTCCGCACTCACGCCTTTCGTGACTTGGGGTACTAACCCGGGGCAGGGCCTGCCGCTGAGCGCTACGGTGCCCGACCCGGAGGAGTGCGGTGACGATGGAGAAAAGGCCTCCGTCGAAAAGGCATTGTCCTACATGGATCTAAAGCCCGGCACGCCGCTGCGCGATATCCAGATCGACACGGTCTTCCTTGGATCGTGCACGAACGCACGCATTGAGGATCTGCGTGCAGCCGCCGAGGTGGTCAAGGGGCGCAGCATCGCGGCGGATACCCGCATGATGGTGGTTCCGTCCTCGGCCGTGGTCAAGGCTCAGGCTGAGGAAGAAGGGCTGGACAAAATCTTCACCGACTTCGGCGCCGAATGGCGCACTGCTGGCTGCTCGATGTGCCTGGGCATGAACCCGGACCAGTTGAAGCCGGGGGAGAGGTCGGCGTCGACAAGCAACCGCAACTTTGAGGGCCGTCAGGGCCCTGGCGGCCGCACCCACCTGGTGTCCCCGGCCGTCGCCGCGGCAACCGCAGTTCTGGGGCACTTGGCCGCACCTGCAGATATTGACGATTCCGCCGTTGCCGGCGCTTAAGGAAAGGGAGAAGAAAATGGAGAAGTTTATTACTCACACTGGCGTCGGCGTTCCGCTGCGTGTCTCCAATGTGGACACCGACCAGATCATCCCAGCGCGCTACCTGAAGTCCGTGAAGCGCACGGGGTTTGCAGACGGCCTGTTCTCCAATTGGCGCAGTGATAAAAACTTTGTGCTCAACCAGGAACCGTTTAGGGAGGGCTCTGTGCTTTTCGCGGGCCCGGACTTTGGTACCGGTTCTTCCCGTGAGCACGCGGTATGGGCGCTTGCTGAGTACGGATTCAAGGCGGTGTTTTCTTCTCGCTTCGCCGATATTTTCCGCGGCAACTCTGGCAAGGCCGGCCTGCTGACGGGGCTCATGGAACAAGAAGACATTGAGCTCATCTGGAAACAGTTGGAGGCAGGGGAGACCGAAACCACCGTCGACTTGGAGGCGTGCACGGTCACCGTGGGCGGCAATAGCTATACCTTCGATATCGATGACTACACCCGTTGGCGCCTTATGGAGGGGCTGGATGATATCGGCCTGACCCTGCGCAATGAGACGGATATCGATGCCTTTGAATCCACGCGTCCGGGATTCAAGCCGCGCGTCATCACGCCCTAACGGACGTGTCGCCAGCGGGGTAGCATTCCCCGCTTCCTGTGGCGCCGGACACACCGCCCCGTTAACATCCTCAGCATGAGCAACCCTTACCAAGGCTTTAGCGGAGACAACGGTAATCAATTCGGCGGCACCACCGGGTACGGCAGCTATGACTACCACGACGCCACCGGTTATGGCTATCAACAGTCAGGGGGTTTCGGCTACCAGCAGACCGGCGCTGTGCCTGGTAATCCATCCGGCGGGGCGGGTGCGCAGCCCATCGACGCCATGGATATCGTGGGCCAATCTTTCAAAGGCTACCTGAAGCAGCCTGTGCCAGGGATGCTGGCCATGCTGGTGCATTTCATCATCACTTTTGCTCTTCTCCTTGTGCCGAGTACCGTTGTAGGCGGCATCTTTGCAGCAATGGAAGAAAGCGGCACGGATATTGAGCCTTTGGTGCCTACCGTGGGGATCCCTCTCATGGTTGTCATGGGGCTAGCCGCCTTCGCTTATCTTTTCTGGCTGATGGCGAACCTCTTTAATGGTTCCCGGAAGATCGCTGATGGGGAGAAGGTCACCTTCCGCGACTACTTTAGGTTTGCCCAGCTGAGTGGTTGCGCCGGCGTCTATGCTTGCTTCTTTATTTTGGCAATGCTCGGAACAATTGCGGGCGGCTTCCCCGGACTGATTCTCTTTGCGCTTCTGTGGCCAGCGCCCGTGATCAAGGCTGATAACCCCGAAAAGCCTCTCATGGACTGCTTCCGAGAGGCCCTTGACCTGGTCATGGAGAACCTAGGGCAGTCGCTGCTCTTTATCTTGGTCTGCTCCCTCATCACGAGCCTGCTTGTCTTTATTCCCATCGTCGGCTTCATTGCCGCCTATCCGATCTGGGCGCTAGGGATGGTCCTTTTCACTCGCGCTATGCAGCGCCGCCCTGCAGCGCGATGGGAATAAGGCAGCAGGGCGGCGTAGAAACTCTCTAAGAGACGTGGGCGATGCCGTGCTTAACGCACAGGAAGCGGGCTCGCTAGGTAGTCCGCCCCGGTAAGCTCACCGTCGTTGAAGGAAAGAACCCATACCGATGCTTTCTTGAACTTGAGTTCTTCGATTGGCGCCTTAAGGAATTTCGGCGCGTAGGATTCGAGGATTCCCGGAATGGTCAGGCCTTGGCTCACGATGACCGGAACGCCGCCGCCGTCGACAACGCGTTGGAAGGCAGCGCGTGCGTCCTCAGGTGATTCAGCAAAGACATCATCGCCGAATGCTTTGTTCACGGCTATGTCCATGCCGAGTTCGTCCGCCAGCGGGGCAGCGGTGTGCTGGCAGCGCTGCGGCGGTGCACTGTAGATGGCGGTCGGGTGGAAAGGCGTGAGCATCGGCACGAGCATCTCCGCTTGGCGGCGGCCCTTCTTATCCAGCGGGCGCAGGTCATCGTCGCCCTCCCAGGTGCGGCGCTGGTGTGCGCGTGCATGGCGCACGTACAGGACGCGGGTCGTTGGAGCGAGGCGGAGACGTTTCTTAGCTTTTGCTAAAACCTGGGCATCCACGTCGTAGGAGAGCAGCGCTTTGGCCTCGTCGATCTTCATCCAACGCAGCTCATCAGTCTCCTGATTGGGGGTGTACTCGCCGTCGAGCACCCGCGCTAGCCAGTAGTAAACCACCTTCGTGCGGCCTTGCACGGGGTAAGCCACCTTGCCGATGAGCTTTCCTAGGCGCACGCTATAGCCGGTTTCCTCGAGGATCTCGCGCGCGGCAGTGGTGGGGAGGGATTCACCCGGATCGACCTTGCCCTTGGGCAGCGACCAATCGTCATAGTGCGGGCGGTGGATAAGCGCAATCTCCGGATCGTGCGGGTCACCACGCCAGAGAACCGCGCCGGCGGCAAGCGTCGTGCGCTTGAATTCATCTGCCGGATCGACGGGGATCTCCTGGTGGCGTCCGGAAATGAAGACTTCCGAGCGAATGTCTTTGTCCGTTTCATGCATGTTCTTTGCCTTGGGCATGCTGCTCCTTTTGCGCCGGTAGCTTTCAACCTTCTCCATCTTCCTCCACTCGCTGTCGCGATGCAGTCTTACGCGCCGAGCGTGCAGGAATGCTAGGCGTGCTTTAATGGGAAAAGCCGATGCAGAGGATTCTAGAGTGAGGTGGCACATGGCAAACGTGGCAGTAATGGGGGCGGGCTCGTGGGGAACCACGCTGGCGAAAGTCTTCGCCGACGCTGGAAATGGCGTCCGTTTGTGGGCGCGCCGCGAGGAGCTGGCGAACGCTATCAACACGCGCCACGAGAATCCCGATTACCTCCCAGAGCTTTTACTTCCGGAGTCCATTAAGGCAACCACCGAGCCGGCGACTGCACTGGAAGCCGCAGACATCGTCATCTTTGGCGTTCCTTCCCAGACGCTTCGCGGAAACCTGGAAAAGTGGGCGCCACTGTTGCCGGAAGAAGCGACCTTGGTATCAATCTCTAAAGGCGTGGAGAAGGCCACTCTCAACTTAATGAGCGAGGTCATTGCGGATGCCGCCGGCGTCTCCTCCGACCGTATCGCGGTCCTCTCTGGGCCCAACCTGGCCAAGGAGGTGGCTCAGGAACAGCCAGCAGCCACGGTGATTGCCTGCAGTGACGCTGCCCGTGCCGAGGCCGTCCAGCATGCTGCCGCAGCACCGTATTTTCGTCCCTATACCAACACCGATGTCATCGGCGCGGAGATCGGCGGCGCCTGCAAGAACGTGATTGCACTGGCTTGCGGCATGGCTGCGGGCAAAGGACTGGGCAATAACACGATGGCCACCATTATCACGCGCGGGCTCGCAGAGATTACCCGTCTCGGCGTGAAGCTGGGAGCGGACCCGTTCACCTTCTCTGGACTAGCTGGAATGGGTGACCTTGTGGCGACGTGCAGCTCGACGCTGTCTCGCAACCGCACCTTTGGTTACCGCCTGGGCCAGGGCGGCACTCTGGAGGAAGCTACAGCCGCCACCAATGGTCAGGTGGCGGAAGGTGTTATTTCTTCCGATTCCATCTTTAGGTTGGCGCAGCGCGCGGGCGTGGAGATGCCGATTACCCAAGCGGTCTACGGTGTGTGTCACCGCGGCGTGACTGTCGACGACATGATTGTCGCTCTGATGGGTCGCACCAAGAAAGCGGAGTAAAGCCGAGTAAAGTTGCTCGGTATGACTGAAGCGAAACCAGTGCGCGTAGCCGTTGTGTACGGCGGTCGCAGCTCCGAGCATTCCGTGTCGTGCATTTCCGCCGGTGCAATCATGGAGCACCTAGATCCGGAGAAGTATGAGGTCGTGCCCATCGGCATCACGCGGGAAGGTACCTGGACGCAGGGCAACCGCGCGGGACTCGGCATTGTTGACGGGCGCCTACCCGAGGTAGAGCTGCACGATGAGCTGGCGCTTTCCCTCAATCCCGCAACGCGCGGGCGCATTCACAATGTCACCCGCCATGAGCACTACACCGAGGTGGATGTCATCGTTCCGGTTCTGCACGGCCCCTACGGGGAAGACGGCACGGTGCAGGGCCTCTTTGAGCTTTCCGGCATCCCCTACGTCGGTGCAGGCGTATTGGCTTCGGCCGTGGGCATGGACAAGGAGTTCACCAAGAAGCTTCTGGTCGCGGAAGGTCTTCCGGTAGCGCCCCAAGTAGTACTGACCGGTGAAGCCACGCTTGACGACGCCCAAAAGGAACGCCTTGGCCTGCCCGTCTTTGTGAAGCCGGCGCGTGGTGGTTCCTCTATCGGCGTTTCCAAGGTTTCTGCCTGGGAAGACTTCGACGCAGCGTTGGCCCTGGCTTATGAGTCCGATGACAAGGTTCTCGTCGAACCGGAGATCAGCGGTGCCGAGGTGGAGGTGGGTGTTCTCGAACGTCCAGACGGCAGCCTCCAGGCTTCTGTGCCAGCCAAGCTCTTGGGTACCACGGAGTCTGAGGAAGGCTTCTATGACTTCGACGCCAAGTACATCGACGAGGGCGTCTCGGCAGCGATTCCGGCTCCGTTGAGTGAGGAGATGACCACCGAGCTTCGCCAGCGGGCAATTGAGGCTTTCCGGGCGCTGGGCGCTGCGGGCCTATCCCGTGTGGACTTCTTCGTCAGCGGTGATTCTTACTGCATCAACGAGGTAAATACCTTCCCTGGCTTTACCCCAATTTCGATGTACCCGCAGGTGTTCGCCGCCGTGGGCGTGGACTATGCCGAGCTGCTCGATATCCTCATCCAGACCGCCCTCGCGCGCGCCTAGTTCCCCAGCCGAGTGCAAAGACCAGGCGCTGAATGCGGAAGCTGTGCTGCTCCTATTGGGAAGGGGTGGCTTTAACGAGGGCGTCGCTCAGGCGCACCAGTGCGGAGTTCGCCGCCTCTTGTGGGGCGGATAGTGCGAGATCTTCCGCCCGGCCGAGCGCGAACCACGTGCCGGCCGTGGTGCCCTCTGCCAGGGTAGTGTCCTCGAACCACGGGACGTCGTTGACCTGCTGGAGCTGAACACCCGCGCGGTAGTTTTCTGGGGCGCCCACGCCGCAGCGCGCGACGATCTCCTCTTGGCCCGGCGCGCTGTACACCCAGGTGTTCTTATCGCCCACATCCGTGCGGCGCGTATAGCCTTCCGCAAGTGTTTCCGGCAGCGCCTTTTCTAGCGCGGGACACATGGAATCCGGTCCTGCCTTCAGCTTCGACAGCGGCGCTGGGTTGGCTTTCTGAGCCTTCTTTTCTAGTTGCTTGAAGGCTTCTTCTAGCCCCTCGGGAGCTTCATCTTGGGCGTCCTCCGAGGAGGTTGTCACCGCGATGGCGGGGGTGTGCTTCGTGCTGTACCACGTCGTGAGGTTGGATCCGGGGGTGGCGTCGATGACTTGGAGCCACGATTCGCCGTCAGATTCGACGGTGTGGGAGTAGTCGGTAAATTGCTGCGGCAAGTCAACACCACAGCGCAGCGTTACTTTGTCTTCCGAGCTCTGTGCCCACGCGGCGGCGCCCGCCGGGGCAGGATCGACGAGGTCGACGCGCGGGTACCCCATGAGCTTGTCCGGCAGCGCATCGACGACAGCGGCGCACTCGGGGGAGTCCGCCTCCTCAGAAGGAGTGGGAGGCAGCGCCACCGGCTGTTGCGCGGCGCTGGTGAAGACGTATTTGGCCCCAAAAATCACCGCGAAGACCATCGCGATGGAGATCCCGAGTGAGATGTAAATAGCGGTGCGGTTAAATTGGGTATCCATAGGGGCTTATCCTATCGCTGATAGCCCTAGAAGAACGAACGTGGACTACGCGCGCACGAGTGGTGCGTGGCCCGCGCAAGGAAAAGGAGTCCGTGACGGTGGGTTTGTCTCATACCCTCGATCAAGCCGGTGAACGGCACGTTATCCATGAGATTGTCACTGCAGCCCCGAGCGCGCTCAACGGCGACGATGCGGCGGTGCTCTACCCGGCGGCACCCAATTCCCGCACTGTGGCGGCCACGGACATGATGGTGGAAGGCCGGCATTTTAGGCGGGACTGGTCTACCGCCGCGGAAATCGGGCAGAAAGCCATCGTGCGCAACTTCGCGGATATTGAAGCAATGGGCGCGCGTCCTACAGCGGCATTGCTGGCGATTGCCGCCCCGGGGGATACCCTGGTGGACTTCGTGAGGGGGATTGCGCAGGGTATTGCTGAGCGCTGCGCGGTGTACAACGCTGAGCTCGTCGGGGGCGACCTAACCCGCAGCGATAGCTTGGTTATTAACGTCACCGCGATGGGTTCTTTGGGCGGAAGCGGAGCACCTCTGACTTTGGATGGTGCGCGTGCAGGACAGAAGCTGGTAGCACACGGCAAGATTGGGTATTCCGGGGCGGGTCTGGCCCTGTTGCAACGCTATGGCCGCGCACTACCGCCAGAGCTAGAGGAGTTCTGGCCGCTGGTCGACGCCCACTGTGCTCCCACCCTCGCCCCGGGGCGCGGAGTCATCGCTCGGGCAACGGGCTCGACGGCGATGACGGATAATTCCGATGGCCTCGTGCGCGATGTAGGACATCTGGCTGGGCGTTCCGGGGTGCGCATCGACCTCGACCGCGACGCGATTGCTCCCGATCCGCTGCTGGCAGCTGCCGGCGCGGTGCTCGATATTGATCCTTGGGAATGGGTCTTGGCTGGCGGCGAGGACCATACGCTGTTGGCCACCACATTTAAGGCCGCTCCCTCTGGTTTCCGCGAAATCGGCCGCGTACTGCGCGGCACCGGAGTGTTCATTGATGGAGAGGAGCCACGCTATAGCGAGGGCTGGGAGGGATTCGCGTGAGCCACATCGATACCTCTCACATTCACTACTCGTGGATGCTGCACATCCGACAAGCTCTGGAGGAGAATCTCCCAGGCATCGAGCGCGCGATTGGCGCAGAGTTCCTGCCGCCTGCCGAGGATGTATTCGCTGCTCTGTCCATGCCCCTCGAGGAGGTGCGGGTGCTCATCGTGGGCCAGGATCCCTATCCCACGCCTGGGCATGCCATGGGCTTGTCCTTCTCCACGCGGCCGGGCGTGCCGGCACCGCGTTCGCTGAAGAATATCTACGCCGAGCTTGGCGACGACCTCGGCATCCCCGGCCGCGCGGACGGCGACTTGCGGGCTTGGTTTGACCAGGGCGTGCTGTTGCTCAACCGGGTACTCACTGTGGTCCCGGGCCAGGCGGGTTCGCACCGCCGTCTCGGGTGGGAGGCGATTACCGAGGCCGCTATCAGGGCGCTGGCGGGGCGCGATATCGTTGCCATCCTGTGGGGGCGCGATGCCCAGGCCTGCCAAGCCTTCCTGCCAGGGACGGAATGCATTACTTCCCCGCATCCTTCGCCACTGTCAGCGCGGCGTGGGTTCTTCGGATCGCGTCCCTTCTCCCGCGCAAACGCGGCCTTAGAGGCCCGTGGCGTCCCCGCGGTGGACTGGCGCTTGTAAACTAGCCAGCATGTCATATCCCGCCGAGTTGGATGCTCGTGGTCTGCACGAGTGGGCCGCACGAACCGTGGAGGAGCTGCAGCGCCGCCGCGCTGAGATCAATGCCCTCAACGTTTTCCCGGTGCCCGATTCGGACACGGGATCCAACATGGCGCACACCATGGAGTCCGCCTTGGCGGAGGCCGATAAGGGTGAGGCGGACGTGGCTGAAGCCTTGGCCATCGGCTCGGTGCGCGGCGCGCGCGGCAATTCGGGGATGGTGCTCTCCCAAGTGCTGCGTGGGGTTGCCGATGCCACAACGGATTCGCGGGTGGACGGTGCGGTACTTGCTGATGCTTTGACCCTGGCTGTCACTTTGGTGGATCGCGCGCTTGCCGCACCGGTGGAAGGAACGATTATTACCGTGCTGCGCGCCTCGGCCACCGCCGCCAATCAGGCTGCCGAGCAGCCAGGGGCCGAGCTCCACGGCATCTTGTTAGCAGCGGTCGAGGCCGCACGGAAGGCCCTTGCTGAGACCCCCTCGCAGCTACCGGCGCTGCGCGAAGCCGGCGTTGTGGATGCTGGCGGAACCGGCTTCGTAATTTTGCTCGAGTGCTTGCTCGCTCAGGTCACAGGGCACGCCCCCGCCAGCCAACCACTGACGAGGACGGTGCCTCTTCACTCCGAGGAGTCTGCGGCGCGGGAACAGCAGGCAGGAGAAGCGCTCGCAGAGATCGAAGCCATCTTCTTCTTTGAGGGCAACCTGAGCGACATTGAAGAGGCCTTGGCTCCGCTGGGCAATAGTCTCGTCATTGCACGGGCCACGGAAACCTCCGCCAGCGTGCACATCCATAGCGTTGAGGCGGGGGCCGTGATCGAAAAGGCTTATGCTCTGGGAAAGGTCAGCAACCTGCGGCTTGAAGCGCTACCGCAGGCGGGTCAGGCGGCCACCTGCGAAGATTCTACTGGTGGCGGGGGAGCGCAGCGGCGTATCTTTGCCGCGGTTCCTGAAGGGGCTGCGCGGGAGCTTTTTGAGAAGGCGGGGGCGGACGTCGTCAAGCCCGGCGAAGGAATGCAGAGCGCCGGTGAGGGAGATCTTTTCTTGCCCAATGGCTGCGGCGGTGACCCAGGCAAGGCTACTGTCATTCCGACCGATTCCCTGGTGGCCGGGCTGGCGGCGCTCTCGGTTTATGCGCCGAGTTCTGCGCACACTGACGACGTGCTCGCCGCTATGAAGGACGCTGCCGGCTCCATGCGGGTGGCTTATCCAGATAGAGAAAGCGTGGCTGGGATTCTAGCAGCATGCCGTACTCAGCTGGGCTATGGCGGCGAGCAGATCACGGTGCTGACTGGCCTTGAGCTAGATGAAGAGGAGTTAGCCCGTAAACTGGGGGTTGAGGTCGTCGTTCTGCGCGTGCCTGGACTGCGCACTGAGATTGGGGTGGAGTAGGCCATGTTGGGCTGGCAGGATGACCGGGCACTGACGGAAATCTTGGCAAAGAAGGATGCCGCGGCTTTCAAGCGCGCCTTCGGATACACCACGTGCGGGGAGCTGCTTAGCCACTATCCGCGCGATTACATCCGCCACAATAAGGACGTGGGCCTCGGCGGTGCTGAGGATGGTGATCACGTCACCATCACTGGCGTTATCGAGGATCTCCGCGTTAAGCACACCTCTAAAGCCATGGTGTTTATCCTCTACATGGATAGCGGAGTCCAGGCCTCCTTTTTCAATGCACACTACGTGCAACGCGTGCTTGGGCGAGGCATGCGCGTCATGCTCTCCGGCAAGTTGAAATACTTCCGGGGATACCCCAGCTTGCAGCACCCCGATTTTCTCATCCTCGATCCCGGCCGTTATCAGGAATCCCTGCTGGATAGCACCACTGGGCAGGGGACAGGTTCGCTGAAGAAGCTCTCCCAGTTCGGCTCATTGGAGACATTCCTGCAGCGCGAATGGATTCCCGTGTACCCGGCTAGCGGAAAGGTGACGTCGTGGTACATCATGGGCGCTATCCACAAAGTGCTCGAGCACACCCCGCCGATCCCGGAGCCGCTGGACTACCGGATGATGGTGACGCTGGATCAAGCCGTGCGCGAGATCCATGAACCGGGTGACAATGGTCCGGAGCGCGCCATCCAGCGGCTTAAGTACAACGAAGCCTTATCGGTTGGCCTAGTTATGGCCTTGCAGCAGCGCGATGTTAAGGCGCGTACGGCAACCCCAATGCCGGCGATTCTGGAAGGCTTCCGCGATGAGCTGCTCAGCGGGCTACCCTTCGCTCTGACCGACGGTCAACGACGAGTCATTGGCGAGATCGACGCAGATCTGTGCGGCACCGCGCCCATGATGCGGCTGTTGCAAGGCGAGGTCGGTTCGGGCAAGACGCTCGTTGCCACGTGTGCCATGTTGCAGGCGGTTGATGCTGGAAAACAAGCTGCACTGCTCGCCCCGACGGAGGTTCTGGCGGCGCAGCATGGGGCGTCGATTAGCGCCAGCGTTCCCGAAGGAGTCACTGTCACGGTCTTGACAGGTTCGATGAAGACAGCGGAGAAACGCAAGGCTTTGTTGGAGATTGTCTCTGGCGAGGCCGATATCGTGATTGGCACCCACGCCATCATCCAGGACAGCGTTGAATTCTTCGATTTGAGCCTGGTCATCGTCGATGAGCAGCACCGCTTCGGCGTCGAACAGCGCGATAGCCTGCGCACCAAGACTCGGGAGGGGACCAGTCCGCACCTATTGGTGATGACTGCGACACCTATCCCGCGCACGATTGCCATGACGGTGTTCGGTGATTTGGCAGTCTCGACGCTCAAGGAGCTGCCGGGTGGACGCAAACCTATCTTGTCCGCAGTGGTTCCCGAATGGAAGCCGGAGTGGGTACGCCGTGCCATCGAGCGCATCCGTGAAGAGGTGGACAAGGGGCACCAGGCCTATATCGTCTGCCCACGGATTGAAGGAGAGGGCGGCGTGGAAACCATGTCAGTCCAACTGCGTAACCTTCCTTTACGCGGACTGCGGGTGGAAATGCTCCATGGCAAAATGCCCGATAAGGACCAAGTAATGGAGAGCTTCGCGCGCGGGGAGATTGACGTCCTCGTGGCCACCACAGTCATTGAGGTCGGCGTCGATGTTCCCAATGCCACCGTCATGCTGATCCGAGAATCGGAGAACTTTGGAGTCTCGCAGCTGCACCAGTTGCGCGGGCGCGTGGGACGCGGCGGCAATGAATCGGTGTGCTTGCTGCACACGACGGCTGAGCCTGATAGCAAGTCTTTCCGGCGCATCAAAGCTATCGCGGATACGCCCTCTGGTTTTGACCTAGCTGAGCTCGACCTACAGCAGCGCCATGAGGGCGATATCCTGGGCACACTGCAATCCGGAACGAAACGCACCCTGAAGTTGCTGGACCTTATCAATGATCGGGATATCGTTGAGCGCACGCATGCTGATGCCGCCGCATTGGTCGAGCGCAACCCCGAATTAGCGGAACAGCTAACGGACAACCTGAGCGCAGATGAACAGGGATTTTTGGAGAAAAACTAGGGTAGTCACCGCGGGAAACTGAGGGAAGATAGGGTAGAAGCCATGACCAGAATCATCGCCGGAGAAGCCCGCGGGCGCACCATCAAGGTGCCCGAAGCTGGGACGAGGCCCACGTCCGACCGTGCCCGCGAGGGCCTGTTCTCATCGTTGAATGTGCGTTGGGGGTTCATTGATTCCCGCGTGCTGGATCTGTTTGCTGGCTCCGGTGCCTTAGGCCTGGAGGCAGCTAGCCGTGGCGCCGAGGAAGTCGTTCTCGTGGAGAATAATGCCGCGGCCGTGAAGGTCATTCGCCACAATATTGGGGTGGTGAAGCACCCGCGCGTTGAGGTACGCGAGATGAAGGCTTCGTCCTACCTCGCCACCGCACCGCGCGGCTACTTCGACATGGTGCTCGCGGACCCACCTTATGAGTTCGATGATGTGGATGGGCTTCTCGCCGCTATTGAGCCGGTCTTGGATGATGACGCGATAGTCGTCATTGAGCGCCACGTGGATTCGCCGCACACACAGTGGCCAGATGGTTTTGAGCCCACCGGTCAGAAACTTAAGAAGCGGACCTTTGGCATCGCGCGTTTTGATATGGCGATTTATCACCGCAGTGCGGATAGCTCGAAGACCGATACCACCGGAACCCTGGAGGACTAGCCATGCCTACTCACGCCGTATGTCCCGGCTCTTTCGATCCCATTACGCTGGGACACGTCGACGTTTTTAATCGCGCCAGTGAACTCTTTGACAAGGTCACGGTGCTGGTGACGGGAAACCCCGACAAGCCTTCCGGGCTGTTTAGCGTGGAAGAACGCGTGGATCTGATTCGCCGTACCGTCGCCCCGGAAATCGAGGTGGATTGGTGGGGCGGGTTGCTCGTGGACTACACCAGCGCGCATGGCATAGACACGATTGTGAAGGGCCTGCGCTCCTCCTTGGACTACGAGTACGAGCTGCCGATGGCGCAGATGAACCGGCGCCTTTCCGGAATCGATACGGTCTTCTTGCTAACAGATGAGAAATACGGCTATATCTCTTCCTCGCTGTGCAAACAGGTGGCGCAGTACGGCGGCGATGTTAAGGGTATGTTCCCAGACCACGTAGCAGCCGCGGTCATGGAACGCTACCGCGGCTAAGGGGACATGTCTGTACTGGCAATACCCCTCGTTGTCCTCCTTACCGTCATCGCGGGCTCCTGCCTGCAGCGAGTCTCAGGCATGGGGCTGGGCCTCATTGGTGGGCCCATCCTGACGCTCTTCCTCGGGCCAGTCGAAGGCATCATGGTGATCAACGTCTTGGCCTGTCTCAATGCCATCCTCACGACCTATTCGATGCGTGAAAATGTGGACTGGGGAAAGTGGCTGCGCATCGGCCCTTTCATGGTCCTCGGCTCCATCCCAGCGGCGCTGCTCATCGCCCGTATTGATATCGCGGCATTGTTGGTGCTGGTCGGGGCCGCCCTATTGATTGCGCTGACCGTGGTGGTCTTTGGGCGCAAGTTCGTCCCGCAGATGAACGGTACGGGCCCGGCCATCTCCGCGGGCATCGTGGGAGGGTTCACCAATACGCTCGCGGGCGTAGCTGGCCCGGTCATCACGGTCTATGCGCAGGCCGCTCGGTGGCCCAAACAGGTACTCGCGCCAACCCTGCAGCCCTGCTTCTTCATTGGCGGTTTGTCGTCGGTATTGACCAAGTTCTTCCTGGGTTCCGGCGGTTTCGAGGGTTTGCACTGGCTGGTGTGGCCCTGTGGGGTAATTGGCATGTGCGTGGGCATTCTCCTAGGAAAGAAGATTGCCGGGCGCGTCTCTCGGGACAAGGCCCATAAGCTATCACTGTGGCTGGCCAGCCTAGGAGCGCTCAGCGCATTGCTGCGAGGCCTTTTCACCCTGGGTGCTTAAACAGCGTCTCGGTATGGTGGAGTCCATGGCGAAATTCAAGATTGAGGACGCGCTCGCCCTGCGCGCGGGCAAGAATTTTCAGATTGACTCGGTTGATGCTTCGGCAACGCCGGGCTTCGACGGCGATAAGGCGGCGCTCGACGCCCGCTTCTCCAAGTACGATGACGAGCTCTATGAGCTGCAGGAGCGACTTTTTGCCAACGGCCGCAGCTATGGTGAGGACGCCCCAGCGGTGCTCATCGTCCTGCAGGGCATGGATACCTCGGGCAAAGGCGGGGCTATCCGTCACGTATTGAGCACCTTCGACCCGCAAGGAACCACGACTGTGGGCTTCGGTAAACCTACCGAAGAGGAGCTAGAGCATGACTTCCTGTGGCGTATCCGCAAACACGACCCGCAGCCGGGACAAATCGTGGCCTTCGACCGCTCCCACTATGAGGATGTCCTCATTCAGCGCGTGCACGAGTGGGTGGATGAAGAAGAGGTGGATCGGCGCATCGAGGCCATCCGCGACTATGAGCTGGAACTAACAGCCAAGGGAGTCAAGGTCATCAAAATCTTCCTTCACCTGTCCAAGGAGGCCCAGAAGGAGAATTTGCTCGAGCGCACGGATCGGGAAGACAAGTTCTGGAAGTATGACCCTTCCGATGTGGAGGAACGAGCCTATTGGGATGACTACATGGCGGCCTATCAGGATGCTATTCAACGTACTGACGAAAACTACGCACCCTGGTACGTCATCCCCACCGATAACAAGAAATATGCCCGGATGGCGCTGAAGTTCCTCATCGTGGATCTCCTGCGCCACCTCGACCTGGAATGGCCGGCGCCCGACTTTGATCCGGAAGTCGAGCGCCAGCGCATTAAGGACGCTGACTAAGAGCTAGTCGCTCTCTGTACCATCGACGTCGCTGGCCAGCTCACGGGCGGCGGCGTTAAACGCGTCCAGAACAGACAGCAGCGCTTCTTGCGCATTGATGATGCCGAGGTTGAGTGCGTGAAAGAGCTGGTCCTCGTTCAGACCAGCAGTGGTGACGAAGCATGCATCACCGCGCAGCTCAACCTCATCCTCAGACAGCCCGACGAGCGCGCGCCCATCGAACGCGCCCGCATTGAACTCGTTGCAGAGGACATGGAAGATGGGGAGCATGTCAGCGTCGAGCTGTGTGGACAGTACGCTCTCGATGCGCACGAGGCCCTCCTCCACGGTGATGACCCAGTCAAGGTCGTTAAGGCGGGCAACTACGCTTGTCGCGTCCTCAGGATGCGCGGTGGCCGCCATATCCAGCTCGGCGCCGTTGAGCACGCTCAACACGCGGTCCCGGTCGACGGCTGGCAGCGGTGATCCGGAGAGAATGTCGAAAGGATCGGAACTGGCGGTTGTGTTCTGGTTCTGGTTCCAGTCCTGGCTCATGGTTGCTCCTCCTTGTCCCAGGTGACAGCCAGCGGGAAGCGCTGCGCCACGATGTCGAAGATCTCAGCGAAGCTGGCCAGTGAACTCAGCAGGAAATGACCGAGCTGAGCCAAGGAGAGGCCTTCACCCACAGCCATGGCACGGTTGGCGCCTAGGTGAATCTCCGCGTTACCCTTCGCATCCTCTTCTACGAGGAAGTTCAGGGTGGGCGCAACGCTGGCCCAGTTCAACTCCGCCACCACGGCGGCCACCTCCGGCTCGAGGTGTGCCGGAAGAATGCCCTCCCACGAGGCGAAGGCGCTGAGTACCTCGCCTTCAGGGTCGAGCTCACAGTGCACTGCGATATGGGGAACACCGGTCTGCAGCACGCGGCGCGCGGATTCGGCGCTGTCGGCGGCAGCGGCAGCGCCAGCGTCAGCGTCGTCTTCTGGCTCTGGGGTTGCCTCGATGAGTGCATAGTCGGCGTCGATAAGCTCGCACAACTGCGCCAACCTGTCTATGGTGACCGGCTCAACCACGTGGAGATCGGTCACTGCTGCTCACCCTGAGCGCCCTCGGCACCCTCGCCCGCCTGCGCGGCAGACTCGGAACCGAGCTTGGCCATTTCTTCGGCAGCGGCGACCATGGCGTTCTGGGCGTTGATGACGCCGTCCACGGAGGCGCGTAGGGCGGCTGCGAGTTGTTCATCGGTCATACCGGCCGCGCAAGGAATGTCAGCCTCGGTGCGTACGAGGAGCATGCCGTCGAAGTCCGCGATCACTGCGCGGGCACCCACGGCCACGGAGTTAATCTGGTTGGCTGCCAGGAAAAGGCCTGCGTCAGCTTTGGCGTAGTTGACGTCCGTTGGTACATCGCAACGCACGATGGCGACGCTCTCCAGCACGGCGAACATGCACGGCAGACCGTTGAGGTTTGCTGTAGCGGCGTCGTCGCGACCGGTGACCGGCTCGAGTTCGATGTCGAAGGTCTTCATTGCCTCGATGATGCGGTCGAGGGTGACCTCTGGTAGTGCGTGCGGATCCTCGGCGGTAGGCGTTGTCGGATTAGTCATGGTTGTGCTCCTTCCAGGTGACGAGCTGCGGGTACTGCTGTTCAATCCACTCGAAGGACTGCAACACGGCATCCAGGGTGGACATGACGAACGCGCCGAGCTGGTTGCGGGATGCACCATGCGTCACGTCCAGATCACGCGCACCCGAGACCGCCAAAGCGTTGTCTGGTGCCTCGAAGAAGCGGAACGTCGGCGTGAAGTGGTCCTGGTTCCAGGCATTGATGTGCATGAGCAACGCAGGGCCTTCGGAGGCGGGGACAGAGCCGCGCCATACGGAATCGACGATGAGGGAGGAACCAACCAGCTGGAAGGCTATGGCGGCGTTGGAGAAGCCGGTGCGCAAAAGGTTGACCGTCTGGCCGTCCTGGGTCTTCTGCTCTTCGATGCGGTATTCCAGGCCCTCTGACTCAAAGATTTCCGCTATGCGCTCGAGGCTGACTTCGTCGATGGGTGTGTCAGGCTCCAGCTGGCGCTGCTGCGCGTCATCATGATTAGTGGTGTCCGTCAATTCTTCTACTCACTTCGCTACATTTTTCTTAATCTTTTCCGGCCCCGACACTACCGGAGCCGTCTTCCTCGGGTGCGCAGGTGGGGGCCTCGAAGAGTTTTTCACCGCCGAGCTCATGGGCGAGCGCTGGAGCGATGTCGGGGTAGCGGAAGGTATGGCTCAGCGCTTCCGCGCGGGTGGGCAGAACCTTTTGGTTGGCCAGCGCCAGCTCACGTGCCCCTTCCTTACCCAGCAGCAGCGCCGGACCGACACTGGGAATGGGGATGACGGTCGGCCTATGAAGGAGTGAGCCGAGGGCATCCACATAATCGCGATTGAGCTCCGGGTTGGGAGAGACTGCGTTGATGGCACCGCTCCAGGCAGGGTCGAGCGCGGCGCGGACGAACATATCTGAGAGATCATCCTGCGCGACCCAGCTATTCCACATGTTGCCCTTGCCAAATGAGCCGCCCAGTCCGGTAGAAAACAGCGCCCGCAGCAGCGGCAGGATTCCCGCGTTGGCTGATTGCACGATCCCGGTGCGCAGGTTCACCACTCGTTTTCCGGCTTCACGTGCCGGCGCGCAGGCATCCTCCCACGCCGCCACGACATCGGCCAGAAAGCCCTCACCGCGCTCCGAGTCTTCGGTCAGTACTTCATCGCCCCGGTCCGGACCGTAGATGCCGATCGCGGAGGCGCAGACCATCGCGGTCACAGAGGATGTTTCGGCCGCCAGCTGCGCCAGCAGGTGAGTAGGGCCTACACGTGAATCCCGAATAGCTTCTTTGTGCGCGGTATTAAAACGCCCGAAAATCGGCTCACCGGCCAGGTGGATGAGGATATCAACGCCGTCCAGCAAGTTTTTGGCGGGCAAAGTAGGCCGCCACAGGCGCTCGCCGGCTCCCGGGTTAGAGCGCACGAGCGGAATGACGGTGTGGCCCAACGTGCCGAGCTGTGCGGCCACAGCCGTGCCTATCGTGCCGTGCGTACCGGTTATTGCGATTGTGCGGGGCTCGGCGTTGAGAGCACCCAGCCGCTGAGCAAAGCGAAAGTCCTCAATAAGCTGTTGCTGCCGGTACGCAAAAATCGATTCCACTGGCCCCGTGGGGATGCGGGTATCCACCTTGTCGGTGATGAGCGTGCCCTCTGAGTGGTCCTCAAAGAAGTGTTCGTGGCGCCAATTGGCCAGCGAACGGAAGGGGGCGTTGATACAGACATCAGCGAAGGAACGCCGCGGTTGATACCTACTCAAATCGTGCCGGGCGACCCATTTTAGGCCGCCAGGAAACCCCAAGATAGAAGTCCCATCAGCTAATGACTCGGCCTGCCGCAGGGGAGTCATGAAACCGAAAGGCGCGGTGAGGCGCGCGAGCGCTCCCGGACGGGTGTGCCATTGCCAAACCTCATCACGCGGGGCTGGAACAACGTGCTGGGTAGTAAAACTCACTGTCTAGGGACCTGCCTCAAAAGATTCGGGGTGCGAGGGCGTACACAGCACGCCGGAAGAGTGCTATGGTTAGTGCTGGCTTTCAAGCATAGACAAGTCCTATTAACCATTGTCCGACATCCTTTAAAGACCGCACCGTGAGGCGGGGAAGGAGGTCACGATGAGTGAAACCGGCACCCACGCGGAGTCCAACGAGCTGCTGAGCTCGAAAGACGTCGCGCGTACTGTCGCACGCATCGCGCACCAGATCATTGAGAAAACGGCGCTTGATTCGAGTGAATCTCCTCGAGTCCTGCTCTTAGGCATTCCCTCTGGTGGCGTGCCTTTGGCTCAGCGCCTCGCTGAAAAAATTGAGGAATTCTCCGGGGTGGAGGTTCCTTGGGGCTCCCTTGACATCACGTTGTACCGCGACGATCTTTATGCCCGCCCGCACCGGGCATTGCAGCCCACCACAGTCCCAGCCGGTGGCATCAACGGCGCCACCGTGATCCTTGTCGACGACGTCCTGTACTCCGGCCGCACCATCCGCGCCGCGCTGGACGCCTTGGCCGATATCGGGCGCCCCGACATCATCCAACTTGCCGTCCTCGTGGACCGCGGGCACCGCCAGGTGCCCATCCGTGCTGATTACGTGGGCAAGAACATCCCCACCGCACGCGACGAGGACGTCACCGTGTACAACGCCGATATCGATGGCCGCGATGCCGTCGTTCTTACCCGCTTCACTGCACAGCCCGGCAAGGAGGCATAAATGAAGCACCTCATTAATATCGCCGACCACAGCGCCGAGGAGATCCTCGGGCTGATGGATGAGGCCGACCGTTTCCGGGAAGCCCTCGAAGGCCGCGAAGTCAAGAAACTGCCCACTCTGCGCGGGCGCACCGTTTTCACCTTGTTCTATGAAAACTCCACCCGTACACGTTCTTCTTTCGAGACGGCGGGTAAGTGGATGTCGGCAGATGTCATCAACCTCTCTGCCTCGACGTCCTCGGTCAAGAAGGGTGAGTCCCTCAAGGACACCGGGTTGACCTTGGCCTCCATTGGTGCCGATGCCATCATCATGCGCCACCCTTCTTCGGGCGCGGCGCAGCAGCTCGCCGGCTGGGTGGCGCCCGAAGGGCAGGGGCCGAGCGTCATCAACGCCGGCGATGGCTCTCACCAGCACCCCACGCAGGCGCTTCTCGACGCCGTCACGATGCGCCAGCGCCTGCACCTGGGCGCGGATCGTTGCGCCGCAGGCACCGGTTTCGAGGGACTGAACGTCACCATCGTTGGTGATTGCCTGCACTCCCGCGTCGTGCGCTCCAACGTGGAACTATTGTCCACCCTGGGAGCCGACGTCACGCTCGTCGCCCCGCCGACGCTGCTGCCCTTCGGCGTCGACACTTGGCCGGTGCGCGTCTCCCATGACTTCGACTCCGAGGTGGCCAAGGCCGATGTCGTCATGATGCTGCGCGTCCAAGCAGAGCGTATGAACGGCGGCTTCTTCCCCTCGCACCGCGAGTATGCGGCTCTTTACGGGATGTCCAAGGACCGCGCTGCTGCTATGAAGAAGCACGCCATCATCATGCACCCGGGCCCCATGGTCCGCGGCATGGAAATCAACTACGCGGTGGCTGACTATGACAACACCGCGGTGCTCCAGCAGGTCCACAACGGTGTCCACGTGCGCATGGCCACCCTCTTTACGCTGCTCACCAACGGCGAGAACGCCGGTATCTAAATCGAGTTATCTCACATACCAACGAGGAGAGCTTTTCAGAAACCATGACTACTTATCCAGACACCGGCGTGCTCTCGGCTCCTGCGGCGGGCACCTTGCTCATCACCAACGTCCGCCCTTATGGCGAAGGCGAGCCCACTAGCCTTCTGATCAAGGATGGCGTCATCGAGGCGATCGGCGCCGCCGATATCAACCCAGCGGAAGGCGTCGACCGCACCATCGACGGGGGCGGCAACGTGCTGCTGCCGGGCCTGGTGGACATGCACGTCCACCTGCGTGAGCCGGGCCGCGAGGACACCGAGACCATCGAGACCGGTTCGCGGGCCGCCGCCAAGGGCGGGTTTACTGCGGTTTTCACCATGGCGAATACCTCTCCGGTCACGGATCAGCCGATCATCGCGGAGTGCGTTTGGGCCAAGGGCCAGGCGCGCGGTTTGTGCGACGTCCATCCGGTTGGCTCCATCACGAAGGGCTTGGAGGGTAAAACGCTGACCGAGTTCGGCATGATGGCCCGCTCGGATGCCAAGGTGCGCATGTTCTCCGACGACGGCAAGTGCGTCCAAGACCCGCAGCTCATGCGCCGTGCCTTGGAATATGCCAAGGGGCTTGACGTCTTGCTGGCCCAGCACGCAGAAGATCACCGCATGACCGAAGGCGCGAGCGCCCACGAGGGCGAGGTTGCAGCCCGCCTAGGCTTGCGTGGCTGGCCGCGTGTGGCCGAGGAATCCATCGTCGCCCGCGATGCACTGCTCGCGCGTGACTACGGCAACCGCATGCACATCTGCCACGCTTCGACGAAGGGCACCGTCGAGCTGCTCAAGTGGGCCAAGGAACAGGGCATCCCGCTGACTGCAGAGGTGACCCCGCACCACCTGCTGTTGACCGATGACAAGCTGGTGACCTACGACGGCGTCTTCCGCGTCAACCCACCGCTGCGGGAGGAATCCGACACCCTGGCCCTGCGCCAAGCATTGCTTGACGGGCTTATCGACGTCGTAGCGACCGACCACGCGCCGCACGGCAGCGAAGACAAGTGCGTCGAGTTCGAGCACGCTAAGCCGGGCATGCTGGGCCTGGAATCCTCCCTGGCGGTCATCGCCAAGCTCTTCGTCGCCACCGGCCTGGCTGACTGGCGCTTCGTCGCCCGCGTCATGTCGGAGCGTCCGGCAGAGATTACTCGCTTGCCTGGTCATGGCCGCCCGATTGCGGTAGGCGAGCCAGCCAACCTCACCATCGTTGATCCCGAGCACGAGTGGGTATCGGATTCCACGCGCCTGGCGTCGAAGTCGGAGAATAACCCCTATGAGGGGGAGGAATTCGGTGCACGAGTGGCCTACACCATCCTGCGTGGCGCAGTGACCTACGACCTTGCTGCTGAAAGCGCCAGCGAGGCGGCCGAGTAATCGGGATAATCGACAATCAGAGTTGCTCGACACTTAAGTAACCAACGCACATCCCCACACACCCAACCCTTCACCGAGAAAATTCACTGAAAGGTTCAACACACAGTGACTTCCACTACCACCACCCCCGCCATCCTGGTCCTCGCTGATGGCCGCACCTTCCGAGGCTTCGGCTTCGGCGCCACCGGTACGACCCTGGGCGAGGCAGTCTTCACCACCGCCATGACGGGCTACCAGGAGACCATGACGGACCCGTCTTACCATCGCCAGATCGTCGTCGCCTCCGCGCCGCAGATTGGCAATACGGGCTGGAACGATGAGGACAACGAGTCCCACGACGACAAAATCTGGGTCGCCGGCCTCGTTATCCGTGATCTGGCCCGCCGCGTCTCCAACTGGCGTGCCGCCCGCTCTCTGTCGGAGGAGATGGAGAAGCAGGGAATCATCGGCATTGGCGGAATCGATACGCGCACGTTGGTGCGCCACCTGCGCAATCACGGCTCAATCAAGGCCGGCATCTTCTCCGGCGAGGCTGCTGAGAGGGACGTCGATGAGCTCATCGCTGAGGTCAAGAACCAACCTTCCATGGCTGGACTCGACTTGTCCGCAGAGGTCTCGACCGATGAGGTCTACACCTTCCCGCCAGTAGGGGAGAAGCGCTTCACCGTCGTGGCCTATGACATGGGAGTCAAGACCGCCACCCCGAAAAACTTCGCCGAGCGTGGCATCGAGACCATCGTGGTTCCCGCCAACACCCCGTTCGAGGAGATCAAGCAGTACAACCCAGATGGCGTGTTTGTCTCCAACGGCCCGGGCGACCCGGCTACCGCTGACACCATGGTCGGCATCGTCCGCGACATCCTTGCTGCCAAGTACCCCTTCTTCGGCATCTGCTTTGGCAACCAGATCCTCGGCCGTGCGCTGGGTATGGAGACCTACAAGCTGAAATTCGGCCACCGCGGCATCAACGTTCCGGTGCGCAACCAGCTCACCGGAAAGATCGATATCACCTCCCAGAACCACGGCTTTGCCTTGGCCAGCCCCTCGGGCAAGGAAGACCCGGCCGGTGAGGAATTCGATACCGACTTCGGCCCAGCAGTGGTCTCCCACACCTGCCTCAACGACAACACCATCGAAGGCGTTGCGCTCAAGGATGGCATGGCCTACTCCGTGCAGTACCACCCGGAGTCCGCCGCCGGCCCACACGATGCCAACCCGCTCTTTGACCAGTTCATCGAGCTCATGACTGAAAAGTCCCCGAACAAGTAGAACGCAACCAGGAAGAGGAAGAAGCAACACATGCCAAAGCGCAACGACATCAATCACGTCCTGGTTATCGGCTCCGGTCCGATTGTTATTGGTCAGGCCTGCGAGTTTGACTACTCCGGCACCCAAGCCTGCCGCGTGCTCAAGGAAGAAGGCCTGCGCGTCACGCTGGTCAACTCCAACCCGGCAACGATCATGACGGACCCGGAATTCGCCGACCACACCTACGTGGAGCCCATTGAGCCTGAGTTCATTGAGAAGATCTTCCAGAAGGAAAAGGAAGAGGGAAACCCAATCGACGCGGTGCTGGCCACACTCGGCGGCCAGACCGCTCTGAACGCCGCGGTGCAGCTGGACCGCCTGGGTATTCTGAAGAAGTACGATATCGAGCTCATCGGTGCTGATATCGACGCCATCGAGCGTGGCGAGGACCGCCAGAAGTTCAAGGATATTGTCGCCTCCATCGGCGGTGAATCCGCGCGCTCCCGTGTGTGCCACACGATGGAGGAGGTCCACGAGACCGTCGCTGAGCTTGGCCTCCCGGTCGTTGTACGCCCCTCCTTCACCATGGGCGGCCTGGGCTCTGGTCTGGCCTTCAACGAGGAGGACCTTGAGCGCATTGCTGGCGGCGGCTTAGCTGCCTCGCCGGAGGCGAACGTCCTCATTGAGGAGTCCATCCTGG
Organism: Corynebacterium sp. HMSC036D02; assembly: GCF_001836165.1. Lineage (GTDB taxonomy): Bacteria > Actinomycetota > Actinomycetes > Mycobacteriales > Mycobacteriaceae > Corynebacterium. The sequence goes on along the minus strand of NZ_KV827677.1, from coordinate 55,633 downwards.
GCTGGAAGGAGTTCGAGCTTGAGCTCATGCGTGACGGCGACGATAACGTGGTGGTCATCGCCTCCATCGAGAACGTCGACGCCCTCGGCGTTCACACCGGTGATTCCGTTACCGTGGCCCCAGCATTGACCCTCACGGACCGCGAGTACCAGAAGATGCGCGACCAGGGTATCGCCATTATCCGCGAGGTCGGCGTCGACACCGGCGGCTGCAATATCCAGTTCGCTGTAAACCCGGATGACGGCCGCATCATCACCATTGAGATGAACCCGCGTGTGTCCCGCTCCTCCGCGCTGGCCTCTAAGGCCACCGGTTTCCCGATTGCCAAGCTGGCTGCCAAGCTGGCTATTGGCTACACCCTGGATGAGGTGCGAAACGATATCACCGGCGTGACCCCGGCGGCCTTCGAGCCAACGCTTGACTATGTCATTGTCAAGGCTCCGCGCTTTGCTTTTGAGAAGTTCCCGGGCGCCGATGACACCCTGACCACCACGATGAAGTCTGTGGGCGAGGCCATGGGTATCGGCCGCAACTACATCTCTGGCCTGAATAAGGTCATGCGCTCGCTGGAGGGCAAGCCTTCTGGTTTCTGGACCAAGCCGGATGAGTATTTCGCTGGGGAGCGCGCAACGGACGTGGAGGCCGTTCTCAAGGACCTGGAGCGCCCGACCGAGGGCCGCATCTATGATGTCGAGCTGGCTCTGCGCCTTGGTGCCACGGTGGAGCAGTTGTACGAGCACTCGCACATCGACCCGTGGTTCCTCGCCGAGCTTGAGGCGCTCGTAGAGTTCCGCGAGGAGCTCGTGAGCGCGCCGGTCCTGGACGCTGAATTACTGCGCCGCGCTAAGGTCTTCGGGCTGTCCGACGCCCAGATCGCGGCTCTTCGCCCAGAGTTTGCCGGTGAAGACGGCGTGCGCTCCCTGCGCTGGTCTCTGGGCATTCGCCCAGTGTACAAGACCGTTGACACTTGTGCGGGTGAGTTTGAGGCCCAGACCCCGTACCACTACAGCGCTTATGAAATGGACCCGAACGCTGAGTCTGAGGTGCGCGAGAGCAGTGAGAAGACCAAGGGCAAGGTCATCATCTTGGGCTCCGGCCCGAACCGTATCGGCCAGGGCATCGAGTTTGATTACTCTTGCGTGCACGCCGCCCTGGAGCTTTCCCGTAAGGGCTACGAGACGGTCATGGTCAACTGCAACCCGGAGACAGTATCGACTGACTATGACACCGCAGACCGCCTCTACTTCGAGCCGCTGACCTTCGAGGATGTCATGGAGGTCTACCACGCGGAAGCCGCGTGTGGTGAGGTTGCCGGCGTCATCGTTCAGCTGGGTGGACAGACCCCGCTGGGCCTGGCTGAGCGCCTGACGGCTGCTGGCGTTCCGGTCGTGGGAACCTCGGCCGCCGCCATCGACTTGGCCGAGGATCGCGGTGAATTCGGCACGGTTCTCGCCGAAGCCGAGCTGCCCGCACCGGCCTTCGGCACCGCTACCTCCTTTGAAGAGGCGCGTCAGGTTGCCGCAAACATCGGGTACCCGGTGCTGGTCCGCCCGTCCTACGTGCTGGGTGGCCGCGGCATGGAGATCGTCTACGACGAAGATTCGCTGCGCGATTACATTGAACGCGCTACCGAGATCACCTCGGATCACCCGGTCCTGGTTGACCGCTTCCTGGATAACGCCATTGAGATTGACGTCGACGCGCTGTGCGACGGCGAGGAGGTCTACCTCGGCGGCGTGATGGAGCACATCGAGGAGGCCGGTATCCACTCCGGTGACTCTTCCTGCGCGTTGCCGCCGATGACCCTGGGCCCGGAGGATATTGAGAAGGTGCGGGAGTCGACGCGTCGCCTAGCGCACGGCATCGGCGTCAAGGGCCTGATGAACGTTCAGTACGCCCTGAAGGATGACACTCTCTACGTCATCGAGGCCAACCCTCGTGCCTCCCGCACCGTGCCTTTCGTCTCCAAGGCCACCGGCGTGCCGCTGGCCAAGGCCGCCGCGCGCGTCATGCTGGGGGCGTCCATCGCCGAGCTGCGCGAAGAAGGCATCATCCCGTCGACTTACGACGGTGGTTCCCTGCCGCTGGAGCACCCGATTGCCGTCAAGGAAGCTGTGTTGCCGTTCAACCGCTTCCGTCGCCCCGACGGCCAGCTGCTGGATACCTTGCTTTCGCCGGAGATGAAGTCCACCGGTGAGGTGATGGGCTTGGCTGATAACTTCGGCGCTGCCTATGCCAAGGGTGAGATGGCCGCCTTCGGCGAGCTGCCCACCGAGGGAACCGTGTTCGTCTCCGTAGCTAACCGCGATAAGCGCACGCTTATCTTCCCGATTCAGCGGCTGGCCTACATGGGCTACACCATCGTCGCTACGGCAGGTACTGCGCAGATGTTGCGTCGCAACGGCGTGGAGTGCGAGGTGGCGGTGAAGGTCTCGGAGGCCACGGAAGGCGAGGAGTCCATCGTGGACCAGATTCTCGCTGGAAAGGTTGATCTCATCCTCAACACCCCGGCAGGCTCCGCCGGCGCCCGGCACGACGGCTATGACATCCGCGCTGCTGCCGTATCTGTGGGCATTCCGTTGGTGACCACCGTCCAGGGCGTGACCGCCGCCGTGCAGGGCATCGAGGCCTTGCGGCGCGGAGACCTCAAGGTACGCGCGCTGCAGGAGCTTGAGCATGACCCAGCAAACTAGGAAGACGCCGTCTTTCGGTGAACGCCTCGTGGCAGCCGGTGCGGAGCGCGGGCGCCTGTGCGTGGGCATCGACCCGCACCCGCACCTGCTGGAGGCCTGGGGCCTGTCGGTTGATGTGGACGGTTTGCGCACGTTTACGTTGCGTTGCGTGGAAGCCTTCGCCGAGACCGCCGCGGTGGTGAAGCCGCAGGTGGCCTTTTTTGAGCGTTTCGGCTCCCGCGGCTTCGCAGTACTCGAGGAGGCCCTGGCGGGCCTTCGGGAACAGGGCTGTCTTAGCCTGGCCGATGCTAAGCGCGGAGACATCGGTTCCACCATGGCCGGCTACGCACAGGCCTGGCTGGGGGAGGACTCGCCGTTGTGTTCCGATGCAGTAACGGTCTCGCCCTACCTCGGCGTGGGTGCATTGAGGCCAGTCTTCGACCTAGCGGAGGACACTGGGCGTGGAGTCTTCGTCCTTGCGGCAACCTCTAACCCAGAGGCCGTGGCGTTGCAGTCGCTGAGCGTGGGCGGCCGCAGCGTGGCGCAACGAGTCGTCGATGAGCTTGCTCAGCGCAATGCGTCTGCGGCGGGGCCAAACAACACCGTGGGTGCTCTCGGCGTGGTCGTGGGCGCGACGTTGGAGGCTCCGCCTGCATTAGACCAATTAAACGGCCCAGTGCTGCTGCCGGGCGTCGGTGCGCAAGGCGCAACGCCCGCAGATGTTAGGCAACTCACCTCTGCGGCGCCTGAACTGGGCTTTGCTAACGTCTCCAGGGCCATCCTTTCGGCGGGCCCCGAGGTTACTGACCTGCGCAAAGCCGTTATCGACACCGCCTCAGAGTTTCGGGACTAAGACGACGGGTAATTAACAGCGCGCTGGATTAACAGGAGCGCTGTTTACCTGGTATTTTGTTTAAGGCATGTGCGTTGACGTGCAGGAACCTTTAAAAGAAAGGGGCCGCGTTACGTCACCGCGTACAGACCAGTGCTAGGATTGCCAGAAGTCGGTTCGTGGAGGTAGCAAAAGCTATCCCGCGCTGGGGAAATCTTCCCACCGTGAGCCGAGATTCTGGTGCTAGCCATCAGATGACAATGTTCGTACTAATGAAATCGGAGGAAACCCGTGGCCCTTCCCAAGTTGACAGATGAGCAGCGCAAAGAAGCTCTCGCAAAGGCCGCTGAGGCCCGCAAGGCTCGCGCTGAGCTCAAGGCTGCGCTGAAGCGCGGCGAGACCAACCTGCAGGAAGTTCTGGAGAAGGCCGAGACCGACGAGATCATCGGCAAGACCAAGGTCTCCGCTCTCCTCGAGGCTCTGCCGAAGGTTGGCAAGGTCAAGGCCAAGGAAATCATGGAGGACCTGGAGATTGCTCAGACCCGCCGCCTGCGTGGCCTGGGTGACCGTCAGCGTCGCGCCCTGCTCGAGCGTTTCGGCTACGGCGAGTAATTAGCACAATGGCTGACGAAACTGCACGCGGGCGCCTGGTCGTTTTGGCCGGGCCGTCCGCTGTGGGTAAGTCCACTGTGGTTTCGCGCCTGCGTGATGATGTTGACAACCTCTACTTCAGCGTCTCAATGACGACGCGCCAACCCCGTCCCGGCGAGACTGATGGGGTGGATTACTTCTTTGTCTCCCCGGAGGCTTTCCAAGAACACATTGATGCCGGTGACATGCTCGAATGGGCTGAGATCCACGGTGGTTTGCAGCGCTCCGGGACGCCGGCTCAGCCGGTGCAGGAAGCGATGGCGGCCGGCCGTCCGGTGTTGGTGGAGGTTGATCTTGCAGGCGCTCGCAACGTGAAGGCGGCGATGCCGGAGGCGGAAACCGTGTTTCTTGCCCCACCGTCCTGGGAAGTTCTGGTTGAACGCCTGACTGGGCGCGGGACCGAACCGCAGGATGTCATTGACCGCAGACTGCATACTGCAGAGACGGAACTTGCCGCGCAAAAGGAATTCGACCACATCGTTGTGAATGAAGATCTCGATGAGGCCGTTGCTGCAATTAGTGCTATCCTGCGTGGATAGACCACGATTTTGACCATCTACCAACAGTAAAGGTGCATGTGACCAACGTGACCACACCTGCCAATTCTGAGGCCGTGAAGCCGGAGCCAGTATTCGATCCGCCGACGGGTATTACCGATCCGCCGATTGATGAACTGCTGGGCAAGGTCTCGTCCAAGTACGCTCTGGTGATCTTCGCCGCTAAGCGCGCACGCCAGATCAACAGCTACTACCAGGAACAGGATGAAGGCGTCTTTGAGTTCGTCGGACCGCTGGTAACCCCGGAACCGGGTGAGAAGCCGCTGTCCATCGCCCTCCGCGAGATTGACGCTGGCCTGCTGGACCACGAGGAAGGCAACTAGCCCGTTCATCGTGAAGGCAAAAGGGCATCTTCTTCAAGTGTCTTAGCGCCATTCTGAATCAAAACCCACCCAAGTGTTTCCCAGACGCTTCGGTGGGTTTGCTGTGTCTTGGGTACTATCGGCCGAGTGAAGGACGTACAGAAAACCCCAGATAGTTCAGAGTTGAGACCTGCGCCGGCCAAGTCCACGGGGAGCCGCCGGATCCTTGTCGGCGTGGCAGGCGGAATTGCTGCCTATAAGGCGTGTCACCTTATTCGGGATTTTAAAGAGCACGGCGATGATGTTCGCGTCGTTCCCACGGAGGCCGCGTTGAACTTCGTAGGGGCAGCCACCTTCGAAGCTTTGTCAGGACATCCCGTCTCCACAACCGTCTTTGATGCCGTGGATGAGGTCCAACACGTTTCCTTGGGGCAGCAGGCTGATGCGGTCGTCATTGCCCCTGCCACCGCGGATCTTATCGCACGGTTGGCCTGTGGCCGCGCTGACGACCTGTTGAGCGCTTCTATTCTCGTTGCTACGTGCCCCGTCATCATTGCCCCCGCAATGCATACTGAGATGTGGCTGAACCCAGCAACCCAGGAGAATGTGGCCACGCTCCGCCGCCGCGGCATCACCGTGATGGAGCCGGCGCATGGTCGTCTCACCGGCACGGATACGGGTGCCGGCCGCCTGCCGGATCCGGAGCAGATAGCGGAGTTTGCTCGCACGATTATCGCGGGGTACCGCGTGGAGCATGATTGGCAGGGCCGGAAGGTTGTGATCTCTGCCGGAGGTACCCAAGAGAACCTCGATCCAGTGCGCTACCTTGGCAACCGCTCTTCTGGACGCCAGGGCTTTGCTTTGGCGGAGATCGCTGCGCAACGCGGGGCGGATGTCACTATTGTCGCTGGAAATACTGAAGCGCTTCCCATCCCTGCAGGCGCTTCCGTGGTGCGCGTGACATCGACGCGGGATATGCAGGAGGCGATGAATAGGGAAGCTGCCGATGCCGACATCATTATCATGGCCGCGGCTGTCGCCGACTACCGTCCAGCGTCCGTCGCGGATTCGAAGATGAAGAAGGGCGCAGCCGATGATGATTTGGCTAGCCTGGAGCTAGTGGAGAACCCGGACATACTCAAGGGGCTGGTGCAGCGGCGAGAGAATGGTGAACTAAAGCGCGAGGCAATCATCGTTGGCTTTGCTGCCGAGACTGGTGATGAGACTACTAGCGTGCTCGAGTATGCCCAGCAGAAGTTTATGAAGAAGGGCTGTGATGTGCTCATGGCTAACGAGGTCGGGGAGGGCAAGGTCTTTGGCCAAGCCACAAGTGCCGGGTGGATCCTTCGTCGCTCTTCCGAACCAGTGGTGGTTGCCCCGGGCTCAAAGCAGGTTGTGGCCGCACAGATTCTTGATGTGGTGAATGAAATATTGGAAAAGTAGCACTCGTTCTTGCAGCTGTAGACCGCTTGGTCTACGATGGGGCGGTGTTAACAGCCGAGGCGTGGGCGAGGCGAAGTCCTGCCCACGGCGCGCAGAATTAGTTTAAGGAAGATTTGTGACTGATAAAGCTGCTCAGGCAGTGCGCCTTTTTACTAGCGAATCCGTGACAGAAGGTCACCCGGATAAGATTTGTGACGCGATCTCGGACGCCATTCTTGACGCCCTTCTGGAGGAAGATCCTGACGCCCACGTTGCTGTGGAGACCCTCGTGACGACGGGCCAAGTCCACGTCGTGGGCGAGGTGCGTACCTCCGGTTATGTTGAAATCCCGCAGATCGTCCGCAAGACCCTCGTAGAGATCGGTTTTACCTCTTCCGATGTGGGCTTTGATGGCCATACCTGTGGTGTCAACGTGGCCATTGGTGAACAGTCCCAAGAGATTGGGGCCGGCGTCGACGCCTCCACAGAGGTGCGTTCGGGAACGTTTGAGGATGATGACCAGTATGGCGCTGGTGATCAGGGCCTCATGTTCGGCTACGCAACGAACGAAACTCCAGAGTTTATGCCGCTGCCGATTTCGACGGCTCACCACCTTTCGCGCCGTCTTACCCACGTCCGTAAGGAAGGCATTGTGCCTTCGCTGCGCCCGGATGGAAAGACTCAGGTCACCTTCGCTTACGACGAAAATGATGTGCCGACACGTTTGGAGACGATCGTCATCTCCACGCAGCATGATCCGGAAGTGACCCAGGAGTGGTTGGCCGAGCAACTTCGCACCCACGTCGTCGAGTGGGTCGTCAGCGATGCTGACCTGGGCCAGTACTACACCGAAGATACTGAGCTTCTCATCAACCCATCCGGCTCCTTCATTCTGGGTGGCCCGATGGGTGATGCGGGCTTGACCGGCCGCAAGATCATCGTGGATACCTACGGCGGTATGGCTCGCCACGGCGGCGGTGCGTTCTCCGGTAAGGACCCAAGTAAGGTGGACCGTTCCGCGGCTTACGCTATGCGCTGGGTGGCTAAGAACATCGTGGCCGCTGGCTTGGCAGACCGCGCCGAGGTACAGGTTGCCTACGCCATTGGACGTGCAAAGCCGGTCGGTCTGTATGTGGAGACCTTCGGCACTGCCCACGAGGGTTTGAGCGATGCTGACATTCAGACAGCGGTAAATAGGGTCTTCGACCTGCGCCCAGCCGCGATTATTCGCGAGCTCGACCTCCAGCGCCCAATCTATCGCCAGACTGCAGCCTACGGACACTTCGGGCGCACCGATGTCGAACTGCCGTGGGAGGACACCTCGCGAGCCGACGACCTGCGCCGCGCCGTCGACCTGTAGAATCGGGCCCTATGCCCAAGAAGACACCCGCCGCCCAGCAACCGGTTGCGCGGGTGTTGCCTTTGTTAGGGGTAGCTCACCTAGACCGAGAGTTCGATTACCTCATCGATGAATCGGACTCACAGGCAGCCCAGCCCGGAGTACGGGTGCGTATCCGGTTCAACGGCCGTCTGGTAGACGCCATCTTGTTGTCGCGAGCTAGCGATTCCGACTACGCGGGTTCGCTTCGCTATATCGACCGCGTCATTTCTCCCTACGCGGTGTACACCCCGACAATGTCGGCGCTCATCGAATCCCTCGCGGCGCGTTATGGCGGCGTGCGCTCCGACATCATTCGCACCGCGATCCCGGCGCGCCACGCCAAGGCCGAAGAAGCGGACGTCGATACGCCGTGGGAGGAACTTGGTACTGCCGAGCATCCGGATCTCTCCGCGTGGTCGGGCTATCAGCACGGTGAGTCCTTCGTAGATTCGGTTTTGTCGGGGCACATTGCCCGGGCAGCCTGGCAGATTGCACCCGGGGAAGACTGGGCCGGCGCTTTGGCAGCCCTCGGCACCAGCGTGGCGCTGCAGGGCGGGGGCGTGCTCATGGTCGTCCCCGATCAGCGTGACTTGGATTGCCTGGAGGCGGCGTTTCGCCGCCACGTCTCCGCCAAGCAGATCACTGTCCTCGCACATAGTACTGGGCCCCAGGCCCGTTATCGTCGCTACCTTTCCGCCTTAACTGGTCAAGCACGGATCGTCATTGGTACTCGCTCCGCAGCCTTCGCCCCAGTCAAGGACCTCAAGCTGGCCGTTGTTCTCAATGACGGCGACGATAATTTGGTAGATAACCTCAAGCCCTATGCCCATTCGCGGGAGGTGCTCAGCACCCGCTCGGCGCAGGAAGGCTGCAGCCTTATCCTTGCCGGCCATGCGCGCACCTCAGAAGCACAGTTGCTTGTTGAATCGGGGTGGGCTCACGATCTTCTCCCTAGCGATACGGCGCTGGAGAAGAGGCGCCCCAATATCCTTGCGGTGGGTGCGTACGGGATTAATCTGGCCCGCCACATGCAGGGCGGGACCACGGCTGTCAGCGGCCCGGCATTTCAGGCCACACGTGCAGCGCTCGATCGCGGTGAGCCCGTTCTCGTGCAGGTCCCGCGTAAGGGATACGCGCCGATTTTGGCGTGTGGGCACTGTGCGTCCCCGGCGCGTTGCCGCCATTGCAATGGCCCCTTAGGCCTGCCTTCCGCTGGTGCTTCGAGGGATGAATCGACAGATTCGGCTGCGCTGCCCACGTGCCGGTGGTGTGGGCGCGTCGACGCGCATTATCGGTGCTCCGAATGCGGCTCGCCGCGGCTGCGCGCCATCGTGCTGGGGTCTGAGCGCACAGCGGAAGAGATGGGCCGCGCATTTCCTAATACCAGGGTGATTCAGTCGGGCGGCGCCACCATCCTCGATGAGATCCCAGCCGGCCCCGCGCTGGTTATCGCCACACCCGGCGCGGAACCGCGCATCGCGGAGGGCGGGCTCTATGGCGCCGCTCTCTTGGTGGAAACCGGGGCGCTGCTGGGCCGCCAGGATCTGCGAGCCACGGAGGACACTTTGGCCAAGTGGGCGGCTGCGGCCACTCTCGTCGCGCCGGCTCGCGACGGCGGTGTGGGGATTGTTGCCGCCGATGAGCAGCTGCCACTAGTGGGCTTCTTGAGCCGCTGGGACATGGTGGGGGCTGCAGCAGCAGAATTGCAGGCACGCCGTGAGGTACGCTTTCCACCGGCCGTGCATATGGCGGCCGTCGACGGCGCCGATGCCTCCCTCGATGCCTTTTTGGAGTTGGCGGAACTGCCGGAACATGCGGAGCTTCTCGGACCCGTCCCGTTGCCGCCGGGAGTGAGCTTGCCCGGTGACTATGACCATGAGCGCGGCGGTGAGCCGCAGCGCCTACTGATTCGTACCCCGCTAGGTCCGCGTTCAGAGCTTGGTCAGGCTTTGAGAAGGGCTAATTCCGTGCGCAGTGCACGCAAGGATGTGCTGCCGCTGCGCATTACCGTGGATCCAATCAACATTGGTTAACAGGTGCTTCCTTTTCACCCCTGGCGGGCGCGCGCTGCTGGAGGTGAACTATTCTCGGTAGCCGACACACTGTTTAGCCCTCGAGGAGTACCACTATGACCGTGCGCGAGGTTCGCCTTTATGGCGATCCGGTCCTGACCACCCGTGCCGAGGAGATCACCGAGTTCGGGCCGTCACTGGAACGCTTGGCCCAGGACATGCTGGAAACCATGGAAGATGCTGGGGGAGTCGGATTAGCTGCCAACCAGATCGGCGTGACCAAACGCATCTTTGTCTTCGATTGCTCGCACTTCCAGCACGGCCTGCGCGGTGCGGTTATTAACCCGGAGTGGGAAGCGGTTGGGGAGGAAACGCAGTTAGGAACTGAGGGCTGCCTCTCCATCCCAGGTATTTCGCAGGCCACCGAGAGATTCTCCACGGTGCGACTGCGCGGCTATGACCCGCAGGGCCGGCCTGTATCGATGCTGGCTTCGGGGCTTATGGCGCGCTGCATACAGCACGAAACAGATCACCTGGACGGTGTCTTGTTCCTCCAGCGCCTGAGCGACGACTTGCGCAAAGAATCCATGAAGACCATCCGCCAAGCGGAGTGGTTCAACTCATAGCCGCACGCTCGAACGACAGTGCGGCCACGCATCGATTAAAAACTAGAACCCAAACAACGTGAACTAAGAAAGGCCTGCTCTCACAGTGCGCATTATTTTTGCCGGAACCCCCGAGCCCGCTGTTGTGGCTTTGCAGAAGCTCATCGAGTCCCATCATGAAGTAGCTGCAGTCATCACTCGGCCCGACGCCCGCCGTGGTCGCGGACGCAGCTTGCACCCGAGCCCCGTGAAAGCCCTAGCTGAGGAACACGGCATCGAGGTGCTCACGCCAACCACTCTCAAGCAGGGCACCGAGGACGGCGATGCGTTGCGTGCACGGCTTACAGAGATCGCCCCCGAGGCGATTCCGGTAGTCGCCTACGGAAATCTGATCACCGAGGACCTGTTGAGCCTTCCCCGGCACGGCTGGGTCAACCTCCACTTTTCCCTTCTTCCAGCGTGGCGCGGTGCCGCCCCAGTGCAGGCCGCCATTGCTGCGGGAGATAAGCGAACAGGTGCTACTACCTTCCGCATTGATCAAGGTCTGGACACCGGCGACATCTTGGCCACCATGGAAGAGACAATCCAACCCACCGATACCGCGGATGACTTGCTGACGCGGTTGGCGTATGCCGGCGGTGATCTTCTCGTCGAGACGATGAATGGTTTGGAAGATGGCAGCATCACCCCGCAGCCGCAGGAGGGTGAGGCCACCTACGCGCACAAGATTTCCACGGAAGACGCCCGGATAGATTGGACCGCGCAGGCCGACATTGTCGATCGCCACGTCCGCGCGCATACTCCAGGGCCGGGCGCGTGGACTCTGCTAGGGGAGTCGCGCTTAAAGGTGGGTCCGGTCAGCGTCGTGGAGCCAGCGGAATTAGAGGAGCTGCCAGACGCTATCGCGTTGACGTCGCTGCAACCGGGCGAAGTACACGTGGCGAAGAAGGAGGTTATGGTCGGTACTGGGAGCACCCCGGTACGCCTAGGCCAGATCCAACCACCAGGTAAGAAGATGATGAATGCCGCCGACTGGGGCCGAGGGCTTTCCAGCCAGGCTGCCCAGGCAGCAGAGGGCGGCCAGAATGAGGTGAAGTTCTCATGAGTAGAGGTTTCCGATCCCGCAGTAAGTCCGGTGATCCGGCAGCTCGCTCCGAGCGCGCCGAACAGCAGCGCGGCGGTGGACGCAGAACCGCACGTGGCGGTACGAACCGCCAGGCTAAAGGAAAGCGAGAGCATCGAGGCGGGCAGCGCCATAACAACCGACGGGACGGACAGTCGGCGTCCTTCATGTCCGCAGCGCGGCACTGCGGAGTCGATGTCCCACGCGCGGTAGCTTTCGAAGTGCTGCAGCGCGTGGAGGCCGATGATGCTTTTGCCAACCTCACGCTGCCAAAGGCAGTGAGTGCGAACAACCTGAGCGGCCGTGATGCAGCCTTCTCTACGGAACTCACCTACGGCACGCTGCGCAGCGAAGGTGTGCTTGATGCCGTTATCGCCGAGTGCGCTTCGCGCGGCTTAGAGGCCATTGCACCTGACGTTCTCACCGCCTTGCGAATGGGCACCTACCAAGTGCTGTACACCCGCGTTGAAGCGCATGCGGCGGTCGATACCACCGTCCGCCTCGTGGAGGCAGCTGGCCACGAAAAGGCCAAGGGCTTTGCCAACGGCATTATGCGCACCATCACCCGCACGCCTGCGCACGAGTGGCTAGACAAACTTTCTCCGAAGGAAGAGATCGCGGCCGTGGCCTTCCGTCACGCTCACCCGGAGTGGATTGCCCGCTCCTTCGGACGCGCCTTGGGCCTGCTGGACACCGCTGGTAAGAGCAAGCTCAACGCCGAGCAGACATCGGAACTGGAGCGTGCACTCGAAGCGGATTCTGAGCGGCCCCTGGTGCATCTGGTAGCACGGCCCGGCGAAATCTCTGCCGAAGAGCTTGCTCTCATTACCGGTTGTGAGGAAGGGCGTTATTCGCCGTATGCGGTGTATCTTGAGCAGGGTGACCCGGGCTCGTTAGAGCCTGTCCGCCAAAGGTTGGCAGCGGTCCAGGACGAAGGATCGCAGCTCATCGCACGCGCAGTGACGGAAGCTCAACTCATCGGCGAAGACACCGGACGCTGGTTGGACCTGTGCGCGGGCCCCGGTGGTAAGGCTGCGCTGATGGGTGCCATCGCCCGCATAGAGGGGGCAGAGGTCGATGCCGTAGAAGTCTCTCCGCATCGGGCCACCTTGGTGGAAAAGACGGTGGGTGATCTACCCGTCCATGTGCATCGTGCGGATGGCCGTGCGCCGAGTCTCGGCGCAGGCTTCGACCGCGTGCTTGTCGACGCCCCCTGTTCCGGCCTCGGTGCACTGCGCCGCCGCCCCGAAGCCCGTTGGCGCAAAGCCGAGTCCGATATTGCGGAGCTCAACAAACTCCAGACCGAGCTCCTTGAATCGGCGTTGGAGCTCGTGCGCCCCGGTGGTGTTGTGGTGTACTCCACCTGTTCGCCCGATCTGCGTGAGACCCGGGGCATCGTGGATGCGGCCTTGGAGCGCCATGGAGCCGGGGCGGAGGTGCGTATCGAGGAGCTGGATGCGCGCGATGTGCTGCCTGACATGGGAGACCTCGGCAGCGAGCTTTCTGCCCAAATGTGGCCGCACCGCCATGGCACAGATGCAATGTTTTTCGCCGTCCTTCGCCGAGTGGCGGACTAGCGCCGCGTGAGGGACTAGGCTGAGTGTCATGTCTGCACACTCGTCTGGTCCCATCATTTCCCCATCCATTCTGGCCGCTGATTTCACCCGTTTGGGTGAGGAGGTTCAGGCCGTGGCCAACGCGGATTGGATCCACGTTGACATCATGGATGGTCACTTCGTGCCCAACCTGTCCTTCGGCCCAGATATTACCGCGACGGTGGATGGGATTACTTCGCAGACCCTCGACGTTCACCTCATGATCGAGGAGCCGGAGAAGTGGGTGGAAACCTACGCCAAGGTCGGAGCTGATTGCATCATCTTCCACGTCGAGGCCGTGGCCGACAAGAATGCGGCCATCACTTTGGCCCGCAAGATCCGTGACCTAGGGGTGCGCGCGGGCTTCTCCATCAAGCCGGGCACCCCGATTGAGCCCTGGTTGGATGCCCTGGAGCACTTCGACGAGGTTCTCGTCATGTCAGTCGAACCAGGCTTCGGCGGTCAGCGCTTCATGCCGGATCAGCTCGACAAGGTCCGCACCTTGCGCGCAGCTATTGATGAGCGCGGCCTCGATGTCCTCATCGAAATCGATGGTGGCATTTCTGCCGAGACGATCCGCTCCGCCGCTGAGGCGGGCTGCGATGCTTTCGTAGCGGGTTCGGCCATTTATAAACAACCAGATAAGGCAGCGGCCGTCGAGGAGCTGCGCCGACTGGCCACGCTGTGAACCCACGCCTCGATTCTGCTGCCCTATCGCAAGCGTTGCGCTTAGCCATGGAGGCCGGCCAGCAGGTGCGCGGTACGACGAGCCCGAATCCGCCAGTCGGTGCGGTGATTCTTGATGCCTCCGGGCAGGTCGTCGGCGTCGGTGCAACCCAGCCCCCGGGCGGACCGCATGCTGAAGTCATGGCGCTGCGCGATGCGGGGGACAAGGCGCGCGGTGGAACCGCGGTGGTCACCTTGGAGCCCTGCAACCATACTGGCCGTACTGGGCCCTGCGCGCAGGCGCTTATCGATGCCTCCGTGGCCGCCGTGTACTACCTCCACCCGGATCCCACCCCGCAAGCCGGGGGAGGATCGACCACTCTGCGCCGCGCCGGCATCACCGTGGGACAGCTCTCGGCACCGGCAGAGAGAGCAGATGCGCTGGAGCCGTGGTTGGGTGCGGTCAAACTCAATCGTCCGCACGTCACGCTCAAGTTTGCACAAAGTCTGGACGGTTTCACCGCCGCAGTGGATGGCAGCAGCCAGTGGATTACAGGGGAGCAGGCTCGCGAGCATGTGCATCGTGACCGGGCTCAGCGCGATGCCATCCTCATCGGAACTGGCACAGCCTTGGCGGATAACCCATCCTTGACGGCGCGCTTTCCGGATGGTTCCTTGCGCCCTCAGCAACCGAGGCGTGTGGTCATCGGATCCCGGGATGTGTCTCAAGGTGGAAGAACCAACCTCGAGAGACTAGGTTTTGAGCACTATGCCTCCCCACAGGAGGCCCTAGCTGAGCTTTATGCCACGGGCGCCCGGGACCTTCTCGTCGAAGGTGGCGCGGGGCTCGCAACCAGCTTCATGGAGCTAGGTTTCGTCGACCGGATCCAGGCTTATATAGGAAATGTCATCCTCGGCGAAGGCAGAGGCGTTCTCACCAGTGCTGTGTCGTCGAACTTGGCCCGCGCCCAGAGATGGCGGCGTTGCGCGGTTACCGAGCTCGGCGAGGACCTACTTGTGGAATATCGCAAGGATGAAGAGCTTTGAAAGCTGACAAGCATTGAAAACTGGAAAGCTTTCAAAGGCTAGTAGTTTCACGGGCTAGAAGATTTAGAGATTTAGAGAGTTAAAAGGGAAGGGGAGTGCGGTCTATGTTTACCGGACTCGTTGAAGAGATTGGTCGCGTCGATAGCGTCGAACCGCAGGGTGATGCCGTGCGGTTGGGTATTGCCGCGTCCACCGTATTGAGTGACGCGCAACTGGGGGATTCCATAGCGGTCAATGGCGTATGCCTGACCGTGGCTGAGCTAGGAGAAGGAACCTTCATCGCTGATGTCATGAAAGAGTCTTTGAACCGTAGCTCCCTCGGCGAACTCGCGGAGGGCTCGCCGGTTAACCTTGAGCGCGCGGTGCTCCCGACGACCCGTTTGGGCGGCCACATTGTGCAGGGACATGTCGATGGCACCGGGACCTTGTTGTCCCGCACGCCTTCAGAGCACTGGGAGGTATTGCGTTTTAGCCTGCCGGCTGAGTTGGCACGCTACGTGGTGGAAAAGGGTTCCATCGCGGTGCAGGGAACCTCCCTGACGGTATCGGCCTTGTCAGATGGGCAAGGAGAGTCCGATACAGAGAGCTATTTTGAAGTCTCACTCATTCCCACCACACTGCGGGATACCGTCTTTGGTTCCATGGAGCCAGGCGCCCGGGTAAACCTCGAGGTAGACGTGGTTGCAAAGTATGTGGAGAAAATGGTTCACCCTAACGCCCACGGCGTGGGAACAGAGGGATAGAGTTAGTCCTTATGAGCGCTGCAGATTCAGCTTTTAGTTTAGATAGCGTCGACCAGGCCATCGCCGATATCGCGGCCGGCAAGGCAGTCGTCGTCGTGGACAATGAGGACCGCGAGAATGAAGGCGACCTCATCTTCGCCGCTGAGCTCGCCACTCCGGAGCTCGTGGCCTTTATGGTGCGCTATAGCTCCGGCTACATTTGCGCGCCGCTGCTCCCGGAAGACTGTGAGCGGTTGAACCTACCCCCAATGCTGGCGGTTAACCAGGACGTGCGCCAGACCGCTTACACCGTGACGGTGGACTTGGCTAATGGCTCCACAGGCATCTCCGCCACTTCGCGCTGCGAAACTATCCGCAGGTTGGCTGATCCTTCCTCTGAGCCAGCGGAGTTCGCACGCCCTGGCCACGTTGTTCCGCTCGCAGCCCGCCCGAATGGTGTCCTCGAGCGCGATGGACATACCGAAGCCGCCATCGACTTGGCCCGGCTGGCTGGTCTGCGCCCAGCCGGCGTGCTGTGTGAAATCGTTTCCGAAGAGGACCCCACGGACATGGCCCGCTCGCCGGAGCTGCGCCGCTTTGCGGACGCCCACGGGCTGACGATGATCTCCATCGAGCAGCTCATCGAGTGGCGTCGCCACAACGAACAGCAGATTCGTCGCGAGGTAGAAACCCGCCTGCCCACCGAGTACGGCGAGTTCCGCGCGGTGGGTTATTCGAGTGACGTCGACAAGCGCGAGCACATCGCCCTCTTCGTCGGTGACGTGGAGAGCTATAGCGGTGCGGAGGACGTGCCCGTTCGTGTGCACTCCGAGTGTCTTACAGGTGACGTCTTTGCCTCTCAGCGCTGCGACTGCGGCCCGCAGCTGCAGGAATCCCTTCGTGCGGTGCAAGAAGCAGGACGAGGCATCGTCATCTACCTGCGTGGGCAAGAGGGCCGTGGCATTGGTTTAGTGAACAAGCTCAAGGCCTATCGCCTGCAGGACAAGGGAATGGACACCGTTGATGCCAACGTGGAGCAGGGGCTACCGGAAGATGCCCGCGAGTATTCCGTGGCCGGCCAAATCCTGCGGGACGTGGGCGTGAAATCCGTGAACCTCTTGACCAATAACCCCCACAAGGGCGAGGGTCTGCAGGGCTTCGGCATCGACGCCACCGCACGCACCGCGCTGGCGACCCCCGCAACGGCGGAGAACATCAGCTACCTGCGCACGAAGCGCGACCGGATGGGGCATGATCTGCCCCAGGTCGCTGAGTGGGACCAGAAGCACTCGTAAGGCATTAAGCCGGAAGATCGAGTAAAAGACTAAAACAAAGGAGCACACAATGAGCAAGGAAGGCTTGCCAACCCCGAAAAATGTCTCGGGTGAAGGACTCCGCGTTGCCGTTGTCACCGCCACGTGGAACGCCGAGATATGTGACCAGCTGCATCGCCGCGCACTAGAGACCGCTGAAGCAGCCGGTGCCACTGTCACCCCGCTGCGCGTTGTGGGCGCTCTTGAGCTCCCCGTGGTGGTGCAGGCCGCGGCGCGCACGCACGATGCCGTGGTGGCACTGGGCTGTGTTGTCCGTGGTGGTACTCCGCACTTTGATTATGTGTGTGATTCCGTCACCCAGGGCCTGACCCGCATCGCGCTCGACGAATCCACTCCGGTGGCTAATGGTGTGCTCACTGTCAACGACTATGAACAAGCAGTTGATCGCGCCGGCTTTGCTGATTCCGCGGAAGATAAAGGTGCGGAGGCCATGCAGGCAGCTTTAGAAACCGTGCACACCTTGCGTACACTGGACGAGTCAAACCTAAAGTAGGCTGCCATGCGCAACCACTGTGCCCTGCATATCAGGACAAGGCCGTGGCCTGCCTCAGCGGAGTGATGAGGAGATGGAAAACTCGATGACGGACCCACAGGTGCCCTTGGGCCATGAAGAGCGGGAACAGTCAGCTCACGCAAATAAGTCCTCGCAATCTTTGCGGCCGGCCGCATCGAGCTCTGCGGAGGGCGCACAGCGCATGAGCGAGGAGCAGTTATTGGCCTACACTAGCGCTGATCCTTTTGCCCTGACCTCATCCAAGCCTTGGGAATATGAAGCTACTTCGCCTTATCTGCGCAAGGTGGCGATCGTCTGGATCATCCTCGTCATGGCAGCGCACTTGTTTATGGGCTTCACGGTGGGCTTGTCCTTTACCGGTGCGACGGTGACGACGATTGATAAGTTCGCTTTCCCCGGTGTGGGCGTGGTGATTTCAATCCTATCGTGGTTGGCATTGACTCGACCGCGACTGCGTGCAAACTCCGATGGAGTAGAGATCCGCAACATCCTGGGTACCCGCTTCTACCCGTGGCAGGTCATCTACGGCCTGTCCTTCCCCGAAGGATCCCGCATGGCGCGCATCGAGCTGCCTGACTTCGAATACGTGCCGGTTTGGGCCCTGCAATCAGGTGATAAGCAGGACGTTATCACCAAGGTCCGCTCCTTCCGCGACCTGGAAGCCCGCTACATGCCGCAGGATGACTAGTGGCTGATCCCTCAGAGTACCGCCCCGCGCCCGGAAGCATCCCCACGGATCCGGGCGTTTATAAGTTCCGCGATGAAAACCGCCGCGTCATCTACGTGGGCAAGGCAAAGAACCTGCGCGCACGGCTATCCAACTACTTCCAGGACATCACCCAACTGCACCCGCGAACCCGCCAGATGGTGCTCACTGCGGCTTCAGTTGAATGGACCGTGGTGGCCAGCGAGGTGGAAGCGTTGCAGTTGGAGTACACGTGGATTAAACGCTTCGATCCGCGGTTCAACGTCATGTACCGCGATGACAAGACGTACCCTATGCTCGCGGTGTCCGTGGGGGAGACCATCCCGCGAGCGTTCTTCTACCGTGGTCCCCGCCGCAAAGGTGTGCGCTATTTCGGCCCCTATTCCCATGCTTGGGCGGTGCGCGAATCCCTCGATCTTCTCACTCGCATCTTTCCCATGCGCACCTGCGCCAAAGGCGTTTTTAACCGCCACGAAAAGCTAGGCCGCCCTTGTCTATTGGGATATATCGGCAAGTGCGATGCACCCTGCATCGGCCGCGTTAGTCCCGAGGAACACCGCGAGACTGTGAACCAGCTCATCAGCTTCATGAACGGTAATACCGCGCCCGTGCGCAAGAGGGTGACCCAGCGCATGGAAGAGGCAGCAGAGAACTTGGAGTTCGAGCTGGCAGCGCGCCTGCGCGATGACCTTGGCGCCATCGACAAGCTTATGGAGCAGCAAGCCGTCGTCCTGCCCGACGGCACGGATGCAGACCTCATCGCGTTTAGTTCGGATGAATTGGAGGCGGCCGTGCAGATCTTCCATGTGCGCGCAGGCCGTATTCGCGGTCAGCGTGGTTGGGTGGTCGAGCGCTCTGGTGATCAGGCAACGACACACGTGGTTGAGGAGGGCCAACCAGATCCGGGTCTGCCGGCACTGATCCAGAACTTCCTCATCCAGTTTTATTCGGATGCCGTCGAGCGTCAGCGCCAAGAGGCTGCCGAGGACGCCAAAATGGAGCGCAGGGGAGTGGACCAAGAATCTCATGCCGAGACGCGGCAGGGTAACGCCATTCCTCGCGAGATTCTGGTCCAAGCACTGCCGGAGGAAGCCGAGGAGGTGAAGATTGTTCTGGAGGAACTGCGGGGTGCCCAGATTGATGTACGGGTACCGCAGCGAGGCGACAAGCGCGCCTTGCTGGAGACCGTCGAAAGGAATGCGAAGGAACAGCTGAAACAGCACAAGCTCAAGCGCGTGGGTGATCTGACTGCCCGGTCCGCAGCACTTCAGGAGCTGCAGGAGGCGCTGGGCATGGATTCCGCGCCGCTGCGCATTGAGTGTACGGATATCTCGCACATTCAAGGTACCGATGTCGTGGCATCCTTGGTGGTCTTCGAGGATGGCCTGCCCCGTAAGGCTGATTACCGCCGCTACCGCATCAAGGAAGCTGCGGGTGATGGACGTTCCAACGACGTTGGTTCCATCGCTGAGGTGACTCGCCGCCGCTTCAAACACCACCACGATGACAAACGCGCGGTGCCGGACGAGGAGCTGGAGAACACTACCTTCGCCGAGGAGATGGTGCGGGAAGAGGCTGCGAGCCAAACCAAACGCAGTTCCTACCCACCACAGCTCTTCATCGTGGATGGTGGTGCACCGCAGGTGGCTGCGGCGCAGGCAGTTTTCGATGAACTTGGCATTGTGGACGTTACCCTCATCGGTCTAGCTAAGCGCCTAGAAGAGGTGTGGGTGCCTGGTGATGATGAACCGGTGATTTTGCCGCGCAATTCTCAGGCCCTCTTTTTGCTTCAGCACCTCCGTGATGAAGCCCACCGTGTAGCCATTTCCTATCACCGCCAGCAGCGCTCGAAGCGGATGCGCTCATCGGTTCTTGATGCTGTGCCAGGCTTGGGGCCTCAACGGCGTACTGACCTGGTCAAGCACTTCGGTTCGGTGAAGAAGCTCAAAGAAGCCAGCGTGGAAGAGATCGCTGAGGTCAAGGGCTTCGGCCCGAAGCTAGCGCAAACAGTTTTTGATCATCTTCACGCCTCCTAAGAAGGCTTGGCTTTTGAGAAATTTTGCCACCGAGGACTCTGAATAGGTGGTAAGAATGGAAGCCATGACGCTGTTTGATTCCCCACCCATTTTGATCACCGGCATGTCAGGCGGAGGCCTGACGTCGGCGGCTAAAGTGCTGGAGGATAAAGGCTATTACGTAGCCCATAACATCCCACCCAAGGCAATCGTTGACTTGCTCAAACTGTGCGCTAGTCCGGAGTCCCCGGTAAGCAAGATTGCTGCGGTGACCGATGTACGCTCCCGCTTGTTCCCGGGTTCCTTGGCAGAAACCCTTGATGAACTAGAACAGCTAGATATGAAGCCGACGCTGCTCTTCCTCGATGCGCGCGATGACGTTCTGATTCGCCGGTTCGACTCAGTGCGGCGTACACACCCCCTGCAGGACGGGGAAACCCTCAAGGCAGGTATTCAGCGCGAGCGCGCAGCAGTGCAGGCCATCCGCGAGCGCGCGGATATCATCATTGACACGACCAATCTCTCCGTTCATGACCTGCGCCGCGCGATCGAGGCCTCTTTCGGCGAGATGGGCCATGAGCTGCAGCACGTCACGTTAGAGTCCTTCGGCTTCAAGCATGGTTCCCCGCGTGACGCAGATCTTGTTGTCGATGTCCGCTTCCTTCCCAATCCTTATTGGGTGCCTGAATTGCGGGGCTACCGCGGGACTGATGAACCTGTTGCAGACTACGTCCTTTCTCAGGACGCCGCTGAACCCTTCATTGATCACTTCATCACCATGTTTGATTCGATGCTTGCCGGCTACCGGCACGAGGGCAAGAACTTCATCACTATAGGCATCGGGTGCACCGGCGGACACCACCGATCCGTGGCGGTTACGGAGGAGATTGCTCGCCGTCTCAGGGAGCGCGGGGACTTGGATGTGAGCACACTGCACCGTGACATCGCCCGGGATTAGGTGCGTTAAGATAAAAATTCATTCCCTACCCCTCGGATGACCGAAAGCTAATATTTCCGTGACATCTCTCCCTACCCACATGGCTAGCCTGGGCGGCGGCCATGGTCTCTACCAAACCCTTCTGGCTGCGCGCCGTACCGGCGCGGAAGCGATTTCTGCCATCGTCACCGTGGCTGATGACGGCGGTTCTTCCGGGCGTCTGCGCCGCGAGATGGACATCATTCCGCCCGGTGATTTGCGCATGGCGCTCGCTGCATTGTCGAGCGACTCAGAGGAAGGCCAGTTGTGGGCCTCTACGCTGCAGCACCGCTTCCAGAGCACCGGCGCCATGGCCGGCCACGCGGTGGGTAATCTTCTCATTGCCGGACTCACTGAGGTCTTGGGGGACTTCCAGGCGGCGCTTGACGCGGTGGGACGGCTTACGCAGTCTGCGGGCCGCGTGCTGCCGGCTGTGAATCTGCCGCTCGATATCGAAGCGGACGTGGCCGGGCTTGACGACGACCCCCGCATCATGCGCTCCGTCCGCGGCCAAGTCGCTGTCGCGTCCACTGTGGGGCAGGTGCGTCGCGTGCGCATCATCCCGGAAAAGCCACAGGCCAATCCGGAAACCATCGCGGCCTTGCGCGATGCGGACCTCATCACCCTGGGGCCGGGATCGTGGTTTAGCTCCGTGCTTCCACACGTCCTCGTGCCGGAGATTGTCAACGCAATTACGTCCTCGGATGCGCTTCGCGTTGTAGTACTTAACCTTTCCGCTGAACCAGGGGAGACCCAGGGCTTTTCAGCTGAGCGCCACCTGCACGTCTTAGCGCAGCATGCGCCGAACCTGCGGGTAGACAAAGTAATCGTCGATGGATCTGGTCTTCCGAATGAGTCGGAGCGAGTCTTCGTGCAGCGTGCGGCAAGCGTGCTCGGTGCTACGGCGGTTTTCCGCGATGTGTGTCAGGCCGATGAGAACGGAAATTCTCTCAACAAGCATTGCCCAGACAAGCTCGCGCAGGTACTGACTGAGCTTTATACCGACTATGTCGCTCAGCGGGATTCTTCGGCGGGTGCCCCGGGCACTCACCGCAGCTGAGCGCGCGATAGACTAAGTGGCATTCATCGCTCACTGCGACGTCACTGCGCTTCACAGGTGCGGTACTACGTGCTGTATGCGCGAGCTCAAGGTCCTTTTGAGCTCAGTTGCACCACTGCTGGTTTCAGCGGTGAGCTACATCAAGAGTTGAAAGGGGAGGCACGAGGTGTCTGCGTCATTGACCGATCAGGTCAAGGAGGAACTTACGGCGGTCTCCGTACCGCGCCAGTCCGCTCGTGCGGCGGAGGTTGCCGCGATCCTCAGGTTCGCCGGCGAGCTCCATATCACCGGAGATAGGGTGATGTACGAGGTCGAATTGGAATCGAAGAGCGTAGCCACTCGCTTGGTCACCGCACTCGACGAGCTATATTCGATCTCTGCCAGTATCCACGTAGCAGGCCCCGCCGCATCCTCTAAAAAGAGCAGGGTACAGCTGCGCATTACTACCGGGGCCAAGGAGTTGACCAGGCGTCTGGGGTTGGTGACCCGCTCGGGTCACCCAGTCGTGGGGCTGCCGCCGCAAGTAATCTCCGGCTCTGTTGCGGATAACGAAGCGGCTTGGCGCGGCGCCTTTCTGGCGCAAGGTTCGCTAACCGAACCGGGCCGTTCTTCAGCGCTGGAGGTGACCTGTCCTTGCCAGGAGGCAGCACTCGCACTTGTAGGCTGCGCCCGGCGTTTGGGTGTGGTGGCGAAAACTAAGGAGACCCGCGGGGCCGATCGCGTCGTGGTACGTGATGGCGATGCCATTGGTGCGTTGCTAACCAGGATGGGTGCCCAAGAGACTCGCCTGACGTGGGAGAAGAAGCGTATCCAACGCGAAGCCCACGACACCTCCCGCCGCCTAGACAACTTCGATGACGCGAACTTGCGCCGTTCTGCCCGTGCGGCAGTTACAGCCGCTGCTCGCGTCGAACGCGCCATGGTCATCTTGGGGGATGACGTTCCGGAACACCTCGCGGACGCCGGCCGCCTACGCGTGCAGCACCGCGAGGCTTCCTTGGAGGAGCTTGGACGCTTGGCTGATCCCCCGATGACCAAAGACGCGGTGGCTGGGCGCATTCGCCGCCTGCTTTCTATGGCAGATAAGCGCGCGAAGGAACTTGGTGTGCCGGATACGACGAAGGCAGTGACAGAGGAACTTTTCGAGGAATCTTAGTCTCTCGTCTTAACCCCAGACGCAGTCGAATGTTGTGCCCGTTCGGGCACCGCAGCGACCGTCTGGGGCAATTTTTTGACTATAGGAGGTGAATCTATGACCGTGGATAGCTGCTTTATTTTTGGATTCACCCGCTCTTTTTTGCTTTAGTGAGATATCCCACCTTGCCCTCTCTAGGGTCAACACAATCCCACATAAACGGGCATATATGCAGGTGTATGGGTTTGGGGAATTACCATAAGGAGCTAGCGGCCCATCCAGTGTACGCCCCTTTTCCCTTTCGTGCGAGCACCCTCGATGCGAACCTGAACGCACACTGCAGGATGCAAAATCCGTGGGTACTATCGGCCGTGTTGGGAAAACCACCGAGCACGTCACGGAAGTGGCAGGGCAACGGTGCCGCAAGAGCGGTCCACCGCACTGCCTATAAAGACAAAGTCTCGGAAGCCCCCACAATAGAACTTCACTCGATTATTTGAGGAGACATTACAGTGACCATTCGCGTAGGTATCAACGGATTTGGCCGCATCGGCCGCAACTTCTTCCGTGCAGTCGCACAGGGCAACAATGACCTCGAGGTCGTCGCAGTCAACGACCTGACCGACAACGCAACCCTGGCCAACCTGCTCAAGTACGACTCGGTTCTGGGCCGCTTCGACGGTGAGATCGAGCACGACGACGAGTCCATCACCGTCAACGGTCACAAGATCGCAGTCTCCGCAGAGCGCGATCCGAAGAACCTGAACTGGGGCGAGCACAACGTCGACATCGTCATCGAGTCCACCGGCTTCTTCACCGATGGTGAGGCTGCTAAGGCTCACATCGAGGCCGGTGCCAAGAAGGTCATCATCTCTGCACCGGGCAAGAACGTTGACGCAACCTTCGTTTACGGCGTTAACTCCGATGAGTACGACGCTGAGAAGCACAACGTCATCTCCGCCGCATCCTGCACCACCAACTGCTTGGCACCGATGGCTAAGGTCCTGCACGAGAAGTTCGGCATCGAGAAGGGCCTGATGACCACCATCCACGCCTACACCGGTGACCAGCGCATCCAGGACGCTCCGCACCGCGACCTGCGCCGCGCACGCGCCGCAGCCGTCAACATGGTTCCGACCTCCACTGGTGCAGCAAAGGCTGTTTCCCTGGTTCTGCCGGAGCTGGAGGGCAAGCTGGACGGTTACGCAATGCGCGTTCCCACCATCACTGGTTCCGCCACCGACCTGACCTTCCAGGCATCCCGCGACGTCACCGCTGAGGAAATCAACGCCGCTATCAAGGAAGCCGCAACCGGCGAGTTCGGCGAGACCCTGGGCTACACCGAGGACCCGATCGTCTCCACCGATATCATCACCGACTCCCACGGCTGCATCTTCGATGCTGGCATGACCAAGGTTTCCAACGGCAACTTCGTCAAGGTCCTTGGCTGGTACGACAACGAGTGGGGCTACACCAGCCAGCTCGTGCGCACCACCTCCCTGGTTGCTTCCAAGCTCTAAAGTTTCACCCTTTGAAATGAGCACAGTGAAGCAAGCTGTGATTGCCTGTGGAAGCCCCACAGGCTAGAACCCGGCCCACGCGCCGCGCCTACTATCTCTGAATACGTGGCGTGCGCTGGGCCGGTATTCGTCTTTAAGGAACGATTTCGCGCTTTCACACACGTTGCTAATCAGGTTCCGGCACACTTACTAAGTGAATAGCATTAACCTTTAGCTTGAGTACCCACCTTCAAGGAGAACACAATGGCTTTCAAAACTTTGGACGATCTGCTCGCAGAAGGCGTTTCTGGCCGCCACGTCCTTGTTCGTTCTGACTTCAACGTCCCGCTCGATGATGGAGGAAACATCACCGACTCCGGCCGCATCACCGCCTCGCTGCCCACTATCAAGGCGCTCATTGAGGGTGGAGCGAAGGTCATCCTGTCGGCACACTTGGGACGTCCAAAGGGCGAAGTAAACCCGAAGTACTCCCTCGCTCCAGTCGCAGAGGCTCTGTCCGAGGCACTGGATCAGTACGTTGCTCTGGCCGGCGATGTCAGCAGTGAGGACGCTCACGAGCGTGCCAACGGCCTCAACGATGGCGATGTTCTCCTCCTAGAGAATGTTCGCTTTGATCCGCGCGAAACCTCCAAGGATGAGGCTGAGCGCGGCGCCTTCGCCGATGAGCTCGTCGCCTTGGCTGCGGACAACGGTGCCTTCGTCTCCGATGGTTTCGGTGTCGTTCACCGCGCGCAGGCCTCTGTGTACGACGTCGCCAAGCGCCTGCCTGCATACGCCGGCAAGCTGGTCCAGAAGGAAGTGGAAACCCTGGCTGCGGTAGCAGAGAAGCCAGAGCATCCGTACGTGGTTGTTCTTGGCGGCGCCAAGGTCTCCGACAAGCTCGGTGTGATCGAGGCCCTTGCCGGCAAGGCCGACAAGGTCATCATTGGCGGCGGCATGTGCTACACCCTTTTGGCCGCGCAGGGCTACAACGTCCAGAACTCCTTGCTGCAGGAAGACCAGATTGATAACTGCAAGGAGCTGCTCGAGCGCTTCGGTGAAAAGATTGTCCTGCCGGTCGACCTCGTTGCTGCAACCGAGTTCGATGCTCAGGCAGAGAACAAGGTCGTCGCCCTGGACGGCATTCCGGAGGGTTGGCAATCTCTCGACATCGGCCCGGAGTCGGTGAAGAAGTTCGACGAGGTCATCGCTTCTTCCAAGACCGTCTTCTGGAACGGCCCAATGGGTGTCTTTGAGATGGAGGCCTTCTCCAAGGGCACCGCCGGTGTGGCACAGTCGATCATCGACGCCACCGCTAAGAACGGCTCCTTCACCGTCGTTGGCGGTGGTGACTCCGCAGCTTCCGTTCGCCTTCTCGGCCTCGATGAGGATGGCTTCTCTCACATCTCTACCGGTGGTGGCGCTTCCCTCGAGTTCCTTGAGGGCAAGGAGCTGCCGGGCGTCAAGGTTCTGGAAGCCTAAGCACTTAAACCGTCAACTCAGTCTGATTTAGAAAGGCTAATCATGGCACGTACCCCGCTTATCGCAGGTAACTGGAAGATGAACCTCGACCACAAGGAAGCTATTGGCTCCCTGCAGAAGTTCGCTTTCTCTCTGCCGAAGGAATACTACGAGAAGGTTGACGTGGCTTTCATGGTCCCGTTCACCGATATCCGCACCGTGCAGACGCTGGTCGACGGTGACGACTTGCAGTTCACCTATGGTGCACAGGACATCTCCAAGCACGAGTCCGGTGCATACACCGGTGAGGTTTCCGGCAAGATGCTCTCCGCCCTGGGATGCTCCTGGGCAGTCGTTGGTCACTCCGAGCGCCGTCAGTACCACGGTGAGACCGACCAGCTGGTTGCTGAGAAGGCCGCAGCAGCCCTGGCTAACGGCATCAGCCCGATTGTCTGCGTGGGCGAGCCGCTCAACGTGCGCGAGGCAGGCACTCACGTGGATTACGTGGTCACCCAGACCCGCAACTCCCTGCAAGGACTTTCTGCCGAGGACCTCTCAAAGACCGTCATCGCTTATGAGCCGGTCTGGGCAATCGGCACCGGTAAGGTTGCTTCCGCTGAGGACGCGCAGGAAGTGTGCGCAGCTATTCGCGAGCTCGTCCGTGAGCTGGGCGGCGATGAGGTGGCCGAGGGCATCCGCATTCTCTACGGTGGCTCCGTCAAGGTGGATTCCATCGCGGAGATCGTAGGCAAGCCGGACGTCGACGGTGGCCTTGTCGGCGGTGCTTCTCTCAAGGGCGAGGAGTTTGCCAAGCTGGCGGCTAACGCCGCCCAGGGCGCATAGCCCTCATAGCAGCTGGCATCACGCTAAATAGCCGTGGCGGGTCGGAATGGTTTCTGGCCCGCCACGTGGTGTATTATCGGGCATTATTGCGCCTGCTTTTGGCGCCCACTTCTCCGTGGGCTGGCGGCATAGGCTGTCACCCACCACAATAAACGAACGAACGCGTAAAACAAGGAACTATTTCATGATCTTGGCACTGGAAATCATCCTCGTGATTGCCGCAATCCTGATGTCTGTCTTCGTGCTGCTGCACAAAGGTAAGGGCGGCGGTCTTTCCAGCCTTTTCGGCGGCGGTGTGCAGTCCAACTTGTCTGGTTCCACCGTGGTTGAAAAGAACCTTGACCGTTACACAGTGGTCATGGTGGTCATCTGGCTCGCCTGCATCGTAGCCCTGAACCTGCTGCAGGCATTTAGCAGCTAAAGCCAGCCAGCTGGTCCACGGCCACAACAACGCTTAACGCCGCGTGCTTCCTCCTAAGGAGGAGGGAACGCGGCGTTATTTTTCCTAGACTGCAAGCGGCCGGAGGAACCGTGGCGCTAAAGCCGCTGTGCGGCGTCTTCACTCACGAAAAGCAGAGTCTCTTCGGTACCCTGCGCGCCTGCGGCAGGCCAATCCTCAGCCGCGGCGCCGGCTGCGAGGTGGGACGCAGCTTCGGCCTTCTCCTCGCCGGAGACGAGGAACCAAATGCGTTGGGAGCGATTGATAGCAGGGTAGGTCAGCGTGACGCGCTCTGACGGGGGCTTAGGGGAATCGTGGACAGCAAATGCATAGTCCGTGTCTTCATAGACTGCCTCCGAATGCGGAAACAGAGAGTTAATGTGGCCCTCATGTCCCATGCCCAAGAGGTGAATGTCGAAGCCCTCTGGGGCAAAATCACGGATCTCGCCCTCATAGGCTTGGGCGGCGTGTTCCATGGATACCGCACCCAAGTCATAGCCATGAATGTGCTGTTCTGGAATACCGACCTTGCTGAGAAGAGCCTCACGAGCTTGGCCTTCGTTGGAATCCGGATCGCTGACAGGAACATTGCGCTCATCACCGAAGAAGACGTGGACCCGCGTCCAGTCCACGGCCAATGCCGGGTAGTCGCTACCTTGCTGCTGGGCAGCGTCGTGGAGGCGGGCCAATTCGCGCAGGACACCGATTCCAGCACCGCCACCAGTGAGGACTACGCGTGCTACTCCGTCCTTGTGCAGGCCACTGCCCGGGGCTTGAATCGCCGCAACCGTCTCAATAAAGGCGAGTGCAGCGGAGGATATGAGCTCGTCGATGTCGCTAACGCGGCGAAGCGTGACCATGGTGCAGAAAGATCCTTCTGAATGATGAGACTGGGGGAAACGATGAAAAGGTTACGCCTACACACTGTAGTGCACGCGCGCTAAGGCGCGGAGAGCATGGGCGTATGTCCTATCAGAATCAAGGTGGCGCAGCTCTTCCGAGAGCACCTCCGCTTCGGAACGCACAGCGAGGCTCACGAGCGATTCTGGAGAACCGGGGACGCTGACCTTAACCGTTGTGGCGTCGACAGCCGTGACAGTGATATCCGCGGTGGGGCGCCGGAAAACTAAGGAGGTAATCGGGAAGGCGCCTGCCTCGCACTTCGAGATCTTACGGGTGACGGGGACGGAAAGGGCGTCGAGCAGCCAGCCAGCTGCAAAGTCGACGGCGGCGTGGTGCTCGGCTCCGGAGATCTCCACCGAATTGACAGGCTCGTGTGGGTGGCGGTCAAGAGACGAGGCGATGATGCCACGCCACAGGGTGATGGCGCCCCAGGACATGTCGGAATCACCCGGCTTATAGCCGGAGGACAGCACGTGCAGGTCGTATTGATCAA
Source organism: Corynebacterium sp. HMSC036D02 (assembly GCF_001836165.1). Taxonomy (GTDB): domain Bacteria; phylum Actinomycetota; class Actinomycetes; order Mycobacteriales; family Mycobacteriaceae; genus Corynebacterium. The sequence goes on along the minus strand of NZ_KV827677.1, from coordinate 26,668 downwards.
CACCGCTGCCGAAAGCCACGTTAGTGATGCGGCGCTGAGCAAGAGCACCGATGGGCACTGCGGCGGGAGCAGGCGGGCAGGCAGTAGGCCACCACGCGACGATTGGTGTATCCGGAAGAAGAAGGGGAGTAACCACTGCTTCTGCCTGGTCGGCGAGGGCGCCGTGCAGGTGCATAACGACGATTTCCGAGGCACCAGCCTCGCCACCAACGCGCAGCTCAGCATCGAGGCGGGTTTCCTCCTCGAGGGAGCCCGAGGCGATCACGATGACGCGAGAGGGGTGCTCGTGGGAGGCATCGCGTACTGAAGTGAGCAGGTTGTCAAGATCATCGCCTTCTTCGGTCATGACGATGAGCGTAAGAACGCGTCCGGTCGTGAGCGTGTAATGCTCCTGCATCTCCACGAGCTTCTTAGAGATTTTGCGCGTGGTCGTATCTGGCAAGGGGATAATCATAAAGCCATTTCTCCTAGGGACCTACGGACGGCGCCAGGAATGACCCCGGCGGCGCAGCATTCTATCGGCAGACTCCGGCCCCCATGTGCCAGCGCGGTACTGCTCTGGCTGACCGATGTTGGACCAGTATTCAATGATGGGGTCGAGGATGGACCAAGACAGCTCCACTTCCTCGTTGGTGGGGAAGAGTGAGGACTCGTCTAAGAGGGCGTCGAGAATAAGGCGCTCATAGGCCTCCGGTGATTCCTCGGTGAAGGCCTCAGCGTAGGCGAAGTCCATGTTGACGTCGCGCACTTCCATGGTGGAGCCGGGGACCTTGGAGCCGAAGCGCATGGTGACGCCTTCATCTGGCTGGACGCGGATCACCACAGCATTCTGGCCTAGCGAATCAGCTTGACCTTGGTCAAAAGGCTGGTGTGGGGCGGTCTTAAAAACGAGCGCAATCTCCGTCACGCGGCGGCCGAGGCGCTTGCCGGTGCGCAGGTAGAAAGGAACGCCCGCCCATCGTCGGGAATTGACCTCAAGGGTGCAGGCTGCATAGGTTTCCGTCGTGGATTCGGGATCGAAGCCTTCCTCTTCTCGGAGGCCCTTAACATACTCCGAGCCTTGCCAGCCGGCGGAGTATTGGCCGCGGGCCGTTGTTTTGTTGAGCGGGTGCACCGCATTGGTGGCGCGCAGCACCTTGATCTTTTCTGCTTGGAGCGCCTCAGGGTCAAAGGAGGAAGGCTCCTCCATGGCGACGAGGGCTAGCAGCTGCAGGAGATGGTTTTGGATGACATCGCGGGCAGCGCCGATGCCGTCGTAGTAGCCAGCACGGCCTCCGAGCCCGATGTCTTCGGCCATCGTGATCTGCACATGGTCGATATAGTGCGCATTCCACATGGGTTCGAAGATCTGGTTGGCAAAGCGCAAAGCCATGATGTTCTGCACCGTTTCCTTACCCAGGTAGTGGTCGATGCGGAAGACCGAGGACTCTGGGAAAACGGCATTGACGATCTCATTGAGCTGGCGCGCGGAGTTCTGATCGTGGCCGAAAGGTTTCTCAATGATGACGCGGCGCCAAGAATTATCCGTGCTATCAGCCATGCCGACGCGCTCCAACTGATGGCAAATATCGGAGAAGAACTCCGGGGGCACGGAAAGGTAGTAGGCCCAGTTACCGCCCGTGCCGCGGGAAGCATTGAGCTCAGCGAGCCGGGCAGACAGCTTGTCAAAGCCTTCGTCATCGAAGTTGCCTTGCACAAACTCGATTCCCTTGGCCAAGTGCTCCCACACATGCTCACTGAACGTGGTTCGTGCACCTGCCTCGGCGGCTTTGCGGACGTAGTCGCAGAAAGCCTGTTTATCCCAGTCACGGCGGCCGTAGCCGACCAAGGTGAAGCCTGCCGGAAGCAATCCGCGATTGGCCAGGTCATAGATAGCAGGCAGGAGCTTCTTGCGCGCCAAGTCACCCGTGACGCCAAAAATCACCATGCCAGAAGGGCCGGCGATGCGTGGCAGGCGCTTGTCCTTCGCGTTGCGCAACGGGTTGACCCACGCGCTGGTAGTGCTCACTAAGTGTCCTTTCGGTCTGTGTGAGTTAAGTCCAACTGCTCAGCATAGCGACCCGCGCCCCGTAGGCCATAGTTGCGTGGCCATAGACGGTGCGAGAGTCGCTAACGAGCAATCACTGTTCGCGGTTGTCTAGGCAAGGCGATCCGTTATAGAAGCGAGCAGAGCTTCCCATGCATCGACGAACTTGTCGACGCCCTCCTTCTCCAGCACTGCGAAGACATCGGCGAAGTCAATGCCAACTGCCTCCAGTTGTGACCACACCTGCTCTGCCTGCTCAGAAGAGCCACTGAGAGTATCGCCGTGCAGGTTTCCCTGCTCGAGGACGGCATCGATGGTCTTCTCTGGCATCGTGTTAACGGTATCCGGTCCGGCTAGCTCGGAAACATAGAGCGTGGCGGGGTAGTCGGGGTTCTTAACGCCCGTCGACGCCCACAGGGGGCGTTGCGGGTTCGCGCCAGATGGGAGGTCTTCGCCGCCCTCCTTGAACTCTTTGCGGTACAGGGCGTAGGCGCGCTGAGCGTTGGCCACGCCAGCCTTTCCACGCAAGGCAAGAGCCACGTCTGAGCCGTTCAGTTCTAGGCGCTTGTCTACTTCGGTATCCAAACGGGAGACGAAGAAGGATGCTACGGAGTGAATCGTGGAGACATCCTTGCCCGCCGCAGCGGCGCGCTTAATTCCCTCCTTATAAGCCGCAATGACCTGGGCATAGCGCTCGACGGAGAAGATGAGGGTGGCATTGACGGAGATGCCCTCGGCGAGGGCGTCGGAGATGGCGGGAAGGGAGCCATCGGTAGCTGGGATCTTGATCATGAGGTTGGGGCGCTCAACCTTGGCCCATAGCTCACGTGCCTGCTCCAAGGTAGCTTCCGCATCGGCGGAGATGCGGGGATCTACCTCGATGGAGACGCGGCCATCGCGGCCGCCCGACTTCTCGTAGATCTCGGTAAAGACGTCGCACGCGTTGCGGACATCGTCGATAGCCAGTGAATACACTGCTTCGTCCGCGGTAGCGGACTTTTCCTTCAGCACTGCGATATCGGAATCATAAGAGGTTCCGGAGGACATTGCGGCAGCAAAGATCGCGGGGTTCGTGGTGACACCCACGATGGACTTAGTGTCCAAGAGCTCACGGAGGTTGCCGGACTCCAGGCGCTCGCGGGAAAGATCATCGAGCCAAGTTGACGTCCCGAGGCGAGCCAGATCATCAATATGCGTCATGGTGTGGTGTAGGTCCTTTCGTGAGGGGAACTCGGAACGGGAGACTAATCTGCCTGCGCAGCGCTTAGTGCTTCGCGCGCGGCATCAGCAACGGCCTCGGCGGTGAAACCGAACTTCTCAAAGAGCTCTGCGGCAGGTGCGGAGGCACCGAAGTGCTCCAGAGACACGGTGCGGCCGAAGGAACCGGTGTACTTGTGCCACGGCATGGAGATACCGGCCTCGACGGAGACGCGAGCGCGGACCGAGGAGGGAAGGACGGAGTCGCGGTAGGAAGCATCCTGCTCATCGAACCACTCCAGGCACGGTGCGGAAACGACCCGGGTAGCAGTGCCTTCAGCCTCGAGCTGCTTGGCGGCTTCTACCGCGAGCTGCACCTCGGAGCCGGTGGCAAGAAGGATGACATCTGGGGTTTCCTTCGATGCCTCAACAAGGATGTAGGCGCCGCGGCGTACGCCTTCGGCCGCCTTTTCCTTGGTGCCCTCAAGCACTGGAAGGTTCTGGCGGGACAGCGCTAGTCCCTTCGGAGCGGCCTTGTACTCGAGTGCCGCCGCCCACGCCTGGGCCGTCTCGTTAGCATCGGCTGGGCGGATGACGGAGAGATTGGGGATGGCGCGCAGGGCAGCGAGCGTCTCTACCGGCTGGTGGGTGGGGCCGTCCTCGCCCAAGCCAATGGAATCGTGGGTCCACACGTAGTAGGTATCGGTAGACATGAGCGCACCGAGGCGCACGGCGGGGTACTGGTACTCAGAGAAAATAAGGAAGGTACCGCCGTAGACGCGGGTATTGCCGTGCAGCGCGATGCCGTTCATGATGGCGGACATAGCGTGCTCACGAATACCGAAGTGCAGGTTACGGCCATAAGGCGTGGCGGTCCAGGCATCCGTGGTGATGGATTCGGGGCCGAAGGACTCCGCGCCCTTGATCACCGTGTTATTGGAGCCTGCCAGGTCGGCGGAACCGCCCCACATCTCCGGCAGGGAGGCGGCAAGTGCTTGAATGGCGGCTTCAGAAGCCTTTCGCGTAGCCAGAGACTCGCCCGCTTCCCAGGTGGGAAGCTCGGCGGCGAAGTCAGCAGGAAGCTCGCGGGCCTGGAGGCGATCGAAGAGCTTCTTCTCCTCCGGGTTGGCCGCGGCCCACGCGTCGAACTTCTCCTGCCATTCAGCATGCTTCTGCGCCCCGCGGTCAGTCAGCTCGCGGGTATGAGCGAGGACTTCCTCGTCGATGTGGAAGGACTGCGCAGGATCGAAGCCGAGGACCTCCTTGGTAGCAGCCACCTCGTCTTCACCGAGGGCGGCGCCGTGGACGCCACCGGTGTTCATTTTGTTCGGTGCCGGGTAACCGATCACCGTCTTCACGCGGATGAAGGAGGGACGGGAGGTTTCGGCGCGGGCAGCAGCAGCGGCCGCTTCGATGGCTTCTACGTCCTCACCGGACTCAACGGTTTGGACGTGCCAGCCATAAGCCTCATAGCGCTTGGCGACGTCCTCGTTGAAGGCAATGTTGGTGTCATCCTCGATAGAGATGCGGTTGTCATCCCAGAAGACGATGAGGTTGCCCAGCTTCTGAGTGCCTGCCAGGGAGGAGGCCTCAGCAGTCACGCCCTCCTGCAGGTCACCATCAGAGGCGATGACATAGACGTAATGATCGAAGGGAGATTCTCCAGCTGGGGCGGAAGCGTCGAACAATCCACGCTCCTTGCGCGCGGCCATGGCCATACCAACAGCGGAAGCCAGGCCCTGGCCCAGCGGGCCGGTGGTGATTTCTACGCCGTCGGTGTGGTGAACCTCCGGGTGGCCGGGAGTCTTAGAACCCCACGTGCGCAAAGACTTGAGATCCTCCATCTCGAGGCCGAAGCCGCCGAGGAAGAGCTGGATGTACTGCGTCAGAGAAGAGTGCCCGACGGAGAGGACAAAGCGGTCGCGCCCCGCCCAGTGAACATCTGCTGGGTCGTGGTTGAGCACGCGCTGGTAGAGCGTGTAGGCCAGAGGCGCCAAGGACATGGCGGTACCGGGGTGGCCGGAGCCGCAGTTCTGAACGGCGTCGGCAGCGAGCACGCGGACGGTATCCACGGCGCGGGTGTCGAGGTCACTCCAGTCCGAAGGATAACGGCGCTGGACCATAGCCTGCAGTTCCGGGGACAACTTTTCGTGCGACACGGCGAAAACCTCACTTCGCTTCTCGAAACAGATATACCGTTAATCAGTGTAAAGGTTTTTCGATCTTCGGCGGGGGATTATATAAACCAGGTTTCGGGCGGTAGTCTGGCATGGTTGACGCCGTTGCTCCCCGCTATCGGCTCTGGCTGGCGAGTGATTCGAAAAGAAAACCTCGACCGTGCCACACGCCTCTCGGGATGACTCGGGAACTTTTTAGCGCGAGCAGACGACCACTACTTCAGACCCATAAGCAATACACCCACGTGCCGGATATACGGAGGACTATTCCTTGGAGACCATCAAGGCCTATTTTGCGCTAACGAAACCGAGGATCATTGAGCTCCTCCTCGTGGCAGCAATCCCGGCTATGCTCCAGGCCCAGCGTGGATTCGAGGCAGTGTCCTCAAACTTCTGGCTCATCGTATCCACCATCTTCGGCGGATGGATGGGTGCCGCTGCGGCCCACACGTTCAACAACGTCGTGGATTATGAGATTGACCAGAAGATGCAGCGCACTCGTGCTCGGCCGCTGGTGCGCAAGACTATTTCGCGCCGGAATGCCGCCATTTTCGCTTGGGTCATGCTCGCACTATCCGTCTTTTGGCTGGGCGTGCTGGCGCATTCCTGGCTGGCGGCGTTCTTCGTGCTGTTGACCAACTTCTTTTATGTCATCGTCTACACGAAGTTCCTCAAGATGCGAAACTCCCAGAACATTGTCTGGGGCGGCCTAGCAGGCTGTATGCCCGCCATGGTGGGCTGGGCAGTTATCCGGGATAACGCGCCGGCAGGGGAGCCTGACCGCTGGTGGCAGGCCGTAGTGTTGTTCCTCATTATCTTCTTCTGGACCCCGCCTCATACGTGGGCGCTGGCGATGAAGTACAAGGAGGACTACCGCAAGGCCGGGGTGCCGATGTTGCCCGTCGTTGCCGGAGAAGTGGAAGTAACCCGGCAGATTGTGTGGTACACGGTCGGAACGGTTATTGTGACCTTCCTTATTATCCCGGCGGCCTCCTGGATCTACTTGGTGGCCGCGGTGGCCTCTGGTGCGGTCTTCCTCTGGATGGCAATCCGCCTCCACCAAGGGGTGAAGAAGGGCGCAAAGGTTAAACCCATGCGCCTCTTCATCTACTCCAATAACTATCTCTCAGTCCTCTTCATTGGACTGTCTATCGACGCTGTCGTGGGCTGGGAACCTATCGGGCGCATGCTGGGCTGGTCAGCCGCCCTCTTCTAACGAGGCGGCCTGCCAACCGGTACAGAAAACCCCCAACTATTTCTACCTAGCCCAGGGAGCTACTCCCTGGGCTAATCTTCTCTTACGCGTAGGACGATAGAGCCGGTGGTCTTGCGCTCTTGAAGGTCGCGGTGGGCTTGTGCGGCTTCGGCGAGGGGATACTCCGCGGAGACGCGGAAGTCGAGGTCGCCATCGATGACCGCCTGCACCACTGCCTGGGCGCGCATCTGGAACTCGCCTTCCTGGGAGGTCCAAGCGCCGAGTGAGGGGCGGGTGAGGAAGATGGAACCGTGCTTATTAAGCAGCTGCGGGTCCATCGGCGGGACGGGGCCCGACGCGGCGCCGAAAAGCGCGACCGTGCCGCGAGGGCGCACAACTTCTAGAGACTCATTGAAGGTGGCTTTGCCGACGCCGTCGTAAACCACGTCGACGCCGCGCCCGCCATTGTGTCGGCGCACCTGCTCGGCCAGGCCGCTGCTGTAGCGGAAGACGCAGTCTGCGCCCGCACCATAGGCCAACTCTTCCTTCTCATCCGTGGAGACCAGGGAATAGACGGTGGCGCCCAGGGACTTGGCCATCTGGGTGAGGATTAAGCCCACGCCGCCCGCACCGGCGGTAATGAGGCAGGATGCTCCTTCCCCTAGCTGGTAGACGCCGTGGGTGAGGTAGTGCGCCGTCATGCCCTGGAGGAGCATCGAACCGGCAACGGCAGAGGGAATTTCGTCGGGGACGGCCACCACGCGGTCGCGCGGCACACAGACCTGCTCGGCGTAGGAACCGAAGGCGTGATCCCAGGCCACCATCGTGCCCGGGGCAATCTCGCCCTGGGGGTCGTGCACCACGCGTCCGGTTCCTTCAAGGCCGATGATGAAGGGCACGGAGGCGTTGTAGATGCCTTCGCGGTAGTAGGTGTCGATGTAGTTGACACCGGCCACGGAGACGTCGACAAGCAGCTGCTCTTTCGTCGGCGTGGGGGAATCTACCTCGGCGTAGGTGAGGACCTCGGGTCCTCCGGTCGTGGTCACCTGAATAGCATGCATGGTGTCTAGGCTAAACGAAGCCGAGTCCTCCTCGCAGCAAAAAGCGCCGCCATCCTCACTTCCTGGTGAGAACGGCGGCGCTAGGAGTACCTGTTCTAGTGGCTTTGCTGGCTCCGGTGACTCTGCTTAGCCTTTGGCGGCGGGGACGGTCTCGTCACCGCGCTGGGCAGTGTTGGCAGTAGAGCCATCCTCGTTCTCGACGCGGCGCAAGCCATGCGCCCACAGCAGGGCGGTGAAGGCCGTGACCACTGAGGACATGCCTACGTGGAAAGGAACGGTCCAGCGCGGGATGTGGAGATAGAACTGGGTGACACCGATAGCCCATTGGATGACGATGCAGGCAATGAGCACCCAGCCGGCCTTCTTCGCCACCTTGGGAGCGCCGGTGCGGTGCAGGAGGAAGACCACGATGAGTGTCAGCGCTAAGTAGACGTACATGCAGACCGCGTGAATGATGGCCATGCCATAGGTGTCCACGCCGAGGCGGCCCTCCATGCCCACACCGGCATCACCGGAGTGGGTACCCGAGCCTGTCACAAAGGTGCCGGTTAGCAGAACGATGGACAGGGCTACAGTGGCCACCACCGCGAGGGTGCGCACTGCGGCGGGGAAGAGGCGAGTGGGAGTGCCGTCATCGGGCTCGTTAATGCGGGAGAAAAGCATGGCCGCGATCCATACCAGGACCATTGACGGAAGGAAGTGTATTGCCACACTCCACCAAGAAAGCTTCAGCACGACCGAGAGAGCGCCGATGAGTGCCTGCACGAAAACACCTGCGAGCCCTGCCCAGGCATAGACCTTGAGCTCCTTGCGGCGCTGCGCCTTGTGAACGACCACGATGCTGGCGATGGCCGCGGCTGCCACAACGAAGGTCAGCAGGCGGTTGCCGAACTCAATGGCCTGGTGGAGCATCGGGGCCGCGCCCTGGATGGGAACCAAGGAGCCAGGGTGGCAGTTAGGCCAGGTGACGCAACCAAGGCCGGAGCCGGTTACGCGCACGATGGAACCCGACACTGTAATGCCACCCTGGCAGACCAGGAGGATGAGCGCGACGATGCGCTGCGTCTTCACCGAGGGACCGGTGGACGGCGCAGCGGGCGCGGTGGAACGTTGAGGAGAGGAAATATTGGCGGTACTCACGGCTATTCAGCCTACCGCCCGGCCCCATCCGGGAACCAATATCGACGGGTGGGTCACACCATGCAAGGGAGAAGAATCACTTTTAGCCTTCGAAGCGGAACCAACGCACCGCAGCAAACGACGCCACCGCTGCCCACCCCACGAGGACAAGGAGCTCAATGCCCGGGAAGGAACCGTTGAGGGCGGTATCGAGACCAGCAGCCATGGCCACCGTGGGCACGAGGCTGAGTACCCCGTTATCGCCGAGGCCCTGGGAAAACATTGCCCATCCGACGGCACCGAGGAGGAGAAACCAAATTAGGTTGGCTACCGCCAGTACCACTTCAGAGCTGAAGGTTCCGCCCAGCAGCAGGCCTAAAGCTGTAAACGTGGCAACGCCTAACGCCAAGGTGAGCACGCCGATGGCAGCGCCCCCAACAGAAATTCGAAGGCCGAGAATAGCTGCGACGGTTCCGAGCACGAGGAGCTGCAGAACCACCATGGAGAGCACACCGAGAATCTTTCCCACCACGATGGCCCAGGCAGGAACGCCCGAAGCGCCGGTGCGTTTCAGAGCACCGTAGCGCCGATCGAAAGCCAGAGAAATAGCCTGGCCGGTAAAACCAGACGAGGTAGCGGCCACAGCGAGCACCATGGGGAAAACCTCATCCACACCATGCCCGGTAGTATCCTTCAGCTTCGCAGCACCGATCAGAATAGCGAGCGGAATAATGATGCTCAGCAACTGTTGCTCGCCGTGCCGCAGCATCAGCTTGGATTCGATAGCCCCTTGGGCACGCGCCATGGCCGCCACGCCGACGCGCTGCGGGTGCGGGCTAAAAGTGCCGGGTGCGAAGGTGCTCATGGAGCGTCTCCTTGATCAAAGAACGTGATGAAAGAATCGTGGTGGAAAGCAGCAGCGCTTCTAACTGCGCATCTCGCGGCCGGTGAGGTCCAAGAAGACTTCTTCGAGGTTGCGGTGCGACGTATGCAGGTTGCGGAGGACAACGTTTTGCGCGGCCAAACCCGTGGCGAGATCAGCGATAACGGCTGGACTGACCGTAGAGGTGAGCCGGTAGTGCAAGGGTCGAATGGCCTCGGCGGAGATCCCTTCCTCGCGCAAGGCCTCCAGGTCCACCGGGGTTGCGGTGTCAAAGTTCAGCTGCGGGATGTCGGTTGTCTCCGTTAGTGAAGCTGCGGTGCCGCTGGCGACGAGCCGACCGTGATCGATGATGACGACATGGTCGCTGAGCGCTTCCGCCTCGTCCATGAGATGAGTAGTCAAGATGACGGTGACGCCGTCGGCCCGCAAAGAGCGAATAAGGTCCCAGACGGCAAGACGCGATTGGGCATCCATGCCTGCGGTGGGCTCATCGAGGAAGACCAATTCGGGGCGCCCAATGATGGCCAGGGCGAGAGAGAGACGTTGTTGTTGCCCACCGGACAAACGTCGGTAGCTATTCTTTGCCACTCCGCGCAGCCCGAGGGTATCCAGAAGCCACTCCGGGTCCAAAGGATTTTCGTTATAGGAGGCGCTGAGTTCGAGCATCTCCTTGACCTTGATGCCGGAGTAGGAGCCCCCGCCCTGGAGCATGATGCCGATGCGGGAGCGCACTGCATCAGGGTTGCGTGCGGGGTCAAGGCCTAAGACTTCAATGTGGCCGGAAGTGGGCTTTTTGAAGCCTTCACACATCTCGATGGTGGTTGTCTTTCCTGCACCGTTAGGCCCCAGCAAACACAGGATCTCGCCATAATTGGCGCGGAAACTCAGCCCGTTAACTGCGTTGACGTCGCCATAGGTCTTAATGACGTTATCTAATACAAGAGCTGATGTAGTCACGGAGCCTTAGTCTAGGACACGGACGCCTGAGCGGCGCAATGCAACCCACCCCACAGCGGCGAGCGCGAGGAACGTCACCAAGGCAGCAAGGTAGATGACGAATACCGTCCCGGGAGGAAGCCCGAGCCCGCGGGGCAGGACGATAAAGCTCATCAACCCGGAATAGATCATGACGGCCATGCGGAAGAAGCGGCGGTTAGCCCACGCGGCGAGCGGCAGTACAGCCCACAGGATGTACCAGGGTTGGACAACGGGGAAAAACACCACGAGCACAAAGGTGGATACTCCCAGACCACCCACTGGATGGATTGCGCCGCGGTAGGTGGCAAACAGCATGCGGATCATGAAACCCCCGGCGATAATGACGCCCACGGTACGTGTGACGCTGAGGATGGCCTCGGTGTGATCACCCAAACCCAGCAGCATCCCCAGGGAGCCGGCGCCGACACCCACGGAGGTAGTCGCGGACAGCCAAGAACGGATCGTTGCTGCGCCGCCCTGACCAAAAATCCAGCCTATGTCGATCCCCGTGATGACAGTGACAGCGGCGATGGACGCTGCGAGCACCAGCAATTGGGTCACGCCAGCGCCAAGCACCGCCCGCACTGGTGGGATGCCGTGCTTGTCGACGCGACTCCGCGCCGCCGCCATGCCAACAAAGCCTAGGCCAATGAAGCCGGTCACCTTGACCATGCCCGCGCAGGAAATAAGGACACCCGAGGCCAGAAACAAAGCCCATACGCGCCAGCAGGCGGAGTGCTCATCATTAACCGCTCGCAGGCCCAGCTCTACGCCGACGAGAGCCAACCCCAGCATGAAGGATTCATTGTGGATTCCGCCGACGAGGTGGAGGATGGTCAAGGGGTTAAGGATGCCCAGCCACAGCGCCGCTTCGGGGGATACGCGGCAGCGGGTAGCAAGCCGTGCAATGGCCCAGCCGGCAGCGATGATGCCGAAAAGAGAAAACACGCGGTGCAGCACCACACCCCAGATGATGGAATCGTTAGTCAGCCAGCTTACGACAGCTGCCAAGCCTAAGGCCACAGGGCCATAGGGCGAAGGGGAGTTTGCCCAAATGAAGGGGACGGACCGGGCAAGGTCATTATCCGCGCCCAAAAGTTGCACGGGGCCCGCGGAATAGGGATCGAGCCCTTGAAGCACGATGGAGCCGTTGGCGAGATAAGAGTAGATGTCTTGGGTAAACAGCGGCGCGGTGACGAGCAAGGGGAGAACCCACCCCAACCACGTTCGCCACATCTGACTTTGGGTGACTACTCGCGGGGAGTGGCTAAACCGCGGATCTTCGCTAGGTGTCGAGCCTGTACTTGCGCTTGCCGAGTTCTTACGCAGGCGCAGCGGCGCCCCCACCAACGGGGCCATGCATACCCAGGCCGTCACCATGAATCCGACACCAATAAAGACAAGGGCGGATGCTGATTGCAGCATGCGCGTCATGAGCGAGCCAAAAGGCAATGACTCATAAGGATTCCCCACGACGGGCAGGGCACCGGCACCCAGGCCGCCGAGTGCAATTAATAACGCTCCAATGGTTCCGAGCCATCTCAGGCTAAAAAGTGTGCGCAGTTGGGCAATGGTGCGGCGGTGAACGTCGCCAAGCGCTGCGTGGTCCGCGCCTTCGGTGGAGTCGGGAAAATCCTGGTGGAGGAGCGCGGAGCGGGATCCCGGTACTCCCATGCGGGGGAGTTCATCGCGCACGCCCCAGATGACTCGGTGCAATCGCCCCGATTGGGTGTAGCCGCGCTCGATATTCATGCCTGTTTACCTTAGTCGCTCGTTGGTGAGAAGCGACTAGGTGTCCGCGACACGAATGAAAGAGTGGAAATCGGGAATGAATTAAGGAACACTAGTGTTGTCTAAAGGGAGAATGTTTCATTCAAGGAGGTGTACACCGTGACGAAGGAGTTGCCAAGGGAAACTCGCTCTACAGAGGGCGATACCCGCAGACACGTCATGCTGTTGCTTCTCAAGGATGGCCCGGTAACGGCGTCGTATTTGGGTGAACGTCTCGGTCTCTCTGCAGCCGGCATTCGTCGGCACTTAGACATTCTGGTGGAGGAAGGACTCACCGAGGTGGTGCACCGCCGCCCGTCAGCCCGTCCTGGGCAGACGGCAGGCCGTGGTCGCCCCGCCAAGCATTTCCGCCTCACCGATCAGGGCCGCGCTCAATTCGGGCACGCCTATGATCAATTGGCGGCGGAAGCGCTCACTGCTTTGCGCGAAGCGGGTGGTCCGGAGGCGGTTCGCCACTTCGCTAAGGCCCGCTTCGAGCGTCTCGTGGAAGACGTGACACCTTTGGTAGAGGATGAAGAGTCTGTCCCAGAGGTAGCACGCCGCTTGGCTGAAGTGCTTGATGCACATGGCTATGCGGCCACGGTGACGTCGGTGGGCAACGGAGTACAGATTTGCCAGCACCATTGCCCGGTCGCCCACGTGGCCGCCGAGCACCCGGAGTTGTGTGAAGCTGAACAGGAAGTTTTCTCCGCATTATTAGGCAAACATGTGCAGCCCTTGGCCTCCATCGCGGATGGCCATGGAATCTGCACCACGAATATCCCCTTAACTCCCGTTCCACTATCTTCGGCGGAACGGGAGGAGAACTGATCGAACTAGAAAGGAGCGGGCTTTGACACAGGCACAACCAGCACCCGGGCTTGAGACCAAGATGAGCGATGACGAGATCATCTCCTCCATCGGTGGCTATGAGTACGGCTGGCGTGATTCCGACGAAGCCGGCCAGGCAGCACACCGCGGTTTGAGCGAGGATGTCGTCCGCGATATCTCGAAGAAGAAGAACGAGCCGGAATGGATGCTCGAGTCCCGCCTCAAGGCGCTGCGTGTATTCAACAAGAAGCCGGTTCCGACGTGGGGCCCGGATCTCTCCGGAATCGATTTCGACAATATTAAGTACTTTGTCCGCTCCACCGAGAAGCAGGCCCAGACCTGGGACGACCTGCCGGACGACATTAAAGAGACCTACGACAAGCTGGGTATTCCGGACGCCGAAAAGAAGCGTCTTGTCTCTGGCGTTGCCGCGCAGTATGAGTCCGAGGTGGTTTACCACAAGATCCGTGAGGACCTCGAGGCTCAGGGCGTTATCTTCGTTGATACCGACACCGCCGTGCGCGAATACCCGGAGATCCTTCAGGAGTACTTCGGCACTGTTATTCCGGCCGGTGACAACAAGTTCTCCGCGCTGAATAACGCGTGCTGGTCCGGCGGTTCCTTCGTGTACGTCCCGAAGGGCGTCCACGTAGATATTCCGCTGCAGGCCTACTTCCGTATTAACACCGAAAACATGGGCCAGTTCGAGCGCACCCTCATCATCGTGGAGGAGGGCGCCTACGTTCACTACATCGAGGGCTGCACCGCGCCGATCTACAACTCGGATTCGCTGCACACCGGTGTTATTGAGATCATCGTGAAGAAGGGTGGCCGCTGCCGCTACACCACCATTCAAAACTGGTCCACCAACGTCTACAACCTGGTGACCCAGCGCGCCAAGGTCGAAGAGGGCGGCACCATGGAATGGGTCGATGGCAACATCGGCTCCAAGGTGACCATGAAGTACCCGTCCTGCTGGTTGACCGGCGAGCACGCCAAGGGCGAGGTTCTCTCCCTGGCTTTCGCGGCGGACAACCAGGTACAGGACACTGGTTCCAAGATGGTCCACATGGCACCGAACACCTCCTCCAACATCGTCTCCAAGTCCGTGGCCCGCAACGGCGGCCGCGCGGCTTACCGTGGTTTGGTGCAGGTTAACGCCAACGCTGCCAACTCCACAGCCAACGTCGAGTGTGACGCCCTCCTGGTGGATAACAACTCGCGTTCGGATACCTACCCGTACAACGACATCCGCAATGATCACGTCACCTTGGGCCACGAGGCAACGGTCTCCCAGGTCTCTGAGGAGCAGCTGTTCTACCTCATGTCGCGAGGCATCGCTGAGGAAGAGGCCATGGCGATGATTGTGCGCGGCTTCGTCGAGCCGATTGCTAAGGAGCTCCCCATGGAATATGCGCTGGAGCTGAACCGTCTTATCGAGCTGCAGATGGAAGGATCGGTGGGCTAAGTGGTAGCTTCCAACGAATTTAATCCTGCTGACGTCACCAAGGGTGACCAGTTCACCTCATTCAATGTGGAGGATTTCCCGGTTCCGCACGGCCGCGACGAAGTCTGGCGCTTCATCGCGCTGCGCAACCTGCGTGGTCTGCACAACGGCGAGTTCGCACCGGCTACGGCGCAGAAGATCGACGTCGTGGCGCCGGAAGGCGTGACCTCCGAAACCGTTGCGCCTGACGACGATCGCCTAGGCACCGCTGGCGCTCCTGCCGACCGTGTTGCTGCACAGGCGTGGTCCTCGATGCCGGAGGCACAGGTCGTCAGCGTTGACGCCGATGCACGACTGGATAAGCCGGTGGAGATCACCATCACCGGCGCTGGTGAGGGCGTGACCTCCTTTGGTGCGACCTCCATCCACGTGGGCAATCACGCGGAGGTCACCATCGTTCTTAAGTACGTCGGTTCCGGTACCCACGCAGACAACGTGGAGTTCGTGCTGGGCGACGGCTCCCAGGTCACCGTCGTCGTCGACGCCGACTGGGAAGACGATGCAGTGCACCTGTCCCATCAGATTGCGAAGGTGGGCCGCGACGCCGTACTGCGCCACAACACCGCCATCTTTGGCGGCGAGATTGTGCGCCTTGTTCCGCGCGTAGTTTTCGATGGCCCCGGTGGCGATGCCGAGCTGCTCGGCGTCTACTTTGCTGATGCCGGCCAGTACTTCGAGAACCGCCTGCTGGTGGACCACGACGTGCCGAACTGCCGCTCTCGCGTCTTCTACAAGGGCGCTCTGCAGGGTGCTACTGCTGCGCAGAAGGCCGAGGCCGGCTCCGCCTCCCGCACCCCGGAGGCCCGCACCTGCTGGGTCGGTGACGTGCTCATCCGCAAGAATGCGAACAACACGGACACCTATGAGACGAACAACAACTTGATCCTCACCGAGGGTGCGCGCGCTGACGCCATCCCGAACCTGGAGATCCAGACCGGTGAGATCGTCGGTGCTGGCCACGCCGCAACGGTGGGCCGCTTCGATGACCTTGAGCTGTTCTACCTCATGTCCCGCGGTATTCCTGCCGCCGAGGCACGCCGCCTCATCATCCGCGGCTTCTTCTCCGAAGTCATCTCCCGCATCCCGGTCGAGTCCCTGCGCGAGGATCTGGAATCCCGCGTCGTCGACGAGCTCGCCAAGATCAACGCTTAAAACTTCCCGAAAGCAGGTACCAACTCAATGTCTACTCTGGAAATCAAGAATCTCCACGCGCAGGTGCTCCCACACGAGGAGGACGGTGAGCCCACGCCGATCCTCAAGGGTGTCAACCTCACCATCAATTCCGGTGAGACCCACGCCGTCATGGGCCCCAACGGCTCCGGCAAGTCCACCCTGTCCTACGTTATCGCCGGTCACCCCAAGTATGAGGTGACCGAGGGCGAGGTGCTTCTCGACGGCGAGAACATCCTCGAGATGGAAGTCGACGAGCGCGCCCGCGCTGGTCTTTTCCTGGCCATGCAGTACCCGACTGAGGTGCCGGGCGTGAAGATGTCGCAGTTCATGCGCTCCGCCGTGACCGCTATCCGTGGCGAGGCTCCGAAGCTACGCGAGTGGAACAAGGAGCTCACCGAGGCCCGCGAGAAGCTGGCCATCGATAAGTCCTTTGCACACCGCTCCGTGAACGAGGGCTTCTCCGGTGGTGAGAAGAAGCGCCACGAGGTCATGCAGCTCGACATCCTCAAACCGAAGTTCGCCGTCATGGACGAGACCGACTCCGGCCTGGACGTCGACGCCCTGCGCGTCGTCTCCGATGGCATCAACAGCTATCAGGAGGAGACCAACGGCGGCATCCTCCTCATCACGCACTACAAGCGCATCCTCAACTACGTTGTCCCGGACTTCGTTCACGTCTTCGCCGACGGACAGATCATCAAGACCGGCGGCGCCGAGCTGGCTGACCAGCTTGAGGCAGACGGCTACGAGCAGTTCCTCAAGTAGGCTGTACCGCCGACCCCGGTAACACCACGACAGACCACACCACGACACGCTAGAGAAAAAGAACCGAGCACAAGGACCTATGCCTGAACTAGACGTTAATGCGATTCGGGAACAATTCCCTATCCTCTCGCGCACGGTGCGCGACGGTAAACCTTTGGTGTACCTGGATTCGGGAGCGACCTCGCAACGTCCCCTGCCGGTATGGAAGGCCGAGGAGGAGTTCGTGCTCGGCACCAACGCTCCGGTGCACCGCGGTTCCTACCAGCTGGCGGAGGAGGCCGATGACGCGTACGAGTCCGCTCGCCAGGCCATCGCCGCCTTCGTTGGTGCCGACCGCGATGAGATTGCCTTCACCAAGAACGCCACTGAAGCGCTCAATGAGGTTGCCTACGTGCTCAGTGATGAGCGCGCCGGCGAGCTTTATGTCGGTGAGGGCGATACCGTCGTGGTCACCGAACTGGAGCACCACGCGAACTTGGTGCCGTGGCAAGAGCTGTGCCAGCGCACCGGCGCGACGCTGAAGTGGTACTCCATGACCGAGGACGGCCGCATTGATCTCGATTCGCTTGAGCTCGATGACTCCGTGAAGGTCGTGGCTTTTACCCACCAGTCCAACGTGACCGGGGCCGTGGCTCCCGTCGCAGAGTTGGTACGTCGTGCCCGTGCCGTAGGTGCCATGGTGGTTCTCGACGCCTGCCAGTCGGTGCCGCACATGCCGGTGGATTTCCACGAACTTGATGTGGATTTTGCCGCGTTCTCTGGGCACAAGATGTGCGGGCCGACCGGCGTGGGCGTGCTCTACGGTAAGCAAGAGCTGCTGGCGCAGCTGCCGCCTTTCCTCACCGGCGGTTCCATGATCGAAGTAGTCAAGATGGAAGGCTCGACGTTTGCCGCGCCACCCACCCGCTTCGAGGCCGGAACCCAAATGACCAGCCAGGTTGTGGGCCTTGGTGCAGCAGTGAAGTTCTTGAGCGAGGTGGGCATGGAGGCCATCCACGCCCACGAGCAGAAACTCACTGCACTGGCCTTGCAGAAGCTTGCCGAGATCCCCGGCGTGCGTATCATCGGGCCTGAAAACACCGAGGATCGCGGAGGAGCGGTCTCCTTCATCGTGGATGGGATCCATCCGCATGACCTAGGCCAGGTTCTTGACTCTCATGGCGTATCCATCCGCACCGGCCACCACTGTGCGTGGCCGCTGCACCGCGCGTGCCAGGCTAATTCGACCGCACGCGCTAGCTTTTACCTGTACAACACTGAGGACGAGGTCGACGCCCTCATAGAGGCGGTGCGGGCTGCCCGCACCTTCTTTGGAGTGAGCGAATGAACCTAGATTCCATGTACCAGGACGTCATCCTGGACCACTACAAGAACCCGAAATTCTCTGGCCTGCGCGAAGGCCAGGCAGAAGTTCACCACGTCAACCCTTCCTGCGGTGATGAACTCACCCTCCGCGTGAAGCTTTCCCCCGACGGCACAACCGTCGAGGACGTGTCCTACGACGCCGAGGGATGCTCCATTTCGCAGGCCTCGACCTCTGTTATGGCGGAGGAAATCGTCGGCATCCCCCTCGAGGAGGCAAACGCCAAGCTGGCCGAATTCGAGAGGATGGTGACCTCCCGCGGCGAAGTGGAAGGTGACGACGAGATCATCGGGGACGGCATCGCCTTCGCCGGCGTAGCCAAGTTCCCCGCCCGTGTTAAGTGCGCTCTCCTCGGGTGGAAGGCTTTCCAAGCCGCCACCGTGGAAGCGTTGAACGAATTGGAGAAGTAGATGGCTGATAACACTGAAACCACCGGTGGCAGCACCGATCCTTACCAGGACCAGAATGCCTCCTTCGATGGCGCTGCTGTCAAGCCTGAACAGACCGAAGAGCAGATTGCGAAGACCTTCGATATCACCGAGTACCTTCGTGATGTCATCGACCCAGAGCTTGGAATCAACATCGTTGATCTGGGCTTGGTCTATGACGTCTGGCTCGACGATATTGACGGCAAGAACACCTGCGTCATTAACATGACGCTGACCTCCCCGGCCTGTCCTCTCACCGATGTCATCGGCGAACAGATCGAGGATGTCATCGTAGGCAACAAGCTCGCCGAGGCAGTCCAGCTCAACTGGGTCTGGATGCCGCCGTGGGGCCCGAACATGATTACCGAAGAGGGCCGCGAGATGCTCCAGGCCCTCGGCTTCGCGGTCTAGGTTCCGCGAATCGCCTTAGTTAATATCACCGCCGGTTCGAGAGTGCGCATTGTTCTTGTGTCCACACGAACCGGCGGTGTTCTGCGTATATGTGAGCATCCCTCGCCACTGTCAACGCGGTCTCCTCAACCAAAAGCAAAGCCCCAGACCTCGATCCCGAAAGACGCAGGTGGGCGTCGCCAAGCACTGGCTCACTCAGTAGAGGCGAACAGGAGGTTGCGGGATCGAGGTCTGGGGATCTATTCGTCAGTGGTGGTTCGCAAGCGATGCTGTGCCTGGGCGTTGTGCGGTTCGGGATTAACTACCCTGGTTGCTAGACTGTTTCGACGTGATTGTGACCAATGATTTCGAGGTGCGCGTGGGCGCACGCACGCTTCTCGACGCCCCCGGCCAGCACCTTCGCGTGCAGCCGGGGGATCGCATCGGCCTGGTCGGGCGCAACGGCGCGGGCAAGACGACCACCATGCGCATCCTGGCGGGGGAGACCGAGCCCTATGGCGGCTCGGTGACGCGCTCAGGTCCCATTGGTTACCTGCCGCAGGATTCCCGAGAAGGCAATATTGAGCAGACTGCGCGTGAGCGCGTGCTCTCTGCGCGCGGTTTGGATGAGATCAAGCGCCGCATGGCCAAGCAACAAGAGCTGATGGAAACCGCCACGGACGATAAATTCCGCGACAGGGCCATTCGTAAGTTCTCCCGCCTGGAGGAGGAGTACCACACCTTAGGTGGCTATGAGGCGGACTCCGAATGCGCGCAGATCTGCGACAACTTGGGCCTGCCGCAGCGTGTGCTCGACCAGCAGCTCAAGACGCTGTCCGGCGGTCAGCGCCGCCGCGTGGAGCTGGCGCAGATTCTTTTTGCAGCTTCGGCTGGCTCCGGCAAGTCCCAGACCACGCTGCTTCTCGACGAGCCCACCAACCACCTCGACGCGGACTCGATTACCTGGCTGCGCGGCTTCCTGTCCAAGCACGAGGGTGGCCTCGTGATGATTTCGCACGACGTCGATCTGCTGGAGGCCGTGTGCAACAAGGTTTGGTTCCTCGATGCCGTTCGCGCCGAAGCAGACGTCTACAACATGGGCTTTAAGAAGTACCTTGATGCCCGCGCCACCGATGAAGCTCGTCGCCGGCGAGAGCGCGCCAACGCGGAGAAGAAAGCCGCAGCCCTGCACAAGCAAGCCGCCAAGTTGGGAGCGAAGGCCACGAAGGCCGCCGCTGCCAAGCAGATGTTGCATCGTGCTGAGCGCATGATGAACGAGCTTGATGACGTTCGCGTGGCCGATAAGGTCGCCAACATCAAGTTCCCCGAACCTGCTCCCTGCGGCAAGACTCCGATGAACGCCAAGGGCCTGACCAAGATGTATGGCTCGCTGGAGGTTTTCGCTGGCGTCGATTTGGCCATCGACAAGGGGTCCCGCGTGGTCGTGCTGGGCTACAACGGTGCTGGCAAGACGACCCTGCTCAAGCTGCTGGCGGGCGTGGAACGCACCGACGGCGAAGGCGGAATCGTTTCCGGACATGGACTGCGCATCGGATACTTTGCCCAGGAACACGACAACATCGACCCAGACAAAACCGTGTGGGAAAACACCATCGAGGCCTGCCCGGATGCCGGCCAGCAGGACTTGCGTGGACTGCTGGGCGCCTTCATGTTCTCCGGAGACAAGTTGGAGCAACCCGCCGGCACGCTCTCCGGCGGTGAGAAAACCCGACTGTCCCTGGCAACGCTGGTGTCCTCGCGCGCCAACGTGCTGCTTCTCGACGAGCCCACGAACAACCTCGACCCACAGTCCCGCGAGCAGGTGCTCGATGCCCTAGGTACCTACACCGGTGCCGTGGTCTTGGTTACCCACGACCCGGGTGCGGTCAAGGCTCTCAACCCAGAGCGCGTCATCATCATGCCCGACGGCGATGAGGACTTGTGGAACGACGAGTACATGGAAATCGTGGAGCTAGCCTAGAGCCTACTTCTCAGATATAGCTCTATCCTGGCTCTACTTCCTGCGCTAGACTCGGGCTCACAACCACACACCGCTCAAGACTCTTCTCTTGGGTTCTTCCGCTTCCCACGCACAGGGTCTAGAAGTGGTAAAACCCCATCGTGCCGCCGCTGGAGAGGAAGAGACCATGAGCACCGCCGCGACCCTAGATTCCGTCATCGAACCATTGCTCACCGGACTAGTGAGCAAGCGCCCCGAAGTACGCGTGGACTGGGCCTATACCGAATTGAAAGAGGGCATTGAGTCAGGCCAGTGGGACAGCCACCTCGGCCAGATTCGGGAGCGCCTCACCGGTTACCTGCGTACAGACAAAGTGTGGACCAAGGCCTTGTCCGCCCAGCTGCTCAACGTGCTCGCGGAGGCGGGCCACTTTCACTACGAGGACTACCTCACCTTCCGCGCGTGGTATGTCACAGAGGAGGACACCCGCGGCATTGTCAAAGACATCGGTCCTATCATGGCCGTTGGATATGGCGCCGACTACGTAGAAACCTGCGTCCGCAAGGGACTGATTCCGCCCGTCGAAGCGGCAGCAATCATCTCGTGTCGCCTTCGCGCCCCCGGAGGAGTGTGGCATGACGATGAGGGGGTGCGCTTAGCGCGCGCCGCCTGCACCACGATTGCCAAGAGCACCTCCCCCCATATTCTGGAAATCTGGATCGAGCGGCTGAGCGATACCGTCCTCGCCGAAGGCGTACGCAACGGCAACCGAGCAGTGGTGGAAAACTTCACCCACTTCCTCAAGACCACGGGAAACTTGATCCGCAGCGAACCTGAGAAGTGGGGAATTGATGACGAACGTGCGCAGCTGATCTTGCCGTTGATCG
Organism: Corynebacterium sp. HMSC036D02; assembly: GCF_001836165.1. Classification (GTDB taxonomy): domain Bacteria; phylum Actinomycetota; class Actinomycetes; order Mycobacteriales; family Mycobacteriaceae; genus Corynebacterium. Next base: position 4,958 of record NZ_KV827677.1, on the reverse strand, counting down.
CCGAGCTCGAGGAGCAACTACGCAACGCCAGCGATTACCGGGAAGTAGTGCCATAGAAGCGCACCTTCGTTACCTCCGTCGGGAGAGCGCGCTGCCACGGGTATCGGTCTGGCGATGCCTGGACCGGTTCGCTGAGGAGCAGGAGAGTATCGGTTCCAGCTGGGCCACCGACCGTGAGTTCACCTTCTCTTATCACAATCGCCGATTCGAAGGTACGGTCCGCGCGCTTGCTGCGAACAAGAGCCATCGGTACCTCAACGAAAACAGTGTTTCCGCGCCGCAAAACCGTGAGTTCGTTGGTCACATAGCTAGGTCGAATGCGTTCGGCAGCAATTAAGCCCCACACAAAGACTACGGCCCAGAGCGACAGTAGCAACGCTGCAATCCGCAGAACGCCCGCGGGCAGAAGAAGGTGCACAACGACCATTTCAACCACCAAAACCGCAGTGATGAATCCGAGCATCTGTAGCCTGCCCGGAGGGTGGGGAAGTGCCACCGCACCCGTGGGGATCAACGTCTGGCCCCGCATCCAACGCCACAGGTCCTGGTAAAGTCCCACTTCATACTTGGCAAGGCGAAACCCAGGATGTTTCTCCACAAATCGCCAGACGTTAGCCACGTAAGCCTCCCACCAATGCCTCGAGTGCTACACTTTGCGCACCTTTTGTCGGAGTGTCAGCCACGGTCAGCGGAACATTGCCAGGCCGGAGCGTTGGGTAGATTCCTCGCATCAAGCCCCGTGGAAGTATGGACTGCAGGTTGTCGACAATGCGCGAAACCCCACGATCTTGCGGAGACCGAGAGCCAAGCTCTCGCCACAAGCTTTCACCTTCACGGAGAGCTGCAAGGCAATCGTCGTCGGCGAGGTTCTGTCGAAGCTGCTCCCAGGTGGCTGGTGTAGCGACTCCGCTAAGTGCCATGAGATCCCAGGAATCTAGTTCGAGTTGAAGCATTGCCGGATCCTCGATGACCTGGCTGAGGGAGTCCCGGATATCCTCTGGAGTCCCTTTGGGGGCTCGAGAAAGGGCGCGCAAGCGTTCTCGCTGCTGCTGCAGCCGAGCAATTCGCTCATCCAGCATGCTAAACGAGCGCTCGAGCGCATCGGGAGATGTGACATCAGCGATCGGGACGCCGGCGTCGATAAGTGCTCGCGCGCGCAGCACCGACGCCAAATCAGAGACAGAATAGTCGCGATAGTTTCCGCTGGTGCGTGCGGGTTCAGGAACCGCGCCTGTCTCGTGCAAATGGCGCACGGAACGCACTGAGCAACCAGCGACCGCGGCGACGTCCGATATCTTCATAGGACAAAGCTAAACCCTCACATAGTGTGAGGGTCAAGTGCTTGGTGAAAACTAATCCGAGTTGATGGGGCCTTAGTTTCGGAAACCGTGCACCGGTGCGGGGATGAAGCCACCGCGGTTGATGAAGGTGGAGTTGCCCACTTGGTTAACCGGGATGACCGGAGCGTAGCCCAGAAGGCCGCCGAAGTTGACCTCGTCGCCAGCCTTGGTGCCTGGGGCAGGAATGACGCGCACGGCGGTCGTCTTATGGTTCATCACGCCAATGGCGGCTTCGTCCGCAATCATGCCGGCGATGGTCTCGGCAGAGGTATCGCCCGGGATGGCGATCATGTCCAAGCCCACCGAGCAAATTGAGGTCATGGCCTCCAGCTTGTCGATGGAGATGACACCAGAGCGCACCGCGTCGATCATGCCCTTGTCCTCCGATACCGGGATGAAGGAACCAGAAAGACCGCCCACGCGGGAGCAGGCCATCATGCCGCCCTTCTTCACGGCGTCGTTAAGCAGGGCAAGCGCCGCCGTTGTGCCGTGGGTGCCCACCTGGTCGAGGCCCATGTGCTCCAGGATGTGCGCGACGGAGTCACCCAGTTCCGCGGTGGGAGCGAGGGAGAGGTCAATGATGCCGAAGGGCACACCGAGGCGCTCGGAGGCCATTTCACCCACGAGCTGACCAGCACGTGTGACCTTGAAGGCTGCCTTCTTGACTTCTTCGGCGACCTCATTGAGGGTGGCGCCCTCCAGGGATCCGAGCGCGCGATCGACCACGCCGGGTCCGGACACGCCCACAGATACGACGCAGTCCGGTTCTTCAATGCCGTGGAAGGCGCCGGCCATGAAGGGGTTATCGCCCACGGAGTTGGAGAAGATCACGAGCTTGGCGCAGCCGATAGCGCTGCGATCCTTGGTGAGCTCGGCAGCTTCCTTGATGATGCGTCCCATCTGCGCTGCGGCGTTCATGTTGATGCCGGCGCGCGAGGATGCGATATTCACCGAGGAACACACCAGGTTGGTCTCAGCCAGCGCTTCCGGGATGGAACGGATAAGCGCCTTTTCGGCGGTCGTTGCGCCCTTTTCGACGAGCGCGGAGTAGCCACCGACGAAGTCAACACCGGTCGCTGCGGCAGCGCGATCCAGCGCGCGGGCAACGTCCACGGGGTTTCCCTCGACTCCGGCCACGATGAGCGCGATGGGGGTGACAGAGATGCGCTTGTTGACGATCGGAATACCGAGCTCGGCCTCGATTCCCTCGCATACCTCAACCAGGTGTGCGGCGCGGGATGTCACGAGGTCGTACACGGCCTCGGCGGTGGCTTCCATGGTGGGGCGTGTGCAGCCGAGCAGCGAAATGCCCATGGTGACGGTGCGGATGTCGAGACGGTACTTCTCAATCATCTCGATGGTGTCGAGAATGCTGGCGGTATTGAAGCGGTTAAGCATGACTGGTTATCGTCCCTAAATCTCGTTCATTGCGGTGAACAGTGCTTCCGACTGCACGCGAATGGATTGCTTGATGGACTCACCGACGGTGTTCATCCGCTCCTGGAGCTGCTGGATGCTGACCTCGTTCTCATCGAATTCGACGCGCAGGATCATGGTGAAGTACTCAGACATGAGCGTCTGAGATACATCAACGATATTGACGTTAAGTTCTGCGAGGGCGGTGGATACGGCGGAGATAATTCCGGTGTTATCAACACCGGTAACAGTCATGATGGCGATCATGACTAGATTGTAGCCTGTACGTTTTTCCAGCTGCTCTGGGGTCCTGCAGAGAGATCGGATAGCGCGTACGGTGGCGCACATGACTGATACGACAACAACTGCGCGCAAGAAGGTTCTGTACATCGGCGGCCATGGCAAGGTTGGGCTTTTGGCGGCGCCTAAGCTTGCCGACGCCAACCTCACCGTCCATTCCCTCATCCGCAACCCGGACCAGGTCTCTGATATTGAGGCCCTCGGTGCCACCGCAGTGGTGCGCGATCTCACCGAGCTTTCTGTGGAAGACTGGGCAGAGCTTTTGGCTGACTATGACGTCGTCGTGTGGGGCGCCGGAAACGGTGGCCGTGCTGGCGCGGAGGTGACCTGGGCGGTCGACCGTGATGCGGCGCTGGCATCGATTGCGGGTCTAGAAAAGCTTGCTGCCGAGGGTAAGAACACTCCGGCCTACATCATGATTTCCTACATGGGTGCCACGGAGAACACGACCAATCCTGCGGATGAGAAGTGGTACGCCTACGTGGAGTCCAAAAAGACAGTGGACAACAAGCTCAATTCCACGGACCTTGACTACCTTATCCTTGGCCCGGCCGCCCTGACGGAGGAGCCTTCGCGCGGCATCACCGTACTAGATAAGGACGCAGAGCGCACCGGTAAACTGACTACCTCCCGGGAGCTTGTCGCTGAGGTGGTCACCGAGGTCGCTGGCCGCGAAAGCTTCCCAGACTCGCCGCTGGAGTTTATCGATGGTGAAGGCAGCGTGAAGGATATCTAAAATCGAGCGGATGCCGCCGCATCAAGCGCGGCGATGACTTGCTCTCTGCTCAATTGGTGGTGGAGGCTCGTATAACGAAGTGGCTTTGTGGACAGGTGGGCCGCGATATACCACCCTGTGGGGTGCTTGAACGTCGCTTGGCTTTGGAACCGTACCACGGCTACTCCCTGCTGCCGGAAGGAGCGGGGAGAAGTGTGGGACTCAAACTCATCGCTGATGATTTCTTGAGCTGTGCCGTCTGGAAGGAAAATGCGTACCTTCGCCTTGTAGTAGTACTCGGTGGGATCCGCGTGCGGCACGTGTCGACCTGTTTGCCAGATCTCGCTGAGCAACGCGGGATAATACTCGATCCATCCATTTTCCGACGCCGTCCGTAGGCGGCGAGCACCCCACGTAGAACTCCGAATTGCTCGAATGTTCCGACCGGCCGCCACGACGAGGACAAGGACGAATACTGCAACGGCCAATCCCTGCCATCCGGAACTAATAGACATATCTTCGCCGATAATGGCTGATAGTGCGATAGCAAGGCCCACCACCGCCGTGATGAGATTGATCCGTAGACTTCGCCATTCAGGTGCGGCCCCGCCGGGGAGTGGCCCAGCCGCTGCGATCGCGCGAGCGATGCTAGATGTGCTTGCTCTCAAGTTCGGGGCGGACACAGAACGACGAGTGCGGGGAATGAGCCTCTCGGAGTAGTGATTTTCCGGGAAGTCGAATGGAGCTAAAGCGTGGTCAGACATGCTTATCAGTTTCTACTAGGGCGGGCATTCTAGGCAGGGAGGTCCTGATCACTAGCCTCTTACCCAGTTCCGCTCTGCAAAAGACAGCGCTGCTTCAATGTTCTTTTGGCGCAGACCATTGTGCAGTTCTGGCTGCGGGTTGGCTGCATCTGCCCGGTACCCCACCACGCCCCATCCGTTGTTGTGGTTGAAATCGGCGGTCGCAACACGTGGCCCGTCGGCGAGCAGCCGGCCACGCAGCTTCAGCCAGTTCGGGTTTGCAGCAATGAATTCTTCGGTCATGCTTTTCGTCAAAGAACCGTCCGGCTGCAAGATCAGTATCGGGGCGGTGTAGTAATAGTCGGTGGTGTCGTTGTAGTCGACGTGGCGCCTGTAGATCAGCTCACCGATCAGGGACCTGACCCCCGGAAAGTAGACACGTCG
>NZ_KV827676.1 GCF_001836165.1 Corynebacterium sp. HMSC036D02 | reverse complement strand
CGGCTGGTTCGGAGTGGTCTCCTCACCCGGGTTCTCCGGGGTCGTCGACTCAGACGGCTCCTCCTCAGAGGTCACAGTCTGATCTTCGTCGTTGATGTTCTCGTGCGTGGTGATCTCATTTCCGTCACCCTCGTTCTTCGGAGCATCCTTACCGGTTTCATCAACCTGCTTGGAGTACAGCTTCTCGAATGCAACCGCAGTCTTGACTACACCCTCAAGGTCCTCATTGACCTTGATGTCAACAACGACCTCACCTACAGAGCTCTTCGGAGTGAAGGTCAGGTCACCACGACCGATAACAGCATGCTCACCGTTCTCGTTGAGAGCCTTGTTACGCAGCTCTGCCTTAAGAGTGTATTCCTTACCCGGAACTAGGTCGGTGTAAGAAACAGTGTCCTTAACTACGACGCCGGCAGCAACCTGCTTAGCATTATCGAATTCAGCCTTGGTCTTAATCGACGGGTTCAGCTCAGAGGTCACAGTCTGTGCCTCGTCGTTGATATCCTCATGCTTAGCAATCTCCTTCTCCTCGGTGGAGCCGGAGATATCGTTGCCGTCCTCGTCTACCTCGGAAGAGAAGAGCTTCTCAAAAGCAACTGCAGCGGTAACGCCGTCCTTGGCCTTGTCGTTGACGACGATCTCAACGTCCTCAGAGCCAGCAGAGTTCTCCGCAGTGAAGGTGTGGGTAGCCTCACCCAGAACGGTAGTGCCGTCTTCCTTGGAGATCAGTTTTGCCTTCAGGGTGTAGTTCTTACCCGGAACAAGGTCCTTATACGTCACGGTGTCGATAACCGTGGCGCCCTCAACAACGCGGTTGCCGTCCTTAAACTTGGCCGTCGTACCGATTTCAGGGTTCCAGACAGTGATAACGGTCTGTGCTTCGTCGTTGATGTCCTCGTGAGTGGCAATCTCCTTCTCCTCATGGGAGCCGGAGATGTCGTTGCCATCCTTGTCTACCTCGGAAGAGAAGAGCTTCTCGAAAGCAACGGCAGCAGCGATCGGGGACTCGAGCTGCTTATCGACGTTAATCTTTACCGCAACGTCGCCGGACTCAGCTTCCGCAGTGAATTCCTGCGAGCCGGTACCAACGACAGCGTGCTCGCCATTAGCGTCAGCAGCCTTGTTACGAAGTTCGGCCTTCAGGGTGTACTTCTTACCAGGAACCAAGTCCTCGTAGTGAACCGTGTCAATGACGGTTGCGCCAGCAACAACTTGCTGCTTGTCACCATCAAACTTGGCCTGGGTCTTGATCTCCGGCTTGCGCGGCTTCTCCTGCTGAGAAGTCGTCGGGGTCGGCTCCGGAACTACGTCAGTGGTCGGGGTCGGAGTCGGCTCCTCAGTTTCCTCGGTCGTCGACTCGTCGGTGCTCTCAGATGGCGTTTCCTCAGAGGTGGTTTCCTCCGTGGTCTGCTCATCGGTCGTCGACGGCTCAGACGGTTCGGTCGTCTCCTCCGTGGTCGGCTCCTCAGAAGTCGTCTCAGCCTCAGAGCTCTCAGACGTGGTTTCCTCAGAAGTGGTCTCCTCGGTGGTCTGCTCATCGGTCGTGGACGGCTCAGTCTCAGTGCTTTCCGACGGAGTCGGCTTCGGATTCGGGTTGCTCTCCTCATCCTTACCCGGATTCTCGCCGCCATCATCCGGCAGACCAGGCTGGTCAATCGGAACCACACGCTGTCCCCCACCACTGTTATGAGTGGTTATGCCGTTAGGGCCAACCACAGTGATGAAGGCATCCGCCGGCTGCTCAGGGATAGTAACCGACGGATCGGCTTCAAACTGCTGGTCGAGCGTTTGGGCATTGTCCTTTAGAATGCGCAGCCCCGTGTTCGCCGTGAAATCCTCCGAATTGCCGTCGAACCCGTGGAGCGGACGTGCCAGACCAGAGACATTTCCGCCGTCGTTTGCGTGAATAAACTTAATCGCGGCAGCCCTACCCGACGCATCAGAGACGAGCGCTGCCAAGTAAACGCTGTAACGGTTAGCAAGTTTCTTATCGCCAGCCGCCGTAGCATCACGCAGCTTCATTGCAATGCCGATTGCCGCATTCTGGAACTTCGGGTCATCAAAGCGAATCGCACCTGCTGTGGACTTCTTGTAGCTGCCCTTCTTGAGCATGGGATCGGCAACAGTGTAATCAATACACCAGCCCCATCCGACATCGTTGTTCTTGTGAGGGTTTCTCGCACCTTCTGGCGGAACACCAGCCCACACAAGCTGGCCCCAGCTATGATCTCCGCCAATTTTCGCATTTTCAGCGCCCAAGGTGGTGTTAGGCACGAAATCAGTCGGCTCGGCCGCGCCGGCCTTCGCCCAGGGAACGGTAACCATGGCTGCAATTACTGCAATTGCTGTAAGCACAGCAGTAAAGACCATCCACCCCTCTCTGGAGATATTCCTTAATCTACTCATCGTTTCCTCTTCGAATGATGTGAATGTCTACAAGTTTTCTGCACAGCAGCCTTAGACCACTGAACCAATCTGAAATCGGGACGTAGGTTTTTACACCTTTACCGGCGATTCTTCTCACGAATCTCACGAACTCTTATAGTCCACTCAAGAGACTATCATTCGACACAGGAAGCTGCAAGGTATCTCATTGCTCTATAAATTTCGCCTATACCCAAGTTGGAGCGTATTTATGCTGCACTAGACCGTTTTCAAGTCAGGCAGCTCCTATCTACCGCCCACTTGTTCTATTTTTCCTTCACATCGTCAACTTCTAAGTATTTCTTATAATACTCAATCTAAGATTTACTAAGTTTGCATATCAGTTTTTTCCCACCCGGATTGCGCAAGGAAACCTTCCGCCAGCGCAACAGCACTGTGCGCGCCCCCGCTGGCCTAATCCCCTTGTAAGCACCTGCGATACCTACGATCCCCCGCGACCTAGTAGCACCCCAAGGCCCGCGAAAGCTCGTACTCGCGAGCACTTAGCACCCTTACCGCTACACCTCGCAGACACGCGAAACGGCCGTGCACAAAGCACGGCCGTCATTCCCCATTAGAAACCTCATCCCACGGGGCTTAGACCACTACCCCCATTAATCAGTTTTATGGCTCGCCGAGCCCTCATTAATCATCCGCGGAACGCGTGAGCTTCGGATCAACGTCGACGACCGGCTCAGGGACCTCAATAACCTCGATGTCGGAGACCGGCGAGCCAGCAGCCGTCACTGGCTGTGCATCCACCTGGTCTCCCCCTGAAGACGAGCCCGACTCCACAGTAATCTTCGCCGCCGCGAGTGCCGCCCTGTCGCGGGCTGTCTCAACATCCTCAGCAGTCGTAGCCACCATCCCCATTCGGCGCCCTGCATACGCCCACGGCTTACCAAACAGACGCACGTCCGTCTCCTCATAAGCCATGGCAGCATCGAGGCCGGAGTAGGAGACATCATCAAGCTCAGCGTCCGCGTGCAGAATGACTGCCGCACCGGGGCTGACCAACGTCACATCGATCGGGAAGCCCAACATTGCGCGGACATGGAGTTCAAACTCAGAGAAGCGCTGTGTGTATCCAGTCAGCATTGCGGTATCCAAAGGACGCGGCGAGACAGAGGAGAAGTACACCTCATCACCCGCTACGAAGAGCTCAACGCCATAAACACCGCGCCCTCCCAATTCATTGGAGATACGCGCCGCAACGGAGCGTGCGTTCGCCAGCGCGTCCTCACTCATAGCCATCGGCTGCCAGGACTCCACCAGATCCCCCTTCTCGTGGCGGTGACCAATGGGCTCACTAAACCACGTCGCCATCTTGCCCGTAGCCGGGTCGATGGAACGCACAGCAAGCAGCGTGACCTCATAATCAAAGTCAACGAAGCGCTCCACCACTACGCGCTTATACTCCGAGGACACGTGGCGCACCATGGCCCAGGCCTCCTCCACGTCCTCTTCTTCTTTAAGAAGGATGTGGCCCTTCCCGGAGGTCGTAATATCCGGCTTCACGATGCACGGCAGCCCCAACTCCCCCACTGCCTCTTGCAGCTCCTCAGCGGACTCAGCAAAGCGATAGGCAGTGACGGGCAGGCCGATGCTTTCAGCTACCTCACGCACGCTCTCCCGACACTGTGTCAGCTCACACGCCCGCGCCGAGGGCACGACGGTTGTGCCGAACTCTTCAATACGCTTCAGCGCCTCCACCGCGACGGTTTCCACCTCTGGGACCACGTAGTCTGGCTTGATCTTCTCAGTCAGCTCCCACACCTTGTACGGGTCCCTAATGTCTGCAATGTAGCTAAAGTGCGCAAGCTGCTGCGCGGGTGCTCCTGCGTAGCGGTCCACGGCGTGAACCTCAAGCCCTAAGTTCTGAAAGGCAATTACCAACTGCTTGCCCAGCTCACCCGCTCCCAAGAGCAGCACCTTGGTGGCGTTTCCTGTCAGAGGGGTTCCGATCTGGCCTGCGATGTCGCCTACGGTAGTCATTCTCGAATTATCGCATACTTTTAGCACTGCATTGCTTGGCGACGTCCCCCTATTCCCACCATCCCACTCCTACCGGGCACCGGCTGCCCAGTGCCCCCGCCCCGAACCCTAGGATCACCGAGACCCCCTCCCCACCGCAGGGAAACGGTGGAAAAGGGGGCCTGGTCTTTAGACTGACCTTCTATATGGCAGCCGGCCACTTTGGGCCGACTGGCCCTCGGTATGCGTCAGTGTCTCTCTTACTTGGAGGAACCGTTAGAGGAACCTCCACCCGGCGCACAAGCATCAGCGATAAGGCCAATAGCCAGAGCACCAGCAGCAATCAGAGCCACAGCACCAGCAGCCTGCTGATGATCAACACCGAAACGCTTCAGCTGCGCATCGATACCAGCCATCTTGCCAGCCAGCGGACCATTGAACACACCAGCCTGCTTCTGCAGCTGAGTATTCAGATCCCGAATCTGCTTGTTAATCGGAGCAACAAAGTCCGACAGACCCGGAATATTCATCTGCGAAGCCAGACCAACCGGAATCAGGAACAGCAGCGGGATACCAACACCCAA
>NZ_KV827675.1 GCF_001836165.1 Corynebacterium sp. HMSC036D02 | reverse complement strand
CGACACCGACGACATCCCCTTCTAAACACCCACCGTCGTTCCAAACGACGACACCAGACCAAGGCAACTGAAAGGAAAAAGAAAGACTACGAACCCACACCGTCGAATAAAACGACGAAGGCCGGCGGCCTCTCACGTCAGTGGAAGACCCCGGCTCATGCGCACTACGGGCTAGCCCGAAGTGTGTACTACTTGCGTCCTGCTTCGTAGGCGGCGCCGACCTTGTACAGGCGGTCATCCTTAAATGCCGGTGCCATGATCTGAAGGCCGGTGGGCAAGTTGGTGTCGGATGCCATTCCGGAAGGAACGGACATGCCGCACACGCCGGCGAGGTTCAACGGCAGGGTGCACAGGTCGAAGTTGTACATCTCCATCGGGTCCTCGACCTTCTCGCCCAGCTTGAAGGCTGTGGTCGGGGTGGTCGGGGAAACGAGGACATCGACCTGCTCGAAGGCACGCTCAAAGTCCTGTGCAATGAGGGTGCGAACACGCTGCGCCTGGAGGTAGTAGGCGTCGTAGTAGCCGACGGACAGGGCGTAGGTACCCAGCATGATGCGGCGCTTAACCTCGGGGCCGAAACCAGCCGCGCGGGACAGGGACATGACCTCTTCCGCAGAGTGGGTTCCGTCATCGCCCACGCGCAGGCCGTAGCGCATACCGTCGAAGCGGGCCAGGTTGGAGGAGACCTCACACGGCATGATGAGGTAGTAGGCAGCGAGAGCGTCATCGAAGTGCGGGCAGTCGACCTCAACGATCTCTGCCCCCTGAGACTTCAGCTGTTCAACCGCTGCGTGGTAGGCCTCCATCACGCCCAGCTGCCAACCATCGCGCTCGAATTGCTTGATCAGGCCGACCTTCACGCCGGACAGGTCACCGTTGGCCCCCTCCTTGGCGGCTGCGACTACTGGTGCGACCGGCTTATTCACGGAAGTGGCATCGAAGGAGTCGTGGCCGGCAATAATTTCGTGCAGCAAGGCGGTATCCAGAACCGTACGGGCAGTCGGGCCAGCCTGGTCCAAGGAGCTTGCAGCGGCGATGAGACCGTAACGAGACACCGTGCCGTATGTCGGCTTTACGCCCACGGTGTTGGTCAAAGCAGCCGGCTGACGGATCGAGCCACCGGTGTCAGTACCGATTCCCAGCGGGGCTTGACCAGAGGCCAGAGCTGCGGCGGTACCACCACCGGAGCCGCCCGGTGTGCGCTCGGTGTCATAGGGGTTGTGGGCCGGACCGTAGGCGGAGTTCTCGTTGGAGGAGCCCATCGCAAACTCATCAAGGTTCGTCTTGCCAAGGATCGGGATACCTGCCTCGCGCAGCTTGGTCACCAGCGTGGCGTCATAAGGCGAGACCCAACCTTCCAGCATCTTGGAGGCGGCGGTCGTGGGGGCGTCGGTAGTCACCAACAGGTCCTTGAGTGCCAGTGGCACACCAGCCAAAGCGGAGGCGGGTTCTTCGCCGGCGTCGAGGGACTTATCGACGGCGTCGGCAGCCGCCAGTGCTTCCTCGGCACCGACATGTAGGAAAGCGTTGAGCTCACCGTCGGTTTCCGCGATGCGGTCCAGGAAGGCCTGAGTAACTTCGCGGGAGGTGAGCTCGCGGGAGTGGATCTTCTCAGCCAACTCGGCGGCGGTTAGTGCAGTAATGCCCTCGGTGGGCGCAATGAATTGTGCCATTCTTATTCGTCTCCTCCACCCAGAATCTGCGGAACCATGAAGCGATCTTCATCAGCTGCGGGGGCCTGGTCCAAGGCCTGCTCGGCAGTGAGGGTTCGCACGACAACGTCCTCACGCATAGGGGCATGTACGGAGTGCGGGTGCGACATCGGCTCCACACCTTCAGCCTCGACCTTGCCAACCGCGGACACGGAGTCCACGATTTCGTCGATCTGCGCGGCGAACTGCTTCAGTTCTTCCTCGCTCAGGGCCAATCGCGACAGCTTTGCCAAGTGCGCGACCTCGTCACGCGAAATATCAGACACGCGAACTCCATCCTTTTATTCATTGAGACGGTTGATAGCTAAGCACCCATGGTACTGCACGGCCGATGCCATGCCACCACCACTCCTCCCCTAAGTGATGCTCAATACTATTGAATAGTATTCGATACCTTGGGTACCATCGATCGGGTTAGTAGAACCTATCATCCCTTGCTTAACCGCTTAGCTCCCCTAGAAAGAACGATATGTCGTACCTCGTCCGTGTCCTACTCCCTGACACTCCCGGCAGCCTTGGCCTCCTCGCCAACGCGATGGGCAGCATCGAGGCCGATATTCGTTCCGTTGACATCGTGGAAAACTTCCCCGATGGGACGGTCATGGATGACATCGTCCTCGATCTCCCCCAGTCCACCATGGCTGACGAGATCATCACCGCGGCACAGACCGTAGAAGGCGTAGAAGTTGACTCCATCCGCCCATTCAGTGGACGCGTTGACCGCCGCGGGCAGATCCACGTGCTGGCCAAGGTTGCCGCACAACGCAACGTGACAGCCGCAATGAATGAAGTCTGCGCCGCCATCCCCAAGGCGCTGACCTCTAACTGGGCCATCGTCATTGCTAACGACGAGAAGATCAGCCGCATCGCTGCCTCGGACGCAGCGCCTGCCGACGACGGCTCGATCCCCACCGACCTCAACGTCACTTCGGCCCGCGTACTCAATCCAGAAAAGGACACGTGGATCCCGGAATCGTGGACCCTCATCGAATCCGCGCTGGCTGCGGCTCCCCTGGTGGGTACGAACTATGTCGTGGTGATGGGCCGCGTTGGTGGGCCCGATTATCTCGCTTCTGAGGTCGAGCACCTGGGTGACTTGGGCGCCATCTTGGGCGCGTTCCTCACCTAGATCGACCTAGCGGTCGAGCAATAAGCTGAGGCCCGCGGCGACGTCGGGAACCACATGGTCCACCTCGTCGGCGATCTGCGTTCCCGGGAACGTGAAGGACTCGGTGGCGATCGAATGCATCGAGAGATCATTGAAGTTATCACCGAAAGTGTAGAGTTCAGCTTCTTCGCGGCCGAGACGGCTAAGCAACCGTGTCAAGCCCTCACCCTTGTTATGCCCAGGCGGCATGATGTCGTAGAAGTCGCAGTTGAAGGATGACTCGACATTACAGTTTTCGCGGACCCACTCGTCGACTTCACGGCGCAACCCAGGGTTTCCTGGGATCCACAAGGACATGAGGACCGTGCTGCGCTTGGCGACGTCCCTCGGATCCACCGCCTCCGTATTCGCCACCATCGAGGACTCTCGCCCCGCCAAGCCATCCCATGCCACCTGATCGGCTCCAGACAAGCCCGTGAGGTAGATATTCAACGGCAGCCCAGTGAAGCGATCAATGACGGCTTGGACGATATCACTGGGCAAGTGCTCCTCGTGGAGGATGGAGTAATCGCCGTCCGTGATGACGGTGCCGTTGTAGAGCACGTGGTAGTCCAGCTCCACGCCGAAGGGCTCGAGTGTGTTGCGCGCGTTGGCAATAGACTTACCCGTCGCAGAGACCGCGAGGTTACCAGCGGCCCGCCACGCGGCGACGGCTTCCTTTACGGCCTCAGTTATGTCTTCGTTGACGTAAACGGTGCCATCCATGTCCAAAGCCGCAATCTTCATGAACCGTAGTGTATTAGACCTTTCACGGCCGAGTCCACCACCGCGGTGCACGCCTCCTGGATGTCGGGTTGCGCCCACGGGAAGGTCAGGGAGACGTCGGCAAGCGCATGCATGGGCAGGTCATTGTGGCCGTCCCCGAAGGTGATGAGCTCGATCTCGGAACGCTCAACTTCCAGGAGACGAAGGAGCCAGGTCAAGGCAAAACCCTTGTCGTGACCGGGCGGCGTAATGTCGAAGAAGTTGCGGTTCATCGCGGTCCCGACGGGAAAACGGTCGGTGACCCACTGGGCAATCTCTTTCTGTAGCTCCGGGTTACCCGGCGTCCAGGCGGCAACGAGGGGAAAGGCCTCCTTCTCGATGCGCTCGGGCGCTACCGGCACTGGCTCGCTGATGATGGGATTGTGCACGCCCCCTACGTTGCGGACGAGGTGACCGTCTGGGGCTTCCAGGCGCGTGCAATACAAGTCGAGCTTCGGAATATCACGAACCCGCTCATACACAGCGCGGACTACCTCGGGCGGCACGTGGCTTTCATAGAGCAGCTCATAGGAACCATCCGTGATGACCGTGCCGTTGCAGAGCAGGTAGTAGTCGAAGTCAACGCCAAAAGGCTCGAGGGCTCGGCGGGCCGAATAGGGAGACTTGCCCGTGGCCACGACGGCAAGGTTGCCCGCAGCGCGCCAACCGGCAATCGCCTCCGGCACGTCCTCGGGCATGTGCCCATCAAAGTAGATAGTGCCGTCCAGGTCGAAGGCGGCTAACTTCATGCCTCGCCCGTTTCAAGGAGTCGGTTGAAGCCCTCCTCATCCAAGATGGTCAAGCCAAGGTCGCGGGCCTTCTGTTCCTTTGAACCGGCGTTTTCTCCTACGACGACGTAGTTGGTCTTCTTCGACACCGAACCGGATGCCTTTCCGCCGCGGGTGATAATGGCCTCCTTGGCGGAATCACGAGTGAAGTTCTCCAAGGTGCCGGTCACTACCACGGTAATTCCTTCAAGCGTCTGCGCTGGTTTATCGCTGACTTCCTCCGCCATGGTGACCCCGGCCGCGGTCCACTTCTGCACGATGTTGTCGTGCCAATCCACCTCGAACCACTGCTTGAAGGATTCCGCGATGATGCTGCCCACGCCGTCGGTATCCGCCAGCTCCTCCACCGAAGCCGCGCGCAGCGCCTCCATGGAGCCGAAGCGGGCGGCTAGCGCACGCGCCGCAATGGGGCCGACGTGGCGAATGGACAGCGCTACGAGCACTCGCCAGAACTCGGCTTGGCGGGCCGTCTTGAGGTTCTCCAGCAGCTTTTTACCAGAGGCGTTGAGCGCGCCCTTCTGTGTGGTATAAACCGAAGATTTGAGGAGGGCGTCTTCATCGAGGTCAAAGAGTTCCGCCTCGTCCACGAGCACACCGGAAGAAATCAGATCTGTGGCTGCCTTCTCTCCCAGCTCACCAATGTCGAGTGCCTTGCGGGAGGCCAAATACTCCAGACGCGCCGCCAGCTGCGCTGGGCAGCTGCGGGTATTGGGGCAGCGCCAGTCCTGGTCGCCTTCCTTCTGCGGGGCCAGCTTCGTGCCGCAGGCAGGGCAGTTCTCCGGAAAGACCCATTCGGTCTCGCTGCCATCGCGCTTATCCAGAACGGGGCCGAGGACCTCGGGGATGATCTCTCCGGCCTTGCGGATGATGATGGTATCCCCAATGAGGACATTCTTGTTCTTGACCTCGAATTGGTTATGCAGGGTGGCCATGGAGACCGTCGAGCCGGAGACAAAGACTGGTTCCATGATGGCGAAAGGCGTCACGCGCCCGGTACGTCCCACACCTACCTCGATGTTGAGCAGCTTGGTGGTGACCTCCTCCGGCGGGTATTTATAGGCAATAGCCCAGCGCGGCGCGCGCGAAGTCGCACCCAAGGCGCGCTGGCTGGCCAGATCATCGACCTTGATGACGAGACCGTCCATCTCAAAGTAGGCGTCGTGGCGGTGCTCCTCCCAGTAGGTCACGCGCTCCTGAACCTCCTTGGCGGTGGTGACTCGCTGGGTATAGGGCGACACCGGGAATCCCCAGGCCTCGAGGGCCTTGTAGGCATCGTGCTGCGAGGCGGGCTGGAAGCCCTCGCGCGCGCCGATGCCGTGGCAGACCATGTGGAGCCGACGCTTCTTGACGTCCTCCGGGTCCTTCATGCGCAGCCCACCCGCCGCCGCGTTGCGGGGGTTGGCAAAGGTCGGCTTGCCATCCTCGCGGCGTGCGGAGTTAATCTCCTCAAATTCATCCGGGCGCATGTACACCTCGCCGCGGACCTCTACCAGGGAGGGAACCGGGTATTCTTCGCTGCCCGCCAACTCATGAGGGATGTCGGGGATAACACGTGCGTTGGCAGTGATGTCCTCACCGACGCGACCATCACCACGCGTGGCGGCCGTGGCGAGCTTGCCGTCGCGGTAGACCAAGTCAATGGACAGACCGTCGATCTTCAGCTCAGTGAGGTAGGCCTTTGCCGGGGTACGGTCCAGCCAGTCCTGCAGCTCATCCGCACTGAAGACGTTGTCCAAGCTGTACAGGCGCTCCAGATGCTCGATGTCAACGGCACCTTCCGGCGCGGCACCGACCTGCTGGGTAGGCGAATCCGGAGTTTGAAGCTCCGGGTGCTCTGCTTCCAGGGTCAACAAGCGCTGAAAAAGGGCGTCAAAGTCCGCATCCGGGATTGACGGCTCGCCGTTGTAGTACAGCTCACGGTGCTTGCGCACTTCCTGGGCAAGCTCGGACCATTCGCGTTGGATATCTACTGCATCACTCACGAGTCACCAGTGTAGCGGGGCTACCGGACACAGCATGTACCTGGCCAAACGGCCTATCCACGCCACAAAAATGACATCGGTAACGCACATAGTTTGTCCCCCAAGGGCTGCACATAGGGAATCGGAGCCAAGACAAATCCTCCACGGAAACGCGGCCCTAGTTTCTCGCTCAGTGCACGCAAATGCCGAACCTGCCCTGCCTTGACTGTCGCACCGGATTTAACCTCAAGCGCAGCGATGCTATTGTCCGCGAATTCGATCACAACGTCTGCTTCCATCCCGGCGCTATCACGCCAGTGAAGAAGCTGATGCTGGTTTTCTGCCCAACCCTGCTGGGCAGAAAGCTCTTGAAGAACAAACCCTTCGACCAAATGCCCTAGGTGCGACTGCACCAGAGGATTCATGAGCATGTCTCGGGTTTGCCCTGCTAACCAGGAAGCCAAACCGGAGTCAGTGACCCAGCTTTTAGGCTTGGAGATCTCTCTCGACGTCAAATTTGATTTCCACGCTTTCACTTGCGAGGAAAGGAACAGCCTTGACAAAGTATCAAGGTAGGAGCGAACAGTAGACGCTGGGATTTCCGCTTCACGCGCGAGTTTCGCCGGAACCAACTCCCCTGCCTGATGCGCTGCGAGTAGACGCAACAGCGATTGCAGCCTCCCCGGCTGTGCGCTTTCCCGGGATAGGGTTTCTTCAATCACCGTCACGTGTGAAACATAAGACTCGAACCAAGCTCGGCGCATCCGATCTTGCAGTTCTAATGCAACCGGATAGCCGCCCTTGAGCACTTTGTCCACCAAGCCAGCTCGATCTACTTGTTCCGTAGGAACCGAACGCACAGGCAATTCGACGAGCTCATCGAGCCTATCTACAAAGGCGCCGTCACTGACCGTTTCACAAATCTCTTGTTGGCTCAGTGGGTTTAAATGGAGATCAATAATTCTTCCTGCCAGAGAGTCCTTCCGACCCACGCCCCGAGCAAAATCTGATGAACCAGTAATGATAAATCGACCTGGCCGGCGGTTCCTATCCACCTCAGCCTTTAACGGCAGCGTGAGCTCGGGAAGCCGCTGAATCTCATCGATAATCAGCGTTGCGTCACCACCTTGCTGCACAAAGGTCGTCGGATCCTCTTCCGCTAGTGAGAGAGCAGCGGGATCATCCAGCGTTACATACACAGCACGTTCAAGGCCGAGATGCCTTGTCAACGTCGATTTGCCAACCTGCCGTGCGCCCGTGACGTGGACAACGGGTGAGAAGGTCAATGCTTCTCGGGCAAAACCTTCCATGCCGCGCCTAATATACCGTTCCATACATAGCACTCTACCTGCAGTTGGTCATTCTGCAATGATTCATCCGTCATTCTACAAGGGTTGGATCGTCATTCTGCAAGATTCGGATCGCCATTCTGCAGCACTTCCACAGTGCGTGTCCGAGCCGGGCGCTAGAGTGTTGTCCATGAACTTCGACGCCACCCGCATGCTCTCCTTCGACCTCGAGACCACCTCCGTAAAGCCCAAAGAAGCCCGCATCGTCACCTCTGCCCTAGTGCGTATCGACGGGCGCGAAGTAGACAAGCGGGAAATGCTCGCTGACCCCGGCGTGGAGATCCCCGAGGAAGCCGCCAAGATCCACGGCATCACTACTGAGAAGGCCCGCGCGGAAGGTCGCCCCCACGAGGAGGTGCTCAAGGAGACGATCGATTCCATCTATCAGGCCTGGGACGAGGGACTCACGCTCATCGTCTACAACGCCGCCTACGATCTCTCCGTACTGCGCGCGCTGACCGGGACTTCACAGTAAACGGCCCAGTGTTCGATCCTTTCGTCATCGACCGCGTTAAGGACAAGTGGCGCAAAGGCAAGCGCACCTTGGAGGAGGTCTCCGCCCACTACGGCGTGGAATTGACCAACGCACACGAGGCGACTGCCGACGCCCTCGCGGCCGCCCGCGTCGCCTGGAAGCAAGTGCGCCAGCACTTCCCCGAGCTAGCCCAGATGGATACCAACGAGCTCATGGAGTACCAGGCCGTCGAGTGGTACAAGGACCGCGAGTCCTTCAAGAAGTACCTGGAAGGACGCGGGCGCGATGCCTCGGATGTCTCCACTGCTTGGCCGATGATTTCTTAACCCCAGCACCTAATCCCCAACTAACTCTTGCCAGGTTTCTAGATTTCTGGAATTCTAGAAACCATGGACACAAAAGTCGAAGCACGCCTCGCAGAACTTGAAGCGCGCGTCGCCGCGCTTGAGGGGCGCACCACGCCCACCGACGCCGGCCCCGCATCCACCACTGGAGAAGACTCGACCTACTGGTTGGTCGACGCCCTCGCACCCAACGAGCAGCTTCCCGACGGTTCCGTCATCTTTGGCGGCAACATAAACGTCGGTAAGCGCACTTATGCCTACCAATGGCAGCGCCCCACCAACTTCGTCACCGATGAGAGCTGGGCGGAGAATCTCGAGCGACTCTCCGCGCTTGCCCATCCCATCCGCGGCGAAATCCTGCGCCGCCTGCTCGCTGCACCCGCGACAGCCGCTGAGCTTGTCGAAGAAGACATCGTCACCTCAACTGGCACCGCCTACCACCACTTGAGCGCGCTGACCCATGCGGGCTGGACCACGAAGTCTGGCGGCGAGTATTCCATCCGCCCTGCCCGAGTAATCCCCCTTCTCACCATCATCACCGCGAGCGAGGACCACTAATGCGTAGAATTTCCCTAGCCGTCATCGCTGCCATTGCCGTTGCAGCCATCCTGCTCATCACGGGGCCGCAAAGAATTGCTCTGGCAAAAGACAAAACTGGTGACGAAGCCTTAGCTGCCCAGTTGGAAGAGCACTCAGAGTCCGGCTTCCACAACATCACCGCTTTTACCCTCCAGGACGGCAAGGTCACCTTTGCGGGACTGGGCAGCGACGAGCACACGGAGGTCGAAATCGGCTCCGTGACCAAGATGTTCACCGGCGAACTGGCCCACCAGCTCGTCGAAGAGGAAAAGCTGAGAACTGACACCACTGTGGGCGAGGTCCTCAATGTCGGCGATGCGCCCGTCGCGGACGTCACCGTCCAAGAATTGCTCGACCACACCTCTGGCCTACCGCGACTGGCGAGCGCGAGCCTCCTCAGCAATCTCGCCTCGGGTGTCACCGGCTCGAATCCCTATGAAGGTGAGACCATTGAGGACATCGTGGCTGCCGCCACGGAGGCCGAACTAAAAGACCGCGGTGAAGAATCCTATTCAAACCTTGGCTATGGACTCTTGGGCCACATGCTCGAGACCGTTGACGGGCAACCTTATGAGCAGATGCTCAAGGAACGCATCTTCGAGCCAGCTGGCATGACAGAGACCTATCTCATGACTCCGGGCTCTGTGCCTGACGACGCTCCACGCGGCCTAACCCCCACCGGCCGCCACGCTGAGCCGTGGGAGATGGAAGGCTCCGCACCCGCGGGAGCGATCCGTTCCACGGCGAGTGACATGGCCAAGTTCGCCGAGTGGTTCATGGACAACGGCGATACCGACTTCGGCTGGCAGCCTCCCAGCGAAAACAATGCTGGGTACTGGCACAACGGCGGTACCTATGGCTATTCCACGATGCTCATCATCGAACCAGAGACCAAGCGCGCCGCCTTCGCCAACAACGATTCCCTCGCCGGTACCGAAGACCTTGCCCAAGCTCTATTCGACGAGCTCGCATCTTAAGGAGTAAGCATGTTCCTCACCGTAGCGCTCGCCGTCATCACCGCTTCGGAGCTCTGGGCCGCATGGAAGGCCCTGCGAAAGCCCCTTTCCACGGCAAATCACATCGTCACCGCGGCGATTACGATTCTCGCCATACTCTTCATCGGCTACGCCATGCCATGGCACACCTCAGTGAATTTTGGCTGGTGGTACGCCCTTGTGGCAGCCTGCTCGCTGCACATTGGCGCGGTAGCTTGGCAGGCCTTGCAGCCTTCTAGCCACGCAGACGCTGGTCAAGAAGCTCCCGTACGATAGCACTATGAGCTCCTCCCCTACCTGCACCGTTGAAATCCAGGACGTAGACAGTACAACCATCGCAACTCTTCAGCACCGCGCCGCTACCGCTGGTGTTTCCCTCGAAGACTACGTGCGCAACATCCTCACTATGGCCGCGTCATCCCCATTCACTGCTAACAGAAAGTCCATCGAAGAAAAGGCGACCGAACTCTCCCAGCGTGCACCTATCGATGTGAAGGGAGACTTCGACGTCGTCGCCGCAATCCGCGCCGGACGAGACGCATAGAGGACGAGAGAGATAGTTGGTCTCCCTAGTCGACACCCTCAGAAAAGTCTCCCAAATCTCCTGAGTTTAAAAAGTCTCCCAAATCTCCCAATGCTCTAGGATGAGGCTATGTCCCCACATGAAAACCCCTTCCGCCCCACCTTCGGCGTTCCACCACTCTTTTGGGTCGGGCGCACGGCAGTGCTCGACACCTTCCGGGCTGCGCTTGACTCCCAACCAGGCAGCCCGGGCCGCTCGCTCATCATCAGCGGTGCCCGCGGTATCGGTAAGACGGTGCTCCTCAACGAGCTCGAAGATATCGCCTCTAGCCGCGGGTGGATTACCCTGCGGGCCTCAGGCCGCAGCTCCATGGTTGACGAGCTCGTTGACACCACCATCCCACGCATCATGGACAAGCTGGCCCCGGCGGATAAGAGCAAGGTCAACCGCGTGGGGATCGGCGGCTTGGCAACCATCGGCATCCAACACAACACCGAGGAAGCCTATAAACCCACGCTCAACACCCGCCTGCGCGAGCTTTTAGGCCTGCTCGAAGGCACTGGCGTGCTGCTGACCATCGACGAGGTCCAGGACGCCGACGCCGAGGACCTCACGTCGTTGGCCGTGACCTACCAAGACTTGGTGCGCGATGAGCTCGACGTCGCCATTGTCGCTGCAGGACTTCCACAGGGAGTCAACCGCCTGTTAGACCTGCCTGGTGTAACTTTCCTGCGCCGCGCGCAGAAATTCGTTCTGGGCCCGCTCTCCCCCGCGAACGCCGAGGTGGCCTTCACCGAAACCGCCTCACAATCCGGCCTCGAGTTCACCGATGATGCAGTAGCGGCCGCGGTGCGGCTGTCCCGCGGCTACCCCTACATGGTGCAGCTGGTGGGCTCACTGGCTTGGGGCACAGCACAGCGCGAGGGGGGAAGCCGCATCGAGGAGGGTGACGTCGCGGCAGTGTCGGCCGAGGCTATCTCGGTTTTGGGCGCCCAGGTGCACCAGCCCGCTACCCTTTCGCTTCCACCGGCCCAGCGCCTCTTCCTCGAGGCGATGAGCGCGGTCATGGAGGACGGCACGGCAGAAATCAAGAACATTGCGGCGCACCAGGAACGGACGGTGCGGTCGCTGTCGGCCACACGCCAAAGGCTTATCGACGCCGACCTCATCGAAGCCACTGCCCATGGCCAGCTCCAGTTCGTCATCCCGTATATGGAGTCGTATTTCACCACGACGGACAGCCTGGGGAGAGTCGATTAGAGGGTGAGCTAAAGGTCACCGGCATCGCGAGTGAGGATGCCGGCGGTCTCGGTAACCGAGCGCAGGGATCTGGCGGAGGCCTTGACGGGATAGACGTCGAAACGGTCGACGAGCAGGTCGCGCGGCATGCCGATGCGGTCAAGGTGGCGGGCCAGCGCGATGGCCTCCGCGCGGGCATCGGAGCCTTCAATGCCCAGACCGATGCGGTGGCCGGCATTCAAGTGCTCGCCCAGGCCATCCAGGTGGCGCGGGGTCTCCAGACCACGGAAATCCGTGAGGAAGGTCGAGGCTGCAGGCGCTAGCGACCACAGCGGCGGGGCGTGTAGGTAGTCGGCCTCGAAGACAAGGAGCTGCTCAAGAGCGACCTCCTCTGGAACCGCCGGGATGGTATCGAAGTCGGTGGTGCCGGGGATTCGGCCGGAGATGACGTCTGCGAGGAGTGGCTCGTCGAGTTGGACGACGACCTCCCCGTTGAAGCGGCGCGCGACATCCGCGGCGTGGGCGCGGACGCCATAGAGAAGTGACTCCGCGAGCTCGTGAAAGGCGCCGCGATCGGTGAGGACGCGGTGCCCGTCGGAAAGCTCAATGCTCGCTGCAAGCGTCCATGGACCGAGTGCTTGCACCTTGACGCGAGGCACCGTCTCGCCCCAGGCTTCCTGGACCTCGTCGAGGTCACGTTCCAAGCGGTCCCACGTGCGGCGAGTCAGCAACTGCGGGCGCGCCGTCATGCGCCACGAGCGCGGGCCGCGGTCGATGGAGATAGCCTCCAGCATGCTGGCCGTGCGGCCCACCGCGTCGGAACCGAGGCCACGCTCGGGCAGCTGCGGGATGGCAGGAAGTTCGGTCTCCCCCATGATGATGTCCGCAGCCTCCGCCATGGAGGTGCCGGGCATGGGGCCAAGGGCGAATCCCGTCATCTACGCCGTCCCGCAGATGGTGCCCGAGCCCAGCACGATATCGCCCAGCTCGTCCGGGCTCGGCAGGTAGAGCACGGCAGCCTGGCCACGAGCCACACCGGAAAGAGGCTCCTTCAGCTCCAGCGTCATGCGGTCGGCCTCGCGGTCCACGTGGGCGCGGCAGGGAACGACGGAACCGTGGGCGCGGACCTGTACCTCGCAGTCGAAGTCGCCCTCCATAGCCGGGTGCAGGTACTTCAAGCGGTCGGCTTCGATTCGGGTCACGGCCAAGTCGGCGCGCGATCCGACGGTGACGGTGCCGGTGGCCGCGTCGATGTCGGTGACGTAGCGCGGGGAGCCGTCGGCAGTCGGCGTCTTGATGTCCAGCCCCTTGCGCTGGCCGATGGTGTAGTTCCACGCGCCATCGTGTTCCTTGAGCTCATTGCCCTCAGTGTCCACGATCATGCCCGGGCGCAGACCGATGGAACGCCCCAGAAAGGCCTGGGTGTTGCCATCCGGAATGAAGCAGATGTCATAAGAATCCGGCTTGGCTGCCGTGGAGAAACCATGGCGCTTGGCTTCCTCGCGGATCTGCGGCTTCGGGGTATCTCCAATCGGGAAGAAGCAGTGGTCCAGCTCCTCCTTGGTGATGACACCCAGCACATAGGACTGGTCCTTGTTTTCATCCAGGGAGCGGCGCATGTAGCCGTCATCGTCGATAGTGGCGTAATGGCCCGTGGCCACCGCATCGAAGCCCAGCGCCATGCCCTTGCGGAGCAAAGCTGCAAACTTGATCTTCTCATTACAGCGCAAGCACGGATTCGGGGTTTCGCCGCGGGCGTAGGAGTCCACGAAGTCACCGATGACGGCTTCCTTGAACTCCTCGGAGAAGTCCCACACGTAGAAAGGAATGCCGAGCTTGTCGCACACACGGCGGGCATCGGCGGAATCCTCCAAGGAGCAGCAACCGCGCGCCTTCTCACGGGTCTGCTGTGCATCCTTGTGCAGGGCCAAGTGCACGCCAATGACGTCGTGGCCCGCCTCCACCGCGCGTGCCGCGGCGACCGAGGAATCGACGCCGCCGGACATGGCTACCAATACTCGCATGCTTTCCCCTTCTTCTTTCTTTCGGACCCTTAGGTTAGTCGCGGTGTACCCCATACCCCAACACACTGGACTCACGCTCTATTCCCTATGCTAAAGGGCATTATGGGCAGGAAACGCAACAAGACAGATTCAATCGCGGGCACCTACGAAATTTCCACGGGGGAGCTTGTCGTCGAAGCCGACCCCTTCCGCGATGGCGCCTTCATCCTCAACATTAACGGCGTGCCCTCCTCACACCTCATCCCCGAAGAGCCACGCACGCTGGAGTTTGAGTACATGCGCTGGATTGCCGCAGCTGTGGAGAACCATGCGCGTGGCAAGCGCCTGCTCCACCTAGGCGGCGGTGGCTGCTCGCTCCCCCGCTACTTCGCGGATCTCTGGCCGGATTCCCACAACACCGTCGTCGAACTCGACGCGAAACTGGCCGAGCTCATCCGCGAGCTGGCCGATATCCCTGCCGCTCCCCGCGTGAAAATCCGCGCCGGCGAGGCACGCGCGGTGACGGAGGGCTTCCCGCCGAACCGTTTCGACGTCATCATCCGCGACGTCTTCGCAGGTGATACAACCCCGGAACCGCTGACCACACAAGAGTTCTTCCAGCACGTCCGCGCCACCTTGTCGCCTGGCGGGCTCTACGTGGCCAACTGCGGTGACCACTCCGACCTGCAGGGCGCGAAGGTAGAACTAGCTGGGATGGCGGAGGTCTTTGCACACGTCGCCGTTATTGCCGACCCTCCCATGCTTAAAGGGCGGCGCTACGGCAACATTATCCTCATCGGCTCAGACACCGAGCTGCCAGTCGACGGCTCCCCGCAAGCCGCCGCGCTTGCTAAACCGCTGCTTTCCGGTGCGGTGCCCGCGCACTTTCGCGACGAGTCTTGGACCCGCCGCTTCTTGAAGGGCGCGACTCCGCGCCGCGACGCCGCCGCAACCGCCGAGGATTAGCGAAGGCTATTGAGCAGGTCCGCTACCTGCTTGGAATCAAATGCCGGGATGGCTACACCCGCGGCGTGACCAGCGCTGCGCGCGGCACGGTCGGCGTTCTCCACATCCTGCTGGCTGACGTTATCGGCGTCAACGTCCTGGAGGTGCTGTGCGTTATCCAAGAAGATGGCCAAGTCACCAATGCTGGCGTCATTGTTGGACATGCGCTTGAGGTCATCGGCGCTGATAGTGCCGTCGTTAAGCAGCTTCTCCGCCTGCTTGATAAGCCCGGTCGGATCCACGTCCAGGCCCGCATCCTTGGCGGCATCAGCAACGGCAGGCAGGGCTACAGCACCTGCTGCCAGGGCCAGGATTCCAGCAATCAAAACGCCGGCGTCGTCGCCCAAGTCAACGCCCGGGATGACCAGGTCATCCAAGATTCCGCCGAAGTCAATGTAGTTGCCGCCGGAGAAGGAGTGCAGCTGGGCCTCAGTGCCGTTGAAAAGGTTCATGTCCACATCGGTCTCGATGCCGGCCACGCGGCCGCTGCCGGAGCGCTGCCAGAAAGCCAGCTTGTCCCAACCACCGACCGGGTCCGGCGCGGTGTCCTGGTAGGCCGCCAACCACAGCGGGTACTCAGAGAAGCGCGTGGAGTTACCCATCTGGCCCATCCAGAAGTACTTGTAGGTATACAGCATCGGCGTGCGGCCGGTCAGGGACTTCAGCTCAGTCATGAAGGTGTCGATCCACTCCTCCAGCTGCTTGGCGCTCAGGCCTTCATCGACCTCAATATCGAGCACCGGCGGCAGGGTTTGCGTCGGCACCAGTGCAATCTGGGAGGCGAAGCTGGCTGCCTGCTGCTTGGCGTCACCAGCCGGGCGCGCGTAGTGGTAAGCACCGACCTTCAGTCCAGCAGCTGCGGCAGCATTGGCATCGCGTACGAAGTGATTGTTAACAAACCCAACGCCTTCAGTGGCCTTGACAAAGGCATAGGACTGGCCATCAGACTTCACGGCATCCCAATCGATTCCGCGAAGGGACGCGTGGTTATTTCCGGAGACATCCACACCGGAAGGTGCGGTGGACGGAATGGCAACGGCGGTGGATACGGACAGTGCCACGGCCGCTACAGCAGTAACGGCGGCGGTAACAAGGCGACGTGCATGGCTCATGCGCGCCACACTACTGCTTTAACAACATCAGTCACAGATGCAACACACGTAACATTGAATTCTTTTGGCACATTTCTCACGCAGCTTGCTCCACCGGCACCACCACACCTGCTCCCCTTTGGCAGTGGCCACCGGCTTCCTTTGACGTGAACTACAACTGCGAGTGTTTGGGCAGCGCTTGGCGACGCCCCTACGACCACTGTTTCGAGTTCGCCAACAAGCCGCGCTCGCACACTTCGCTGCTGTCCAGTTGTCAGATTGTGGTTCTCGAGGACGCGCTTGGTCGCGAGCTCAACACCGACGACGTGTGGTCGCTCAGTTCGCTTGACGAGTTACAAGAGTTTGCTAGGCCGCAAGATAGGGCTCCCGCAGTGGATCCATTTGTTCGCCCTTGGGCGTGGCAATAATTTCGCACGTTCTCGCTGGCCTCCGTGGAGCGGGACGTGGGTCTGGCGAAAGGCGGGCCTAGAAGTATTCGTTCATGTAGTCGCGAGAAACCAGACCGATCGAGTCAAAGCACTCTGCCATCCTGGCTTCTTCTTCGAAATATTCGAGTTCCTCACCCTCGGTGCCCTCAGCTCGCGCTTCCTCGAGTTCCTCAAGGGCATCAACAAGCGCGTACGGTTGCCATACGCTAAGCCCCAGTTTCTCGAAAACATAGGATTCTGGAGCTTGATCATCAGCAAGCCGCGCCCCGTGGTTGAGCCTCTTCAACAGCTCGGCGCACTCGATGGCGTTCATGCGGGAGAGGTTATGGCCTTCCCATTCCACCGTGACACCGTCTTTCTCAGGGTTGGTCGCGAACTCAATGAATTCGACACCGTTGTCACCGATGTGAACTTGAATACTTGCTTGGGAGTAGTACAAGGGGCTTTCACTCGGGTGATTCTCCGGTTCCCCGAGAACCGCTACCACCTGCTCAGCACTGTCACCGAAACGGATAGTACCTTCGCCAAACGGTAAAGCGAACCGAGCACCTTCATGCGAGAACAACGTTATTGAAGAAGTCATCTGTACCTCCACGACCTTCCGACCAAGCTCCGCGAGCCTGAACTAATCGGCATGCCTAGGATAAGCCGAGTTGGGGAAAGCGCAACAGATAGTTTCCATCAAAAAAGAACTGCTAAGCCGACACGTGAAGTGTCCGGCTAAGTTATTAGAAACCGCGCTTCCCTTAGACCGAACGGGCGCGGCGAATGATCTCCGGAAGCTCTGCCAAGACCACGTCGATGTCCTCGTCGGTGGTGAGGCGGCCCAGGCTGAAGCGAAGGCTGCCGCGACCGTGTTCCTCGTCGATTCCCATGGCCTCGAGTACGTGGGACATGCGGTTAACGCCCGCGTGGCAGGCGGAGCCGGCGGAGGCTTCGATGCCGGAGGCGTCGAGAAGCATGATGAGGCTGTCACCATCCGTGCCCGGGAAGGACACGTGGAGGTGGGAAGCCAGGGTGGGCTCGGCGGAGTTGATGATGACGTTGTCGATGCTGTCCTGAATACCGGCCTTGAGCTTGTCGCGGAGTGCGCTCAAGCGGGAGGTCTCCTGCTCCATTTCCGCGACGGACTCGCGCAGGGCCGCGGCGAGCGCGCTCGCGCTGGCCACGTCCACGGTGCCGGGGCGGATGCCGCGCTCCTGGCCGCCGCCGAAGGCTAGTGGCAGTGGCGCGGGGGTACGGCGTGCGAGCAGCAGGCCGATGCCCCGGGGCCCGCCGAACTTGTGGGCGCTGGCCGCGAGTGTGGTGGCACCCAGCTCATGGAAGTTGATGGGTAGCTTGCCGGCGACCTGCACGGCATCGATGTGAACCGGGGTGTTCTGTGCGGCGGCGCGCTCGGTGATGTCCGCGACCGGCTGAATAGCGCCAGTCTCGTTGTTGGCCCACATGCACGTGGCCAACGCGGCCGGGGTGTCCAGGGCGCTTAAGTCGTTGACGTGGCCGGTGGAATCAACCGGGAGCAGGTCCACGGTAGCGCCGTGCTCAGCGCGGAGCTTGTCCACGGTCTCCAGGACGGCGGGGTGCTCGATGGGGGTCGAGATGATGTGCGGTGTCGTATCCGACCCCGCACGGAAAAGACCCTGGATTGCGATGTTATCCGCCTCCGTGCCGGAGGAAGTGAAGACTACCTCGATGGGTTCGCAGCCGAGCAGCTCGGCGACGGTCTCGCGGGCGTCATCCAACACGGAGCGCGCCTTGCGCCCGGAGCCATAGGCAGAGCCGGGGTTCAGGGACCCGGCGGCGTCGACCCAGGCGTCGATGGCGCACTGGCGCATGGGTTGGGTGGCTGCGTAATCGAGGTAGCGAGGCATTAGTTGCCGGCCCCCTTGCGGGACTCAAGCTCGGAGACCAGGGCCGGGGCGATCTCGTGGAGGTCACCCACCACGCCCAGATCGGCGATCTGGAAGAACGGCTCGTCCTGGTCTTGGTTGACCACAACGATGGTCTCCGAGGTCTGCATGCCGGAGGTGTGCTGGATTGCACCGGAAATACCCAGGCCGATGTAGAGCTTCGGGGAGACGGTCACGCCAGTCTGGCCCACCTGGTGGGCCGGGTCGTAGAAGCCTTCGTCCACGGCGTCGCGGGTGGCGCCGACGGCGCCACCGAGTGCGTCGGCAAGCGGCTCCACCACGTCGGCGAACTTGTCGCCCACGCCGCGGCCGCCGGCGACGACGACCTTCGCGGAGGTCAGCTCCGGACGGGCGGTCTTCTCCGCCGGGGTGAAGGAGGTGACGGTGACGTCCTTCGCGGTGGCGGCAGGCAGCTCGAAGGGAGCGGGTGCCGCGGTGACCGGCTGGGGTTCGGCAGCCACGGAGCCCGGGCGCAGGGTGTAGACCACGGAGCCGGTGGCCGTGGAGGAGGTCTCGTAGGAGCCGCCGAAGATGGTGTGGTGTGCGGAGCCGTCAGCATTGATGCCGTCGACGTTGACCAGGGCACCCGAGCCCAGGCGGGCAGCGAGGCGGCCAGCAATCTCGTTGTTGGTCGGGGTGGCAGCCAGCACGATGGGCGCCGGGTTATTGGCGGCCAGGGCGTGGAGGGCGTCGACCTCCGGAGTGACGATGCGCTGTTCATAGTCCGCGGCGATGGCCTGAACTACCTGGGCGGCGCCCAAGTTGCCCAGCTCGGCGTCGAAGGAAGCTGCGGTGGCGGCGTCCTTGGCCACGACCACGGCGGAGACGGTACCGAGTGCGCGGGCGGCGGTAATCAGCTCGCCGGTAACGGGGCTGAGCTGCTCTGCTTCGTGCTCAACCAGGACATAAACGTGAGACATAACTTTTCTCCTTTAACCCTCGATGAGATTCTTGGCGGCCAGGAAGTCCGCGACCTTGGCAGCAGCCACGGCCGGATCAGGATCGGTGATGACCTCACCGGCGGTGCGGGCCGGTCGCTGCGCGGAGGCGGTAACCGTGGTGGTGGACGGCACGCCGTCGATGCCCAGGTCGGCCACGGCGAGCGTGGTGACCTCAGCCTTCTTGGCAGCCATCAGGCCCTTGAAGTTGGGGAAGCGCGGCTTGTCGGCCTTATCGGTAAAGGACAGGATGGCCGGCAGGTTAGCGCTGAGCTCCCAGTGGCCGTGGGCGTCCTCGCGGGTGCCGGTGGCGGTGGCGCCGGCCAGGGAGGCTGCCTTGAGCTCCGTGAGCGCGGGCAGCTGGCGGTACTCGGCCAGCAGGCCAGCGAGAAGGCCGGTGGAGGCGTCCGAGGAATTATTGCCCAAGGTGATGACCTGGACTTCGCCGAATTTCTCAGCCACCTTATTGATGGCTGCGTTGAGGACCCAGGCGGTGGCCAGGGCGTCGGCGCCGGCGAGGGCGTCGTCCGTCACGTGCACGGCGTGGTCCGCGCCCATGGCCAGGGCCTTGCGCAGGGCCTCGTCGGCAGCCGCCGGGCCCATGGTAAGCGCCACGACCTCATAGCCGGCGTCGGCGTTATCGTCGCGCAGGCGCAGTGCCTGTTCGACGGAGTACTCGTTGACCTCATCGATGACGTTATCCACCGAGGTGCGGTCCAAGGTGTGGTCCGCCTCGAGGGACTTCGTTGACCACGTATCCGGTACGTGCTTGACCAGAGCCACAATGACTGGCATGTGGGCACTTCCCCTTCCGTAAATTTTGAAACTATTAGGGTGCGTAATTACCTTCGGACGATACTACTCGCGGTCCACACAACACCGCGACTCCCTTCGCCCCGATGCGCGTAACCACGAGGGTCTTGGCCGTGGAGCCTTTGAGTTTGAGCTTTTTGCGCAGCTGGTCCGGGTTCACGTCTTGCCCGCGTACCAGGATTTCTAGCGAGCCGACATCATGGGCCGCCATCGCCGCCTTGAGCTTCTTCATGGGGACCATCTCGATGAATTCAAATCCGGACGTGCCGTGAGGCAGGCGGTCACCGGTGAGGTAAGCAATGCGTGGGTCCAGCTGGTGCAGGCCTTCCCGCGCGGCGTAGTGGCGCACCAGCCCGGCGCGCACGATGGCGCCGTCGGGATCGATGAGAAAGCGGCCGATGGGCCCTGCCTCAGGCAGTTCTTCTTCGTCGAGGTCATCCTCGATGACGTCCGTGTGTAGTCCTTCGGGCGTGGTGGTGAGGACCACTGCCCTCTTCCCCGTTCCCAGCCCCGGGGTATACAGGCAGGTCTCCTTCACCCCGCCGTCGAGGCTGACCACACAGGCCAGCCCCTCCCATTCGGAATGGTCGATGCCCGGCGCGCATTTGATGGCCATCTCGCCGTGGGTGGCCAACAGGTCTGCTGGTGGCGGTAGCAGTTGGTCAAGCCGGGTGATACGGTTGCCGCCTTGGCGCCTGGCGGGGTCGGCGATGCAGACCTCGGCGGTCGTCGTTGTTGTCAGCGCATCTGCGCGAAAGACGGGGTGCTCAATGTTGTGCCGCGCCATGGCCACGCGCGAGGCATCCAGGTCGCTGCCCACATAAGCGCCGGGGCGATAGGCCTGGCCTTCGGTGCCGATGGAACACGTGAGGTCGTGGACGAGTTCCACGTTGCGCTCCTGGAGGAATTGCGCGCGGTAGGTGGCCACCGCGGGTGGAGTGGCCTGTTGTGCAGAGTCGTGGTCCATGAGCCAATCCTGCGGCAGCTTTCCGGAGCTACGAGCTTGGATGAGCTCGGCCACGGCGCGCCCATAATCACCGAACTGCGCCTGCAGCTTGGCGACGTCCCTCAGGTGCGCCTTCTTTGTGCCTTCCAGGTCCTCTGCGGCGGTGTCGATGGCGGCTGCATTCTCGCGCAGGAAGGCAACTTCGTCCAGAGTGTAGCTCATGCAGGTTTCTTCAGGTGTGGCTTAGATTCGGTCAACGGGGAAGGTGGTGAAGTATTCGCGGTAGCGCTCATCATCGCGCGGGTCGCCGATAATCGGGCGCAGATCGGAGAAGGAGGCATCGTCCAAGACTTCCTTGACGCTGGAATAGGACGTGAGGCGCTTGAGCTGCGCCCAGGTGGGAATGGCTAGGCGTACCAACCCGGCGCGCCAGCCATCGAGGACCAATTGTGGGTCGAACCAGCCGGCGTCGTCGGCTTCCCCTGTATCCCCATCGGGTTCTTGGCCCTCGGGCAGCACACCGATGAAGAAGAAGGTGTCGAACCAGTGGTTGTTATCTTCACCGGCCCAGCGGGACCAGGGCAATAGCATGTCGGCGTCGACACGCATGCCGTTGTGTTCGAGGAAGTCGGTGAAGGAAATCTCGTGGGTTTCTAACAGCTCGCGCTCGCGGTGGTAGCGAGAGGCGTCGGAAACCAAACCGTCATCGCGGATCGCTAACAGCGTGCCGGCCTCCTCGAACAGTTCGCGGGCGGCGGCGAAGACGAGGGCGTGTGCCTTGTATTTGGTCACGCCCATGCGCCGCGCAATAGAAACCACTGAGCGACCCGCCCACAGCTCACCGGAATCCCAAGTACGTGGTGGGAAGTCACGCGGGTCTACCCCGCCGCCGGGAAAGACGACGTGGCCAGGGTAGTTACGCATGGTGTGCACGCGTTCTTGGATCCACACGCGCAAGCCCTCCGCGGTATCACGCAAAAGGAGAACCGTGGCGGCCAGGCGTGCCCCATTGAAGCCCGTGGTTTCGCCAGGGTCGATGGCGTCAAGGCTGTCGTGGATGGACTGGCTCATGCAACTTTCCGTGCCTGCAAGCTAAAAGCAGAATTCGAGAGGTATACGTCGAGAATGCGTACTGAGATTATCTACTAGGGGTTATGTACTAGGAGTTAGCGGACTCGTCGGGCGAAGTACCTCTCCCCGATGCGATCCACCTGGATGGGTTGGTGGAAGGCCTTGGAAAGGTTTTCCGACGTCAGGACAGAGTTAATGAGTCCTTTGGCCACGACCTTACCCTCATCCAGAAGCATCGCATGGGTAAATCCATAAGGGATTTCCTCGACGTGGTGGGTAATCATGACAATTGCCGGGGCATCCGCATCGAGTGCTAGGTCCCCCAGGTAGCCCACGAGGTCCTCACGGCCGCCCAAGTCCATACCGGCGGAGGGCTCATCCAGGATGAGTAGCTCCGGGTTGGCCATAAGCGCGCGGGCGAGGATGACGCGCTTCTTCTCCCCTTCGGAGAGCGTGCCCCAGGTCCGCTTTGCCAAGTGGGATGCGCCGACCTGAGCCAGGATGTCATCGGCGCGGGAGAAGTCCATGTCTTGGTAGTCCTCACGCCAGCGCCCGAGGACCGCATAGCCGGCAGACACAACGAGATCATCCACGCGTTCGTTGTCCGGGATGCGGTGCTGGACGGCAGCGGAGGAAATACCGATAGCGGCGCGCAGGTCCCGCATATCCGTCTTACCCAGGCGCTCCCCCATTAGGTAAGCCACGCCCGCGGAGGGAAACTCTTCGGCGGCGGCCATCCGCACCAGGGAGGTCTTGCCTGCACCGTTGGGGCCGATGATGACCCAGCGCTCGTCGAGCTCCACCTGCCAATCGATGGGCCCCACCAGCGTGCGCCCGCCGCGTCGCAGCTCGACGCCGCGGAAGTCAATCAACCAATCTTCGTCGGTTTCCATCAGTTCGGGGTCTTGCTGGCTCATTTGCTCTGGAGTGTTCACAGGCACCATTGTGGCTGAAATCCTTCTTCCCCGGTGAAACTGACACAGCTGCATTATTCTATGGGCATGACTCAACGCCTTGGTATCGACGATGTCCGCCCCTCCCTCTCCGGTAATGCCGCCTCGAAGGCCGTCGTCGGAGAGGTCATTCCTGTTACCGCGCTGGTGTGGCGCGAGGGCCACGATGCCGTCGCCGCGACGCTGTCGGTGTGGAACACCGAATCCCCCTCTACGTCTTCCGTGACCATGACGGTGGACCCGGAGGATCCGGACCGAGTCCACGGCGTGTTTAGCCCGGCCACCACCGGGCGCTGGTTCTTCCGCATCGATGCCTGGTCGGATCCGATGTCCACCTGGCGCAACGCGGTGGTCAAGAAGATGGAAGCCGGTCAATCCGCGCAAGAACTCAACAACGACCTGTTGCACGGGGCTGAACTCTTCGAGGAGGCAGCAATCCAATGCCCGAGCGACAAGGCGGAGCTGCTCTTTCAGGCGGCGAAGGAGCTGAAGGATGAGTCGGTGGACGTCGATAAGCGCGTGCGCACCGCACTCTCCGATAAGGTCGCCGAGATCCTCCACCACCACCCGCTGCGCCACCTGCTGGTGGAAGGTGACATCCACGAGGTCCTAGTAGAGCGTCCCGAGGCCCTCTACAACTCGTGGTATGAACTCTTCCCGCGCTCAACCGGCGGCTGGGATGACGAGGGCAACCCCGTGCACGGCACGTTTAAGACCACAGCGCAGGCACTTGAGCGCGTGGCAGCCATGGGTTTCGATACCGTCTACTTCCCGCCTATCCACCCCATTGGCAAGGTGCACCGCAAGGGCCGCAATAACTCGGTGGTGGCTGAGCCCGGTGATGTGGGCTCTCCGTGGGCCATCCAGGATCACTCCACCACGCACCCGGAGCTGGGCACCATGGAGGACTTCAAGCAGCTGGTCAAGAAGGCCGCCGACTTGGGCCTGGAGGTAGCGCTGGACTTGGCACTGCAGGCCTCCCCAGACCACCCGTGGGCTAAGACCAACCCAGAGTTTTTCACGGTGTTGGCCGATGGCACCATTGCCTACGCGGAGAACCCGCCGAAGAAATACCAAGACATCTACCCGCTGAACTTCGATAACGACCCGGATGCCATCTACGCAGAGATCTACCGCATCGTCATGATCTGGGTGGAGGCCGGAGTCACCACCTTCCGCGTGGACAACCCACACACCAAGCCGGCTAACTTCTGGAACTGGCTGATTTCCAAGGTGCACATCACCTACCCAGAGGTCATCTTCCTCTCCGAGGCCTTCACGCGCGCCCCGCGCCTTTTCGGCCTGGCTAAGGCAGGATTTACGCAGTCTTATACCTACTTCACATGGCAGACCTCCAAGCACGAGCTCACGGAGTTCGCGCAGATGCACGTGGAGCAGGCCGATATCTGCCGCCCCAACCTCTTTGTCAATACCCCGGATATTCTCCACGAATCCCTGCAGACCGGTGGGCGCGCCATGTTCGCCATCCGCGCCACCCTGGCGGCTACCCTGTCCCCGTTGTGGGGCGTGTACTCCGGCTTCGAGCTCTACGAGCACCAAGCCGTCAAGCCAGGCAGCGAGGAGTACCTCGACTCGGAAAAGTACGAGCTGCGCCCGCGCGACTTCCAGGCCGCCGTCAAGTCCGGTGACTCCCTGGAATCCTATATCCGCCTGCTCAACCTCATCCGCCGCGAAAACCCGGCCCTCCAGCAGCTGCGCACGCTACGCTTCCACAACACGGATAACGAGGCCATCATCGCCTACTCCAAGGCCGATCCCACCACCGGCAACGTGGTGCTCGTGGTGGTCAACCTGGACCCGCGCAATGCGCAGGAGGCTACGGTCTTTGTTGATCTGGCTGCCGTGGGCCGCCACCCGGGTGAACACTTCACGGTGCAGGACACCATCAGTGGTGCCGCCTACGAGTGGTCCGACCGCAATTTCGTGCGCTTGGAACCGCTTCGCGACGTCGCCCACGTTTTCATCCTTCCGCCAGCCCACCATGACCTGCAAGAACGCATCGCGTGGCGCCGTGTCAACGACTACCGCGCTTAAGCTCTCAGGCCAGTAGATACCCGGCGCTGATTCCGTCCCCCTTTCTGGGTAGCGCGGGGTTTCTTTTCGGCCCCGCGAGCACGTGTTCTTGGGTAATTTGGTCTGTATGAACATCCCGGCCTCAGACCTCGAACGCCTCAACCACTGCCGCCACCACGCGCCCCATGATTTCTATGGTTGGCACGATGGAACCGTCCGCACTCGCCGCCCCGGTGCCGAAGCCGTCGAGCTCGTCACCGCCACCGAGACCCTCGCCATGCGCGCGGTTGGAGATGATATCTGGGAGGCCCCGCTCGCCGAAGAAGCAGACTACCGCCTGCGTATCACCTACCCAGGACAGCCCGCAATCGAGGTAGCGGATGGCTACCACTTCCTGCCTACCCTGGGCACCCTGGATCAGCACCTCATCGGCGAGGGCCGCCACGAACGCCTCTGGGAAGTACTGGGGGCCAACCTCAAGAGCTACACCACCGACATGGGCGTAGTCGAAGGCACCGCGTTTGCCGTGTGGGCACCCAACGCGGAGGGCGTGGCCGTGGTCGGTGACTTCTGCGGCTGGAACCCTACCCAATACCCCATGCGTTGCCTTGGCTCCACGGGCATTTGGGAGGTCTTCATCCCCGGTGTGGGCGAAGGCGAGCGCTATAAGTTTGCGGTCCACGGCAAGAACTCTCCGCGCATTGACAAGGCCGACCCCCTAGCCAAGCGCACCATCGCCCCGCCGGAGACAGCCTCCGTGGTGGCGCGCTCCAGCTTTGAGTGGAGCGATGAGGAGTGGATGAGCAGCCGCACCGGGGACCTCGACGTCCCGATGAGCGTCTACGAGCTGCACGTCGGTTCCTGGAAGGTAGGCGCCAACTACAACACCTTGCGCGAAGAGCTCATCCCCTACCTGCTGGAGCACGGCTTTACCCACGTGGAGCTGCTGCCCGTGGCCGAGCACCCCTTCGGCGGTTCCTGGGGCTACCAGGTCTCCGGCTACTACGCTCCCTCCGCGCGCTGGGGCTCCCCGGATGAGCTGCGCGCGCTTATCGACGATTTGCATAACGCTGGCATCGGCGTCTTCATCGACTGGGTACCCGCGCACTTCCCCAAGGACGAATGGGCGCTGGGTCGGTTTGATGGGCAGGCACTCTACGAACACCCGGACCCGCGCCGCGGTGAGCAGGCGGATTGGGGCACCTATGTCTTTGACTTCGGACGCAACGAGGTGCGCAACTTCCTTGTGGCCAATGCCCTCTACTGGGCCGAAGAATTCCACATCGACGGCCTGCGCGTCGACGCCGTTGCTTCCATGCTCTACCTGGACTACTCCCGCGAGGAATGGCTGCCCAACATCTACGGCGGGCGCGAGAACCTTGAGGCAGTCCAATTCCTGCAGGAGACCAACGCCACGCTGAACCGTAACCACCCGGGCGTGCTGACCATCGCCGAGGAATCCACCTCCTGGCCCGGTGTTACCGCACCGACTCACGAGGGCGGATTGGGCTTTAGCCTGAAGTGGAACATGGGCTGGATGAACGACACCCTGGAGTACTTCAAGCACGAGCCGATCCACCGCCGCTACCACCACGGTGAGCTCACCTTCTCCATGGTCTACGCCTACTCGGAGCGCTACGTACTGCCGTTTAGCCACGACGAAGTGGTCCACGGCAAGGGCTCCTTGTGGGAGCGCATGCCGGGCGACGACTGGAATAAGGCCGCGGGCCTGCGCGCACTGTATGGTTACATGTTCTCCCACCCGGGCAAACAGCTGATGTTCATGGGCCAAGAGTTTGGCCAGACCACCGAATGGGCCGAAGGTCACTCCGTGGACTGGTCCAACTTGGAAGGCTGGGGCAACGAGTGGCACCACGGCGTTAAGCGCCTGGTGCGCGACCTCAACGCGGTGTACAAGCAACAGCCAGCCCTGTGGACACAAGACTTCACGCAGGATGGCTTCCAGTGGGTCAAGGCTGATGACTCGAACAACAACATGCTCGGCTACGTCCGCTACGGCAAGGACGGCTCCGCCCTGTTGGCGGTGTGCAACTTCTCCGGCAGCTCGGTGCCGAACTATGACCTCTGGTTGCCGCGCGATGGCGAGTGGGAGCTAGTCATCAACACAGACGACGCCGTCTACCAGGGCGCTGGCAACGACCTTGCCCACCGCGTGCGCTCCGAAGGCAACCACGTCCAGCTGCACCTGCCGGCCAACTCGGTGCAGTGGTATGCCTTCCGTGGCTAGTTTCTAAGAACACAACTGCCCGATCTGCCAAAGATCACCGCTGAGATCGAATTCCAGCCGCTAGTTTTGGCAACTCGGGCAGTTGCAGTTTTCAGTCTTGTGCGTGAGTATCGAGGAAAGCTCTTACGCGAGCATCAATGTCATCGCGCAACGCATCCATTCGCTCCCCTCCCTCTAGACCGCGCACGGACGGGTCCTCAATCTCCCAACGCTCAGCCACTCCGTCATAGTCGGCATCACCGACGATGATGACGTGATCCACCGAAGACGCGAGGCCGGCATCAAGCAGCGTTGGCGTTCCTGACATGTCGGCGTCGACCTTTGCAAGAGAGGCCTGCGCCTCGGCGTTCACGCCCTGTGCACGATGCTGTTCAGTGGTCTTTACGCCCGCAGAGTAAACCTGCCAGTCGGGCGCATGCTTCTTAGCTAAGGCAGCCGCCATCTGAGACTTACCGCGGTTGGTATTGCAAAGGAAAAGTACGGAGGTCATGCCTCCGCACTTTAGTCATATTGCGGTGTGCCTGTAGGGCCAGATCCCTAGTTCTTCTTCACCGCGTAGTACACCGGCAGAGACTTCCAGTTAAACGTCACGTCCTGGACGTTCTCGGACCAGCCGCCGACCACGTTCGGGTAGAACAGCGGGATTGAGGGAAGGTCACGCAGCAGCAGCTCCTGTGCCTGGTTGTAGAGCTTCGCTGCCTCTTCCTCGTTCGCGGCGCCGTTGGCCTTCACAATCAGTTCATCGAACTCCGGGTTGGAGTATTTCGAGTCATTAGAGGCCACACCCGTGGTGAAGTTTGGCCCAAGGAAGTTGCCCATCGAGGGATAGTCGGCGAACCAGGCCGTGCGGTAGGCGCCGTCCATACGCTCGGTGCGGTAGGCATCGCGGAAGGACTTGAAGTCCGGGTAGGGGTTCCCCACGGCTTGAATTCCCAGCGTGTTGCTGATGTTGTTGGCCACGGCATCGGCCCAGTCCTTGTTGTCGCCATCGGTGTTGTAGTTGATCGGGAACGTGCCTTCAAAAGCACCGTACTTCTTATCGGCCTCCGCCCACAGCTTCTTCGCCTCCTCCGGGTTAAAATCCAGGTTCTCCGAACCCGGCAGGCTGTCGTTGTAGCCATTCAGCACCGGTGAGGTGAACTCACGGGCTGGGGTGCGGGTGCCGTGGAAGATGGTCTCCGCGATCTCTTCGCGGTTGATAGCCATCGAGATTGCCTTGCGGCGCAGCGTGCCCTCTTCCCCACTGAAATGGGGCGTCTCGACGTGGATGGACATCTCCAGGTAGGTGGCTGCTGGCTTGGTCTCCTGGCGGCCGGCCAGGTCCTGCTCATAGCTGCCGAAAGCGGACGAAGGAATGGCTTCGAGCACATCGAGGTTATTCGCCAACAGGTCCATGTAGGCCGCGCTGGAATCGGCGTAGAAGGCGAACTCGATGCCGTCGTTCTGCGCTGCGCGGTCGCCCTTATACTCCGGGTTCGGCTCAATGATCAGGTTCTGGTTGTGGTTCCATTCCTTGATCTTGTACGGACCGTTGGACACCGGGGTCTCGCCGAAAGCCTGTGGGTCCTCCAGTGCGGCAGCAGGAACTGGGAAATAGGCGTTGTAGCCCAAGCGGCTTGGGAAATCGCTCTCTGGCTGGGTGAGCTCGATAGTGAAGGTGCGCTCATCGATAACCTTAAGGCCCTCCATCTCCTTGACGCCTTCACCGTAACCTTTGATGGAGGAAAAGAAGCTCTCATTGAGCTGTTCGTTGGCCACCGCGTAGTTCCACGTATCGACGAAGGTAGCCGCAGTTACGGCGGAACCGTCGGAGAATTTCAGGTCCGGCTTGAGCGTGACCTTGTAGGTCTTATCCCCTTCCTTGTCAATGGACTCGGCCATTTCGTTGTGCACGTTGCCGTCGGCGTCGTAGTACACCAATCCGGAAAACAGCATGTCGACGATGCGTCCGCCACCGTTCTCATTCGTCATAGCGGGAATGAGTCCCTGCTGCGGTTCGGTACCGAGCACGCGAACATAGTTGGAGCCGCCGGCACTATCGGAGCTATCGCTTCCGCAGGCAGTAAGGGTAAAAGCAAGAGAAGCGGCGCCGACGACGCCGAGGAGCTTGCGCATGAGAGTCCTCCTGAAAGAGCTAAACAAAGTGTGTGTGATAACACTAGAAGGAATTTAGCATGAGGTAACTCACACTCAAGTTCAAACATGAAAAGACCCTCAGGAGAGGACTCAACGGAATCATCCTGAGGGTTCAACCGGCGACGGTGCTGGGAGGTCGCTATCGGCTCCTGCACAAGCTGAGCGCTATTAGTACAACGCGCTAGCTAGCTTCGTCCGCGCGGCCAGCACGCGCGGATCGCCGGAATCGAAGAGCCCAAAGAGCTCTAGGAGGCGGTTCTTGAGCTGTTCCTTCTCATCCCCAGCGGTGCGCTTCATGGCCTCAATGAGGCGCTCGAAGGCGCGGTCGGGGGCACCGGCGACGACCTCCGCGTCGGCGGCGTCGAGCTGCTTTGCCACGTCCTCCGGGGCAGCATCCGCAGCGACGATGGGATCCTCACTACGGTTAGCTGGGTCCAAGCGCTTGAGCAGCAGCGTGGTATCGCGCGCCTGCTTAATCTCCGCATTATCTGGCTCGGCGGCCAGGATCTCCTCGTAGGTGGCGATGGCGGAATCGAAATCGCCACGGTTGAGCGCCTCCTCCGCCAGGCTCAGGCGCGGATCAGCAGCTTCCTCTGCGGGGCTCTCCCCTGCCTCACCCTGTTCGGACAGGCCCTTGAGCTGGGGGCCGAGCTTATCGACGATCGCCGCTACCCACTGCTCCAGGTTCTCGCGCGGCTGCCCGCCCTCGAAGTTGGTGACGGGCTGTCCGGCGGCGATGGCAACGGTGGTCGGCAGATTCTGTACGCCGAAGACCTGCGCCACCTGGGGCACAACATCAGCGTTGATATAGCCCACGATGAACTTCAGCCCACCTGCGGCCGCCATCTCCTCGAAGTCCTTCTTGAGCTGCTCGGAGGCCGGGGAGCGAGGCGAGCCGATCAGGGCGATAACCGGTACCTCCGCGGAACGGCGCACCAAGTCATTCTCGAAGTTCTGCTCGGTGACCTCGAAGAAAGGGGCAATTCCTCCGCCGGAGTTAGCAGCTCCGGCATTTGTGGACTTCGCTTGCGCCCGCGCCTCCGCCTGCTGCTTGATGGCGCCTAGGTCGAGGGCTCCTCCTACGTACGGTCCGGTCACTTATTCTCCTCCAGGTAACGGTTAACGGAATCTACTTTTTGGGTAATCTGCCCAGTCACACCTTCACGGATATCGGCCTTAATCACCAGGCTCGTGCGCGGCGACACGGCGCGCACGGCGTCGGTGGCCTCCTTGATAACCGCGAAGACCTCGTCCCATTCACCTTCAATAATGGTGAACATGGAGTTGGTCTCATTGGGCAAGCCGGAAGCACGGACGACGCGCACGGCTTCAGCCACGGCCTCGGACATTTCAGCGCTTTCATCACCCACAACGGTGGGGGCTACGGAAAAGGCAACAATCATGCCCGCTATCCTACCGCCGCTCCCAGCAGTGCCGGTGCCAGTGGCGGCGGTCCTCGCCGCGCCCGCCTGTATCCCGTGGCCAGGCCACGATGTGCGCCACCCCGGGAGGAATATTCTGGTTGCATCCCGGGCACACGTAGTACTTCTGTGCGGCGGCGCTGCCGACATGCCTCATAACGAAAGGCTCGCCATGGGTCCAACGCGGCCCAGGGACAGTCTGCGAGCCGAGGAAGGCGCTGCCATCGCGCGGCAGTGAGCGCGGCTCCTCACGAATTCGGCGGTTGCGGCGAGGCACTAGAACAACCGCAGCTCGTTGGACTCGATGCCGCGCAGCTCCTGGTAATCCAAGACGACGCAACGAATGCCGCGGTCCTCCGCCAAGGTCCGCGCCTGGGGCTTGATTTCCTGCGCGGCGAACACGCCGTGGACGGGTGCTAGCAAATCATCGCGGTTGAGCAGCTCAAGGTAGCGCGTGAGCTGCTCGACACCATCGATGCCCCCGCGACGCTTTACCTCCACGGCGACGAACTCGTTCTTATCATTCTTGGCCATGATGTCTACCGGACCAATAGCCGTGGGATACTCGCGACGCACGAGCGAGTACTTCTCCCCCAACGTTTCGATGTGCTCGGCCAGAAGCTCCTGTAGGTGTGCCTCCACGCCATCTTTGACCAGGCCTGGGTCTTCCCCCAACTCCATGTCGATCTCTTGGTGGATCTGCGAGATGGTGATGCGCAACTGCTCACCTTTCGGGTTCTCCACCAGCCACAGCTTCTCCCCCGTGTCTTCGCCGTCGATATCCTCAATAGCCGACTCCTCAAAGGTGCACGGCGGCGTCATCCAGTTCAAAGGTTTATAGGCCCGGTCATCCGCATGAACGGACACCGAACCATCGGCTTTGATGAGGATGAGCCGGTCCGCCATGGGAAGGTGGGCGTCGAGGCGGCCTACGTAATCTACGGAGCATTGGGCGATGACAACACGCATGCCCTCTACCCTATCGTTGGGCCCCTACTTCTTGGGTAAGCGGGTAGCCCGCTGGCGCATCTGGTGATAATCCAGCTTCTCTTGACGCTTCGACGGCGCGGATTCGACCCACGCATTCAAGGCCATAATTCCCTGCGCATCGGAGGCAATCTCATAGTCCTGCCCATCGACGCTAATCTGGATGATTTGGTGGCCGGAGGGCATAAAAGAAGCCTCGTCATCGTCCATAGGGCGGATGCTACCCAGTTCGATGT
This sequence comes from Corynebacterium sp. HMSC036D02, assembly GCF_001836165.1. Taxonomy (GTDB): domain Bacteria; phylum Actinomycetota; class Actinomycetes; order Mycobacteriales; family Mycobacteriaceae; genus Corynebacterium. The sequence goes on along the minus strand of NZ_KV827675.1, from coordinate 88,779 downwards.
CGAGGCGATTAAAGCGCTTGTTGGCGCGGGGCATGACGGAGCGAAGCTTAAAATACTTCATGAACTCACCGTCATAGCGCACGAGACCATGACGCCATGTATAAGAGTCCTTCGACGGGAGTCGGCGCAACAGAATGCTCGTGCCACGGGATCGCACGGTGAAAAAGCGCACCGCCGCCAGGATGAGGAAAACCAGGAGGACCAGTGCACACAGACCCAAAAGAATTGTTAGCCCCTGAAGCACCTGAGAATTCATGGGTTGATTGTACCGCCGTTGGAGCAGGCAATGCTAGTTCTTGCCAGTTCCTGCTAGCCCTGAGGTACCCCTCTTGCTGAGATCACGAAGAAACCCCACCCCCTCTTAATGAGGTTGTGGGGTTCCTAGGTGAGAGTGGGAAGGGCGGTCATTGCTGCCCGTCGTTTCCCTCTCCGCTCATCCGTTAGCTGTTGTGGCGGCGGGCGGCGCGCAGTGCGGCATCGCCACGAGACCTCGTCAGCTCGTGCTCAGACTTCAGGTCTTCCTGTGCCTGGGCCTCATCGACCTCGGAGGCCCAGATGGACCAGTCAGCGAGGACGGTGATTTTGTTCTCGGACACGGAGAGGAAGCCACCCTGGACGGCGGCGACGAGACGCTTGCCGTCCACCGGGTGGATGGTCACAACACCATTGTCGATCAACTGACCGACCATGGGCTCATGGCCAGGAAGCACGCCGATCTCACCCTCGGTGGTCTCAGCCGTCACCATGGTGGCCTTTCCGGTCCACAGCAGGCGCTCGACGGAAACCAATTCGGCGGTGATGTCAGCCATGTGCCTCTCCCTACTTCTTCTCGGTCAGCTTCTTGTACGCAGCCTCGACATCGTCCAAGCCACCCAGGCCGTTGAAAGCCTGCTCCGGGTAGTGGTCGAATTCGCCGTTGCAGATGCGCTCGAAAGCGTCGATGGTATCGGCCAGCGGCACGTAGGAGCCCGGCAGGCCGGTGAACTTCTCTGCGACGAAGAAGTTCTGGCCCAGGAAGCGCTCGATACGGCGAGCACGCTGAACGGTGATCTTATCTTCCTCAGACAGCTCGTCCATACCAAGGATAGCGATGATGTCCTGGAGCTCCTTGTTCTTCTGCAGAATACCGATGACACGCTGTGCCACCTCGTAGTGGCGCTCGCCCACGATGGACGGCTCCAGAATACGAGAGGTAGAGGTCAGCGGGTTCACTGCCGGGTAAATACCCTTCGAAGCAATACCACGGTCCAACTCGGTGGTGGCATCGAGGTGGGCGAAGGTGGTCGCCGGAGCCGGGTCGGTGTAGTCATCGGCCGGCACGTAGACGGCCTGCAGGGAGGTAATGGACTTACCCTTGGTGGAGGTAATACGCTCCTGCAGCACACCCATCTCATCAGCCAGAGTCGGCTGGTAACCCACGGCGGAAGGCATACGGCCCAGAAGGGTCGACACCTCAGAACCGGCCTGGGTGAAACGGAAGATGTTGTCGATGAACAGCAGCACGTCCTGGTTCTGCACATCGCGGAAGTACTCCGCCATGGTCAGGCCGGACAGAGCCACGCGCATACGGACTCCTGGCGGCTCATCCATCTGGCCGAAGACAAGTGCGGTGTCCTGAAGAACGCCCATCTCCTCCATCTCGAGGAAAAGGTCGGTGCCCTCACGGGTACGCTCGCCAACACCTGCGAAGACGGAGGTACCGGAGAACTCGCGTGCGATACGAGTAATCATCTCCTGGATAAGAACGGTCTTACCCACACCTGCACCACCGAAGAGGCCGATCTTGCCGCCCTTCACGTACGGGGTCAGCAGGTCGATGACCTTAATACCGGTCTCCAGGATCTCGGTCTTACCCTCCAGCTGGTCGAATGCCGGCGGCTCGCGGTGGATGCCCCACTGCTCACCGTCGCGGCCCAGACCCGGCTGGTCAAGGCAGTCACCGAGGGCGTTGAAGACGTGGCCCTTGACCACATCGCCCACCGGGACGGAAATCGGCTTGCCAGTGTCGGTCACGGCGGCACCGCGGACAAGGCCGTCGGTCGGAGCCATGGACACGGCACGGACGAGGTTGTCACCGAGGTGCTGAGCGACCTCAAGGGTGACGGTCTTTGCAACAGCCTCGAGGGAAACCTCGACGGTCAGTGCGTTGTACAGTGCCGGCAGCCCGCCACGCGGAAACTCCACGTCGACGACCGGACCGATGACACGCACCACACGGCCGGCGGTAGCCGACGACTGTGTGTTCTGCTCTTGCAGAGCTGTAGTCATAATCTAGTCACTTTCTGCGCTTTCGGCGAGCGCCCCAGCGCCACCGACGATCTCTGTGATTTCTTGGGTAATCTGCGCCTGACGTGCCTGGTTGGCCACGCGCGAGAGGTCCTTGACCAGCTCGGTAGCGTTGTCGGTTGCAGACTTCATTGCGGTACGGCGTGCGGCGGACTCGGAGGCCGAGGACTCCAAGAACATCGCAAACAGGAGGCGAGAAACGTACTGCGGAAGCAGCGCTTCCATCAGGGTGTCCGCATCCGGCTCGAAGTCGTAATCAGGAGTGATCTGATTGTTCGGCTCGGCGTCGGAAAGCGCGGACTCACCCAGGTTGTAGTCCTCTTCCTCGATAACCGGTACCACCGGCAGCAGCTGCTGCACACGCGCGGTCTGGGTCAGCATGGACTCGAACTCGGTGTACACAACGTGCACCTGGTCGAAACCGCGAACGGTCTCGCCCTCCACGTTAATGCCCTCGCGGGTCTTGGCCTGGCCATTCGAACCGGCAACGAAGCCGTCGATAATGTGGCGGCGCACATCATGCGTCTTTTCCCAGGTCGGATCCTGCGAGAATCCAGTCCAGCTACCAGCGACCTCGGCCTCACGGAACTTGTAGAAGCCAACGCCCTTGTTACCGGTAACGTAGCGGACGGTCTCGAAACCCTCGCTCTTCAGCAGGGCTTCCAGCTCGGCCGCCTTCTTGAAGATGTTGTTGTTGTAGCCACCGCACATACCGCGGTCAGAAGAGACCACGAGAATGGCGGCTACCTTGGCATCTTCGCGTTCCCGGAGCATCGGGTGATCCAGGGACGTGTGCGCCGCCAGCTTGTTGAGCACGTTGGACAGTTCACGTGCATAAGGCTGCGCCGCTTCTACCCTGGCCTGAGCCTTGGTAATGCGCGAGGTAGCAATGAGCTCCTGTGCCTTGGTGATCTTCTTAGTGGAGTTGACGGACCGGATACGGTCACGCAGTTCACGAAGATTAGCCATGGTGTTCGCTCCTCCCTTCTCTTTCTAGACGGTTAATTCTTAGAGCGTGCGAAACTCTATTTGGCCGTCTTGCGGGAGACGTTGAGCTCGGTCTTGTTCACGTCATCCGCGGCGAGCGGGTCAACCGGCGCCTCGGTGCCGAGGTTGTGGCCCTCGGTCGTGCGGAAGGACGGAGTGAAGTCCTTAGCTGCTGCAACAAGTGCATCCTTGGACTCGTCGGTCAGAGCGGTGCCGCCCTGGATCTGCTCGAACACCTGCGGGGTTGCAGAGTTGAGGTGATCGTGCAGCTCCTTCTCGAAGCGGCGTACGTCCTCGACGGGAACGACGTCGAAGATGCCCTGGTCTGCGAGGAAGATGGAAACCATCTGGTACTCGACAGGCTGTGGGGAGGACTCGGCCTGCTTGAGCAGCTCGACGAGGCGCTCACCGCGCTCCAGCTGAGCCTTGGAGGCCGGATCCAGGTCGGATGCGAAGGCCGCGAAGGCCTGCAGGTCACGGTAAGCAGCCAGCTCAAGACGCAGGTTACCGGCGACCTTCTTCATGCCCTTGGTCTGTGCAGCACCACCAACACGGGAGACGGACACACCGACGTTAATTGCCGGACGGACGCCCTGGTTGAACAGGTCGGACTCCAGGAAGACCTGGCCGTCGGTAATAGAAATAACGTTGGTCGGAATGAAGGCGGAGACGTCGTTCGCCTTGGTCTCGATGATCGGCAGTGCGGTCATGGAGCCTGCACCCATGTCGTCGGAGAGCTTTGCAGCACGCTCCAGCAGACGGGAGTGGAGGTAGAAGACGTCGCCCGGGTAAGCCTCGCGGCCCGGCGGACGGCGCAGCAGAAGGGAAATCGCACGGTAGGCCTCAGCCTGCTTCGTCAGATCATCGTAAATGATCAGGACGTGGTTGCCCTGGTACATCCAGTGCTGACCCAGAGCTGCACCGGAGAACGGTGCCAGCCACTTGAAGCCAGCGGCGTCGGATGCCGGAGCAGCCACGATGGTGGTGTACTCCAGAGCGCCGTGCTGCTCCAGGGTGTGGCGCACACCAGCGATGGTGGAGCCCTTCTGGCCGATGGCGACGTAGATGCAGCGAACCTGCTTGTTCTTGTCGCCAGATTCCCAGTTAGCCTTCTGGTTCAGGATGGTGTCGATACAGACAGCCGTCTTACCCGTCTTACGGTCACCAATGATCAACTGACGCTGACCGCGACCAATCGGGGTCATCGCGTCAATAGCCTTGATGCCGGTCTGCATCGGCTCTTCCACCGGCTGACGCTGCAGCACGGACGGTGCCTGCAGCTCGAGGACGCGGTCCTCTTCAGCGGTGATCGGGCCCATGCCGTCAATCGGCTGGCCCAGGGGGTTAATTACGCGGCCGAGGAATTCCTCGCCCACAGGGATGGAGAGAACCTCGCCGGTCCTCTTGACCTCGTCGCCTTCTTTCAGCGACTCGAAGTTGCCCAGGACCACGACACCGATGGAGTTGGTGTCAAGGTTCTGTGCGACGCCAATCACGCCGCCCGGGAACTCGAGCAGCTCATTCGCCATGACGGACGGCAGGCCCGAAACCTGCGCAATACCGTCAGCTGCCGAAATGACCACGCCGACCTCCTCACGGGAGGCCTCCGCGGAGTAGCTCGAGGTGTAGTTCGCAATCGCGCTACGGATCTCGTCGGAGGAGATCGTCAGCTCCGCCATGTTCTTCCTGCTCTCGGTAGTATCTTCCAGCAATTACTTAATCGTTTCTGTCGTTTCGGCTTATGCCATCTGCGCGCGAAGGCGGGCGATCTTGCCTGCCGTCGAGCCATCGATGACTTCATCGCCGACGCGGATGGTCATACCACCGAGGAGGCTGGTGTCAACCTCAGAGTGGATGGACATCGCACGACCATAAATTTTGCCCAGCTTTTCAGCGAGTGCTGCCCGCTGGCTATCGTTCAGCTCACCCGCAGTGGTCACGCGCGCGATGGTACGGCCCTGCAGCTTGGCTGCGGTGTCCGCCAAACCGGCGAGATCATCAATCGGGTTCTGCTCCGGGCGGCCAATGGCCTGCAGCGCGAGCGCCTCAGTAACCATCGTGACCTTGCCGTAGAGCACGCTTGCCAGCAGCCCGACCTTACGATCGGACGTAGCAGTACGGTCTGAAAGCAGCTGGGTCAGTTCGCCTTCTCGGTCAAGCACGCGCGACAGGGAGAAGAGCTCGTCTTCTACCTGGCCCAGCTTGCCCTCAAACTCAGCGCCACGCAGCAGTGCGCGGCGGCCGAGGATGATGAGGCCACGGGCGATATCACGCGGGCTCGACCACTGTGCGGCGGCGGCCTCCTGCAGCACCTGGAGTGCTACCGGGGTGACCTTCCCGCCGAAAAGGGTCTGGACCAGGGACTTGCGCTCCTCTGCGGTGGCGGCGTCGTCGGTCAGAGCGACGCGCAGTTCGCGGTCGCCGTCGAGGACGCGGACTACCTCGAAGAGGTCCTGGCCTGCCTGGGTAGCAGTCGCTACCGAGCGGTCGCTGGAGAGGAACTCATCCAGCTTGGACTCAGTGGTAGCGAGTGCTTCGCGGCTAGCTGCCTTCATCGTTGCCTACTTTCCGGCCGGTGCCACAGTGTCGAGCTCGGACAGGAAGTTATCAATCGTGGAGGACTGCTTGGTGGCGTCCGAAAGTTCGCCGCCGAGCAGCTTCTCTGCCAGGTTGATGGAGTTCTGCCCGATGTCGGAACGCAGCTCAGACACGACCTGTGCACGGGAAGCTTCAAGCTGCTTCTCGCCGGCGGTCAGGATGCGACGAGACTCTTCCTCTGCAGCTTCCTTAGCCTCTGCCTCGATCAGCTTGCCGCGCTCACGCGCCTGCTCGCGGATCTCCGCAGCCTCTGCTCGAGCGTCAGCGAGCTGAGCATTGTACTTTTCCAGGGCGGCCTTTGCTTCGGCCTGCTGAGCCTCCGCACGCTTAAGGCCACCTTCGATCCGGTCTTCACGCTCCTGCAGCATCTTGTTGTATGCCGGAAGAACGAGCTTCCAGAACACAATCAGGATGATGGCGAACGGAATGATCGACCAGACCAAGTCGTACATCTTGGGCAGAAGGATGGAGTTGCCGCTCTCCAGCGGCAGGTGCTCACTTCCCTCTGCTGCAAGGTAGTAAATGACGTTGTTCATGGGGCTCCGTTCTTAAAGTTCGATTTACTTTGTGTAAAGCGCTCTTTAGAACAGGAAGCCTGCAACGAGGCCGATAAGTGCCAGGGCCTCAACGAAGGCGATACCCAGGAACATGGTGGTACGCAGCTGGCCGGCCATCTCCGGCTGGCGAGCCATGCCCTCGACGGTCTTGCCGACGAGGATACCGATGCCCAGACCCGGGCCGATGGTTGCGATGCCGTAGCCGATAGCGCCGAGGCCCTTGAGGGTGGACTCGTCAGCAGCCTGAGCAAGAATGATTTCGTTCATGATGAAAGTCGTTCCCTTTCAATGTTTTCCCGCGAATTGTTCCGCGGGGGAAGTGGTGATTTCTGGGGTATTTAGTTAACCGCGAGGTTCGCGTTGTTGTTAGTGCGAATCTGCATGCAGCGACAGTTCGATGTATACCGCCGTCAGCAGGGCGAAAATGTATGCCTGCAGGAAGATGACGATAATTTCGTACAGCGTGAACAGAACCGCTGCGACCAGAGTGAGGCCACTCAGTGCGGTCCAACCGTTGAACTGGAAGAAGAAGAAGTTCGTTGCCGAGTACAACAGGACCAAAATGAGGTGACCAGCCAGGAAGTTCGCCATAAGACGAAGAGCCAGCGTGACTGGACGCATGACAAACGTAGAGAAAGCCTCAATCGGTACAACAAGCACGTGCAGCAGCGGTGGAAGGTTAGGAATAACCACCGAGGACTTGATGAACTTGCCGAAGCCAAAGCGCTTTGCGCCGGCGTAAATCATGGCGATGTACGCAACGACTGCCAGCACGATTGGCATACCGATACGAGCATTCGGAGAGATGTTTAGGGCTGGAACAATGGTTGCCACGTTCCAGAACAAAACACCGAAGAAGATCGTGGCCAAGATAGGAAGGAAACGGCGTCCTTCCTTGCGGCCCAGAATGTCTTCTGCGATGTGAATTCGTACGAAGTCAATCGCATGCTCCGCTACGTTTTGCAATCCTTTAGGAACCAACTTCGGGTTCCTGAAGGCGACAACAAAAAGGAGCACCAAGATAGCCGCCATGAACAGGCGAACCAGCATGATGCGATCCAAAGCGAACCAACCGTTGGCGAAATCGGCGAACAAAAGATCGACGACATCACCATCATCGGTTACGTGCCCCGGGAAAAATTCTGGATCCAGTTCGGGTGCGTGAAACTCACCCTTCATGGCCAATGTCGTAACGCTCAGCGTTCTCTCCCGTGTTCGGGCCACACAGCTTGTCGAAGGCTATGTGGTGCGATGGACGTCTCAAGCTCTTTGCCCTGCTCACGGACTCCGTCGCACATCAGCGTAAACAGGGCAAGGATAAACCGTACTTTTTCGGGATAGCATGACGCTAACCCGCGGTAACCCGAAGAGAATGCTATCAGTTCGCCCTCAAGTTTTCGCACGTGGGGGCAGTGTTGCGAGCCTAAAGGCACAGCCCAGCACTAGAAAGCCTCATAAAAGGCCCGCATTCTGCCAAAACCCTGCTGAGTGTATTTGGTCACATACCCACGTTTTCCCACCTTGACGGGGGTAATGAGCATGCTGAAAGGAGCGTCTTACTACACAAAAAGCCACCCTCCCGGGGTCACCGGAAGCAGTGGCTTTTGATGAAGATTAAGGCGCATTAGGACACGTAGGTCACGTTGGAGGTAATGACGCCCCAGACCTCGGTTCCCAGCGTCACCGCTAGTGCTAGCAACACAGTCACGAACAGCGCCATCGTGTCATAGAACTCCAAGTCCTTAATCAGCAACAGCACCATGATCAGGATGACCACCTTGAGCAACCAGCCGCCGAGTACCACAGCCATCGTGGTCGAGGGAGTAGTCCGCGCGGTGAGAAGCACCGACGCTGCGGTAAAGAGCACGAAGCCGCCTCCGATAGCAGCGCCGACAAGCACTCCCCAGATACCAGGCAACCCGCGGACGCCACCCCAGATAGCCAAGGACGCGATGGTCACTACGACGAGGCCAATGACCCCGAGGCGCAGGGCGCGCTTGAGGGGACGACGATGATCGTCATAGGGCGATAGCTCTTCGGAAGTCGTTGAATCAGTCACAGCCCCATACCCTACCTCAGGAAGGATCCGTTTCCAGCACCACGCTAGTAGAACGCGGACGGCGGCCAATCTTGCCTTGGCGCAGCGGAATCAAGGTCACGCCAAAGGCTACGAGGAGCGCGAAAACAGCCAGCGCCACCGCGACGGGGGCCGGAACGATAGAGAAAGAAACCGCCCCGAAAGCTACCGCGGAGACCCACAGATAGAGCACAAGCACCGTGCGGCGATGCGTGTGCCCCAGCGACAGCAACCGGTGGTGAATGTGGGCCTTGTCGGCAGCGAAGGGCGAGCGCCCCTGCGAAACACGCCGAATAACCGCCCAGACAAGGTCCAGGACTGGAACAAAGACCGCAGCGATAACGACGATGACGGGTGACATCAGCGCCACAATGTCCACGGTGCCGTAGAGGGACATGTTGATCTTGCCGGATGCTGAGGTCGACGCCGCGGCAAGCAACAAACCAATCAGCATCGCCCCGCTATCCCCCATGAAGATGCGGGAGGGCTCGAAATTGTGCGGAAGGAATCCGGCACACACACCAACGAGCGCCGCCGCAATAATCGCGGGCGGATAAGCCGATACTGTACCGCCCTGGTCATGCAGAACAGTCAAGGAGAAAACCAGGATGGCTCCGCCGGCAATCATTCCCAGTCCAGCCGCCAAGCCGTCGAGGCCGTCGACGAAGTTGATGGCATTAATGAGCAGTACGGTAAAGAAAGTAGTCAAGAGTGTTCCCTGGACCTGGTCAAGGATGACCGTGGTTCCATCACCAAAAGGCAGAAAGAGAAGCGTCCACGTCAGCCCCAATCCGCTCATGATGGCCGCGGCTACGAGCTGCCCGATGAGTTTGACCAAAGCGCTTAGCTCCAACAGGTCGTCCACCACACCGACAACCACGATGGCGGCAGCGGACCAGAGCACAGCGTTCATCTCTGGCGTGACGGGCATAAAGCCGCGAGTCAAGGCTGGAAGCTGTCCTGCGAGATAGACGGCGGCGGCAAAACCCGTAAACATCGCCACTCCGCCAAGCTGCGGGGTGGGCTGGGAGTGACTATCGCGCAGGCGGATCTCCGCCACCTGGCCGCTGCGCACTAAGAAGGTGCGCACCAGTCCGGTGGTGAGGTAGGTAAACGCCGCGGCGACGAATATCACCAACGCTAGCTCGCGCAGCGGCACTCCGGTTCCAGCCACTAAAGTCTCCTTAAGAGGATTGGGCGCCCGGGCGGGTGCGCAGCGATTCGGCGGAGACTCCGATGACTTCACCAATCTGCTCGGAGCTCAGCGCGCCTTCGCGCAAGAGGTAGGGACGCGGGCCAGACAGATCGATAATGGTGGAAGGCTTGCCCACCTCAGCTTCTCCCCCGTCGAGGTAGACCGTGACCGCCTTGCCCAACTGCTGCTTCGCAGCAATCGCGGTGGTGGGCGGAGTCTGTCCAGAGATATTCGCAGAGGACACCGCCATGGGGCCGACCTCGCGCAAAAGCTCAATAGCAATCGGGTGCAGTGGCATGCGCAGCATCACCGTGCCGCGGGTATCGCCCAGGTTCCAGGGAAGCGAAGGCGCTTGCGGGACCACAACGGACAGACCACCCGGCCAAAAGGCCTCGATCAGCGTTTGGGCGGTATCATCCAGCGAAGCGACAAGGCCTTTGACGGTATCCCAGGAACCCACGAGCACCGGTACCGGCATGTCCGGGCCTCGGTGCTTGGTGGCCAGCAGGCTGGCGACGGCATCATTATCGAAGGCATCGCAGCCCAACCCGTACAACGTATCGGTGGGCATCACGACGAGCCGCCCCGACTTGGCAGCCTTGACGGCAAGGGCCATTCCTTCTTCGCGTTCTGCCGCGTCAGCGCAGTTATAAATCTGTCCCTGCATTGGTCTCTCCTTAATCCCGTTCCTATCGGCTTGTCGACCAATCTTCGACCAATCTACTGTACTCCCCGCTCTGCTGTGACAAAGCGGGCGGTACCAGTCAGGTCCTTGAGCACCTCGATGTGGCTAAACCCTCCGTGTGCGCGTAGGGCTTCTTGCACCTGGTGCGAGGTGTCGTCGTCGTGCTCGATGCCCACGCGGCCGCCGGGGCGCAGCAGCGCGGCGATGGTCGGGATCATCGCGGTGATGGTCTCCATGCCGTCTTCTCCCCCAAACACCGCCTCGTGGGGGTCTTGGTAGACCTCCGGATCCAGGTCCGGGGTCTCGGGGACGTAGGGCGGGTTGGTCAGCACGAGGTCAACGGTGCCGTGCAGCTTCAGCAAGAGCTCAGAGTCGGTGACGTCGCCCTGGACCACGTCCACCGATCCCGCACCGTCGCGCACAGTACTCGCGGCATTGCGGCGGGTGTAGGCCAGGGCGGCGTCGGCAAGCTCCACTGCCCACACCTCGGACTGCGGCACGTAGTGGGCGGCGTATAAGGCCAGCGCACCGGATCCAGCGCACAAATCCACGACGCGGGGAGGACGCGCGTTAGTCTTCGTCGTCCCCAACGAGTTAAATTTCTTTAGAAATTTAACTCCCCAGTCGGCAAGCACCTCCGTCTCCGGGCGCGGGATGAACACGCCGGGGCCCACCTCGAGTTCGAGGGGTCCAAACCACGCCACTCCCAGGATGTGTTGAAGGGGCTCGCGCGCTTCACGACGCCCCACCAACGCCCCGTATGCCACGTCAAAGCCGGGGACCGGAGCCTCGTTAAGCGGGATATCCATGTGCCCGCAGTGAATGAGGTGGGCCGCCAACAGCCGCGCATCCCACTCGGGTGAAGGTACCCCGGCAGCGCGAAGGCGCTCCGTGGCATCACGAAGCGCCTCCTTATAGGTGTGAAAAGTCACCGTATCTAACCGTGCCTTAGCCTTCTAGCCTTCAGCCTCAAGGCGCTCCGCGCGCTCCTGAGCCTGCAGAGCCTCAATGAGATCCTGCATATCGCCGTCGAGCACGGAGTCAAGGTTGTTGGCCTTGTAACCAATGCGGTGATCGGTGATGCGGTTCTCCGGCCAGTTATAGGTGCGGATGCGCTCCGAGCGGTCCATGGTGCGCACCTGAGAGGCACGCTGCTCGCCAGCCTCGGCCTCGCGGGCCTCGCGCTCCATCTGATCCAGGCGAGCTTGCAGCACCTGCAGGGCACGCGCCTTGTTCTGAATCTGCGAGCGCTCCTTCTGACAGGTCACCACCAAGCCAGTGGGCAGGTGGGTAATACGCACAGCGGAGTCAGTGGTGTTCACGCCCTGACCACCCTTACCGGAGGAACGGTAAACGTCGACACGGATGTCCTTGTCATCGATGTTGACAGAGTCGATCTCCTCCGGCTCCGGGTAGACCAGCACACCAGCCGCAGAGGTCTGGATGCGGCCCTGGGACTCGGTCACCGGCACGCGCTGTACACGGTGGACGCCTCCTTCAAACTTGAACACGCTCCACGCGCCATCGCGCGAGGGGGTCTTGGACTTGAAGGAAATGGACATATCCTTCACGCCGCCGAGGTCGGACTCGTTGAGGCCCAGAACCTCCCACTGGAAACCTGCCTTGTCGGCGAAGCGCTCATACATGCGGGCCAGGTCGCCGGCGAAGAGCGCTGCCTCTTCGCCACCGGCACCGGCCTTGATCTCCATGATGATGTCCTCGGAGTCATGCTCATCGCGCGGGGCTAGCAGATCCGCGAGTTGCTCCTCCAGCTGCACAACGAGCGGCTCGAGTCGGTCAACCTCAGACTGAAACTCGTGATCCTCGTAGGCCATCTCTTTGGCATCGGCCAAGTCCTGGCGGGCCTGAACCAATTCTTCGTTGACGGCGACGATGGGGCGCAGCTCAGCGTAGCGCTTGGACAGCTTGCGGAATTGCGACTGATCCCCGGCTACTTCCGGGTCAGCCATCTGCATTTCGATGCCTTGGTACTCGGAGATGATGTCATCAACGAGGGAAACCTGATTAGACATTACTTGTAGTCCTCCTCGTCCGTATCTGCCGCCATGGGCGCGGACGAAGCGACCTGCATGAGGAACTCGCCGTTGGAGCGGGTCTTCTTAAGCTGCTTGATGAGCAGGTCAATGGCAGCGAAGGAGTCCAGGCCGGAAAGGATGCGGCGCAGCTTGGTCATGATGCGTGCCTCCTCCGGAACCAGCAGGAGCTCGTCCTTACGGGTACCGGAGGGGTTGACGTCCACAGCCGGGAAGATGCGGCGCTCGGAGATGGCGCGGTCGAGCTTGAGCTCGGCGTTGCCGGTGCCCTTGAACTCCTCGAAGATGACGGTGTCACCGGTGGAACCGGTCTCCACCATCGCGGTAGCGATGATGGTCAGTGAGCCACCGTTTTCGATGTTGCGGGCAGCGCCCAAGAAGCGCTTCGGCGGGTACAGGGCGTTGGAGTCCACACCACCGGACAGGATGCGGCCCGACGCCGGGGAGGAGTTGTTGTAGGCGCGGCCCAGGCGGGTGATGGAGTCGAGCAGAACGACGACGTCCTTGCCCTGCTCCACCAGACGCTTGGCACGCTCGATAGCCAGCTCCGCCACGGAGGTGTGCTCTGACGGCGGGCGGTCAAAGGTGGAGGCAATGACCTCACCGTTGACGCTGCGCTGCATGTCCGTGACCTCTTCGGGGCGCTCGTCCACGAGGACCACCATGAGGTAGCACTCCGGGTTGTTCGTGGCGATGGCGTTGGCAATGTTCTGCAGGATCGTCGTCTTACCGGCCTTCGGCGGGGAGACGATGAGCGCGCGCTGGCCCTTACCAATCGGCATGATGAGGTCGATGACGCGGGTGGTGAGGATCTTCGGGTCCGTCTCCAAACGCAGGCGCTGGTTCGGGTACAGCGGGGTGAGCTTGGCGAAGTCCGGGCGCTCCTTCGCGGTGGACGGATCCAGGCCGTTGACGGTGTCAACCTCCACCAGCTGGTTGTACTTGCGGCGGTTGCGGCCGTTGCCGTGGGTGTGAGTCGGGCCGGAAACCTTGACCTTGCCGGTCAGGGCGTCGCCAGAGCGCAGGCCCAAGCGGCGCACGAGGTTGTTGTTGACGAAGACATCGGAGCTCGCCGCGCGGTAACCGGTGGTGCGCAGGAAGGCCACGTTGTTGTCCACGACCTCGAGGATGCCGCCAACTACCTGTACTTCATCGCCCTCGCGGATCTGCAGGTCATTGCCACCGTTGCCGCCGCCATCGCGGTCACGCCCGCGGCGGTTGCGACGGTTACGACGGTTACGGCGGCCACCGCCACCATTGTTGTCATCGTCGTTGCGGTGGTTATCGCGGCGGTTGTTGTTGCCGCCCCCGTTATTGCCACCGCCGTTGTTGCCATTGCCACCGTTACCGTGGTCACCGTTGTCGGAGTTCTTTCCGCCACGGGACTGGTTCTCCTCGGACTTGCCGTTGTTGTCCGACTTGGCATTGTTGTCCTCGGCGCCGTTGTCATTCCCGTTGCCCTTGGACTCTTCGCGGGCCTCGCGCTCCTGACGGCGCGCACGGTTACGGCGGGCGCGGCGGGCCTGGGAGCGAGACTCATAGCGCTGCTCGTCGTGGCCGCCCTTGTGCTCAGACTCTTGAGCACCGTCCTCGCCCTTGCGGGCATTCTCGGATTGCTGCTGCGGCTGCTCCTGCTGGCGCTTCTTATCCTGCTCCGACTGCTCGGAGGCTTGCTCAGCAGCACCGGCAGGGCGCGAGGCCTTGCGGGCGGCGCGACGCGGCTGTGCGTCCTTAGCTTCGCCCTCGGCAGCAGCCTTCGCGCCGCGTGCCGGAACCTGGCCGGTGGTCAGTGCGGTAATGAGGTCCCCCTTGCGCAGGCCAGAAACGCCGCGAAGTCCGCGCTCCGCAGCCAGCTTGCGCAATTCCGGCAGCTTCAGGGATGCGAGATCCTGTGCTGCGGTCTTGTCCGTATCGCTCACGGATATCCTTTCGTCGCTTCACCAACGCGCGCTGTTTCTTGTGCTGCACCTGCACTGTGCGCGGTGCCGCTCCGAATGGGCGTTGGAAGCCAGTGTGTAATTGAGATGGTCCACCGCCACCAGCGAGTTCACGCGACGGCGATCCCCGTGGGCGGTGGTTTTCTTTGGCTCTCCCCCCTCTCCGGCCCTGCGGTACAGAACATGAAGAACTCCTTGCAGAACTCCTGAAAAGTTCTCGAGGAAGCGGCCGCGGGTCAATCGCGGGGAGATATTTTAAGAAGGCGACTGCGAGCGTGTCTCTCCCCTCTCACCGTCGCGTGCACCGTTGGACTGCCATGAGTTTTCACCGCAGGTGTGTGCGCCGTGGAGGGAGCTCGGAGGTGCGGAGAAGGCCTTCCCCGCCAGTCGCCGACAACTATACCGCATCCTTCCACCGCGCTCACACTGACACGGCTAAAGTAGTGCGCATGCTCTCCACAATGCAGGATATCCCGCTGTCCCTCACTCGCATCCTGGAGTACGGTTCCACTGTCCACGGCCAAACCCAGGTGGTTACGTGGCACAGCGCCAATCCCGGCAATGAACGCGAAGAAACCACCTTCGCCGATATCGGCGCTCGCGCCGCTGCCTTCGCCCACGCCCTGCATGACACCCTCGGCATCACCGGTGATGAACGCGTGGGCTCCTTGATGTGGAATTGCGCCGAGCACCTCGAGGTGCTTTTCGGCACTGCCTGCAAGGGCGCGGTGTTTACCCCGCTCAACAAGCAGCTGATGAATGATCAGATCCGGCACATCATCAACCACGCCGAGGTCCGCGTCATCGTCGCGGATTGTCGCCTCGCCGAGCAACTAGCCCAGGTTCTGGAAGGCGTGGACTGTGTGCGTGCGGTGGTGTTCACGGGCGTCGACAAGCCCAGCACCGCTCTGCCGGGCAACGTCGAGATTTATAGCTATGAGCAACTGCTAGATGGGCGCTCCACCGTATATGACTGGCCGGTTCTGGATGAACACACCGCCGCCGCCCTGTGCTATTCCACCGGCACCACCGGTGCGCCAAAGGGCGTGCTCTACTCCCACCGCGCCCTGTACTTGGAAGGTATGCAGCTGCGTTCCTCCGATTCCCTGTGTGTGACCCACGGTGAGACCTTCCTGTGCTGCATCCCCATCTACCACGTCCTGAGCTGGGGAGTTCCCTTTGCGGCGTGGATGACGGGCACGCCGCTGGTGCTTCCCGACGCCGACGTCTCCCCCGCCACCCTGGCCAAGATCATCGCCGCCACCTCCCCACGCGTGGCGCATGGCGTGCCCACCATCTGGATCCAGCTCTTCGTGCACTACCTCAAGAATCCGCCGGAGCGCATGACGCTAACGGAGATTTTCGCCGGCGGCTCGCCCGTTCCGCCGCAGCTCATCAAAAGTTGGGAAGAACGCTATGGCGTGGACGTGGTCCATGTCTGGGGCATGGCGGAAACCACCACGGTGGGTACCGTGGCGCGCCCGCCCTCAGGCGCCTCGGGTGAAGCCCGGTGGGCCTACCGCATTTCCCAAGGTCGCTTCCCTGCCGCCCTGGAATACCGCGTGGTCAACGACGGCCACGTGGTCAACACCACCGACCGCAATGCGGGCGAGATTCAGGTCCGCGGCAACTTGGTCACCGGCTCCTACTATCACTCGCCCACCTCGGAGGATGGCGGTGCCGCCCACGAATTCCGCGGCAAGGATGTCGAGGACGCGGCCTCGAAGTTCACGGCCGATGGCTGGCTGCGTACAGGGGATGTCGGCTTCGTCAATGAGGAGGGCTTCCTCACCGTGGAGGACCGCGCGCGCGATGTCATCCGGTCCGGTGGTGAGTGGATCTACTCCGTGCAGTTGGAGAACCTCATCATGGCCAACCCAGTGGTGCTCGAATGCGCTGTCATTGGCTACCCCGACAAGCAGTGGGTCGAGCGCCCGCTAGCCGTCACCGTGCTCGCCGCAGGCATCAGTCCCACCATTGAGACCGCTGAGCGTCTACGCAATGGCATGCGCTCTGAGCTGCCCTCCTGGATGCTGCCGGAGTATTGGACCTTCGTGAAATCCATCGACAAAACCTCGGTGGGCAAATTCGATAAGAAGGACCTGCGCGCCCACCTGGCGGAAGGCGAGTACAACATCATTCGCCTGAAGGGCCCGGGTGAGGCGCAGCGCTTAGACGCCGAAGAGGGCACACCGCAATAAAGGGGCTGAGCGACTATAGATCTGCTTTTACTCCGGCTAAAGTGTAGTTAATGTCTGATCGCGTCTTCCTGCCTACGCCCTCCCCACGCGGAATCCCCCGCGGCGGGGCCGACGCAACGCCTCCGGACCTGCCGCCTGCCCTAAGCGATGGTCGCCGCGACCTGCTCGACCGTTACGGACGCCAAGCACGCGACCTTCGCGTCTCGCTGACGGATCGCTGCAACCTGCGTTGCACGTATTGCATGCCCGCCGAGGGCCTCGAGTGGATGCCCACTGAACAGACACTCAGCGATGAAGAGACTATCCGCCTCATCAGAATTGCTGTGACCCAATTGGGCATCCGCCAGGTGCGTTTTACCGGCGGCGAACCTTTGCTGCGCAAGTCGCTAGAGAAGATAGTCGCCGCCACGACGCAGCTGCAGACGGACGAACAGCTGGCTCCCGCCACCGCCCTGACCACGAACGGCTTGGGACTGCCCCGCCGCCTAGACGGCCTCATTGAGGCGGGGCTTGACCGCGTCAACATCTCCCTAGACACCATTGATCCTGACCTCTATGCCCGACTCACCCGGCGCGACAGGCTCATCGATGTCTTTGCTGCCATCGAAGCCGCAACTGCCGCCCACCGCGAAGGCCGTCTAGGCACGGTCAAAGTCAATGCTGTGGTGATGCCCGGGGTAAATGAAGAGGACATCATCCCCTTGGCACGCTACTGCCTTGGCCACGGTGCACAGCTACGTTTTATTGAGCAGATGCCGTTGGGGCCGCGCGATCAATGGAATCGGGAACAGATGGTGACCGCTGATGATATCCTCGCCCGCCTCGCTGAGGCATTCACCTTACAACCTGCGGGCGAGCAGCGGGGTTCCGCCCCGGCTGCGCTGTGGGAGGCAACCGGGCTCGATGCTGACACTCCCTCAGGGCGCATTGGTGTCATCGCTTCCGTGACGCGTCCTTTCTGCGGCAGTTGCGACCGCACCCGGCTGACCACCGACGGCGCTGTGCGCAACTGCCTCTTTGGCAACTCGGAAACCTCGCTGCGGGATCTCATGCGCGCCGGAGCCAGCGATTCCGAATTGGCACACGCGTGGGCCAAGGAGATGTGGGCCAAGCTTCCCGGACATGGCGTAAACGACGAAGGTTTCTTGCAGCCAGACCGCCCTATGTCTGCAATCGGCGGATAAGCGCTACAAGGTTCCTTTTAATCCCGCTGTTAGGCTATTGACGTGCTGAATTCTTCTCATTCACCTGTTCCTTTTGCTTCCCCACATAGTGCTTCCGGCCCGGGCAACGCCCGCAATCTAGAGGAGCACTTCACCGCGGTGCTCGATCTTGTTCTCAGCTCATCCCCACTGCGTAGTCACGAGCGTGACGTCGATGCCTCCATCGTGGGGCTGGTGTTGGCACAGGATGTTTATGCGAAGTTCCCTCTGCCACCGTTTAGCAATTCCGCAATGGATGGTTTTCTCCTCCACGCCTCTAGCCTCGAGGGCGGTCCGGGCCCGTGGACGCTTCCGGTGGTTGGTGATGTCCCCGCCGGCAGTACTCCGCTCGAGCCTTCCCCCGGCCAGGCAGTACGCATCATGACTGGTGGCCCAGTGCCTGAAGAGCACTCGGCTCTCTGTGTGGTGCCGGTCGAATTGACTACCACTGCGCCGGGCCCGCAGCCAGTACCGCATCAGGTGACGATCACCGAGGCGCCACATCGCCGTCACATCCGGTCCCGTGGCGAGCACATAGCCCAAGGGGAGGTCATTGCGCGCGCTGGCGAGCTTGTCGACGCCGGAACGCTCGCCGCCCTACTCTCCGCTGGGGTGTCACGCGTCAGTGTGTATCTGCGCCCGCGCGTTGGGATTATTTCTACCGGGGCCGAGCTCAGCGGGCAGACGCACGATGATCTCACTGCATCAGCAGAGTCCGGTACACGCATTCCTGACTCCAATGGTCCCATGCTCAGCGCACTCGCGTGCCAGGCCGGCGCGGAGGTCATCGACACGCTTCACAGCAGCGACGACGCGGCTGAGCTTGCTTCGAAGCTGGACGCTCTCGCTGAACGCTGTGATCTCATTGTCACGACCGGCGGGGTCTCAGCAGGAGCCTTTGATGTCGTGCATGAAACCCTAGGCCAGAACCAGGGCGCCTGGTTCGGGCACGTGGCGCACAAGCCTGGTGCTCCCCAGGGGCAGGCCAAATGGAAGGACACACCGGTGCTGAGTTTGCCGGGCAATCCGGTAGCGGCGTTTATGTCTTTTCACCTTTATGTCAGTCAGGCGATCGCTGCATTGGCAGGGCATCCGCGCCCGGAGACACCCTGGCAGCGCCCACACGTGAACGCCACCATCGATGCGACGAAATTCCCGGCGGCTGCGCCGGCGAAAACCACGTTGATACCTGTGCACGTGGATTTCCGGGGGCGTATACCTGTGGCCATACCTTTCAGTCACCGCACAGTAGGCAGTCACCTCGTGGCCTCGTTGTCAGGCACGCACGGTTTCGCGGCAGTTCATGCTGGTGAAGAAGTACATAACAGCTTAACGATTTACCTGTTCTAGCAAGGAGAAATACCCATGAAGTTCACCCACCTCAACGAGTCCGGTTCGGCCTACATGGTCGATGTCACTGAGAAGCAGCCCACGGTGCGCTCTGCCACCGCACAGGGCGAAGTGGCTTGCTCCCCAGAGGTTCTTAGCGCGCTGCGCGATGGCACCGTCCCGAAGGGCGACGTCCTTGCGGTGGCGCGGGTAGCAGGCATTTCCGCGGCCAAGAAGGTTCCGGATCTCCTCCCCTTGGCCCACACCATCGGTGTGCATGGCTGTGAACTCAACATCTCCCTGGCCGAGGAGCACGTCTTTATCGAGGCCACCGTACGCACGGCCGACCGCACTGGTGTGGAAATGGAAGCCTTAACCGCGGTGAACGTGGCAGCACTATCCATCATTGACATGGTTAAGGGTGTCGATCGCTCCGCGTACATCCGCCGCTGTGGCATTACCGCCAAGTCCGGTGGGCGCTCGGGTGACTGGTCCCGCGAGTTGCCCGCATGTTAGCCAGAACTGCGCCCTATGCCACCATCATCGTCGCCGGTGGTCGTGGCAGCCGCATGGGCGGAGCGGACAAGGCCAGCCTGCGCGTCGGCGGGCAGCGCTTAGTCGACAGGCTGCACAGTTACCTGCCTTATGGCACGCCTAGCGTGGTGGTATCCCCACACTGGCTGGGCCTCCCGCAGGTCTGCGAATCACCGCTCTACGGCGGGCCCACCGCGGGCATCGCGGCTGGCTACCGCTTCCTCACAAGAGGCGACTCAGCTCAGCACTCTCAGCGCGAACTCGTTGCGGTTTTGGCCGTCGACGCGCCGGAGTCCCCAATAGCTATTCCGCACCTCATCGATGGACTCGGTGAGCATTCAGTTGCGGTTGCTGCCGCAGGAAACCAGATTCAACCACTATGCGCGGTGTGGCGTGTTGACGCTCTAGGCCGCGCATTGACGCGCCTGGGCCGTGTGCACAATCGCTCCGCACGCTCGCTTCTCCGCGCCGCGGACTCGGTAGCTGTCGTCCAGGTGGGTGAGGAGGTCCGCGACTACGATACCCCGCAGGAATTGCGGACTTATGAGCAAAGAATTAGTGGTTCGGTTTAGAGTCACCGCTACTGCAACTGCCGAAAATGTCCGGCACCAAAGGCAGCACCACACCAAGGGTGTCCTCCACCGCCCCACGGGAGGATGCACTATTGATGATGAGGTTTCCGCCGTGGTGGTCAAGGCCGATGATGCCCCGGCACAGTCCAGCCTTTGGCGAATTCTTCAGCCCCTCCATGAGCACTTGGGTCTCCACACCATGTAGGCGCACGCGCACGTAGCGCTCGCTAACCTCCGGAGTGACGTTTCCAACATGAGTGCCGGTTGCACCAATGATGATTACCACCTGTGCGCCTGACTCCAACGCGGCTCTTAATGCCTCATCGATTGCTTCAAAGTTTTCCGCCACCACCGTGGAGCTCACCACCGCGCAGCCGAATTCCTTGGCTAGCTCCTGTGCGCGAAAACCAGCGTTATTGGCTTTCTCCCCGCGGAGTACCCGGTCCGAGGCGACGATGATGGATGTCGTCCATGGCGTCATGTTTCTTCCTCCAGTGGTTAAGAATCGCAGAAGTTGAAATCCACACACAGCCGTCCCGTAGAAATCCGAGCGACAAAGAATTTCGCAACATTTTTGTGTCGTTATTTTCCACGAGATTCTTCTTGTTAAATGCCATATTAACGGAGATACTCGGGTACTTTGGCAGTTACAGGTTCACTTCGACCAAGAGAGGCATCATGTCAGCTCTCACCACCTCAGGAAAGGTCATCCAAGGCTGGGATCCAGAAGATCCCGCCCGCTGGGACTCTAAAATTGCCTGGCGCACTCTGTGGGTATCCACTTTCGTTCTGATCATCGGTTTTGCCACCTGGTACCTGGTGTCTGCCATCGCACCGATGCTCAACCAGATTGGTTTCGATCTCACCAAGCCACAGCTCTATTGGCTGACCTCCATCGCAGGCCTATCTTGCGGACTCTTCCGTCTACTATTCATGTTCCTGCCGGCAATGATCGGCACCCGAAAACTAGTCAGTCTCTCCTCGCTGCTCTTCATCATCCCCATGTTGGGCTGGTTCTTTGCAGTGCAGGACACCTCTACCCCGTACTGGTGGCTGCTCACCCTATCCTTCCTCTCCGGTATTGGCGGCGGCGTTTTCTCCGGATTCATGCCCTCCACTGGTTACTTCTTTCCCAAGCGCATGTCCGGCACCGCCCTGGGCATCCAGGCAGGAATCGGTAACTTCGGCATCTCCTTCATCCAGCTCGTGGCACCGTGGCTTATGGGATTCACCCTGCTGGGTATCGGCTTTGTCGCTCCGCAGCGCACCGACACCGGCGAGATCTTCGTCCACAACCCCGCCATCTTCCTCGTTCCCTGGGCACTCGTCGGCGCCGTCGTCGCGTGGATGGTTCTTAAGGACGTGCCGGTCAAAGCCAACTTCCGTCAGCAGATAGACATCTTCGGCAACAAGAATACCTGGATTCTCACCGTGGTTTATCTCATGACTTTCGGTGCTTTCTCCGGATTCGCCGCCCAGATGGCGCTCCTCATCAACCAGACTTTCGGCGCGGACTCCCAGTTCGCCGGTTCCTACGACAACCTCCCTAAGGGAGCAGCCTTTGCATTCCTCGGCCCACTCATTGGTGCGCTCGTACGCGCTCTCTGGGGCCCGCTGTGCGATAAGTTCGGCGGCGCGATCTGGACCTTCATTGGTTGTGCGGGAATGACCGTTTTCACGGCTGTCGCCGCACTCTTCCTGAATCCCTCCAGCCCGGATCAGTTCTGGTGGTTCTTGGGTTCAATGCTCATCATGTTCTTCTTCACCGGTCTGGGTAACGCCGGAACCTTTAAACAGATGCCTATGATCCTGCCGCCGCGCCAAGCTGGCGGTGTCATTGGCTGGACCGGCGCGATCGGCGCCTTCGGTCCTTTCGTCGTGGGCGTCCTGCTGTCCATGATGCCGGCCGCCGCGTTCTTCTGGGGTTGCGTGGTGTACTTCGCCATCACCACAGTCTTGGTGTGGGTCTACTACGCCCGCCCCAATGCCCCGTTCCCTGGCTAACCGCACCGGGGCTACAGACTCTCCCCGCGAAACTTATCTCAAGGAGACCACCACATGGCTTATTACGATGGGCCCAACAACGACAAACAAAACCCGCTGTTCAAGCTAGGCGCGCACCTCCGCAAGGGCGAAGCCAGCGACTCGGGCCAGCAACTCTTCCTCCGCGGTGGCCGTCAAGCTGATGTCTTCTACCGCAACCGCTGGGCCTTCGACAAGATGGTCCGCTCCACGCACGGTGTCAACTGCACCGGCTCGTGCTCGTGGAAGGTCTACGTCAAGGACGGAGTCATCACCTGGGAGTCCCAAGCTGTGGACTACCCCACTACCGGCGCTGACATGCCGGAGTACGAACCCCGCGGTTGCCCGCGCGGCGCTTCCTTCTCGTGGTACACCTATTCACCCACTCGCGTACGTTATCCCTACGCCCGCGGTGTCTTGGTGGACATGTTCCGTGAAGAAAAGGCTAAGCACGACGGGGATTCCGTCCTGGCGTGGAAGGCAATTCAGGAGGATCCTGAAAAGCGCCGCGCCTACGTCTCCCAGCGAGGAAAAGGCGGTCTCATCCGCATCTCCTACGAAGAAGCCATCGACATCGCGGCCGCCGCACACGTCTACACGCTGCGCAAGTACGGCCCGGACCGCATCTTCGGTTTCACCGTCATTCCCGCTATGTCCCAGGTCTCCTATGGTGCGGGAACTCGTTTCCTGCAAATGATCGGCGGCGTCGCGCTGTCCTTCTACGATTGGTACGCTGACCTCCCGCCAGCATCACCGCAGACTTTTGGTGACCAGACCGATGTGCCAGAGTCCGGAGATTGGTACAACTCTTCCTATCTCATGATGTGGGGCTCGAATATCCCGGTCACCCGCACCCCGGATGCTCACTTCATGGTCGAGGCCCGTTATAAGGGCACCAAGGTGGTCGTGGTCTCTCCCGATTTTGCGGATAACACCAAATTCGCCGACGAGTGGGCACGCATTGAACCCGGCACAGATGCTGCCCTCGCTTTTGCCATGGGGCATGTCATCCTCAAGACCTTCCACGTCGAGCGCCAAGAGCCTTATTTCCTCAGCTACATGCGCAAGTACACCGACGCGCCCTTCCTCATCACCCTCGATGAGCGCGAGGATGGCACCTACACCCCGGGCAAGTTCCTCACCGCTGCTGAGCTGGACACTGACCCCCTGGCGCAGTCCGCCAATGCTGAGTCCCGCACACTCGTGATGGAGGCCAACGGCCGCATCGTGGACCCGGGCGGCACGATGGCCGACCGCTGGGATATGGACTCCGCCAAGTGGAACCTCTCGCAGGACAACGTTGACTCAGTGATGTCTATCGCCGAGACCGACGAGTTTAGCACCGCCGAGGTTCTCTTCCCCCGCTTCGATCTCGACGCCGACGTGGAGGGAGAAACCGCCGATGGCGGTCATGGCCCCATTGGCGCGGGCATCGTCCACCGCGGAGTCCCCGTGCGTGACGTGAATGGCACGAAGGTGACCACCGTCTTCGACATCATGCTGGCCCACTACGGCGTTGAGCGCCCCGAGCTGAATCTCCCCGGCAGTTGGCCGAAGGACTTCTTCGACTCCAGCGAGGTAGGAACCCCGGCATGGCAAGAAGAGCTTACCGGTGTGCCGGCAGAGACCGCCATCCGAATCGGACGTGAGTTTGCCCAAAACGCTGCGGACTCCAAGGGTCGCTCCCAAATCATCATGGGAGCCGGTGTCAACCACTACTTCCACGCTGACACCATCTACCGCACGTTCCTGGCCCTGACCTCCATGTGCGGCACGCAGGGCGTCAACGGCGGCGGCTGGGCTCATTACGTGGGCCAGGAAAAACTGCGCCCCATCAACGGCTGGACCCAGTGGGCTATGGCGACAGACTGGCAGCGCCCGCCGCGTCACATGATCTCCACTGGTTTCTACTACTTCGCCACCGAGCAGTACCGGTATGACAATTCCCGTGCCTCGCATCTGGGCTCCCCCTTGGCCACCCGCGGCAGTATCGGCGACAAGATGGTGTCGGACACCATGGCTGAATCCATGCGCCGTGGTTGGATGCCGGCCTATCCGCAGTTCAATAAGAACAACCTCATCATCGCGGAAGAGGCTAAACAGGCAGGCAAGGATATCTCTGACTATGTCGTGGAGAAGCTTGGTACTGGCGAGTTGGAGTTCTCTTACGACAACCCCTCCGCTGAGGAAAACTGGCCGCGCATCCTGCTCAACTGGCGCACCAACCTTCTGGGGTCCTCCGCTAAGGGAACGGAGTTCTTCCTGCGTCACCTGCTGGGCGTGGACTCTGATGCCAACGCCGAGGAGCTCAGCGAAGAGGATCGTCCCAAGACCATCAAGTGGGTCGACGAAGCTCCTGAAGGCAAGCTCGACCTGATGATGACGACGGATTTCCGCAACACCTCGACCACGCTGGTCTCTGACATCATCATGCCGGCGGCTACCTGGTACGAGAAGCACGACATGTCTTCCACGGACATGCACCCCTACTTGCACTCCTTCAATGCCGCCATCAACCCGCCGTGGGAGGCGCGCACTGATTTCGAGGTCTTCAGGGACTTGGCGGCCTCGCTGTCAGATAAGGCGGTCAAGTGGCTGGGTACTCAGACCGATATCATCACGCAGCCTTCCCACCACGACTCCCCCGATGAGATGGGAATGCCGCGCGGTGTGGTGCCGGACGTCGACAAGCAGCACCTTATTCCGGGCAAGACCATGCCCAAGCTGCACGTTGTCGAGCGCGATTACACCAAGATCTACGAGAAGTGGACGCACCTTGGTCCCCTGCCGGCGAAGGCCGGAACCGGCGTGCATGGCACCAAGTTCGATGTGTCCAAGCAGGTCAAGGAATTGGAGCTTATCTGCGGCACCTCAGAGACCTCGCAGGGCCAACTGGTTGACCTCACCAAGGACACCAAGGTCATCGACGCCATCCTTCACCTTTCTGGTGTCTCCAACGGCGAGCTGGCCAAGCAGGGATTTGAGTTCCTCTCTTCACGCACGGGCAAGGACCTCACCCCGCTGGGCGCCTCGGACGAGGATGTGCGCATTACTTGGGACTCCATTAAGGAACGCCCGACTGAAGTCATCACGTCGCCGGAGTGGACCGCGGACAAGCGCGGGAAGCGCCGCTACACGGCGTTCAGCATCAACGTGGAGTTTGATAAACCCTGGCACACCGTGACGGGGCGCATGCAGTACTACGTGGACCACGACTGGTTCCTCGACTACGGCGAAGCCCTGCCGATTTTCCGCCCGCCTCTCGACCACGTGCGCATGCACGGCGAATTCGCCCCCGGCCAGACTCTGCAGAATGAGCGCGGCGAAGTCGAGGTCACGCTGCGCTACCTGACCACACACAACAAGTGGTCCATTCACTCGCAGTACTTTGACAACCTCCACGTGCTGTCGATCTCGCGTGGCGGCCAGGTGGTGTGGATGTCCGATAAGGACGCCGCCAAGATCGGCGTGAGCGATAACGAATGGGTGGAGGTCTATAACCGCAACGGTGTGGTCTCCGCGCGTGCGATTGTTTCTCACCGCATCCCGGAAGGCACCATGATCTGCAACCACGCCCAGGAGCGCACCGTTGGCACCCCGCTCAACGAGCACACTGGGCGCCGCGGCGGTACGCACAACTCGCTGACCCGTATTTCCATTAAGCCGGTGCACATTGCTGGTGGCTACGGCCAGCTGACCTACCACTTCAACTACATCGGCCCCACCGGCAATAACCGCGACGAAGTCACCCGCGTACGCCGTCGTTCACAGGAGGTTACGTACTAATGAAAGTCATGGCACAAATCTCCATGATCATGAACCTGGACAAGTGCATCGGCTGTCACACTTGTTCAGTGACCTGTAAGCAGGCCTGGACCAACCGCGAAGGCACTGAGTACATCTGGTTCAACAACGTAGAGACCCGCCCCGGCGTGGGCTACCCGCGCACCTGGGAGGACCAGGAGAAGTGGAAGGGCGGCTGGGAGCGCACATCCAGCGGTAAGCTCAAACCCAAGGCAGGCGGCCGCCTCAAGAAGCTTGCCACCCTCTTCCACAACCCCAACCTGCCCACCATCAAGGACTACTACGAACCCTGGTCCTACCAATATGAGGACCTCATGGGAGCCAAACCTGGGCAGAAAACCCAGCCCACCGCCAAGCCGGTCTCCCAGATCGATGGCCGCGAGATCAACAAGATTGAATGGTCCTCCAACTGGGACGATAACCTGGGCGGTTCGACGGAAACACTGGACCAAGACCCCACGTTGCATGCGATGAACCTGCAGGTAAAGAAGGAGATCGAAGACTCCTTCATGTTCTACCTGCCGCGTATTTGCGAGCACTGCCTCAACCCCACCTGCGTCTCCTCATGCCCTTCAGGTGCCATGTATAAGCGCACCGAGGACGGCATCGTGCTCGTGGATCAGGATCGCTGCCGAGGCTGGCGCATGTGCGTCTCCGGCTGCCCTTATAAGAAGGTGTACTTCAACCACAAGACCGGCAAAGCGGAGAAATGTACGCTGTGCTACCCGCGCCTTGAGGTGGGCCAGCCCACCGTGTGCTCCGAGACTTGCGTCGGTCGCCTGCGCTACCTGGGCGTCATCCTTTATGACGCCGACCGCGTAGCAGAGGCTGCTGCCGTTGAGGACGAGAAGGACCTCTTCGAGGCACAGAAGTCCGTGATGCTCGACCCCCACGACCCTGAGGTGGTGCGCGCCGCGCAGGCCGAAGGTATCCCGCATTCTTGGATCGATGCCGCGCAGAACTCACCAATCTACGACCTCATCTTCACCTACGGTGTGGCCCTGCCTCTGCACCCAGAGTTCCGTACCCTCCCCATGGTCTGGTACATCCCGCCGCTGTCCCCCATCGTGGACCAGGTCAGTGCCACCGGCAATGACGGTGAAGACCACAAGATTCTCTTCAGTGCGTTGTCGAATATGCGCATCCCGCTGGAGTACCTCGCAGGCCTCTTCACTGCGGGCGATACCGTGCCGGTGGAAAAGTCCCTGCGCCGTCTCGTGGCCATGCGCTCCTATATGCGTGATATCAACCTCGGTAACGAACCGCAGGAGGAGATCGCTCAGGCCGTGGGCATGACAGGTAAGGACATGGAGGCTATGTATCGCCTGCTGTCCATCGCCAAGTATGACGATCGCTATGTGATCCCCACCGCCTCCCCGGAAACCCCGCGTGGCATTTCCGCTCTCGATCCTTTCGGCGGCGTCGATCCAGCGCGCCAGAGTGATGAGATCTTCCATGACCTGGGTATGGGAGCACCCGAGGCCTGCTCCACTGGAGCATCGGGGGAAGGCCAGCCGGTCTCCTTATTGTCCTGGACAGGGGATCGCCCCGATTCCATGTTCCCGCCCAAGCGCGAGGATTAAAGGCCAGCGTCCACACCAGCATGTACAAGCTAGGAGAACGAGGATGAATATCTTTGAGAAGCTGGCGCAGCGCCGAGCCGCAGCCAAGCTCAGCGCTACCCACCGCAGCACTGCCTCACACGGCGGTCCAGCGGGCGCGCCGCTTGACGACGCCATCGCTGGTTACGGAACTCCGGCCGGCATCGGCAGCGCGGGCGGGGCGAAGGATCTCAAGCGAACCGCGCGCACGCACACCGGGCCGGTCCCGACGGACTTCGTGGATCCGGTGAGGATGAGCGAAGAGCAACGCCGTACTGTAGCGATGTCCGCGGCCGTGTTGCTCCACTACCCCAACGCGGACTACCTTGAGCGGCTTGCCGTGGTGGAGGAATCTACCGCCGGGCTGCCTGAGGAAGTGCGAACCTGCTTTTCGGAGTTTGCCGCGTGGGCCACAGAAGCCGGCCTACGAGCCATCGAAGAACACTACGTGGAGACTTTCGATCAGCGCCGCCGGTGTTCGCTCTACCTTTCCTACTATGCGGTAGGTGATACCCGCCAACGCGGCATGGCAATCCTGGCCTTCCGCCAACAACTAGAGTCGATGGGGCTTTTCCCCAACGACGACGAGCTAGCTGATCACCTCTGCGTGGTCCTCGAAGCTGTTGCCATGGCTGAGGGCGCTCATCACGCGCACGCCATCGAGATGCTGGCCAGCCACCGTCAGGGCCTCGAGGTGCTGCGCGCAGCATTGCTGGGTTTGGGTTCACCCTTTGCGTCGCTCATCACCGCGGTGTGCGCATCCCTGCCTGCCGTGGATCCCGACACCGCGCAAAAATACGTTGACCTTATCCGCACGGGCCCACCGGCAG
The DNA here is from genome assembly GCF_001836165.1 of Corynebacterium sp. HMSC036D02. Classification (GTDB taxonomy): domain Bacteria; phylum Actinomycetota; class Actinomycetes; order Mycobacteriales; family Mycobacteriaceae; genus Corynebacterium. Next base: position 60,308 of record NZ_KV827675.1, on the reverse strand, counting down.
AGATGGTGGGCATCGCTGATCTTCCTTTTCCGACCACCCAACCCGACTACATTTAAGGACCACCCATGGACTATTTCACTAACTTCCTCTGGGGCGCATTCCCGTGGTTGGCTATCGCTGCCTTCGTTGTAGGCACGTTCTGGCGCTGGCGCACAGACCAGTTTGGCTGGACCACGCATTCCACCCAGATCTACGAGTCAAAGCTGCTCCGCCTTTCTTCCCCGCTGTTCCACTGGGGCATGGTCTTTGTGATCATCGGCCACCTCATGGGCCTCGCCATTCCCAAATCCTGGACGCGGGCGATGGGAATTAGCGATGCCGTCTACCACCTCATCGCCACCATCCCCGGTACTCTTGCGGCCATCGCCGTCGTGCTGGGCTTCATCGGCTTGCTCTACCGCCGCATAGTCAATCGCTCCGTTTTCCTGTCGACCTCAACCTCGGACAAGGTGATGTACCTCGTGCTTGGCCTAGCGATTGCCTCCGGCACTATCGCGACGGTAAGCACCCAGGTATTTGGTGGGCCTCATGGATACGACTACCGTGAGACCATCTCCCCGTGGCTGCGTGATTTGTTGGTGTTCAATCTCCACCCGGAAACCATGGCGGATGTGCCGTGGCAATTCAAGGTGCACGTGCTTTGTGGATTCACCATTATCGCAGTATGGCCATTTACCCGATTGGTGCATGCCTTCTCCGCCCCGGTGGGCTACGTCACCCGTCCGTACGTGGTCTACCGTTCTCGGGATAACCGCACCACTGATATGCGCGGTCACACCGCGTGGGAACCTGTACGCTCCCACCGCGCGCAGCTCGATGCCAGCGAGACTCCCTCGCACGGCGCCTAGTTAATGCTCAAGCGGCTTGGCACAGCCCTCTAAATGAGGGCCGCTGCCAAGCCGCTTTACTGTCTCCCTTCGGCTTGTAGCCGTTTACTCGACAATGAATTGTCCGTGCTGGCCCTTCTCCGCGTTCGTCATGAGGTGGTTGACAAAGGAGTAGGTCCCCGGCTCGTTGAAGGTCATCTCCACGAATCCGCCCTGGGCAGGTAGAAGGTCGAGCGCCTGGGATCCGGAATCCTTCGCGCCCTTAAACAGGTAAGCGCCTTCCTTGGACACGGTGTCGAATTGCTCGCCCACGACGTGGAAGCTCAACGGCAGATCCGGGCCGAGGTTAACCAGCCAGATGCGCACGGTATCGCCCACCTTCGCGCGCAGCGGGGCTAAGCCTTCGTCATATTGATTGGGATAGTAGTTAAAGGCCGTGAGGTCATAGTCGCCGTCGCTGACTCGCTGCGCATCCGCACCGTCAGCTTCCTTACCGGCGGAGGCCAGGAAGACCTCGCTCGCCGTCATGACGTACTCCGCATCGACGTCTGCCAGCGCATCCTCGCCGCGCGGATCGATGATCACCGCTCCTGCCATGCCGTTGGCAATGTGCAGACTCATCGGCATGGTTGAGCAGTGGTACATCCAGATACCCGCCCTGTGGGCCTCGAATTCATAGGTCAGCGATTCACCCGGCTGGATCGTCTTCATGTTCTTATCCGGGTTGACCTCACCGGCATGAAAATCCACCGAGTGCCCCATCGAGCCTTCGTTTTTGATGGTGATGCGGAACGTATCCCCTACCTTGCCGCGCAGAGTTGGTCCGGGCGCCTGCCCGTTGAAAAGCCAGCGAGTTTGGCGCACTCCTGGGGCGACTTCCATCTCTTCCTCAGTCATCACCCAGGTTTCCTCATGGAGGTCGCCTTCGGCGGGGGCAAGGGAGGCGTCGACGGCTTCGAAACCTTCGCGAGCTGCCATGCGCTCGGCAACCGAGGGCACCTTCGCCGGGGCACCAGCAGAGCCCGTGCTTTCCGATACCCCCGCATGATCATGCCCACTCGAAGCGGAGTCATCGACATTGACCATGAACGTCATGCCCTGCATCTTGTGGCCGGCGATCGTGCAATATCCTTCGATGGACTCCTCAATGACCCCGGCATCCAGCTGCACGGTCTCGCCCGGTTCTACCCGTCCGGTCTCCTCGCGTCCGATCTTCAGGTCATGTACCTGGTCACCGGTGTTGGTGAAGTTCACTACGAGGTGACTGCCCGCGGCCACGTCAATGGAGGACGGGACAAAGGCCATGCCGTCCACGGAGACGTCAACAGTCACGGCGTCGGCGGATGCCACCGTGGCTGGGTCCTGCTTGCCTGTGGCCGAGTTGAACACCGCCAGCCCAATGACGGCGAGAAGCGCCACGATGATAATGAGCCAGGATGCCCATTGCTTCTCAGAATGCTCCTGTTTAACGGGCGCGCTTGACATGAACTTCTCCTTGAGGTGACGAGACGGCCCACACCAGGGCCACAATATTGGCGATGAGGCCTAGCCCCATCATGATAAGCCCGGCGAAGGACACACCAGCAATGCCAAGAAGACTGAGCACGCCGCCGAGATTGATGAGCCCCACGCGCAGGAACCCTGCGAGGTGCCCACGTGCGGGACGTGCCGCCCCGCCCAGGATGGGCAGCATGTGGTGGAGCACCCCGGTCACGAGCTGCAGTAGGCCGGCACCAAGAAATGCCGGCATGAGCAGCAAGGTAACCGCACGCGGGTAGGCCCCTGCGACGGTAGCGGCGGCATCACCGGCGCAGAGCACCACCATCCACACCAGGCCTGCCATCGCGGACACGCTTGCCGTCGTCTTTTCGCCGCCAAGAGCGCTGGCAAGCACGGGCTGGATGATGAGCACGGCAGCGAGCACCGTGAGCAGCTGTGCCATGCCGGCGGCGCGGGTGAGCCCGGAGGCGTCGGCAAGCATGGCCGCCGCCAGGCCCACGCAATGCACTGCCAAAGCCCGGCTGCACCGCGCCCGGGCCACCGAGGAAAAGGGGGTCCGGGTAAACGTCGGCACAAGCGTGATGACCGTGCCCAGGATAGTAAGCAAGGCGAAGCCCCACACCATCCCGCGTGAGTGCGCTGCCACCAATAACGAGTAGTTTCCCACCCCGTGCGCAGCAAGGATGACCACGAGCACCGAGAGAACCATGAAACAGGCCGCAGCCAGATAAAAGGGCACGGTGACGGCGAAGGAACCAGACAATGACCCCCGGAGCTTGCCCCACAGCGCCCGCAGGTGCCACGCAACGGCAGCGATGACGAGAGCGGAGCCGATATCCGCAAGCACGCCCCAGTCGTAGCCTGCGCGATCAACGAGTAAAAGAACCAGCCCCACCTGAACCAGCCCCACCCGCGCGCCCACCCCGAGGAACCCTGTGGCCGGGGTGCGGGTCAGCGCCTCCGTGAAGTGGGTGCTGAATACGAGGATGGCGGTGGTCAGCGCCCCGAGGGTGAAAGGATGAATGAGGTCCCACCATACGACGGGCGCGCCCCAGATATTCGCCACGGTGATCCCCACGCCTGCCACAATCCAGAACGCGACGAGGCTGAAAGCAATGGTGTGCCAGCGCCGGCGAGAAGCCAGGGAGACATCACGCAGAGACATATCTGACATTTTTATTTGCACGGATATAATCGTAGTAAATTAGTTGCACGGGCAGCAACGCCCGCCGCCCTAGAACTCGAAAGGGATAACCCTAATGAACTTGCCACTTGTTGACGCCTCCAAGGGCCACGACATCCCCACCCTCAACGCCTCCGAAATCCCTCACGCAGTGCGCCACGGTGCCATCCACGGAGCGCTGGGCACCCTCAACGTGGGCGAATCCATGATTCTCATTGCTCCCCACGACCCGCTTCCGCTGCTCAAGGAGGTGGACCAGCGGGAGGAGTCCTTCACGCGTGAGTACCTCAAGAAGGACCCAAAGGAAGTACATATTAAATTCACGCGAACCGCGTAGAGCTCCCGTAAGCTGACTGAACATGCGCTTTCTCAAGATTGCCGTCCCCGTCCTTGCCGCCGCGCTGACTGTCGCTGGCTGCACCTCCAGCTCCGACGAGCCATTGCAGGTATTTGCAGCGTCCTCCACGCGCGTGCTCAATGACGACCTCTCCAGCGCTTCTGAAACTCCGCTGGCCTTCAACAATGGCGGCTCTTCCGCGCTCGTTCAACAGATCAATGAAGGAGCGCCCGCAGCTCTGCTCCTTACTGCCTCTCGCGAGACCATGGAGAATGCGACTGCGCAAGGCAGCGTGGACACTTCTGTAGCCCTCGCTAGCAACGTCATGGTCATGGTGGTGCCGAAGGGCAATCCTTTAGGTCTGCGCTCCGCTGCCGATCTGGATTCCTCCGCACGCTTGGTTCTTTGCGATCCCAGCGTTCCCTGCGGTGCCATTTCCACGCGCATCATGGAGGCCAATAATTGGGATCTGCAGGCCTCCTCCTTGGAGGGACAGGTAGCTGACGTCCTGGGTAAGGTCGCCTCAGGTGAGGCGGACGCAGGGTGGGTTTACTCCACTGATGCCGCCGCTAACGAGGATGTCGAGGCCATTCCGCTCGACCACGCGGAAAACTTCCGCAACGAGATCATGGGCGCGGTGGTGTCTGATTCACCACGGCATGAGGAAGCCCAAGAGGTCCTCTCGCTCCTCGAGTCGGATTTTGATAGCACCTGGGAAAAGTACGGTTTCACCCCGGTGAACTAAGTGTCACCCACGTTTTTGCGCGAGCAGCGCCCGCGGACAACCTGGCCGGCCATCGCCACCGGCGCGCTCGCCGCGCTCTACATCCTTGCCCCGGTCCTCGCCCTCGGAGTGCGGGTACCGTGGCCGAAGCTCTCCGACACGCTGAGCGCTCCGGCGACCCATGACCTCCTCCGCGTCAGCCTCTCCGCAGCGGCCTTGTCGACCTTGCTGTCGACATTCCTGGGCACCTGCCTGGCGCTGTGGCTCCAGCAGCTACGCCGTGTTTCTCACCTTGTGAGGCTGGTGGTTTACCTCCCTTTGGCCTTGCCTCCTGTGGTCGGCGGCTTGGCCCTTACCGCGCTACTCGGGCGCCGTGGACTCCTTGGCCCGGCATTGGAGCAGGCAGGGCTGCACGTCTCTTTCGCCTTCCCCGGTGTCGTGGCAGCACATCTCTTTGTCACCCTCCCCTTCGTGGTGGTGGCGGTGGATTCTGCTTTGCGGCAGCTCGATCCTGAGGTCGTGGCTAGCGCGCGGGGCATCGGCCTCAGCACAAGCACCATCCTTCGACACATCATCCTCCCGGCTATCCTCCCCGCCGTGTTCACGGGCGGTGCACTGGCTTTCGCCCGCTCACTGGGTGAATTTGGAACGACGATCACCTTCGCCGGATCCCTGCCCGGTTCTACCCGAACCATGCCGAGCGGTATCTACCTTGAACGTGAAGTCAGCGCGGACAATGCCTATGCTCTGTCGGCCGTGTTAATCGGGATAGCCATCCTTACGCTCACCGCTGCCGGAATGCCCCTGCTGCTACGGCGCCGCCGCGAGCAAGCTGTACGCGCTTTGCAGCCGATGGACCCAAATGCACTCCGCGCGGCGACTGCCCCGCTGACGCCGCCCCACGATCTTTCCGTGACGGTCGGCGACACCACCACGACGTTCCGAGGCGGGCGCGTAACCGCGGTGGTCGGACCCAACGGCGCCGGTAAGACCACACTGATGCGTTTTATTAGCGGGCGGCTCCAGGGAGCGCAAACTAACACTGAACGCGTCATCATGCTCTCTCAAAACCCCGGGCTACCGCCCACAGCCACCGTGGCTCAAGCGTTGACCATGGTGACCAATGACCCGCGACGGACGGAGGAGTTACTGAAGGCCGCCGGACTGCAGGAGCTAGTCCATGTCTCCGAGCTCTCCGGCGGCCAGGCCGCGCAAGTTGCACTTCTGCGCGCGCTCGCGGCACGGCCAGAGGTATTGGTTGCGGATGAGCCCTTTGCCGCCATGGACGTCGAATCCGCCGCACGGTGGCGCCACCTCCTGTGTATCTCGGCCGCTGACCGCACCACGGTCATTGTCACCCACAGCCGCGTGGACCTCACCACGCTTGCGGATGACGTCGCGGTGATGGAAGCCGGCGAAGTCACTTCCCAAGGCCCTGCGGACCGACTATTGGAGCAGCCCACCACCCGCTTCATGGCGGAGCTAGCGGGCGTTAATGTTCTGCGCGGTTCCCTCAGAGGAGACGCGTTTGCTCCAGACCGCGACGGTGAGCACTGGGCGGCCTTCCCGCAGTCAGCGCTGCACTTCGACTCCACTGACGCGCAGCATGCCACCAGTTTGAGTGCCACCATTGTGGCTGATTTGGGAAGCTCTACCCTCGTTGATATCGACGGCCAACGGGTCACGGTGGGCCAGCCAGCGCGTAAAAACGCTCCCGGTCAGGCGGTGCCGGTGGCGCTCGACTCCAGCGCCCTCACGGTCTATACCCGTACTTAATCTACTGGGTCTGCCCACGTCGTGAGGAAGATCTCGGTATTTAAACTCACCACGATAGTAGAAATTCGACGGAGTGGATGTAGGATCCTCGTAGCGTTTACCAAGGAGCTACAGTCCATGTCCACAATGTCTACCCATAGTCCTCGCTCATCTAGCGAGCTATTTCCTGACACGATGAGGCTCTCCCCCAAGCAGCGCGAAGTCCTCTCGGTTCTACAGACGTTCCCGCAAGGAGCGCGGGCCGCAGCAATTGCTAAGAAAATGGGCATGCACGTTAACACAGCGCGCGGGCATCTGGACGAACTCGTCGGAGCCGGGGCGGTGCGGGTAGTCACTGCCCCAGCGAAAGGGCGTGGGCGCCCCTCCCTGATCTTCCAAGTGCGGGTACCCGACAACCGTTCGGTGGCGGAAGAATACGTCACGCTGATTAGCGTGTTAGTCAAAGCGCTCGCGGATAAAAATCAACTCAATGATTATTCTTCCGAACAAGCACGAGAGATCGGCCGCGCATGGGCTAAGGCCGCGGCCAGCAGCCACGGCGCTGAGGCGCTGGCACCGCTCTACCAAACCATGCGCGATATGGGCTTTGACCCGGTAACCTCGGCCGAGCAATTCGACCAGGAGGGCCGCACCGACGTGGAGCTGAACGCCTGCCCCTTTGTGACCGCCGGTGTAGAGCCCTCCCCCTTCGTCTGCGCCATCCACGATGGCTACTTAGAGCAGGCGGCTGCCGATTCCGGCGGTCGGTTAAACCTGAAGCTCATCCCCAAGTCCGGCAACGGTGTGTGCCGGATCAGTGTGGAAAAGTCCAGCTAACTAGCCTAGCCACGCTCGACGGAGACCGGCCCGGCGACCTCCAGCTCCAGCACGCGCAGGTTCTGTTCGCGGGCGTCATCGAGGATGGCTTCCTCGATGGGCTCGGTGTGCAGGACCATGACGGTAGGGCCGGCGCCCGACAAGTAGGCGGCATAGCCGCGGTTGCGCAGGCGGTTGACCCACTCCGCGGTAACCGGCAGCACGTCAGCGCGATAAGGCTGGTGCAGGCGGTCGCGGGTGCCCTCCCACAGCAGGTCCGGATAGGCCGTCAGCGCCGCCACGTTCACTGCGGTGCGGGAGACGTTGAAGGCGGCGTCGGCATGGGTGACGTGCGAGGGCAGCACGCGGCGCACTGCCTGCGTCGAGGCATGGAAGTCCGGGACCAAGGCCGTCGCCTTGATGCTCGGGTGCACCTCTAAGGTGGCGGCGCGGTACTCCGGAAGCGAGCGGCCGTCGACAGGCACGGTGGTCCAAGAGACCACAGCATTGCCTAACACGGAGGCCGCAGCATTATCCGGGTGGCCTTCGAAGGCAGATGACAGCTGCACAACCTGCTCTTCGGAGAGTGGGAATCCAGCCAAGCCGTTGCCCGCGGCCACGCCGGCCACCGCGGCAGAGGCCGAGGAGCCCAAGCCGCGGGACTGCGGGATGCTATTCGTGCACACCACGCGCAGGCCAGAGACTTCGACGTCGGCGGCCTTGAGTGCGGAACGGATGGCCTTGACCACGAGGTGGGAGCCGTCGCGCGGCAGCTCATCGGCACCCTCGCCGAAGATCTCTACCTCGAGGCCAGAGCGGGTAACCTCTACCTCTACGGTGTCGTAGAGGCTCAGCGCGATGCCGAGGGTGTCGTAGCCCGGCCCCAGGTTGGCCGAGGAGGCGGGAACCTGGACGGTGACCTTGGTGCCTACTTCGATATCGATACTCATTGTTGTACCTAAGCCCCTTAGACGCCCAGGCGGATGACGGAGTGAACGGCCTTGACCTCATCGAGCTCTCCAAGGGCGGCGACGATATCCTCGAGGACTGCTTCCTTCGCCGCGTGGGTGACCACAATGAGGCGAGCGGTAGCATCGCCGTCTTCCTGGCGCACGGTGCGCAGGGAGACCCCGTGGCGGGCAAAGACACCGGAGATGGCGGAGAGCACGCCGGTGCGGTCTTCAACTTCCATGTCGACGTGATAACGAGTTTCCACTTCTCCGAACTCCGCAATAGGTAGGTTGGCGTAGGTGTTCTCCCCCGGCGCACGGCCGCCGTGGACAATGTTGCGTGCCGCACCGATGACATCACCCAGCACAGCAGATGCCGTGGGGTTACCGCCGGCGCCGTTGCCGTAGAACATCAGCGAGCCAGCGGCCTCTGCCTCGACGAAGATGGCGTTGTAGGACTGGCTGACCGAAGCCAGCGGGTGCTCCTTCGGCACCAAGGTCGGGTGCACGCGGGCGTTGACGGATTCCGCACCGGTCTCCTCATCGACGAGGCGCTCGCAGATAGCCAGCAGCTTGATAGAGTAGCCAGCCTGATTAGCAGCCTTAATGTCATCCGCGGTGATCTTGGAAATACCCTCGCAATAAACATCGTCGAAGGTCAGGCGGGTGTAGAAACCCAGGGATGCCAGGATGGCGGCCTTGGAGGCGGCGTCGTGGCCCTCCACGTCAGCGGTAGGATCGGCCTCCGCATAGCCCAGGCGCGTGGCCTCAGCCAGTGCGTCCTCATAGGAGGCGCCGGTGGACTCCATGGCGTCCAGGATGAAGTTCGTGGTGCCGTTGACGATTCCGGAGATGCGCTGGATCTTGTCACCGGCTAGGGAGCGGCGCAGCATGCCGACGACCGGAATGGCGGCGGCCACGGCGGCCTCGAAGTACAGATCAACGTCGGCGCGGTCGGCGGCCTCAGCGAGCTCATCCGCGTGCGCGGCCACGAGAGCCTTGTTGGCGGTAACCACGGACTTGCCGGCATTGAGGGCTGCGAGGACGAGCTCGCGCGGGAAATCAATGCCGCCGATGACCTCGACGACGAGGTCGATATCATCGCGCAGGACAAGCGCCTTGGCGTCGTCGGTCAGCAGCTCCGCCGGCACGCCCGGGCGCAACTTGTTCTTGTTGTGCACGGCGACGCCGCGGATCTCCACGGGGCCGCCGATGCGGTGCGCAAAAGCGTCAGCGTTCTCCTGCACGAGGCGGAAAACCTCGGCGCCCACGGTGCCAAATCCAAGCAGCGCGATTCCTACGGGTTCGCCTTCGGGCTTCTTGCTACGGTTCGTCGTCGTCATGGTGTCCCCTTGTTGAAATTGCGAAAGATTCTTACGTGCTAGCCCATCACTATACAGAACGAGCTGTCTATTTCTATACAAAATGGCCGGCACAACGTGCGACCGGCCATGTCTTTGTGAATAAAATGCGGTGAGCTGTGGCAACGCCGCGCTAGTCGACGTCCAACGCCAGCAAGTCCTCCACCGTTTCCCGGCGCAGCATGAGCGAGGCTTTGCCGTCACGCACGGAGACGACCGCCGGGCGCAAAGCACCGTTATAGCGCGAGGCCATCATGTACTGATAGGCACCGGTGGTGGCGAAAGCGAGGAGATCCCCGGTAGTGATATCCGAGGGGAAACGGCGCTCGTTGACCAGAATGTCACCGGACTCGCAGTGGAAGCCCACAATGCGCGAATCCACCGGCTCACCCTGGGTGTGGCGGTTGACCACGCGCACGTCGTACTCCGAGCCATAGAGCGCCGGCCGGATGTTATCGGACATGCCACCGTCCACGGAGAGGTAGCGGCGCATCGGCAGATCCGCCTTGCCGGTCTCCACATCCTTGACCGTGCCCACGCGGTAGACGGTGACCGCGGAGGCGCCCACCAAAGAGCGGCCGGGCTCCACCAGCACGAAGGGCGGCTTGATACCGAGCTCGGTAGCGGTGCGCTCCACGGCGTCGAGCAGGTCCTTGGCCAGCGTGGCGACGTCGAGGGCTTCCTCGTATTCCATGTAGGGAATGCCGAAGCCGCCGCCCAAGTCCAGTTCCTCGAGGGCAACTCCGAGCTCGGAGTGGATGCGCTTGTACAGGCTCAGCACGCGCTCGGCTGCCAACTTGAAGCCATCGGCGTTAAACACTGAGGAGCCCACGTGGCAGTGCAAGCCCACGAGCTTAAGGTTCGCGGATTCCAGCACCGTGCGAGCGACATCGAAAGCGGCGCCGGTGGACAGGGAGATGCCGAACTTTTGATCCTCGTGAGCCGTGGCGATGAATTCGTGCGTGTGGGCATCCACGCCAGGCTTCACGCGGATCATCACCGGCTGCACACGGCCGGCGGCCGCAGCGATGCTGTTGAGGCGCGAGAGCTCCGACGCGTTATCCAGCACCACATGGCCAATGCCCTCGTTTACGCACAGTTCGAGGTACTCGTCTTCCTTGTTATTGCCGTGCGCGGTCATGCGCTCCGACGGGAAGTCCGCGGCAAGCGCCAGCTTGGCCTCGTTGAGGGAGGCCACGTCAAGACACAGGCCCTCCTCATCGACCCAGCGCACGATGCGCTTGGTAATGAAAGCCTTGGAGGCATAGTGCACGTGGTCAGGGCCGCCGAAGGCCTGGGCCATGTCCCGGCAGCGCGAGCGGAAGTCCTGCTCATCGAAAACATAGAGCGGGGTGCCGTATTCTTCAGCCAGCTCGGTCAGGGAAACGCCACCAATCGAGACCACACCATCGGAGCCTCGAGCGGCGTTGCGCGGCCATACGTGGGCCGGAAGAGAATTGAAATCAGTCATCGATACCTTTTCTTACATCTTCTCCGGTGCGCTGACCCCGACCATGGTCAAGGCATTGGACATGACCTGGCGGGTGGCACTGGCCAAGGCGAGGCGTGCAGAGTGAATCGGCTCTGTCTCTTCACCGGCCTTTGGCAGCACCTGGCACTGGTCATAGAAGCGGTGGAACACGGCGGCAAGCTCCTCGGCATAGCGCGCGATGCGGTGCGGTTCGCGCAGCGTGGCGGCGGTGGCCACAACCTCCGGGAACTCGCCCAGGGTGCGGATGAGGTCGCCCTCCTTGTCGTGGGTGAGGAGGTCGAGGGGGGCGTCGCCAAGCGCGGCGGTGTCGAAGCCCAGCTCTGCTGCCTTGCGCAGGATGGAGCAAATGCGAGCATGGCCGTACTGCACGTAGTAGACCGGGTTATCCGCCGACTGCGAAGCCCACAGGCCCAAGTCGATGTCCAGGCTGGAATCCACGGAGGAGCGCACCAGGGAGTAGCGGGCGCCGTCGACGCCAATGGCCTCGACAAGGTCATCAAGGGTGATGACGGTGCCGGCACGCTTCGACATCTTGACTGCCTGGCCATCGCGGACCAGGTTGACCATCTGGCCGATCAGGACTTCGACGGCCTCCGGGTCATAGCCCAGGGCCTGGGCCGAGGCGCGCAGGCGGGCGATGTAACCGTGGTGGTCCGCGCCCAGCATGTAGATGGCCAGGTCGTGGCCGCGGTCGAACTTATCGGCCACGTAGGCAATATCACCGGCGATGTAGGCGGCGTTGCCATCGGATTTGATGACCACGCGGTCCTTGTCATCGCCGTACTCGGTGGACTTCAGCCACCATGCACCCTCGGCTTCGTAGAGCTTGCCGTTGTCCTTGAGCGTCTGGATAGCCTTCTCCACGGCACCGGATTCGAAGAGAGAATTCTCGTGGAAATACACGTCGAAGTCCACGCCAAACTCGTGGAGTGACTCCTTGATCTGGGCAAACATCATCTCCACGCCGTCAGCGCGGAAGTTCTCCTGGACCTCGGCATCGCTGCCCTCGAGAGCCTGCGGTTTCTTCTCCACTACCGCCTGCGCGATGTCCTTGATGTAGTCTCCGCCGTAGCCATCCTCCGGGGTGGGCTCGCCCTTGGCCGCGGCCACGAGGGAGCGAGCAAAACGGTCGATCTGTCCGCCGTGATCGTTGAAGTAGTATTCGCGAGTCACGTCCGCGCCGGAGGCCTCGAGCACGCGGCCGAGTGAGTCACCCACGGCGGCCCAGCGGGTGCCACCCAGATGGATCGGGCCAGTCGGGTTCGCGGAGACGAACTCCAGGTTGATCTTCTTGCCCTGGTAGGTGGTGTTGCTGCCGAAGGCTGCGCCGGCGTTGAGGACCTGGGCCACGATGGCGCCCTGCGCTGCGGCAGCGAGGCGAATATTAAGGAATCCCGGGCCCGCGATGGAGGCCTCATCGATGGCGTCATTGCCGGCGAGGGCATCCGCCAGCCACTGCGCCAGCTCGCGGGGCTGGGTGCCGGCCTTCTTGGCCACCTGGAGTGCCAGGTTGGTGGCGTAATCGCCGTGCTCCGGGTTGCGCGGGCGCTCCACGCTCACGGTCTCCGGCAGGACGGAGGAGTCCAGCTCATGCTCGGTGAGCACGGCGGCGGCAGTGTTCTTGATCAGGACGGAAAGATCTTCAGGATTCATAGGGCCAAAGTCTATCGTCTCCGCCGCTTGGAGGCGCTATCAGGTCTCAGACGTTAGCAAGGTCACTCACCCCCATCGGGTGAACAATGCAGCACAGCGAAGCGCCAAGTTCTACCCTAAAAGGCGCTATCTGAATCGATTCAATCTTTCGCCCTCTCGCTCGGCCGAAACATGCGGTGCCGCATCCTGGGGATCTCCACGAGGACGCCAGCGGGAGCCAACTGGAATTGAGATTTATGTCAACCTTCAACATCACCACCGACGCCATTGCTGGCAACGTGGGGCTTACCGCGCTGGTGTCCACGCTGCCGCTCATCGCGTTCTTCATCATGCTCTTGGGCCTCAAGGCCCGCGCCCATACCTCGGGTGCGGTAGCGCTTCTCGTGGCACTCCTCATCGCAGTCTTTGGCATGGACATGCCCACCGGCATGGCCCTGTCCTCCGCGGTGCGCGGCGGACTCTTTGGCCTCTTCCCCATCGTCTGGGTGATCATCACCGCCATCTGGTTCTACGAAGTCACCGTGGCCTCCGGCCGCTTCGAGGACCTGCGCAAGACCTTCGACCTCCTAGGCGACGGCGATATCCGCATCCAGGCCATCCTCATCGCCTTCTGCTTCGGTGGCCTGCTGGAAGCCCTGGCTGGCTTCGGCGCTCCCGTCGCGATTACGGCGACCATGATCCTGGTGCTAGGAGTGAAGCCTCTCAAGGCAGCCACCACCGTCCTCATTGCCAACACCGCGCCCGTGGCCTTCGGCGCGGTGGGCATCCCAGTCACCACCGCGGGCTCGGTCGGCGGGCGCACCGCCGAGCAGACCGCTGACATCGCCGCGTTGATTTCCCTCCAGGTCCTGCTCATTGCCGCCGTCGTGCCTTTCTTCATCCTCTTTATCCTTGACGGCATGCGCGGTGTTAAGGAGGCCGGCCCCGCCGCGGCCGTCATCGGCATCTCCTTCGCCATTGCCCAGTGGGCCGCGGCTACCTTCTTCGCCTACCAGCTCACCAACGTCGTGGCCTGCATCGTCTCCCTCGGCGCGGGCTTCATCTTCCTGCGTGTGTGGAAGCCCAAGGGTGTCGACAGCCTGCGCGAGCGCATGGAGCTGCCCGCCCAGGAGGAGGTCACGGATCTCAACGGCAGCCGCATTTGGATGGCCCTGCTGCCCTATGCCGTGGTCACCGCTGTCTTCGCCATCGCCACCGCATGGCCGGCCATCTTCGGCTTCCTCCAGGTCAACGTTGCCTGGCCGCTTCTCGACGGCACCGTCTTCGACGCCGAAGGCCACGCCATGGACACCGCCTTCACGTTCAACGTGCTGGGCAACCCGGGAACCCTACTGCTGATTTCCGGCATCATCGTGGCCCTTATCTACATGACCTTCAACGAGAACGGCCGCTACAAGCTGGACGCCTCCGCGCCGCTGACCAAGTTCGGCGAGGTTGTCTCCCGCATGAAGTTCTCCGCGCTGACCATCATCCTGGTCCTCGCACTGGCCTACACCATGAACTACTCCGGCCAAACCATCTCCATCGGCCAGTTCGTGGCTTCTGTCGGCGGCATCTTCGCGCTCTTCTCCCCCGTCCTGGGCTGGATCGGCACCGCCGTCACCGGCTCGGATACCTCCGCCAACGCACTCTTTGCCAACCTGCAGGTCACCGCCGCCGAGCGCATCGGCGTCAATCCGGACCTCATGCTGGCCGCCAATACCTCCGGTGGCGTTGTGGGCAAGATGATCTCCCCGCAGTCACTGGCCATCGCCGCCACCGCCGTGCAGATGGAGGGCGAGGAATCCCGCATCTTCAAGGCGGTCGTGGGCTACTCCGTGGCCTTCCTCGCCGTCGTGTGCGTCATCGTCTTCCTCATGACCAACGTGCTGGGCTTCTTGGTCCCCTAAAAGGATTTAGCCATAAAGTTCTACACCACTAACTACCCCCAGATTCGGGCGTCTTCATCGCCCAGTCTGGGGGTTGCCTCATATCGGCCGCGACCGCTGCGACCATCACCGCACGTTAGGAATTTCACAACATTAGTGTTGCGATAAAAAGCCAGGTAGGAGGGGTAATCCCGTGTCGATAATGTGAGTTTTGGGCGGTAGGCTCAAAGGTACACACTCGAAAAATGCCCAGTGCGGCTGTCCTGGTAGCGCGCATCCGAGCACAACTCCGCTGTGCACAGCACGGGACAAGCCACATGGAGGCAGATTAAGGAGCGCTCACAAATGCGAATAGCATTGTTTTCCACCTGCATCGGTGACTCACTTTTCCCCGATGCCCACAAGGCCACGGCCCTGATCCTCTCCCGCCTGGGCTACGACGTCGTCTTCCCCGAGGAACAGACTTGTTGCGGCCAGATGCACATCAACACCGGCTACCAGGAGCAGACCTTGGGCATGATCCGCACCTATGCGGACGCCTTCGCGGATCCCTCCATTGATTACGTGGTTTCTGCCTCCGGCTCCTGCGTGGGCGCCGTGCGCGAGCAGCACGAGATGATCGCGGACCGCTTCGGCACCTCCGCTGATGTGGACGGCGCCAAGAAGGCAGCCGGCAAGACCCTGGACTTGCCGGAGTTTCTTGTCGACGTCGCCGGTGTCACCAACGTCGGCGCTTTCTTCCCGCACCGCGTGACCTACCACCCCTCCTGCCACGGCCTGCGCTTCCTCAAGTTGGGTGACCGCCCCTACCAGCTTCTTAAGGAGGTCGAAGGAATCGACCTCGCCCCGCTGCCTAATGCAGAAGAATGCTGTGGTTTCGGCGGCACCTTTGCACTCAAGAACGCCGAGGTTTCCGCAGCGATGGTCGGTGATAAGACCCGCCACATCCGCGAAACCGAGGCCGAGTACGTCACCGGCGGTGACTCCTCCTGCCTGATGAACATCGGTGGCGCTTTGGCTCGCCAGCGCTCCGGTGTTCGCGCTATCCACCTGGCGGAAATCCTCGCCTCCACCAAGGAACACCCGTGGACTCCCACCTCCGCGGCCTACTCCAAGGAGAAGATGCTCTAATGACTTCCTTCCTCGACACCACCCCTCCCCGCGCCCCAGAAGGCTACGGCAACCTGCGCGGATCGAAGGCCTTCGTGCCGCTGGCTCACGTGGGTCTCAACAACGCCACCCAGCGCCGCAACCTGCACCACGCCACCACCACGATTCGTGACAAGCGCCAGCACGCCGTTGATGAAACACCGGACTGGGAGCAGCTTCGCGACGCCGGCTCTGCACTCAAGGATGATGTCGCCGTGCGCATGGGCGAACTGCTGCTCCAATTCGAAGAGCAGGTGACCAAGCGCGGAGGCATCGTCCACTGGGCACGCGACGCCAAGGAAGCCAACGAGATCATCGAGGGGCTTATCCGCGAAACCGGTGAGACCGACGTGGTCAAGATTAAGTCCATGGCTACCCAGGAAATCGCTCTCAACGAGCACCTGGAAGAGGCCGGCATCCACGCCCAGGAAACTGACCTGGCGGAGCTCATCGTCCAGCTGGGTGAGGACAAGCCTTCCCACATTCTGGTCCCGGCTATTCACCGCAACCGCGCGGAGATCCGTGACATCTTTGTCAACAAGATGCCGAATACGGATGACTCCCTCAAGGCCGAGCCGGCGGAGCTGGCCGAAGCATCCCGCCAGTTCCTGCGCGAGCAGTTCATGAAGGCTAAGGTCGCCATCTCCGGCGCCAACTTCGGTGTGGCAGAAACCGGCACCATCAACATCGTGGAGTCTGAGGGCAATGGCCGCATGTGCCTGACCCTGCCGGAGACCCTCATTACCGTGATGGGTATTGAGAAGCTGGTCCCGACTTTCCAGGACCTCGAGGTCTTCCTGCAGCTGCTGCCGCGCTCCTCCACCGCGGAGCGCATGAACCCGTACACCTCCATGTGGTCGGGCGTGACCGAAGGTGACGGCCCGCAGAACTTCCACATCGTGTTGCTGGATAACGGCCGCACCGCTGCACTGTCCTCCCCCAAGGGACACGAGGCACTCAAGTGCATTCGCTGCTCTGCCTGCCTGAACGTCTGCCCGGTCTACGAGCGCGCCGGCGGCCACGCCTATGGCTCGGTCTACCCGGGCCCGATCGGCATCTCCCTGACGCCGCAGCTGACTGGCATGAAGGACCACAACGATCCGTCGGCAAGCTTGCCCTACGCCTGCTCCCTGTGTGGCCGCTGCGATGAGGTGTGCCCGGTGCGCATCCCGCTCTCCCAGGTCATTCTGGAAAACCGCTACCAGAAGGTCACCCACGCCACCCCGCCGGTCGAGGAGAAGCTCTTCCAGGTCGTGGAGCTGGTGTGGAAGAACCCGAAGATTTGGAACCAGATCACCCACATGGTGGCGCTCGGCCGTGTCCTCGGTGGTTTCAACGGAGTCATCGACAAGCTGCCGCTGTTCATGTCTGGTTGGTCCGAGGTACGCGATACTGCCGTTCCGCCGAAGAAGTCCTTCCGCCAATGGTTCAACACCGACGAAGCTCAAGAACTCCTCGCCCAAGCCAAGAAGGAGGGCATCAAGTGACCACCGCCAAAGAGGAAATCCTCAACCGAATTTCAGCCGCCCAGAAGCAGGCCGGCCTGCCGGAGCACGTAGACATTCCGCGCGAGTACCAGAAGCAAGGCACGCTCAACGAAGATGAGCTGCGTGAGATGCTGGTGGACCGCCTCGAAGACTACAAGGCTGATGTGCACGTCACCGATGAGTCTGGACTGAACTCCACCCTTGTGGACATCCTCACCGAGCGCGGCTGCTCGAACGTCGTCTACGCACCCGGCATGGACGCTGGGCTTCTCGACGGCTTCGAGGGAACCATTACCCCGGATGACAATGCCAAGGACCCGCGCGAGCTCGACGCCGTCGATGCAGTGGTGACCGAATCCCACGTCACCTCCGCCCAGACCGGCACCATCGTGCTCGAGTCCAATGAGACCTGTGGCCGCCGCGCGCTGACCTTGGTGCCGGACCGTCACGTGTGCATCGTGCGCAAGGACCAGATTGTCTATGGCGTCCCGGAGATGGTCTCCCGCATGAACCCGGAGCGCCCGGCAACGTGGATCTCGGGCCCTTCCGCGACCTCGGATATCGAGCTCTCCCGCGTGGAGGGTGTCCACGGCCCGCGTGATCTCATTGTGGTGATTGTTAAGTAATGTGACGTTCGGGGGCACCCGCCCCTTCCGAACACTCGGCTCACATCACCCCCGGCGCATAGGATAAGGCACGTACTAATTAACGATTCTAGGAGCCTTATTCTATGCGTCTTTCTCGCGTTTTAGGCTCGGTGCTGGGACCCGTAGCTGTTGCTGCCGGCCTGGTTGCCGCGCCCGCTGTTGCCCACGCAGACCAACCCACCATCAAGTGGGGGCCGTGCCCGGAGGGGGTCACTGAGGAGCGCGCCGAGTGCGGTCACGTTACGGCTCCGACCTATCACGATGCGCCGGAAAAGGGCACCATCGACGTCGGACTCATTCGCCTCAAGGCCACCGGCGAGCGCAAGGGCAGCCTGTTTACCAACCCGGGCGGCCCGAGCGGCGATGCATACGCCTGGGTGAACAACGCGAATTGGCCAGACGAGATTGAGCAGGAGTTCGACATCATCGGCGTCCAGCCGCGCGGCCTGCGCGATTCCGGCGCGCTGAACTGCTCCATGACCGCGGCCACAGGCAATCCGCTAGAGACTCTCACGAAGGCAGGTGCCGTTACCCGCAACAACTGCGAGAAGAACACCCCGGGCTACACCGACTCCCTTACCACAGAGAACACCGCCCGCGACTGGGAGGTTGTACGCCAGGCACTCGGCGATGAACGCATTAACATCGCTGGCCTGTCCTACGGCACCTTCCTGGGGTCGACCTACGCCACTCTCTTCCCGCAGCACACCGACAAGGTGGTGCTGGATTCCGGCATGAATCCGGACATGGCCTGGAACCAGATCTTCGCATCCCAGCAGGCAGGCTACGAAAATGCCCTGCATGACTTCTTTAACTTCGTGGCGAAGAACGATGACACCTACCACGCGGGCAAGACTCCGCTGAAGGCCTACGAGCGCTGGTCTCAGATTGTCGCCGCCGAGGCCGGCGTGCGCCCCACCGTATTGCCGCCGGACGCCGAGATTGGTGATCTCCCGCCGGGCCTCGAATTCGCCGGCCAGCCGGGCGCGAATATCATGACCGCCACGGGCGAACTGCGCGTGCAGGCCGAGCACCTCGCAGGCAAGGCATCCAACCCGCAGGGCATCCAGGCTACCTCCCCTACCCTCCAGGTAACGCGCGACCAGGTAGTCCCGCGCCCAGAGGCCTGGGACGCGATGGCCAAGCACATCGGTGGCATCGAACCGCTCGACTTCAACGCAATCGAGCCGCAGGCTAGCGAAGCGGACCAGGAAGCTGCGATCCAGAGCCTGGTGAATACCCAGAGTATGCAGAACATCATCATGTGCAACGAGAACACCGCCCCGATGGATCCGACGCGCATCCCGGCCTTCCTGTGGTCCAACTACGTCACCGTTGACCCCTTCACGCTGTTTAACTCCATGTACGCCTCCGGCGTCGGCTGCGGTGGCCGCGCACCAATCACCAAGCCGGTACAGGTCAGCGGCGCGCAGCTGGCTACCAAGCCGCTGCAGATTCAGTCCACCGGCGACCCGCAGACCCCGTATGCCTTCTACCGCGGCCTGTCTGACCCGATGCAGTCCCGCGTGGTGACCGTCCACGGCCCGGGCCACGGACACTTCGCCATGGGAAACCAGGCTGTGAACCAGATTGTGGTTGATTACCTGCGCACCGGTGAGGTCCACACCGCAGATGCGCCGGGCTTCTTTGACCAGCCCCAGGCTCAGGAGCAGCCCACCCAGTAACACAGGTGCGGAGCGATGAAGGGGCGGATTACTTACCTAGCCGCCCCTTCCTCCCATCACACCCCCATCGGCGTGAGGCCAATTACTGCGCTTCAGTCTTTATAGGCTAGAATCGCATCGTTGGCATTTCGCCAGCAATGCCCTTGTAGCTCAGCGGATTAGAGCATCGGTTTCCGGTACCGAAGGTCGCAGGTTCGATCCCTGTCAGGGGCACTTTTTCATGCCTAAACCGCCCCGCACTATGCCGCGCCTCGGCCCACCGTTTCAACGACGCCACGTGTGCGGGGCAACCGTGCGCATTTTGCATTCCCCCAGACCTGAAACCCGCAACCTGCCCAGGTGGGCGTCGCCCAGCGCTTGCCGACGTCTCACCACCCACCAGGAGGTTTCGGGATCGAGGTCTGGGGATATGGAACTAGCGCAAGCGCGACTCAATATCCGCGACCACTTCTTCCGGATTCTTCGCGGAGGCAATCACGCAGCTGCTGCCCTGTTCAATGCGCACAGTCGGCCCGGACACGATGTACGCCGAAGCTCCGTCGACAATGCGCGGGCCTGCGCCTTCCTTGAGCCCGGTCGCGGGACCGACGCTCGCCCCGGTGATATCGCTGAGTGGAATCCTCTTCGTGAATATGCCCAGGATGGAGACCGCAACGTCGTCGTCACTCACGACGATCTTCACCCGCATCAGAATGCAAGCCACAGTTGCGGCGAGCACCAGGGCGCCGAAGAGGATTGCCGCCCACGTGGAGTCAATCATCGTGGGAACCACCGCGGCCACGACGGCAAAGCCAACGATAATTCCCAGCCACAGGAGCGGGCCGTTGAGATAGCGAACGTAGATGCGAGAGTCCATGGAGTTCAGGCTATCGGATGAATACACTCCCTGCCTGATAGATACTCCCTTCGCGCTCACCGAGCATGTTTGTGGCAGCAGATTAAGGCCCACGGTGAGCGCGAAGGGCGCGGGCGAGAAGTGAGTGAGCGCGAAGAGAGACGGATGAAAGGTTGAGAGGGTGGCAGGTGAGAAGGATGAAGCCCCAGCAGGCAATTCTGCTGGGGCTTGAAGTCAGCTGTTTTCCCCCGCTTGGCGGCAGCGTGAGGAGCGAACCAGTTACTGGGTGATGTACTGGTTGACGATCGGCTGGGTGATATCCAAGGTGCCGTGCTCGATGTAGTACATGCCGAACATCAAGGCGCCCAGCATCACCACGGAGAGAAGCATGGAGGGAATCCACTGAACGAAGACGGATACCCAGCCGTCAGCCTTGTCACGTGCAGCTGCTTCGCGCTGCTCCTGAGCCAAAACGCGCTCGCCGATCATGTTTAGTCCTTTCACTTAGCTCCCCTAGCCAGACTGCGCTCTCATTGAAGCTGTCTTTAAAAAGCATGGGGGATGCTCGCCCTTTAACACAGAGTATCTTAGCAGTTTATGCAGAGCCGTCCGTAGTTAAACGCAGATATTTCCGCCGCTATCCGCCTTTAGTTTGACACCGACTGTGGGCTAGACCCCAGGGTCCTCGTTGTTATTGAGCGCTTCGACGAAATCTTCGCGGTCCTGGAACATGCGCTCAATATCTTCTTCCGCGCCGACGATCCACAGCTGCGAAGCGTCATCGAAAGTCAATGCACCCTCCGGATGCTGTTCAAGGGCAGTCTCAAGTGCGGTGGCTTGTTCCTCAGTGAGCTCCTCTAGGTCCTCAACGGGGCCTACCTGAGCGCTGAGCTCTGTCAATGGGGTGATGCCATACGTGGTGTACTGACGCTGCGGATGCTCAAACAGTTCTTGTCCCATCATGGTGCGGGAAAGTCACCTCCTAGTGCGTAAACGGACGGGCCCTACTCTACTCGCGCTAAGCGGAGCTAGTCGGCGTGGAGGCCCAAGCGTTCATCCGGAACGAAGCCCTCATAGCCCGGAAGGTTGCTCTCTGAGAGGACCCCCTCACAGAATCGCAGGAGTGCAGGGGCATCGGCAGGATCGAGGTGATCAAAGACCATGCGGCGTACGGACTCAACGTGCTCAGGCACCGCCGCCTCAAGGCGCTCCTGTCCGAGCTTCGTCATAACGACTTCAACACCGCGCGCATCGCCCGCGCACTTTTCTTTGCACACCAAACCCCGCTTCTCCATGCGGGTGATTTGGTGGGAGGCGCGGGAGCGGTCCCAGTCCAGTTCCGAGCACAACTCGCGCAAACGCAGCGTGTGCTCAGGTGCCTCCGAAAGCGAGACGAGGACTGCAAACTCCGCCGCAGAGATATCGCTACAGGCTAAGAGAGTTTCCTCCATGCCGCGATTAATCTTGCGAATGCTGGCCAGAATATGCCGCCAGAGGTTCTGTTCGCTTTCGGTGAGCCATCGAGTGTCCGCTGTCATGGCTCATACCCTACACGCTAGGACTTAGGAGCTTGTAAGTTTCTCCATATCTAAGTCCGTGCGCCCAGATACCCACGAGTAGCGCTGCGGCATACAGGTCAGCACAATGACCTGCGTGTTCCTTCCAGCCTTGCTAAACAACGCCGCCATGAGCTGAAGGCGCTGTGAGTCAGTGGAGCCCAAGGCGTCATCGATGATGACCGGCACCGGTTCTTCAGAGACCAGCTGCGCTATGGCAAAGCGCGTCAAGATGCTCAACTGCTCCTTGGCGCCACCGGACAGCGCGTTGAAGGCTACGGTCTCACCATTGCGGCTGCGAGCCTGGACCTTGAGCTCTTCTGAGAGTTCAAAGTCCACATCGCCACCGAAGACCGTGCGGGCCAAGCCGTTGAGCGCCGCGACAAACGGCGCGGCATAGCGCTGACGGGCGGCATCGCGATGGCGCAGCATGAGCGTGCGGAGGTAGCGCGCGGCATTCGCTCGGCGCTCGATGGCAGCGTGCCGCTCATGCGCTACTTCCAGCTCCGCGGTGGCTTTCTCCGCGTCCTCAGCCGCACCGGAGTGCATTGTGATGAGCCCATTGAGCTCGCGCATATCGCCAACCGCCGTGTTTACCGCTGACTTCAGGGAGTCCAGGTGTGTGTGCGCTCCCTGAGCTAAGTGCTCGGCAGTTTCCACGTCCACAGCAGACATCTCCTCTAAAGCCGCCTTCTCCTTCGCCAGCTCAGTCTGTGCTGCCTCAATTGCTGCAGTCACGTCGGCATCACTGAGCTGAGCACGGGCAGCCTCCACTGCTGCGGCCTTGGCATCGCGCTGCGCGGTGGCCTCCTCCGCGCGCACGGTGGCTACCTCCAATGCCACGCCTGCCTTGTTCTCACGGTAGGGAGCCACAGCGCGGTCAAGCTCATCGAGCTTCCTGCGCAGCTCCTCTTCCTCGCGCTCCACCACGTCCAACTCTCGCGGCTTCGCAGAATCCTCGGCAATCCCGGCGGCGTCCACGGCGTCCTCATTATCCTCTGCACTGGCCTCAAAACGCGCACGCAGCTCACCGAGGTCCTCCCCGCCGAGTGCGGCGGCCAGTTCGCGAGCGGCAGTGTCGAGAGCAGAGGCGAGTTCGGTGTGTTTCTCGTGAGCGGCACGGGCGGACTCAAGATCCTCGCACCCGGCATCTTCCAGTAGGCGCGCGAGCTCAGCGCGGGCCTTCTCCACGCCTTCCTCACCGGTTTCACCAGCGCCTGCTGCATAGCGGGCTGTAACCTCACCGAGCTGAAGGGTGGTGCCCTCACGCAGCTCAACTGCCAGTTCTTTGCTACTCTCCAGCGCGCGTTCCTCACCATCAACGACGACGGAGCCTTCTCCTGAAAGGTGAAGCTTGGCCGCCGCGGCAGCCCGCAGACGCTCCTGGACGGTGACCTCACGAGCCGCAGCTTCCAGATCTTGAAGGTGTGGTACGTCCGGAGTGGCAGCCAGCTCGCGGCGGCGGGAGGCCAAAGTCTCTTCCAACTTGTTCAGTGTTTCGAGGCGGGTGCCCAGGGCCTCGCGTTCAGCGCGTTGCTGGGCGCGGCGGGCGCGCTGGCGCTCCTCGCGCACGGCCTCATAGCGCTGATGAACCTCGGCGCGCTCCTCCTCTAGTTTCCTACGGGCGGCGGCTTCTTCCTTGGCCCGCTCGCGGGCTTCCATAACCGCTGCGGCGGCGCGCTCAGCAGTATCAATAGCCGCGGCATGCTCAGCAACCACAGCTTTACGGCGCTCCGCTTCCGCCTCCGCGCGCGTTACGGCCTCCGCTGCCCTCGTCACGGCCGCCTCCTGCGCTGTGACCTTCTCCTGGGCGGCCCGGGCAGCAACAAGCTCACTGTCCCGGCGCTCGCACTCTTCCGCAGCGTCCGGCAAAGCGGCTTCGGCCTCAGACTTCTTCAGCTCGGCAGCTTCATAGCGCTCCACCACTCCATCGAGTTCGCGCAATGCAGACTCGGCAGCAGCCTGCTTCTCCTTTGCATCTGACAGCGCGGCGATGGCGGCCTTAAAATCCCCCGCCGGCTTGTCCGTCTTCGCGGTGAAGTACTCCTTATACTCCGCCTCAATGCGCGTGAGCAGCTCGGAGTCTTCCGCCGCGGAACTCGCCCCGGTTTCCTCCTCCAGCGCTGCGGTCAGGGAAGGAATGCCCACTGCGGCGATGCCTTGGTGGTGCTCGTCCTGGCGGACGAAGAGGGCGTCGAGAAGCGCGCGGTCCACGTGCTCACTGAGGATGCGCTCCAACTCCCCATCCGCCTCGGCACCGGTCCACTGGCCCGGGCGTGGGGCGAAAACATGCAGCTCCGACGTGCGTTTCTTCACCCACCGCTTGCGAATGCGGAAGCGGTAAGGCCCCACGGTCGCCTCCAGCGTGACCTCAGGTCCCACATCGCGGCCTGCAGGCTGCAGCGCTCTCACCGGCTTGGAATTGGCCGTGTGCTTTTCCGTCAGCACGAAGTCAATAGCCTCCACCAGCGTGGATTTGCCGGCCTCGTTCGGCCCGCCGATAACCACCACGCCGTTCTCCGGGAGGTCTTTGACCTCTAGGTGCTCCACACCGCGGACGTTGTTCAGTTCAACAGAATGTAGCTGCATCATGGTTTAAGCTCCCATCGCGCTGAGGCGGAACAGCAGGTTGGCGGCGTCGCGGGCGGTGGGATTATCTAGGTCCTCGAGCAGCTCCGCCAGGGCATCCGCGGCATAACCGCTCAAGCTCAATTCGCTGAGCTCCTCTTCGGAGGGCGCTAGGTGCAGATCCATCGTCCTCTCGCGCGGCTTGAGGGAGGCGAAGACCTCCTCTAGCTCCGCCAAGCCCTGCTCCAAACGAGCCTGCGCGCTCAACCCCACAGTGCCACGCAGACTGTATTTCACCGCGGTGCGGATCTTCTCCGGAACGGCGTCTAGCCCCGCAAGAAAAGCCTCGACCTCCTCCAGTGAATTAACGTCCGCATCAATCGCCCGGAAGTCCCAGCGACCGACGCGGTGCTTGGCGACGTCCACCCGCGCCCCCTCAACGGTCACCACCAAGGCATTGCCCGAATCGCGCTCCCTATCGTCGAAGGCCGTGGTCTCCGGGCTGCCGGAGAACCACACCTTGCCGGTACGGCCCAAGGATTCGGTGGAGTGCGTATCCCCCAGCGCCAGATAATCAATAACGCCTTTATCCAGGCACTCCTCCACGAAGGAGAGGTCGATAGTATCTGCGTCAGAGTCCTCGCCCTCGCCCGCGCGGGACTCCACCTGGCCATGTCCCACCGCGATGCGAACCGTGCCCTCATCGGCAGGCTGCAGCGGCTCCAGCGCGCGGCGCACCAGGTCATAATTGGCCCGCTTGGACAAGTAGGGGGCGCCGACGATTTCCACGCCTGGGCGCACCTCGATGGGCTCTGAATCCGCGATGACGTGCACGTTATCCGCAAAGGAGTTGAAGAAGATGGAATCCGCCACGAGAGGATCGTGGTTGCCAGGCAGCAGGTAGACCGGCACCGGCAGGCGCTTGAACATGTCCTTGGCGCGCAGCAGCGTGGACGTGCTCAGGGAATTGTGCTCAAAAACATCACCGGCCACGACGATGAACTCGGCACCTGTCTCGGTGGCCAACTCCCCGAGCCGCAGGACCGCTGCTTCGCGGTCATCATCAAAGCGCGACTGCGCGGCGGGGCTTAAGAACCAGCGGGTCATGCCTAGCTGGAAATCTGAGGTGTGGATGAACGTGACCGCGGCCATGCAAACTCCCTACAACGTGGTCCAGGGCTGGCGCTTGAGCCTCTCCCCTGGGGTGGCAATGTCTAGTGCGTCAGATGATAGTAAAGGTCCTCGACATCGGAGACGGCCCGAAGCAAATCTATGTTCGTATGGCTGACAGACCTCATGGCCTTGCGCAGCAGTTCCGGGTCGGAATCATCGACGGCGGGAGCGGTCTTCGGCTCCGGCAAGGGCGGGAGTTCTCGCCCCTCCCAGAACAAGGCATTGCGCTCCTCGGCCGAGATTTCAGAGGCCGCGGAAGCGGAATAAGAGTCCTCCGAGGCCGCCTTGGCCTGCTCCATGACCGCTTGCTCCAGCCGCGCGAAGTCGAGGCCGCGCAAGGCGAAGATGACGGACGGGTCAGCGTCCATGCGCGCGGCCAGTCGGTCCGCCACCGCCACGACGTGCTTGCACACGTACTCCGGATCGGGGCAGGTGCACGAGAAACGGAGGTCGTCGGGGTACTCGGCGATGAGGATGTCGAGGGAGGCGTCGGCAAGCATGCCCTCCCTAGCCTTCGCCACGGAGTTGGGGGTGCGCGCGAACATCTCCGACAGCCGCCCGATGTCCTCGTTGTTGCGGTAAGGCACCTGGATGAGCACCGCGAAAGGTTCATTCTGAGAGCCCGCAACCTTGCCGTGCACAGCACCATTGCGCACGTCGAGGCCCACGACATGACCCTCGGTGGCGTACTGGCGCCCGCGGCGAATGCGGCCGGAATCCGTTTGCTGGTTGACAAAGTTGAGCAGGCGCGTGGCCGCCGGCTGCATGGTGCGCACGCGATCGACGCGGTTGACCTCCTCAGGCGTGCTCACGCGCTTGCGGGTGCCGAAGTTGGCGTAGATGACGTTGTTGTCCTCAGGACTCTTCGGTGCCATTTACTTCTCCTGCTCCCTATAGCTCATGAGATCCGCCAGCTGCTCGGGGCTCAGTTCGGTGAGCCAGCCCTCGCCCTCGCCCACGACGGCCCCGGCCAGCTGCGTCTTACCATCAAGAATGTCCTGGATGGATTCCTCCAAGGTACCGGCGGTAATCATCTTGTACACCTGCACGTTGCGCTGCTGGCCAATGCGGAAGGCGCGGTCCGTGGCCTGGTTCTCCACCGCCGGATTCCACCAGCGGTCCATGTGCACGACAATCGACGCCGCCGTGAGGTTCAAGCCTGTACCGCCGGCCTTGAGCGAGAGCAGCATGACGGGTGCGCCATCCTCGGCCTGGAATTCCTCCACCATCTGGTCGCGCCGGTTCTTGCTCACCCCGCCGTGGAGGAAGGGAATCTCACAGCCCAGCTGCTCAGACAGGTAAGGCTGGAGAACGTCACCGAAAGCCTTGTACTGAGTAAAGATCAGCACGCGCTCCTGAGATTCGATGGCTTGGTCGATGATCCGCATGAGTTCTTCAACCTTGCCGGAGCGGTGCTTGCCCTTGATGGTCACGGGACTGCCATCGGCCAAGAAGTGCGCTGGGTGGTTGCAGATCTGCTTGATGCGGGTCAGCGATGCCAAGATGAGGCCGCGGCGCGAGATGCCCTCCTTCTTCTTCGCCAGGGCCTGTTCCACATCATTGACCAGGGCCTTATAGAGGGCGGCCTGCTCATCGGTCATGCGCACGGTGATGATCTGCTCGGACTTCTCCGGCAGGTCATCGATGATATTAGGGTCCGTCTTCAGGCGGCGCAGGATAAACGGGCCGGTGAGCAGGCGCAGGCGCTCCGCCATGACATCGCTGCCTTCGCGCTCGATGGCCTTGGCAAAGTGGTTGCGGAAGAAAGAGGCCGAGCCCAGGATTCCGGGGTTGCAATAGTCCAGGATGGAGCGCATTTCTGACAGCCGGTTCTCAATCGGCGTGCCGGTCAGCGCCACGCGGTGACGTGACGGGATGGCGCGAACCGCCTTGGAGGAACGCGTCGAGGCGTTCTTGATCGCTTGAGCTTCATCGAGGACCACGCGGTCCCACTCCACCTTGCTCAAGGTCAAAAAGTCACGGCTTACCGTGCCATAGGAAGTGATGACGATATCGGCCTCCTGAGCTGAGGTAACCAATTCCTCGCCCTTCAGGCGCCCGGTGCCGTGTTGCACCATGACCTTAAAATCCGGCACGAAGCGCTTGGCCTCCCTAGCCCAGTTGCCCACCACGGAGGTCGGGGCGACCACCAGGGTGGGCTTCCACGCCTCCGCTTCCCCCTCAGCTTCATGGGCGGCCTTTTCCACCGCCAACAAAGACAGCAGCTGCAGGGTCTTGCCCAAACCCATGTCATCTGCCAGCACCGCGCCGATGTTGTTGCGGGACATCCAGTACAGCCAGTCCACACCGCGACGCTGGTACTCGCGCAGCTCGGCATGGACCGTATCGGGGATGTCCACGCGGTCGGGTGCCGTACTATCCAGCCCGCCGAGCAGCGAGGTATGCCACTCGGATCCGGTGAAGGCCACGGGGTCCTCCGCCATGGACTTCAAGGCCATCTCGCGCAGGTCTGCAAGCGTGACCGCTTCTTCTTGCTCGCCCTCGTTGAATTCCTTGCGGCGGCGCTCTACTTCGGCCACAAGTTCTTCCCAGCCGGGCTGTTCCAGCTGGCGGGCTATTTCCGCGGTCGCGGCGAGTTGCTCCAGCTCCTTCAGAGCGCGCTTGCGTGCGGTATCGGCCAACTCGCGCATGTACTGCGAGATCTTGTTCAAGGCCTGGGTATCCGCCATGACCCACTCGCCGCGCAGGCGGATCAGGCCGGACTTGGAGGAGATGAGCTCTTGCATTTCGGCGTCGGTTAGCTGCGTGTCTCCCACCGAGAGCTTCCAGTCATAGCTGAACAACTTCTCCATGCCGATGTGCGCCTTAGTGGCGGCATCGGCTGGATCGCGCACCTCCGTGGTTTCCAGCTTGGCCTTGGTCTCCATATGGGACCAGGACTTGGGCAGCAGCACGGTAAAACCGGCCTTGCGCAGGGCGGCGGCGTCGTGGGTAACAAAATCCACGAGCTGTTCCGTGGTCAGGTACACATCCCAGTCACCCGCGTTCCGGCTCGCCGGCGCGGAGTTGTACTTCAGCCGCGGTGCCACGTCGAAGGCATGGCGGCGGGCTTCGCGCAGCTTCTCGACGCTTCCCCGATCCAACTGCTCCTGCCGCACCGGCAGGGGTGAATCGGTCCCGGAGCGAACCAGCAGGCGGATGGGCCACGCTGCGTCTTCGACGGAGACATTCTCATTTGGTGGCTCCTCCACGAGGAACACCAGCTGGAGATCGACGGAGGTAATGGAGTCTTTCCACTCATTGAGTCCGCGCAGCAGTTGGGCGCGGCCCTTCTTCACCGGCGCGGTCTTCAGCAGCGCCTGGGCGAAGTCATGCCAGGGCGCGGCGCGCGGGGCGTCGATCTGCGGACGCAATTGGGTATAGGCAATCCAGTGCGTGAGCTCATCAGCCAAATCATCAGAGAGAGCCCGGTTATTTATGGAAAGGATGCCGGGCGCGGAGGCCAGCATCTCCGCCAGCCAGCTACGCTCACCCAAGCCAGAAGCCAGTTGCCACATGGGGTACCACTCGCCTGCTTGATAAGACAGGCGGATAGTCACGCGGCCGGCGCGTACAAAACGGTAAAGCCCGCGGTAGGCCCGGATGAGCCACAAGAGATCTGGCGCGATGGTCGCGCGCTGCTCCGGGGTGGCCGCTTGACTATCGGTGTCGAGGTATTCCAGCTTGGCCAATGTTTCCACCGCTTCATCAGGGGCGAACATAGCCATGGGCACCATGAGGGAGACATCTTTGCCCTTCGGTGTGCGCAGGGACACTCGCGCTCGGTTGCGGAAGGTCTTCTTGCTCAGGATGGAGTCCACCACATCCGGGAAGGTTCCCTCTGGGACTGCTGAGGGCATGATGATCTTGTGCCCTTCGACCTGTTCGATCCATAGACTCAGGCCGGAGACGGGCAGCCAGAGGCCATGCAGCAGGTAAGAAGCCATAGGGGCCAGTTTAGCAGCACGCCTTTTGGGGGTCAGGGTCGCAGAAAGTTCCCGAATCCTGCCCAAATAAGCAATCGTTACAGTCTCGTTATATAACGGCGTAACACCAGTAAGACCGTACATTAAGCTGTGACCAAGATAACCAAATACTGGTCAACCAGCCAATTTTCAGTTGGGTAGGAGCATTTGCCTCGTTAGCGTGGGTGAGTCCTATTCTTTAATCTCAATCTCAAGGAGAGATCAGTGCAAGACTCCACTTGGTATGTCGTTGCGATGATCATCTACCTGCTTGCCATGGCCGCTATTGGCTTCTGGAGCTACAAGCAGACGGATGAGTATGACGACTACGTTCTCGCCGGCCGCGGCCTTCACCCGTTCGTAGCCGCCCTGTCCGCCGGCGCCTCCGATATGTCCGGCTGGCTGCTCATGGGCCTGCCGGGCGCTTTGTTCCTGACCGGTATGTCCGAGCTGTGGATGGCCATCGGCCTCCTCATTGGTGCTTGGGCCAACTGGAAGTGGGTTGCGCCGCGTCTGCGCTCCTACTCCGAAATTGCCGGCAACTCTATTACCGTGCCCTCCTTCTTTGAGAACCGCCTGCACGATAAGTCGCGCCTGCTGCGCATTATCGCGGCGGCGATCATTATCTTCTTCTTCACCTTCTATGTCTCCTCCGGCATGGTGGCCGGCGGCCGCTACTTCGAGTCCAGCTTCGGCGGTGACTACATGGTGGGCATGCTCGTCGTGGCTGCCGTGACGGTCTTCTACACCTTCGTCGGCGGCTTCCTTGCGGTGTCCTACACCGATACCGTCCAGGGCCTGCTGATGTTCGCCTCCCTCATCATCGTGCCGATCATGGTGCTCTTCTCCTTGGACAACCCGGGCGAGATTTTCAGCTTCGCTGCTGAAAACCCCTACGCCACCGGTGGCGTCATTGAGAACCCCGACTACTTCTCCTTGTTCTCCGGCGTTTCCGCCGCCGTCATCATCGGTAACCTGGCCTGGGGCTTGGGCTACTTTGGCCAGCCGCACATCATCGTGCGCTTCATGGCGCTGCGTAAGCCTTCCGACGCCCGCGCGGGCCGCTTCTACGGTGTCAGCTGGATGGGTATCTCCCTCATCGGCGCTATTTTCGTCGCGCTCTCCGGCACGGTTTTCTTCACTGAGACCAGCCACTCCATTACTGACCAGGAGAACTACGAGACCATCTTCCTCGACATGGCCCAGGTTATGTTCCACCCGCTGTTTGCTGGTCTGGTCCTGACCGCCGTTCTGGCGGCCATCATGTCCACGATGTCCTCCCAGATGCTGGTGGTCTCCACCTCGCTTATTGAGGACCTCTACCTCATCTTCGCTAAGAAGAAGCCACGCCAAGAAGTTCTGATCAACCTGTCCCGCACCGCCGTTGTGGCCATTGCCGTCATCGCTGCCGTGC
Organism: Corynebacterium sp. HMSC036D02; assembly: GCF_001836165.1. Taxonomy (GTDB): domain Bacteria; phylum Actinomycetota; class Actinomycetes; order Mycobacteriales; family Mycobacteriaceae; genus Corynebacterium. The sequence continues at coordinate 29,363 of NZ_KV827675.1, read as the reverse complement.
TGGCCATCAACCCCTCCGACTCGATTCTGGGTCTGGTTGGCTTCGCGTGGGCCGGCTTCGGTTCCGCCTTCGGCCCACTGGTGCTGCTGTCGCTGTACTGGAAGCGCCTCAACTCCACCGGCGCCGTCGCTGGCATGATCACCGGTGCCGTCGTGGCTATCGGCTGGGGCATGAGCCCGCTGGGCGATACCCTCTACGAGCTGGTACCGGGCTTCATCTCCGCTCTGCTCGTGACTGTCGGCGTTTCGCTGGCCACCAAGGCTCCGGATGAGAAGGTCACCCAGGAGTTCGAGGAGGCATCCCGCCTGGCCAAGCTCGTTGAGAAGAACGATGACTTGGACTTTGAGGAGGCCGCGGAGAAGGTTCAGAAGTAACCTTCACACTCTTTTCCCTCTTCCCGAACCCCGCTCACAGCAGTTCACACCATCTGCTGGGGCGGGGTTTCGCTTGTGATCGGCTCGGTGGCTCTACAAGGTCGCTACTCAAAAGCCTCTACTCAAATGGTATTTCTCAAAAGGTGCTTTTGCCTCGAAAACGCCGTGTGCGGGCCCCTAAAAGGTGTCTTTGCCCCCAGAGAAACCTTCTTACTAATGCCTTTTAGAAGATTCCTTGTGGCTGCCCCACCTAACCCGTTTCTGCAACCACGTGCTTCCTGCCTATACGGGAACCGCCCATACATCCCAGCAGTCTAAAAGTACATGAACCTGCGCGCGGCCTATATCGGCTTCCTTTCCATAGCCACGGTGCTCTACGGCGGCTACCACCTCCTCCCCGGCCCCGACCTGGGCGTGGCTACCGTGCCCGCGCGCGTGGAGGCCCCTGGCTACGATCGCGATGATTTCGGCGGCTGGGCGCCGGGTACCCGCGATAGCGTTAAAGCAACGCAGACCATCGACGGCACCCTCTACGACCCCTATGCCCGCGCACCGGCACCGGCGCGCGTGGAAGTCGACCACGTTTTTCCGCTCGCCGCCGCCTGGGATCTCGGCGCATCAGCCTGGCCGCGTGATAAGAAAATGGCCTTTGCCAACGATCCGCTCAACCTTGTTGCCACCGCCCGCAATCTCAACCAAGCCAAGTCCGATTCCTTGCCGGCAGACTGGCTTCCACCGGCTGATCGTTGCGACTACTCGCAGCGCCTTGCCGCTGTGGCGCGTAAGTATCAACTCCCGCTTCCCTCCCGCGATTATGCGGTCATGCGCCACCAATGCCGATTCGATTTCATCTCACAGCACCGTTAGACTTTCGCTGGGAAAGCCCCGTACAGAAAGGTAAAGCGCACTCCCCATGACAAGCTTGCTTATTTTCCTCCACGCCTTCGCCGCTATCTTGTTGGTCGGTACCGTGTGTATCTCCACCTCCGCCTTCCCTGCCCAGCTGGCAAAGGCTGGCGCCGGTGATGCTTCGGCTGCTGGTGCCGCCGGCATCCTCAACAAAATCACCTCGACCTATGGCTACATTTCCGCCATCGTTCCGGTCATCGGTCTGGCCGTTTTCCTCACTGACCTGGCCACTTACAAGTCCGAGGTCCAGTTCCACATCGCTCTGCTGCTTTCTGTCATCGCTTGGGTCATTCTGCTCGTCGTGGTTATCCCGAAGCAGAACCAAGCCATGGCTGCGATTGCGACCCCCGGCTCCGCGGATGTGGCCAAGCTGAAGAAGCAGCTGTCTATGTTCTCCGGCATCTTCAACCTGCTGTGGGTTATCTGCGCCATCCTGATGTACGTCTAAACTCTCCGGTTTAGGCCTCAACAGCGAAAACCTCCCAAGCTCTCATTGAGAGTTCGGGAGGTTTTCTCGTGCAGGATTAAGGCCGCTGCGGGGTTGAACGGAGCCTAGTCGCGCCAACCGCCGCGGCGCCCACCACGGTCGCGGCCATGTCCACCGCGGTCACGGTCGCGGTATCCCCCGCGCTCACCGCGTCCACCACGACCACGTCCGCCGTAACCACCACGGCCACGGTCGTCATCGTAGTTCCGACGCGGCGGGCGGCCGGTATCCTTCTGGATCTTGATGAGCTGTCCGGAGATGCGGGTGTCCTTCAGACGCTCCAGCACCGCCGGGTCCAGGTTCTTCGGCAGGTCCACCAAGGTGTGGCCCACCGCAATGGTGATGCGGCCGAAGTCCTTAGAGGACAAGCCACCCTCGTTGGCCAGCGCACCCACGATGGCGCCGGGGCGCACGTTCTGACGCTTGCCGACGTCCAGCCGGTACGTCTCAAAGTCCCCATCCGGGCGGCGCGGGCCACGGTCGCGGTCGCGGCCGCCCCGGTCACGGCCGCGGCCTTCACGATCGCGGTCACGCCCGCGGCCGTCGCGCTCAAAGCGATCGCGCTCGCGACGGTCCTTCTTGGATACCGGACGTTCCTTGAGCAGGAAGTCCGTCCCACCCTGCAGCTGCACAGCCAAAGCAGCGGCGATATCATCCATCGCCACGTTCTCCGCCGCGGAGTACTCACGCACCATGTCGCGGAAAAACTCGAACTGCTTGTCCTGCTGGGAGGCACCGATGGAAGCGAAGAACTTCTCCTTGCGCTTGGCGTTGACTTCATCCGCGGTCGGGAGATCCATCTCCTCCAAGCGGGCATTGGTCACGCGCTCGATGGAGCGCAGCATGCGGCGCTCACGCGGGGTGACGAACAGGATGGCCTCACCAGTGCGGCCAGCACGGCCGGTACGGCCGATGCGGTGCACGTAGGACTCGGTGTCGTTCGGGATGTCGTAGTTGACTACGTGGGTAATGCGGTCCACGTCGAGACCACGAGCAGCCACGTCGGTAGCCACCAAGATGTCCAGGCGGCCATCCTTGAGCTGATCGACGGTGCGCTCACGCTGCTGCTGGGCAATATCGCCGTTGATGGCGGCAGCGTTGTAGCCGGCCTCCTTGAGGCTATCGGCCACGTCCTCAGTCGCGTGTTTGGTGCGGCAGAAGACGATGATGGCGTCGTAGTCAATAACCTCGAGGATGCGGGTGAAGGCATCCATCTTGTGGCGGTGCGGGGTCAGCAGGAAGCGCTGCGTGATGTTGTCATTCGTGCGGCGCTCCGACTTCACAGTGATCTCAGCGGGGTTGTTGAGGTACTGCTTGGACAGGCGGCGAATCGAGTTCGGCATGGTGGCCGAGAAGAGTGCGACCTGCTTGTCTTCCGGGGTGTCCTCAAGAATGCGCTCGACGTCTTCCTGGAAGCCCATGTTGAGCATCTCGTCCGCCTCATCGAGGACGAGGAAGCGCAGCTGCGAGATGTCCAGGGAGCCCTTCTCCAGATGGTCGATAACACGGCCCGGGGTGCCCACGATGATTTGGGCGCCACGGCGCAGCCCAGAGAGCTGAATGCCATAAGCCTGGCCACCGTAGATAGGCAGAACTTCGATGCGGCCCAAGTGGTCGGCGAAGGACTGGAAAGAATCCGCAACCTGGAGGGCGAGCTCGCGCGTGGGCGCGAGGACCAAAGCCTGCGGGTAGCGGGCCTCGGTATCGATCTGGGAGAGAACCGGCAGCGCGAAGGCCGCGGTCTTACCCGTACCCGTCTGGGCCAGGCCGACGACGTCGCGGCCCTCCATGAGGATCGGGATGGTTTCTTCCTGAATTGGGGATGGCTTGGTAAAGCCCACCTTGGACACGGCTTCCTGAACGTCATCGGGAAGGCCGAGGTGTGCAAAACCCTGGGAGTTGTCGTTGGCTGAAGTTTCTTCAGCGCCGGTGTCCTCAGGGTTATTCGCAGCCCCGGTGTCCTGGTTCGACACCTGCGAAGCGTCCAATGCTTCGCCACCTTGCGAGTTTTCCTGAGATTCCGACTTATTGAATTCTTCCGGCTCGTTGACGCCGCCGGTGGCGTTATCGGTAATGCTCATTGCTCAAACCAGAGTACGGCACTGCGGTGAGATTAGCTATTTCTCCCCACGGCCTGCCGCTACCCCATGCTGCGCCCCAGTCTCCTTTGAGCCTCAGCCCGTTAAAACCCACACAGCAGCTCGTGAGGAGCACTCTGCAACCTTTGGATCAGCCCCCCAACCCCCGAATCCCAAGGCTCGGAGAAAGACCAAAGGCACCAAACTAAAGGCACCATTTGCGGCTTTCGAAAGATAAAACCCCAGGTTAAAGCATGCGGTTTCCTTCATAAGGTGCCCTTCAAAAGGTGCCTTTGCGGCTGGGTTTAGCCCTAGCACGCCCAACGCGCAGGCCACACGTAATCAACACGCGGGCCAGACGTGATCTGCGCCTACACCTCGCGGCCGCCGACAAAGGTCTTGAACGTCATCGGCATGCCCGGGCGGTAGGCCAGGTGGATAGCGCTCGGGGCATCGAGGACGTGCAGGTCCGCGGCAGCGCCGACCACCAGCGAGCCCTTGGCCGGGCGGCCCTTCGCGTCCTTACCCTCACCGACATCCTGGCGGCGCAGCGCGGTGGCACCACCCAGCGTGCCGGCGGCGATGGCCTCATCGAGAGTCAGGTGCTGCTGGAGCACGGCCGTGGTCACGCAGAAGTTCATCGAGGACGTGTACGAGGTGCCCGGGTTGAGGTTGGAAGCGATGGCGACGGTCGCGCCGGCATCAATAAGCTTGCGGCCAGGCGCCAGCGGCTCACGCGTGGACAGGTCGCAGGCCGGCAGCAGCGTGGCCACCGTCTCGGAGGAGGCCAGCGCCTCAACATCGGCATCACTGAGGTAGTTGACGTGATCCACGGAGGCCGCGCCCAACTCCACTGCGAGTGCTACGCCTGGACCCTCGCCGAGCTGGTTGCCGTGCACGCGCACGCCCAAGCCCCGGGCCTTGCCAGCCTCGAGCACGCGGCGCGACTGCTCCTCGTCGAATGCACCGCGCTCGCAGAAGACGTCAATCCACTGCACGTGCTCGGCCACGCCGTCGAGCATCGGGCCCACAACCTCGTCGAGGTAGGTTTCAGCCTCCGCCCCCGGCGGCACGAGGTGCGCGCCGAGGAAAGTCACGTCATCGACGTGGCGGGCCGCCACGCGAGCAGCCTCCACCTCGGATTCGGTATTAAGACCGTAGCCGGTCTTGGTCTCCAGGGTCGTTGTACCGCCTCGGCGGGCCGCTGCGATGCGCTCCACCAGGAGCTTTTCCAGGCGCTCCTCCCCCGCCGAGCGGGTCGCATCCATGGTCACGGCGATACCGCCGGCCTGGTAAGACTCGCCCGCCATGCGGGCTTCGAACTCGGCGGAGCGGTCACCGTCGAAGATCATGTGGGTATGGGAATCCACCCAGCCCGGCAGAACTGCGCGGCCGCCAAGGTCGACCTTCTCGTCCGCGGCCGGCGCCTCGGAGGCTGGGCCGATCCAGGCGATGGTGCCGTCGGTGTTGGCGATGAGTGAGGCGTCGGCAAGCGTGCCTGTCTCCGACACCGTGCGCAGCTCTGAGATTCCAGTAAACAGGGTGGACATGATCTTCTTTTCCTCTCTTGTCTAGTCGCGGGCCTTGAATTCCATCGGGATACGCACGCCGCGCTCGTCGGCGACTTCCTTGGCGCGAGTGTAACCGGAATCCACGTGGCGGATAACGCCCATGCCCGGGTCGTTGGTGAGCACCGCGCGCAGCTTGGCGGCGGCCAGCTCGGTGCCATCGGCGACGGTAACCTGGCCCGCGTGGATGGAGCGGCCCATGCCCACGCCACCACCGTGGTGGATGGACACCCAGGTGGCGCCGGAGGAGACTGCGGTCATAGCGTTGAGCAGCGGCCAGTCAGCCACGGCGTCGGTGCCATCGAGCATGGCCTCGGTCTCTCGGTACGGGGAGGCCACGGAGCCGGAGTCCAGATGGTCACGGCCGATGACGATCGGGGCCTTGATCTTGCCTTCCTTGACCAAGTCATTGAAGAGCAGGCCGGCCTTGTGGCGCTCGTTGTAGCCCAGCCAGCAAATACGCGCCGGCAGGCCCTCGAACTCCACGTATTCCTCGGCGGCATCAAGCCAGTTGTGCAGGTGCTCGTTGTCCGGGAAAAGCTCCTTGAGTGCCTGGTCGGTGACCTTGATGTCCTCCGGGTCGCCGGAGAGCGCTGCCCAGCGGAAGGGGCCAAGGCCCTCGCAGAAGAGCGGGCGGATGTAGGCCGGGACGAAGCCCGGGAACTCGAAGGCGCGCTGGTAGCCGGCCTTGCGGGCCTCGTCGCGGATGGAGTTGCCGTAGTCGAAGACCTCGGCGCCCTCATCCTGGAATTCCACCATGGCCTGGACCTGGGCGGCCATGGCCTCGCGAGCCTTCTTCGTGAAGGTGGTCGGGTCCGCCTTGGCCTCGTTGTGCCAATCCTCGACGGTGATTTCGGTGGGCAGGTAGCTCAGCGGGTCGTGCGCGGAGGTCTGGTCCGTAACGATATCCACGGTGAACTCACCGGCGCGCTGGCGGCGCAGCACCTCCGGGAAGACCTCGGCGGCATTGCCCACCAGACCCACGGACAGCGGCTTCTTGTTCTCCTTGGCGTCGAGCACCAGCTTGAGGGCCTCGTCGAGGTCGGTGACGACCTCATCGAGGTAGCGCTTGGACTGGCGGCGCTTCAGTCGGGTCTCGTCAACATCGACGATGAGGCAGGCGCCGCCGTTCAAAGTAACGGACAGCGGCTGCGCGCCGCCCATGCCGCCGCAACCACCAGTCAGGGTGAAGGTGCCGGCGAGCGTGTCGTTGAAGCGCTTCTTGGCCACAGCCGCGAAGGTCTCAAAAGTACCCTGCAGGATGCCCTGGGTAGCGATGTAAATCCAGGAGCCGGCCGTCATCTGGCCGTACATCATCAGGCCCTCGTCCTCGAGCTTGCGGAAGTGCTCCCAATTGGCCCAGTCACCGACCAGGTTGGAGTTGGCGATGAGCACGCGCGGCGCCCACTCGTTGGTCTTCCAAATACCCACCGGCTTGCCGGACTGCACCAGCAGCGTCTCGTCGGACTCGAGATCCTTGAGCGACTCCACGATGGCATCGAAGGCTTCCCAGCTGCGGGCAGCGCGTCCAGTGCCGCCGTAGACCACGAGATCCTCGGGGCGTTCGGCAACCTCGGGGTCAAGGTTGTTCATGAGCATGCGCAGCGGGGCTTCGGTCTGCCAAGACTTGGCGGTGATTTCGGTTCCGCGCGGGGCGCGTACTTCGCGGGGTTCAGACATGACTTCCTTTCGCTCGTGCTTTTCGACGCCCTCCCAAACCCACCAAGGCCGGTTCCCCGGGGCTGTCCCTTTTAGGGCTTGGTCAGCGTCACACAGGACAAGTTACTGTGACCCACGACCATGCACTAGCACTCTTTCGGGCCGGCTGTCTCAGATACAAGACTGTTGCACGACCAGTACTGCAGCGCCGCGCTTCCCGCCTCTACCAAACCCAAAAGTGCAGACCTGGAAGTGCATTCATGCAGGTGGGCGTCGTGAAGCGCCAAGGCAGTGCTTGACGACGACCAGGGCGGAATCAAGCGGTGGATGCGCCACGCTTGATTCCGCCCAGCAGGTCTGCACTTCTAGGTCTGCACTTTGAAATCAAGGGCGCACGAGAAAGCCCCATGGCACATGCCACGGGGCTGGGGCGGAGTTAGCGCAGCGTGCCGACGGCCCCTTCTACCGCATCCACCAATGCACCTTCCTTGACCAGGCGCACGGTCTCCTCGATCTCCGGGGAGAGGTAGCGGTCGGTGCCCGGCCCCTGGACGGTCTGGCGCAGCGCATCGATGACCGCGCCGGTACCCTTGGCCGGCTGGCCCTCGCGCATATCAATAGCGCGGGCGGCGGTGAGAATTTCGATGGCAAGCACGCGCTGCAGACCGTCGACTGCCTTGCGCAGCTTGCGCGCACCCGACCAGCCCATGGAGACGTGGTCTTCCTGCATCGCCGAAGACGGAATGGAATCCGCCGAAGACGGGTTGGCCAGGCGCTTGAGCTCAGAGACAATGCCTGCCTGCGCATACTGCGCAATCATGTGGCCGGAGTCCACGCCCGGATCATCGGCCAGGAAGGCGTTGAGTCCGCGGTTGCGAGCGACGTCGAGGAAGCGGTCGGTCCGGCGCTCAGAAATGGAAGCCAGGTCAGCCACAACGATGGCCAAAAAGTCCAGCGCGTAGGCCACCGGCGCGCCGTGGAAGTTGCCGTTGGAGACCACGCGCCCGTCCTTGGCCACCACCGGGTTGTCGACAGCTGCGGCTAACTCACGCTCAGCAACCGTTGCTGTGTGCGCCAAAGTATCGCGGAAACCGCCGGCCACCTGCGGCGCGCAGCGTACCGAGTAGGCGTCCTGGACCTGCTTCTTCTTGAAGTCCTCGAGCGCCGCCGCGAGAATCTCTGAGCCTTCCGCCACCGTCAAGATATTGGCCGCGGCATCCGCCTGGCCAGGATGCGGGCGCAGCTGCTGCAGGTCATCAGCGAAGACCACCAGCGTGCCCAGCAGGCCCTCTACCGTCATCGCGGTAGCGATATCGGCGGTCTTGGCCAGTTCGCGCAAGTCGGTGATAGCCAGGCAGAGCTGGCCCAGCATGCCATCGGTGCCGTTAATGAGTGCTAGGCCTTCCTTTTCCCGCAGCTTGAGCGGCTCGATGCCCGCTGCAGCCAGGGCCTCGGCAGCCGGAGTGACCTCGCCGCCATCAACGCGCACCTCGCCCTCGCCCAGCAGCGCCAGTGCGCAGTGTGCCAGCGGAGCCAGATCGCCGGAGCAACCCAGGGAGCCGTATTCGCGGACCACCGGATGGATATTGGCGTTGAGGACTGCGGCATAGGTTTCCGCCACCACCGGGCGCACGCCGGTCCGGCCAGTGCACAGGGTGGACAGGCGCAGCAGCATCAGCGCGCGGATGACCTCTTGCTCTACCTCCGGGCCCGTGCCCGCCGCATGCGAGCGCACGAGCGAAAGCTGCAGCTGCGCGCGCATCTCCTCCGGAATATGGCGACGCGCCAGGGCGCCGAAGCCGGTGGAAATGCCATAGACCGGAGTCGGATCCTGCGCCAGCTCTTCGACGCGCTCGCGCGTGGAGGCGATTTCCTCAAGCGCATCCTGGGAAATCTCCACCTTCGCGCCATAGCGCGCGACGGCCACGACCTCCTCGATGCTCAGTGCCCCGATTCCCACGGTCACGGTGGAGGGATAAGAATTAGACATGTAAGGCTCCTTTAACGTCGCCGCGTTGCCCACACCTCACCCACCGGCGGGGAGAAAGGCACGCGAAAACACGTACTTGTTTTCACAAGAATAGAAAAATAGTGATACGCGCGACAGCCTTACGCGTTGCGCTCATAGTACTACAGGCTGCCCGGCGCGCCAATACCCCGCGCACTACCTGTTAGCGGCGCCCGTACATTCTCTCCGCCACCTGCTGCGCTGCTGACTGGAGCTGCTGCGCGACATCAGAGGCGTCGGCAGTGCCCACCGGGAAAGTCACCGCCAGCGCCGCTGCGGGCCTGCCCACGTGGTCCATCACTGCCACGCCTACCGACGCCTGCCCGCGCGCCACCACCTCAACCTCTTCGGCCCATCCGCGCTCGCGCACCTGGCGCAGGATTTCCTTGTATTCCCCAAAGCCTAAGGAACCCGGAAAGAACGCCGCCTTCCATTCCGCTTCCGAAAGCAGGGCCAGCATCGCCCGCCCAGAGGCCGTCCGCTGAGCTTGCAGGCGCACTCCCCTCTCCGTGACCAGTGACAGCGCCCCCGGCGCGCGCACCTCGTTGAGGTAGAGAATCTCCGAACCCGCCAAACGCGATAGGTGCCCCGATCCCCCAACGCTGCTGGCAATCCGCTCGAGGTGCCCCTGCGTTGCCTTCACGAGGGGCTGCTGCGTGGCATAGGCCGCGGCCATAGAGTAGGCGGCGAGCCCCAAACCATAGGTTTGGTTTTCCGGCAGGTGCACCACGAATCCCGCGTCCACCATCTCCTTGAGCAGGTGGTAGGTGGACGAGCGCGGCAGGTCCAGCTCACTGCGGATGCGTGCGGCGGAAATCGGCACGTCGATGGTGGACAGCAACCGCAGGATCTCCAGCGCGTTGCGCGCCGCCGGGACTCGGGAGGTACTCATGGGCCCACATTCTAATGAGACCTCATTTAAGTCCCAGCTAAATCACCAGGAAAGCAATCGGCGTCGCAATAATGATGGTGAGCACCACGCGCTCGAACCAGATGACCACGATCTGCCACAGCTTGATCGGAATCTTGGTGGCCAAGATGCACGGCACCAGCGCGGAGAAGAAGATGATGGCGGAAATCGCCACCACGCCGATAACGAACTTGAGCACCATGCTCTCAGAACCCGCCACAGCTGTCGCCGGCAGGAACATCTCCGCAATGCCCATTGCCGCGGCCTTGCCCGCCAGCTCCGGTTCTGGCAGCTGGACAAGCCACGCGAATGGATAGAACAGGTAGCCCAACCAATCGAAGAGCGGGGTGAAGTTGGCCAGCAACAAGCCAATCAGGCCCACGGACATGATGGAGGGCACAATCGCCGCCGCCATGCGCACGCCATCGCGCAGGTTCTCCCAAATGGCAGCACCCAAGGACGGCGCGCGGTCCAGCGCCAGCAGCGCCTCACGCCACGCTGCCTTAAAGAAATTGCCCTTCACTGGCTTTTCCGGATCCGCTTCCACACCATCGATGTAGTCATCAGGAATCCTGCTCAGCGGCGGAATCCACACGGTAATCGCCGTAACCAGGAAGGTCACCACGAGGGATACCGCGAAGTAGATGCCCCACATATCCATCAGGTCGAGCTGCTTGGCCACGATGACCATGAAAGCCGCTGAGACCGTCGAGAAGCCCGTCGCAATGATGGAAGCCTCACGCGCGGTGTAGCCGCCGCGCTGGTACACGCGGTCAGTAATGAGGATTCCCAACGAGTAAGAACCCACGAAGGAGGCCACCGCATCGATGGCGGAGCGCCCCGGCGTGCGCCACAGCGGGCGCATGATGGGCTGCATGAATACGCCGACGAATTCTAGGAGGCCATAGCCAATCAGAAGGCCGAGGAAGGCGCCGCCAATCGGCACGATAAGGCCTACCGGGGTGGCAATGGAATTCCACAGGAAGGGCACGATGTCCTCGTTGGCCAGCACTCCCGGCAGCGTTCCAATGACCATGAGGAAGGAGACCACCAGGCCCACCACGTTGAGCGCGGTGAAAACCGCCTGCAGTGGCCCCTCCCGCCAGTTCTTGTTCACGATGCTGCGCACCGTGCCATAAAGCGCCAGCGCCAGGATGAACCATGGCACGAAAGCCTCAGCATAGGTGCGGATGATGGTGACCATGTGGTCAAGCGGGATGGACTTCTTTCCGTCATAGCTGATGGGAAAGAAGAATACGAAAGCGCCAATAGCGCTGTAGACAAAGAGGCGCCAGATGCCCTTCTTGGAGGGGACATCGTCGTCACTCTCGTAGAAGGCGTCAACGATTGCGTCTTCAGAGTTCATGTTCTACCTCACGGTGGTGGAAACTATACGTCACTAGCACGGCCACAACACGCTCACTTCTTGAACGCGCCAAGCAAGCACAAACCCAAGAAAGGGGCGGTTGCTTTTAAGCCATGCCCACGCGACAGCCACACGCAGGTCTTCACATACTAGCGGCACCATAAACAAATGTCACCTACGTCACCCCCGTGCAAAGAATGCGGCCCCCGCCATACGCCCAACCGCGCCACCCCCACCACAAAATTGACCCCACGTCTGAACTAGAGGAAAGTAACTCCCAGACCCACCCGCACCAACTACTCCCCTTAATGCGCGGTGCCAGGACCACCAAGCGCCATACAGGGGACAGAGGAGGACGCATCCCCGTGGCAGAAACCACCCCCAAGCGCCCCGGCTTGAAACACCGGCACCTGCACTTCATCGCCTTGGGCTCGGCCATCGGCACCGGCCTGTTCTATGGCTCCGCCGGCGCCATCCAAGCCGCCGGCCCCTCGGTGCTCTTGGTCTACCTTCTCGGCGGCGCCGTGGTCTACTTCCTCCTGCGCGCACTCGGTGAGATGTCCGTACACCACCCCGTCACCGGCTCCTTCGCCGAATACGCCCGCACCTTCCTAGGCCCCTGGGCCGGCTACATCACCGGCTGGATGTTCGCCTTCGAAATGGTCATCGTGGCCCTCGCGGATCTCACCGCCATCGGCGTCTACATGCAATTTTGGTTCCCCGGCTCGCCCAAGTGGGTGTGGGTCGCGGCCACACTGCTCCTTGTCGGCGGCGCCAACCTCGCCACTGTCAAGGCCTTCGGTGAGCTGGAATTCGCCTTCACCATCGTCAAGGTCGGCGCCGTCATCGCCATGATCCTAGGCGGCGTAGCCGTGCTCGTCTTCGGCCTCTCCACCGCGGAGACCACCGGCCCGGCCAACCTGGTCAACGATGGCGGCTTCTTCCCCAACGGCGTCTCCGGCATGGTCGCCTCCTTCATCTTGGTCCTCTTCGCCTTCGGCGGCACGGAGATCGTCGGCGTCGCCAGTGCGGAGGCAGAAGATCCCGCCAAGTCCGTGCCGAAGGCCGTCAACACCATCCCGGTGCGCATCCTGCTGTTCTACGTCCTAGCCATCCTGGTCATCCTCATGATCAACCCCTGGCGCAGCATCACCGGTGAGGAAAGCCCCTTCGTCCAGATCTTCTCCACCCTGGGCGTCACCTGGGCTGCGGCCGCCCTCAACATCGTCGTCATCACCGCGGCTGTTTCCGCCATTAACGCCGATCTCTTCGGCGCCGGCAACGTCCTTACCGGCCTGGCACGCCAGAACCTCGCACCAAAAGTCATGGCCAAAAAGACCCGCGGTGTGCCCGTCATGACCATGATCATCCTGCTTATCGTCATGATCATCGGCACCGCACTCAACGCGCTCATCCCGGAGAATGTCTTCGAAATCATCGCTTCCCTGGCTACCTTCGCCACCATCTACGTGTGGTTGATGATCCTCCTGGCCCACGTGGCCTCCCGCCGCCAGATGCCCACCGAAGAACGCGCCAGTCTGGAATACACCGTCCCCTTCTGGCCCTGGGGCCAATACTTCTCCATCGCCTTCATCATCTTCACTTTTGGCATCATGGTGTGGCAGGAGCAGTACCGTCCGGCACTGGCCACGGGCGTTATCTTCATCCTCCTGATGACCGCCATTTTCTACCTCACCGGCCGCCGCACCGCCGCCGCGAGCACCCCACAGGGAACAGCTCCGCAAGGAACAGACGCGAAAGGATAACCATGAACACCGTTGATGCCCCCGCCTACTCCCCTGCCCCCGAGTGGTCCGGCCGCTCCGATGGCCCGGGCCCCGAGCATGCGCGGTGGCACAGCGTGGTTCGCCCGCTGGACGTCGCCAAGCCCCAGGCAGAACCCGGCGTCGCACTCCTTGGTTTTGCCTCCGACGAGGGCGTTGAGCGCAACCATGGCCGCCCCGGCGCGGCTGCGGGCCCGGCCGCTCTGCGCGGTGCCCTGGGTTCCCTGGCGCTGCACCATACGCACCCGCTGTACGACGCCGGCACGATCACCACCCAAGGCACCGACCTGGAGGGCTCCCACGAGCGCCTCTCCGACGCAGTGGAATCACTCTCACGCGCCGGGCACCTGCCCATCATCCTCGGCGGCGGCCATGAAACTGCCTTCGGCTCTCACCGCGGCGCCTTCCGCGCCCTAGGCCCTCTGCAGATCATCAACTTGGACGCGCATTTCGATCTCCGCACCGCGGACGTGCCCACCTCCGGCACCCCGTTCAAGCAGATTGCTGACCTGGCGGGCCGCGAGGACTTCGACTATTCCGTCCTGGGAATCTCCCGCCCCAACAACACGCCGGTGCTTTTCGACGAAGCCGCCGCCCTCGGCGTCACCGTCGTCCTCGACGAGGAATTGCTCAACATGAACCGCACCCAGGTGCGCGACACCGTCGCGCGCATCTGCTCCGGCACCAAGCCCATCCACCTCTCCATCGACTTGGATGTCCTGCCTGCCGACCAAGCACCAGGTGTCTCCGCCCCCGCCGGCCTCGGCGTGCCGTTAAACATCATCCGGGAACTCGCACTCACCATCGCCGCCTCGGGACGCCTGGCGCTTGTCGACGTCGTCGAGCTCAACCCCACCTTCGACACCGACAACCACACCGCCAAGCTGGCCGCGCGGTTGATTGATGACATTGTGACGGCGCATTTTTCTGCCACCACGTCCGCGAATTCCTAGATAAGACCGGGGCCAGCCGGCATACTAGTGCCCATGAGTTCACCGATTCGTGTTGTCGGAGCCGTCTTCGTCGACGGCAATCGATTCCTAGCTTGCCGCAAAGCTGCAGGAAAGTCCCTAGCCGGCATGTGGGAATTTCCGGGTGGCAAAATTGAATCGGGCGAAACCCCGGAGCAGGCGCTCGCGCGTGAGATCAAGGAAGAGCTTTCCGTAACCGCAACCGTTGGTGACGAGGTCACCACGACGGTCTATGAGTACGACTTCGCCACCATCGAGCTTACGACGTTTCTGTGCCGCATCGAGTCCGGTGAACTAACCCTTAGTGATCACGACGAGACGCGTTGGGTAACCCCTGCCACGGCACGGGAACTCGACTGGGCTCCCGCAGACATCCCCGCCGTCAAACTCATTTCTTCGCGCCTATGAGCTCCGAATCCATCCTGCCCTTCGGCATCTACGAAACCCCGGTCACCGCTCGTATTCAGGAGCGAATCGAAGAAACAAAGAAGGCTCGCCCCACTGCTGCACTGGGCATCGCACACGAATCCAAGAAGGACGTAGACCCGCGGTTCGCGGCGGCAGTGTCCCAGCATTTCGCCAAAGCACTTGAACAAAAACTCACCGAGATGACGAAGGCGGAAGACCGCGTTGCCCTCATCAATGCGCTAGCACAACATCTTGGTGCAGATGAGTCCATCTCCGCAGAACAGCTGCTCTACGCCATCTATCGATCAGAGCATGAAGAGCCACCAGAGCTTCCGGAAGTCTCGCTCAACTCCAGTGCCTTGTTTACCAACAGCGTGGACGATACCAATATGTCGGTCGAGATTGCCCGCGAGATCCGAACGGCCGACTCCGTCGATCTACTGTGCGCTTTCATCAAGACTTCAGGCATTGCGGTCATCAGCGATGAATTGGAGTACCTCAGGGATCGCCAGATCCCGCTGCGCGTCATCACCTCGACGTACTGCGGGGCGACCGAAGCAGCCGCAGTGCGCCGCCTAGTGGAAGACTACGGTGCTGAAGTCCGCATTTGCTATGAGCACAAGAGCACACGCTTGCATGCCAAGGCCTGGCTCTTTCGGCGCCAGTCTGGTTTTGACACCGCCTTCATCGGCAGCTCGAACCTCTCGCGCTCAGCGCTAGTTGATGGCTGGGAATGGAACGTCCGGGGCTCTCGTTCCTCCACGCCGGAGATCATTGAGAAGTTCATCAAGACCTTCGATAGCTATTGGTACGACAATCACTTCAAAACCTTTGTTCCGGGGAAGGACTACGCGCGCCTCAAGGAGGCTCTCGGCAGCGCCAAGTTCCTCGAATCAAAGCCCGGCGAAAAGCTCGAGCTATCTGGCCTTCGCGTCGAGCCCTACCCCTACCAAGAAGAGATGCTCGAAGCTTTAGAGTCCGAGCGCGAAGTTCACGATCGTCACCGCAACCTCCTCATTGCCGCCACCGGTACAGGCAAGACGGTCGTGGCCGCATTGGACTACCGCCGCCTGTGCGAGAAGCTGGGGCGCAGGCCACGACTACTTTTCATTGCCCACCGGCGCGAAATTCTCACCCAGGCCCAGCGAACGTACCGCGAGGTTCTTCGTACTGCTGGCTTTGGCGAGCTCCTCCTAAGCGGTGAGCAACCCGCCCAGTGGGACCATGTCTTCGCGAGCATCCAGTCTCTGCATGGCAAGCGCCTAGCCCAGATTGCGCCAGACCATTTTGAGGTCGTCGTCATTGATGAGTTCCACCACGCCGAGGCCGCGACGTACCGCGCTGTTTTGGACTACCTGCAACCACGTGAACTCCTCGGACTGACAGCCACACCCGAGCGCGGTAACGGCGAGAACGTCCAGAAGTATTTCGACTACCGCGTGGCCCATGAGCTTCGCCTCTGGGATGCGTTGCGCCTCCAGCTCCTCGCACCGTTGCACTACTACGGAGTCGACGATGATACCGACCTGACGAGCCTAACCTGGAACCGTGGAAAGAAGGACTACCAAGCTTCGGAGCTGAGCGAGTTTTATCTCAAGGCCGGAGAGAAGCGCACCAGGTTCATCATCAATGAGCTCAACCGTCGCATCTTCGATCTCTCCGAAATGAAAGCCCTTGGCTTCTGCGTGACCATCGCCCACGCCGAATACATGGCGGAGCAGTTCAACCTTTTCGGCATCCCTGCCCTAGCGGTCAGCAGCAGGCTCAACGTTGATGAGCGTCGTCGCGCCATCGAGCAGCTTCGCGAAGGCACTATCAAGATTATCTTCGCGGTCGATATTTTCAACGAAGGCGTCGACATTCCATCGATCAATACGCTGCTGCTTCTGCGTCCGACGCAAAGCCCGGTGCTTTTCGTCCAACAGCTTGGTCGAGGTCTGCGTCTCCACGAGGGAAAGAATGCCTGCACCGTCTTTGATTTCTTGGGCCTCCAGCACGAGGAATTCGATTTCGAAGAGCGCTTCAAGGTGCTTACCGCCGCTCGCGGAAAGAACCTCGCCAAGGAGGTAGAGCAAGGTTTCCCCACTGCTCCGCCGGGCTCCAACATCACCTTGGACCGTGTAACGACCGAGCGCGTTCTCAAGAACATCAAGCGCTTGGCCCGTAACTCCGTTAAGAAGATACGAGCGCTCATTTCTGATTACGGCACAACCGATCTCGCTAGTTTCATTAATAGCTCCGGTGTTCCTGTGGAAGATATCTACCGCCGCAAGGGCATTACGTGGACCACGCTGCTGCGCGACGAAAAGCTACTGCCCTCCAGCCCCGCAAACGAGCACGAAGAATTCCTTCTCAGCCGAATCCGCGTACTGTTGCACATCAATGACCCTCGCCGCGTAGCGGCCTATAGCCTCCTTGTTTCTCCGGACGGTCCCAACGAGAAGGAAATGACTCCCGAGCAAACCCGATATGCCACCATGCTCGTGTTGGCGCTGTGGGCTAACTCAAATACGACGGTGCCGGAATCCCTCGATGAGGCCCTGCGCATCATCCGTGCCTGCCCTTCCTTCATCGCTGAGGTAACGCAGATCATGCAGCTCACGCTCGACCGCTCCCGCGTCATTCCAGAGAAGTCAACGAACAGCGTCTTGGAAACTCACGCCGACTACAGTCTTGCCGAGCTCGTTGGAGCTTTGGACGATGGCCCGTTGCGCAAATTGGCAAATCTGCCGCGCGAAGGTGTACGGCGCTTCGACGCATCAAACACCGACCTCTTCCTGGTCACCTTCCAAAAAGACGAGAGTGTCAGTGCTTCCACAAACTACCGCGACTACCCACTGGCACCGGATCGCTTGCACTGGGAATCCCAATCCACCACGTCACTCAAGTCCGCGATGGCACGGCGCTACATCCACCATCATGAGCTCAACGGCAACATCATCATTGCTACGCGCTTCAACAAGAGGAACAAGGTGGACACTGCATCGGCATACACCTTCCTCGGCAATGTCGACTACGTTACGCATAGGGGCGAGAAGCCCATCCAGTTTGAGTGGAGCCTTCGCCGTGACATGCCTAAACAGCTTTATGCCGCTGGACGCACTGTGGCTTAAGTCTCACATAAATATAAATAATGAAGTTGACACCCCCAACTAACCCACTTTAAGATTTCCTTAGCAGATTAAGAAAAGTTCAGTCTCTAATGCCTTGGTGCGGAAGTGTGGAGGACGGTTATGGGAGCCGCGAGTGAGCGAAGCCGAAAGAGGTGGAGCCGCCCAGATAACGGGTCTGAAACTTCCGTCTATGGCTTTACGCGCTTTCGGGAGCGTAGCTTCAAAACTGGCACCACCCCGCGATGGGCTGCGTGTAGCAAGAAAGCGCGCCGCACCCACTAGGACTTAACAGCCCTGAAGACTCCGTCAGAAAACTACCGACGGAGTCTTCCAGTTTTTGCCCATTACCGCCGTGGGCGGTAGCGGCGGCGCAGGCCGCGCAGAATACCTGTTCTCTCCCCCAAGGTGTCGCGGCCGAAAACCCACGCCACGACGCCAACTGCAGCCACTACTGCACAGAAGCCAAAGGCAGTCTCAAACCCGTACTTATCCGCCAGCAGTCCAATGACGATGGGGCCCAGAATTTGCCCGAAGTCACCAGCCATCTGAAAAGTTGATAACACCTGGCCGCCCGAGCGCTGCGAGCCGACGATATCCGCCACGGCTGCTTGCTGTGAGGGGGCAATAAGGCCTGACGCCGCGCCTGACAGGGCGGAGAGGATGAGGAGGGAGACGATGTTCGTCGCCAAGCCCAGCGTGCCCACGAACAGAGCGGAACCCACGAGCCCCGCAACGATGAGCGGGCGGCGCCCCACGCGGTCCGACCAGGAGCCGGAGAACTGCAAGACAATGGCGTTGCCTGCGGCAAAGGCCGCTAGCGCAACGCCGGATGTGGATGCGCCGTTGGCGAAGATGGCGGCCGCGAACAGCGGGAGGACCGCCACGCGCACGCCCATGTTGATCCAGCCCTGGGCGAAGTTCGACGTCAGCACTGCGCGGTATGCAGTATCCGCCCAGGCTTCCTCCAAGCGCATTGGTGTTAGGTGACGCCGACGTTCATCGGCCTCGTTGACCGAGGGCATAAGGATCCACACAACGAGTGCGGCGATGGCCACGCCGACGCCGTAGATGAAGAAGGGCCAGCGGAATCCTAAGAAGGAGAGGCTTGCGCCCACGAGCGGGCCAATTACGTTACCAAGCAGGAAAGACGTGGCATAAGTGGCCGAACACCGTCCGCGAATGCTGGGCGGCGCCAGACGCACAATGAGCCCCATCGCCGCGACAGTGAACATCGTCGAACCAATGCCGGCGATAGTGCGCAGCGCGACGATCTGCCAGTATTCCTGCGCCACGCCCACCAGGCCGGTCGTCACCGCAACGGTGAAGAGACCCGTCACGTAGACGCGGCGCGTGCCCACACGGTCGATGAGGAACCCAGCGGCCGGAGCGAAGATGAGGCGGCTGGCGGAAAAGACGGAGACAACGAGGCCTGCTGCGGCCATTGAGACGTCGAAGCTGACGATGAACTGCGGCAGCAGCGGTGCAATGAGTCCGTACCCCAAGGCAATGATGAACCCGGCGGTGACCATGACCCAAATTTCCCGCGGGATTTTAACCTGCGGCGCAGCATTATTTTTCATATCGCCACTCACTGTATCCCACTCCGCCAAATCGTCGCACACGTGTTCGATACTCGTGGAGGGAATGTCCGCTCGGTTTTCTAGTGTGTGGGCCATGAAGAACTACAGCAGCATTTACCAATCCGTTCAGTCCCCGTCCACGCTCAGCCGCGGTGAGCTCACCGCGGAGATCCTCTACCACCACCATGAAACGCTTCGCTCCATCGAGAGCATCATCCGCCACCCACGCTCGCTCGCGCGGCCCACG
This sequence comes from Corynebacterium sp. HMSC036D02, assembly GCF_001836165.1. Taxonomy (GTDB): domain Bacteria; phylum Actinomycetota; class Actinomycetes; order Mycobacteriales; family Mycobacteriaceae; genus Corynebacterium. The sequence goes on along the minus strand of NZ_KV827675.1, from coordinate 9,901 downwards.
CCGCAGTGGCGTCCACCATCGAAGGTGTTGCCACCAGTGGACATAGAGGGCGGCGAATCGCTACCGCTGACGTTTACTGTTTCACGCCACCGCGTGGGCGAGCGGGCCAAGGCCCGTGTGCTGGGCTATGGAGAAAAGCGCGTGCCTGCTTATCTCATTACCGTGCGCATCACCGATCCGACCGGACGTCCCGTCGCGCCCTCGTTAGCGGAAGCCTGGGTGCGGGCACTGGTCCCAGAGGAGCTTGTCTCCGCGGTGCATGAGATATCCAGCAGCAGTGCGGCGACGTTTGTGTGGCTGGTGGATAGCACCTATACCCCGGTGCATTCACCGCTCTCCCTCTTCGAAGGATTCAGCCAGGCTGCCTAGTACCTACTTAGCTCCTGTCCCATGTGGGTGTGTTCCGAGTGGGTGGAACTGCGCAGCTTTTAAAGCTCGTGAATCTTTTAGAAGTAGCGCTGCATCCGGCCCAAGAGGTTGCGGGGTGGTTCCTCATCAAGAGAAATCGAGAACCTGTCCTCCGTTAAGACACGGGCACGGGATCGGCGTGTCTCCGGGTAGTCATATAGACGGAGGATGGGCTGCGGCGCCAAGCGAATAGCTACGCAGACGACGAGGGCCGTGAATGTCTTATCAATCACGTCGGAGCTCAGACTCTGCAAAAGAACCGCCAGGCGCCCGTCATGCAAAATTAGCTCCCACAGCGCCATGAGCTTGATGGGTCCGCTTTGCCCATACTCACTGGGCAGGAGCAAGGTACACATCGTGGTCAATAGCCCGGCGACTACACCCACACCGGCGCCGGTGAGCATCATGACCAACATCCGCTTAAAGGCACCACGACGTGCCAGCCAACCAAATAGGTAGGCCACCACCACGGCCACCGGGAGGTACACCAAAAGCAGCGGGTTGTTGATGCTGGCCAAGCACGCAGTCAAGAGCGCCGTTCCCATCCCCAAGACGGGTCCGTAGACAATTGCCACGAATGCCGTGCCCATCATGTCCAGGTACAAGGGAATATTCACGTTAAAGATCAACGAGGAGAACACAAGGTTCACTGCCACCGCCAGCAACGGGTTAAGCAATGCGTGATGACCCAAAGAACGCCACTGTGCGGCAAGGAAGAGAAGGGCGCCGAGCAGGGTCAGGCACCACACACTGCTGGAGAGCACGGAGCCAAAAACATAGTCCCCGCTACCGTAGTTCGAATTCAGCAACAGGACCCAGGCCAGAGCCGCGCACACTAGTGCGGAGCCAACACACAGACGTTGACTCCGAGATGCCTTCTTGTCCGGCATGTGTTTTCGTCGCTCCTCATTAACGTAGGGAAAAGTACGCACTTACCCTACCCTGGGAGCTTTTAGTCCCCGGAGTCACCGTCGCTATCGGCGTCCTCTGTTTCGTCCTCGTCGTAATCATCGTCATCGTCATCAACGTCGTCGAAGAGAACGTCATCATCGTCATCGTCATCGGCGCCGAAGATGTCATAGACCTCGGGCTCGTCGAAGTCGGAGTCATCGATGCTAACCAGCTGGGCTTCCCAGTCCAGGGCTTGATCAGAAACCAGGCTCAGCACGTCAAAGAGACGGTCGAAGTCGGTGTAGGTGCCCAGTTCGAGAGCCTCGGCGGGAACCTCGATGATGGGGGCTAGCCCGCCCTCCTCGTCTTCCGCATCACCGAAGATGGCAACGCGCTCTTCCTCGCTCATGTCCTCCGGGGTACCGATCTCCCAGAGCTTGCTGATTGCCTCATCCTCTAGCTCATCGAGCTCTTCCTCATCGAAGTCGAAGGAGAGGAAACGCACGATTGCGCTCGGGACACCGTCGATGGTTTCCACCAGCACGCGCAGCTCCGAGTCGTTGGCCACCTCCGCCACGACGAGGTTCGGGTTGAACTCATCCTGGAGAAACTCCAACTCAGCGATGCGTTCATCGGTGCCCTCCAGCAGGTCACGCAGCACCGTCACCACCTGGTCGGTGGCGATGTGACGCGACACAGCCTCGACTGCATCCTCTACAGAGAACGCCACGGAAACTAAAACGGCCTCGAAGTCTTCATCGTCTTCATCCACATCGGCTGCGGCAATGTAAACGTTGGCCGCCGGCAGGATGGGGTCAATTTCCACAAACTGGATTTCCAAATCGGAGGTGATGGGCACGAACATCACATCGTCGTTGACGCGGGACTCAATGCCCTCCCCGTCCAGCGCAGAGGCGATATCTTCAAAAAAGCTCATGTGATTAACATCCGTCCATGTGGGAGTCTCACCCGGGCTGCTGCCAAGGCCCCACACATCTTACCTGCGATCCCCGTCAATAGCTCTCCTCATCGAGCAGGAATCCCAGTTCCTTCAGAATCTCCGGACGCCCGGTGCCCCACTCCAACATGTCGTAGGCCTCCCATGCTTGGCGACGCCCCTCCATCGGCGCCTCCTCCACGCGCGGCTCCACATCGAAAACCATGGTCGAGCGCTGCGGGGCGCGATATTGCGGCCAGTTTTCTAGAGGTGCGCCGTCCCGAATGAACTCGCCCCACTGCGCCTGCATGGTCTCGGTCACGTCCTCCATTTCGGCGGGCTTGGCAATGCTGTTCAGGAAGGAGACGCGCGATGCTCCCGGATCGCCAAAGATATTGGAGAGCTCCATCGAATGCATCGCCCCCAAGCCCAACCAGCGCAGTGCTGCCGGCGCGAAGTCGAAGCGGTACATCCACGTCGGATAGCGCCGCGCGTGTTCGGAGGCCACGCGGACGGTGGGGGCCCAGAAGAGGGCGTCGGTAAGCAGGTCCCCAAAGTCGCGGCGCGAGACCGCACCGCCGTAGGCCGCAATGACGTCCGGTGCGCTCTCCGGATCAAAAGAGGCCAAAAGCCGCAGGGCCGCGCGCTCCCGGGCACTCTGGCGTTGGAAGAGGAACTTTCCAAAGCTGGCCTCACCGGAGTTGGTTCCCACCAGCAGCGGCACCGGGTGTTGGTTGCCGTCCTCAAAGGCTTCGATGGGATGTTGCGGGATGAGGTCACCGTCGACAGTCGGCGCGTAGCAGGAGTTCAGGTACAGCAACTCGCCCGCGCGCCACATCATGGACTGACCGGAGCGCACCAAGTCCGCGAAATCCTCCCGACGCAGGTCATCCGCGGTGGTATCGCGCGGCAAGGCCATCTTGTGAACCAGCTCGCGGGCCCAAAACACCGACTGCGCCCGCGAATGAATCATGCCTATCGGCGGTGACTGCGCAATCGCGCGGTGAAACAGACCCTCGGCGCGCGGCACCGCCATGAGTGTCAGGACCGCCGCGCCGCCGGCGGATTCCCCCATGAGCGTGACGTTATCTGGGTCCCCGCCGAAGGCCGCGATGTTCTCGCGCACCCACTCCAACGCTAAGACCTGATCTGCCACAGCCGGGTTGGCGCAAGCCGCACCGCCAAGACTGCGGACGTCGAGATAGCCCAAGGCGCCCAACCGGAAGTTCACCGAAACATAGACAACGTCCATCTGGGCTGCGAACTCGAAGCCGCGCAGCATCAGCATGTGGGAAGAACCCACAATGAAACTGCCGCCATGCAAATACACCACGACGGGCAGCTTCTCCCCTGCCTTAGAACCCGATGATGTATCGGGCGAACCCGAATGGTGCGGCCGGACAACATCGAGGGTCAGGCAATCTTCTGAGCCCTCGATGCGGTCGGTCCAGGAGTACACCGGCTGCGGGGCCACGTGTCCGAACTCGCGGCAATCTCGGATTCCTTCCCAGGCCGGGGCAGGCCGCGGCTCCATGAAACGGTTGGCACCCGAGGTATCCGCGCCAAAAGGGATACCGCGCCACGAGCGCACCGGCGCGGAAATCGGGCGGTCCGGACGCAAGTCCTCCTCGATGCAACCGCGCACCCAACCTCCTGTGGTGAGCACCGTGAGATCGTCGGCAAGCGCGGTGCGTGCCGCCTCCTGCGCGGCGCGGGCACGGGCATGCAGGGATTCGGCAAGCAAGCGCGCTGCAGCTGCGCTGACCTCACACGAGGGGGAAGGCTCAAACTCGCTCATGCCTCATACCCTAATGCGCTAACCTGCTGGCGCGCTGAATAAAACGTTTTCGATACGGTGGTAAACATACTGTTCAAATTCACACGCAGTTTTAGTAAAGAAGTTAGGTGAGACAATGTTGGACAAGGTCTTTGGCAAGGACGACAAAGGCAAAGCAGTTAGTCGCCGGGAAGGATTGGTCGATCAAGCCGGCCCCGCAGAGGGCGTGGGCACCTTAGAGGTAGACGAGGCCAACCGCATTACTAAGGGATTCCTGGGGGCCATCGACAAAATCGTTTCTGTCCAATCCTCCGTCATCATCAACTATGTCGAGGGCGTAAAGAAGCGTAACCCCGACGCCAGCCCGGCAGAGTTACAAGAGCTCATTGACAAGCACTTCATGAACATCATCACCGGAACCGGTGCTGCCGCAGGCGCCTCCGCGGCTATCCCTGGCATCGGTCTGGTCACCGGCGCGGCCATTATCGGCGCGGAATCCCTGGTCTTCCTCGAAGCCGCCGCCTGGTACATCCTCGCCTCCGCGCACCTGCGCGGTGACAACATCCGGGATAAGGAGCGCCGCCGCGCGCTGGTCTTGGTGGTACTCACCGGCTCCCAGGGCAGCGCGCTGGTCGATACCTTTGTGGGGGATGCAACCTCGCTGTCTGGCGTCACCTCCGCTGCTACCCTCTCGCGTTTTTCCGGTCCGACCCTCAGCGGCCTCAACGGACGCCTGACCAAGCTGTTTATGAAGCAGGCCACCAAGAAGCTCAAGTGGGCATGGGTATCCAAACTGCTGCCAATGGGTGTAGGCGCGGTGCTGGGAACAACCGCCAACCGTAAATTGGGCCGCCAAGTTATTGACCATGCCGGAACCCAGCTCTCCCCCCTGCAGGGGGAGTAAAAGGCGGGAAACCCGCCCGGGATAGTGGGCAAACTTACAAGGGCCGTATCATAAGGGGAGACACTTTTCGGGGTGCCTTTCGCACCCGTGGATTGGCCTACTAGAGTCGAATAAAGACAAACTTAGAAGCACAGAAAGAGGCGAGCATCTGCCGTGAGCAACTCGAGCATCTATGGCCCGAATGCGTGGCTGATTGACGAACAGTTTCAGCAGTACTCCAAGGACCCGAACTCCGTAGACAAGGAGTGGCGCGAGTACTTTGAGGCCAACGGAGCACCGAAGGCGGCCGCACAGTCCAAGGCTGCGAACGCTCAATCCAGCACCCCCACCCAGAGGAAGAGCGCGGCACAGGCTGCACCGAAGAAGAACCAGGCTGAGGAGAAGGCTTCCTCCGCACCCGCGAAGGCTGCGAAGAAGACGGAGAAGAAGTCCGAGTCCCCGCTGGACCGAATCAAGGAAGCACCGGAGCCGGGCTCCCGCGTACTCAAGGGTATGTTCAAGGCAATCGCCAAGAACATGGACGAGTCCCTGGAGATCCCCACCGCTACCACCGTGCGTGACATCCCGGTCAAGCTCATGTGGGAAAACCGCGCGATGATCAACGATCACCTCAAGCGCACCCGCGGCGGCAAGATCTCCTTCACCCACATTCTGGGCTACGCGCTGGTCAAGGCCGTTCAGATCCACCCGGATATGAACGTGCGCTACGAGCTTCAGGACGGCAAGCCCACCGTTGTCCAGCCGGAGCACGTCAACCTGGGCCTGGCCATCGACCTTCCGCAGAAGGATGGCTCCCGCGCCCTCGTCGTCGCTGCCATCAAGGAAGCGGAGAACAAGACCTTCTCCGAGTTCATCGATGCCTACCAGGACATCGTTGACCGCTCCCGCAAGAACAAGCTGACGATGGATGATTTCTCCGGCGTCACCATCAACCTGACCAACCCGGGTGGCATCGGCACCCGCCACTCCATCGCCCGCCTGACCAAGGGCTCCGGCTCCATCATCGGCGTGGGCTCCATGGACTACCCGGCCGAGTTCGCCGGCACCTCCGCTGACCGCCTGGCAGACCTCGGCGTCGGCCGCCTGGTTACCCTGACCTCCACCTATGACCACCGCGTCATTCAGGGCGCGGAATCCGGTGAATTCCTGCGCACCGTGGGCCAGCTGATTCTGGATGATGCCTTCTGGGACGAGCTCTTCGAGTCCATGGGTGTTCCCTACCAGCCCTTCCGCTGGGCTGCCGACGTCCCCAACACGGGCGTCGACAAGAACACGCGCGTCATGCAGTACATCGAGGCCTACCGCTCCCGTGGCCACCTGCTGGCGGACATCAACCCGCTGGGTTGGAAGCAGCCGGGCCTGCCCTGGCCGGATCACCGCGACTTGGACCTGGCTACCCACGGCCTGACCATCTGGGATCTGGACCGCACCTTCAACGTCGGTGGTTTCGGTGGCAAGGAGACCATGACGCTGCGCGAGGTGGTTACCCGCCTGCGCTCCGCCTACACCCTCAAGGTTGGCTCCGAGTACGCCCACATCCTCGACCGCGATGAGCGCGGCTGGCTGCAGGAGCAGATTGAGGCCGGTATGCCGAAGCCGACCAACTCGGAGCAGAAGTACATCCTGCAGAAGGTCAACGCCGCTGAGGCCTTTGAGAACTTCCTGCAGACCAAGTACGTGGGCCAGAAGCGCTTCTCCCTGGAGGGCGCTGAGTCCCTCATCGCCCTGCTGGACTCCATCGTGGACACCGCCGCTGGCCAGGACCTCGACGAAGTTGTCATCGGCATGCCGCACCGCGGCCGCCTGAATGTTCTCTTCAACATCGTGGGCAAGCCGTTGGCGGATATCTTCGGCGAGTTCGACGGCAACTACAAGGGCGGCCAGATGGGCGGCTCCGGTGACGTGAAGTACCACCTGGGCGCAGAGGGCGAGCACCTTCAGATGTTCGGTGACGGTGAAATCAAGGTCACCCTGGCCGCTAACCCGTCTCACCTCGAGGCCGTCGACCCGGTCATGGAAGGTATCGCACGCGCCAAGCAGGACATCCTGGACAAGGGCGCCGAGGGCCACACTGTTGTGCCGATCATGCTCCACGGCGATGCATCCTTCACTGGCCTGGGTGTGGTCCAAGAGACCATCAACCTTTCCCAGCTGCGTGGCTACACCACCGGCGGTACCGTCCACGTGGTGGTCAACAACCAGGTGGGCTTCACCACCACCCCGGATTCCGGCCGCTCCACCCACTACGCCACCGACCTGGCTAAGGGCTTCGATTGCCCGGTCTTCCACGTCAACGGCGATAACCCGGAGGCTGTTGTCTGGGTGGGCAAGCTGGCGACCGAGTACCGCCGTCGCTTCGGCAAGGACGTCTTCATTGACCTCGTCTGCTACCGCCTACGCGGCCACAACGAGGCTGATGACCCGTCCATGACTCAGCCGCGGCTTTATGACATCATCGACGACCACAAGTCCGTCCGTGAGCGCTACACCGAAGAGCTCATTGGCCGCGGTGACCTCTCCGATGAAGAGGCAGAGGCAGCTGCACGCGACTTCCACGACCAGATGGAGTCCGTCTTCGCCGACCACAAGAAGGCTGAAGAGGCTGGCCCGAAGGAGCAGACTGGTATCACCTCCTCCCAGGAGCTGACCCGTGGTCTGGACACCTCCATCACCGCCGAGGAGCTCGCCGAGATCGGTGATGCCTACGGCACCCCGCCGGAGGGTTTCGAGTACCACAAGCGCGTGGCCAAGGTGGCCAAGGACCGCCAGAAGTCCTCGCGCGAAGGCGGCATCGACTGGGGCTGGGGCGAGCTCATCGCCTTCGGTTCCCTGGCTAACTCCGGCAAGGTTGTGCGCCTGGCCGGTGAGGATTCCCGCCGCGGTACCTTCACCCAGCGTCACGCCGTGGCCTTCGACCCGCGCACGGGTGAGGAGCACAACCCGGTTGCTCACCTGGCCGCGTCCAAGGGCAATGGCGGTAAGTTCATGGTCTACAACTCGGCCCTGACCGAGTTCGCTGGCATGGGCTTCGAATACGGCTACACCGTGGGCAACCCGGATGCTGTCGTGGCTTGGGAGGCACAGTTCGGTGACTTCGCCAACGGTGCGCAGACCATCATCGATGAGTACGTCTCCTCCGGTGAGGCCAAGTGGGGTCAGCTCTCCAGCCTGATCCTGCTGCTGCCGCACGGCTACGAGGGCCAGGGCCCGGACCACTCCTCCGCCCGCATCGAGCGCTTCCTGCAGCTGTGTGCTGAGGGTTCCATGACGGTGGCCCAGCCTTCCACTCCGGCTAACCACTTCCACCTGCTGCGCCGCCAGGCCCTCGGTGAGATGAAGCGCCCGCTGGTGGTCTTCACCCCGAAGTCCATGCTGCGTAACAAGGCCGCGACCTCCTCCGTGGCGGACTTCACTGAGGTCAAGAAGTTCCAGTCCGTTATCAACGACCCGAACTTCGTGGACCTCAACGGCAAGAAGGTCGGCGACACCGACAAGGTCAAGACCATCATGCTGGTCTCCGGCAAGCTCTACTGGGAACTGGCTAAGAAGAAGGAAGCCGATGGCCGCGATGACATCGCCATCGTGCGCGTGGAGATGCTCCACCCGATTCCGTTCAACCGCCTGCGTGAGGCTTTCGAGGCTTACCCGAACGCAACGCAGATTCGCTTCGTGCAGGACGAGCCGGCTAACCAGGGCCCGTGGCCGTTCTACAACGAGCACCTGCGCGACCTCATCCCGGACATGCCGGAGATGGCCCGCGTATCCCGCCGCTCGCAGTCCTCGACTGCGACCGGTAACGCGAAGGTTCACCAGATTGAGCAGAAGAACCTGCTCGAGGAAGCCTTCGACATCTAAAGGCGCTTAACGCCACAGGCGCTGGCACACTGCGCAGCGCCGAGCAAGGCCCCGGCCACCACGAACTCACAGCGAGTGTGGTGGCCGGGGCCTTTTCTTGCTTGTGTAACCCGGGTTGCCTCCCCTACCAGAGCACTACAGCCGCGCTGCGCGCCTATGCCCCTTTCACCAAACAGCCCTTCGCGCTCACCCAATCGCCCTTCACACTCACCCCACCGCCCCTCGCTTTCCCCTACTCGCCCTTGGCGCTCACCGGGAACGCCCGTGGTCAGCGATTCAGGCTCCTGGTGAGCGCGAAGGGAGACACGCATAAGAATCTCTTCTCAGAAAATCCACGAAATGTTGGGCAGAACTGCGCGAGGAGATAAAGCTGTGGCGAAACCTCTAAGCGGTCTTCGCATCCACCAGCGCGTTCGACCACGATGACGCCCCAGCTGCCGACGATCGCGGCAGAACCCACGGCAGCACTAAGAGAGTCGTTGAGCTGGACAGCGAGCTCCCCAATCTTGCTCACCTCGGGTCGAGTGGTGCTTCACGCCGAAAGCAGACAGACCTAACTCGATATGACCCCGAATTTCGAAAATGCTTTTCGACTGCCGCAGTGCAATTGATCAAAAAGAAACGCCCGAGCTATTGCTCGGGCGTTTACTCGTGGTCTACTCAACCACTGCCGTGGGGCCGGAAGGGCCCCTGCGGACACCTAGCGTTTAGGAGTCCTTGCGGCGGCTAGGACGCAGAATCAGAGCTGCACCAGCGATGAGTGCCAGCGCCACACCAATGAGGCCCAGGACGTTAGCACCGGTGTTGGCAAGCTTGCCAGACGAGGTGCTCTTGGAAGAGGCCGGGGTGCTCGTGGTCGCGCTTGGCTGGCTGCCCTGGCTCGGCTGAGCACTCGGGGTCTGCTCGGCCGTCGGCTGTGCTTCCTCGCTCGGTGCCTCTGGTGCCTTCGGCTCCTCAGGCTTCAGCGGCTCAACTGGCTTGGCCGGCTTCGTCGGCAGCTCCGGAAGGTGCGGAAGCTTAAAGAAGTGGGCCAATGCCGGCGGGATAATCACCAGCGGGATGAGCGGCCACAGGCTGCTGAGGTTCGGGATGGTCGAGGTGCCTGGCTTGTCCGGGTTGCCTGGCTTGT
>NZ_KV827674.1 GCF_001836165.1 Corynebacterium sp. HMSC036D02 | reverse complement strand
TATAGATGCATTCACCGCCTGAACTCGCCTCAAGATCTGGGCAGAACTTTGGCAACAACGACAGTTGGCTCCTGGACTTAAAGCAAGAAGAATGCCCCTCCTGCCCGAGGTGGGGCAGAAGGGGCTGGAGGGCTTGGGGCTTTGACGCTCTAAGCCTTATTCCTCGTCAGACTTAGTCCTCATCGGAGGACGTGGAGGTGGTGGCCGTCGGGTCATCGAGCTTCAGCTCGCGAGCTGCCTTCTCCACGGTGCTGCGCTCCACCTTGCCCTCGCGGGCCAGGCCCTCGAGAACGCCGACGACGATGGACTCGGCGTCGGTGTTGAAGTAGCGGCGGGCGCCCTCGCGGGTATCAGAGAAGCCGAAGCCGTCTGCGCCTAGGACGATGTAGTCACCCGGGACGTAGGGGCGGATCTGCTCCTGCAGGTCCGTGGCGAAGTCGGAGACACCGACGAACGGTCCCTCGAAGCCCTTGAGCTGGGAGGTGGCGAATGCCTCGGTCGGCTCAACGCCCTTGCGCAGTGCTTCCTGGTTGCGGGCGGCGCCGTCGCGAGCCAGCTTGACCCAGGAAGTGACGGAGAACAGCGAAGCCTTGACGTCGTAGTTCTCAGCCAGGATTTCCTGTGCGCGCAGGGCCTCGTACATGCCCACACCGGAAGCCAGGATGTTGGCCGGGATGGAGCCGGACTCGGCGGTGTTGTAGTGGTAGATGCCCTTGTGCAGGCCCTCGACGTCGAGGTTCTCCGGCTCGGCAGGCTGCTTGACCGGCTCGTTGTACACGGTGATGTAGTACATGATCGGCTCGTTGTCCTCGCCGTACATGCGCTCGATACCGCGCGGAACCAGGTGGGCAATCTCGTAGCCGAAGGCCGGGTCGTAGACCTCCACGGCCGGGTTGGTCGACGCCAAGATCGGGGAGTGGCCGTCCATGTGCTGCAGGCCCTCACCGGTCAGGGTGGTGCGGCCGGCGGTCGCACCAATGATGAAGCCGCGGCCCAGCTGGTCGCCGGCAGCCCAGAAGGCATCGCCGGTGCGCTGGAAGCCGAACATCGAGTAGAAGATGTACAGCGGAATCATCGCCTCGCCCTGGGTGGCGTAGGACGTCGCTGCTGCGGTGAAGGACGCTGCAGCACCAGCCTCAGAAATACCCTCGTGCAGAATCTGGCCGTCGGCAGCCTCGCGGTAGGAGAGCATGAGGTCATGATCCACCGGGACGTAGTTCTGGCCGCGCGGGTTCCAGATCTTGAGAGTCGGGAACCAGGAGTCCATACCGAAGGTGCGGGCCTCATCCGGAATGATCGGAACGACGCGCTTGCCCAGCTCCTTGTCACGCATGAGCTCCTTGAAGGTACGCACCAGAGCCATGGTCGTGGCAACGTCCTGCTTGCCGGAACCCTTGCGAACCGAGCGTAGCTTGGACAGATCCGGGGCGGTGAGAGTCTCGAAGTTCTCACGGCGCTCCGGCAGGAAGCCGCCCAGCTCTTTACGACGCTCCAGCATGTACTTGATCTCCGGAGCATCCTTGCCCGGGTGGTAGTACGGCGGCAGGTACGGATCTGCCTCGAGCTGCTCGTCGCTGATCGGGATGCCCTGCTTATCGCGGAAAAGCTTCAGATCCTCCAGCGTCAGCTTCTTCATCTGGTGGGTCGCATTGCGGCCCTCGAAGTTGTGGCCCAAGCCGTAGCCCTTAATGGTGTGGGCCAGGATGACCGTCGGGCGGCCGGTGCCTGCGTAGCTCAGCGCCTTGTCGTATGCGGCGTAGATCTTGCGGTAGTCGTGGCCGCCGCGGCGCAGTGCCCAAATCTCATCATCGGACATGTCCTCCACCAGCTTGAGCGTGCGCTCATCGCGGCCGAAGAAGTGCTCGCGCACGTAGGCGCCGTCGTTAGCCTTGAAGGTCTGGTAGTCACCATCAGACGTGGTGTTCATGATGTTGACCAGGGCGCCGTCCTTATCGGCTTCCAGCAGCTTGTCCCAGCCGCGGCCCCAGACAATCTTGATGACGGACCAGCCGGCACCGCGGAAGAAGGACTCCAGCTCCTGAATGATCTGGGTGTTACCGCGCACCGGGCCGTCGAGACGCTGCAGGTTGCAGTTGACCACGAAGGTCAGGTTATCCAGCTCGTAGAGGGAGGCCATCTGCAGCAGACCGCGGGACTCCGGCTCATCCATCTCACCGTCACCCAGGAAGGCCCACACGTGCTGCTTGGAGGTGTCCTTAATTCCGCGCTTCTCCAGGTACTTGTTGAAGCGTGCCTGGTAGATGGCGTTGATGGGGCCAAGGCCCATGGACACAGTGGGGAATTCCCAGAAGTCCGGCATCAGACGCGGGTGCGGGTAAGAAGGCAGGCCATTGCCCTCACCGCGGGAGTGCTCTTGGCGGAAGCCATCGAGGTCCTCCTCGCTCAGGCGGCCCTCCATGAAGGCGCGGGCGTAGACACCCGGGGAAGCGTGACCCTGGAAGAAGACCTGGTCACCGCCGGAGGGATCATCCTTGCCCTTGAAGAAGTGGTTCAGGCCCACCTCGTACAGCGGGGCAGCGCCCGCGTAAGTAGAGATGTGTCCGCCGACGCCGATACCCGGGCGCTGTGCGCGGTGCACCATGATGGCCGCGTTCCAGCGGATCCAGCGGCGGTAGCGCTTCTCCAACTCCTCATCGCCCGGAAACTCCGGCTCCAGGGAGGTGGGGATGGTGTTGACAAAATCCGAGGACGTCAGGGACGGCAACGGCACGCGCTTTGCGGTAGCGCGCTCGAGAAGACGCAGCATGAGGTAGCGTGCGCGCTCCGGATCGGAAGAATCGAGAAGACCGTCGAGGGAGTCCATCCACTCGCGGGTCTCCTCTGGGTCGGAGTCATGCAGGTATGCTGCCACGCCATCGCGAACGATGGGGAAGTTGGAGTCGCCGTTGTGGGCGTCCAAGTCGGCCATTAAATCCTCCTGGTTCGTAGTACAAAGATCTTTCTCTAGGATACGCGCCCCTTTCAAGGTGGGTCACTCGGAGGCCCCCACGGGTGGTTTTATGGGGGAAAATGTCCACCTCTGGGCAAGATCGGGGGCGGTTCGACGCGAAAAAGTGCACCGTAGACGTTAAAATACTCTGCATGACATCAACGACTTCATCGGAAGGAACTCAGCGAGTGACGGGATTTGCAGCCAAGCTCGGTATCGAGGAGGGCCAGATTGCCCTGGAACTTGGCTGGGACGAGGACTGTGACTCCACGATTTCTGAGTCCATCGAGGACGTGTTGGGGGAGGACTTCCTCGAGGAGGAGACCGACGAGCTGTGTGACCTTGTGCTGCTGTGGTGGCGCGCGGAGGACGGCGACTTGGTCGATGGGCTGGTGGATGCCACCCGTCCCCTGGGTGATTCCGGCCGCATCTGGCTGCTGACCCCGGGCGCTGGAAAGCCGGGCAACCTGGAGCCGGGTGAGATCTCCGAATCCGCACAGCTGGCCGGCCTCGTACAGACCAAGGCCGAGCGCCTCGGCGAGTGGCAGGGTTCGTGCCTTGTGGCCCGTGGCTACACCAAGAAGCCCTAAGGAATAATCGCAGGATATACCTGCTCAGGCGACATTCGCAGCGGCGAATCATACCCCGATTTGTTGCTGCGGGTGCCTATGGGCTAATCTTGTTCGAGCACACCAAGTGCACTGCGGCTTTAGCTCAGCTGGAAGAGCAACTGGTTTACACCCAGTAGGTCGGGGGTTCGATCCCCTCAGGCCGCACCAGGTCAGGGCCACTTTCCACATTCGTAGGAGGTGGCCCTCACGCAATTCCACGACAATTCCACGACATCCCACGAAGCCCCTCATCCATACGGCCCGCCACCTCATCAAGGTCACCATCAAACAAATCCGCATACGTGTCCAACGTGAGCATCGCAGACTTGTGCCCCAACTGCTTTTGCACCGCCTTCACCGACGCACCGGAGGACACCATCAAGCCCGCCGCCACATGGCGCAAACCATGCGGGGTTAGCCGCCCAGGAATACGCCCATCCTCCACACAGCGTTTCACCGCATGAGCGAAGAAAGACGTATGTCCCAACGGGCGCAAGCACCCACCACTAGGACGCTCCCATACAAACTCATCCGGCCCCTTACCTTCAATCGCCCTCTCAATAAGCGGCATAATCGACGCAGGAACCGCCACCGTCCGCTGCTCCCACGACTTCGGCTCCATCGGCACCCACTCACCCGCATCATCACGAGCAATGGCCTGCGCCACCGTCAAACGACGACGCAGAACATTCACATCCCGCACCCTAAGGCCCGCCAACTCACCCCACCGGATACCGCACGTGCCTAGCACCGCGATAATGTCACCACGCGGGCCGCATTCACGCACCAGGGCGTTGAGCTGTTCCTGTGTCAGATACACCTTCACTGGGCCGGGTTTCTTCGGTAGCTTGATACCCTTGGCGGGGTTCTTGCGCATCAACCCGTCATTGACGGCGACTTCTAGAATCTGCATGAGCACCGCATGACAGTTCAGGACGAGGGTTGCTGATGGCGTGCTATCCTCCTCCCCATCGTCGCCGCGCCCGGGGCGGTACTTCTCTATTGACCCTACCCAGGCTTGCACTTCGGACGGCATGATACTGGCAACCTGCCGATGGCCCCACTGGGGTTTAACGTGGTACTCCCACGCGGAGTGAAGCTGGCGGCGGTAGTTGGGTTTCCGAGGTGCGAGGGTGGCCCACCATGCGGCGTGTACTTCCTCGACTTTGATACGCCCGGCGTTGGGGTCGATCCAGTCTTGTTGGTGCATGTGAGTGGCGTTGATGTCCGCCCACTTTTGCGCTTCGTTCTTGGTGCGGAATCCTTGTTTGGTGTGTCTCTTGCCGTCAGGGCCACGGTACTGTACTCGCCACGCCCTACCTTTTGCGGCCTTGTACGACCTAATAGATGCCATTATGCTTTCTCCTTGTTAGCCAGGGCTGAAAGAACGCCCCGGGCGACAACTCCGACCCCAAAACGGGGTTCGTGTTCCGGCCTTTGGTGCTCCTCCACTTCCACATGTTGAGCGCCAGGGCCGGTCTTGTTTTATGCTGTTGCTGGGCCCACATCCCCCCGGTTGGGCCTAGGGTGCCTTCGCGTATTGAGCTCAGCTCCGTGAAGGCATTCCTAGTTCTTGAGGCACTTTTGTGCCGCGCCGGTACCGTCGAACGGTCCGCCGGGGGTTTCCGGCCAGTTGAATAGGGACGCAGTGCCAGACGATGCTGCGGTAATTGGCCCGCCGCCATCTAATGCGGTAGTGAAGTCAGCGGAGAAAGGTTCATCCTCGCCCTCCCACTTGATGCTGGCGGCGACGAAGTTGTTGTCCACGCCCTGGACCATGACTGCTTTTTCGACGGTGGCGTGCGCCCCGTCATCCCACAGGTCACCGTCCATGATGCGGCTCATGGTGTCGTCGGGGACGGGCAGGCATTCCCATTCTTGGCCGGCGTGGCTGACGGTGGGCTGCTCTGGTGCGGCTTCTTCGGTGGGTTTTTCCTCCTCTGGTTGTTCCTCTTCTGGATGCTTTTCGGCTGGCTGCTCTGCCTGCTCCACGGTGGTTTCCTCTGGCTCGCTGGCCTCGTTGTTGGTGCTGCCTTCGCGGAAGAGTGCGGAGACAAACATGATGCCGAAGATGATAAGGGGGAGTACCCACCACTTCTTCCACCACGGCTTCTTAGGCTTCTTGGATGGGGTGCTGTTGGTCATGTGAGAGTCCTTTCATAGAGAGATTGCCAAGTTTTGAGAACTTTGACCGTCACGCCGAGCTCGTGAGCGATGAGTGAAGGTTGTGGTCCGTAGAGTGCTTCTGCTGCTGCGTATTCAGTGGGGGAGACGAGGATGCGGGCCGCAAAGCGGTCGGCGCGTAGCTCGTGTGCCCCGTGGTGGCCGGGCGGGTCACCGTAGTGCGCGTGCCCTAGCTCGTGGGCTAGGGAGCACAGGGTGGTGACATCGTCCATGCCGACGCGCAGGGTGATGGTGTGTTTGTGGGGGAGCCATGCGGCTTTAGGCCCGCCACGGTGCCACCTGATGCGGTAGCCCCGGGCCTGCGCCACGTCGATTAGGGCGTCAAGGTTAATCAATCAAGTCTTCACCTCGTTTCTCGCGCTCTGCCTGCTCGTCGGGGGAGGAGTCAGCGGCGTGCGGGATGCTGTCATCCCACTCCATGACGGTGCCGTCATCCTCATCCGGTAGTGAAGCATGCGGGTCGGACACGACGGATAGATTGTGCGAACCAAGGTTCGTAAGTCCTTGCGCGATTTCGGCCCACTTGTACGGATTCGAATCTGCTTCCAGGGGGCCAGTAAATGCTTGCCATTGTTCGTTGGACATTGTGTCCTTGAGCGTTTTTAAGAGTTGTGTTTCCACGGCGTCAAAACGAACTTCAATCATCTTCTGGGCCTCAAATACATCATTCAGTCTCTTCTCTAACTCTTGAGCGACTTGACGTCGCTGTTGAGCTGAATCGTTTGTTCCCGCCTCTTCCTCGGTTATAAATTCGGCTTCCACAAGAGCTTCTAGAACGTTGAGGTTGAAGGCGCGGGCGAACTTAACGACGAATTCGGGGTCTGCTTTAGCTCCGCTTTTCCAGCGGGTGAAGGCGCTTTGGTTGAAGCCTGCTTTTTTGGCGGCGTCGCGCATTGTCATGTCTCCGATTATGGGCTCGATGTAATCCCACCAGCGTGTTGAACTCATGCCTCTAACCATATTTGCGCACGCGCAAAAGTGCAAGTGATTGTGGCAAAGCAAAGAAAACTTGCGCAGGAACAAACACTGATGTAGTTTCATTTGTGTAAGCCCAAACAGGGTTTGCTAAAGAACAAACAAGGAGGTTGCATGACTTTCCTTCATACAGTTCGAGTCCGCAAAGAGTGGCTAGAGAACGCAGTCAATGAAGCAGGAGGCATCGCAGCCCTCGCAGAAAAACTTGATTGCGCACCATCCACAATTAGCCGCCAACTCAACGACAGGGCAGAAGCCGGGCCGCGCCTCATCGGCTCAATCCTCGCGAACTTCCCCGTCACATTTGAGGACGTATTCGACGTAACCGAAGAAGAAATGCGCATACGACGAGTTCGAGTTCGCTCCGTCGCATAAGAAAAGGCCCGGTGCTGGAACACCGAGCCAAAAGAGAGTTAACAACAAGGAGATTAGCACAATGGGAAACCAGCTAGTAACTATTCCGGTGCCTGGCACCTCAACCCCCATCATGGCAGTGCAGCATGACGGCACGGAATGGGCCGCTGCTCGCCACATCTGCGACGCGCTTGGCATCGACTGGAAGAGCCAGCATCGCAAGCTCAAGGACAAGCCATGGGCAACCATGGTCAGTTTGACCACGGTTGGCACCGACGGCAAGAACCGTGAAATGGCGATGGTTGACCGTCGCACGCTCACCATGTGGCTCGCCACGATTAACGGGTCGATGGTCTCTGAGACGGTTCGCCCGATGCTTGAGGCTTACCAGCTCGAAGCCGCTAACGCCCTCGACGCCTACTTCCACCAAGGCGGCGCCATCAACCCCCGCGCCGAAGAACACCAACTAAACGCGCTCATGCGGCAGTCGCAGATGCAAATGGAACTCTGCCAAGCAGCGAAGGGGCTTATCCACCCTGACCACCTGGAAGCAAAGGCCCGCATCGTCCTGGCCCGTGGCTTGGGCGAAGCCCCGGAACTCGACCCGAAGACCCGGCCTCTGTACACCGCGGACTTCCTCAAGTCCAAGAACCTGTCCACGAAGAAGATGAAGTCCGTGGCGCCAATGTTCGGCAAGCGCATGAAGGCGCTGTACACGCTTGAGCGCGGTCGTGAGCCGGAAAAGTACGACCTCACCCTGTCGAACGGTCAGGTGCGCCAGGTCAACGGCTACACCGAAGCAGACCGACCGTTGATGCAGCGCGTCTGGGACCAGTACTACGCCACCGCATAAAAGAAAACCCCGCCGAAGCGGGGCCAAAACAATCTATTTAGGAGACTACATCATGGGTGAACTAATTCCCATTCAAGACCGTGACGGCATTCAGGCAGTCATGGGCCGCGACCTACACAAGTTCCTGGAAGTGTCGGAGCGATACACACAGTGGTTCGCCCGGATGGAGGAATACGGCTTTCTTGCAGGTCAGGACTTTATCCGAGAAACCGGAAAAAGTACCGGTGGGCGCCCATCTGTAAACCACATCATCAACCTGGACATGGCTAAGGAAATCTCCATGATTCAGCGCACGGACAAAGGTAAGCAGGCTCGCCAGTACTTCATCGAATGCGAGCGCAGGGCGAAGGAACCAGCGCAGCTGTCCCCGGAAGAGCTCATGGCTCGGGCTATCAAGGTTGCTGACAGCACCATTAAGGAGCTGGAGGCAAAGACCGCAGACCAAGCCCTTGCACTCGAAGCCGCGAAGCCAAAAGTGGAGTACTACGACCACTGCGTATCCATCGAGTCCGACGTCATGACCGTCAAAGATTGGGGCGCACACTTCGGGCTGACTGAGCCACAAGCTCGTCAGAAACTTCTAGACGCAAAAATGATTTACCGCAAGGTTCAGACCCGCGAATGGTCATCTCGCAAGGGTGACGTGGTTGACCGCAACGAATACCGCGCCTATGCCGCATACCGGAATCTGTTTGACCTGCGCGCCCAGCACAATGCCCCGCGCTACCACAACGGGCAGGTGCGCCAAACACTGTACGTGCGGGCCGGGTGGGCAATCACCGTAGCCAAGAATGCCGGCATTGAGGTGGACCGCTCTATCTATGACATCTTGCCGGAGTCTGCCTAATGGGCATCTCAGACAGGCGCTACAAGTAGCCCGAAAGAAGGAACCAATATGCCCACCATCACTCGCACCCACTTCGAAGGTGCAACTCCGATCACCGAAAGACTGCCGCACAACACTCTTGCGGAAGCGGTGGAAGCCACCCTTGCCCATGCCCGCGAGGAATACCGCCACGTACACGTGAAACGCATGGACAACACCAGCGCAGACCTGTGGGCCTGCAATAACCCTGACTGGCCTTCCTTCGGTCAAGGGTTCTACCTCGAAACACTATAGCCCGACTTAGCAGGCATGGGGAGTGCAAGCCTCCCCACGGGCACCAGGCCGCTAGCGCCCTCACTAGGGGATAGCTGAGGGACTAGCAGGCCGTGATGAATGACAACTGAATAGTGAAGAGCGCCGGATGATACCGGCCCCGTGAGCATGGTTCTTAGATTGCGATGACCGGGGCGAACCGTGAGGTAGGCACCCCAACGTGGTTGGGAGGGAACGAGCGGCGCTGACATAAATACACGCTTCGCTGGCGGAATCGGCAGACGCACCGCACTCAAAATGCGGCACCCATTGAGGTATCCGGGTTCGAATCCCGGGCGAAGCACTCAGGCCAGAAAGGTTATTGATTCATCACTTATTGCCTATATCGCTGGTGATGATTCTTGCAAGCAATATCGGGGTTCGATTCCCCGGCTGGCCACGAGGGGTTGTTAAGCGCATTCTTCCTGCACTAAGGCGAAATGGAGCGTCAAGGTTGTAACCCGCGGGGTCGGACACTGCTCGCTTGGCTCTGCATACCTGCAACCCCACATAAGAATGCCCCCGCGACTGCACTGAAAAATGCGCGGGGGCTTTGCTCTGTCCACCAGAAAGGGACACCCATGAATACTACACCGGCTTGGCTCACCGTTAAGGATGCCGCTGAGTACACGGGCCTGCATGCCGAAACGATCCGCATTTTGATGCGGCGCGGCGAGATTGAGGCCCGCAAGCCGGGCAAGACCTGGCGCACAACAACCACCTGGCTCGACCAGTACATGAATCAAGGAGCAGCATGAAACGACTACTCAAACACATCTTCCACCGCAGGCACCGCGCCTACTCGCCACGTTTCTACATGATGCGGAGGAGCTGACATGCGGGAAATCACCATCGACCAAGCCATCGCGCATTTCAAAGACATTGAGGGCCGGTACCGCGCCCTGTACACCATGACCCGACTGCCGGAGAGTATCCGCCGCCGCATCAAAGACAACGCGGCACAAGCCCATCTTTTGGCCACCCTGGCTGAGAAAGAGAAAAGGAAAATTGAACATGGATTCTAAACGACCTCCCCGCACGTCCCCTGATGCTCGTCGTGTTGCTTACTGGCAGGATGTCGCTGCGAAACGCACAAGGTTGGCTTGGGCTACCGGCATTCTTGGTGGCCTCGTCGGTTTCGTCGCCCACGCTTTCATCAGTATGCCGCCGGTGTGGATGTGATGACCAGTATCCATAAAGACCTCATCACCGGCGTGTGGCACGTACGCGAGGGGGACGCGGTGTTTCCCGCTGCAAGTTGGGGTGAAGCCCTGCGCTTTGTGCACGAGATGGGGGAGCACCGCACCAAGAACAAGCCCGTGAAGAAGCGGGTGCGGAGCAAGCCCACCAAGGGGCAGATTGTGGCCGAGGAATATGAGCATTTTGAGATGATGCTTGGCCCGAAACTCGCTGTGCAGCGGCTTGCCGCTGTGTACCACACCACCCCGAAGACGATTGAAAGACATATTCAACGATGGAGCTCACCCCAGCACGATTTAAGCGTGGCCGCTGGTGGGTAAACATCCCACGCCCCACCTCTTTTAAGACGCAGCCGGAGGCCACGAAAGCGCTCGTTGCTTACCGCGATGAGCACGGCTGTCTCTACCACGCCTGCACCCGCATCGGAACTGATGACCTTGATTTGGGGCGTGGTTTCCGGTTCTGCGATGAGCATGCCCGCCACGCGAAGAAGATTCTCAACACCCAAAGGATGACATGAATACACCGAATAAGATGCCGCAACATTTGACCAGTATCACCCCGCACTTCCTCTACATGGAGCCGTTGATTGAAGAGGCGGACGACGTGATGCAGGCCTTCATGGACCGTGGCTATGAGCCTGACATTGCGTGCACGCTGACTGACATGACTTTGGCCCGCTATGACGAGAAGGGAAAGAAGTGAGACGCTACGAACCGGCAGACAACGAGGACTGGCTGGCGTTTCGTCAAGGAAAGTTGACCTCGACGGAGTTGGCGCGCCTGCACTGTAGTAGGAATGCCGCAACGTGGCATGAGGTGCGCGACGCTAAGGAACATGGCTCGAAGTTCCACGGCAACCAATACACAGAGTGGGGCAGCGCCCGCGAACCACTCCTGGCCCAGGTGCTGATAGACGAAGTTG
This sequence comes from Corynebacterium sp. HMSC036D02, assembly GCF_001836165.1. Lineage (GTDB taxonomy): Bacteria > Actinomycetota > Actinomycetes > Mycobacteriales > Mycobacteriaceae > Corynebacterium. The sequence continues at coordinate 32,455 of NZ_KV827674.1, read as the reverse complement.
ATTCACGCCTCGTCTACAACGCGGAGCCACAGACCATCTTCCTACCCGATGATGAACGCCTGTCCTGCACCCCAGACCTCTACGCCGAAGACCTAGAAGTCATTGGGGAGATTAAGACCAGCACTGAGCCGTTTCAAGGTGGCCGCTGGCATGACTGGTGCCCTAATCAGTACTACGCACAGATTCAGGCAAACATGCACTACACCGGGGCAGAAGCCTGCGCCCTGTTGGTGGAGGTACATGAGGACTTCACGCCGGTAGCCCTCGACCACCGCACCATCCTCTACGACCCGAAGTTCGCGCAGGAGTTGATGGACACCGCCGCTGAGTGGTTCGCCTGGTTGGATGGCACCACACCAGAGTGGATGGGCGAAATCACCAGCCTCGACCAGGTGGACAACGTCACCGACCTTGTTGCCCAATACGCCATGCTCACCGCCGAAGTCGACGACCTCAAGAAGCGCATCAACGCCCTCAAGGCGGAAATCCTGGCGCTGACCGGTGACTCACACACCGGTGATTACGGCGGCTACCACCTCACCGTCTCCACCACGCAACCAAGCAAGGTGTTTGATTCTGCCGCGTTCCGAAAAGCGCACGCAGACCTCTACACCAAGTTCAAGACCAAAACCCGCGAAGGCTACACACGCCTCACTATCAAGGAGCAGTAATGACTGACATTTCCACCTACAACCCAGACCAAACCCCAACCCTCTACGACCCCAACAAGGCACCAACCCTCATGGAGAAGGGCGTGGCCAAGCTCCGCCAGCACGCTGAGCTGAAAGCCATGGCATTCGACTACGCCGACTTCATCACCAAGACCGGCGCATGCCCCACCATCTACAAGAACAAGCCCATGGATGCCGCCGCCGCCATCATCCGTGGTACCGCCCTGGGCTTCGACCCCGACGGGGCACTGGAAGCATTCTTCGTCATCAACGGTAAGACCGGCATGTACGCCCGCGCCATGGTCGCGGTGGCGGAGAACGCGGGATGTGAGCTGTGGGAGGTCGAAGCCTCTGACGAGTCGGTGACGTGGGCAGGCCGTAAGCCTGGTGGGCCTGAGCAGTCGGTGACGTGGACGATGGAGCGCGCTAAGAAAGCGGGCTATGTATCCAATAAGCGTTATGGTACGAATCCACAGGAGATGCTGCGCTCTAAGTGCCAGGCTGAGCTGTCTCGCATGATTGCTGCCGGGCCGCTGATGGGCCTTTACTCAGAGACGGAGGACGCGGCGTTTACCCCGAAGCCGGTGACGGCTACCGCGACTCGTGAGGATGTGCGTGCGAAGGCTGAGGCTGCGCCGGTGCCTGCGTTGACCACGAAGAAGGAGCCGGTGGTGGTTGATGATGACCTCATCAACGATGTTCGGGAGACTTTGGAGAGTTTCACCACCTCGGAGCAGGTCAACGATTTCGCCGCCAACCTGAAGCAATCAGGTGAGGTACCAGACGAAGTAATGGACTTGTGCCGCGCCCGCTGGCAAGAGCTGGAAGGGGAAAAGTAGATGGTCAACCACATCACGATTAGCGGCAACCTGACGAAGGAACCTGTGCAGCGCTTCACCCCCAACGGTAAGTCCGTTGTGGAGTTCACCATCGCCCACAACACGAGGCAGTACAACCAACAATCCCAGCAGTGGGAGGACGGCGAACCCTGCTTCATCGACGTGACATTTTGGGGCAAGAAGGGAGAGAACTTCCTCCACGACTACACCCAAAACGGCAAACGCCCCATCATCGTCCTAGGCAGTCTGAAGCAAGACCGCTGGGAAGACAAAAACACCGGCGACAAGCGCAGTAAGCACAAGATTAACGCCGATGATGTCACCTTCATCCCACGCGGGCAGGGCCAGGGAGCGCAGCAGTCTTCGGCTCAGCAGCAGTGGAATCAGGCCGCGTCCCAGGGCCAGACCGCCACTACGGGGGCGTGGGGTGACCCCGCACCCGTAGGCCAGCAAGGCGAACCTCCCTTTTAGGTGACTGGTATGGATGCCGCCTACTACCAAGAAAAGCTGAAAAAGCTAGAGGGCAGACTCCTCGCCTACGCCTACGACATCGACCACCTCAAGCACTACAGCAACGATGATCCAACCCCCGCAGAATTGCAAGACCTCGGGGCAGCAGATATGGCCAAAGCGGCTGCACACGTCATCGCCCTCATCAGACGAGGCGAGTACTGATGCCCTACCAGGAGATGGCGGCGGCAGACCTACCTAATCACAGGGTTTGCCGCATTGTCCTGGACCCCGACACGTATGACCCCACCCTGGTGCCCGACCGCCTGGTCTACGCCACCCAAGACGGCGACTACGTGTACGGGGCAACCCGCGACGGGCGCTTCGCCCTTAAAGCAACCTCCACCGTCCTCGTCGACCCCACCGCATGACCCCGCTGTTAGGACCTCGATAGTCCACAGGCGGGGTTTATTTCAGCCCCAACGGACTTTAACCCATGCCTAACCCTGACCACCGTGCTCGCGAAGACATGCGCGCCTGGCTCGAATCCCAAGACGTGTACTGCGCCACGCCCATGTTCCTCGACGCACTCATCCAACTGTTCCAAAGCATAGAGAAAGGAGGAAAAGAAGATGAGGGATTTTGCTCAGATTAAGTTGTCTATCTGGAACGATGATTCGTTCCTTGACCTGAGTAACAACGCTCAACTGCTGTATTTTGTGCTCATCTCGCACCCCACCATGAACCGCGCCGGCGTGGGAACGTGGCATGCGGGCCGTCTGGCTGGGATGTGCGCGTCCTGGACGCGGCAGGATGTTGAGCGTGCTGCCTGTGAACTTATTGATGGTCGTTTCATCGTGGTTGATGAGGATACGGATGAGTTCTTGGTGCGGACTTTTGTGCGGCATGACGGGTTGATGAAGCAACGGAATTTGGCGACGACGATGGCGCGTGAGTTTGCTGCTGTGGGCTCGAGGGCGATTAAGGGTGTTGTGGTGTGGGAGCTTCGGAGGCTGCATGAGGAGCACCCAGAGTTTAAGGGTTGGGGGTCTGATGAGGCGTTGGCGTTGTTGAAGAAACGCGCTATTGACCCTTCCATTGACCCCTCGGTTTACCCTTCCATTCACCCTAAGGTTGACCCTAGCGTTGACCCCTCGGTTGACCCTTACGTTAAGGGTGCCGTTGACCCTAAGGTTGACCCTTCCAGTGACCCTAGCGTTAAGGGTGAACCTAAGGGTTCGGTTGACCCTAGCGTTGACCCTAGCCCTACAACCACAACCACAACCACAACCTTTTCTAGACGTTCGCAGAGGGTGGAAACGCAGGATGGGGTTGAGGGGGTTCGGGGGAGAAGGGGAAACCAAACCACCGCCAACGAAGGTGCGGAGTCGGACGCATCGAACCCCCCTCCTGAAAGTCTCGACGAGTTGGCGGCGGCTTACGCCGCACGCACTCGTTGCCCGAAGCATCGTCACATCCCGGATGGGGAGTGGGTGGATGAGCCGTGCCGTGAATGCCAAAAGTTGCGTGAGGGCACTGAGGCGGAGGATGCCCGGGCCGCTGAGGCTGAGAAGGAAGCCCGCCGCGCCGCGATTGATGCCTGCGACCTGTGTGACGACAACGGCATGAGGTATGAGGCGGGGGAGGCATGGCGCTGCGACCACAACACCGCAACACCCCCAAATCATGGCCCAGCAGCCCCACAGAGCGACAAACAGCCCGCCGATGGGCAATCACCCCAAACCAACACCCAAACACGCCAGAAACGAAAGAAAGCGCCATTTTGAGCAGAACACGAAAAACCGCAAAACAAGCCGGCGCACGCTTTGAGCGCTCCATCGCTGACTACCTCGCCGCCAACCTCGATGACCGCATAGACCGCCGCGTCAAAACCGGGGCGAAAGATTGCGGCGACATCGCCAACGTCCGCGACAGCCACGGCGCACGCATCGTCATCGAATGCAAAGACTACGGCGGACGACTCCAACCAGCCCAATGGCTACGCGAAGCCCACCAAGAAGCGCTGAATGACAACGCCTACGCCGGCATCGTCATAGCCAAACGCAAAGGCACCACCAACCCCGCCGACCAATACGTAATCACCGACCTCGCCACACTCACCCAACTACTCAAAGGACCAGGACAATGACCGAAGACGACTACTGGGAGCGGGTGCGTGACATCCGCAAAGACGACCAGATTCTGTACGACGAGCGCTACACACCGAAGGAAGAAAATCCTGACAACTGGCGGCAGCGTGACCCGATTGTGCTTGGCCCTCATGACGAGTTCCTAGTCATCGGCGCTGTGCGCTACGCCCGTGGCCGCGCCACCTACACAGTCAAGGAGACCGTGGACTGGGTCATTAAGCACTGGGATGACCTGTCGGACAACACGCGCCGTGTCATCGCCCGCGACGTGCGGGAAGAATGCCGCAACAGGCGCGACACCTACAGCCAGCGCACCACCCTCACCCGAATCGACGACCCCGACTGGAACCGACTCTTAAACCACATCAAGGAGAGCAAATGACTGAACTAAACCGAGAACAAATCGAAGCCGCGCACTACGCCGTAGAAAGGCTCGCACGCCTGGCAACAAAGCCCGGGATTGTACCCCTGAACGAAGGGATAGTAGAGGACTATCAGGAAATGATCCTCAAAGCGCTGCCACCACGACCCCGCCCCACAATGGCTGACGTGGTATGGAACGATGAAGAGCACTTCTTGGCCGAGGCGAAAATAAAGAATGGGCCGCTAGTAGCCATGATTGGGGAGGTCCGAGACCAGTGGATCATCTGCATCCCTATTGAGACTGATCCCTCATTGCTGTGCAAGAGAACGGAGTTTGAGGGATACCTCACACCGACCGGCAAGCGCTACACCCTCACAGAGGTGCAGGAATGAGCACTGGCCCTTGGCATCGCTGGTTTGCATGGTACCCCGTCAGAACTGAAGAGCATGGCTGGCGGTGGCTACGCACCGTAGAACGCGCACTGCACTACCCGCCAGACATACCGTTCGCCCCTTCACCATTCTGGGTCTACCGCCCCACCGCCAACAACCGACACGAAACGGAGAACACCGATGACTGACCTGAGCACCACCAACCTGAAGCGCCTACTGGCTGAAGCCGCACCCGGCCCGTGGCGCTTCAGTGAGGGCATCGAAGATACCCCATGGGGAACCGAGGAAATCATGCACGAAGTCTACGCCGCAGAACGATCCCTGTTTGGTGTCTGTGGTGACTCTGTGACGGATGAATACCCCGGAAATTTGCCCCTCGCAGCAGCCGCCCCAGACCTCGCACAGGAAGTCCTACGCATGAGGGAAGAGCTTATTGCCTGGGCTAACGACGAAGCGCAAGCACACAACGCCCTAGTGAAGCAAGCACCGGAAGCAGGCGGCGCAGGAATCATCACCACCCACAAGACCATCTATAACCGAATCTTGGACATCCTAGGAGACCACAATGGATAAAGACAAGCTTCACCGCGCCCTAGCGCACATCGCTGCTGGTGCCGACAAAATGGCCCAAGCCGTGCAGGTAATCCAAGAGGTCTACGCCCTGGGTGGTGCCAGCCAAGACGCAGCCAAAGCACTCGCAGACGCGGGCCTACTCACCCCAGACCCGCCCGAGCCATGCATCTACCCGGACACGGGAGAACACGAATGGCACATGGAAGACGGCTACGTGAGCGTGGAAGGCGGCATCATTCACGTCATCCACGACGAAGCAGGGGATGACCGGGAGCCAGTGGAGCTAGACCCTGACCCTGGTGAACTCCGCTTCTCCACCACCACCAAGGGGCGTGAGACTGCCTACGCAATCCTCGCCGCCTGCGACCACAAGGACGCACAAGATGACTAACTACGACCAAGCCCTCCACGTGCTTGAAGCCGCCCGACGGCCCGGAGACCTCCGCATCCACCCGAATGATGCGGTAGAAGCACTCGCACAGGCGGGACTCCTAGCACCAGACCTGCCGGAGGCGAACGACCCAAGCATTTTCGTACCCGACGGCAAGGGCTGGCTGCTCGACGACGAAAACGGCCCTGTTGTGTGGACGGCACCTGGCGGGCTGGTCATGGTGCAGCGAATCGAACCCGGCGACCTCACACCAGACGAAGCCAACGCCTTCGCCCTCACCGTCCTCGCAGCAGCCCAATACGCCAAGGAGCAAGAGCATGGTTAATATGGTTGGCTTTCACCACAAGGAACCGGAACACAACACGGCAGGAGTGGGCGAGCCAGGGTATTTCGTGAAAATCCGACCCACACCCACTGCACAGTATCCACTGTGTGCGAGAGTTCGCACCCCTACCGGAGGAATCATCTTCTACACCCCAGAAGAAGCCACAGAATGGTCAGACACCCCACACCGACACATGGCCGAAACCTACATCAAATGGACAAAGGACACCACCAATGACTAATCAAGAACGCGCAGCACGAGAAGCAATGGAGCAAGACAATGGCTAGAATGGTACACGGACACGTGACCATCATCAAAGAATACGGGGACGGCTATCAGGAACCGCATTCAGCGTCTATTGATTGTGCATGCGGTGCGCATATCTGGGATTGGATGCAGTACTACGCTGAAGCTCCCGACTGGGAGCAGAACTGGCTAGACCACCTTACAGTTGTTCAACATTGGATAGACCCCACGCCTATTTATGCGGAGCTCGGGGATGACTATGAGGTTACGTACTCACATCTAAATCAAGAGCTAATACACTTCGGCCGCATTGATTGCAGTATCCCCGGCGTGAGACGCGAAACGGCAGGTGTATTCTAATGACTAAGACACTTGCGGATATGACCGTAGAGGAACGCGCCGAATGCGTAGGTATGTGGGGCAACCATACATTTTGGGGCCAAGTGCTCATTTCAATCACTGACGGCGTGCAATTTCGCGGCGTAAATGTGGAGATCATTTGCTTTGTTGACGGGCGACCCGTGCGCGAATGGGCAAGCACGAGTGAAGTCACCCCGCGCCCCGACCTGCCCCGCGCCTGGGCACCCGACGGAACACCACCAACAGGCCAGTGGGAGCACGCCGAATACCTCGGAGACCACAAAGGCATGACCGATGTGTACTACTTCGACGGCGACCCCACACACCGCCGCTGGATAGGGGAATGGGAGGAAGCATGAGCCGGTGGAGGGTCTACAAAGACAACGAGGATAGGGCATGGCGGTGGCTAGCGACACCCGATCACGCCAGCTGGTGGGAGGAACCCCAAGGGCGCCGCTTCCCGCAGTGGGGCATGGCCGTGGACTACGCCGACCATATGGCCCACCTCCCGCTACCCAGGCCCACCGGGCACCCTATTGAGGTAGCGGAGGCGCTACAAGCCCTCGGCTACAAGCAGGAGGAACAAGCATGAGCGTTGACGAGCAACAGTTCCGTGACACCGCACGACGCCTAGGCCAGCTCTACACCCAACTACATGAGCTGAAATACGCCCGCCCCAAACCACCCGAAGTACGGGTAATGAAGCCAGCGCCTGGCCCGCAATCCCCGGGCAATTGGTTGTACGTCGCCACATACATCGACCAAGAACAAAAGCTAAGAGAGGTTGCGTTCAACGCCTTCGCTGACATTGGCGTACGCATCCACGACACAGACGCAGCAGCACCACGCCTCTGCCAACTCCTGGCCTTTCACGCACAAGCAGCCAGCGAACTCAACTGGGCCACAGACCTCCACGACGAACTCCAAAACCAAACCCGAATCATTGATAGGAGATGCAACCCACCACAACCCAACACCATCGCCAAACAACCCGAACCCAGGCACGGCGCAGAACACACCGCCCGCCAACTCAGAGCACGCGGCATCCCCACAACCGCCGACACCATCCGCGGATGGGCACGCCACGGACACATCACCCAAACCACCATGCCCAACGGGAGAGCAGGATACCTACTCACCGAAGCCCTCAACCACGCCCGCCACCACTAGCACTATTCCCCACTTCCGGTGTACAATCGACGCGACGACACTTCATACCCTGGCAACAGCCGGGGTATTTCGCGTTTTAGGGGGACACGCCATGGGCTGGGCCGACACACGCCACCAAAAGAAACTCGCCGCAGACTTCAAAGCCAAATGCACCAAAAACAACACCCCCTGCCACCTCTGCGGCCAACCCATCGACTACACCGCCCCACCCCAAACCCCAGACGCCTTCGAACTCGACCACTACTACCCACGCAGCACCCACCCCGAACTCACCGAAGACCCCGCCAACTTCCGAGCCGCACACTCCAACTGCAACCGCAGCCGCGGCAAAGGAACCGCGGTGTTCGCGCTTGGTAGCCAGTCCGAGCAGTGGTGACTGGTCGAGGGGTAGGCCCTGAAAATCACGGCAGAAGTAGGCGACGGACGCCTCCGGCGGGGTGAGGTGTCCTCTCTCCCCGAAGCTCGAAGGGGGGCTCGCGCAAGAAGGAGGTATGACCAGTGGCTTTACGGCATGGTTACCCGACAGAAGACGACATTGAGGACGTTGAAATCGGCGATTTTGAGCGTATGCGGGATGCAGTTCGGAAGTCTGTTGAGACGGCGGACCATCTCGAGGATTCTGACGAGGCTGATATTCAGTTGGCGTATCGTTTGGCGGACATTATTGATGAGGCGCGGGCGTCTGGGGACCCGGACGCGATTCATAAGACCGCGTTTGGTCCGATGCCGACGTTGCATAAGGTGCTGACGTCGTTGGGGCTGAACCCTGAGGGGCGTGACAAGCTTGGGTTGAACTCGCAAGAGGACGACGAGGATTGGTAGGCCGTGGCGCCCTTGGTTGGTTCCACGGTGCCGCGGATGTTTACCCCGCCGCTGCGTGAGCTGACGCCGGAGACGTCGTGGGGCTTCGACGTCGTTTGGTTTGCGCGTGAGATTCTTTGTCAGCCGTTGTCACCGTGGCAAGAGTGGCTGGCGATTCATTGCCTTGAGCTCATGCCCCAGGAGCAGGTCAAGGAACTCTATCCGGATGACCCGTCGGTGTGGGGGGAGGAGATACCTCGGTTTAAGACCATTTTGGTTCTGGTGGCTCGGCAGAACGGTAAGACACATTTCGCGAAGGTGCTTATTAAGTGGGCGCTGTTCCGCAAGCGCCTGCGCTACATTCTCGGCGCCGCCCAAACGAAGAATGACGCCTATGAGCTGTGGGAGGACATCGAGAAGGAGTGCGATGAGAATCCGCGTTTGAAGAAGCGGATGAAACGCACTTCGTTTGCTCATGGCTTCGAGGCGTTACGCTCGAACTGGGGTGTCTACCGGATTGCGGGCCTGGACCGAAAGGCTGGGCGCGGCAAGACGGCGAACATGCTCTACATGGACGAGCTTCGTGAGCATAAGGATTGGGCTGGCTGGTCGGCGTTGTCGTCGACGACGAACTCGCCGCTGGTTGGCTTCAATGTGGCTACGTCGAATGCTGGTGATGCACGTTCGGTAGTGCTGCGGCATTTGCGGGATACGGCATCGAAGGCGATCCGTGAGAAGCGGACTGATAAGGCGACGTTGTTCATGGCCGAGTGGTCGGCTGACCCTGACCTTGACCCTTCCGATAAGCAGGGTTGGGCGCAGGCAAACCCGGACTTGGGAAGTAGCCGGTTGACGGTGCGTGATATTCAGGCCGAGTTTGATACCAAGACGGAGGCAGAGTTCCGAACGGAGAACCTGTGCCAGTGGGTTGATGTTCTTGCCCCGTCGAAGTTTCCGGAGGGGTCGTGGGCTTCGTGCTTGGATTCGGAGTCGCGGCGCACTCCGGGCGCCAAGGTACATGTCGGCCTGGATGTTGCAGTGGACCTGAAGGCTGCGCACATCGTTGGCGCGATGAAGCGCCCGGACGGTTTATGGCATATCGAGTTGCTGGCGTCGCGCCCAGGTATTGATTGGGTGACTGGGTGGCTGGAGCAACGCCTTGAATCATCCGATTGGTTTGACGGTGAGGTCGCGGTACAAGCTCGCGGTGCTCCCGTAGGCACGCTCATTCCGCGGTTGCGGGAGGCGGGTCTTACGGTGCGCGAGTGGGCTGGACCTGACCTGACTCAGGGCACTTTGGCGTTCTATGACCTGGTTGCTCAGTCGAAGCTGCGCCACCGCGGCCAGCCCGCGCTTGATGCCGCCGCCACGGGCGCGCAGGACCGGCGCGCTGGCGATGCGTTCATGTGGGACCGCTCGAAATCAGTGGGCGATGTTGCCCCAATTGTGGCCGCGACCGCGGCTGTTTGGCTTGCCTGTCAGCCGGAGGCAGAGCCGCCGAAACAATCGGCGTACGAGACGGCGGATTTGATGATTCTTTAGGAGGTGTTTATGGGGCTTCGTGAGTGGCTTGGCTTCAGTAAATCGACGATGCTGCCGGAGCCAGGCGAGTTGCAAGCGCCGATTGTGTCGGCGTACATGGACGACCTTCTGATGCAGATTCGGAATCAGTCGCCGGCGGACTTGTGGCGTTCGCAGCCGTATCTTCGGATGGTGATTTCGTTCCGTGCGCGGAACGTTGCTCAGATTGGGTTGCACGCCCTGGAGTTGATGCCGGATGGTGGGCGTGAGCGGGTGCGCTCCGGGCCGATTGGTGCGCTTCTGCGCGAACCGAACCCTGACCAAACTTGGTACGAGTTGCTGTTCGGTTTGGTGTCTACGTTTGACCTGTACGATGAGGCGATTCTCTACATTGCCGACGATGGGGAGAAGATTCTGCTGCGGCATATCCCGAGGAATTGGATTCTTCAGTGGATTGACGCGGATGCCTATGGTGTTCGTGGCGCTCGCGTGCATTTCCCTGGTGATGATGTTCATGGGCGGATTGTTCCTGAGGACAATTTGATTCGTATTCATGGGTGGTCGCCGGAGGATGAGCGTTTTGGGGCGTCGCCGATTGAGGCGCTTCGGGTGATTCTCGAGGAGCAGGTTCAGGCGCAGATTTTCCGGCTGCAGATGTGGAAGCGTGGCGGGCGTGTCGGTTCTTATGTGACGCGTCCGAAGGATGCGCCGGATTGGACTCCGGAGGCACGCCAGCGGTTCAAGCACTCTTTCCAGGCGGCGTTCACGGGTGAGAGCGGGTCGCAGGCTGGTGGTGTTCCGGTTTTCGAGGACGGTATGGAGTGGCGAAAGCTGTCTGTTACCGCCCATGAGGAGGAGTTCGTGGAGGCGTCGAAGCTGGCGCTGACCACTGTGGCCGGTGTGTATCACGTCAACCCGACGATGCTCGGCCTACTCGATAACGCCAACTACTCCAACGTGAAAGAGTTCCGTAAATCGTTGTACGGCGACACGTTGGGGCCGCTTCTGAAGCAGATTAGCGAGAAGCTGAACGCCCGAATCCTGCGCTACGTGTCAGAGCGTAGCTATCTCGCTGAGGAGCATCCGAATCTGGAGAATGTCTATTTCGAGTTCAATCTTCGGGAGAAGCTCCAGGGCAACTTCGAGGAAGAGGCCGCGGTTCTTGGCGGGGCAGTCGGCGGGCCGTTCATGACGGTCAACGAAGCGCGCTCACGCCAGAACATGCCGGCGGTTCCGGAAGGCGACCGCCTCATCCAGCCGCTCAACCTCGGGTTGAGGGGTGATGAGGAGTCTTCTGGAGACCAGGAGGTGGTTGATCCGCCGGATGACCAATCAGCTTTACCTGAAGGGGAAGAAGAATGACAGTAAAGAGCGTCATCGCTGAGGTTAAAGCCCTCGGCGATGGAGAAAAGGCCGAGTTTGAGGCGTACGCGTCCGTGTTCGGCAACCGTGACAGTTACGGGGATGTCGTGCAGAAGGGTGCTTTTGCGGCTTCGTTGAAGGCATGGGACGAAAAGGGTGCTCCGATTCCGCTGTTGTGGGGCCATAATATGGCCGATCCGGACTTCAATATCGGCATGGTGACCTCCGCTGAGGAGGATGAGCACGGGCTGAAAGTGGTCTGCGAGCTTGATACCGACTCGCCGAAGGGTGCGCAGGTGCACCGCCTGCTCAAGCAGGGTCGTGTTCGGGAGATGAGCTTTGCTTTCGCCGCTACGTCTAGTGAGTATGGCGAGCTTGATGGTAAGAGCGTGCGGTTCCTCAAGGAAGTGGACCTGTTTGAGGTGTCCGTCGTGCCGCTCGGCGCGAATCCGGAGACCGAGGTGCTGGCAGTGAAGTCCCCGACGGTGAACCTGACACTGCCGGAGACGCTTGCCGAACGCTTCCTGGAGGTTCTGGGCGGGAAGTCCCTGGGCGGGCCACCGGGAACTGATGAAGAAGACGATGACGATGAAGATACCCCCGATTCTGAGGATGGGTCCTCGGATGAGGGGGTTTCGTCATCTGGGGTCACTGATAGCGGTGGCGAGGACGAGCCCGGCGAGGATGCCGGTGAATCCGATGAAGACGATGAGGGCGAGGAAAGCCGCAAGGCTGACCTCGACCGATTCGAGACCATGTTCCGCGCCGTGGGGCGCGACTAGACGAAAGGAACCATCAACATGAATGTTGAACTGCAGAAGCGTCGCGCCAAGCTGGCCGACGAGGGTCTTAAAATTGTCGCTGAGGCTAAGGCCGCGGGCGCTCCGTCCGAGGACCAGCTCGCCCGCCTCAGCGACCTCGAGGCCGAGATTGCCACCGTGGACGCTCAGCTCAAGGCCGCCGAGAACTTTGGCACCTACGAAACCCTGTTCAAGGGCATGCCGGAGGCCAAGAAGGAAGAAGCCGCCCGTACCCTGGGCGAGCACTTCCTCAAGTCCGCAGGCGACCTGTCTATCCTGCGCGACCGCTCTAACTCCACTGTTTCCGCGACGGAGTTCAAGGCGAACACGGATACCGTCACCACCGCTGGTGATGCACTGACCCCGGTTCTCACCGATGTGGACCAGACCGTTGTCCACGGTAAGCGTGACCGTCCGGTTCTGGCTGACCTCCTCGGCTCCGGAACTATCTCCGGCAACGCCATCAGCTACTTCATTGAGGGCGCGTTCGAGGGCGACTTTGGCACCGTGGCTGAGGGCGCGCAGAAGCCGCAGGTGCACGTGGCGAACCCGACCGCGGTGACTGACCCGCTGCGCAAGATTGCCGCATGGATCACCATCACCGACGAGTTCCTCGAGGATCTTCCGTTCCTCAAGTCTGAGATTGATAACCGCCTGCTGTACAAGCTGGCCATCTTCGAGGAAAAGCAGCTGCTGTCCGGTGACGGCATGGGCAACAACATCAAGGGCCTGCTCAACCGCGACGGCCTGCAGGTGGATACCGCCGCCTCCATTGACGAGGTGCCGGACAAGGTGTTCTCCGCTACCACGAAGGTCTCCCTGGCCACTGAGCTGACCACCGATGGCGTGATGATTAACCCGGCTGACTATGAGCCGATTCGCCTGAAGAAGGACGGTAATGGCCAGTACTACGGTGGTGGCTTCTTCCAGGGCGCGTATGGCAACGGCGCCGTCATGGAGCAGCCGGGTCTGTGGGGCCTGCGCACCGTGGTCACCCCGGCCATCCCGAAGGGCACCGTCCTCGTTGGCGCGTTCGGCCTGGGCGGCACCGTGTACCGCAAGGGTGGTGTGCGCGTGGAGGCTACGAACACCCACGCGGATAACTTCACCACCAACAAGGTGACCATCCGCGCTGAGGAGCGCCTCGCCTTGGCAGTGCGCTACCCGTCCGCTTTCGTCAAGCTGACCGTAGGCGGTGCTGAGTCCTAATGAAGCTCTACAAGCGCATCGGCGAGAACGGCTTTGAGCACATTGTTCAGGCCGAGTCCGACGAGGTAGCGGCTCACATGGGGCTGCTGCCTTATCAGGCAGAGACGAAGGAGCGGAAGCCCGCTAACAAGGCTGGTCGTGGAGCAACCAAGGCCGCTAAGCCGGAACCGAAGGAGTGAGGTAAATGACTGAGCCGCTAGAGACCCCAGAGCTGACGCCTGCGCAGGTCACGGCCCTATCTGGCGGCTTGGTACCTGCCTCCACTCCTGGGCTGGCGGAGAAAATCAGTGCCACGCTCGCCGGCATTCGCAGACTCTGCGGCTGGCACGTGTTCCCCGTGAAGGAAGAAACGATCACCGTTGATGCGTTCGGTGGGACGCTGCTGCGTCTACCGACGATGCACGTGGAAGACATTTCCCGCGTTGTTATCCGCGGCGCCGAGGTTGATTCTTCTAGCTTTGGGTGGTCTCAGTCCGGGATGCTCGAGCTCTACGAGGGGGAGTTTCCCGACCGGTTTAGGTCGGTTGAGGTGACTCTGCGCCATGGTTTCGACCAGGCCCCCGACCTATTGCGCATTGCTGCCGAAATCGTCCAGCGGTCGGTACTCGCTGGTACAGGCGGCAACGTCAGCGTTGGCGGTATCAGCGTGGGCGCCCCGGCTGGTGGCGGGGGCGGTGGGTCCATCACCCCGATGGCTACTGAGTGGCGCATCATCGACCAGTACAAGCTGCGTGAGTGGCCATGATGCAGCTGATTTTCACCGAGCGGGTTGAGATTCTTCGCCCGCGGCGTATCCGTGGCGACTATGGCGGCTTCGTCGAATCCTGGGATGACCCGGAGGTCATTCCTGTCGCCGCGCCAGTCAGTGTTCAGCAGGTGTCCACGAGTGAGGACGAGACAGGCAGTAGCCAGCTCGTCGTGACGAAGTGGCGCCTGTACTCACAGCCGCCCCATTTGCTTGACGAGCTCGAAACCAATGACCGCATTCGGGTTATTGGTGGGGTTGGTGGCACGTGGGTGGTAGGCGACCCGGAGCACTGGCGTGGGCCACTACTTCCGCACACTGAGGTTGATTTGGAGGTCTACCGTGGCACGAGTCGAGCTTGATACTGACGCAATTTTCCAGCAGGTAATGAATACCAACGCGGTCCATGCGAAAGTGCACAAACGTGCGGCCAAGATTTCCACCAAGATTCGCCTTGACCTGAATAAGGCCGGGATTGAGGCCGGTGTGGAGGTCAAGGAGTACGCGCACGCGAATGGCCGCTTTGGCCTAAACATCGTTGGACACGTTGACGACAAGGACGCTCGGCGTGCTGGCCGCATTGCCCGCCGCGCAGGAAGGAGTGTACGCCGATGAACGACGTTGACATCCTCAAGTTTGCTATCGACGCGGTGGCGGAGGTTCTCGGAGATGAGTTGTGGGTGGCGGATCATCTACCGCCCGCGGACGAGCTCGAGAAACTGACCCCCGCCGTCACGGTTGACCTCCTCCCCGGCAGTGAGGTCGTGCCGTGGGGAGCGGACAAGGGCGAGTACATCTCGGAAATTATTTCCCTTGATGTGGAGGTCGTCGGGGTGTCTCGCGCTCAGTGCACGCCGGTAGGGGACAGGGTGCGCGCCGCGCTGCACCAGCTTCCGTTCCTAGAGGGCAGCGGTGTGAAAAGCGTGGACTGTCCGCGTTTTTCTACGCGTGAGGATATTAACCCGCAGCTCCGGGTCTTGGGGGCTGTAGTCGATTTGATGGTGCTCAAGACCTAGACAAGCACCGTCGCTTAAGTTTCCATCCCGTTCGGGTCGTGCGGCCTGGGCGGGTTTTCTATGCCCAATCATTCTTTGAAAGGAATACATCATGGCAGACCAGAAGACTCTGGAGGGCTTTAACGCCCGCAAGGCCCGCGTTGGAATGACCGGAGCTGTCCGCTCCTCCGTCCTCGGCACCGAACCGGTACCGTTCGGCGAAAAGTACAACACCGATACCCATTACAACCTGGGCTACATCTCCCCGGACGGTCTGGAGATTAGCTTCGATGAGGATAAGCAGGAATACATTCCTTGGCAGGAAGTTTCCGCAATCCGCACCGACATCACCAAGGCTGTGAAGTCCGTCAAGCTGACCCTGTGGGAGACCGGCATTGAGAACTTCGCGAAGTTCCTTGGCGTGTCCGAGGACGCGCTGGAGGACCAGGGGGACGGCTCCTTCGCCTTCTACGAGGACGCCCTGCCGCAGTTTGGCCACGAGCACCTGCACATTGATGTTGTCGATGGTGACAAGGCGCTGCGCCTGGACCTGTTGGATGCGCAGATTACCGAGCGTGGCTCGATGGTCTTCAAGAAGGACGAGATGTTCGGCCTGGAGGTCACCTACACCTCCTACCCGGCATCCTATGAGGACTACAACGCCTCCCTTCCGGAGGGTGTGGGTAAGACCGCTCGTTGGCAGATGAACTCCGCGTGGGCTACTGGCGGTGCGAACACGTCCGCAGCTACGGACGGTTCCACTCCGCTGTCTATCTCCACGAGCTCGCTGCCCGCCGGTAAGCAGAACGCGGAGTACAACGCGACCGTGGCGGTCAAGGGCGGCAAAGCTCCGTACACCTACGCGGTGTCCACCGGAAATCTTCCGGCAGGCCTGTCCTTGAACGAATCGACCGGCGCTATCACCGGCACGCCGACCGCTGCCGGAGAGTCCACCTTCACCGTGAAGGCGACTGACACGGGCAAGCTGTCGGCAACTAAGCAGCTGACCATCAACGTCACTGCTGCCTAACTCACCTTCCTTGGGGTAGGGGTGCGGGAACTAAAAATTGGCTGGCCCGCCCGCTCCCCGCAAAAACTTTTCCGCACTAAAGGGCCAGCCACCCTAAGACTTTTGAAAGGGGACCAGCCATGTCCAATATCAATCTTGACGCCCTCATTGAGCAGCGCGCCGAAGCTACCGGCTCCAACAAGGGCCGAATCCCGTTCGACTTCAAGGGCGAAACCTACGACTTCCAGGACCCGCTGACTCTGACCGACGAGGACAAGGAAGAGCTGCAGGCCATTGATTGGGAGCCTGACCTTGCCGCCTGGTACATGGGCGATGAGCAGTACGACAAGTTCCTCGCCGCAGGCGGCTCCTCGAACCTGTGGTTCCTCGTGTTCAACGAGTACATGGAGCGTAATCAGGATATTGATTCTTCGGGAAAAGGTACTCGACTGAATCGCTCCTCGCGTCGTTCGGCGGCCCGGAAGCCGCGGAAGCGTCGCTAGAAGCCCACTACGGGAAAGACGTTCTCGGCCAGTTCTACCGCGGGGACATCACCCTGCGGAAACTACGAGTTCTGCTAGAGGGTTTGCCGCCGGACGCGCCGGCGTTCTGGCTGGAAACCCCGAACGGGGCGCGTACCCCGTGGACTCTGGCGGACGCTCAAATCTGGCGCATGTTCTGGGCTACGGCCACCGCCGCCACCGGCTTGTCCGGTGTGGATAAGGGCAAAACCATTTTTGACAACATGCCCCAGTTCCCGTGGTCGAAACCTGTTAACCAATCGTCTTATGGCTCCTTTGGCGACCATTCGCCGGAGGAAGTCTTGGACTATCTCGACTCGCTTTAGGAGGCCGTCATGTCCGATGCCGTGTGGGTACCAGTCAATGCTGAGATGAAGGGGTTCATCGGCACGCTGGTTAAGGAGGCGTCGGGCGCGGCGAAAAAGGGCGGCGAGATTGTCGAGAAGGAGTTCGCCGCCAGTGGTAAGCGCGCCGGTGAGTCCATGGCTAGTGGGCTGCAGGCGTCTGCGGCGAAAGTCTCCCAAGTCTCCACTAAGCTCGCGACGGCGCGTAAGGCTGAGGCCCAGGCGGCGTCAGACGTCGGTGTTGCGGAAGCGAAGCTGGAGAATCTGCGTAATTCCGGCAATGCTAAGGCTTCGGAGTTGGCGCGGGCGGAGCAGCAGCTCGAGACCGCGAAGAATAAGCAGTCTGACGCCGCTGTCCGCGTGGCTCGTGAGGAGAAGAACCTCGAGGCTGCGCGTAATGGCGGGGAGACGAAGTCTCTCGCATTGTCTCGGGCCGAGGACCAGCTGGCGAATGCCCGCACGTCGCAGCAGACCGCGTCGGCGAAGATTCGCACCGCTGAGGTTGAGCTGGATGAGGCTCGGGCTAAAGCGAAGGCTAAGTCTGATGCACTCAGGGATGCCGAGGGCAACCTCATGGGTACCCGTCGACTCTACGGCGAGAACTCGAAGCAGGCAGCAGCTGCGGAGAAGGAATTCAACGCGGCGCAAAAGCAGTCCGCTACGGCTAATAATCAGGTTGCTACTGCTGAGGGAAAGGTGAAGCGCGCTCGTGCAGAATCGCAGAGCGCTGCAGATACCTTGAAGGCTAAAGAGCTGGGTCTGAAGGCCGTGCAGGAGGATTTGGCGCGGTCTTCTGAAGATGCTGCAGCTAAGACCGACAAGATGGGGGATTCTTTCAAGGGGGCGGCTGGAAAGGCCGCTGACTTCGCCGGTAAGTACAAGGTCCATGCTGCCGCAGCTTTGGGTGGTATTGGGCTTATAGCGAAGGAATCAATTGATTACGCTTCGGAAGCCGAGCAGTCGTATGGTGCCGTTGAGTCCATCTTTGGGGACCATGCTCAGGGAATTATCTCCGCGTCTAAGGGTGCGGCTGAGGCGGTCGGCCTGTCCGGGCGCGAGTATCGCGAATTGACGTCGTCGACGGGCGCGATGCTGAAAAACATGGGCATGCCCATGGATGAGGTGGCGGACAAGTCTCAGAACCTTGTGGGTGTGGCTGCCGACTTGGCGGCTACTTTCGGCGGGTCGACGAAGGATGCCATTGAATCCGTCAACGCGCTTATGCGTGGTGAGGCTGACCCCATCGAGAAATATGGTGTGTCGATTAAGCAGTCTGACATCAATGCCCGTATGGCTGCTAAGGGCCTGGATAAGCTGACTGGTGAGGCAGCGAAGCAGGCGCAGGCGCAAACGCTGCTGGAGATGCTGACGGAGCAAACGTCGTCGGCTCAGGGCCAGTTTGCTCGCGAGACTGATACCGCTGCGCATAAGCAGCAGGTGGCGACTGCAAAGCTGAATGATGCGAAGGAAGCTATCGGTACGGGCCTGCTGCCGATGTTCGCGTTAGCGGCTGAGAAGGCGGCACAGTTCGCCGGGGTGGTCGGTAAGCACCCGAAGGTGTTTATTGCTTTGGGTGCGGCTATCGGCATCGTTGCGGGTGCGATTGTGACATTGGCAGCGGTCGCCCCGATTTTTACCGCGATTAGTGGTGCCGCTGCCGCTGCGAAGATGTCCATGTGGGGATATGTCGCTGCGCAGGCTGCAGCGATCGCCCCAATTCTTGCAGTGGTCGCCGCGGTGGCTGCGGTTGGTGTGGCACTGTGGGCGTTTTTCACGAAGACGGAGACGGGCCGCAAGATGTGGTCTGCCTTTACCGATGCGCTGGCTGCGGGCTGGGATTGGGTAGTCGAAAAGTTCAAGGCAGGCCTTGATTGGGTTCAGTCCACGTTCGGCCCGGTGTTTTCCCAGATTAGTGAGACTGTTTCCAGCGCGTGGGATGCCACGGTAGAGAAGGTCACCGGGGCGGTTGACCGCGTTAAGGAGATTGTTTCCGGGGCGCTCGACTTTTGGAAGTCTGGTGACACGACTGACTACGCCCAGGCATTGGGCATGAACCCGGACTCTCCCGTCTTCACGTTTCTGCAGCTCTTCCGCGTCAAACTCATCGCGCTGAAGGACTTCGCCATTGTGGCGTGGGACTTTATGAAGGCCAAGTGGGGCGAGTTCACGGTAGGCTTCGGCCAGTTCTATCAGACCTGGATCGCCCCTGTCGTGTCCGTCATGGGCACGGTGTTCCAGGTGCTGGGCACCGTGGTGATGGGTGCGCTACAGGGCATCTGGACGGGGATGCAGTTCGTCGGCAGTGTCATCTCCACAGTGTGGTCCTCGGTGATTCAGCCAACGCTGTCTGTCTTTATGTCGGCGGTGCAGGCCGTGGGCTCGTTTGTCGCCCCAATCTTCATGGCCATCATTGGCGGCGCGTTCCGCACCATGGGCACGCTCATCTCCAGCATCTGGAGCGGAGTCATTAAGCCCGCATGGGATTTCTTCCGCAACGCTGCTGGTCTTTTGGCGGACGTGTTGACGGGTAATTTCTCGAACATCGGGAATCGTTTCTCGTCGATGGGTGACGCCATTTCCAACGTGGTGCGCGGCACTATTAACACGGCGATGAACCTCTTCAAGTCCATTTTTGAGGCAGCGAAGGGAGTGGCTGCAGCATTCGCCCAGTCCATCGGCAACATGGTCAACTCCGTCCGCGGCAAGATTGGCGAGATGATGGGCGTGCTCGGCCAGATTCCGAGCAAGATTCAGGGTGTCTTCGCCTCCGCTGGTACGTGGCTGGTGAATGCCGGCAAGAACATCATCAACGGCCTGATTAATGGCATTAAGTCCATGTTTGGTCAGGTCGGCAATGCCATTGGTTCGATTATGCCGGACAAGATTCGCGGCATGCTCGGCTTCATGGACGGCGGTGTCGTCATGGCTGAGGGTGGAATCACCCGCGCCTACATTGACGGCGGCATCGACAAACTTGAGCGTTACGCTAACGGTGGCGCTCGTGAGGACCACCGGGCGCAAATCGCTAAGGGTGGTGAGTGGCGTGTGTGGGCTGAGCCGGAAACCGGTGGTGAGTCCTACATCCCACTAGCCAAGTCGAAGCGCAAGCGCTCCACCCAGATTCTTGCCAAGACGGCTGATATTTTCGGCTTGTCTGTCGTGGACAAGAAGGGGCAGCTTATACAGCCCGGCTCCGCTTCACAGGTAGCCCCCGCACGAGCCCAGTACTTCGCCGAGGGTGGTATCACCTCTAAGGATTTGCGGGCCTTTGCAGAAGGCGCTCGAGTCAATGGCTATCAGGCGTCGCGCTCTCTTGAGGGCGCGCCGTACGTGTTTGGCGGGTCGAACTGGGGCGATTGCTCCGGCACCGCGTCGGCTTTCGCCGCGCTCGCCAGCGGCCTGAACCCGTTCCCGCGTAAATTCTTCACAGGTGATGAAGCTGCGTGGCTGTCCTCACATGGATTCCACCGAGGGCGCGGTAAGCAGGGTGACCTGCGAATCGGCTTTAAGAATGGTGGCCCGGCTGGTGGGCATACTGCTTCGACGCTGCCCGACGGCACGAACGTGGAGATGGGCGGAGCTCGTGGCAACGGTCAGATTGGTGGTCGTGCTGCTGGCGCGTGGGACTCGTACTTTAACGAGTTCTTCTATAAGACCATTCAGCCGCCGAAGCCGCCGAAGATGAATACCATTCTCGCCCAGAATGAGCTGCCGGACGGCACAAGCATGACCCTTGACGGCGTTCCCGTCACGGTGAGTGCAGATGAGACCACTGGTAGCACTGGTGAGAGTACGGTCACGGTCGCGTTGTCCCCGGAGGATGCGGCCAAGGCTACCGCGGCGAAGGGCCTGGGCGACCAGTCCATTTTGGACTTCGCGGTAGACGGCATCTTCGACATGCTGGGCATGAAGGATTCTGTCCTGAAGAAACTGCTGACCACCAAGGGCAATGATCTCCTACCGAGCGGGGACAGTATTGTCACCACCCGTGAGGTTCGGGACCAGGCGCGCACTAGCGTGGCGGCGAAGAACGCCCAGTCGATTGAGAACGATGCGCTTAAGAACGCGGCGCCGTCGACGATTGCTAAGGATGCTCAGCTGCGGATTGAGCCGGAGAAGAAGGCTAAGACTGCGGAGTGGGGTCAGTCGTTCTTTGCGAGTGAGATTGCTGAGGCGGCTAAGCGTCTTGGTGTGGGTGCTAAGGGCGCGAAGATTGGTGTGGCTACGGCGCTTGTTGAGTCGGGTAATCCGATGAAGATGTGGGCGAACAAGGCGGTGCCGGAATCGCTCAAGTATCGTCACGATGCTGTTGGCTCCGACTACGACAGCGTTGGTTTGTTCCAGCAGCGTAACAACGGCGCTTGGGGCGAAGTGTGGCAGCGCATGGACCCGTACGAGAGTGCGGCCATGTTCTTCCGTCAGCTGCACACCTTCGAGTGGCAGGACATGGAGCCGGGTGCTGCGGCGCAGAAGGTTCAGGTCTCCGCTTTCCCGGGCCGCTACGCGCAGCAGATGGGCCTTGCCGAGGAGTTGGTCAACAAGACCGGCGTGTTCGGCGGCGGCGGTTCTGCAGCTAAGCCGGAGGTTCAGCTGAAGGGTGCGTTCCAGGAGTTCTCATTCGCGTGGGATGGTGCCGACGGTGGCATGGTGGATACCTCCCTGCTTTTGCGTAGTGAGGATGCCGCTAAGGCGACCCTCAACCTGGTTGAGGAGCGCGGAAAAGCGAAGACCGGTGTCGCGGCTAAGAATGCTTCGCCGGTGGCCTCCTACAAGCA
Source organism: Corynebacterium sp. HMSC036D02 (assembly GCF_001836165.1). Lineage (GTDB taxonomy): Bacteria > Actinomycetota > Actinomycetes > Mycobacteriales > Mycobacteriaceae > Corynebacterium. The sequence goes on along the minus strand of NZ_KV827674.1, from coordinate 10,442 downwards.
TCTGATGACGACCGGTGACTACGACGGGCGTATGGCCCAGATCGGCATTCATGAGGATGATGACCTCGTCGGGGCTGTCATTGATGCCCGCCGCGCTGGCGCCGTCTTCGACAGCGGTGGCCTCGGCTACGGCAAAGGGCTACTGCCGAAGGACGTTATAGAGCCTGAGCGTGTACTGTCGCCGCACCAGACTCGCACTTTCGATGACCTTGTGTACAAGGAGTTGCCGAAGAAGCGCGAGGATGGCGGCGCTGGCACGACGGTGGTTATCAACCTCGACGGTCAGGAAGTCCTGCGCCAGCGCGTAGACAAGGTTGAGGGCGAGCTCAACATCAACACAGAGGAACTGGGAAGGCTGCGGCGCCGCACGAGCGTGGCCGTGGCTGGCACGACTAGGGGAGGTGCAATGTAATGGAATTCTTCGACCCGCGGTCCATCTACCGCGACCCGATAACGATTACCCTGGTCGCCCCCTCTGGTGACCAGTTTCGGATTGCTGACCCGCATCAGCGTGGGCAGCAGTCCGTGCTTCTCCTGGCGGAGGGCTTCGACGGTGGTGAGGGAAAGGTGGATCATACGACCCGTGAGACGGTGACGCGCTACGGTGTGCGCCGCACCGGGTTCAAGGTCCCGCCGATTTCCGGCAGTCTAAAGGTTCTCGTTACTGATGATGCTGAAGATTTGTCTGTGGCGTTTCGTCGGTGGCGTGCGGCGTGGTCTTATACGACTCCGGGGAAGTTGAAGGTGGAGTGGCGTGATGGGCATACCTCGGAGATTGAGGTGGTGCTCGCGGACGCTGCTCCTTTGCCTTCTTCTTTCGTGGGGTTGCATGTTATGGAGGACCAGATTAAGTGGGAGAACTTTTCTGGCGTCTGGACTGGGGGTGTTAGGACATACGCCGGTAACGTCACTGTGACGACTCCCGGCGACTTGCCCCCGAAACTCCGGCTGAAATGGGACGGTCGCTCAACCAGATTCACCTTGCCGAGCGGTCTTTCCGTGAGTTTGGGTAGTGGCCCGGGCACTCGGTGGATTGATTTGGAGCGCGGCATGCAAGGCCAAGTCACCGACGAGGACGGCAACGTCGACACCGGAACCTGGTCATCGCTGCGTGGCGTGCTCGTGGGGGAGACGCTGCAGCCACACACAAAGAATAGTTTCCAGTTGGGCGCGGGACTGACCCTAGAGGTCACCCCGCGCTTTCTTAGCCCGTGGAGGTGACCCTGTGGTTAATTGGCAGCAGCACAAGGCAACCCGTGAGGCCGTCATGCGGGTCCATGGCCAGTACGTCGGCCTGTACGACAAAAACTGGGAGCCAGTCTTAGACATTGAGGACTGGGTAGACGCTGAGTGGGGCGGCACTTTCGCCGACGTGGGCAACATGTCCATGACGCTGCCGGGTGAGATTTCGCCCGGCGTGGTCAACCCCGTGGTGGACTACCTACTGCGCGATGACCTCCGCCGCTTAGACGAGGGTGGCCGGTTGGATGCCCTCATCCACGGCGCTGTGCATGTCGTGGTGGAGCGGCCCGGGCTGCGCCGCCGCTGCTACCGTATCCTTGAGACTAATCCGCGTGGTGGCGACCCGCAGGGTAACCCCGCCGAGGTGGAATTGTCCGGCGTGGACTCGATGGAGCACCTAAAGCACTTGCCGCTGTGGGCGGACCCGGCGAACCGCTCGAAGGTGGTGCAGCTGCAGTGGGAGGACAGGCAGGACGGCAGTGCCGAGAAGGTTAGCCGTAAGCTCATTGGCCGTAACCTCATCGGCTATCAGCAGCCGTCGCTGCTGGACAACATGTTTTCATGGACTGATAGCTACACGTCACCTAGCCAGTGGCGTGGATTCAATCCGTCGATGCATCCGGTGATTTGCTCTCCGGTCATGTCGGGCACCCGGTCCGAGTGGTGCATCGTCTCTGCCAGGTGGGATAACGCCTGGGACCTACTCAAAGCGACGTGGGCGGCGGCGGGTGTGCAGCCTTTCGCGTGGCTCTGGTTGCCGGGCGACCCGCAGCCTTTCCCGTCCTACACGACGCTGTCGTTGCCGACGACGATTATTGACTTCGCCCCCAGGGCCACAGTCACTGGCGCCGCCGGTATCGTCGGGCAGGCTTTCCGGCAGTTGAAGCGCACGATTAGTAGCGATGATTTCATCACCTCGACGACGGAGTTTGCGGATGTGGATGTCCGCAATGCGGACGGGCGTAAGCCGTGGGTGGTGTACACCCTGATGTGTGCGCCGAGCGTGAAAATACGCAAGTCCACAGACCACCGCTTCCTCGTGGGTGGTAAATCCCCGGACATTGTGAACAAGGCCGCAAATATTGGTGTGAAGACACTGGTGGCTGCGATGGTGGCGGGTATCCCCGGGATTGGCCCGGTTATTGCTGAGGCGATTAAGGGTGGTGGGGAGCTGCTCGCTGAGCTGTCCGCAGACCGCTTGTTTGTCCTCAACGAGTACGTAGACAAGAACCGCCAATTCCACTACGGGCGCTCACGTTTCACCGCGATATCCAAGCCGGGCGAGGCCAACACAGTCGACTCTTTGCAGAAAGCATGGCAGGCGAAGCAGGAGACCGAGGGCGGCATTAGCGCTGAGTTCTCCATTGACTCGCCTGACCCGTACCTACCAGGCCGCGACTTCGACCTAGGCGACACCATTGGTGTCACCGCGTGGGGCGTCGTCTGGGCCGCTTACGTCAGTGGGTTGACGTGGACCTCGAAACCAGGGCAGGAAGTTGGCTGGACATTGCGTATCGGTGACTACGCCTCGCTCGCATCACCTGGCGAGCTGTACCAGGCCAACAAAGAAAACATTCGTGCTGTCATTGGTCGTCTGGCTGTGACTAAGGGAGGATAATCATGGATTACCGCTACATTGTGCCCACAGAGGTACCAGAGTCGGAGCACCCGTACGCTGGATTGTTCCTCGGCATCGTTCCAGAAGGCTACGAAACACGGGCCGCACGCCACATCTTCGATGAGCTTGGTGCTCGCTTCGAGGTGGGGGAGCCGGATACCATCACCCTTAGCTGGGCGGTGGATTTCGATACCGATAGTGACCGCACCCGCGCCAACGTTGGGGACATCATGGACATGGTGGTTCCTGGTGCTGATAGGCGTGGTGTGCGCATCGTGGAGGGCGCCCTCCCGCCTGGTATCCGGCTGGAGCGCCACACCGGCAAACTCGTCGGAGTGTTCTCCCGCCCTGGCTTGTATGACGTGACCCTCACGCTTGGCCCGGCGGTGAAGCTTGACCCGCTCGGCGGGTCTGGCACACCGGGTGAGCAGGTGGCGTGGATACCCATAGGGCAGCAGCGTGCGCGGGCTGAGTCATCGACCCCCGCGCCTAAGACTCTGGCTGACCTTACCGCCCTTGAGCTTTCCCAGCTCGCTGCTGAGGCGATGCGTCTAGAGCGCTTGAAGGCGATGGAGGAGCTAGACAATGGGTATTAGGCCAAAGTCTGGAAGCCCGACTGAGGGCAAATACCGCATCGACGGCTCCCACATCGCTAACGGTCTTGTAGAAGACTCACGGCACACCGGCGAGCAAGCAGGGCAAGCCATCGTGGAGATTTCAGCGCAAGCAGATTCCGCGAACAAAGGAACTGCTGAGCTTGCCAAGCGAGTGACTGCCCTTGAGAAGCGGAACACTGTCACCAAAGATGCCCAGGGCAGGATACAAACCGCCGACCCCGCTGCTGATGGGGACGCCGCTACTAAACGCTACGTCGATGAGACAGCTAAGAAGCAATCAAACAGCGCTGTCCTCACATCTGGGGAGAAGACGGGTTCATGGGCGCCGTGGAATAAAACCACGTGCCCGCCATGGCTCACCATCGGATCCAGCTCGCTCATCATTCCGGAGGGGCGTTGGCGAATCGAAGTGCTTAAAGGCCAAGTTGTCATCTACGAGAACGGGGCACTGAAAGACCGAGCTCCTGCCGGGTGGGATGGGGTGATTCTTGGTTCCTCCCAGGTCTATGACGGAACCGGAAACGCCACCCTCATCGTGACCAAGCTATACTAGTACGCCCCCTACAAAGGAGAAATCAATGGCAGTGAAGCTGAAAGGCAAACTCACCGACATTACCACTCGACCGGTGGAGGATGTCACTTCGGTGTACGTAAAGTCACCTGTTATTCGTGCAGGTGATGAAGGGGCACTGACCACTAGCCAGCCGCAAAAAGTAGCAGTTAGCACGTCCGGCGATTTCACGGTCACTACTGTGGCCGGCAAAGGCTGGCTATATGTTGAAGGCCCTGGCTGGTCTGACTCTATTCCGTTCGTCGCCGCCGAAGGAATGAAACTTTTCATCGAGGCGTGGGCGAATGCGTCTAGCTCGGGTGGCGTGTACGCCATCATTAAGGAGCTCATTGATGCGATGGGTGGCGCCACCGAGCAGGAGCTCCAGGACTTGGTTCAGCAGGCGAAGATGTATGCGGATGCTGCTTCTCGTGCTTCTGCTGCGGAGTCTGTGTGGGATAAGGGGATGATTTCCGCAAAGACGGATATTCTGTCTCTTTCGCCGGGCCGGTATGGGCTTATGTCTGCTTCTGTGGCGTCGTCGATGGGGCTGCCAGGAAATTCTGCTGGTGTGCTTGTGGTGGATTATTTGGATGGGCCGAATGGTCGTTTGTCTGGTCGTTTCTGGTGGGAGTATCAGGACTCCACGTATGGGCGTATCTGCTATTCGGCGTCATCCTATAACGGTAATTTCCGTGGTTGGCAGTCAGATACGTGGCACAAAATGCCGCTGACTACTGCGGATAGGGTTGTGGATTTGCCGCCGGGCCGCTACCCAGTCACGACGGAAGATGTAGCTAAGGCGCTGGGCTTGCCGTGGGCTGGCATGGGCTACCTAGAGATGGAATGGCTCGGCACGAGCGCATATCAGCGTGTGGACTGGTGGACGGGTGTGAATCCTACTCATCATTGGCGCATCTCTATTTACAACAAGGTTCTGGATAAGGCAGCGTGGGAGCACTTGCACGGTGCAGATGCCGGGGAGGGGAGCAATTACCAGCTGGCTGGTGCGGAAGCGGCTATCGAAGCCATGCTCACCACCCACGACCCCACTGCCTCCTATGAGTCTGACCATGCCGCCCTGGTGGGTGACTTGAAGCGCAGGGTTGGCCCCGTCAACGTAGGCGATGCTGGTGCGCTCGCGTTGGTGTTTGACCACGGAACTACAGCTTTCCGCGAGTGGGTGTGGCCGGAGCTGAAAAAGCGTAACTTGGTGGGCACGATGGCCCTATGCCCAGAAGTCCACCTGGACGATAAGGGCGACTCTCGCCACCGCGCCACCAACGACGAAATCAAATCCTGGGTGAAAGACGGTCTGGTAATCGCGGGCCACTCCGGTGACCATATGGGCGCGAAAACCACGACGGACATTTACCGCCAAATCGTCGTCTCCAAGCAGGTACTCGAAACCAAGCTGGACACTAAGGTGGATTGTTGGGTGCAGCCCGGCTACTCCCTCTCCGATGGGAACTACGGTGGCTTCGGAACAGGGCAGAGCGCCGCCGACTACACCGGCACGCTCGCAGGCCGACTACTCCAGCAAACTTACCCCGTCATCACCGGCTACGTAGGCGACGATTACCTGTACCCCATGCAGGAGCTACCAGTAGGTGTGCAGCGCACCATCATCGAGAAAAAAGACACCGTAGCCCAAGTCCGCGACTACGTACAGCAAACAGCCGACCAGGGCCTAAAGCACATTAGCTTTATCCACCCCTACGCCCTACCAGAATCGTCTGACATCTACGCCACCAAGCAGGACTACATAGATTTCCTCGACCTCGTAGCCGAGCTACGAGACGCCGGAAAGTTAAAAGTTCTCACATTGCCGCAACTTGCAATCGCAGAAAAATAACACACTAAGCCCCGTTGACCGCCAAGGCCACGGGGCTTTAATCATGTTCAAAAGGAGGGCGAAATATGGCTACTCACCCGATGAAGCAGGGCACCTATCAGGTATCTAGCGGCTACGGCCCGAGGTGGGGCACGTTCCACGCGGGACTGGATTTCGCGGCACCGATTGGCACGCCGATTTACGCGGCAGCAGATGGTGCCGTGGTGGAGGGCCGGGAGCGCTACAACGTATCCGGCTTCGGCTCGTGGATATGGCTCGACTGCCAAGACAGCGTCGGCAAGGATTTCATCTACGGGCACGTCAAGCACGACGGCATTCTGGTTAAGGCCGGTGACCGTGTACGCGCAGGCCAGCAGATTGGCGTGGTGGGCAACGAGGGCGAGTCCACTGGCCCGCACCTGCATTTCGAGGTGTGGGGGTCGCCAGGTCGCCTAGGTGGCGCTCACCAAGACCCAGCGCCCTACCTTGCTAACGCCGCGCAGCCGGGGGAGGCGCAGCCCGGCGGGGCGGTGGCTCGTCCTGTGGGGAAGCAGGGCGGCACCATCTTCGGCGTGGATGTATCTGAGCATCAGAACGGCATGAGCCTGGCGCAGGCGAATCTCGAAGGTCTCGAGTTCGCAATCATCCGCACCACGGACGGCACGTATAAGGATCGTTGTTACCGGTCGCACCTTGAGGATGCGGAGGGCGCTGGCATGCTCACCGCCGCGTATCACTACCTCCGTAACCCGTCGGAGGGTACGACGATTCAGCAGCAGGTGCAGGCCTCCCTGGAGGTCATGGGCGATGCGAAGCGCCCGATGTGGATTGATGTGGAGACCAACGCGGGCCTTCATGTTGACCACATCCGCCAGTGCAAGGCTGAGTTTGAGCGCCGGGGCGTGCGCGTTATCGGCGTGTATTCCTATGTGCCCTACTGGGAGGGGCGCATTAGCCCGAGTGAGCCGGACAGCCACGAGTTCGGCGCGTTCTGGGTCGCAGCCTACGGCGCCAACCCGAGGGGCAAGCCCCGTGAGATTTACCCAGGCGACCACCACCGCCAATGGGACTACCCGCTGGGTAACCAGAAGCCCGCGCTCTGGCAGTTCGGCAGCAACGCCCTTGTGGCCGGTCATGCGGTGGACATCAACGCCTACCGGGGCACGCGGGCAGAGCTGGAAGCACTATTCACAGGAAAACAAGAGCAGGAGCTAAGCATGGCCGACATACAAAGAATCCTCGACCACATCGACCGCAAAACTGAGGAGACCAAGCGCTACGTCGATATCCGTATCACCGACCCTATTGGCTCGGATGTGAAGGATATTCGGCAGCAGCTGACCGGCGGGCGCGACAAGATTGTCCGCGAGGACGGCACCGTAGATATTGAGGCCTCGTACCCCGGCTGGAAGCACCTAGGAGTAAACGAGAAGGGCAAGGGGATTACCCCCGTTGACGCGCTGGCCCTCATGATCCAGATTCTTGTCCGTATTGAGCGCAAGCTCGACCAGCTCCTAGGAGGCAAGCGATGACACGACCGTCCCCGATGCTCACCGAGGTGGGCGAGTATGTGGCTGGCGCGGTGGCTGCGGAGCTTGTGGCCCAGCCATGGTGGCTGCGGCGCAAGGCGACCATCATGCTGGTGCTGCAAGCCCTGGCGTGGTTGGCAGGTATCCTCCCCGTCGTGCTGTCCGACTCCCCGGAGTGGTTTATCTTCGTCGCCGGTGGTGTCGGCTTCATACTCACCACGCTTCTGAACGCCCTGACGGTAGACGGTGTGACCCCAAGCATGGCGGGCCGGTTGGCGGAGCAAGCCCAGGCCGCAGAAGCCGAGGACGCCCCGCCCACGCTGCCGGTGTACACCGGGCCAACCACAGCGGCGGAGTGACGCCATGACGCGCACCCTTAAGCTGATTATCGCCGCGCTCGCGTTCCAAGAGGCATCACGCGGCCTGGATTACCTTTTTGGAGACAGCAGGCCCGGCACCGGCGTCTTCGAGATAGACAGCATTGGCCCTGCCTTTGCCTGGGGATTGGCGTGTGTCCTCGCCGCCCTGGTCATCACCGCAGGTTTGGTGACGCGCAGGGATAACATCGTCCGCTCAGGGGCGATGCTGTCGGCAGCTATCTACATCGCCTTCGCCCTCATGGTGGTGGACAATGTGTATGCGGACGACGCGATAGATGACTGGCGGTATCTCACCCTGTACCTCAGTGCCGCGTTCATCTGGGGAGTCATTGCTTGGGCGCTCACCGTACGCATGGCAGTCGCGAAAAACCGGAAGGAGCATAGTGCAGATTGACGAAATCCTCACGTTCCTATCCGGTTCCAAGAATCCGCTCGGGTTCTTCCTCTCCATCGCTATCATCCTCGCCTTCGTGAGCGGCCTGTTCTCAAAGGCGGCGGAGAACTACGGCGGCATCATAGGTGCAGCCGGCAAGGCACTTGCCCGCCACAAGCAGGCAGCGATCGCCGCCGATGAGGCCAGCGTTGCGCGCCGCCTCGACCGGATGGAAGAGACGATTCAGAACCTGGATGAGGAAGTGGGGGAGCTACGCGCCAAGGACAAAAGCCACCACGAGTATCAGCTCTATGTAGCTGCCTACTGGCGCAAGCTCCAATTCTGGGCCGTGGAGAAGGACATTACTTTGCCACCGCCGCCGATGATGACGTACCCGGAGTGGAAGATAAGCACCTACCCCGACACCAACTAGACTTGTGAAAGTCTTTGAATTTTGCCCCTCACCCCACAGCGGGGTGGGGGTCCTTTTCTGCGTTTTATAGGTTATCCCGCTCCCACGCTTGCAGCTCCACACCAGGGGAGCGCTGCACCAGCTCACGCACATCAGACATGTGCTCCTGCCAACGGCGCACAGTCCACCGCACATTAGTATGCGAGCACCCATTCATCCGGCTAATCGCAGACCAGGATTCACCCTCCTCCCACATACGCCACCATCGTGCCGACCGCTCCCCACCTTTGTGTGACCGATAGGTGTTAATCCTGGCGCACAGCTCACTACATGTAGGCACCACCATCCGTGTCTTCATCGGGGGACGCCCACACACCACACAGGGTCGAATCCTCTTCTTCGCCCCCTTGATATTCTGCCGTGCACGCTGCGCATGGACCTCGATGTCCACGCCCCGGCGCTTGAAAGCAGACTCGTCGCGGGCGTGGGACGCGGCAGTGGGGTCACGCTTCGCCTCAAACTTCTTCCACCCCTCAGACCCCACGCGGGCTTTCGCCTTCTTCGACTGCTTAGCGCTGACCTCCGGCGACACCAAGGGAATCTTTTGGGGGATGCCGTGCTTCTCCCTGTACTCGTCAGCGGTCACCTCATGGGTAATGGCCACATGCGCCGCGAGGGACTTGTACATACGCCCACACTCGTGGCACAGGATGCGCTCATCATCTCCGTCGATGATGCCGTACCGGCCATGCCCGTCTTTGTCCCCGACGTTCATTAGCGCTGCACCATTTTGCTGATGGCCTGCTTGGACACCCCGGCGGCGCGGGCCACGCTGGCCTGGCTAGCCCCAGCAGCAATAGCAGCACGGATTGCTTTGTCACGCTCACTACGTAGGGCGTCAGCGGTGTCGGCGGCGTCCTGATAGTCGGCGGCAGCTTCTTCGAGGGTGGCGAGCTGGCGCTGTCCTAGGTCGCCGGCGTTGCGGGCGGACTTCACGGCACCGATGAGGAAGTCAGCGTCATCGTCTCTGAGCTCGTCCTCGTCAATGTCACGCTCCTCTAGCTCTTCGAGTTGGGTGATGTAGGTGCGTAGCGCGTCCTCAGCTGCGTCGGTGTCCATGTCGAGCATGTAGTGGAGAGTTTCAGCCAGATTGTTGATGGTGGTCATGGCGGTTCCTTTCTGGTTGTGGTTGGTGTTTCTTGGTGCCCGGCGGGGGAGTCGAACCCCCGCATGGTGACCGTCCGGGCTGCTGGGTTAGAGGGCGTTGGCTTCGACGATGCCCCAGAAGTCGGCATCCTCGTCGAGGTAGAAACCTTCGCCTTCGGTCTTGATGAGGGCGTCGGCGATAGTGTCCACGTCGTGCTCGTTGGCGTACTCGCCGAGTGGTTCGATGATTTCGCGCTGTACTGCTTCGTTCCAGGTGGTGTAGGTGGTCATTGTTCTTGTCCTTTTCTTTGTGCTCTCTGCCTTACACCCCTAAGTATAGTCACTACGGTTTACAAGTCAAGCGGGTTGACGTGTGTTAGTGGTCACATTTTAGGGGTGGTGACACCAATACCGTCGAGGCCCCAAAATCCCACGACAATCCCACGACATGCGCCACCGTAAACCGCTGTAAACGGCTGCAAACGACTGTATAGACGAAAACGCAGAAACCCCCTCCCACCAGCATAAACGCTAGTAGAAGGGGGTGGCGTGGAAGTGCCCCAACTGGTTTACACCCAGTAGGTCGGGGGTTCGATCCCCTCAGGCCGCACAAAATGAAACCCCTTTCCGTTAAGCCGGAGAGGGGTTTCGTCGTGCTCGGAGGGCGCCCGCGGGTGCTCTAGGGCGAAGGCCGCTTTGGTGGTCGGTGCAGGCCTAAACGACAAAACGTGTTGTTTTCCG
>NZ_KV827673.1:2167-22616 GCF_001836165.1 Corynebacterium sp. HMSC036D02 | reverse complement strand
TTCCGTCACGGTCAAGCGCATGCCACATTGTCCGCACGCCGTAGACACCGTAATTATCCCGATGAATGGCACCAATGCGTTCAATCAGCACAGCGTCACGAAGGCGACGAGCACTTAAGCCCACGGGCTTTTGATTGGCGGTATCCACGGGACGTGATGAAACCGCCAACACGGTGGGTGTTTAACGTCTCGCAAATGAACTCGATGGAGAAACGATCCCGATACTCATCGATGAACCGGATCATTTCCGACGTTTTGGGTCGAGTTCCGACGCGAAAAAAGCCGAGGCAGCCTTCAGTAGCTCATTGGTGTCGCGTAGCTCTTGATTTTCACGGCGTAGCCTCGCGTTTTCCGCGGCCAAGTCTTCAGGCACAGGTTCTGGGATGTTTCCCGCACGACGGGCCTGCTGGGTCCACTGACGAGCCGTGTGCCATGAAACCCCCAGCTTTGGAGCTACTGCCTGGCACGCGGCTTGCATCGACATATTTTCCGCCAAGATACGGTCCTCTACAAGACGGACCACACGGTCCTTTGCATCCTGGTCAAATTTTCTTGGCATATTCCAGATTTTCCCATCTACTCAGACGGAACAAAACCTGGGACACTTCAGTCTCTCCTATCCATCTTCACACTCCTTCCACCTGAAGTGTTTGAAGTGGAAATCTTCAATTATGGTAGCCTTACCTAAACTAGGTATAATCTTTATACTTTCCGAAGGGAGTCTCTGCCGCTGCAAACACCAGCCCTGAACGGGATTCGGTCTCAACCAACGGTGGTACCGCTGGGGCATCGGCCAGCACCAGCTGAATCCGCAGGGGCGAACCACTAATTTCCATGGTGCAGACGGCAGCGTCCGATTGCAACTTTGGTGCAGATGTATCGCAGCGCCATTCGCTTCAACGGCCTGGAGGCCGCAAATGAATCGGATGTGCTGCGTATCTACCGCTAGAAACCGCAGCACATTGGAGACCAGCCGCCAAAATGGGCGAGGTTTAGAAGATGAGAAGCGAGGGCCGAGACGAATGTTAGTCCGAAGTTGAAGGTGGCTGCGAGGTTGAAATCCATCCGGAAATATCGCGAAGTTCTGGGAATTTCCCTTCCCATCGCTGGAGTACAACTCGCCGGAGTTGCATTGACCACCACGGACGTATTGATGCTGCAGTCCGTGGGCGTACTGGCGATAGCCGGCGGCGGCCTAGCGATGCAGCTTTACAACCAGATCCGCACGATGTGCGTGGGCATGGTGACGGCCGGGGCAAATCTTGTGGCTGAAGCAGCAGCAAAAATGGAAAAAGAGAAAACCTCTTGTCAAAATTGCGAGGCGGGAGCAGAACAGATCCGGCGGGCTGTGCGCTCCTCCTTCGCGGTGGCCACTGGCACTGCAATTCTCGGCGCGTTACTGGTCATCGCCCTAGGCGGATTGGTCCTTGTTCTGCCCATCGACAAGCACGTTGCCCAACTCACCTTCGCCATGACCCTTGCGCTCGCACCCGGGTTAGTCCCGATGATGTGGCTCAACGTCCTGCGCCAATTCGCCGTGGGCATGCGAAAACCCGGCTCCCTGTTAACCATCACGCTGATATCGATATTTATAAATATCGCATTGAACTGGTTATTTATGACATGGGCAGCCTCGGATCACTGGAAGGTAGCGGGCATCGGGCTTTCTACAACTGTCATCCAACTGCTTACCTTCCTGGCCTTCCGGATTGTGGTACTGCGCATTCCCGAGCTACAGCCCTATTTCCACATCCTTCCGTGTAAAGGAGATGGGGAGACTATCTGCCGCCTCGTCCGCCTCGGGGTACCAGTCAGTCTGACCTATGGCTCGGAGGCTGCAATAACAACCATCGCCGGTTTAGTGATGGGGACCTTTAGCCCACAGATGCTAGCGGCGCACAATATTGTGAACCAACTGGCGTACATCGTTTACCAAGTGTGCATCGGCTTTTCTCACGGCGGCTCGGTGCTGATCACAAGGGCTCGGGCCGAGAGTGCCGACTCAGTGCGCGAGATTACCCGACGCATATTGTTCGTCGTGGTCACGTATCTGGGAATAATGGGCGCGCTGTGGCTTCTGTTGGGCAGGTGGGTACTGCATCCTTTCTTAAAAGAGGCAGATCCCACCACCTTTCACATTGCCGTCCTGCTCCTATGTCTCGCGGTACTGCAACAGTTCGCCAAAGGAATCCAAAACGTGGCAGTGGGCCTACTGAGAGGCCTGAAAGACACCACCTCAGGGCTACGCTGCACCCTCGTCGGGTACTGGCTGGTTGGCGTCCCCGGGATTCTGATATTTGGAAAGCTCCTCGGATGGGAAGGATATGGCGTCTGGTTAGGACTCATCATGGGTTTCGCAACCACGGCGGTACTGCTGCTACGCACATATTCCCGCCGACTGAATGAACTGACTTAACGGGAATGTTGGGGGTAAAAGTTTCATCACCCATTGTAGATAAACAAAGGTATGGCTAACCTAATAGATCCACTTGGAAGAAAGGATTGCCTTGTCCCTCACGACAACTAGGGCTCGCGGTTTTAAAACCCCACGCGCCCCTCACCACCGAATGGCCCGCGTAGTCGCCTCAGCCGTCACCGCCACTGCCCTCCTTATGACCGCTGCCTGCAGCACTAACGATGAACAACAGACCGCAGATGACGGAGAAAAGCAACAGATCACCGACATTCTCGGGCGCGAAGTCGAGGTCCCGAAGAACGTCGATCGGGTCCTCATGGGCGGGCAACGGATGCTTTACACGACATCCATCCTCAACAAAGAAAACCCGCTCCAGGGCATCGTTGCCTGGCCAGATGACCTGGAGCAGAACGACCCTGGCACGTACAAGAAGTACGAACAGAAATTCTCAGAGATCGAAGATATTGAGCAAACTGGTGAAGTTTACGACGGCTCGATGTCCGTTGAGCAAGCTTTGAATTCCCGTCCAGATGTCTTCATTGTCTCCGCAAGCAGCTTCGAAGCCGCCCAGGATGCTGGCATCGTAGACGGTCTAGAAAAGGCCGGAATCCCCACGGTTACCGTCGATTACTTTACCGACCCGGTGAAGAACACCGCACCGAGCGTGCGCTTGCTCGGCAAGGTACTCGGCCACGAGAAGGAAGCGGAAGAGTATGCCGAGTTCTATGAGTCCAAGGTGAACATGGTTCAGGAGCGCCTAGAAAAAGCCAAGGCCACCCCCACACCGACCTTCCTCTGGCGAGCTCCCGGCTACTTCGACTGCTGCTCTACCTTCGCTAAGTCCAACCTAGCCCAAATTGTTAACGCAGCGGGTGGCGAAAACGTGGGCGACGATATGATCGACGCCAAGCAGGGGCAAGTCTCTCCCGAGGCGCTAGCTGAAAAAGACCCAGACGTCATCATCGCCACCGGCGCAGACTGGACCGGCGCCAAGCAGCAGCCAAAGAAGAATGGCTTTGTACCCCTGGGCTACGACGAGTCCACCGAACAGGCAGCCAAAGACTTCCAACGCGTTGTTGACGGGCAACCTGTCCTTAAGGAAATGCGGGCGGTCAAGAACAAGCGGGCCTACGCTGCGTGGCATCACTTCTACGACTCCCCATACAACTACCTAGCCATCGAGTGGTTTGCCAAAGCCATGCACCCCGACCTGTTTTCCGATGTCGACCCGCAGGCCGATTTGGAAGAACTACATGAAAAATTCCTCCCTGTGGAGGCTAGCGGCACCTTCTGGACTGGTTTGCCATGAGCCACGGAGCACGAGCGCAATCAATTGCCACCGGAAGCGAGGTGGACGACCAAAACTCTACCCCGCAACGGCAACGCCCCCGGTCAAACTGGTACCGAACAGCTAGCAGGCGAAAGGTAGCGATCATCGCAGGGCTTACGGCCCTGCTATGCGTCACCATTGCCATAGATTTCCTCATCGGCAGCAGTTTGAACGCAAATGAGGCGCTCTACGTGCTCTTTCACCCCAGCGATTCCCGCCCAATTGACTGGCAGATCATCTTTGATATACGTCTGCCTATGACCGTCACAGCGGTGCTCATCGGTGGCACCCTCGCTGCTGCCGGCGCAGAGATGCAAACCATCTTGGATAACCCCTTGGCAGAGCCCTATACGCTGGGCATTTCCGCCGCTGCGAGCTTTGGCGCAGCCTTTGCCACCGTCTCAGGATTCACCGCGGCGGGAATCGGGGCAGCGCTGGGAATGGCGGGCAGTGCTTGGGTCTTCGCCCTCGCGGCCTGTGCGGTGATCGTCCTATTCTCTCGGTCAAAGAGCTCTGGTACCGAGGGAATGATTCTGCTGGGCATAGCCATCGTGTTCCTCTTCGATGCTCTACTAGCGCTAATGCAGTACCTCGCCTCGCAGACCCAATTAGAGCAGGTGGTTTTCTGGACCTTGGGCAGCCTTACGCGCGCTACGTGGCCTCAGATCGGCCTTCTCGCGGTCATCTCACTAATCGGAATTGCTTACTTCTACCGCAATGCGTGGACGCTGACCGCGTTTCGAATGGGCGACGACCGCGCTAGGTCCATGGGTATCAATATCCCAAAGCTGCGCACGTACACGCTGGTGGGAGTCTCCCTTATGGCGGCAACTGCCGTTTCGATGGCCGGGACAATTGGTTTCATCGGACTCGTCGGCCCACATATCGCCAGGATGCTCGTTGGTGAGGACCAACGCTTCTTCCTCACCACGTCCATCATCTCAGGTGCGCTTTTGCTGACCTCAGCCTCAGTGGTATCCAAGCTGATCCAGCCTGGGGCGATTCTGCCTGTCGGCATCATCACCGCGATTGTGGGCGTTCCCGTGTTCGTCGTCCTCATTGTTTTGCGACGCCGCCCCCGAACTGTCTCCTCAACCTAATGATCGCCTCTCCCAGTACTTCCTGCCCCAGAAAGGACCCCCTCGTGGAACAACCGCCCACGGTTCCGCCAGAACCCACACTCCGGGTAGATAACCTGTGCTTTTCCCATGGAGACGAACAGATACTGAATGACGTATGTCTCCCAAAGATCGAAGCTGGAACCGTCACCGCCCTCGTCGGCCCTAATGGCGCTGGTAAGTCGACTTTGCTGCGCTGCATGGCTAACCTATGCCGATTCAGCGGCGACGTCACTGGGCCCGAGGCAGTATATTTGCCACAGGATCCCCCGCCGGAAAGCACCCTTACCGTATTCGAATCGG
Source organism: Corynebacterium sp. HMSC036D02 (assembly GCF_001836165.1). GTDB lineage: Bacteria > Actinomycetota > Actinomycetes > Mycobacteriales > Mycobacteriaceae > Corynebacterium. The sequence continues at coordinate 17,449 of NZ_KV827673.1, read as the reverse complement.
TACTTCTGGCACTCCAGCATTCCCGGACGGGATTCAGCGGACTACGGGTAGCCACATCCACACAGGACCGAGTCAGCTCGGTCCTCACGCGGCTGGGGCTAGAAGACCTAGAATCCCGAACAATGTCCCAGCTCTCCGGCGGCCAGCGTCAATTAGTAAGCTTCGCCCAGGCCATCGTATGCCGGCCGCAGGCATTACTACTGGACGAGCCAACCAGCGCTCTTGACCTAAGAAATCAGCTCATCCTCATGGAGCATATTCGCGCCTATGCAGCTGAAGCACCCGCGGCGGTCGTGGTTTCGATGCACGATCTTTCACAAGCAGCGCGCTTCGCTCACCGCATTGCGGTACTCCACGCGGGCACTGTATACGCACACGGAGCAGCTAAGGACGTGTTAACCGCAAAAATGTTGCGTGAAGTCTACCGCGTAGATGGAAAAGTCACCCTTACTGATGACGGTTCTGCAGCAATCACCACATCCAGAGCCATATAAGGGGCTTGAAGTGCCCCGAGTTTTGTTCCTAGGCATGTTCCTTGATTTCTATTATTCCCTGTTGCGGGTTCTTCTTCCACAATTCGGTTTCCACCTCGGCTGGGGTTCGATATCCCAGGCTTTGGTGGAGCCTTACCTCGTTCCACCATGACACCCACTCGAACGTCGCGATTTCTACCTCGACAACATCATCCCACCTGCGAGTATGGATCAGCTCATTCTTGTAAGAGCCGTTAACGTTTTCAGCTAGAGCATTGTCATAAGAATCCCCGACAGTTCCGGTGGAAGCGGCAATCCCGTGCTGGGCGAGACGCTGGTTGTAGACAACGCTGACGTACTATAAGCCGTGATCCGAATGGTGAATAAGGCCTGTTGTTTCCTTCGCGCTCACAATCGCTTGGTTGAGTGCTTGCAGCGGTAATACCTCGGTGCGCATCGAGTCCGATAATGCCCATCCGACGATCCGCCGGGAGTAAACGTCAGTGACAAACGCGGTGTACACAAAACCCTTCTTCGTACGCACGTAGGTAATGTCGGCCACCCACAGCTTGTTTAAGGCCTTGGGCTTTGAACTCACGCTCGACCAAATCCGGGCGCAGATCCGGCCTGTTGAGGTGTACGGGTTGTGATTGGTGATCTGCCTTTGCCTTTGCCAGAAACACCAGCTAGGCGCATCAGCCGGGCGGTTTGCTCACGACCGATGTCGATTCCGTCACGGTCAAGCGCATGCCACATTGTCCGCACGCCGTAGACACCGTAATTATCCCGATGAATGGCACCAATGCGTTCAATCAGCACAGCGTCACGAAGGCGACGAGCACTTAAGCCCACGGGCTTTGGACTGGCGATAACCACGCGAGGTGATAAACCCACCAGCCCGGTTAATCTTCAACTCCGGTGCAGATGAACTCGACAGAGAAATGATTCCGGTATTTATCGATGAACCGGATCATTTCTTAACGTTTGGGGCCTGGTCGTGAGGCGAAAAAGCTGACGCAGCCTTCAGCAACTCGTTGGTATCTCGAAGCTCTTGATTTTCGCGGCGTAGCCTGGCATTTTCGGTAGCCAAATCTTCAGGAACAGGTTCTGGGATGTTTCCCGCACGACGAGCAGGCTTAAGTCCATAGACGAGCCGTGTGCCATGAAACCCCCAACTTTGAAGCTACTGCCTAGCACGCGGGATGCATCGACATGCTTTCCGCCAAGATGCGGTCCTCCACGAGACGGACCACACGGTCCTTTGCATCCTGGTCAAATTTTCTTGGCATGTTCCAGATTTTCCCATCTACTCAAACGGAACAAAACCTGGGACACTTCACCGCGGGAAACTTCGTTGCCGTCATGGAGTTTGACGCCGTCCACAGCGACGTCGCCCTGGAGGATTCGGTCGGTGCGGGCGCGGGTGTTGAGCGCAGAGACCGTGTCGAGGGTTTCCGCGATCAGCACCGTGCTCTTTCCCGCTGCGAGGTCTGTGCGCCAGGCTTGGTAGGCGGCTTCGAGAATCTCGTCATATCCGCCCGGCGTGACGCGCTGGTGCGCAATGTAGGTATCGATGACGTCGGTGTCGCCGATCCGCAACTGCAGGGACGCCTGCTTCTCCCAGTCGTTTCGGAAGCGACGCACATCGACCAGTTCCGGGGCGTCGCCGCGGTCACGCACGAGCATCCCGAACGCGCCGCCCGCGTCCACCGCTGCGAGTTGCGCCCAATCGCCCACGAGCAGCACTTTCGCGCCGACCTGCTGGGCGTGACTGGTGATGGCATCGAGCGCGAACGTGCCACCCAAGGAGGCTTCGTCGATGATGACGAGCTGTCCGCGCGTGAGGTTCCATTTCCCGAGGCGATGCTCATGCAGCCACTTCGCCGTGTTCTCCGTCCCGATCTCCAGATCCCCGGCGAGGACGTCGGCGGCAGCGGCCGAGGGCGCGAGCCCGGTCACCGAGCCTGGCCCGTAGCGTCGCTCCCAGGCTCGGCGCAGGGCACGCATCGTTGTGGTCTTCCCAGTCCCTGCGGGGCCGACGAGTACGTCGAGGACGCGGCCGGAGACGCCGATCTTCGCGATCGCCTGCTCCTGGTCCACCGACAGGGTGTGCCCGTCGCGGTTCTTCGTTCTGGCAGCGTCCTCGATCCATGCCAGCGGTACGGTCGGCGCCGACCGATCATTCGACGCGCCAAGGAGTCGGTCTTCTGCCGCGAGCACCTGCTCGGAGGAGAACACCGTTCCGGCTTTGGGTCGGAACACGCTCGACCCGTCCGCGCGACGAAACAGCGAGGGGCTCTTCGCGAGCTCGGGCGGAGTGAGGCGCAGCGAGACCCGTTCTGCGGCATCGACGATCTGCTGGGTGATGACGTCCCGGTCGTTCGCGGACGCGAAGCGGAGAGCCATCGTCTGTCGCACGGCCTCCGCGTGGAGGTTCCACCGTTTCCACGTCGCTCGCCGGTCACCGACCTGCTGCACCACGACCTCGGCGACCTCCTCGAGATCCTCCAACGGGATATCGTCTGCCCGCAGCAACGGTTCGTGCTCACTACCGGCGAGCAGTGCCGACGCCCAGGTTGGCGCGTCCTCACCCAGCAACGCGGTCGCGCGTTCTCGCCACTGGGAGGTGAGATCGCTGAGAGAGTGCTGCTGCTTCGGGGGCCGAGTCTCGAGCGTGGCCTGCTGCCGGAACTGCCACACCAGCTTCGGGGACGGCTGCCTCCCGTGCTTCGAGACGTAGTCGTCGACCAGCCGGTCTTTGACCTGCTCGATATCGCGAGTACGGGAAGAGAACTCGTCCATCAGCTCCTGCGGCACGCCAACGATCTCCCACGCCGTGGAGCGCCCCGCACCGCGCTCACGGGCTTCCCACCCGACGCCGAGGATCTGAGTGAGATGGTCCGAGAGGACCGCGTTGTAATGCTCCGATAGGCCGGTGACGGCGGCGTGGATAGCGCGAGAATCGAGCGTGCGCCACTTCCCGTCATGAGCTGCTTGCACGCGGTTGGCGACGACAATGTGCGTGTGGAGTTGTGGATCCGCGGCCCGAGAATCGTAATGATCGTAGGCAGTCGCAATCACACCCCGCACGTCGACTTGCGCGACGGCGCCACGCGCCCCTTTCGCGCCGACCCTGGTCATCGCGACGTCGCGCTCGAGTAGGGCGATCATGTCTCGGATCGCTGCGTGGTGAGCTTGGGCAATGAGTGCTTGCGTGCCGCCGTCGGCAACTGCCCAGAGGGTCGAGACGGACTTCGGGACCGAGAACGTGAGATCGAACCCTGCGACCGGCGCATTCGTTGGCTTCTGTGCTTCCTCCGCCTCGATCAGCGCTTGCTGCGCGGTACGCTCACCTGCGGTAAGGGACTTCGGGAGCTGATCGAGGCGGCGCTGCGTCCGCTCGCCCGCGGTGGCAAACTTTCGGTACGGACGCCCCAGTTGCTCGCCGCTGTTCGGATCCTGCCCGTGCCCCATGAGGCGCCGTAACTGCTCCTCGCTCACCGAGGCACCGACGGCGATCTCTCCGGCGAGTCCTGGGAGGCCGGCCCCGAGCCAGATGCCGGGAGGCGTTCCTGCTTCAAGGTAGTACCTTGTCAGCGCTGACGACGCATCGCGATCCCCGTCGCCAGCGACAACTGCGTTCAGCAGGTACCGGTACCCGTCCCCAGCGGTCATGACCCTGATCGAGATCGTCACACTGGGCAGGTGCGCCGCAGATCTTGGGATCTACCCTCGGAAGGCGGAGAGCGCGATGTTTGCGTCAATGCAGGGAGATAGCGAAGAGCGCGCTTCAACGGAGATGCTCGAATGGGTCCACGACGGATTGGACTCCGTGGTCGCGGCAGACGTAGACGATTCACACGCCGTACCCGTCGGCGCCGCTCGGCTCGGGGTCGCATTCTGCGCGGCAGACGTTACAGAGCCGGTGCTCGTTGCTCCCCCAGACCGTGACCTCGATATCGTCGGGGATCTCCATTCCGTCGAACTCCATATGCGGAGGTTAGCTGTCGCGGATTGAGTCGTGTCAAGATGCGGCACCGATGCTAAACCGCCGTTACCTATGGTCATCGCGCCGGTCACGCACTCGACGCTTAGTTCTTGAGGTACTCGAGGACGGCGATGACGCGCTTGTTTCCTGTGCGCTCGTTAAGGTCGAGCATGGTGAAGATGCTGCTGATGTGCCGTTCCGCGATCGCGACGCGACATGCATACGGTCCCTGATTTGCTCGTTAGTGAGCTCCGTAGCCATGAGCGAATCGTCAGTATCGCGGAGGAGGTGCTGCGGGAGCGGGAAAGGATTGACCTTACTGACGCAGAGACCCAAAGCGCGAGCATCCCTCATCGCTTTGATGCCAGCCCTTCAACCATTGCAACTAACCCGAACTCGAAATCTAGGTCTTGATCGACAGGCTCACATCCGTTGTCGAGCGCTGTTTGTTCTTCTAGTACGAAACCGACCGTATAGCGGCTGATAGCCATGAGAGCTCGGACCGCAGAGACCTCAGCGAATCCTTCGGACACGAGAAACTCGATCTGACTTTCGGGGGCATCCGAGCCCGCTGGCATCTGGTCACTCTTTTGACGGTGAAACTCTGCGTGCAGCCGTGCTCCATCCCGGACTGCCAGAAGCGCTGTCCGGAAGCTCCGCGCGTTGCGCAGGAGAAAGTCGTCCCAGCGCTCCCCTGACTCTGGGAGTGAGGCGTGGTGTTCGCGATCAAGCACATCAGCTGCGAGCGATCCGAGCAGGTGGCCCTTTGTCCGAAAGTGCCAGTAGAGCGCTGGCTGCTGCACCCGCAGATGCGCAGCCAGCGCCCGCGTGGTGAAACCGTCGATCCCCGTGTTATTGAGCACATGCCTCGCACCGCGCAAGACTGCTGCACGATCGAGTCGCGCTTGTTTCTGAGCCATGCTTGCACTTTATCATCGATAACTTTATCGTTGATAAGGTGTCATCTCTCACTTCCGCTCGTGGCTCGTTGGCCACGGTCCTCATCACGGCTAGCCTCGACGCCGTCGGCATGGGCCTGGTGATGCCGATTCTCCCCGCACTGCTACACGAGGCAGGGGTCACCGCTGATGCGGTTCCGCTGAACGTCGGAGTGCTGATCGCGCTCTACGCGGTAATGCAGTTCATCTTTGCCCCCGTACTGGGAACACTGTCGGACCGATTCGGCCGCCGCCGGGTGCTGCTTGTTTCCCTGGCCGGTGCGACCGTCGACTATCTCGTGCTCGCCACGACATCCGCTCTGTCGGTGTTCTATATCGCCCGTGCAGTGGCTGGGATAACCGGAGCGACCAATGCGGTCACCGCCACCGTGATCGCCGACATCACGCCACCCCACCAGCGCGCCAAGCGTTTCGGTTTACTCAGTGCCTGCTATGGCGGCGGAATGATCGCGGGGCCAGCCATGGGTGGACTGTTCGGTGCCATCTCGCCACATCTGCCGTTTTTGCTCGCTGCTCTTCTCTCAGCGAGCAATCTGGCACTCACCTTTATCTTGTTACGCGAGACCCGTCCTGATTCCCCTGCGCGCTCTGCGTCGCTCGCTCAGCATCGTGGTCGCCCCGGCCTCAGCGCGGTGCCTGGGATTACCTTCCTATTAGTCGCATTCGGCCTTGTTCAATTCATTGGGCAGGCTCCAGGTGCGACCTGGGTGCTGTTTACTGAACACCGCCTCGACTGGAGTCCCGTCGAAGTTGGAATCTCCCTGTCCGTCTTCGGGATCGTACAGGTTCTCGTGCAGGCCCTCCTTACTGGCCGCATCGTGGAGTGGATCGGTGAGGCAAAAACAGTCATCATCGGGTGTGTTACCGACGCCTTGGGTCTCGTAGGCCTGGCGATTGTCACTGACGCATTTTCCATGGCGCCTATCTTGGCGGCACTGGGGATCGGTGGCATCGGCCTCCCCGCTCTGCAAACCCTTCTCTCCCAGCGCGTCGATGAACAGCACCAAGGGCGCCTCCAGGGTGTGCTCGCCAGAATCAACAGCGTCACATCGATCTTCGGACCGGTCGCTTTCACAACGATCTTCGCGCTCACTTACATCAACGCCGACGGCTTCCTCTGGCTCTGCGCCGCAGCACTCTACGTGCCCTGCGTGATTCTCATCATGCGTGGTACAGCAGCGTCCCCGAAGTTCGGCTCATGGGCGAGCGGCGACTCGATGTGAGTTGTGAGACGTGAGCAGGAGCAACACGGCGGCGACACTGCTTCGCCATGGCCGACTAGCGAGACGGCGCCACCGGGAAACTCGGCATCATCTACCAAGGACAGGTCAGCTGGGAGCCTGATAGACCCATCGAAATGTGCGTGCCGATCGCGGAGAAAGGCCGGGCGCATCGGATCGAGCCATAGCACCATGAGTCTTCACGGAAGTGCGTTGACGGAGACTTCGTTGTGAACCGGGCCAAGGGAGAGCTGGAGGCCCTCTCCGAGTGGCTTGCCGATGACATGAGCTGGACGCTCATCGAGAAATCCACACACAGCGGCCCCAGTGCAGCCCGAGAGGTGCGCCCGCCGTTCTCCCGAGCGGGTGGAGGTCATTTCTGTCGTCACCCACGGACGACGCGCTTCCTGCGACGGCTACCTCGAGGCTGGAGGAATGCGCGTCCGTTTCAGCCATGCGTTCCGCTTCGTCAGCACCCCCAAGACCGCGATGATCGCAGAACTGCGACGCTACTGCATCGAGACGCAGGTTGACTGAGGCCTGTGCGGACAGCACGAACGACCCTTAAGCCCGTAATCTGGGAACCGCAGAAACTACCCGATCGAAACGCAACTACTTTGCCGGCCCTACGGGGTTGGCTCGCGGTCGTCGTCCTTGGCCGCGACCGTGCGCAGGAGGTGCTTGTAGCCATCCCTCGCGATCATCACGCGCATCGAAACCGTCACGACGCTACTGCCTTCGACGATCAGGGGAGCGGGGACTGATCGCGGACGCGCTGTCCACTTTGGTTAAAAGATTGCGCCGCTGTAGACGACCGCCATCTAGGGCGTGTCTCCTAATTGTGGGCCTGTGCTCGAGCATGATTGAGGTGTGTCACAACGGTCTAGATTTACGCAGTTCACGAATGCACAGTGGGAGCGAGTTGAACCACTTCTGCCAACGAATGAGGGCCGTAAAGGCCGCCCGTTTGGTGATAGCCGCCGCGTTGTAGAGGGCATCATCTACCGGTACCGCACCGGAATCCCGTGGCGAGATCTCCCCGACCGGTATGGTCCCTGGCAGACGGTGTGGAAGCGGCATCGCCGCTACGCAACCGACGGCACCTGGGACCGCGTATTCGCGCACATCCTCGCCGAGGCCGATGCAGTGGGCGACATTGACTGGAACGTGTCAATCGACGCGACGATCAACCGTGCTCATCAGCACGGTACGAACCTGCCGCGCCCTGATCAGGACACAGGGGCTCTATCGAATTACAAGAATCTGCCGTTATGCGAGATTGAACCGGCAGGTCACGGGATCGGGAGATCACGCGGAGGGTTGAGCACGAAGGTACATTTTGCTGTCGAGGGGCATGGCCGGCCGCTGTCGATTGTGGTGACGGGCGGGCAACGCCATGATGGCGCGATGTTGCAGGAAGTCCTCGGCGATATTCGGGTCCCGAGAATTGGGTGCGGGCAGGCGCGGACGCGCCCTGATGCGTTGCTTGCTGATCGCGGGTACACGTCACGGGTGAACCGCGCGTATCTGCGTGAGCGCGGCATCGCCGCGGTGATTCCGGAGAAGTCTAATGAGATCGCTGCCAGGAAGCGTAAGGGTCGTGCTGGCGGGCGACCGCCCGGGTTTGATGCGGAGCTGTACAAAGACCGCAACGTGGTCGAGCGGGCCTTTGGGTTGATGAAGCAGTGGCGCGGGCTTGCGACGCGTTATGACAAGCTCGCGGTCACGTATCGCGCGGGAGTGGTGCTTGCGGCGATTTAAATGGATATAATTAGACCCATGTTGATTTCAGGTACCGCTTTCTTGCGGTTGCGCACCAACCGCTAAGGCGGTTTCCTACCCCGTAGGTTAAAAACCGCTCCGGTCCTTTAGCCGGGCGGCTATTTGTCATGCCCGGCTCCCTTTCAAATCCAAGGAGCACACCTGATGTCTGCATACGGACACGGCCGTCACGAGCATGGCCAAAATTTTCTCACCAACCACAAGATCATCAACTCCATCATCGACCTTGTGAAACAAACCTCCGGCCCCATCATTGAGATCGGACCAGGAAGCGGTGCCCTCACTCACCCGATGGCCCACTTGGGGAGGGCGATAACGGCAGTTGAAGTGGACGCAAAACTAGCTGCCAAAATCACACAAGAAACCTCCTCGGCGGCGGTCGAAGTGGTCCATGATGATTTCCTTAACTTCCGGTTACCCGCCACTCCCTGCGTCATTGTGGGAAACATTCCCTTTCACCTCACCACTGCCATTCTTCGAAAGTTGCTGCATGCGCCAGCATGGACTGACGCTGTACTCCTCATGCAGTGGGAAGTCGCTCGCCGCCGGGCCGGGGTAGGCGCAAGCACGATGATGACGGCTCAGTGGTCCCCATGGTTCACATTTCACCTGGGTTCTCGGGTACCAAGGACTGCTTTCCGGCCACAGCCAAACGTTGACGGGGGGATCTTAGTGATCCGCCGGGTGGGTGACCCGAAGATTCCGATAGAGCAGCGCAAAGCCTTTCAGGCGATGGTGCACACCGTTTTCACTGCCCGGGGACGCGGGATAGGGGAAATTCTCCGAAGGGCAGGGTTGTTTTCATCACGTTCAGAAACACAATCATGGTTGCGCTCGCGAGGAATCGACCCCGCGACCCTACCTCCCAGATTGCACACCAACGACTGGATCGATCTCTTCCAGGTGACTGGTTCCTCTCTACCTCACCATCGACCCATTTCACCATCGGGAAGTAGTCAACGACCTCCTCAACGGAAAAACCGAAGCCGGCGGCGTTAATCCCCACCAAAACCGAAATCCACCAGTAGTACTAAAAGGGCTCTTCCGGTTTTAGAGTGCATTGATTAGTTCGCCGGGGGTTCGGGCGTGGCACAAGATATTGGGGTCCTTGGCTTTGTAGGAAAAAGGTATCTAATCCATCCGTACAAAACTAAGGACCTACTGTGCAGCCTAACGGAAATGTCATCGTCGATACCATCTGCCGCACCGCAAAACTAGGAACTACTATCACCGGTGCCACAGAAAACGGTGACGTCACTGTTATTGAAGCCGAACCCGTCGAGCCGATCAATGAATGCCCTACCTGCGGGCAGCCTGGAGTATTCCGCGACCACGTCATCCGCAGCCTGGTCGATCTGCCCATCGTCGGCCACCCAACAACTTCATGTGCGCCTTCCACGCTACCGGTGCACCAACAAGCGTTGCTTGCAGAAGATCTTCCGTGCTGGCCTTGCCTGCGCGCCCGACAATTCAAAGACCACGGACCAGGTGACCCACTGGATCCTGCAACGACTCTGCCTAAATCGGATGAGCGTTGCCGCTGCACCCAAGTCATTAGGCCTGGGGTGGGATATGAAGTGTCCCAGGTTTTGTTCCGTTTGATGAAACCCGTTTTTGAAACAACGTACGGAGCACAACGCACGCCGATGCCAAAGCTTCCGCAACATCGACTACCTCATCAAACCCACGACAGTGGGATTCACACCCTCAATCCCCACGCGTGCAATCTTCGCACCTCAAAGATTGAAAAATGAAAGAAACCGGAGGTAACATACCCTTTCGAGTTTGTTACTTCCGGTGGTGCAGTTTGTTCAACTGCTCATCAGGATCTTACGGGGGATAACACTAACACACCCTGACTCTTGGAAAACGCAGCACACAGACCGTGCACACCCTCACCGATAAAATGGGCACCAGTCCCGAAAGGAGAAGGAATGTACACGACCATCACCCTCGCCGCACTCGCAGTACTTTTCGTCTTAATCATCCAGACCATCCGCCGCGAACGGCCAGAAGACCGTATGTATTACGCCGCGCTTGGAGGCAGCATAAGCGCAGCAATGATCCTTGTCCCCTCCTTCCTTTTCACCCAGGCCGGTCTCTCGCGAGAACTGGCCGCACTGCTCATCTCCTTCGGCCTACTAGCCTTGTGGATTACCATTTTCGGACTCCGCCTAAACGCAAGAACTAGCAGGTAAACCTGCATAACACAGAACATATGCTTTAGCATATGGCGGAACATACGCTATAACATATGCCTAAACATATGTTCCGCCATATGGCAGGACTCGCGGGCGCACGAATACGCAGATTCCCGCCCGCAGTAGAGAAAAGGAGGGCTACGGCCTCAGTGTGGGAGTATTGCGAAACCTTCGCGCGCGCATTAGCCTAAAAGTGACAGCACAGTTCATCCCTGAATTGCGGCTGCACAATAAAAAGGGCCCCAACGAGTGCCAGCTCGTTGAGACCCTCGGGCCTAAAGACCCACGTGAAGCATCGCGGTAACGAGCTTCACGATTACGGTCACAAGAACTATGACCTTGGTAGCCACATCTAGCCAGTCAAGCTTGGTGGCATCAAGGTCTTTTCTTTTGCGACCGGGTGTATCCAATGAGTGTTTACCCATTGTCTACCTCCCTTTACGTCGTAGGGTTGTCCGCTCGCCTGAAAAAGGCGCGCGGGACAGCCCACGTCACGCGCGGGCCTTACCGCGCACCGACGAGGAAGTCACGCCCACGCCCCACCACAGGTGGCGGGGCATGATTGTGAACCGGCACTAACGTTAGCAGCCACCCCTGACGAGACCTAGAAGCATGATTTCACCCCTGCCTTTATAAAAGCCGCCCATGAGGGGAAACCCGTACAGTGCTACTTGCAGCTGCACTCAACACCGCTAATTTCTCTGCCTGTCACCCTATCTAGACGCACGAAAATGCTGGCAGTGCTACATAACTGCCGACATATGCTTTAGCATATGCCTAAACATATGTCCCGCCATATGGCAAGACATATGACGGGGCTCATGGGCGCGCTGATCTACCATCACGGCTGCACTACCCTAGGTGTTTTTCAATGCTCGATACACCGTAGGACGGGTTACCCCAAATTCCCGCGCTAGTGCTGCCTTTGACTCCCCTGCCAATATGCGCCGTTTAATCTCCGCTACTTGCTGCGGGCTAAGAGCGGGTTTGCGGCCTTTGTACTTTCCGGCCTTTTTCGCCAACGCAATCCCCTCCGCCTGGCGCTCGCGGATAATGGCCCGCTCAAACTCCGCGAAGCTACCGAGAATTCCGAGCATTAAATCCGCGCGCGGATCGGACGTGTCTTTCGCAAACGCGAGATTCTCATGCAGGAAAGTAACAGTCACACCCTTGCCGGTAAGTTCATCAACAATACCGCGCAGATCTGTCAGCGATCGGGCGAGACGGTCAATCGACGACACGACAAGTTCGTCACCGTCTCGCACGTACGCCATACACTCGACAAGTCCAGGGCGGGCAGTCTTGGTGCGGCCGGAAATCCTATCTTCAAAAAACCGGTCAATCCTGCCGGAAGCATTGAGTAGTTCTTTCTGGCGCTGATTATTCTGCTCCACCGTGGAGACACGGATATAGCCCACCCGCTGCCCATGCGAACCAGAGTCATTGACCATTAGTCTTCGCTCCGCGAAGGTTTAAAGGCGGCATTCTCTTGTTCTATGACTGCATCACGATACGACTCGATTGCATCCGAGAGGGCATAAAGCTGAACACCGTCGAGGCCATCAGCGTCAGCAAGCAAGGATTGTACAATCCTGCCCAACGCCTGCTGCCCCGACGAGAGTCCACCATGCAGATCTTTCACCCGCGCCAACGCGGGTACAGAGTCAATATGACTTTCAATATGGAAACCGTCAGACGATAACATCACACTCACCACTTTCTGTAAACATAAGGCTTAGACCCCGCTAGACACGTGTAAAACAATGCTAGGAACGGCCCTATTTTACAGGAAACATTCTGCCGCACACCGGCGTAACAATAGGGTGTACCCCAGGTGCCCCTACCAGCGCCCGCAGTTGAAGGCTTCACCTACCAAATGGTAAAGTTAGCTATATGCGAACCAGTCAGCGCTCCGAGATCCTGGAAGCTGCCCTCCGCGTCATGAACGCAGCGGAGGGTGGCGACATTACCCTTGACGCAGTGGCCCACGAGGCCGGGCTCACCAAACCGGGATTGCTATATCACTTCCGCAACCGCGACGTACTGCTCGCCGCGATCGTCGACCACGCTGCGGCCAACGTCGAGAACGACATGACTGCCACCCTTGGCAAGCCCCTCGAGAACGCCAACGCCACCGAGCGGCTCCTGAGCTACGTTCACGTCGCCGCCCACGGGGCCGCCAAGCGCGCCGAGTTCATCATCTGGGGCCAAGCGACGTATCGGCCCGAACTCACCGAACCGTGGACTACGCGGATGGGCCGCTGGCTCGAACTCCCGGACGATCTCGACGCCGCCCCCCGAGCCAGGCTGACCCCCGCCCGACTCGCCGCCGACGGACTCTGGGGCGCCCAGGCCACAGGTGTGTCCACCCTCCACGGCGCGGATCTCGAAGCCGTCGTCTCCAGCATTCGCTCCCTGATCGAAGGAACAACCCCATGAAGCAGTGGTTCCTGCTCGCTGGCGCCATCACTACCGAAGTGGCGGCGACGCTGTCTCTCAAGGCGGCGCTCAATCACCCATCCTGGTACATCGTGGTTGCTGCCGGATACATCGGCACTTTCGTCTTCCTCACCTTCTGCCTGCGCGAAGGAATGCAGATCGGCGTCGCCTATGGCATCTGGGGAGCCAGCGGGGTCGTGCTCGCCGCCGTGCTATCCGCCGCGATTTTCGGTGAACCTCTGACCGCTGTGATGGGTCTTGGAATGGTTGCGATCATCAGCGGTGTCCTCACCGTCGAACTCGGCTCCCAGAAAGCTCAGCAAACCGCAGCCCAGGAAGCAGGAGTCAACTCATGAGATGGATCTTCCTCGCAGGCGCCATCTTGTCCGAAGTCGTCGCGACCATGTCGCTACGAGCCTCCGACGGTGGCCGGGTGAAGAAATGGTTCATCGGCGTCATCGCGGGGTATCTCGTGGCGTTCGTCGCCTTAAGTCTCGCCTTGGCCGACGGCATGGCCCTTGGCGTCGCCTACGGCATCTGGGCAGCATCCGGCGTAGCTCTCACCGCGATCCTCGCCCGGGTCATCTTCCACGAACCCCTCACCCGAACCATGGCCCTCGGCATCCTCCTCATCGCCGTCGGAGTTCTCACCGTTGAACTCGGCGCCAACTTGGCGAACTGACGCATTTCCGCAGGTAAACCAGGCAGATTGGTGTGCTGCACCACGAGGCGCACAGACAAAGGCTCCCCAATGAGCGCCTGTGGGCCTAGCGTTGTGGATGTGATCACCTGTGTCGTCCACTACACCATCGACCCCGACCAGATCGCAGCCTTTGAACAGTTCGCCCGCGCTTGGATGCGGCATGTCGACGAACACGGCGGCACCCACCACGGGTACTACCTACCCGCGGAAGGTGTGAGTGACCGTGCGGAATCCCTGTTCAGCTTCCCCAGCCTGGCTGCCTACGAGCAGTACCGCACCTTGTTCGGCACCCACTCGGACTTCATCGCCGCTGACCGGATTCGAGACGAGTCCGAGTGCGTCCTGCGGTACGAGCGCACCTTCATGCGGCCGCTCCTACCCCAGGGACACTGAAAGGGACTCCGGCAGCACGCTCGGCACAACCCACAACGCCGCAGGTCAGCGCGTACAGATGGGTGTACTCTATCGGACTTTTATACTATGGTTCGGGGTCTTCCTCCTTAGTGAAAGTCGCACCTAAATCTTGTAAGCGTTGTTTCTGTTGTGGAGTCAACGCCAAGTTATCCTCTGGAAGAATGGTCTCGTGCAAAGTTGCAGTTTCAAGAATTGAAAGGTCTGTAGGAGTTCCCGATAGGTCCGCGTTGCTTAGATCCGCACCACGCAAATCGGCACCCCCTAATTGTGCTAGTTCAAGGATTGCACCTTGTAGATTCGCGTTTCTTAGATTCGCGCCGTCAAACTTCGCCTCTATTAAAACTGCGTTGCTTAAGTCTGCCCCTTCGAGGTTTGCTCCACTAAAGTTTGCACAATTAAGCCAAAGACCACTCAAATTTTGTTCCTTTAGGTCAAAGTCTTTAAAAGGAAGTTCAGGAATAGAAGGGTCTGGTTTATCTGTGGAAGATTTCGTAGTGGGCGTACCAGGGGTAAATATGGTCCCGTCAGCTGTTAGACAATGGGGTGATAGGTTAGCTGACGTCGAAACTTGAGCCCGATCGCGAACGTATCGCAGATTTTCGAGTCGCTCTGCTGTAACTGCTTGAGTATTAGCAGCACGAATTGCTGTGTCTGCCTGGGTTCTAGAATCAGTAATTTGCGCCCATGCCAAAGAGGATCCCACCACTATGGAGGCAAGGACTGATATTCCAACGTCGCGGAGCCCTTGCTTATTAGGGATCCCTCTCCAAAAGTCGCGGAGCCATTCGAAGCGGGCAGGCGAAGCAGAACTTGTGCTTTGGGTGACCTCTTTTTCCTGTTCGGTATGCTTCTCTATAGAGGGATCCCTATCTAGTGCATCTTGTTCTTTCGGAGAAGCGTCTTTTGGCGTGCTTTCTTCGCTAGGTGTATTTTTGCCATAACTCATTCATAAAGAATATGCCTAATGTCGGGGTTTAGCACGCGTTGTCGTTGGTCGAAGGATAAGGGGTAAAGGGGTGGCTGGCATTGTGCATGAAGTCCAGGACACGCACCTGTGCGCGTTGTTTATTGGGGCGCACGGGGATACTGGAGACTACGAGTAC
>NZ_KV827673.1:0-2067 GCF_001836165.1 Corynebacterium sp. HMSC036D02 | reverse complement strand
CGGGGATACTGGAGACTACGAGTACGCACTCGACGCCGCCAACAGTGCCGCCAAACACCTGCAGGTAATACTGGCGGAACTGCCCGCTACTTCCCCACTGGCCCGCGACGCCGGCATACTCGCTAAGTTCGTGCGCGCGGCACAGAGAAATCTGTCTCAACAACGCCCCGCAGATAACCCAGACGAGCTCCTAGGTTTAGCCACCAGCCTCAAAGAAAAGCTGGAAGACGCTCAATAAAAGGAAACTCCCCTAGGCTTCTCGTCGTTGGAAGCACTAGGGGAGAAGCCACCTGCGGGGGTTGTGGCTTTTTGTTTTCCTTCCGTCCGACTATGCGCCGGGGGGGTGCGCTGCGGACACCCAAAACCATACCGCCTTACAGCGCGCCCGCAACCGGAATACCCGTCGACAAGTGGGTATTTTGAATTCGAGCTATACACATATACATATGTGATTGTGTATGTATATGTGTATAGCGAGTCTTATCGGGTGACCATTTGGCAGCTATCATCTGCATAGCCTGATATACACACATCCGTATGTCACTACCCGGATAAATCCTCCATGAATCTATTCTTTTTGTATGACTCGAGTAATTTCCGTAATTCAGTCGAAGGGCGGGACGGGGAAGACCACACTTTCGGTAATGCTCGCAGAGGCAATTCGGAAGATGGGTTATACGGTTGCAGTCGCAGACGGCGATCCCCAGCAATCTGCCACCCGATGGGCAACCAAAGTAAAGGATTTTCCATTTCCTATCGAATCTGTCCGCAGCTCAAGTGATTTCTCTGGAGTTGTCAGGAGGGGGAATAGTCCGGACTTTCTTATAGTCGATACCCCTCCAGGTGGTTTAGCTTTCATAACTGAAAGCGCCGAGTCTGCCGATTTAGTCCTTCTTCCAACTGGCGTTTCCCCGATGGATATTGATCGAACGCAGGTAACGCTTTCTTGGCTAATAGAAATGGGGATACCAACAGCAGTTGTTCTGTCGAATGTCGACAAAAGGGAAAAACTTCTAGATGAAGTCCATGCCGAGCTGGAGGGTGACGAGACTGCAGCGCTTGCTGAAACAGTCATCCCAACTAGAGCAGCCACGCGTCGCGTTTTTGGAACAAAGCCCAAAACTACGAAGGTTTGGGATTCTTTGGCCAAAGAAGTCGTCGCAGCATTTGAAGATTAAGGGGTAAACAGTGGCAATTCCAAAGGCTAAAAATAAGGCGCGGAAAGAATCGTCTGGAAATAGGTCGGAGAGCTCGCCTTCAACAAAGATGTTCGCTCAAGCTAATGATAAAGCGACACGCCTTCAGTTGTACGTCCGTGATCGACAATTGATTAAAGAGCTCAAACTCGCTGCAGTGGAAGAAGAGAAGAGCATCTCCCAACTTTTTGAAGAGTGGGCAACACGATGGCTCGAGGAAAGAAACTGATTACCTGGTGTATATGCCTATACACATGTACGTATATAGGCATATACACATGTGAGCGGTAGCGCATTGACCTCGCTGTTTTCTAAAGCTCTGGGCCTTGTTCGTCTTCAAGATCGTCAGCGGGTGCTTGTTCCTCGTTGTCGTGGTTGTTGCTGTGGGTAGTGGTGATGTGTGGTGCGTCATCTAGGCCGAGACTTGCAAGGAAGTCGAGGCTTGCTCGCGCACCCTCGTTCAGTTTCTCGACGTCCTCGTCTTCACTTGCCGCAGATTCATCTTCTGGTTTCTCTTCCTTATCGTTCTGTGGCGTGTCGCCTAAGCCAAGGCTGGCGATAAAGTCCATGCTTGCTTGTGCGCCGGGGTGGAGCTTCGGTTCTGGGGTGTTTTCTTCGTCTGATTGTTGGGCAGTATCGCTCTCGTCCTTGTCGTCGTGGCTTTGAGACTTCTCGGGGACTTCGTCTCCGAGTCCGAGGCTTGCGATGAAGTCGAGGCTTGCTCGCGCACCCTCGTTCAGTTCGCTGGTGTCTTCGCCTTGGGTGTTGTCGGTGCTTTCGTCTTCTGTTGTGGTCTCGGGTGCTGGTTGTGCTTCTTCTACGGTGTTCTGGACGGTGGTGTCTTGGACCTGACCCCTGTTTGGTAGACACC
>NZ_KV827672.1 GCF_001836165.1 Corynebacterium sp. HMSC036D02 | reverse complement strand
CAGAAGGTCATCGGCAGGATTATCGACGAATACAACAACCGTGACCGCCACAGCGGGCTTAATGGATACACACCTAATGAAGTGTATTCAGGCACGTGGCGCGACATCCTTAAACATCGCCAAGCAAAGGAAACCGTCTACTACGCGACACACCCTCACCGCAGACCCCGGACATCCGTCTACAAGCCACCACCTAAAACAGTAGGAATCAACAACGGCAAACCCCTAGCGCCCGAGACAACGAGCGCGTAAAGTAACAACCACATCAAACAGGGGGATGTTCACAACTCAAAGGCAGGCGCCG
>NZ_KV827671.1 GCF_001836165.1 Corynebacterium sp. HMSC036D02 | reverse complement strand
AGCCGGGCGAAGAGACTGATAAGCCGAAGATTTCGACGAATGCTGACTTTGCTAACGGTGCAACTGAGGTTGTTGCTGGTGCGAAGGTTAACGATACGGTGACGTATGAGGGTTTGGTTCCGGGTATGGAATACACCCTGAAGGCTGAGCTGATTTCTAAGGTTGATGGCAAGTCTGTCCTGGGTAAGGGTGAGAAGACCTTTACTCCGGATGCTGCTGATGGTGAGGTTGTTGTTGAGATCATCGTTGCTGATTCGGTGAAGAAGCCGGTTGAGGCTGCGGTTGCCTTTGAGGAGTTGACTTCTGTTGAGGTCAACGACAAGGGCGAGGAGACTCCGGGTACTGATCCGGAGGAGCCGAACCACATCGCTGAGCACAAGGACATCAACGATAAGAACCAGACGGTTCCGAAGCCGTCCGAGGA
>NZ_KV827670.1 GCF_001836165.1 Corynebacterium sp. HMSC036D02 | reverse complement strand
GGTTGAGGATGGCACCACGGTTGAGACCGAAGGCCCGGGTAAGGCTAAGATCGGTGAGAACGGCAAGCTGATTGTCGACATCGATGAGAACGCTAAGCCTGGTGACAAGGTTGTTGTCGTTGTCAAGGACAAGAACGGCAAGGAGATCGACCGCGTAGAGGTTGAGGTTGAGAAGCCGAGTGGTTCTTCCGACGGTTCTGGTTCCTCTGACCTGTCTTCGAAGCCGAACCAGCGTTGCATCAACACCGGCTTGGGTGTTGGTATCCCGCTGCTGTTCCTGATTCCGGTTGGTCTGGCTTCTCAGATGAACATTCCGGGTCTGAAGGACTTCGTTGCTCCGATTAACAAGCAGATTCGGGATCTGAATACTCAGCTGCAGAAGCAGGCTGGTGTGTTCAATGGTCCGCTGGCTGGCAAGATGGCTGGTATCGATGCGCAGCTGAAGCGTTTCGGTGTTGATCATCAGCAGGCTGCTGGTGCTGTGGCTCTGATTGCTGCTGGTGCTCTGGCTATTGGCCTTATCGCTGATGCTTGTGCGCCGGGTGCAGGTTCCTCTAACGGTTCCTCTTCCAGCAAGTAATCCGCACAGCGTAGGGACGTGTTCCCTCAAATAACACCGCCACGGGAGGCGCGTTAACCTCCCACCCAACTTGAGAGTTGATGAATCGGGACATTGCTGCCGGGCTTCATAGCCCGGTGGCGTGGCCCGGCTCATGGCTCGATTTTGTTTGTTTAATAGTTCCGAAATACCATTTGTTATTTCTCATTAGTCTTGGGTCTCTACCGAAGCTTTTCCTTTCCTTAAGCTCCAGGTGTGGAGGCTCATGGCCACTGGCTTTTTGAAGTCGGTGTGCACGTACCCCGTCGCGTAGGTCAGAGGACGCGACGGGGTACTTTCGTTTTTCTGAGCGTGCCTCTCGGTGGTGTTTCTCTTTTGTTTGAAGCAGAGGTAGATGTGCTCTTGTGAGGTACGTCTTGCTAAGCTGACAGTGCTTCTTGAGCATGCTTAGCTGGTGTTCTATTGGGTGCTAGCGGCTTCTAATTACACATCGTCACGGGTGCTTCCTTGTTTGCCTTGATTGTGCTTAGCCCAATTCCGTTTCTCTTGTCTTATTGGGTTTGCATGGAATGGCTGAGGAGGCTGAGATGCCGCGTCATAGCGGCGAACCGTCGAACCTGATCCGGATAATGCCGGCGAAAGGGAGGAATCATGAACTCTGTATCTCATGGTGGATTTGTTAATGGCGCATCTACGAATGGTGTAGCTCCGCGCAGTTTGAATTGGCGTGTCGTGGACATCGTGGTGGCATCCGTGCTGGGCGTGGCGTGCGGAATTGTGTTCCTGGCGTGGAACACGGTGGGCTACGCCTGGTTCCAAGCTATGGATGCGCTCACCCCGGGCTTGGGTGGTATTGCCACTGGCATTTGGCTGCTGGGCGGTGTCGTTGGTGGCCTGATTATCCGCAAGCCGGGTGCGGCACTCTACGTAGAGCTGTTGGCGGCGATTGTGTCAGCGGTGCTGGGCTCCCAGTGGGGGATTAGTACGTTGTACTCCGGTATTGCGCAGGGCATTGGTGTGGAGATTGTCTTGGCCATCTTCCTCTACCGCCGCTTTGGTCTGGGCATTGCGATGCTTGGTGGCATGGCTGCGGGCTGGGGTGCTTTTGTGCTGGAGCTGTTTACCTCCGGAAACCTGGGCAAGACTCTCCAGTTCAACATCATCTACCTAGTGACGCTGAGCATCTCCGGAGCCATTCTGGCGGGAGCTGTCGGTTACTTCGTGGTTAAGGCTCTTGCGAAGACTGGTGCGCTGGATCGCTTTGCGGTTGGACGCGAACAGCACAACGCTTAGGCAGCGTTGCTTGTTGCTAGTTTGCGTTGTTCTTACTTGTTCCGCGTTGTTTGTTGTTTGTTGATCGTGGACTGATGTTGGTTGGCGTTGCTGACTGTGATGGCTGGTTCTGATGGCTGATGTGGGTAGTGCTGGTGCCACGAAGCTTGTGGCTCGTGGCTTTGGCTGGACGCATGCGGGAAGGCGTGCGCCGGCGCTGGCGGATATTGACCTAGTTGTATCGCCGGGGGAGAAGGTGCTGCTGTGCGGTGATTCCGGTTCCGGAAAATCCACGCTTTTGGCAGCCATAGCGGGTGTGCTTGGTGGGGATGATGAAGGTACACGCGTTGGCTCGATTCTTCTTGAGGATGCCGCCGGTCACGTCGAGCCACCCGGGCGCACCATTCCGGTGGGGCTGGTGCTGCAGGACCCAGACTCGCAGGTGATTGCCGCGCGTGTGGGAGATGATGTGGCCTTTGGTTGTGAGAATCTGGCCTACCCACGCACGGAGATATGGCAGCGGGTAGCTGCGGCGCTATCGATGGTGGGGCCTGAAGTCGACTTGTCTTTCCCCACGGAGCGTCTGTCCGGAGGGCAAAAGCAGCGTCTGGCGTTGGCCGGTGTTATAGCGATGGGCGCGGGCATGGTGTTGCTGGATGAGCCCACGGCGAACCTCGATCCGGAGGGTGCGCGAGAGGTCATCGAGGCGGTATCCACCATGCTGGAGAGCACTGGTGCCACCCTCATCGTGGTGGAGCACCAGCACGCAGCGTGGAAGGGTGTGCTCGACCGTGCGATTGAGCTGAAGGATGGGCGCATCGTCGCTGATGGGTCACTGGAAACTGTTGTCGCTTCGCGCTCAATTAGCGGTTTGCCGCGGGCACGGGGGATTGATGGGGCGTCGTCAAGCAGCGTTGAGGTAGCGCCGGGATCGGACGTATCTCATGTGTCCGGGCCGGAGACGGCGGCGCTGTGGAGTACGGACTTGGTCACCCGCTTTGGGCCGCCGCGTAGCTATGCGTTGCCGCGGGGGATGTCCACGGTGATTACTGGGCCCAATGGCGCGGGCAAGACCACGTGGCTGATGACGGTGGCGGGGTTGCTTCCGGCAGTGTCCGGAGAGATTGGTGTGGCGGAGTATGTGCGGCGGGGGCTGAAGGGCTCGCCGCTGACGTGGAAGTCCCGGGAGTTGGCGGACCGCATTGGGTTCGTCTTCCAGAACCCCGAGCACCAGTTCGTCGCCCGCACGGTAGCGGAGGAGCTGCGCGTGGCACCCCGGGTGATGCACCGCGAGGTGCCAGAGAAGCGCATTGCAGAGCTCGTGGAGGCTTTGCGTTTGGAGCATCTGCTCAACGCCAATCCGTTTACGCTCTCCGGAGGGGAGAAGCGCAGGCTGTCTGTGGCCACGGCGTTGGTCACGGCGCCGGAGGTGTTGCTTCTTGATGAACCAACTTTTGGCCAAGACCCTCATACCTTTACCGAGCTGGTGTGGCTGCTGCGGCGCATGGCGGATGAGGGGACGACGATTGCTTCGGTGACCCACGATCCGTTGTTCATTTCCGCGTTGGGCGACTACCGAGTGGAGGTGAGCCGTGGCTAAATCTTCTTCGGTGAGCGTGAAGGACGCTGGCCGTTTGGGCAACGCTGGATTGCTGCGTGGGGTAAATCCGCTGACGCGCATCTTCCTGATGTTCGTGTGGGTGACACCCTTGTTGCTCTCAGTGGATTGGGTCTCCGCGGTGGTGTCGTTGGGGATGACTCTGCTCTTTGCGCCGCTGTGCGGGGTGTCCTGGCCGCGGCTGTTTAAGGCTGGGTGGTTCCTGTTTCTTATTGCGCCATTGTCCGGTATTTCGATGCTGCTCTACGGTGCGCCCGGCGGGCGGGAGTACTTCAGCTGGTGGCTGATTACGGTCACGGATAACTCACTGGAGCTGGCCATCGCCATTACGGTGCGTGTGCTGGCAGTGGCGCTGCCGATGGTGGTGCTGGCGCGAGATATTGACCCGACAGAGCTTGGCGACGCCCTCTCTCAAATCCTCAAGCTGCCCTCCCGGTTTGTCATCGGGGCGGTGGCCGGGGTGCGCATGATGACGCTGTTCAAATCAGACTGGCAGTACCTGGCCATGGCGCGGCGTGCGCGTGGGCTTACCGACGAAGGCCGCATCAAGCACCTCATCACTATGTCCTTCGGATTGTTGGTGCTGGCCCTGCGCCGCGGCGGGAAGCTCGCCACGGCGATGGAAGCGCGCGGATTTGGTCGCACCCCGCCGGGCGGCGGCCAGCGCACGTGGGCGCGGCCCTCCCAATTAGCCGGCCGGGACTGGCTGGTGATGGTGGTGGGAACCGGCCTTGCGGCGCTTCCGGTGGTAGTTTCGGTTCTCAGTGGGTCCTGGAGATTCTTCGGACTCTAGGATGACTCTCTCTTAAAGCTGCACGCTAGACATACCCAGAAGTGGTGAAAGAAAACATGCAGGACACGGACCGCACGGACCAACGGGAAGGCGGTAAGGGAACTGCCGATACCAACGCCACCGAGATGGACAGGCTCTTGAATGATGTGGTGTCGCTCGCGGCAGCGCGCAAGCGCCCGATGCGCCCAGTCACCGTGCTTATCGACGGCCCCTCCGGCGCCGGCAAAACCTGGACCTCCGTGGCCCTAGCGGAGCGCACGGGGTGGCGAGTAGTCCACCTCGACGAGTTCTACCCCGGCTGGCATGGGCTCAAAGAAGGCTCAGAGATGGTTTCAGAGCAAGTGCTGCGGGAGAATAACCCGGGCTATTGGCGCTGGGATTGGGAAGCCAACGCCCCGAAGGACTGGGCCAGCCTGGATGAACGCGATGATTTGATCGTCGAGGGCGTGGGTTCTGTCACCGAGGCCACCGTGGCCGCCGCCAAGGAGCGTGGCTCCGTGGTGACCGTGCGAATCGACGGCCCACGCGAGAAGCGCCGCGAGCGCGCCCTTGAGCGCGACCCCGGTTATGAAGAGTGGTTTGAAACCTGGGAGAAGCAGGAACAAAAGCACTTCGCCGAACGCGCCGTGGAGGCGGACCTGAGCTGGGAGTGGCGCTAGTTCATACTGCGGTTCGAGTGCCAAGCCAAGCGGACGAAACTCGGATTTGGGCAGATCAGCGGGCTAATGGTAGTCTGTCCAAGGTTTCATCTTTATAGGAGATGAAAAGTCTGATCGGTATCTCAGCCACCCTGTGGCTGAGAGAAGTTCTGGACATGCGGAAGGGCCCCGGAGAAGAGCCCCTATTTTTGCATGTTTGGGCGAGTGGAAACGGTCAGTTCAAGCCGAAGTCATAGAGAAAGACTAGATTTATGCCAACTATTCAGCAGCTGGTCCGCAAGGGCCGCCACGACAAGAAGGCCAAGGTTGCTACGGCCGCCCTGAAGGGCTCCCCGCAGCGCCGTGGCGTGTGCACCCGCGTGTACACCACCACCCCGAAGAAGCCGAACTCGGCTCTGCGTAAGGTTGCCCGTGTGCGCCTGACCTCCGGTATCGAGGTTTCCGCCTACATTCCGGGCGAGGGCCACAACCTGCAGGAGCACTCCATGGTGCTCGTCCGCGGTGGTCGTGTGAAGGACCTCCCGGGTGTTCGCTACAAGATTATCCGCGGCGCACTGGATACCCAGGGCGTGAAGGACCGTAAGCAGGCTCGTTCCCGCTACGGCGCAAAGAAGGGACAGTAATCAACAATGCGTAAGAATGCTGCACCGAAGCGTCCTGTAGTTAAGGACCCGGTTTACAACTCCGAGCAGGTCACCATGCTCGTGAACAAGATCCTGCGTGACGGCAAGAAGTCCACCGCTGAGCGTATCGTCTACGGCGCTCTCGAGGTCTGCCGCGAGAAGACCGGCACCGACCCGGTTGGCACCCTGGAGAAGGCTCTGGGCAACATCCGCCCGGACCTCGAGGTTCGCTCCCGCCGCGTGGGTGGCGCTACCTACCAGGTCCCGGTTGAGGTCAAGCCAGCTCGTTCCAACACCCTGGCTCTGCGTTGGCTGGTGACCTTCACCCGTCAGCGTCGTGAGAACACCATGATCGAGCGTCTCGCCAACGAGATCCTCGATGCATCCAACGGCCTGGGCGCTTCCGTCAAGCGTCGTGAGGATACTCACAAGATGGCTGAGGCCAACCGCGCCTTCGCTCACTACCGCTGGTAATCCCACCGGTATAACCCGCCACATGGCATCATGGCTCGAACAGCGATATCATCGTTTACCTGCGCTGACAATGCGTGTTCTCGCTCCCTTTGGCGGAGCGTCGCACGCTAGCTAGTGCGGAACCTAAACTTGAATAGCGTTGTTCGAGCCATTTTTTATGGCGTGAGCTTCACGCCTCACGCTGACGTATAGGCCCAGACGTGGCAAAATAGACCAAGACCTATCCATGAAGACGTCCTTGTAACGTGGTTGGCGGTTAGCTGACTCGGGCGTCGACGACAATTAAGTTGGGGTATTAACTGTGGCACAAGAAGTGCTTAAGGATCTGAATAAGGTCCGCAATATCGGCATCATGGCGCACATCGATGCGGGTAAGACCACTACCACCGAGCGCATTCTCTTCTACACCGGTATTAACCGTAAGGTCGGCGAGACCCACGATGGTGGCGCTACCACTGACTGGATGGAGCAGGAGAAGGAGCGCGGCATCACCATTACGTCCGCTGCTGTGACCTGTTTCTGGAACAACAACCAGATCAACATCATTGACACCCCGGGTCACGTGGACTTCACCGTTGAGGTTGAGCGCTCCCTGCGTGTTCTCGACGGCGCTGTTGCTGTCTTCGACGGCAAGGAAGGTGTGGAGCCGCAGTCCGAGCAGGTGTGGCGCCAGGCTGCTAAGTACGACGTCCCTCGTATCTGCTTCGTCAACAAGATGGACAAGATGGGCGCGGACTTCTACTTCACCGTTCAGACCATCATTGATCGCCTCGGCGCTAAGCCGTTGGTCATGCAGCTGCCGATCGGTGCTGAGGATGACTTCGACGGCGTCGTCGACCTGATCAACATGCAAGCGCTGACCTGGCGCGGCAAGGTAGAAACCGGAACCGAAGCCACTATCGAGGAGATCCCGGCCGAGCTGCAGGAGAAGGCTGAAGAGTACCGCGAGAAGCTGCTCGAGGCCGTCGCTGAGTCCGACGAAGAGCTCATGGAGAAGTACTTCGGTGGCGAAGAGCTGACCATTGAGGAAATCAAGGGCGCTATCCGCAAGATGACCGTGAACTCCGAGATCTACCCGGTCCTCTGCGGTACCGCTTACCGCAACAAGGGTGTCCAGCCGCTGCTCGACGCTATTGTTGACTACCTCCCGAACCCGCTGGACATCGGCGAGGTCAACGGCACCTCCCTCGACGGTGAGGAGACCCTGACCCGTAAGCCTTCCGTTTCCGAGCCGTTCTCCGCACTGGCCTTCAAGATTGCCGTGCACCCGTTCTTCGGCAAGCTCACCTACGTGCGCGTCTACTCCGGCCAGGCTATCCCGGGCGAGCAGATGCTCAACTCCACCAAGAACAAGAAGGAGCGCGTGGGCAAGCTCTTCCAGATGCACGCGAACAAGGAGAACCCGGTCGAGCACGCCGACGCCGGTAACATCTACGCGTTCATCGGTCTGAAGGAAACCACCACCGGTGACACCCTGTGTAACCCGGACAACCCGATTATCCTCGAGTCCATGGACTTCCCGGATCCGGTTATCCAGGTTGCTATTGAGCCGAAGACCAAGGCTGACCAGGAGAAGCTGGGTACCGCTATCCAGAAGCTGGCTGAAGAGGACCCGACCTTCACCGTTCACCTCGATGAGGAATCCGGCCAGACCGTTATCGGCGGTATGGGCGAGCTGCACCTCGACGTTCTGGTTGACCGCATGAAGCGCGAGTTCAAGGTTGAGGCAAACATCGGTAACCCGCAGGTTGCTTACCGCGAGACCATCCGCAAGAAGGTCGAGTCCCTCGACTACACCCACAAGAAGCAGACCGGTGGTTCCGGCCAGTTCGCAAAGGTCATCGTTACCATCGAGCCTTACAACCCGGATCCGGAGGAGCTGGAAGAGGGCGAGTCCGCAACCTACAAGTTCGAGAACGCCGTCACCGGTGGCCGCGTTCCGAAGGAGTACATCCCGTCCGTCGACGCTGGTATTCAGGACGCTATGCAGTACGGCTTCGTCGCTGGCTTCCCGCTGGTGAACATCAAGGCCACCCTCGAGGACGGCGCTTACCACGACGTTGACTCCTCTGAGATGGCCTTCAAGCTCGCTGGCTCCCAGGTCCTCAAGGAGGCCGTTGCCAAGGCAAAGCCGGTTCTGCTTGAGCCGATCATGGCCGTTGAGGTCGTGACCCCGGAGGAGTACATGGGTACCGTCAACGGTGACATCTCCTCCCGCCGTGGCCAGGTCTTCGCGATGGAAGACCGCTCCGGCGCTAAGGTGGTCAAGGCTAAGGTTCCGCTGTCCGAGATGTTCGGCTACATCGGTGACCTGCGTTCCTCCACCGCTGGCCGTGCAAACTTCACCATGGTCTTCGATTCCTACGCTGAGGTTCCGTCCTCCGTGGCACAGGAGATCATCGAGGAGCGCACCGGCTCCAAGGCCTAAGGGCTAAAGGGGAACCGATCGATTCCCCTCCCTGTGGGGGCTGGTAGTCTTCGCCAGTAGACACCAACTCCCAGCGCTGGGGAGGTAGCGGTCCGCTGAATGCGTAAACATTTTGCGCGTTGAGCCGGCCGTTACCCTCCCAGGATCCTTTAAATTGATTCTTGTCGAGGGTCAACGTCCGCACGTGTTGGGCGGGGTTACCTCCTATTTGGGCAGTTTGAAAAAACTGCGGCATAAATCTAGGATCGTGTAACTGGCACGTAAGAAAGCGTCATTAGCGCTTATGGGCTTCGGCCCGAAGTGCCAATGGCAATACAAACCACGTGGCTGCGAAATACGTAGCCGCCATAGAGTCCAGGAGGACAAACAGTGGCAAAGGAGAAGTTCGAGCGTACGAAGCCGCATGTGAACATCGGCACCATCGGACACGTCGACCACGGCAAGACCACCACCACCGCAGCGATCACCAAGGTTCTGGCTGACGCTTACCCGGAGGAGAACACCGCTTTCGCCTTCGACATGATCGATAAGGCTCCTGAGGAGAAGGAGCGCGGTATTACCATCAACATCTCCCACGTTGAGTACTCCACCCCGAAGCGCCACTACGCACACGTGGACGCCCCGGGCCACGCCGACTACATCAAGAACATGATTACCGGCGCTGCTCAGATGGACGGCGCTATCCTGGTTGTTGCTGCAACCGATGGCCCGATGCCGCAGACCCGCGAGCACGTTCTGCTGGCTCGCCAGGTTGGCGTTCCGTACATCCTCGTTGCACTGAACAAGTGCGACATGGTTGACGATGAGGAAATCATCGAACTCGTCGAGATGGAGATCCGCGAGCTGCTCGCCGAGCAGGACTACGACGAGGAAGCTCCGATCGTTCACATCTCCGCTCTGAAGGCTCTTGAGGGCGACGAGAAGTGGGTACAGTCTGTCATCGACCTGATGCAGGCTTGCGATGACTCCATCCCGGATCCGGAGCGTGAGCTGGACAAGCCGTTCCTGATGCCGATCGAGGACATCTTCACCATTACCGGCCGCGGTACCGTTGTTACCGGCCGTGTTGAGCGTGGCTCCCTGAACGTCAACGAGGACATCGAGATCATCGGTATCAAGGACAAGTCCATGTCCACCACCGTTACCGGTATCGAGATGTTCCGCAAGATGATGGACTACACCGAGGCTGGCGACAACTGTGGTCTGCTTCTGCGTGGTACCAAGCGTGAAGAGGTTGAGCGTGGCCAGGTTTGCATCAAGCCGGGCGCTTACACCCCGCACACCAAGTTCGAGGGTTCCGTCTACGTCCTGAAGAAGGAAGAGGGTGGCCGCCACACCCCGTTCATGGACAACTACCGTCCGCAGTTCTACTTCCGCACCACCGACGTTACCGGCGTCATCAAGCTGCCTGAGGGCACCGAGATGGTTATGCCGGGCGACAACGTTGAGATGTCCGTAGAGCTCATCCAGCCGGTCGCTATGGACGAGGGCCTGCGCTTCGCTATCCGCGAGGGCTCCCGTACCGTCGGCGCTGGCCGCGTTACCAAGATCCTCGACTAATTCTCGCTAGGGCCTAAGGCCCTTCCTGATTAGCAGGTCTGCAAGCCGCTCAATCCCTGATGGGGTTGGGCGGCTTTGGTGATCGCGGACCTACTAGGCTTGGAAGTCATGTTTGACCCAACCCGCATTGACCGCACCCTCGCCGCTCTACGCGCCGCGTGGGAAGGCCAACCGGATCTTCCCTTGGGAACCCTGTTCGGCATGCTGGCGGCTGAAGGCTATGGCTGGGGCGTGCCTGACGGCGAACTCACCGCCCGCCTTGAGTCCATGGCAGCCGTCCACCCGCCGCTAGTGCCTCTCGACGCCCACCTCATCACCGAAGGCCTCTGGCTCGTCGTCACCCCGTCCCACCGCGTTACCTTGACGCCTAACGCCCTTTCCAAAGCCTCGGCCGTCCCAGTTGCCAAGGCCCTCACCGAGCCCTCTGAACCTCAGACTTCACGCCCCGGTTGCATGGCTGTAGTGCGACCGGTGTCTAAGGAAGGACAGCGCGGGCAACCTGTGGCGTGGCAGGTCTCAGCGCTCCGTGCGGTGGGCCCTGGCCGCCCGCTTGTCCTCGCAGACACGGAAGGTTTCGAGCATCGCTTCGGTGTCGTCGAGTCTGTTACTCGGCTGCGCGAGGACAGTCGCAGTTTGACTGGCTTGAAGCGCCGCAGCGTGGGGGATCGTGTGTGGTTCATCCGCACCGATACGGAGACAATCCTCCTCGACCATGGCCTGCATATGGTCGAGCGCAAGAACCGCGAGCTCATCCGCACTGATTTCTCGTGGCATCGAATCGAGGAAGGCGAAATAGGAAAGCCCCTCCGTATCCATCTTTCGCGCGGCACCATGCACACGTTGGGCGTCATCAAGGAGCTCATCCTCGCAGAGTCTGAACCTTGGAGCCCTCCCTCCTCGCCACCCCATTAAGCAGTCAGTAGTTAGCGGATTTCCCTTTAAGGGCTTAGAAACCCCGTTGCTCCTGCCGCTTTCGGCGGCACGTGCAGAGGGGCTTGAGATCGCCTAAATCCCCGCAATCCTGGAGTCGCCCTTTAAGGGCTTAAGGAGGCCTGTCGTCTCTGCCCCTGCTACTTCCGGCAGCACGTGCGGCGGGACCTGAGATCGCCGATTCCCCCGTCAGCCTGGATTTGGTTGACGGGTGGCGCTCGCATAAGGCTCGCCGATGTGCCCGCGTACCTTGCTGTGGTTAGCGGGTGCTTCCATCGGGGTGGTGTTGGTGCTGGTGGTGAGCCCTTTCCTTTCTCTCATCGCGGTGTCTGGTGGCTGCGGGTGTTAGCTGCTGTCGGGTGGTGGGGCTGGTGGTTGTTGTGGTGTTGTGCCCGGTGTTGTTGCAGCTCCTTGTTCTGGTGCTGTGGCCTGTGTCTTTGTGGCTGTTTCCCGTTCGGTGTTGAGTCTGGTTAGTGCTTCTTGG
>NZ_KV827669.1 GCF_001836165.1 Corynebacterium sp. HMSC036D02 | reverse complement strand
ATGCAACGCTGGTTCGGCTTCGAAGACAGGTCAGAGGAACCGGACCCGTCGGAAGAGCCGTTGCCTTCCGGCTCGGTGATCTTGATGTCAATCTCACCGACCTTGTTCTTGTCCTTGTCCTTGACAACAACGGTCGCATCCTGCGGGTCAGTGCCCTTCGGGACGGTCACCGTGATCTCACCGGTGTTCGGGTCAATCTCAACGGTCGCATCCTTAATCGGGTTGCCGTCCTCGCCGATAACCTCACCATTCATACCGTCAGTCGGGTTCTTGACCTTGTCATCCAGCTTCTTGGACTCACCGTCAGCCGGGACCTCATCGATCTTCGAACCCTTATCGATGCTCGGGCCCTCAGATTCCGTACCCGGCTTAGAGTTCTCATCCGCAGGGTTAGTACCCTTCTCGATTTCCTCCTTGTTGGAGGTGCCGTCGCCATCGAAGTCACCGTCCGGATCCAGCAAGGACTTACCGTCCTTACCAACCAAGTCGAAGCCAGCGGTTGCCGAGTTCTTAGAGTCATCCTCGTAGGTGAAGTCAACCTCTACCGACGGACGAACATACGGAGTGAAGATCTCCTTGAACTTCTCCCAGCTGCTATCAATCTCCGGCAGCTTAGAGTCGATCTTCTCGCCGACCTTCTCGTAAGTCGGAGCCGTTGCCGTGACCACACCGGAATCCTTGGCAGTGTCAAAGGTCCAATCCTCAGCGCCCTCAGACGGCTTACCCGTTGCGTCCTTCACAGGAACATCGGTCTTACCCTCAAACGGATCAGACTGCTCAGATGCACCAGCCTCGACGTTCTTACGATCACCGTAGTTCGGAACATTGTTGCCTGCGTCAGTGTCCGGATCAACGATCTTGACATCAATCTCACCGACTGGGTTGCCCTCACCATCAGTGATGACAACCTTGCCATCCTGCGGATCAGTGCCCTCCGGCACCGTCACCTTAACGTTGCCATTCTCATCGATCTCAACCTTAGAGCCCGGGATCTCATTGCCGTCCTTATCGACCAGCTTGCCCGTCTCATCGCCCTTCGGGTTCTCAACCTTGCCAACCGGGTGCTCGCCACCGTCAGCCGGAACCGTGGTGCTCTCACCAGGCGTGACAACCGGGGACTCCGGCTTCTTGTCCGAGTTGTTGTCGTCACG
>NZ_KV827668.1 GCF_001836165.1 Corynebacterium sp. HMSC036D02 | reverse complement strand
AGGTGTCTACCAAACAGGGGTCAGGTCCGTTCGCGCCTTCCCACCCCTCTGGCGGTGCGCCGAAAGCTGGGGCGCCTGCCTGATGAACCTGCCGCAACGCTTCACCAAACGCCCGCGCTGCAGCAGCACTCGGTCGCGCCTGCGCTACTCGACGCGTACTAATCGTCGAACCTGTCAGCCCCGCAACTTCCACCACGACGTCCTTTCTTGCGGCTGCTAACCAGCGCAGGCCCGCGGCCTCTGCCTCGGCTTGATCAGCTCGTGCTACTGACTTGGTGAAAACATCCATGCTCCCCAGCATAGAAAAAGGCCGCCTCTGCGAAAGAGACGGCCGATAGTGGAGCTAACGGGATTCGAACCCGTGACCCCCACACTGCCAGTGTGGTGCGCTACCAACTGCGCCATAGCCCCTCATACGAGGTGCAACCTTTAAGATTGCAACTCGTATCAATATATCCGCTCCCCATTCACTCACCAAATCGCGAGTTGGGGCGCTAAATTTACTTCTCAGTAACGATGTTGACCCATTCCATGATGGAGGTCTTGTCATCCTCCGGAATGTCCTTGCCGTCCTTGATAATGCGCGGCGAGGATACGCTGCCGGTTTCCTTTTCAAGCTTTTCGTAGTTCGAGGTCACCAGCGGGTTTCCTTCACCAACCGGGGCTTCCTCAATGGCCTTCACCGTGGCATCATCTGCGCCCAGTTCCTTCGCGGCAGCAGCGAAGTCTTCCATCTCCCACTTGTTGTACACCTTGGACTGGTTCTCCATGAGGTACTTACGCAGGTTCCAGTAGAGCGTGGCGTCACCGGTCTTTGCTACCTGTTCCATCGCAGCAGCGGCCTTGGAGGAGTGGCCCGTGTTGGACTTGATGCTCTCCAGGCCGTTCGGGCTGCCGTCGAGGAAGTTGAGGGTGCGCACGTGCACGACGAGCTCGCCCGCATCAATCGCATCCTTCATCTGCTCGTCGGTTTCCTTCGCCAGGTCACCACAGTGTGGGCAGGAGTAGTCCTCGTACAGCTCTACTTCGGTTGCGTCCTTTGCGGCATCCGCAGACTTGAAGGTTACCGCATTGTCCGCGAGGGAAATCTCCATGGAGACATCCTCGGCCGCGTAGTCCCCCAGCGCATCGGTCTGTGCGCCTCGCCCTTGGTAGACGATGTATCCGATGACCACGGCAATAATAACCAGCAGAACAGCGAGGCCCCAGACGAATCCACTATTGCCTTTGGAGTTGGGGTCTTTGACTGTACTCATTAAACAACCTTGCCTTTATGACTTAAGTTCGAACAGATGAAAAGCCTACACACCGTTGTTAAGGGTGCAATGCAAATTTGGTGAAAGGACGCTTGATCGTCCACACCATTAAGACAGAATAGAAGACATCACGCAGCAGTGTCATCATGTAGTTCATCACTTGCGCGTCCTCATCAGGGCTAACGGAGAAACACCCGCAGTCAATCCCGAGTCCCCGCGCCCATGCCTGCGCGATGCCGATCATGAATAGAACGAGGACAATCTGCCCCACCCACGCCGATTGCCGAAGGAACAGCCCCAACAGGAGCAACAGGCCGCCGCACACTTCAAGCGGGCCAATCAGATAGGACAAATAGTGGGACCACTCTGGGGTAAAGATTTCATATGCCTTGATGCTTTGCGATACCGCGAGCTGGTCCGACAGCTTCGACGCTCCCGCTTTAATCCACACATAGGCCATATAAAATCGCGCAAACGCACTGATAACGTCCAGCACAAGCGTTGCGCTGATCTTGTTTTTAAACACGGGATTAGCCTAACAAGTTACGGGTGGAGAGCGTAACGACGATACGGGCGCCAGATCGTCCACGCGGTGAGGATGAGGAAGAAAGCGTCGCGAAGCAGCGTCAGTGCGTAGTTCATGCCTTGGCTCACGTCGTTGGGGTCGTAGCCAAAACACCCACAATCGATGACTAGCCCACGCGCCCACGCCTGAGAAATTCCCACCATGAACAGGACCAGGACCACCGCAGCGACTGCCGACGCCTCCCTCAAGAACAGGCCCAACAACAGCAGCAGCCCTCCAACGATTTCAAGCGGCGCAATGAGGAAGGCCAAGTACTCAGACCATTCCGGGGTGAAGATGCCATAGGCCCGGATGGCCTGTGCCATCTCCATCCGAGCGTCCAGTTTCTGTATGCCGGCGATAATCCACACGGCGGCCATGCCGAATCGGGCGAGTGCGCTGGACAGGTCAAGCACCGAGGTGCGTTGTGCGGTTGTCATAAACCATTAGCCTAAGCTCCGAGAACCTGTGACACCAGCGCCTGCGCCTCTTCCTGGACCTGCTTGAGGTGTTCTTCGCCACGGAAGCTCTCGGCATAAATCTTGTACTTGTCTTCCGTGCCGGACGGGCGCGCGGCGAACCATGCGTTTTCCGTCGTCACCTTCAGGCCACCGATCGCCGCGCCGTTGCCCGGCGCTTCGGTGAGCTTGGCGACGATCTCCTCGCCCGCCAGCTCAGTGGCCGTGACCTGCTCCGGAGAGAGCTTCTTCAGGATCGCCTTCTGCTCGCGGGTAGCTGGCGCGTCGGTCCGCGCATAGGCCGGTGCGCCGTACTTCTCTGCCAGCTCCGCGTAGCGCTGGGACGGGGTTTTACCCGTCACCGCCAGGATCTCGGCGGCCAAGAGATCCATGATGATGCCATCCTTATCGGTGGACCACACAGTTCCGTCGAAGCGCAAGAAGGAGGCACCGGCGGATTCTTCGCCGCCGAAACCTAGGGAGCCGTCGACAAGCCCCGGCACGAACCACTTGAAGCCCACCGGCACCTCCACGAGCTCACGGCCCAGGCTGGCCACGACGCGATCGATCATGGAGGAAGACACCAAGGTCTTGCCCACCCCGGCCTCACCCCACTCGGGACGGTGGCTAAATAGGTACTCAATGGCCACAGCCAGGTAGTGGTTCGGGTTCATCAGACCCGCATCCGGGGTGACGATGCCATGGCGATCGGAATCCGCGTCGTTGCCCGTAGCCAGGTCGTACTTGGAGCGGTTCTCCACCAACGAAGCCATAGCGTCCGGGGAGGAGCAGTCCATGCGGATCTTGCCGTCAGTATCCAGGGTCATGAAGCGGAAGGTGCCGTCTACCTCGGGATTTACCACCGTCATGTTGAGCCCGTAGTGCTCGGCGATGGCCGCCCAGTAGTCCACCGAGGCGCCGCCCATCGGATCCGCGCCGATGCGCACACCGGCCTTTTTAATGGCCGCCATGTCCACCACGTTTGCTAGGTCAGCCACGTAGGAGTCGAGGTAATTGTGCTTGACGCAGCGCTCATCGAGCACGCCGTCAACCGGCACGCGCTTGACGCCCTCCAGCCCAGCGCGCAGGTAGTCGTTGGCCTTGGCTGCAATCCAATCGGTGGCATCCGTGTCTGCTGGGCCGCCCGTCGGCGGGTTGTACTTGAAACCACCATCACGCGGCGGGTTGTGGGAGGGAGTGATCACGATGCCATCGGTGCCCGGGTTGGTCAGGATGGCGTGGGAGACTGCCGGGGTCGGGGTGTAGCGGCCGCGGTCATCCACACGAACCTCCAACCCATTGGCAAGGAGAACCTCGAGGGCGGAGACCATGGCGGGCTCGGACAAAGCGTGGGTATCGCGGCCGATGAAGATGGCACCCGTGGTCCCCTGCTCAGCGCGGTAATCCACGATGGCCTGGGTAATCGCCAAGATGTGGGCCTCGTTGAAGGCGGTATCCAAAGCGGAGCCGCGGTGCCCGGAGGTGCCGAAGGAAACCTGCTGGTCGGGGTTATCAGCGTCGGGGGTGCGGGTGTAATACGCGGTGACTAGCTCTGCAATGTCAATGAGATCGGAAGACTGGGCTAGTTGGCCGGCGCGCTCGTGTGCCATGGTGGTTTCCTCCTTGGGGATGTGGATACACCCTAAGCTTGCCTGCTTCACGCTGGTTTCGCATCCCAATTAGGATGGTGCCTATGCCACAGATCCTTCTTGTGGGCTGCGGGGCCGCGCTCGGGGCGCTGGCCCGCTTCGGCCTTTCTTCGCTTCTCGGGGGTGGCGCTCTGCCGCTGCTGCTCATCAACGTTCTCGGCAGCGCTGTTATGGGCTATGCCAAACCCCCGGCATTCTGGGGCACAGGTTTCTTAGGCGGCTTCACCAGCTTTGCTGCCTTTGCTTTTCTCACCTCCGGCTTCGACCCGGCGCAGGCAGGGGCCTACGTGTTGGCGACGGTCGTCGGCTGCACCGGGGCCTACCTCATGGGTGACCGCTTGCAGGATCGGAGGCACGCATGATTCTCTCCATCCTGGCCGTACTCGCCGGTGGCTTTGTCGGCGGCTGCGGGCGCTACCTGCTCACCCGCGTGCTGCCCTCCCCCACGTGTACCTTTGCCGCTAACCTCATTGGCGCAGCCGTGGCGGGCGTGGCCTACGGCTATGCCACGCATGCCCACACCCCCGAGTATTTTCTCCCCCTGCTAGCAGCCGGACTCGCTGGCGGGCTATCCACGTGGTCCACGCTGGCCAAGGAACTGGGAGAAATGATAAAAGCCAAGCGCTGGTGGCGCTTGGCGCGTTATCTCTTCTGGACCATCGGCCTGGGAATCGTGGTGGCCTGGCGCGGGGCGTGGGTAGGTTCGCTTCTCGCCTAACCTACCTAGCACGCCCCTGTCTGCACTAGTCAGCGATGGCGTCCAACGGCGGGGTCTTCGCCGCGCGCTGCGCCGGCCACAGCGCTGCCAGCACACCCACGATTCCGGAGCCCACGAACATGACCGCGAGCATCAGCCACGGCACCGTCGCCGAATCGAGGCCTTCGTCGGACAGCACGGAGATGAAGGACCATCCCATCCCCAGTCCCATGAGGATGCCCATGAGCGCACCAAAGAGGGCAATCTGTACCGATTCCACGGTGATCATCGTGCGAATCTGGCGGCGCTGGGTGCCCACCGCGCGCAGCATGCCGATTTCTTGTCGGCGTTCGATCACGCCCAGCGTGAGGGTATTGACAATGCCCAGGACCGCGATGACCACGGCAAGGGCCAGCAGCGCATAGAGGATCGTGAGCATCTGGTCAATCATGCCGGCAGCCTCGCCGGCGTACTCCTCACTGGTGCGCACCTGCACCACGACGAAGTCCTTGACGGACTTCTCCAGGTTGGCGCGCAGCTTCTCCTTGTCATAGCCTTCCTCCGCGTTCACGGAGACCACCGTGACGTCAAGGCTACCGGGGTCAACGACCTCTTCTGCCGCAGACTTGGACACGGCCAGACCCGGAAGCATCTCAAAATGCTCATACGTGCCAAGGAGCTTCACCTGCGCGGTGCGGGAGGGATCCGGGCCGGCCATCTCATAAGACTGACCGACTTCCCAACCATGCTCCGCAGCCAAGCCAGCCTCGGCGATGAAGCCAGGCTCCTCGCCCGTATTCACGGCACCGTCCACCACAGTCAGGTTGAGCATGTCATCGGCGTTGCCATCGATGACCTGGCTAATCAACATCTCCGGGCCATAATTCATCGAAGCCTGGCCATCCACCTGTAGCGGCGCAGTACTCATCGCTACGACCTGGCCAGCGCCCTCAGTATCGCGGGCACGCTGCGCCGTCTCGTTCGGCGTCGGGAAGCTTCCGGACGTCGGACCGGACAGCAAGAAGTCTGCGCGGGCATCCTGTTCGACGGCATCGGCAACCGAGGCCTTCATCGTCGCGCCCAACATGCCGATCGAGGTCACCAGCGCCACCCCCAGCATGAGGGCGAACGCGGTAGCCGCGGTTCGGCGCGGGTTACGCGCCGAGTTCGTCGACGCCAGCTTGCCCACCGCGCCAAAGGGCGCACCAACCACGCGGCCGATCCCCGGAACGATAGGCAGGGAGATGGCCGGGCCGGCGAGGAAGAAACCAAGGATGAGGTTGAGCGCACCGAGGCCCACGAGGGAGGCGCGGATGCCTGTGGAGGCATCGATAAACACTCCAACGAGCGCGAAGATGATGCCTAGAACGAGCAGCAACCCGCCCAGAACGCTGCGCACGAGCAACGAGGAACCAGCCGCGGACTCGGTGGAGCGCATGGCTTCCACGGGTTTCACCGCACCCGCCCGGCGCGCCGGCGCCCACGCGGAAATGATGGTGACCACGGCACCCAAAAGCAACGGCACGACCACTGCGCTGACGCTCAGACCCAAACCGCCGCCCATGGGCATGTCCTTGGCGGCAAAGACGGCCTTAATGAGCGCAACCAGGCCCATGCCGGCGACCACGCCCACGGCAGAACCCACGAGGCCCACGATGAAGGCCTCCGTCACCACCGAGCGCGTAATCTGACCACGCGAGGCGCCGAGTGCACGCAGAAGCGCGAACTCCTTGGTGCGCTGGGCCACAATCATTGAGAAGGTATTCGCAATGATAAATGTGCCCACCAACAGCGCAATGAGGCCGAAAGCGATGAGGAAGTAGTTGACGAATTTCAGGGCAGAGGAAATCTGATCCGACAACTCATCGGCCAGCTTCTGGCCGGATTCCGCCTTAACCTCGAAGGTTTCATTGAGGTGCTCCACGAGGGCATCGGCGTCGACGCCCTCGGCCGCCGCGACCTTCAACTGGGCAGAATTGCCATAGCGCTCGACGAAGGCCTCGTGCCCCATGAGCAAGGTCAGGCTGGGGCCTTGGTCCACTGCAGGCTTGACGACGCCCACGACCTTCACCTCATCACGCTGGTCCGGGTGGACCACGAGGAGGGTATCGCCGACGTGGATACCGAACTCTTCGGCGGCGGAATCATTAATGAGGACTTCGCCGGTCCCGTTCGGCTCGGAGCCTTCGACAAGCGTGGCGGGCTCACCGACGGACTGCTCCTCCGGGTAGTAAGGCTGCACGCTGGAGGTGCCCCCACCAGTTTGAAAGGCCTCGGCGTCCTTGTTCGCCACCACGACCGTCTGGCTGCTTTGCATGTTCACCGCGCGCACATCGGGGTCGGCGGCGATGTCATCGCGCATCTTTTGGTCGAGGTTGGGGCCGCCTTCTTTCTGGCTCACGGCCGCGTCCACACCGGTAAACGCAGTCGAGACAGCGGAGTCGAAGGTGCTCGACAGCGAATTAGTGAACATGAAGGAACCCGAGATGAACGCGGTGCCGAGCACCACCGCCAACAAGGTCAGGGCAAGGCGCAGCTTATGCGCGAGAATGTTGCGCACGGACACCGTGCGCATGGTGTTCTTTGTGGCCATGCTTTAGCCCTCGATTTCTGCCATCACGGCGTGGATGGACTCCATGGTTGGGTTGGTGAGTTCATTCACGAGGCGGCCATCAGCAAGAAAGACCACGCGGTCTGCGTAGGAGGCGGCCTTGGCATCGTGCGTGACGATAACGACGGTCTGACCATCCTTATCCACGGCGGTGCGCAAAATGTCGAGTACCTCGGCGGAGGAGTTCGAATCCAGGTTGCCGGTCGGCTCATCGCCGAAGATGATCTCGGGGCGCGAAACTAGGGCGCGCGCGCAGGCCACGCGCTGCTGCTGGCCACCGGAGAGCTCTGCTGGGCGGTGATTCAAGCGCTCGGACAAGCCCAGGCGGGAAGTGACCTCATCGAACCACTCTTTATCCACCTTGTTGCCAGCGATATCGGTGGGCAGCGTGATGTTTTCTGCCGCGGTCAGCGTGGGCACCAGGTTGAAGGACTGAAAGATGAAGCCCAGGCGGTCGCGGCGCAGGGCCGTAATATCCTTGTCGCTGAGCTGCGACATGTCGGTGTCACCGATGAAGGCCGAACCGGACGTCGCTGAATCGAGCCCTGCCATCGTATGCATGAGCGTGGACTTGCCGGAGCCCGAGGGGCCCATGATGGCGGTAAAAGTGTTGCGCGCGAACTCAACGTCGACGTGGTCCAACGCGGTAACTGCGGTATCTCCCTGACCGTATTGTTTGAACAGGTCGACGGCACGAGCCGCAGCAGTCATCGTTGGGGTTGTCATGGACGTGTTCTCCTTATAGATGGGGAAAGTAACGTCACCACCCTATCTTGCCCTGGGTAAGTTATGTGACGCGTGTGGTCTAAAATATGCTCCATGCGCGCATCTCTTTCCGCTCTGGAGCATTATGACCGCTGTGCCGAAGCAGCTGCAGCTCAGATCATGCGCCACTACTCCACCAGTTTTTCCCTGGCCACACGGCTTCTTCAGCCGCGGGTGCGCGTGGACATCCGTAATTTATATGCCATGGTGCGCACGGCCGATGAAATCGTCGACGCGGGACTCAATCCCCACGACGCGGCCGCGCTTCTCGACGCCTACGAAACCACCGTCCGCAACGCCCCGTCCCAGCGTTTTCACGCCGACCCGGTCGTCCACGCCTACGCGCTCTCCGCGCGGCGCTGCGGGTTCCAGGACGAACACATTGCAGAGTTCTTTGCCTCCATGCGCTGCGATCTCACGCGCACCTCCCACACAGCGGAGTCTTTTAAGACCTACGTTCGGGGCTCTGCAGAAGTCATTGGGCTGCTATGCCTGGATACTTTTTATGCCGGTGCTCCTCGGCCCGCTGGCGTCGAAGAAGGAGCAGAGCGCCTGGGTGCCGCGTTTCAGAAGATCAACTTTCTGCGGGACCTGCATGAAGACTCCACGGAGCTGGGCCGCGCTTATTTTCCTACGCTGCGTGAGCCAGACAAACTCGATGAGGAAACGAAGGCCGCCATCATTGCTGATATCCGCGAAGACTTAGCCCATGCCCGCACGGCCATGGACCTGCTTCCTCTGAGCTCCAGGGTGGGGGTAGCCGCAGCGGCGGCTCTTTTCACGGAGCTTACGGATCTCCTCGACACCACTCCTGCGCACGAGATCATGACTACCCGTGTCAGTGTGCCCGCCGCGCGGAAAGCTGTCCTCATCAGCCGCGCTGCAGCACACGCGGCAAGGAATAAGGGTTAAAGAACATGGGCAAACATGTTGTTGTCATCGGCGCTGGTATTGCAGGACTTGCCACCGCAGCCTTGCTGTTGCGGGAGGGGATGCGGGTGACGGTCGTCGACAAGCAACGCAGCGTTGGTGGGCGCGCGGGA
Source organism: Corynebacterium sp. HMSC036D02 (assembly GCF_001836165.1). GTDB lineage: Bacteria > Actinomycetota > Actinomycetes > Mycobacteriales > Mycobacteriaceae > Corynebacterium. The sequence continues at coordinate 4,804 of NZ_KV827668.1, read as the reverse complement.
AGCCTGGCTGTGGATGGCTTCCGTTTCGATACCGGCCCCTCGTGGTACCTCATGCCGGAGGCCTTCGATGAGTTTTTTCGGGCCTGCGGCACCAGTACCGAGCGCGAGCTGGACCTAGTAGACCTCTCCCCTGCCTACCGTGTTATCAACGAAGATGGCGCGGCCCTAGATATAGAAACGGGCGTGGAGAACGTAGCAGAGCTTTTTGAATCCCTCGAGCCGGGCGCAGGCGAGCGCGTGCGCGCCTACTTAGCGCGCTCCTCCGATATCTATGCCGTGGCGCTAAGCAGCTTTTTGTACACCACGTTCTCCCACCCCACGCAGCTTCTCAGCAAAGACGTCCTCACCCGACTGGGCACGCTCGCGCTGCTGCTGACTCGTTCGCTCGATGCGCTGGTGGCCGCCCAGTTTAAGGATTACCGCCTGCGCCAGGTGTTGACATACCCCGCGGTGTTTCTCTCCACCGAACCGAAGGCCGCGCCGGCACTGTACTCCTTGATGAGCCACACGGACTTGGTGGAGGGCGTGCGCTATCCGCAAGGGGGCTTCGCGGCCGTTGTCGACGCTATCGCCCGGCAGGCAGCCGGCGCCACCTTCGAGCTTGGCACGGCAGTGGTAGCAATCAACCACGCGCACGGGCGCGCGACGGGCGTCACGCTTGACGACGGCCGCACGATCCCCGCCGATGCCATCGTCTCCGCCGCCGACTTACACCACACAGAAACCGCGCTGCTTCCCACGGACCTGCAAACGTATCCGGAACGCTACTTTGCCCACCGTGACCCTGGTCTGGGTACTGTCTTAGTCTTCCTCGGCGTGAAGGGTGCCCTTCCGCAGCTGGCACACCATACACTGCTATTCAGCACAGACTGGACCCCCGATTTTAGGGCCGTCTACCACGGCCCTGAGCCGTTGCGGCCACTGGGAGCTTCGGAGTCTATCTACGTATCCAAGACATCCGCGACGGATCCTGGCGTAGCTCCGGAAGGCTACGAGAATCTCTTCATCCTCGTCCCCGTTCCGGCAGAGGAATCCTACGGCCATGGCGATGCCTACGGCGCTGCGGAATCTCCCCGCGTGGGCGCCATCGCCCGCGCCGCCGTGGCGCAGCTAGGGGCTTGGTTGGGGATTGAGGATCTGGAGGACAGGGTCGTCGTCAAGCGCACGCTCGGCCCCGCCGACTTTGCCGAGCAGTACAATTCCTGGTCCGGCGGCGCCGTGGGCCCTGCACATACGCTGCGCCAGTCCGCATTTTTTCGGGGCCGGAACCAATCCCGTAAGCTGCCCAATCTGTACTACGTCGGTGGCACCACGGTGCCGGGCGTGGGCGTGCCGATGTGCCTTATTTCTGCACACAACGTCCTCACGCGGATGCGCGAACAGTAATTAAGCGTCGAGCTCAAGGGCTGCAGGCCTACCGTTACGTCTTACCTTCACTGTTACAGGGTGACCGCCAAAAAGATAGCCATCATCAAACTCCACGCTGAGAGTCCCACGTTGGGGAACCTCGACGGCAACGGGAGTGAGTTTGGCGTATACGTCGCTGGTAGTGAGTTCCGGCGCCGGGACGCTGTTGCCCTCGGACAAGGCGACGTCGTGGCGCCAACGGTTGGCGGCTCGGAGGGCCTTTGCAGCAGCAAAGCCCTGGACCTCATCGAGGAACTCGGCACTGAGGACCTTGTTGATCACGGTGAGGGGTGCCTTGAATTTTCGCTTGAGATTCGTACTCTCCGCGAGAAGAAGCTCCTCCGCTTCATACACGATGCTGATATCAACTCCGAGTTCTTCTGCCCTGCCTTCGAATGTATTTGTACGGCGGTCGAGCACTAACGGGCCGAATGTGGAATCAAGCTCTACCGGAACGTCAATCCGAGCAAGGAGCTGCTCCATGGCTGCGTCGGCTACATCTGGAAGAATCTCCCAGATATCGACATAGTGTTCTTTACTCCTCTCGTGGAAGTGGTGGCTACCCCGAGCATGAAACACCCTGAAAGGCTCAAGTTCTGTAATTTCACGCGGGTCCCACAGCGTTTTTCCTGCGACTGTCTGGAAGAGCTGCGGATAGCGCACGGCGATGTCACCAGTAATCAGCTCTCCTTCTGGCAGCAACTTTAAAGCAACTCCAGGCAAGCTCATGAGCTGAATGTGCGTTTTATCCTCAGCGTAGGGATCATCGCTCACCGACTTCTTCGGCGTGTCTGCCACGACGAAGAGAAACTCTGCCTCTTCGAAGCTCAGTAGCGTTTTAACAACGTCATGGTCCGAAAATTCACGGTAGAGGGAAAGCATGCCGCAATAGTACATCTGCGAAAAGGCCGTGCAGCGCTGCATAGCGTAGTCTGAGGAGGTTGACGTCGAGTGGAAAGGCGAAGCGATGGCAGAAACTATTGAGCAGGCCAGCGAGACCGTAGAGGCGTGGCTGAAGCAAGAAGACGCCATCGATCCTAAAAAGGCCCCTCGCCTCCAGGAGCTCTTAGCCCACGTTCCCCGTCAAGAACTCATCGCAATTGTGGAGCGCCAGAACGCTCTCCGCGCTGCGTTGGCATTGAGACTGCTGCCGCGGGAAAAGTCCATCGCGGTCTTTGATGCGCTTGATGCAAAGCACCAAGCGGACATCATCGACGAATTGGGCAACGCCGATGTCTACGAATTCTTCGACGAGTTGGATCCCGAAGACCGCGTGGCGCTCTTGGATGAGCTGCCCGCCGAGATCGCGGATCGCCTCCTCCGCTCGCTGACCCAGACCCAGCGCGACGTGACCGGAGTGATCCTTGGATACACGAAGGGATCCGTTGGGCGTCGTATGTCGCCAGAGGTGGCCGATATCCACCCGGAAATGAGCATGGAAGAAGCCCTGCGCACCCTCCGCGACAACGCCGATGAGCTAGAGACCATCTATACCGTTCCTGTAACGCGCAAGGACCGGCGCTTGGTGGGCGTCGTTAGCCTGCGCGAACTCTTCACTGCTGAGCGTGGCATCCTCATTGAGGACATCATGAAAGAGCCGGTGTATGCATACGCAACTGCCGACGCCGAGGAGACCGTCCGCTGGTTCTTGCCACTCGACATGCTGGCGCTGCCGATTGTGGATGATTCACACCGCCTCGTCGGTCTTCTTACGTGGGACGATGCCACGGACATCATGGAAGAGGCGGACAGCGAGGACTCGGCTCGTTCCGGCGGTACGGAAGCTCTCCAGCAGCCGTACTTGTCGACGCCCCTTCTCAAGCTCGTCCGCTCCCGCATTCTCTGGCTGCTCGTTCTCGCCGTATCGGCTCTGTTGACCGTGCGGGTTCTCGATTCCTTCGAGGACACCTTGGCCAAGGCAGTTGTACTGTCTCTGTTCATCCCTCTGCTCACCGGCACGGGCGGCAATACAGGAAACCAGGCAGCTACTACTGTGACCCGCGCGCTCGCGCTTGGCGACGTCCGCACGCGCGACCTCTTGGCAGTCATGTGGCGGGAATTGCGCGTCGGAATGTTGCTCGGCGCCGTACTGGGGCTGGCCGGTCTTATCTTGGCGACGGTCATCTATGGCCTCGATATCGGCCTCGTCATCGGCTCCACGCTGTTTCTCATTTGTTCGATGTCCGCGACTGTTGGTGGTCTCATGCCCATTGTGGCTAAGACTGTTGGCGCGGACCCTGCGGTCTTCTCTAACCCATTCATCTCTACCTTCTGTGATGCAACGGGCTTGATCATCTACTTCTTCATTGCAAAGTCCGTCTTAGGAATCTAACTGGATACAGAAGAGTGTCCGCGAAGCCGTACGAGGACTGCTACGTGACAAATAGGCACGCTCCCCAATCTTTGGTGCGAATTGACAGCCACTAACCGCCCTGAGCGCCCGCGCACAATCCTTCGCTTATCCCGCAAGCAGTCCAATTGCAAGGTTAATAGCAGCGTGCAATATTGCGCATTCAATGACGCTTCCCGAGCGGTATCGCACCACTCCCAGGATCCACCCGCAGAGAAACTGAACCGGAAGTATGGGCCACAACTGCGCATCGAAGCTCAACAACATCAAATGAGGCAGAAGAAAAACTCCCGCTTGGAGCGTGTTACCACCCCAGAACCCCCAGGATCGAAAAAGTAAGCCGCCAACAAATCCTCGGAAAAACACTTCCTCGCCTATAGCCCTGAAAATGACAGCAAGGCTTACCCCTTGAGACAGAACCACCCCCGGTATGGCCAGACTAGCCGTCGATACAAGACGGATACCAGCGTATCCCATTCCAATCAGCACGGGGAAAAGGATGATGCCTAGTACTACTGTTTGCCAACTTCCCAATCGCCAACCCACATTTGCCCGAGCTTGAGAAACCCCAATTCTCTTGCGCTGAAAAATGATATAAAGCACTGAAGGAACGAGAAACAAAAGGAATTCAAACATCTTCTCCGTACCCTAATCCCGGACCGGGTTGGCTACTTAGCCAGAAAACTCGGTGCCCAGTTTACAATTCTGTGTGACGACAAGACGCCCTAGCATAGGTGGGGGAACTCATACTTCCATCGCCCTTTCGCAGTAGTTAGGAATTAGGCAGCTACCCGGGTGGGTATGAGCCTTGTTTATCAGCGTTTTCAGGTGAACATGATTAGGCCCAATTGGGGTCTATTGCCGCTATGGGCTAGTGTGCGCGTGTCCAGGACCAGAAAGTGCAGACGTGTTAACGCATGCCGGTAATGCTGGCAAAACGACGGAGAAGCCCGTCACCGTTGAGTTGTTGCTCAAAGGTGACGGGCTTGTTGTATTGAGTTGTTGTTTGTTGTTTAATGTCGGCGGTTTCTTACTCTCCCACAACCT
>NZ_KV827667.1 GCF_001836165.1 Corynebacterium sp. HMSC036D02 | reverse complement strand
GGATGTTCACAACTCCATTGGCAATAAGGGAAGAGAACCTTCTGACCCGAACCATCTGAGTAGAACCTTGTGGATGGAAACGACATCGTTGAAGGTGGGCCGGGAAAGCAGCAGTGAGGTGAGAGTAAAAGCTGATGGCGCGAGGTTATCCGCCGCATGGTGACTGCGAAAAAGCTTGCGCCAAATGGCATCTTGCAAATGGTGTCTTCCGAACGGCGTCTTTGACCGCAAAACGCCATCTGGACGCAGCAAAAGGCGTTTTTAGGAGTGAAAACGCCTTCTGACAGATGCCTTCTGCGAGATGCCGTTTGCCGGGCACCTTGGCGGGGCCAGGACATGACGCCGGGTCAAGGCATCCACGCCAGGCCGCGAACGCGCGCGCAGGGCAGTCACGGATTGACGGCTAGAGCTCCTCCACCCGGAACTGCAGCTGCGGGTTAGCAAAGACATCCTGCGACTCGATGAGCAGCAGCTCCTGGGAATCCGCCTCATAGGTGTTATGCAGCAAATCGTAGACCGAAGACGCAGTGCGCTTGAGCGCTTCCTTCGCATCGTGGGTTTCCACGTAGTGGCCAGTGAAAAGCGAGGCCGTGACATCGCCCGAGCCGTTGCGCTTGAACGGCAGCTTGGGGGTAGCGACTAGGAAAGCGCGCTCGCCATCGACGGCGAGCATCTCAATCTCGTCCTCGCTGGTCTCCGGGCGCTGCACCGAGGTGACCAACACGGTCTTCGGGCCGATCTCCTGCGCGCGCTTCACCGCAGCGAGGGTCTGCTCCAGGGTGCCCACCTCGCAATCAGTCAGGTAGCCCAGCTCAAACTGATTCGGGGTGATGATGTCCGCGACCGGAACGACCTTATCGCGCAGCAGCGGCGGAATCTCATCGGAGACGAAGCAGCCGGACTTGGCGTTACCCATGACCGGGTCGCAGGCGTAGAGGGCCTTCGGGTTCACAGCCTTGATGCGGTTCACCGCATCCACGATGGCACCGGCGATGTCCGGGCCGCCCTGGTAGCCAGACAAGATTGCGTCGATGCGCGGGAAGGCGCCGCGCTTCTCGATGCCATCCACAATCGCCGTGACCTCCTCCGCGGGAATCATCGGCCCGCCCCAATCGCCATAACCGGTGTGGTTGGAGAAGTTCACCGTGTGAATCGGCCACACCTCATGGCCGGCGCGCTGAAGTGGAAAGACTGCTGCGGAGTTGCCCACGTGGCCGAAGGTGACATGGGACTGAATGGAGAGGATGTTCATAATCCCCTATTGTGCTACGCCCCACGCAGCACCTCAACGATTGGGCCGCTTTAGATTCCGCCGCCGGGAACTTCCTCATCGAGCTTCGCGCGCTCGGCGGCATCCGGGAAGGCCTTCGGGCCCGAGGGCTTGGGCTGGTAGCTCACGCCGCGTGCTGCCAGGTCCTCGTACCAGTCCGCCAGCAGCTCATTCTGCAGGCCGAACATTTCCTTTTCCTCCGCCGCGGTGGTGTGGTCATAGCCCAGCAGGTGCAGGCATCCATGCACGGTCAGCAGGGCCAGCTCGTGGCCCAAGGAGTGGCCAGCGGCGGTGGCTTGGCGCTGCGCGAACTCCGGGCAGAGCACGATATCGCCCAGCATGGCCGGTCCGGCCTCGGCGGCGTCAGGGCGCCCGCCGGTAGCGCCCGGGGTGAGCTCATCCATGGGAAAGCTCATCACGTCGGTCGGACCTTCCAAGTCCATCCAGCGCACGTGCAGCTCCGCGATGGTATCCAGATCCACGGCGGTAATCGTGCACTCGGCATCCGGGTTAACGTCGAGGCGGCCGAGGGCGTAGGAGCAGACGTCGATCAGCATCTCCTCGTTGACGCCGTCATAACCGGACTCGTTAATAAATTCGATGCTCATTTCTTCTCCTCCTGCTCAGCAAAGTTATCGTAAGCCTCCACGATGCGCCCGACCAGCTGGTGGCGCACAACGTCGGCCGCGCCCAGCTCCGCGAAGTGGATATCCGGCACGCCCTTCAAAATGCGGCGCACCAGGCGCAGACCGGAGACCTGGCCGCCGGGCAAGTCCACCTGGGAAATATCGCCGGTTACCACGATGGTGGAGCCAAAGCCCAAGCGAGTCAGGAACATCTTCATCTGCGCCGGCGTGGTGTTTTGGGCCTCGTCGAGGATGACGAAGGCATCGTTGAGCGTGCGTCCGCGCATATAGGCCAAGGGGGCGACCTCAATGATGCCGGCCTCCATGAGCTTCGGAATCATCTCCGGATCGATCATGTCCCGCAAAGCGTCGTACAGCGGGCGAAGGTAAGGGTCGATCTTGTCGTTGAGGGTACCGGGCAGAAAGCCCAGCTTCTCCCCCGCCTCAACCGCCGGGCGGGTCAAGATAATGCGGCTGACCTGCTTGGCGCGCAGGGCCTGCACCGCCTTGGCCACCGCCAGGTAGGTCTTGCCGGTACCGGCGGGACCAATGCCGAAGACAATCGTGTTCTCATCGATAGCCTGCACATAGCGCGATTGCCCAAGAGTCTTCGGCCGCACAGCCTTGCCGCGGCGCGAAACGATATCCGCCGCGAGCGTCTCGGACACGGAAGCGGGAGCATCCACCGTGACCAGGTCCAGGGTGTGCTTCACGGTATCGGTGCTCACCGGATGCCCACGGCGGGCAATCGCCTCGAGCTCCTCTAAGACCTTGCGGGCACGCGCCACCTCATAATCGGGACCGGCAGCCGTGACTGTGGTCCCGCGAGCGAAGAGGTCCACGCCCACGAGGTTGCCCAAAACGCGCAGGTTATCGTCCGCCGGACCCAGCACCGTGGCGAGGTAGGCGGAATCGAGATCAAACTTGGTGGTGATAATAGGCACGCCTAAAAGGCTACCAGCGCGCGGTCAGGGTGCCGATGCTGGCCAAGGCCACCATGCTTGCCGACGCCGTCCGCAACACCTCCGGCCCCAACTTGATCGCCGTCGCACCGGCCTCCTGCAAGCGGGCTAGCTCCTCCGCGCCGATGCCGCCCTCTGGGCCCACCAGCAGGTAGATGGTCTCGGCCGAGTCGAGGTCAGCAAGGTCCTTGAGCCGAACCTCGGCTTCCTCGTGGAGGACCAAGGCGCGGGCGCCGGAAATCTCCTGGCACAGCTGGCGGGTGGTCAGCGGGCCGCGCACGGCCGGTACGCGCGCGCGGCGCGATTGCTTGGCGGCCGCCACGGCCGCAGATTCCCACTTGCCTAAGGCTTTCGGGGCCTTCTTGGCATCCCACTTGGACACGCAGCGATCCGCCTGCCACGCGATGATCTCATCCGCCCCGGCCTGAGTGGCCAGGTCGACGGCCAACTCGGCGCGCTCCGACTTTGGGATGGCCTGGACCACGACCACCCGTGGGGAGGGTTCGGGGAGGATTACGAGGTCGTCGACAAGCGCGGCCAGCGTGTCCTTGCCCTGCGTATCAGTGATGGTGGCGGTGACGCGGCGCCCGGAGCCATCAATCAGGACCAGGTGCTCCCCTGGTCCCATGCGCTTGACGGTGACCGCGTGGCGGCCCTCCGCGCCATCGAGGCCCACGGGCTGGCCGACCTCGGCGAGGGACAGGTCCGGGTGGAGGAAGACGGGCAGAGACATTAGCGGCGGAACTTATCGCGGAAGCGGCTGAAGAGGGATTCGCCGTGCTCGTCGTCGGCGCGGTGCACCTCGGTGCCGCCGTGGCCGGCATTGCGGACCTTTTCAAGGGCCTCGCGGGTCTTCTTATCCAGGTCCGTCGGGATCACCACGTCCACGTGGGCGTGCAGGTTGCCAAAGCCGTCAGTGCGCAGGCGCGGCATGCCCTTGCCCTGGAGGGTGATGGACTCGCCCGGCTGGGTGCCCGGCGCGATATCGATGGTGAGCTCCTCGCCGTCGAGCTGCTCGACGGTACAGGAAGAGCCCAGAGCCGCATCCACCATGGGCACGCGAACAGTTAGGTGCAGGTCATCGGCATTGCGCTCGAAGACGGGGTGCGGCTCGGTGTGCACCTCGACATAAAGATCACCAGCAGGACCGCCGCCGTGGCCGACCTCGCCCTGGGAAGCCATGCGGATGCGCATGCCATCACCAATGCCGGCGGGGATATTCACCGTAATATCGCGGCGCTTGCGCACGCGGCCATCGCCGCCACAGTGGCCACAAGGGTCGGTGACTACTTCACCGAAGCCGTAGCACTTCGGGCAATCGCGGGTGGTCATCATGTTGCCCAGCATGCTGCGCTGGACCTCCTGAACCTGGCCCATGCCGCCGCAGTGATCACAGGTCACCGGCTTGGCCTTGGACTCAGAACCGGAGCCCTCACAGCGGTCACAGACCACGGCAGTATCGACCTTGACCTGCTGCTTGACGCCGCTATAGGCCTCCTCAAGAGTAATGGTGGTGCGCAGGAGCGCATCATCGCCCGGCTGCACGCGGGAACGCGGGCCGCGGGAGGCCGCTCCCCCGCCGAAGAACTCGGCGAAGATATCCCCGAGGCCGCCGCCACCGAAACCACCAAAGCCGCCGCCCTGGGCCGCGCGCTCCTCCATGGGGTCACCACCCATGTCCACAACCCGGCGCTTCTGCGGATCCAGCAGAACCTCCTGTGCAAGGGAAGCCTCGCGGAACTTCTCCGCGGCCTCCTCATCGCCCGGGTTCACGTCCGGGTGGTACTTGCGCGCCAGCTTGCGGTAGGCCTTCTTAATCTCGGCGTCGGACGCCGACTTTTCTACACCAAGAATGCCGTAGTAGTCACGAGCCACGTACTGTCATCCTTCTATTTCTCGTTGATACTAAATCTAATCCGACGGGCCAGCTTACTCGCCCGCCAGAATTTCACTCACATAGCGTGCAACGGCAGAGACCTTGGAGATTGTTCCCGAGTAATCCATATACGTCGGCCCCACCACACCGAGCCCGCCGAGTGCAGCTGCCTCCGAGCCGGTGCCGAAACCATAGCGCGTAGCCACGACGGAGGTTTGGCGCAGCTCATCGGCTTCGTTCTCCTCGCCGATGGAGACTGAAACATTGCCCAAATCCGGCACGCGGGCCAGCAATTTCAGCACCACGACCTGCTCTTCAAGAGCCTCGATGATAGAGGGCAAACCCTCGGTCAGGGCCACGCGGGTGAGGTTGGAGGTGCCCGCCATGATCAGGCGATCGGAGGGCTGCTCCACGAGGGTCTCAATCAGCGTCGTCGCGGCCTTGAGAAGATGGGGGCGGATATCGGCCGGGGAGTCGTCGACAAGCGCGGCCAGCTCCACCGAGGCTTCCGTGAGCGTCTTGCCCTCCAGGGCGGTGTTGAGGATATCGCGCAGGCGGTGGGTCTGCTCGGGGTCGATGACATCATCGAGCTCCACATTGCGCTGATCGACGCGCCCATTATCCGTAATCAACACCAAGAGCAGACGCACCGGTGAGAGTGCCACGACCTCGCAGTGCTTCACGCGGGAGACCTTGAGGTTAGGCATCTGCACCACGGCCGCTTGCTTAGTTACCTGGGCCAACAGCTGGACAGAGCGGCGCAGCACGTCTTCCAAATCCACGCCGCCCTCGAGGAAGGTGAGCATGGCGCGGCGCTCGGCCTTGGAAAGCGGCTTAACATCGTGCAGCGTATCGACGAACTGGCGGTAGCCCTTCTGCGTGGGCACGCGCCCGGAGCTGGCGTGCTCTTGGGCGATGAGGCCTTCGGCTTCGAGCACGGCCATGTCATTGCGAATCGTCGCCGAGGACACGCCCAGCTGGTAGCGCTCGAGCAGGGCCTTGGAGCCGACGGGCGATTGCGAGGCGATGTAGTCCGCGACGATGGCGCGCAGGACCTCTTGGCGGCGGGCATCGGTGGAGCTGGACATGTCTTTAAGGCTATCCGTTCTAGCGGGCTATGTCTTCGGCGGTATCTTCGGCGACGAGGAGGTCGGTGATGATGCCGTCCGCGAGCAGGCGGCCCGCCTTGGTCACGCGGAGGTGGTCGCCGGCGCGCTCAAGCAAGCCGCGCTCGATGAAACGCGCGGCCACAGGCTCGGCAGCGGGCGCGAGCCAGGACGCCGGGATGCCCTCGCGCAGACGCAGGCCCAGCATGATGCGCTCGGTGTGGCGGTCGGCGGCGCTGAGCTCCTCCCGCTCCTTGATGGGCAGCTCCCCCTCGCCCACGGCCTTGATGTAGGTCCGCGGGTTTTTCACATTGAAGAAGCGCTCGTTGCCCAAGTGCGAATGCGCGCCCGGGCCCGCGCCCCACCAATTGCCATCGACCCAGTAGATGCGATTGTGCTGGCACTCCCCGCCCGGCTTGGCCCAGTTGGAGACCTCGTACCACTCAAAGCCTTCGGCTTCGAGGGTGGATGAGATCATCTCATAGCGCCGGGCCAGCACGTCCTCATCCGGGGCCGGAAGCAGGCCCTTAGACACCTTGCGGGCCATACGCGTGCCATCTTCCACGATGAGCGAATAGGCACTGATGTGGTCCACTCCCGTCTCCAGTGCGCGCTCCAGAGTCAGAGCAACGTCCGCGTCTTCTTCTGTCGGCGTGCCATAAATCATGTCCAGGTTGACGTGCTCAAAGCCCGCGGCGATGGCTTCGCGTGCCGCATCGAAGGCGCGGCCCGGCGTGTGGGCTCGCTCCAGCACTGCGAGCACCCCCGGTGAGACGGATTGCATGCCCAGGGAGAGGCGGGTGAAGCCGGCGTCGAGAAGCCCGGCGAAATACTCCGGCGAGGTGGATTCCGGGTTGGATTCCGTGGTGACCTCCGCGCCCGGGGCGAGGCCGAAGGTATCACGAACCTTCGACAAGACACGGCCCAGGCCCTCGGCCCCCAACAAGCTCGGCGTGCCGCCACCAATAAAAACGGTCTCGGCTTCGCGGCCCACCTGGGCCGCCGCCATCTCCAGCTCTTTTTCCAAGGCTGAGAGATAATCGTTGGTCAGGTCCCCTCCCAGCTCACCCGGCGTATAGGTGTTGAAGTCGCAGTAGCCGCAGCGCGAAGCGCAGAAAGGAACGTGAATGTAGAGACCAAAGGGATCCATGGGGAACAAAGTAACCGACAAAACCGTTGAAGCGGTAGTCTGTAGAGCAGATTTGCAACCCCGATAGTGAAGAAAGGCCTCTTTTAAGTGGAACCTCCGAGTCGATGTCCCCGCCGCCGACGTAAGGCGGTGGGGTAAGCCGTGTTATCTGCCATCCTGATGATTGTGGCGGGTTTCGCCGTCATCGCTCTCATTATCGTGGCCAACGCCTACTTCGTGGCGCAGGAATTCGCCTTCATGTCGGTGGACCGCACGCAGCTGCGCCAGCGCGCTGCGACTGGGGATAAGCCTGCGGAGCGCGCCTTAAAGATCACCCAAAAGACCTCCTTCATGCTCTCCGGCGCGCAGCTGGGTATCACGATTACGGGCCTGCTCATTGGTTATGTGGCCGAGCCCCTCGTGGGCCAAGGCCTAGGCCAGCTGCTCGGTGGTGTGGGCGTGCCCACGGGCGTGTCCGTTGCCATCGGCACGGTGACCGCGCTGGCGGTGTCGACGGTTCTCACGATGCTCTTCGCCGAGCTCTTCCCCAAGAACTACACCATTGCAGCACCCATGAAGTCAGCGCTGTGGTTATCCGCATCGACGATGTGGTACCTCAAGATCTTCGGCTGGCTCATCCACTTCTTTGAGTACTCCTCCAATGCCCTGCTCAAGGTCTTCGGAATCGAGCCGGTGGAGGATGTCGATTCATCTGCCACCACCGATGACCTGGAATCCATCGTGGATGCCTCCCACGAGGCCGGCGACTTGGATGAGGACACCTACCTGGTCCTCGACCGTCTCCTCGACTTCCCCGAGCATGATGTGGAGCACGCCATGATTCCGCGCTCGCGCGTGGATGTCATCGAGCCCGAGACCACCATCGGCGAGGTGCGCGAGATGATGTCGGAGAACCACACCCGCTACCCGATCATCGACGATGAGCACAATCCCATCGGCGTGGTGCACCTCTACGATGTGCTGGGCAGCGAACTGCCCCTGGCCACCCCGGCACGCGAGATCATGAAGGAACCCGTGGTGGTGCCGGAGCTCATGCCGCTTCCCGACGTCGTCACAGAGCTTCGCGACGCCGACGAGAAACTCGCCTGTGTCATCGACGAATACGGCGGCTTCGTGGGCATCGTGACCATGGAGGATTTGGCCGAGGAAATCCTCGGCGATGTCACCGATGAGCACGACCTCGAAGAGACCGAGGAAATCACTGAGCAGGACGACACCCACTGGATCGTCGACGGCGACACCCCCATCGACGAGGTCGAGCGCGCCATCGGCCACGACCTGCCGGAGGGCGATTTCGAAACCGTCGCCGGCCTGCTCATCGCGCATTCCGGCACGCTGCCGGAAGAGGGCGAAGAACTCTCCATCGAGCTAGAGGCCGAACCGGAAGATTGGGTCGACGGCGACGAAGCCCCCATCCGCACCCTCAACGTGCGCGTCGAGGAAATCGACCGCCACGTACCCTCCGTCCTGGCGCTCGAGCTGGTGGAGGAATTTCCGGAAGGAGAGGATGACTAATGACTGATACCTGGTGGTTCAACCTCCTTATCACTGTTCTCATCATTGCTGCTTCCGCGTTCTTCGTGGTCATCGAGTTCTCCCTCATGGGCGCGCGCCGCAACCGCTTGGAGGAGACCGCGGAATCCTCGGCGGCCTCGCGCGCGGGCCTGCGCTCGCTCAATGAACTGACCATCATGCTGGCTGGCGCTCAGCTGGGCATTACCGCCGCGACCTTCGTCCTCGGTGCCGTGACCAAACCTTGGGTCCATCACCTGCTGATGAGCCCGCTGGAGGCCCTCGGCCTGCCGCTGGGCGTTGCTGACATCATCTCCTTCCTGCTAGCCCTTTTCGTGGTGACCTTCCTGCACCTGGTTATCGGTGAGATGGCGCCTAAGTCCTGGGCCATCGCCCACCCGGAGACGGCCCTACAGCTCATCGCGGTGCCCGCCCGCGGCTTCATCTGGCTCTTCCGTCCGCTGCTGATCTGGATCAACAAGATGGCGAACAAGCTGGTGCGCATGACCGGTGAGGAGCCCGTCGACCGCGCTGGCGCGGCCGGCTATGACGCCGAGACCCTGCGCCACCTGGTCGAGCACTCGCGCCTGACGGGCACGCTTGACGACGACTCCGCCAACCAGATCACCGGCGTTATCGAGCTGGAAGCCTCCACCGCGGCCCAGTTGGCCCGCGAGCATGGTTCGGAAATCCTGCCGCTTTCCTCCAATGCCACCGTGGCCGAGCTCCACGAGCTCGTGGTGCGCAAGTCCATCATGCGCGTGCTGGTCTACCCTCGTGCCTCACGCATCCCGCGTATCGTCCACGTGCGCGATACCTTGCTGGCGGAGCCGGATACCCCGGTGCTGGATTTCTCCCGCCCCGCGCTGGCGGTGGGCTCCTCCTCCACCGTGCAGAAGACTCTGGACCAGATGCGCGCCCGCAATGAGCAGCTCGTGGTCGTGGGCAAACCCACCAAAGACAAGACCGTGTGGATCCTCACCTGGGATGACATCATGGGCCAGCTGTGGCCGCAGATTACGGAGCAGTTGGACCAGGCCGCGCCGGCCACCAAGAACCCAGGGGCTTAGCGCGTACGCGCTAAGCCCCTGGCACACGAAGCTAGACGGTGGCACGCAAAGTTATTCGTGCCACACTAGCAGCGAAGAGCGCCGCCGAGAGAGGGAATCTCGGCGGCGCTCTTCTTAGGTAATCCTTGTGTGTTGGCAACAAGGAAGTCTGTGATGCGGCGACTATGCGGTCGTGGCGGCCTTCTTCTGACGCTTGGCGCGCACGCGGGCAACGACGGCGTCAATACGCGCGCGCTCCTCCAAGAAAGGCGGCGGGTTATGCCCGCGCATGGTGCGCACATAAGCGGGGTGCGCCTCCACGACAGTGTGGCGCCAAGCCTGCACGGCGATGAGGGAGGATTCACCCGCGCGCTTGTACAGGTTCGGCAGGGAGACCACATCGAGGTTGCGAGCCACGGCGTCGGTTTGCGCCAGCACGTACTCGACCAGCTCGCGCAAGTAGGCGGCCACCGCGGCGGTGCGGCCACGCAGGGTTTCTGCCAACTCCGAGACCACAACGGGCGGGCCGGAGATGGGCAGGCCTTCAGCGAGTGCGCGGGCGGTAAGCTGCTTCGGCTCCTCCACATCATTGTCGCCGGAGGAGGCAGCGGAGATGGTGCCGGACTTCAGGCCGGAGACCAGCGCGTGGCGCAAGCCGATGAGCTCGCCGACACAACGCCCAGAATCCACGCGGGCGTCTTCGACGATATCCCCCAGCTCGGCCAGACAGTCGAGGGCGAGTTCATCGTCCCAGTCCTCGATGGCCTCGATGAGGTGCTCGATGTAGTCAACGACTTCGTCGCCGATGTTATAGATTTCTTGGGTCAGCTCACGGTGGCGCAGCTCGGCTGCGATCTTGTGCATAGGCTGCCCTTTCCGTGAGAACCTCTAGTTGAGGTTTAGAGTTTTTCTGACCCCGCTGACTCTATTAGAGATCCTCCCATTCGGCTGCGCGACACTCCGAAGGAATTCACAGACTCCATCCAGCCTTATTTCTTGCCGGCGTAGAGGCGCTCGATATCCGCTGCGTAGCGCTGCGCCACGACATAGCGCTTGACCTTCATCGTGGGGGTGAGCTCGTTACTTTCCTCGGTGAGGTCCTGGTCGAGGATGACGAACTTCTTAATACCCTCCGCGTGGGAAACGGTGGCGTTGACCTGGTTAATGGCGTCCTGAATATCCGCGCGCAGCGCCGGATCGGCAGCAACCTCACGCATACCCTTGGTCGCGGAGATGTTGTGATCAGCCTTCCAGCGCTTGAGCGCATCCTCATCCAGGGTGAGCAACACGCCGACGAACGGCTTGCCGTCACCGACCACCATGGCTTGGGAAATCAGCGGGTGGGAGCGCAGGATATCTTCCATCGGGCCAGGAGAGACGTTCTTGCCGCCAGCGGTGACGATGAGATCCTTCTTGCGGCCGGTGATGACGAGCTTGCCATCCTCATCAATCTCCCCCAGGTCGCCGGTGTTGTACCAACCGTCCTGCAGGGCGTTCTCGGTGGCTTCCTCGTTCTGCCAGTAGCCCTTGAAGACGATATCGCCCTTGATCATGATCTCGCCGTCGTCGTTAATGCGCATCGTCGTTCCGCCCAGTGGCGGACCAACGGTACCGATGGATTGATCGACAAAGTCGACGGCGGCGGCCGCGGCGGTCTCCGTCAAGCCATAGCCCTCATAGATGGTCACGCCAATGCCGCGGTACCAGTGCAGCAAATCCTGCGAGATGGCCGAACCACCGGAGATACAGTACTTGACTTCGCCGCCCATGGCCTGCCTAATAGCGGAGTAGACCAGCTTGTCAAAAGCCTTGTGCTTGGCCTTAAGGACACGGTTAGGCCCCTCCGGAGTATCCAGCGCCTTCGAGTACTCGATAGCGACCTTCTCCGCGCGATCGAAAATGGCGCCCTTGACCGCAGAGGAGCCGTGGGCCTTGGCGGAGGCACCGTTGCGCACCTTCTCAAAGACGCGCGGCACGCCCAGGATCAGGTTCGGGCGGGAGCGCGCGAATTCGATGGTGATGGTGCTGAAGTCGGACCAGTGGTTCTGGGAGGCACCGCCGATGGTGACCGCCAGCGACACCGCGCGGCTAAAAACGTGTGCCAAGGGCAGGAAGGTCAGAACGTGGGAACCCGGCACGGCGATGGCGCCAATGGGGTTAGTCAGCAGACCGCGAGCTTCCGCGAGCCAGTTGCGGTGGGTCAGCATGCAGCCCTTGGGGCGCCCGGTAGTGCCGGAGGTGTAGACCAACGAGGCAACATCATCGGTAGCCGTGGCCTCGATGCGCTGGTCGACGGTATCGTCACTGACATCGCGGCCCTCAAACTTCAGAGTATCGATGGCGGAAGAGTTGATCTCTAGGATGCGGCGCAGCTGGGAAGGAGAGCCGTGCAACTGTGGGGTGCCATCCTCTTGCAGCTTCAGGTGCTTGACCAGCTCGGAGTGCTCGCGGGTTTCCGTGATGGCGAGGATGGCACCGGAATCCTCGATAATCCACTGGACTTGGGACATCGACGAAGAGGGGTACACCGGAACGGAGATAGCACCGGCCGCCCAGATGGCGTAGTCCAGCAGGGACCACTCGTAGCGGGTAGTAGAAATAAGAGCCACGCGGTCGCCCTGCTCCACGCCGAAAGCAATGAGCCCCTTGGCCACCGCGTAGACCTCTTCCACGAACTCTTTGGCGGTCACGTTGACCCACTCATAGTTCGCAGGGCGGGTAAACAGCACGCCATGTGGGCGGGCGTGCGCCGTAGCCATCATCGCGGTAAGGCAGGTTTCGCCGTCCTTGATCTCGAACTCCGCCTTCGTATGCGCTTCATTCAAAGTCACAGTTGTGTCCTTTCCCACAAAAATTAAATTCCAGCCCACTCTACCAACCGGATTTCTCCCGCGCGCAGCAAGGGCGTGGCACAATTGGGGGACGTGACTACCCGTGATCTGCTTCAAGAACTTGCCCAACGCCACGGCGTGGCCTGCGAGTACACCGCCCAGAACGGACAGCCCGTGTACGTCAGCGAGGAGACAATTACCTATACGCTGCGCGCACTCGGCGTCTCTATCTCCGACCGTCCGGACGATGAAGAGCTAACCCAGGCCTTGTTCGAGGACTACCTCGAACGCGCCTCCCGCCCGCTGCCGCCCTGCGTGGTGGCCCGCGAAGGCGCCGAAAAGTCCTTTGCCGTCCACGTCCACGACGGCGACCCCGTCACCGTGACCATCGAGCTGGAGAACGGCGAGACTCGGCCGACCTACCAGGATCCGAACGACGCCCCGGCTGCCGACGTCGCCGGAACCATGTGGGGCGAAGCTAGTTTCCACGTCCCCGGGGACCTGCCCTTAGGCTTCCACAAGCTGCGCTTGTCCTCGCCCGGCATCGGCGAGCACGAGTGCCCGCTCATCGTGGTGCCCAATCACCTCAGCACTGCGGATCGCTACCTTGACCGCCCCGTGGCGGGCGCGATGGCGCAGCTGTATTCGGTGCGCTCCGAGAAGTCCTGGGGCATGGGTGACTTCGGTGACCTCGCCGAATTGGCGGAGACCTTGGCACCGGATTATGACTTCCTCCTTATTAACCCGCTGCACGCGGGCGAGCCGATTCCGCCAGTGGAGGATTCGCCCTACCTGCCCACCACCCGGCGCTTCATCAACCCGATCTATATTCGCATCGAAGATGTCCCAGAGCTGAAGCTGCTCAGCCCAGAGCTTCAGGATGATGTGGCCGAGCTCGCCGCCGAGTTCCGCGAACGCAACCGGTCGGCAGAAGAGATCGACCGTGATTCCATCTTCGAGGCCAAGCTGCAGGTCCTGCAGGAGCTTTTCAGCAAGGGGATGACCCCGGAGCGCCGCACCGCTTTCAGCGAGTACCAGCGCCGCGAGGGCCGCGGCCTGCGCAACTTCGCGCTGTGGTGTGCAGAGACTGAGCTCTCGCGCCACAGTGGACGCCGCCACGCGCTGAGCCTCGACGTCAACGACTTAGCCGAGTTCTACTCCTGGCTGCAATTCCTCTGCGATGAGCAGCTGGATGCCGCCCAGCGCCGCGCGCTCAACGCTGGCATGAGCATCGGACTCATCACCGATATGGCCGTGGGCATCCACCCGGCTGGTGCCGATGCCGTCAACCTGGCGGAGTACCTGGCCCCGCAGTGCTCGGTGGGGGCCCCGCCGGATGACTATAACCAGCAGGGCCAGGACTGGTCCCAGCCGCCGTGGCACCCGGTCCGCCTAGCGGAAGCCGGCTATGGGCCATGGCGTGATTTGCTGCGCACAATGCTGGGCAATGCTGGTGGCCTGCGCGTCGACCACGTCCTGGGCCTGTTCCGCCTGTACTGGATCCCGCGCCAGTCCACCCCGCTCAACGGCACCTACGTGACCTATGACTGGGAGGCCATGCTCGGCATCCTCGCGCTGGAGGCTGAGCGCGCCGGTGCTGTCCTCGTGGGCGAGGACCTGGGAACCCTGGAGCCGTGGGTCCAAAACGCTCTGCGCGATATGGGCGTGCTGGGCACCACGATCATCTGGTTTGAGCATGCCGAAGACGGTCCCACCCCGCGTCCGCAGGATCAATACCGCCACATGGCGATGTCCTCGGTGGGCACGCACGATCTGCCGCCGACGCTCGCCTACCTGCGTGGCGACCACATCGCGCTGCGCGCCCGCCTGGGCCTGCTCACCCGCCCGGTGGCGGAAGAAGAGGCTGAGGACCGCGCGTGGCAGGAAAAGGTCAAGGACAACCTGCAGGCCTATGGCATGTTGGAGAACCGCGAAAGCGAAGAGGATGTGCTCGTCGCCCTGCACCGCTATGTTGCGGGAACTCCCTCGGCGCTGACGGTCACCAACGTGGTGGACATGGTTGGTGACGTGCGCGCACAGAACCAGCCGGGCACGACGAAAGATCAGTACCCGAACTGGTGCATCCCGCTGTGCGATACCGCCGGCAAGCCGGTGCTCTTGGAGGATCTACCGAAGCAGGAGCTCTACCAGCGCCTCGCCCAGGCCGCCCAACGTCCGGGCACCCAACGCTAAAGCGTCGTCCCTCTAAAGGACGACGCCGACGATGGCCACCACGACGATGAGCGTGATCATCAACCAGAGGGTCACGCTCACTCGGGATTTGGGTAGTGCGCGCTTGCGGTGAGAAGGCTGTGAGCGCTCAGGGTCCCACAGGCCTTCGCGGTGATCATCGGGAGTCATGGTCATTTATCCTAGTCCGCCCCTCCACGAGTGTGTACACGCGGTCGATGGCCCACATCAACCCCCACCCCATCACGGTTGCGGCCGGCACTGCGGTGACGGCAAGCACCGCCATTTGCGCCCACACTGGCGCCTGCACGAGCCATTCCATGCCCTCAGGGTAGCCTGTTCACCATGAGCAGTGCACCTTTCGACGTCACCTGCCCCGCGGGCACCATCACCGGCTACCTCGATGAGGACGTGGCCCACTTTCACTCCATCGAGTACTCCCATATCCCGGGGGATTTCGAGAACCCCGAACCTGCCCCACCCCGTGACCAGGATGCACGCACCCCGCACCCGGAGAAGGTCGCGCTCACCATCACCGCCCCCGCACCCGGCAGCCGCACCACGTCACTGGCGCCCACGTTGGTCTATATCCACGGCGGCCGCTACGAGCACGGCTCCCACGAGGATCCCCGGGCAGCGGGCACGCCCACCGCACAGGCAGGCATCGTCCACGTTCAGCTGGGCTACCGCGTGGGCCTGCCGGGGCTTGCCCGTTTCCGTGATGATGAGCCCGACCGCTACCGCGCCATCGAGGACCTGCAGCTGGGCTTGGAATGGATCCAGCGCAATATCGAGGCCTTCGGCGGGGATCCCACCAACGTCACCATCTTGGGCCAGTCCGCCGGCGCCAACGCCGTGCTGTGGCTGTGTCGGCGGGACCACTACCGCGGGGCCTTTCGCCGAGCACTAGCGCTCTCCCCGGGCTTCCCGAGGGAGACCTTCGAGGAGCGCAGTGCCACCCTGCGTCAGGTGATGAAGAAGCCCATCACGCGTTCCTCGCTTGCGGCGATGAGCCAAGAGGAGCTTGCCGCCGGCTACGCCAAGTTCCGCAAGAAGTACAGCCTCGATATGGCGCTGGGCCCCACGCCCCTGGAGTGTGGGCAGCTTGCCGACGTCCCCCTCATCCTCGGCAGTACCCGCGACGAGTTCTACAACATCCCGGCCACACGGAAGATTGACCGCTCCCCGTTCCGCGGCCTCATCCTGCGCTATGCGGCGCCGCGCTTTGGCTTTCCCCGCAATGGTTTCCAACCCTGGTATCAGGTGGTGCAGCACATGGACAAGGAGCGCCCAATGGGCCGGATGGTGGGTGATGCCATCATCCGCCGCTGGGCTGCAGAGGTAGCGGAGAAGGCACCGGGTAAGACCTGGATGGTGGAGTTCATCCGTTCCTCGAGCCCGGCCCTGCACTGCGAGGAGCTGCGCCCGCTCTTCGGAGAAACACCGCTCGCGCAGTGGTTGCGGGACTTCGTCCGCACCGGCGAGCCCGGCTTCGAGGCCTACCGCCCGGAGCATGCTATCTGGGAATACAACCTGGATAACGGCGAGAACCGCGTGGCCTACGCCAGCTTGGATTATATTTCGGCGGCCTTCGCCCAGGATGGCAGCCTGCTCTGATCCGGGGGCATTAAGCCAAGAGGGCCGCGCGCAGCGGTTCGTGGGTCAGTTCCTCCACCATCCACGGGCTAAAGGCAAACGGCGTGGCGTCGACGGCGGCGAGCACGTCGCGCACTGGCGCCCACGCGAAGGAATCGACTTCGTCGGGGTTGGGCGCCGGATCATCTTCAGTTTCGAAGAGATAGACCGGGCAGATTTCATTCTCCACCACGCCGGAAGAATCCACGGCACGGTAAGCAAAGTCCGGGAGCACCAAACGCGGCGTGCCGCTCAGGCCAAGCTCGAAGCGGCCGCGGCGGACGACGGCGGCGGCAGTCTCCTCATCCGGGCCCGGGTGCCCGCAGAAGGAATTGGTCCACACGCCAGGCCAGGTCAGCTTGGACAGGGCGCGGCGGGTCAGCAGCAGCTGGCCATCGCGCACCACCCACGCAGAAAAGGCGAAATGGAGCGGGGTATCCGCGGTATGTACGGCGGCCTTGTCAGCGGTGCCGGCGGGTGTGCCCTCCGGCGAAGCTAGAACGACGAGTTCCGTCATAGATTGAGGTCTCCTACATAGCGCACGTTGCCAATGCTAAAGCGCGCGTTCCAGAGGTTGCCTGGGGCAACGTTATAGACATATTGAAGGTTGGTGGACGCACCGGCGCCCAGCGGGTGATCCAGGCCCGGCGCGGCCACATCCGGGTGGACAGCGGGGTCAACATCAATCGAATCCACGGTGGCCCAGCCGCCGTTGCCGTCGGCACGCTCGAGGGTGGGTTCCGGGAGGGCGTCGACAGGCATCGGCACCTCGTTGAGGTTGTGAATCTTCACAGTCAGCACCGTTCCGCCACCGCCGGAGTACAGGCCCTGCAGCTCAAATTCCACGTTGAGGCCCTCGTCCTTAACGGGGGCTGCCAAGTCGGAGGTGACCTCGTGAGCGTCCACGTCCTTGGCCTCAAAGGTCGGCGGCTCCGAACTGGAGACCACGATGTTGTCCTGCGGGCCCACGTCCGGCGGCTGGAGGATACTGCAGCCTGACAAGGCAGCCAGGCACAGCGGGGCGCACGCTAGGGGGAGGTATTTCTTCACCGCGGATCCTTTTCCATCACGATTTCGGTTTCTCCCCTACCTTAGTCGACGGGTTGGATATTCCTATTAAGGGCGTAACATCGGCCGGCGATGAACTCTATTCTCCGCATCGTCCGCAGCGCCTCCGCTCTGTGGCCTTTCTATCTTGGCGTCCTAATCACCGCGTCAGTCACCGCGATTCTGTCGCTGCTGACACCTTTCATCCTCCGCGAAGCCACCGATACCGTCGTCGCAGGCGGACCACTGCGCACCATTCTGTGGTGGGTCGTAGCACTCTTTGTGGCGGACGCGCTGGGCAACGTGGTGAAGAATATCGGCGGCTATATCGGCGATGTGATGGTCGCACGCCTGCGCCAGATTCTTTCGACGCGCTACTTTGCCAAGCTGCTCTCCGTGCCGCAAGGTTATTACGACAACCAGGTTACCGGCACCATCATTGCGCGCTTGGACCGCTCGATTGCGAATATCACGCAATTCCTGCAGTCCTTCTCCAATAACTTCTTCGTCATGCTCATCCAGGCCGCGGCGGTGCTAGTCATCACCGCGGTGTACTACTGGCCGCTGGCCATCCTGCTGGCTGCGCTCTTCCCCATCTATATGTGGCTCACCGCGCTGACCTCGGAGCGCTGGCAAAAGTTTGAGGCCATTAAGAACGAGAACATCGACGTGGCCAATGGGCGCTTCGCGGAGGTCATCGGACAGGTGAAGGTGACCAAGTCTTTCGTCGCCGAAGCCCACGAGCTGGCCTCCTTCGGTTCGCACTACCGCACGGTGGTGGATACCACGAAGCCGCAGTCGCGCTGGTGGCATTCCATGGACACCGCGCGCGGCGCGGCCATGGCGCTGATCTTCTTAGGCATCTATGGCCTGATCTTCTGGCGCACTCTGGAAGGCCACTTCTCCATCGGTGACATGGTCATGCTCCTGCAGCTGGTGAATATGGCCAAGCAGCCGGTGTTCATGATGAGCTGGATCGTGGATGTCAGCCAGCGCGCCATCGCCGGCTCCAAGGATTATTTCAAGGTCATGGAGGAAATCCCGGAGCCTACCGTCAACCCGCAGCTGGTCGCCGCCGCTGAAACCTCCGACGTGCCGGAACTCGATCTCACCCCGGCTGAACCGCTGCGCCCCGCAGAAGGCCCGGTCTTCGCCTTCGAGGACGTGTCCTTCTCCTATGAATCGGATAAGCCGGTCGTCGCCGACATCACCTTCGCCGCCCAAGAAGGCCACAAGGTCGCGCTCGTCGGCGAGTCCGGCGGCGGCAAGTCCACCCTGGTCAACCTACTGTTAGGCCTCTACCAACCCACGGAGGGAAAGCTGACGGTACTGGGCCACGACGCCGCGGAGCTCACCGCGGAGCGCCTGCGCGCTTCAGTCGGCGTGGTCTTCCAGGAGTCCTATCTTTTCTCCGGCACCATTCGGGAAAACATCGCTTATGGCAAGCCGGGCGCCACGATGGAGGAGATCGTGGACGTCGCCAAGCGCGCCAATGCACACGGCTTCATCGAAGAATTCCCCGATGGCTACGACACCGTCATCGGCGAGCGCGGCCTCAAGCTCTCCGGCGGGCAGAAACAGCGCGTGGCCGTGGCGCGCGCCATGCTGAAGGACGCCCCCATCCTCGTCCTCGACGAGGCCACCTCGGCGCTGGACACCAAGGCTGAGCGCGCCGTGCAGGCCGGTCTGGACGAGCTCATGAAGAACCGCACCACGCTCATCATCGCGCACCGCCTGTCCACCATCGCGGACGTGGACACCATCATCACCCTGGACCGCGGACGCATCTCCGAGATTGGTTCGCCGGCCGAGCTGGCACAGTCTGGCGGCATCTACGCCGAGCTGCTGCGGCTGACACAATCCGCCTCCGCCGCCGACCGCCAGCGACTGAAAAAATACGGATTCGTCCAAGCCACCGACGAGTAAGGTGGGGCACATGCATTTCCCTAGCCTGAAAGAACTCTCTGCCCGCGGCACCCGCAAGTGGACCGTCTATGACGAGGACATCATTCCGCTGTGGATCGCTGAATCAGACTTCCTCACCGCGCCGGCGGTGAAGGAGGCCATCCAAGAGGCTGTCGACGCCGAGTCCTTCGGCTACACGCCGGCGCCCAAGGCCTCCGAGCTCAACGCGGCGCTGGCGGATTTCTATGAAGCGCGCTATGGCTGGCGCCCGGAGCACGTCTTCTGGATCGGGGATGTCGTGCGTGGACTGCTGCTCGGCGTGCAGTACTTCACCGAAGGTGCGGTGGCGGTGCCGGTTCCCTCCTACCCACCGCTGCTGGAGCTGCCGGAGACCGCCGGGCGCGAGAAGATTGAAACCTCGCTGGAGCTAGAGGATATCGAGCGCGCCTTTAAGGCCGGCGCCGGCTCCATCCTGCTCTCCCACCCCTATAACCCGCTGGGCATCGTCTTTGATGAGGAATGGCTGCGGGGCCTCGTCGAGCTGGCAGATAAATACGATGCCCGCATCCTCTCCGATGAGATCCACGCCCCGCTGGTCTACGAGGGCCGCCACATCCCGCTCGGTGCCTTGTCCGATCGCGTTATTACCGTCACCGCCACGTCCAAGGCGTGGAACACCGCGGGCCTCAAGTGCGCGCAGGTGATCTTCTCCAAAACCGCGGATGTCGAGCGTTGGAACTCGCTGACCGGCGTGGCTAAGGACGGCACCGGCACGCTCGGCGTCTTGGCCGCGGAGGCCGCCTACCGCCACGGTGGGGAGTTCCTTGACGAGGAGATTGAGTACCTGAAGAAGACCCGCGACTGGTTGGTGGAGGAGTTACCCAAGCGCGTTCCGGGTCTCAAAACCTCCCACCCGCAGGCCACCTACCTGCTGTGGTTGGACTTTAGCGAGACAGCTATTGGTGATAACCCGAAGCCCGCGGCGTGGGTGCGCGAGCACGCCAAGGTAGCCCTCAACGAGGGCGTGACTTTCGGTACGGGCGGCGAGCATCATGCCCGTCTTAATTTTGCAACCTCCCGTGAGCTGCTCGAAGAGGCACTCGACCGGCTGGAGAAAGCATTTAGCTAAAATTTACATCTCATGTCATGGGCATTATCCTTAGAAAAATGTCCATTAATGACGTTCAGGCTCCCGCCCAGTCCGCTTCGAAGACGAGCTCGCCCATCGGCATCGTGATCGTTGCCTCCCTCATGCTCTTCTCCATGTTCTTCGGAGCGGGCAACCTCATCTTCCCGCCGGAGGTCGGGGTCTCCTCCGGCACCAACTTCTGGCCTGCTACCTTGGGCTTCCTCGCTGCTGGCGTAGCTCTGCCGGTCTTAGCGGTGATCGCGGTGGCCATTTCCGGCCAGTCCGTACGCGATATCGGAAACCACGGCGGCAAGATTTTCGGCGTGGCCTTCTCCGTCATCGCCTACCTGGCCATCGGCGCCTTCTATGCCCTGCCGCGTACCGGCGCGGTGTCCATGGAAACCGCGATTACCCCGCTGCTTGGCTGGGAAGGAACCTTCGCCAACGGCGCCTTCAACGTCGTCTTCTTCCTCATCGCATTGGCACTGGCTTGGCGCCCCAACAACATCATTGACACCTTGGGCAAGTTCCTCACCCCGGCGCTGGTCATCCTGCTCGCGGTACTCATCACCCTCGCCACCGTGGCGAATCCCCGCATCCCCGGCGCCCCGACTGAGGAGTACGCCTCCGCGCCCTTCGTCACGGGCCTCTTCGAGGGCTACAACACGATGGACGCCATCGCAGGCCTGGCTTTCTCCATCGTCATCGTGACCTCGCTGCGCTCCAAAGGCTTCTCCACCAACCGCGCGCTGCTGCGCGGAACCATCACGTCCGCCGTCATCGCCGGTGCGCTGCTTGCCGCTATCTACCTGGGCCTGGCGTGGATCGGCCAAACCATGCCGAATGGCGCCTCCTATGATTCCGGCGCCGCCTTGCTTGCCGACGCCTCCAACCTCACCATGGGCAACGTCGGCCAGGCCGTCTTCTCCGCCATCGTCATCTTGGCGTGCATGACCACCGCCGTGGGCCTGATTTCCGCCACCTCGGAGTTCTTCGCTCTGCTCGTGCCGAAGACCAACTACCACTTCTGGGCCTGCTTGTTTACCGCGCTGTCCATCGCCTTCGCCTTCCAAGGCCTGGACACAGTGCTTGCCATCGCGGTTCCCTTCATCGTGTTCTTGTACCCGCCGGCTATCTCGCTGATCGCGCTGACGCTTCTGCAACCGGTAGCCAAGAAGTGGGTCACCTTCTACTGGGGCTTCCGCCTGGCACTGTGGGTTTCCGTGCTGTGGTCCGCCGCCACTTCCTTCGGCGCCCCGCTCAGCTTCTCCCCTGGTCAGGACGTTGGCTTGGGCTGGGTGGTTCCTACGTTCCTCGCATTTGCCATCGGCGTTATCATCGACGTTGTATCTACATCCTCGTCGAAGAAAAGTGAGTAGTTCATGACGCCCCGCGCCGCCCTATCCATTCTCGATTTCTGCACCATTTATGAGGGAGAATCTCCCTCTCAGTCGATGGCCAGGTCAGTCGAGCTGGCGCAACAGGCGGAGGCCTTGGGCTTTGAGCGCATGTGGTACACCGAGCACCACAACATGCCCTCCATTTCTTCCTCCTCCCCGGCGGTGCTCATCGCACACATCGGCGCGAAGACCGAGCGCATCCGCTTGGGCTCCGGCGGCGTGATGCTGCCGAACCACGCGCCCTATGTCATCGCCGAACAATTCGGTACCCTCGCCGAGCTCTACCCCGGCCGCATCGACTTAGGCCTGGGCCGCGCGCCCGGCACCGACATGCAAACCTTGGGCCGCGCCCTGCGCCGCGATGGCCACGCGGCCGAGCGCTTCCCCGAGGACGTCAAAGAGCTGCAGGGCTACCTCTCCGGAAAGCCCCTCATCCCCGGCGTGAAGGCCATCCCCGGCCACGGCACGAACGTGCCCATTTATATCCTGGGTTCCTCGCTCTTCGGCGCCTCGCTCGCCGCGAAGTTCGGTCTGCCTTATGCCTTCGCCTCGCACTTTGCCCCACAGCATCTTCAAGCCGCCACGGCCTACTACCGCGAAAATTACCAGCCTTCCGAGGCCCACCCCGAGCCCTATGTCATCGCCGGCGTCAACGTCACCGCTGGTGATGACGCAGAAGAGGAATTCGAGAAGGTCTGCTTCCGCCGCGTGAAGGCTTTCGTCAGCCGCGGCAAGCAGCTCAGCGACGCCGACGTCGCCCGCATCATCGATTCCCCGCAGGGCCAGCAGATCATCGGCATGCTGCAGTACTCCGCCGTCGGCAATGTAGAGCACGTGCGCGAGTACCTCACCGACTTCCAGAAGTTGGCCCAGGCGGATGAGCTCATGATCTCCCTGCAATCCACAAGCCACAAGGCAGCGTTGGGTAATATGGCAAACCTGGCACAAGCGTGGCAGATGTAGGAACAGGCGCATACGCGCGTACGCACATCCTTGCCCGTCACAGCGTTGTTCTACATAGAGGAGAATTTCGGTGGCCCTTCGCCGTACACAGCAACACAGCATGATCGCTGATTACCTGCGCACCCTCATTCGCAGCAAGAAGCTTTCTCCTGGTGATTTCCTGCCCAGCGAGGCCGAGCTCTGCGAGCAATTCTCCTCCTCCCGCGGCCCCGTGCGCCAAGCCGTCGCGGCACTGCGCTCGGAAGGCCTCATCTCCTCCGGCCGCGGCCGCCGCTCTGTCGTCCTCGGCCGTTTTACCTCGGAGTCCTTCGACTCCATTTATTCCGTGACGCACTGGCTGCGCGAGCGCGGCTTCGAGCCCGGCGCGTCCACCTTGTGGCTGGGGCGCTGCCCTGCTTCCGAGCAGGAAGCCGAGTTCTTGCGGGTAGAGACAGGTTCCCCCGTAATCTTTGTGCACCGAGTGCGCAGCGCCAACGGCATGCCCATCGCCATCGAGCGCATGTTCTTCCCACTGGACGTGGGCAGCCACATCCTCAACTTCGATGCCGACAATGAGTCCGTCCACGATCACCTACGCAAGCAAGGCGTGGACTTCGACAACGTCAACCGCGAGCTCTCCCTTGCCTACGCCAGCGAGGAAGATGCGCGCTCCCTCAATGTCGAGCCCGGCACCCCGCTGTGGCGCCTGCACTTGGACATCTCGGATCACTCCGGTCATCCCGTCGAGTGCACCGAAATCCTGTACCTCGGGGACCGCCTGACGCTTGGCATGACGAGCGTGCGTGGCACTACCTCCCCGCTCGAGGTCAAGCTGTCGGAAGGATGATGAAGGCCTGGATTGGTGCGCTGGGGGTGATCGTGGGGGCGTCGCTAAGCGCGTGCTCTGCCGGCTCCACGGCGGTGGTGGATTCGGATTCCGCCACGCTGACGCTGGCCACGACGACGCCGGCGACCTCCCTGGATTTCACCACCGTTGGCGGTGCCGCCATCCCGGCCGCGCTCATGAGCAACGTCTACGAGACCCTGGTGCGCATCTCCCCGGAGGGCGAGATTGTGCCCGGCCTCGCCGATTCCTGGGAGGTCGAGTCCACGCGCTATACCTTCCACCTGCGTGAGGCTTCCTTCTCCAACGGCGAAGCTTTCACCGCGCACACCGCCGCGTGGTCCATCAACGCGGTGAAGACGGAGTGGACCAACGGGCTCAAGAAGCAGATGGACGTGGTGGAATCCGCTACGGCAGTCGATGATCACACGCTCGTCGTCAAGCTTTCCCGCCCCTCCGCCGGGTGGTTGTGGTCCATGGGTACCGCCATCGGCGCGATGCGCACCCCCACCGAAGCGGTGGGCACCGGCCCCTTCGCCGTCGCGGGCTTCTCCCCCAACGAATACATTGCGCTGCGCGCCCGCCCGGACTACTGGGGCACCCCAGCGGAAGAAGACATCACCATCCGCTACTTCCCGGATTCCCTCACCGCGGTCAACGCCCTGCGCTCCGGCGGGGTCGATGCGGTGTGGGGCGTGCAGAACCCCGAGCTGCTCGACACCCTCGATGACTCTATCGAAACCGCCGTGGGTACCACGAACGGTGAGGTCCTGCTGTCCATGAATAACCAGGCAGCGCCTTTCGACGATCCCCGCGTGCGCCGCGCCGTGGCGTATGGAATCGACCGCCACGCGGCCAACGAGATCCTCTGGGAAGGCCGCGCGCAGGACACTGGCGGCGCACCCGTCCCGCCGACCGATCCCTGGTTTAGTGGGAAGGACTACTACCCTTATCATCCGGCGCGCGCCCGCGCGCTGATGGAAGAGGCCGGGGCGGTGGGCACGCCGCTCACGCTCACCGTGCCAAGCCTGCCCTATACGCAAACGCTGTCCGAGTTCCTCTACTCGCAGCTGACGGAGATGGGCTTTGAGGTCACGCTCAAGACCGCGGAGTTTCCCGCGGTGTGGCTGAGCCAAGTCATGGGCGCAAAGGACTATCAGATGTCGCTCGTCGCCCACGTCGAGCCGCGCGATATCCCCACGATTTTTGGCAACCCGGATTATTACCTCGGCTATGATTCGCCGCGGGCCCGCACGCTGTTGGAACAGGATGACATGACAGGCGCCGTGGACCAGATCATGGAAGATATGCCCGCCCTGACCTTGATGAATATGCCCAATATCGTGCTCTACCGCGAGGGCCTGACCGGCCTGCAGCCGAACCAGATCACCGATGCCATTGAATTGCGAGGGGTGCGATGAGAGTCCTGCGCTTCCTCGGCACCATGTGGGCCGCCTCCATCATCATCTTCCTGCTCATGCGGGCCGTGCCCGGCAACCCGGCGCGCGTGGCCTTGGGCGTCAACGCCACGGATGAGGCCGTGGAGCAACTAACGCACTCCATGGGCTTGGACCGCCCGCTTCTCGTCCAATACCTGGAGTGGATGAAGGGCTTGTTGACCGGAAACTTCGGCATCTCCCTGTCCTCGCAGCAGGACATCACCCCGCTGGTGATTGACCGCGCGCAGGTCACGCTGCTGCTCATCGGGCTGGCCATCGCCCTCGCCCTGGCCGGGGCTATCCCCATGGGCATCCTGCTGGCCCGCTTTCGGCTCCCTGTGCTCAATGCGGCCACGCAGCTAGGCATCGCGGTGCCCAGCTTCCTGGTCGGTATCCTGCTGGTCGCCGTGTTCTCCGTGCACTTGGGATGGCTGCCGGCGAATGGCTGGCAGCTGCCGCGCGAGGGCCTCAACCACCTGGTCCTCCCTGTCATCTCGCTGGCACTGGTGCAGGGCGCGATGCTCACGCGCTACGTGCGCGCCACCCTCCGCGAGGAGATGGACAAGGACTATATCCGCACCGCCCGCTCCCTGGGTGAATCCCGCACCGGGGCGCTGATCCGCCACGGCCTGTGCAACGCCGCCCTGCCGGTACTCACCGTCACCGGCGTGCAGCTGAGCACCCTGGTGGTGGGCGCGGTGGTCATCGAGAATGTCTTTGTCATTCCAGGTCTTGGCTCAATGCTTCTCGACGCCGTCTCCACCCGCGACCTCACCACCGTCCAGACCCTCATCATGGTCTTCGTGACCTTCACCCTGACCGTCAACCTGCTCACGGACCTGGCCTACCGGGTCATCGACCCACGGCTAAAGGAGGCGCGATGAAACCTGGCTATTTTCTGGTGGGCCTGACCATCCTGCTTGCGCTGGTCTCCCTGGTGTGGACGCCTTATGACCCGAACCTCATCTCCCCCGACCGCCTGACCGGCCCCAGCCTGGAGCACCTCATGGGCACCGACCGCTTCGGGCGAGATACCTTCTCCCGCATCCTCGCCGGCGCCCAGATCACCGTGCTGGTGGGCGTGGTGGCGGTGGCCATCGCCGCACTCATCGGCGTGCCACTCGGCATTATCGCCGGGATGCGCGGTGGTGGCTTCATCATGGCGGCCACCGACCTGCTGCTCGCCTTCCCGGCGCTGTTGCTGGCCATCGTCGCCGGCGCGGTGTGGGGCTCGTCGACGCTCACGGCGACCATCGCCATCGGCATTGCCGGCATCCCCTCCTTCATCCGGGTCACGCGCTCGGGCACGCTGCAAATCATGACGCAGGACTATATCGCCGCCGCCCACATCTCGCGCGTGCCGCCGGCGCTCATCGCGTGGCGCCACGTCCTGCCGAACCTCGGCGGGATCGTGGCCATCCAGGCCTCCGTCTACTTTGCGCTGGCCGTCCTCGCCGAAGCCGGCCTGTCCTACCTCGGCCTGGGTACTGCCCCGCCGACGGCTTCGTGGGGCCGCATGCTGCACGACGCCCAACCCCTCCTGGCCACCCACCCCCTCCAGGCGCTGTGGCCCGGGCTGGCCATCGCCGGCACCGTCCTCGGATTCAACCTGCTAGGAAGCCATGCTGACCGTCACTGATCTGCGCGTGGGCCCCGTTGGCCCCCTCTCCTTCTCCATCGCTCCCGGCGAGCGCGTCGGCCTCGTCGGCGATTCCGGCAGCGGCAAGTCCCTCACCGCCTTGGCCATCATGGGGCTGTTGCCCGACCACCTGCAGGCCACCGGCTCCATCCAGTTCAACGGCCAGGAGCTGCTGGGCATGCGCGACCGCGACCTGCGCAAACTGCCGCTGGCCATGGTCTTCCAGGAACCCATGACCGCGCTCGACCCGCTGATGAAGGTGCCCGGCTTCGACCGCTTCCCGCACCAGCTCTCCGGCGGGCAGCGCCAGCGCGCGCTCATCGAGATGGCCATGGCCCGCCACCCCAAGCTCCTCATCTGCGATGAGCCGACCACAGCCCTGGATCCCTTCACCCAGGAGGAAATCCTCTCCACCATCGTGGATGCCGCGGATAACGAGGACACAGCGCTGCTGTTTATTAGCCATGACCAGGACGTCGTCAAGCGCGTGTGCGACCGCGTCGTGCGCATCGGTGAGCTCACCACGCCCGATCTCACCCCACCACCCGTACCTACCTTGGGCGAGCCCGTCATCACGCTCAAGAACGTGACCAAGGCCTACCGCGGGGTAACCGCACTGGATGATGTCTCCCTCACCGTCCGCGAGGGCGAACGCCTCGGCATCGTCGGCGGCTCCGGCTCCGGCAAATCCACGCTGCTCAAGCTACTCACCGGTTTGGCGGAGCCGACCTCGGGGACGGTGGCGGTGAAGAAGCGCGTGCACATGGTCTTCCAGGACCCTAAGGGCTCGCTCAACCCGCGCATGCCCATTTGGAAGATCGTGGCCGAGGGCGGCGGGACACGCGAGGAGGCCGAGACGGTGCTGCGGGAAGTCGGCATCGAGGGCTTCGAACGCTATCCCCGGGACTTCTCCGGCGGGCAGCGCCAACGTATTTCACTGGCGCGCGCCGTGGTGGGCAAGCCGGATATCCTCCTGGCGGACGAGGCCGTCTCGGCTCTGGATGCGACATCGCGGGCCCAGGTCCTCGAGCTATTGCAGCGCGTGACGAAGGACATGACGCTGGTGTTTGTCTCCCACGACATCGACGTCGTGCGCCACTTGTGCCCCACGGTGGCGGTCCTGCAGGACGGCCGACTGGTCGAGCACGGCGAAGCGAGTAAGGTGTTCTCCCGATATGGAACACCCTCTGCCGCAACGCCCTAACGCCCTTCAGCTCTTTACCGCCTTCAACACCTCCGCGCGCCGCTGGCCCGGTGCCCTGCGCGCGGCGTTGGCGATCATCATCCCGGGCGGGATTGCTGTTTTAACGGGCCACCCGGATGCGGTGCTGCTTATTTCCGCCGGCGCCTTCTCCGTCATCTACGGCGAGGGGCACCCCTACCGCACGCGGCGCCGCGTGATCCTGACCGCCGGCGCGCTGCTGACACTCGCAGCTACGGCCGGCTCCCTCGTCGGCGTGCATGGCCTGGCGCTGTCCGCGGTGTTTACTGTGGCGCTGGCGACGACCGGCGCGTTCGTGCAGAATGCGCTGCGGCTGCCGCCGCCGGGTTCCTTCTTCATCGTGATGGTGGCCGGTGGTTCCACGATGCTGCGCGGGGTTTCGCCGTGGGAGGTGGCCGCATGGAGCCTGGCCGGCGTGGCGGCCGGCTACGTGCTGGGCATGGTGCCGCGCTTTAGGGATCCGCACGGCCCGGAGACCCGCGCGGTGGCCGCGCTGGAAAAGGCCGCCGAGGCCTTCGTGAACTCCGATAGCGATTTCCTGGCTCGCCACCACCAGGCGCAGTCCGCTATCTCCACGGCCTGGCAAGCGCTTGCCGACGCCGGCGTCATCCGCGGCGGCCGCATCCGCCACCCCGCCCAAGCGGAACTGGTGCACCGCGCGCTGGCCGCGCAGCAGCGCATCGTGGCGCACCACAAGCAGGTGGGCGGCAACTCGGATGAGCTCTCTGATTCCCCCACCTACGTGGACCCGGACCGCACCAGCATCCCGCACACCAAGCCGACGATGCGCTACCGCTTCTACCGCGCCGCGGTGGGCAATTCCCACGCAGTGGTGACGGCGGAGAAGATCGCTCTTGGCGGCCTGGCCACCGCGTTCATTGGCATGGCGCTGGGGCTCAACCGCCCGGACTGGGGCGCGGTCTCAGTGCTCCTGCTCTTGCAGTGGGGACCGGACCGAGTACCGGGAACGATTCGCGGCGTGCAGCGCATGCTGGGTTCGGTATTGGGCGTGTGCGTCTTCGCGCTCATTGCTTCTTTCAGCCCGCACGGTTGGGGGCTGGTGCTCGCGCTGGCCTTCTGCCAGTTCTGTGCGGAGATTTTGGTGGTGAAGAACTACGCGCTGTGCGTGATCTTCTCCACGCCGCTCGCTTTGCTCATGGGCAACTCTTCGGAGCACATGGCCCACACCATCGGCTCGCGCATGGCGGAGATTGGGCTCTCCGTGATCGTGGCCATGCTCTTCTTGTGGCTGTGGAAGCCACGCGCTCAGCGGACCAACCACTACCGCCTGCAAACGCGCTGCTTCGAGGCAATGGCCGCCCTGCTAGGCGCGCTGTTGATTAAGACCCCGGAGGAGGCGCTGGCACAGCGCCGCGACCTGCACTACGAGCTGCTCTCGGAACGCCGCAGCATCCAGTCACTGGCCACCAATCACTCCGATATCAGCGAGTTCTGGGAGCGCCACACCGCCTTGCAAACGGCCGGCTACTTCCTCCTAGATTTCTGCGTGGTCAACCCGCTCACGCAGCCCAGCCGCGCGGAGTTGGATACGCTCATTGAAAAGATCACCGCAGCGGAAATGCGGTCCTGAGCTCCTAACCCGGGCTGCTCGCGGATTATTTCACGGACAGCAAAAGGTTCGGGTCGAGTACGTGTTCCTCCACGAGCTCGAAGAGCGCGAAGGCTTCCTCCAGCTCACGGACATTCTCATCAAAATTAGGCAGCGACATGGCATTCCAATCGACGCAGAAATAAGTGCCTTCATCCTAGCTCACACCACTGTCATTTGGCGCACCTGCGATAATGGTGAGCGTGAACACTCGAAAATCTACAGGTCCACCCGTTGGCATCTATCCTCACGACATGCACCCAGGCTTGGTTCCGGGCATCGGCGTGGAGGATCAGCGCAACGCTTTCACCCTCGACAAAATCACCTTCTTCAGCACGGCCACCTTCGTCGTAGCGTTCATCATCTGGGGCATTAGCTCACCAGAATCCGTCTCCACCGCCTCCTCCACCGCCTTTTCCTGGGCCATCACCAACGCCGGCTGGCTGCTCAACATCACCATGATGATGGCCGTCGCCACCATGCTCTACATCGGCTGCTCCCGCCTGGGCCGCATCAAGCTCGGCACAGATGACGAGGAACCCGAGTTCGGCTGGTTCAGCTGGGTCGCCATGATGTTCGGCGCCGGCATCGGCGTCGGCATCTTCTTCTACGGCCCGTCGGAGCCGCTGTCGCACTACATCTCCCCGCCACCCCACACCGTCGACGGCAACAGCGTCGAAGCCCTCCACCAATCCATGGCTCAGGCGCACTACCACTGGGGACTATCGCCCTGGGCGGCTTATGCGCTCGTCGGCGGGGCAATCGCCTACTCTTCCTATCGCCGCGGGCGCGTTCCGCTCGTGTCCTCGATTTTCAAGCCGCTATTCGGCTCCCGCGATACCGACGGCCCGCTGGGCAAGCTTATCGACGTCCTCGCGCTCGTCGCCACGCTCTTCGGCACTGCTGCCACGCTGGGGCTTTCCGCCATCCAGATCGGCCAGGGTGTCTCCATCATCCGCGGTGCTGGCCCCCTGACGAACTCCGTGCTCATCGTGATCATCGCGGTCCTGGGCTGTGGTTTCATCATCTCGGCGGTGTCCGGTGTCTCCCGCGGCGTGCGCTACCTTTCCAACTTCAACATCACGCTGACACTCGGCCTGGTCATCTTTGTCTTCTTCACCGGCCCGACCTTGCTCCTGCTCAACCTCGTGCCCTCCGGCATCGTCACCTACATCGACCAGCTTTTGCCCATGATGGCTAAGGGCCTGTCCTGGGGTGATGAAACCATCGAGTTCCAGTCCTACTGGACTGCCTTCTACTGGGCATGGTGGATCGCGTGGACGCCCTTCGTCGGCATGTTCGTGGCCCGCATCTCCCGCGGCCGCACGCTGCGCGAATTCACCGCCGTCACCGTCTTCGCGCCCTCCCTCATCCTCATTTTGGCCTTCACCATCTTCGGCGGCACGGCCATCACCTTCCAGCGCGAGAACTTGCCCAACTTTGACGGCTCCGCCTCCGGCGAGCAGGTGCTCTTCGCCATGTTCGATAATCTGCCGCTGAGCAGCATCACGCCCTTCATCCTGATCGTGGTCTTAGCGGTCTTCTTCATCACCTCGGCCGATTCAGCGTCGGTCATCATGGGAACCATGTCCTCCAAGGGCGACCCCGCCCCCAACAAGTTCATCGTCATCTTCTGGGGCCTGTGCATGATGGGCATTGCAGTCGTCATGCTGCTGACCGGCGGTGAGGACGTGCTCACCGGCTTGCAGAACCTCACCATCCTCTCGGCGCTGCCTTTCTGCATCGTGCTGCTCGTCATGATGGTGGCCTTCATCAAGGACCTGCGCTCCGACCCGATGTTCATCCGCCGCGCCTACGCGCGCGCTGCGGTGGAAAATGCCGTCGTGCGCGGCATTGAGGAACACGGCGATGACTTCGAGCTCACCGTCGAGCACGCCGACGAAGGCCGCGGTGCCGGCTCCGACTTCGACTCCTCGGCCCATCGCTACACGGACTGGTACCAGCGCACTGATGAAAAGGGTGAGAACGTCGACTACGATTTCGACACCGATACCTGGGCCGACGGCTACAACCCGAGCGCTGAGCAGAAGGAGAAGTAAATGGGGCTCCCGGACGACGTCGTCCTTGACGGCTATACCCTCATCGAGCAGCACGAAATTGACCACGAGTTCCTCATCAACGGCTCCCCAATCGCTGCGGAAACTCCCCTGCTATTCGCTCTCACCATCGCCGGCATGCTCCTCGTGGCAGCCAGCTTCTTTCTGGGCGGCAGCCGCCGCATCATCACTGGTCTGCTCGGCGCGTTCCTCACTCTCACGAAGTTGTGGTGGATGCCCATTGCACTTTCCCGCCAGTTCAACGACGGCCAGGTCTTCGGCTACGCGCTGAAGTACTACCCCCAGTACTGGCCGGTGGCGTCCATCATCGTGGTCGTCATCGCGCTGCTTGGCCTGGCCTCCGCGTTTATCCGTCGGCGCTAGCGCGCTTCCAACACCGCAATCGCGATGTGCACCCGGTTGGTGCCGCCCAGCTTGTCCAGGATGTGCTTGATGTGGGTTTTCACCGTCGTGACTGACACATAAAGCTGCCCCGCGATCTCCTGGTTGTCCAGGCCCTGGGCCACGAGTTGCGCCACCTCGTTCTCGCGCTGGCTTAAGCCTTCCAGCGGGCGGGGATCAGGCGTCTCTGGTTCTGCCGGCGCGGGCTCGGGGCGCTTGAGCGCCAACAAGTTCTTCAGGGCCTTCGAGCTCAGCAGCTGCTGCCCCGTGGCCGCAGCGCGCACCGCCGAGACCAGCCCTTCCGGCTCGATGGTCTTGAGCAGAAAGCCCATCGCGCCGGCGTGCAGCGCATCCACGATGAACTCGTCCGTATCGAAGGCGGTGAGCATGACCACCGGGATATCCGGCGCGCTCGCGCGCAGTTGCCCGGCCGCCTCGATGCCATCCATCACGGGCATGCGGATGTCCATGAGGACCACGTCCGGCTGCAGGTCCAGTACACGGGCCACACCGTCGCGGCCATTGCTGGCCTCGGCCACTACCTCGATGTCTGCTGCGCCCTCCAAGATGAATCGGATGCCGCGCCGCAGGGCCTGCTCGTCATCGACCAATACCACTGAAATCATTACGGGCGTGCCTCCTCCGGTAGTTCGAGGACCCAGGTGAAAGTGGAGGCGTCGTCAAGCACTGTGAAGGTGCCTCCCGCCAGCCGGGCGCGCTCCTCCAACCCCAGCAGGCCGTTGCCGCCACCGGACTCTGGCTGCTCCGCCACCTTCTTATTCTGCATGGTCACCCGCACCTTATCCTCCTCGTTCTCCACGGTGAGCGTCACCTTCTTCCCCGGCGCGTACTTGCGCGCGTTGGTCAGCCCCTCCTGCACGGCGCGGCCCAGCGTGTGAGCGGCAAGGGTACTCAGCTTATCGACATCCCCCTTCTTATAGCGCACCTTCGTCCCCGCCGCGCGGGCGCGCCCGATGTGCTCCTCGATGCTCGCGCGCGGATCCACGCGGTCATCCACGCGCAGCGCCTTGATCACCCCGCGCAGGTCCTCCACGGCGGCCTTCGCCTCCGTCTGGATGGTGTCTGCCGCCTCGGCGACCCGCTCCGGGTCGGCGTCCTTGCGGTAGCTCAGGCCACCCGCGTACACGGAGATGAGGCTGAGGCGGTGCGAGAGGGAATCGTGGATATCGCGCGCAATGCGGTTGCGCTCCTCCAGACGGGCGCGCTCCTCGCGCGAGCGCAGCTGGTCCTCGTTGAGCTCAGCCAGGCTCACCAGCGTGACCTCGCGCTGGCGGCGCTGCGCGCGCACCGAGCCCGTAATCCAGGCAACGATAAGAAAGAGGCTTTCATAAAACACGTAACCAAAGGGATCGAAGATGTTCATCCGAATGTAAGGCACAGAGATAACGGTCACACACGAGGCCACGAAGACCGCCGTCCCCGCCAGGGACCACCGCAATCGGCCGCGCGAGATGATTGAAATCAACACCACCAGCACTGACAGCGACAATGGGCGAAACCCGCCTAGTACCAGGACGAGCAGAGCCGCAACCAGCACCACCGGGTGGCCGGGGTACTCCTCGTGGATGTTGCGCTCCCGCCGTGAGTGGTGCAGGGCGAAGGGCAGCAGAATCCACGTGGCGAAGCTAAATAGACCCATCAAGCCCAAAACAAGGGCTTCCTGATCCGTCCCCTCGAAGTTTTCGATATGGGGGATCCATGCCGCCAAATCCGCCACCACGCAGAGCAGAATGAGCAGCACCGTGATCCACAGTGGTCGCGTCTTTCTCGTCATGGTTGCCACGATAGTTCTCCCTGCGTTCCGGAAAATCCTCCCTGCGGAGGATACCGGCACCCCGGGCGCGGTTCATAACCTAAACCGCATGAGAAGAACACAGACTTTGTACGAACTGCTCACCGCCGCCGGACTGGTGTTCACCGCTTATAATTTCTCCCACGGCGCTTTCGTCACTACCAGCGCGCTCGCCGCAGTGTTGTACGCGGCCGTGGCAATCGGTCTCACGCTGCTGATTCTGCGCAAGCACCCGGGCATTGCGCACGGGGTGGTGTGGGGTATTGCGGTCTCCACTGTCGCCGGCCAGCTCAACGAGAACATGTACCACCTCCTCATCCGTACGGTCCCAGACTGGCTGGTCTTCGCTGGCATCGCCCCACTCACCGAGGAGGTCCTCAAATTCCTCGGCGTCATCTTCATTTGCACCTGCGTCATCCGGTCCCGTCACTGGGCGGACTACGTCTTCGTCGGTGTGGCCGTGGGCATGGGCTTTAGCGTGAGCGAGAACGCCGTCTACTACGTCAACATGACATTGGAGAACCTCGATTCTGATGTCAGGGGAACGCTGTTTGCACTCCTTGCCCGATTCATCGCGAACCCACTCATGCATTCCTTCTTCACCGGAATCGCAGCCTTTGGACTATCCCGCAGGCAACCGGTGCGCTGGTTGCTTATCGCCATGGCGGTGCACTTCACGGCCAATTTCGGACCGTCTATTTCTACCGCGTTTGAGGACACCCTCTGGCCTATCTTCCCCACCTTCCTCATCCTCATCGGCCTGTGGGTCGCCACGATTGTCAGCATTGTGAAACTCTGCAAAATCCTCCCTGCGGAGGATACCGGCGCAAAATCGCAGCTCCTAGGGTTGAAAGCATGAAAAACACACTGATTTATTCCTGCATCGGCGTCCTCGCCGCAGTACCGCTTGCCGACGCCCTCCTCCCCGACCCCACTCCCGACACCACCCCCGTGCGCGGCATCCCGGGACTGGAGTGCCCGGAGGATCCGTACGCCTCCTCGCAGACCTGGAACTGCGGGAGCGCGACCATCATTTCTGAGGAAGGCAGCTCCTCCCACGAAGTCGAGACCTACCTGCCGCGCCAGCACCGTTCCTTTACCGGGACCAGCGCGCTCACCGACGCCCCCATCACCACCCAGGCGCCGGAGCTCTACCGCGTCGAGGACGGCGACGGCATCACGCTGGCTAACCCACATGACAACACCGTCTCCTTCCTCCACATCGACGGGCCAAAGGCAGAGGACTTCGCCGACCGTGTTCAGAAGGAGGAAGCTTGAAGTACCTGTACTACCTGCTGACCCTCGGCGCGTTGGGGGTGACCGTTGTTCACTACACTCGCGAGCCCTTCCTGCCCGCGAGCGCGCTGACTGCCGTGGCCTTCGCCGCCGTACTTGTCTGCCTCACGCTGTTCTTCCTGCGCCGCCGCCCAGGAATTGCGCACGGCGTGGTGTGGGGCTTTGCGGTCTCCGGGCTCGCGGTGGAACTCAACACGAACATGACCCACCTCCTCGCCCGCGCGGGACTGGACTGGCTAGGCGCTGCCGGGTTCGCGCCGTTTACCGAGGAAGTGCTCAAGTTCCTCGGTGTGTTGCTTATCTGCACCTGCGTCATCCGGCCCCGCAGTTGGCTCGACTACGTCTTCGTGGGCGTGGCCGTGGGTATCGGCTTCACTGTAGGTGAGGATGCCACCGCCTTCGCGCGCATGACGGCGGATAACCTCGACTCGGATACCGCTGGCGCAATCGGGGCGGTGGTCATCCGCCTGGGATCCAACCCGCTCTCCCACTCGCTGTTCACCGGGCTCAGCGCCTACGGCCTCTCCCGCACGCAGCCGGTGCGCTGGCTCATTGCCGCCATTGCGGTGCACGCTACGAAGAACCTTTTCCCGTCGTTAAGCACTGCGTTCGACGCCGCCATCTGGCCCCTCCTCGCCGGCATGGTCGTCATGCTCGCCGAATGGGTAGCCACCATCTGGGGCACTATTGCACTGCGGAAGAAGGCGGCTGCGCATCCTGCACCGGCGCACGCATAGCCTTCGTGGCCGGCGAGGGGTGCGCGTCCTCTGCGGCTAGGCGCTCAAAGGCCACCGCCGCCAGGGCTGCGGCTTGGTCTCCCAGAACGGAATCATCGAAGCGCACCTGCGGCGAGTGATTCCACTCGCGCATGTGCTCCGGAGTGTGCGGATCGCCCGTACCGAACCACATGAAGGTGCCCGGAACCTGGGCGAGTACCGCGCCGAAGTCTTCCGAGGCCATCATCGGGGTGTCCATGGTCAGCACGTTTTCCGCGCCGAACATACCCGCCCACAACGACGCCGCGAACTGGTCCTCGCGCGCTGAGGTCTTTGTCGCCGAATACAGGACCTCAAAATCCACCTTCGCGGTGCAGCGGTGCGAGGCCGCCACGGAGCTCGAGACCTCGATGATCATTTGGCGGACGGCGTCGATGTGTTCGTCGCGAAGCACGCGCACCGTCGCGCCCAACTCCGCCTTGTCCGGGATGACGTTGACCGCGCCGTCGCCCGCGCGCAGGTTGGTCACCGTGATGACAATCGGCGAGTTCGCATCGAAGCGCCGGGTCAGCGCCACTTGCAGGGCCATCTGGATCTCCGCGAGGGCCGCAACGGGATCGATAGCATCGTGCGGGCGCGAACCATGCCCGCCCTTGCCATAAACAGTGATCCCCAGGTTCGAAGACGAGGCCATCATCGGGCCGGCGATGTGGTGGAAGGTGCCCCGATCCTGTGGGCCGACGTGCAGACCGTAGGCGGCAATGGGGCGGCGGCCAGCAGCGTCGAGCACGCCCTCATCAATCATCGGCTGCGCACCGCCCGGCCCCTCCTCGCCCGGCTGGAACATGAAGGTGACATCGCCCAACAACTCCTCGCGGTGGCGGCACAGCATTTTCACCGCGCCAATCAGTCCGGCCGTGTGCAGGTCGTGGCCGCAGGCGTGCATGTTGTTATTCGTCGAAGCAAAGGGACTGCCCGTCTGCTCGCGCACCGGAAGGGCGTCCATGTCTGCGCGCAACAACACCGACACCGGGCGCTCACCGCGCTTGCCGCCGCGCAGGACCGCGACGATCGAGCTGAGGTCACGGCCGAGATGAATCTCCAACGGTAGCCCTTTAAGAGCTTCGAGCACCTTCTCCTGCGTGCGCGGCAGGTGCAAACCCACCTCCGGGTTCTGGTGCATATCGCGGCGGAAGGCCTGCAACTCCGGAAGCAGCTCCCGGCCTTCCTCCACGAACACGTGGCTGGCCAACCGCTCCCCCAGCTTGGCCGAAACCATCGGAAGCGGTGGCAATTGCTGACGGTGGCGCGGGGCCATCTTCATGGTGTCATCCTTTCCGAGCATGTGCGCCGAGCATACCGGAAACTGTATTAATGTAGCAGTCTATGAAACTTCTCTCTGCGCTTCTGAGCAGCGCACTTCTCATGTCCTCTGCCCCTGCCTACCAGGAATCTAGCCGCGATGAGCAATCCTCACGCTGGGGCGTGGACGCAACGTTCAGCATCATCAACGCCATGGGTTCCTCCTCACACCTTCTCACTGATCTGTTCACATCGGAACAGGAGGGCTATCCGTACCCGGTGGATGCGTCGATAAGCACGGCGTCCGTTGTCTCCCGCACGCCGACTGATGAGCCCGG
This sequence comes from Corynebacterium sp. HMSC036D02, assembly GCF_001836165.1. Classification (GTDB taxonomy): domain Bacteria; phylum Actinomycetota; class Actinomycetes; order Mycobacteriales; family Mycobacteriaceae; genus Corynebacterium. Next base: position 935 of record NZ_KV827667.1, on the reverse strand, counting down.
CCGTGAGAAGTGGCTGGTCTCCTCGCCATCCATGGGCCGCGAGATTCCCGTCGACGTCGTCCTCGGCAACGGTGGACCGGTGGTGTATTTCTTGGAAGGTGTCGACTCCCCGGAAACCTCCAACTGGATCACCAAGGGGCATCTGAAGCGCGTCTTTGGCGACTCCGACGCCAGCATCGTCATCCCCTCCCAGGGCGCTGGTTCCATGTGGACGGACTGGAATCAGGATGACCCGAAGCTGGGCCGCCACAAATGGAACACCTTCGTCACGCAGGAGCTCGCGCCGGTGGTTGAGGCGGAACTGAACCACAACGGCAAGCGCGGAATCATCGGACTATCGATGGGCGCGTCCGGCGCGGTCATGATGGCCAACAACCACCCGGGATTCTTCGATGCGGTGGCGGGTATTTCCGGCTGCTATTCCACGACGAGCACGGTGGGCCAGGGAACGGTCGACCTAACGGTGGGCAGCCTCGGTGGCAACCCGCGGAACATGTGGGGCCCGCACGGTTCAGCGGACTGGGTGCGCAATGATGTCGCGGCGAACCCGGAGGGGCTGCGCGGGGCGACGCTGTATCTCTCCGCTGCGTCGGGGGCGTGGTCGGATGAGGAAATGGCGGCCTACGCCAATAAATCCCTCGACGATCGCATTGGCGGAACCTTGTTGGAGGCCGGCTCAAAGCGTTGCACGGAGGAGTTTTCCGCCGCGCTTGACGACGCCTCCCTCCCCCACACCACCGACTACCTCGACGCCGGGGTGCACGACTGGGTGATGTTTGGCAAGCAATTGCAGCCGGCGTGGGATGCGATTAAACCGGCGCTCTACTAACGACGTCTCCCCACCCCTGAGCTGGGTGTTTCTTCCTCCGGTTGCGGGGCACATGGTGCTGGTTTAGTCTCTGTGGCCATGGGGGATATTGAAACCTACATCCGCC
>NZ_KV827666.1 GCF_001836165.1 Corynebacterium sp. HMSC036D02 | reverse complement strand
GGCCTAAACGACAAAACGTGTTGTTTTCCGGCGTGTCGAGTTAAACGACAGATTGTGTTGGTGGGGGTTGGGGTTTAGCGTATGTGACCTTTACGTATTCCCATAGAGTGGTTGTAGGCAGTGTCGATGGCGCTGTCGTAGGTTGCTGGTCGGCCGTCTTCATGGCCGCTGGTGGCTTGTGTTTCCTGGTCGGCTAGGGTTTGTGCTTTGGCGAGTGCGTCCTGGCCCCAGTTTTGCTGCCTGGCGATTTCTACGGGGTCGTCAGGCAGCTGCGTGTGTAAGTACAGCCACCAGTCACAGGCGATGCGTTGTTGCTCGTCGCGCAGTCCTCGGTGGGCGTGCATCAGTTTCTTGATTTGCGAGTTCACTCCGCCTTCCAGGCTGTTGGTTGTGCGCTCTAAGCGTTGGCCTTCTTTAGCTTGGGTGAGGTAGGCAAAGAGGTGTCCGTGTTGACTCATTTTCTTCAGCTGTAGGTAGATTCCGCGGTGAACATCGTGGGTGTACCACCATTTTTTGTTGCCACGTTTGGATTTAGGAATCTGCTCGAAAGGGACGTCTTTGACGTAAGTTCTGGCTTTGAGCTGGGTGCTAAATACAGTGCCGAATTGGTGTAGCTTGGCAGTCCATTCGGCTGCTTCATCTAGGTTGGTAACGGCTAGCAGTTCGAAGGAAAGCCGTCGCAGTGCTTTGCCCATCGGCGAGGTGGGGTGCAGGCCTGTGGCGCGTTGAATGTTGCGTTTGACGTGGACAATGCAGCGTTGAACCGGGGTATCAGGCCACAGGCGGCGTAGTGCTTTAAGTCCTCCGGAATCCCCATCACAGGTCACCAGTTGTGGTGGGGCTAGTTCGTCCAGCAGGCGCATGTATGACCAGGAGGATTCCTTAGTGCACCAGAACCAGTTGATGACATGGCAGGAGTCAGCAGCCACGACAAGGCACTTGGTGTTGAAGTAGGTGCCGTCGATGAAGATTTGATCGTAGATTCGCTGCTTATCAACGCTTCGGGGAGGTTGGATAAGCCAGAACGTTTTGAACCGGCGTTGCAGAGTTCGTGATGAAACTCCGCAGGTCTTAGCTGTCTCTGTCAGGCTGTGGCCTGACATGAGCCACGAGATGAAAAGGCGAAACCATTTTGCTTGAACTGCGTCGTCATTGGTGCGGGTGAAAGTGGCCTTGCAAGTGCGGCATCGCCATCGTTGGCGACCAGTACTTGTCGTTCCGTATTTGATGCACACCCTGCTACAGACGGGGCATCGAGGATGATTCTTACTCATCCTCTCATCGTGAACCTAGGCAGCTAGCACACCGGCACTTCCCCGGCAGTATTTCCGGCCCGAGACTGGGGTATCCCTCCGGATAAGTGAAATCATCCTAATACCAGCACGCCAGACCAGCTAACCATCCAACCTCACCAACACATCCTGTCGTTTAGGCC
>NZ_KV827665.1 GCF_001836165.1 Corynebacterium sp. HMSC036D02 | reverse complement strand
GATGTTCACAACTCAAAGGCAGGCGCCGCTTGGGGGCAAACAAACCTTCTGGAGGTCGCTAGATGGTTCGTTTGGGGGCAAAGAAACCTTATGACCAGAACCGTCTGACTAGAACCATCTGCAGGCCAGATAAACCCCGCGCGAGCACAGAAGGTCCCTCTAGTCTGGTCCCTTCGAACACTAAGGGGACCATTTAGCACGCGAAAACCGCCACCAGATGGTCCCTTTGCACAGAGAAGGGACCAGAGTAGAAGGACCAAACTACAAGGCCCCTCGGCAGGAAGCTCTCGGGGCCGCACGTCGAGAGCCAGAGCAGAGCGATACAACAAGAACGGGACTCGGCAGCTCGTGCGTTATGATATGAGGCAATATGAGCACTGATTTCGATGCCGCCTTCGCCGACCTGCCAGCCGAGGGCGAAGCTAACGCCGCCGACTATTCGCAATACACCGACACGCCCGAGGGCTTCCGCTCCGGCTTCGTGTCTTTCGTCGGCCGTCCCAATACCGGCAAGTCCACCCTGACCAACGCGCTGGTGGGGCAGAAGATCGCCATCACCGCCGACCAGCCGGAAACCACCCGCCACCCCATCCGCGGCTTGGTGCACCGTGAGGATGCGCAAATCGTTCTCGTTGACACACCCGGCCTGCACCGCCCGCGCACTCTGCTCGGCGAGCGCCTCAATGAAGTTGTCAAAGACACGTATGCGGACGTCGACGTCATCGGCCTGACCATTCCCGCGGATGAGAAGATCGGCCCAGGCGATCGTTGGATCCTGGAGAACGTCCGCAAGGTCGCCCCGAAGACCCCCATCATCGGCATCGTCACCAAGTTGGATAAAGCATCCAAGGACCAAGTCGGCGCCCAGCTGCTCGCCCTGCATGAGCTGCTCGCCGAAGAGAACCCCGATGCCGTGGTCATCCCAGTTTCCGCCACCGAGCGCGCGCAGCTGGATGAGCTGACCCAGGTCATCGTGGACCACCTCCCCGAAGGCCCCAAGTTCTACCCCGATGACCACATCACGGATGAAGACCAGTCCAAGCGCATCGCCGAGCTGATCCGCGAGTCCGCGCTGTCCGGCCTGAAGTACGAGCTCCCGCACTCCGTCGCCGTCGAGGTCGATGAGATTCTGCCCAGCCAGGAACGCCCCGACGTCCTCAACGTCCACGCCATCCTCTACCTCGAGCGGCCCGGCCAAAAGCGCATCATCGAGGGTAAGGACGGCCGCCGCTTCCGCCGCATCGTGGGCACCGCCCGCAAGGAAATCATCCAGCTGCTGGGCCACAACGTCTACCTCGATCTGCGTATTAAGGTGCTCAAGAACTGGCAGTCGGACCCGAAGGCGCTGGGCCGCCTGGGCTTCTAGAAGCGGGGGAGCTTCTACATGCGGGAGAATTTCCGCGACCGCGCCCTCGTCATCCGCTCCTATGATTTCGGCGAGGCGGATCGCATCATCGTGCTCTTGACCCGCCACCACGGCCTCGTGCGCGGGGTGGCCAAGGGCGTTCGCCGCGCCAAATCGCGCTTCGGCTCGCGCCTGCAGCTCTTCGTCAACCTCGACGTGCAGCTCTACCCAGGCCGCAACCTCTACACCATTTCCCAGGCCGATACCGTGGATTACTTCGGCGCGCGCATCATCGAGGACTACGAGCGCTACACCGCCGCGTGTGCTGCGCTCGAATCCGCCGAGCGCCTCGCCGCTGCCGATGCCCCCGGCGATCCCTACCTTTATGAGGCCTGCGTCGATGTCCTCGACAAGCTTCAGCACGGCGATCCGCTCATGCTTCTCGACGCCTTCCTCCTCAAAGCCATGTCCCACGCCGGCTGGGCACCCAGCTTTTTCGATTGCGCCCAGTGCCAAAGGCCCGGCCCCCATCACGCCTTCCACCCGGCCGTGGGCGGAGCCGCCTGCCACCAATGCCGCCCGCCAGGGGCCGCCGAGGTAGACCCGGAAACCCTGCACCACATGTGGCTTATTGCCCACGACCACCCCAGCCAGCCGACCAATGCCCAAGCCCAAGAGGCCCACCGCCTCACCCGCGCGCACCTGCAATGGCATCTTGAGCGAAGCGTTGGCGCGCTGGGGATCATGGAACAGTAGACTGTAACCCGTGATTACGCCTGACCCGAACCGAGTCCTTCATCCGCCCGCTATCCCGCAGGAGTTCCTGCCGCGCCACATCGCGCTGGTCATGGACGGCAACGGCCGTTGGGCAGAGGAGCGTGGCATGAAGCGCACCGAAGGTCACCGTCGGGGAGAGGCAGTGCTTCTCGACGTCGTCGATGCCTGCCTTTCCCTCGGTGTTCCTTACCTTTCCGCCTATGCCTTCTCCACCGAGAATTGGCGCCGCAGCGCGGAGGAAGTCCGCTTCCTCATGGGCTTTAATCGCGATGTGCTGCGCCGCCAGCGCCACTGGCTCAACGAAAGGGGAGTGCGCGTGGTGTGGGCCGGCCGCCGCCCGCGCCTGTGGCGCTCGGTTATCAAGGAGCTCGAGGCTGCCGAGGAGCTCACCAAGGACAACACCAAGATGACCCTGGTGATGTGCGTGAATTACGGTGGGCGCGCCGAGCTTGTCGACGGCATCCGGGCCCTCGCCGAGCAAGTCTCCCGCGGCGAGTTGGACCCGCGCTCCATCAGTGAGAAGACGGTGAGCTCGGTGATGTATGACCCCGATATGCCGGACGTGGATTTGTTCTTGCGCCCCTCAGGCGAGAAGCGCACCTCGAACTTCCTGCTGTGGCAGTCGGCCTATGCAGAGATGATTTATCAAGACAAACTCTTCCCGGATTTCACGCCGGAAGACTTGTTCGCCGCGGTGGAGGAGTACGCGCGGCGTGACCGCCGCTTCGGCGGCGTCAAGTAGCGCGCGGGGTTTGCCGCGCGCTTTTAGGCATCTGGGATGAAAATGTCCTCGATGCGGCAGGAAAAGTGGCGCGCGATGTGAAAAGCGAGGGGAAGCGATGGATCGTAGCGCCCCTTTTCAATGCTGATGATGGTTTGGCGCGAGACACCCAATTCGGTGGCGAGGCCTTGTTGTGAGAGCTTACGCTGCTCCCGTATCTCTTTGAGTCGGTTGTCCACGGCTTAGCTCGCGGCCTTCTTGTGCGCGATATAGCTGATACCAAAGGTGCCAGTAACGAAGGCTCCCAGAATGATGGTGAGCAGAGTGCCGGAGACGCTGAATTCCCAGAAGGACGAGATGATGCCTAGGCCACCGATAGCAAAGAGCATGGCATGCAGGGTGTTTTCGGAAGCCTGTGAATACCAATGAGACTCGATGGAGTTCTCTGGGTCTGGCGTGGCCCCGTCGATAGTGGAGCGATCCACCATGAATGCCCAGCTAGCCACCGTGGTTACTGGGAGAAGGCACAAAGCGTAGACCGCAAAAGCGAGCCACGGCGCTTCTTGATGCACGAACGCAGCAATGGCAGCTCCGGCTGTCGTGGCGAGAGCTAGGCCCGCGGCTAGGGAAAGGACGATTAGTTTGGCTTGGGTGCCGCCAAATTTGGGGCGGCCAAAACGAGTGGTGCGCATGGTTCTCCTGTCAGCGATGTCTGTAAAGCGTGCTTTACGGACACTATATGTCAAGTGCCCTTTACTGTAAAGGGTGCTTTACCTGGCTTGCCTGACGGGAAAGGGGTTGTCGCTGGTAGTGGGCAAAAGAAAAAGCCTCAGCCGCCGCTAGTTTAGGGCTGGCTGAGGGGACAGGTTTTCTGTGAAAGAAAGACTCCCTGTGCGGAAAGGCTAGGCGCGGTAAAAGCTTCTATGACGCAGCGGAGCAGTTGGCGCAGATGCCGAAGATTTCGGCATCGTGCCCGGTGAGCTCGAAGTCATGCTCCTTGGCTACCGAGGAGGCCCACTCTTCAATCGGGCCGCCGTCGATTTCCTCGGTGCGGCCGCACTTGGTGCATACCAAGTGGTGGTGGTGCGCATCGCTTTCGCAATGGCGGTAGAGGGTTTCGCCGGAGGGCATGTGGAGCGCGTCGACAGCTTCAATCTCCGAAAGTGATTGGAGCGTGCGGTAGACGGTGGTGAGGCCGACTTTCTGGTTGCCGTCGAGAAGCGCCTGGTGAATGTCCTTGGCAGAGACGAACTTATCGAGGCTGCGCAGGACCTCAACGACGGCGGTGCGCTGGCGTGTATTGCGAGCGCCGAGTTTGGGAATACTGTCGTGGATGGCCATGTGGCTTAGTTTATCAACACACTTCCATTAAGAGATGGCCAGTGAGGCGTCGCGAAGCAAAGGCAGCACCTTAGGGGCCACCAAAGAGTAACGGACTTCGCGGCCGGTGCGCTCGCTGTCGACGATGTTCGCGCGTTTCAAAACCCGCAGGTGCTGACTAATAAGTGGCTGCGATTTGCCGGTCGCGGAGACCAGTTCGTGGACGTAGTGATCGCGCTCGGCTAGGCGCTGGATGATGTCGATGCGCAATGGTGAATCCAAAGCGCTAATGACGGAGGCAGCCGCCGCCAGATCGAGGGGAGGGGTGTCAGTCTGGGTGTTGGTCACGCCGTTCACCTTCAGTCATTTCTATCGGTGGAGAGTTAAAAAGAGAGCTATCGGCACTATAGCTGAAGAATGCGGAAATGTGTATAAAATGCACCACACTTCTGGGGTGAAGGCACGCGGTGCTAAGGGGCACGCTAGACTAGGCCGCACTGTATAAAGACTGTCCCCTACCAGAGGAGTCCCATTAGCTATGGCATCCGTCATTGATACCGTCGTCAGCCTGTGTAAGCGCCGCGGCTTGGTCTACCAGGCAGGTGAAATTTATGGCGGTTCCCGCTCTGCGTGGGACTATGGCCCGCTTGGCGTCGAGCTCAAAGAGAACATCAAGCGCCAGTGGTGGCGCCACATGGTGCAGTCCCGCGATGATGTCGTGGGTGTCGATACATCTGTGATCCAGCCGCGCCAGGTGTGGGTGTCCTCCGGCCACGTTGAGGTTTTCACCGACCCGCTGGTGGAGTCCAAGCACACCGGTAAGCGCTACCGCGCCGACCACCTGATTGAGGCTTATGAGGAAAAGCACGGCCATGAGCCGGCAAATGGCCTTGCGGATATTAATGATCCGGAGACCGGCCAGCCGGGTGACTGGACCGAGCCGAAGGCCTTCTCCGGTCTGCTCAAGACCTTCCTGGGCCCGGTTGATGATGAGCAGGGCCTGCACTACCTGCGCCCGGAGACCGCGCAGGGCATCTTCGTGAACTTCAAGAACGTGATGACCTCGGCGCGTATGAAGCCGCCGTTCGGCATCGCCAACATTGGTAAGTCCTTCCGCAACGAGATCACCCCGGGTAACTTCATTTTCCGCACCCGCGAGTTCGAGCAGATGGAGATGGAGTTCTTCGTCAAACCGGGCGAGGACGAAGAGTGGCACCAGTACTGGATCGATGACCGCTTCAACTGGTACATCGACCTCGGTATCAAGAAGGAGAACCTGCGCCTCTACGAGCACCCGCAGGAGAAGCTCTCCCACTACTCCAAGCGCACCGTGGACGTGGAATACGCCTACAACTTCAAGGGCTCCAAGTGGGGCGAGCTGGAAGGCGTGGCCAACCGTACGGACTACGACCTTTCCGTGCACACCAAGGGCTCGGGCGAGGACCTGTCCTACTTTGACCAGGAGGCTGGCGAGCGCTGGATCCCGTACGTCATCGAGCCGGCTGCCGGCCTGGGCCGCGCCATGATGGCCTTCCTCATCGATGCCTACGACGAAGAGGAGGCCCCGAACGCCAAGGGCGGTACCGATAAGCGCGTGGTGCTGCGCCTGGATCGCCGTCTGGCTCCGGTCAAGGTGGCCGTGCTGCCGCTGTCGAAGAAGGAAGAACTGTCCACCCCGGCCCGCGAGCTGGCTAACAAGCTGCGCGCGAACTGGAACGTGGAGTTCGATGTGTCTGGTGCCATCGGCCGCCGCTACCGCCGCCAGGATGAGATTGGTACTCCGTTCTGCGTGACCTATGACTTCGACACCCTCGAGGACAACGCGGTCACCGTGCGTGAGCGTGACTCCATGGAGCAGGAGCGCGTCAAGCTCGATGAGCTTGAGGCTTACCTGGCCGCTCGACTGATCGGCTGCTAATGCACTACACCAGCTGGGACCGCAGCGACCGCCAGAACCCGGTCCTCCTCGTGGGGGAGGGGCCGGCGTCGTTGGGCATGTTCCAGGAACGCTCGGCAGATGTGGAAGGCGAGCACTGGCGCCTGGGCCTCGATGATCTGGGCGCGTCGGTGACCTTGGAAGATGACCGTGTCTACCGCCTGGCGGGCAACCCCAAGCGCGATAAGCGTTTGGAGGCCTCGCTGGATGGGCGCACTTTTGCCTTCATCAACGAGGCCGGCGGCGACTGGATTGTCGAGGACCACGACGGCCTGAAAATCGCGCAATTTTCCTCCAAGAACTCTGGCGTACGCAAGGCCATCCTCGAGTTCGAAGGCGAGGACAGCGATGATTCCGATGATCTCAGTCATTCGGAAATTGCTGCGCTGAGCTGGTTTACCCGCGTCATTTTGGAGGCTCGGACGCAGAAGACCGCGGTCCCGATCATCACGACGCTGCTGCTCATGACCATCGTTGCCATCATCGCGGTGCTTCTCTGATGCAACGTTGGGTGTGGCGCGACGGGGCGTTGGCGGATGGCGCGGGCGAAGTCATCGCCCGCGTGACTCCGACGGGCCTGCTGCTGCCCCAAACGGGCACCACCATCGCCTTCAAGCACACCCCGGGCGCGCGGCGCTTTACCGTGCGCGGGGCCGACTTTTCCGCGGAGCAGGCCAGCTTCACGGTGAACAAGCTGCGCGCGCTCTGTCAGGGCCGCGAGTACTTGCTTGAGCGCACGAACCCCTTTCGCCGGCAGCGCCGCATCCTCGCTATCCCAGACTCCGCCACGTCGGGCACCGCCACCGAGGTCGCTCGCACCACTCCGCGGGGCCGCGGCCTCGAAGTCGCGGTGGGCGAACTACCCCTCACCGACGCCGTCTTCATCAGCTACTGTTGCCTGCTTCTCGACGGCTCCACCCGCCCCCTTCGCACCTAACCCACCTTCCGCGATATAGTCAGAACTGGCGTGGAAACTTGGGTGATTTCATTAAAAGGGGAGCTCTTCTAGCTTCCTTGCTCGGCTTGGTATGCCGGTAGAGGGCTCGCGTTAGATGGTTGCAGTCATAAGGTTTGTTTGCCCCCAAACGAACCATCTAGCTCGGTGTAAAAGGTTTACTTGCCCCCAGGTAAACCGTTTGACTGCAACCTTTTGAGAGAAGCCTTTTGACGAGAACCATGTGCATGACCGGTCTACGCCTACCGTGTATGTGCACCACCCCGTATCCGAGGAACTGATTGGCCGGCTACCGAGACGCGGTCCAATCGCCGGATGCGTGTACAGGAAAACCGGCCGAAGGCATCTCGCGGACGGCATCCGACAGAAGGCATCTGACAAATGGCGTCTGTCAAAAGGCGTCTTTGGGGCTGAACGGCGCCTGCCTTTGAGTTGTGAACATCCC
>NZ_KV827664.1 GCF_001836165.1 Corynebacterium sp. HMSC036D02 | reverse complement strand
CGAAATCGGCTACGCCACCCTCGTCCACCCCCTCGACGGGCCCATCAACACTTGGCGCCTATCACGTGGAGCAAACCTCAACCAACGCCTCACCCTCCACGCTGAGTTCCACACCTGCTCTAGACCTGGCTGCAATAAACCAGCTGATTACTGCCAGGTGCATCACCTTATCCCCTGGCAGGCTGGTGGCTACACCAACATCAACAACCTGACCTTCCTGTGTGCTTATCACAACGGTATTAATGACGATGACCCACAAAGGCCTACCGGGCGCGGCTACATGTACCGACTCAACACCGGC
>NZ_KV827663.1 GCF_001836165.1 Corynebacterium sp. HMSC036D02 | reverse complement strand
ACACACAGCAGAAACAGAAAGGACAGCGCCGACCACCTACACCGCCCCTGATGGAAGAACCCGTCAACCACAGCAACGTTGACGGGCACATCGGCGATCCTTCAGTTCAACACCACCCACAAACCACAACAAGGTACGCGGGAAACTAGGAGATCCCAGGCCACGGTTCACATGCCGCAAAACACAGCGGGAGCAGTGGGCCCCTTTAGCCCTTAAAGAACAAAACCCGCCAACCAAAAGATTAACGGGACACCTGTGGTGCGTGACAACAAGTCAACCGTCCGATGAGCAACCGCAGCGAAACACTTTCAGGCCAGCACTCGAAAGGCATCAACCTGGAGCGACGTCGGCCGAATCCTCTGCCGCCCGCTACCCCGCCTTTCCGCACAGTCTGCGTATAACAAATACGCCCTCGCGGGCTGTGCGGCTGGCGAATGGGAGGGACGTGCGCCGCTAAAAGCTAGGCATCCACCGGCGGGCCTCCCGGAGTCAGCTCAAGGATGCCTGCACCCACAAGATAGGTTGCTAAATCATTCAAGTCAGCTTCGTCTCCGTTGTCGTCATAGCCATCCATGACGTACTCGATGACCGCGCTACCGTCCTCAAGCACTTCCGCAATCACGTACTCCTCTGCCTCACCAAAGGCGGCAATCTGAGAACCGCGGGCCGAAGTGAAGTCCTCAACGGAATCGCTCAGCCCAACGCTTTCTGTATCGCGAATCGCGTCCGCGTTCTCTGTGTACTGAGCCACGAACTCCCTGTCCGGGCCATAGATACAAGAGATCGTCGGAACCCACTGTACATCCAGGCTCAGAAAGTCCGACTGCCCAAAGAAAGACGTGTCCTCATAGCACTCGTCCGAAAGCTCAATAAGCGGCGCGGGTACCGGAGCAGCTTCCTCAGAGGCGCGGATCCTGTCGACATCATCAGCGTCGTACGTGCTGTTCCAATACGCGTCGTCGGAAGCCGCGACGTCTCGTGGTGCCTCGTCGAAATCGGCCGCGACATCCTTGAAGAAGGAAACTGCAGCAACGACTGCGACGGCTGCGATAATAGCGAGTACAAGGACTACTGCTAGTACAATCCACAGCACCTTCTTCGAGCTTGACTTCTTTTCCGGCGGCTGCGGCATTGCTGGTCCGCTGGCGTTAGGCCCTTGATTCTGATTGTTAAATCCGGGCGGTACTTGGTTGTGCGCTGGTTGCCCTTGCTGTGGGTTCTGGCCAAATCCACCGGGCGGTTGTTGCGGGTTAGCGAAAGGGTTCGTCATGCCCATCAATCTAACAGAGAACCACGTCACAATATCCTGAAAAATGCAGGACGCGAGGCCCGTTCCCCGTCCTAGCTTTTCGGTCTGGCGGCGCTGCGCATTAGACTGCCAACCGATGAGTACTTTCGCCGATCTCGGCCTCCCCCGCGATGTTGTCCGTGTTCTAGATAAGCAGGGCATCACGACCCCCTTCCCTATCCAAGAAGCTGCGATTCCCGACGCCCTCTCCGGCAAGGACGTCCTCGGCCGCGGCCCCACCGGTTCGGGGAAGACCTTTACGTTCGGTCTTCCTATGTTGTCCCGGCTGGCAGAATCCGGAGTTTCCCGCCCAGCGCGCCCACGTGGGCTCGTTCTGGCACCAACACGCGAGTTGGCAACCCAGATCCAGCAGCGCCTGGAAGAACCAGCAGCTGCCCTCGGCCTGCGTGTGCTTGCGGTAGTCGGAGGCGTCAACATCAACAACCACATTCGCTCACTCGCGCGCCCGGTCGACCTGCTCGTTGCCACACCGGGGCGAGCACAGGATCTGATCGACCAGGGCAAGCTCTTCTTCGACCACGTCGCCATCACTGCCCTCGACGAGGCCGACCAGATGGCGGACATGGGGTTTCTCCCCCAAGTGCGCAAACTACTTAAGCTCACCCCACCAGACGGCCAACGCCTACTCTTCTCCGCCACCCTCGACGGTGAAGTCAACAAGCTGGTCCAGCAGTTCATGCACGAGCCCGTAACTCACTCCACCGCGCCTGTCGAGGCCGCCGTGGACACGATGGAACACCATCTGATTTTCATCGGCACCCGTGAGGCGCGCAACGACGTCGTCCTGCGCCTGGGTGCCCGCAAAGGCAAGACCATCATGTTCATGCGCACTAAGCACGGCGTCGACAGGCAGGCCAAGAAGCTCCGCAGAGTCGGAATCAATGCGCTGCCTCTCCACGGCGATAAGGGCCAGGGTTCGCGGACGAAGGCTATAGAAGGCTTCGCCGACGGCAGCGTTCCGGTGCTCGTCGCCACCGACATCGCCGCGCGTGGAATCGACATCGCGGACGTTTCCCTCGTCGTCCACGTTGACCCGCCCGCGGAACACAAGGCCTACCTGCACCGTTCCGGCCGCACGGCCCGCGGTGGAGATTCAGGCACCGTGGTCACGCTCGTCACTGATGAACAGCGCAACGAAGTGGCCAAACTCATTGCGAAAGCCGGGGTCAAACACACCGACCTCGACATCAGCGACCGCGCCAACCCCGCCAGCAGTCCTGAGCTTGCCCAGATGACCGGTGCACGCAAGCCAAAGGGTGAACCGCTCGGGCCACCACACCAGCAACAGCCTTCGCGTCAACGAGCAGGTAACCAAGGCCAGCGCCGCCGTAACCCGCGCCGCCGACGGGGCAACGCAGGTCAACGATGATTCTGCAGCCCACAGACTGGCAAGCTCAGATGCGCAAGCATGAAGAGTCAGCAGATGAGTTCCTCGCGCGCTATCGCCACCCAGGCTCCTACCACCCTGTCTACGACTTCCTCTTCGAGTACTACCCTGTTCGCCCTTCGCATCTCCGTCGTTGGCACCCAGGGGTAGGCATCACTCTGGCAGGGGACGCTCCACACGGCGACTGGCGCTACTACCACCGCACTGCTGAGGGAATCACGGTAGACGCCGAGGCCTTCCTCGAGCGCCGCGGCGGTACCGTGCGCTACATCCTGGACTTGTTGGAGAAGACCACACGTAACCCCACCCAGTTTGATTGTTTTGGACTGCATGAATGGGCCATGGTGTACCACACCGATTCTCCCCGACATGATCTGCCGTTGCGGTTAGGGGCGGAGGGGACGAATGAGGTCGTCGACAAGCACCGCATTAAATGCACGCACTACGATGCCTTCCGTTTCTTTACCAAGCCGGCGCGTCCACTCAATCTCACCGTGCTCACGCGGGAGGACCAGCCCGACAATGACCAGGCCGGCTGCGTCCATGCGACGATGGATCTCTATAAATGGGCGTGGAAATTGGGCCCGCTCGTGCCCGGTGAGCTATTCCTGGAGACCTTCCGGTTGGCAGTCGCCGCGCGCACGCTTGACATGGAGGCCTCGCCCTACGATTGCCGCGAGTGGGGCTTTGGGGTCGTGCCCATCGAAACCCCTGAAGGAAAGTCGGAGTATGTACGGCGCCAACGCGCGCTTGCCGACGCCTCCGAGCCACTCCGTGCGCGGCTTGTCTCCCAAATTCGGGCTACGCTAGCCGCTACAATGAGGAACCATTGATGTGACCCGTCGGGACGCATTGCGCGGCCCCGAGACCTCAGCGCGGAAGGAAAAAGATGGCCCGGCACTCGGATGGTAAGAATAACTACGCATTTGCACCGTGGGTCATCATCGTGGCCATCCTGGCGGTGTTAGCCTTGGCCATCGGCGGTTTCTTCCTTTTCCGGGAGGGGGACTCCTCAAACACTGAGACAGTGGCTGCAGACACAACCTCCGCGACTTCTGCTGAGGAGACCCCCACCAGCACTGAGGCCAAGTCTTCGGAATCAGAGCTGCCTTCTTCGGCCACGCCCACCTCGGAGAACAAGGCCCCTGAAGATGTCGCGCCGAATACGCTGTTCCTCCTCGATACTTCCGACAACCTTGCGCCGTACTTCGATACGGTGACTCAGGGCGTGGCGGAGGCGGCGTCGGCCGTCGGCGCGAAGGGAAGCCAGGTGGCTCTCTGGAACTATTCCTCCCCCATTTCCGCGACTGCCACCGTGGGCTTCCGTCAAAATGTTGCTTATGGCGACGCCGAGAACGTCGCCTTTGCCGTGGGGCAGTTCGGCACCGGTGGTGTTCCACAGACACGCAGCGCCGTCGTAGCGGCACTCGATAACGCCACGGATCAAACAGCTGGAAGCGGAGAGAACACTCGCGTCGTGCTGATTACCACGGGAACCCAACAAGATATGGATGACGCAAGCTTTGCGGAGGCGGCCAAAAACGCTCGTGGTGAGGGCGTTAGTTTGACCGTGGTGCATATTGGTGATGCCGAGAAGGACGTGGAACTGGAGAAACTCGCCGATGTTTACTCCACTGTCTCGAATCCCTCCGATGCCCAAGAAAGCATCACGAGCGCCGCTGGGGCGTAATATGCGCAGCCGGCGGTGTACGGTCACCTAAAACCAGGGCTGCACAGCAAAACGCCGCCACATCCTCTACGGCACTGACGTGAGCTGCAGTGCGCTGGAGGAGCAGCGGCGGTTGCCTGCGGCAGAATTTTAGGAGGTCTTGCGCTTGCGGCGAGCGGCTAGCTCGTCGAGGCCAATGACAACGTCGATGTCTTCTTCCTCCACAACACGCTCGGCTGGGAAGGAAGTAATCGTGCCAGAGAGTTCCTTGAGAATACCCGGCACGGCGATTCCGAACACGCCCTGGCCGCCGGCCAGCAGGTCAATAACTTCGTCGTTAGAGCGGCACTCGTAGACCGTGGTGCCGTCCGATACCAAGGTGAGCTCAGCAAGATCATTGACGCCGCGGTCGCGCAGAGATTCCACGGCGAGGCGGATGTTCTGGAGGGAGATTCCGGTATCCAGAAGGCGCTTGACAATCTTCAGGACCAGTACGTCCTTAAAAGAGTACAAGCGCTGGGAACCAGAGCCACGGGCGGTACGGATCGAGGGCTTGACCAAGTCGGTACGCGCCCAGTAGTCCAGCTGGCGATAGGTGATTCCAGCCACCTGACAAGCGATGGGAACGCGGTAGCCCAGTTCCTCATCAGGTCCTACATCGAAGAGGGATTCCTGAACGTAGGTGTTGGCTGCGACATCGTCGAGCGGCATGGCGCTGGACTCAGAACGATCATTCTTACTGCTCACGTAATTACTCCAGTGATACTTGAGGGGAGTTCTGTTTTTCTATTAAAGGGCACGTCTGCGACGGCGTCAAGAGTCGTCCGGCGTGAACCTCTAGTAGAACTTTAGACTTTTTGATTCACTTTGTCATCATTAGTCACACGCGTGTCATTAAAAATTATCACTGGCAGCACAAAAACGCGGCGCCCGCAAGGCGCCGCTGTGTCCATCAAGGCCGGTTTAGGGCATAAGTGCGATATTGAACCACGGGGAACTTAGGCTCCTCGCAGTGATGGAGTTAGTCTTCGCCTTCCTCTCCACCGAGCAAGTCCTCCTCCGATATGCCAGAATCACGCATCATCTGCTCGAAGTCATCATCGTCCTGCGAATTCTGCTGAGCGGCTCGCTCTTGAAAATCACGCATGCGCTTTTCTGGAAAGGTCTCCGGGGATTCCGCCTCGCGCTCTAGGCCGTAATACTCTTTGAGGTCCTCGTCGCTAATGTAGATGGCCACCTCGTCGAGCACGTCATTTTCAAAATGGATGGGCAGCCCATAGTGGTCTGCCAAGACGAGTGCATCGGACAAACGGGCATCGTGCTCTTCGCCGGTTCCGTCCACGAGATCAACCATGAAAACGCCCTTGCGATACTCGGAGACGCAGATGTGCTCAATGCCGTCGAGCTGGTCCGCGAAGGCGATGAGCAGCTCGTAGGTGCTTGGCCGCGCGTTGAAATGCCGCTCGAGGACTTGCAGCACGCGCGCCCCATCAATCGGTGAGACCCACACTGGCACGTGGCGGTCCGCCTCTTCCCAGTAGAAAAGAGCACACAGATTGTTCTCGGGACCGACGGGATGGATTCCTAGAAATTTCAGTACTTCAGTAGTCATGGGACCCACTTTTACACACTTTTCTTACACATGAACTAGGCGGCGTAGAGATACTCGGAAAGGCACGAGAAGTCGTCGCGAAGCTTGGGCGCATGCCATTCCATCGCGGGTCCAGGAATCAATGCCCTAGAAAGACTTAAGGTCGGAATTCGTCGCGAAGCTCGGTTTTGACCAACGTCCCGTGAAGCGATAAAACCAGGGCCGCCATCTGCTGGGACAGCTCTTCGGCCTGTTGCGGGGCAGTATCAGACTTCGAATGCGCAACCGGAGTTGCCACCTGCGAAATCATGTCCGCCTGGCGGCGGGCAGCATTGCGCAGCGATTTCAACTGCCGCGCCTCGAGCCCAAAGGACTCCAGCGCGACGGCCGCGGAAACGATGGACACATCATCCGTGTCAAAGAAGCCCGCCGGATCCGGCTTGATCAGGCCCACCGAGACCAGTTTCGCGATGTTTTCCTGCGTGGTTCCGGCTTGGTCGGCCACGTCGGCGTCGGTAAGCCTGGTGACCACCGGGGCACGTAGCTGCTCAGCGCTGATGAGGGCCTCAGCCTGGGAGGAAACAATAGCCGTCACCTGCCCCGAGTCCATTGCATCCAGCTGTTCCCGAATGACCTTGAGCGGGGTGTAGTGATCACGCTGCGCGGTCAGAATGTAGCGCAGGCGGTCCAAGTCCTTTTGGTAATAGCGACGGTAGCCCTTTGCGGTGCGCTCCGGAGTAATCAGCCCCTCGGATTCCAAGAAGCGAATCTTCGACACCGTCACGTCCGGGAATTGCTTCTGAACGTGCTTCAGCGTTACGCCAATGGACATAGGCTTCTGCTTAGCAGGCTTGGTCTTCTTGGCCACGGAAGACGCTGCTGCGGCAGCGGCGGTGGACTTCTGCGCACTCACGATAGGACTACTACTGCTTTCTACACGGTTTCACTTGGACACAGCGGGAACGTGGATAGGGAGCGAGATAAACCTACTCCCCTCGCCCCCAACTAGTTCCTACTAACTAGAACTGTTTTATTTAGGGGCAATAAATACCAGGCGGAACTTACCGATCTGGATTTCATCGCCTACTTCCAGCACCTGCGCGTTGCGCGGCTCACGGTTGACGTAGGTGCCGTTGAGCGATCCGACATCGACAACCTCAAATTGGCCATCTTTGGCGCGGAACTCGGCATGGCGGCGGGACACCGTAACATCATCAAGGAAGATGTCTGCTTCTGGGTGGCGACCAGCGGTGGTGGTCGGCTGATCCAGCAGGAAGCGTGCGCCAGCGTTAGGGCCACGCTTTACGACGAGCAACGCCTGGCCCTCTGCCAGGTTCTCAGCGCCGGCAACGGAGGCGTCAGAACCCGCCGCGGTGCCGTTTTCCATCTCCTTGAGAAGATCAGCGCGGAAGACAGAAGTAGTCTCTGCCTGCGGTTCCGGCGTTCCGGTATTCTCGCTCATTTTTACCTCCGAAGGGTCGGATCGATGTTGACTCATTCCATATTAGCGACTCCGCTGTCCGCGCGAGTCACCTCTGGCGCATTTACATTAGCGGAAAATGTTTCCTATGCCCTTGAGCACGGAGTTTCCGCCCCCAGATAGTGGGTTATCAGAGACCATATAAGTCCACGTGGCGCTCGGTCGGGACAGCCCATGATCCTCTAGGTGGGCACCCTCAGAATCAATAAGCACAGTCTTAAAAGTATCAAGAGCATCATCAACTGCCCGCTGCGCCAAGTCCTTGAATTCACGCACCGCGATGCGGTGGTACTCGTCGATAGGCGTTTCGCGAGCGATGGCGCGCAAGTGGATGGATTCACGAACGTCATCCATCAGCTCCAGGTGGTCGGCCCACGCCAAATCTAGGTGATACAGCATAATCTCGCGGGCAGCCCGCTCACGAGCCGACGCAGGAATATCAGCCAGCTCAGCGGCACGTTCGGGCGCCCGCTCAGCCAACTCCTGCCAGGCTTGATCGGTATCGAGCAGCTTGGCACGGCGTTCATCGATGATGATGCGCTGATCCGCGAGCAGCTGGTTGTATTTCCATGTCTGTGCATGAATCTCCAGCAGTTGGCCCTCGGTCACGCGCTGGCAGTGCGCGATGAAATCACGAACCCGCTTGGAGTCAATAAGCCCGTTGGCATCAGGTCGCGCGGACAAGGATTCATCTTCCCCACCCTGTTTGACCACGTCATCCTCCAAGGAGACAAAGAAGAGAGACTTCCCGGGATCTCCTTGGCGGCCTGCACGCCCGCGCAACTGGTTATCCAAACGAGAGGAGCGGTGGCGTGACGTGCCGAGCACTGCCAATCCGCCCTTCTCAACAACGGCTTCACGGTCTGACTCATCCGCGCCGCCAAGCTTGATATCGGTGCCGCGGCCCGCCATCTGGGTGGACACGGTCACTCGCCCCACGTCACCTGCTTCCGCAACGATGCGCGCCTCGTCCTCATCATTCTTTGCGTTAAGGACGTTGACCGTAATCCCCCGTGCCCGGAGGGCTTCGGCGAGGTCTTCTGATTCAGCAACGTCGTGGGTACCCACGAGCACCGGCTGTCCAGTTCTATTAATTGCCACGATTTCATTGACGATGGCACGGGATTTTTCATCCACGGAGGCATAAATGCGGTCAGGTTCGTCGAAGCGCTGCAGTTCCTTGTTACGGTCGATGACGGAGACGTGCAGGTCATAAAACTGACGCAGTTGGTCTGTTGCCTCCACTGCGGTACCGGTCATGCCGCACACCAGCGGATAGCGCCGCATGAGCTCCTGGAGCGTAATGGTGTCGAGGATGCGCCCGCCTTCCGATACCTCCAAGCCTTCCTTGGCCTCCACCGCCGCTTGAAGGCCATCCGGCCAGCGCTGCAGTTCGGCGACGCGGCCGCGGGAGGCGTCGATAAGCTGCAGCTTTCCTTCCGTGATGATGTAGTGAATATCGCGGATAAGCAATGCCTTAGCGTGCAGCGCCAAGTTGACTTTAACTAGCACGGAGCCGATGTTCTCCTCCGAGTAGAGAGAGTCGAGGCCCAATTCGCGCTCCACGCGTGCCGCGCCCTCATCGGTGAGCGCGACCGTGCGCCCATCCTCCGCGATAACGTAGTCCTGTTCCTCGCGCAGCCGGGAGACCACGTTGGTGATGTGGCCCGTAGATTCCTCACCGGGGCGATTTCCGGCGAGGACGAGTGGGACGAGGGCTTCGTCGACAAGCACAGAATCCGCTTCATCCACCAACGCCACATCCGCGCGCGCTTGCACCGTCTGCTCGCGGGACGTGATCTGGTTATCCCGTAGCACGTCGAAACCGAGCTCATTGACTGGCGCATAGATGATGTCGGATAGGTAGGCCGCGCGGCGTTCTCCCGCGCCGAGCTTCTCCGTTACCGAGGCCACCGTGAGTCCAAAGAATTCCACGAGCGGGCGCATCCATTCGGCATCACGCGCTGCTAGATAATTGTTGACTGTCACCAGGTGCACGCGCTTACCGGTGAGCGCGAAACCAGTCGCGGCCATGGCGCCCACCAGCGTCTTTCCCTCGCCGGTGGCCATCTGGATAACGTCACCTTCAAGAAGTCGCAGCACAGCTTGGGATTGGACTGTAAAAGGACGCATGCCAAGCTTGCGTTCACTGGCCACGGCCAGGGCTGCGAGGAAGCGGGACTTATCCGCGATCTTGCCGTCCTTCACGCACTCCCGTGCGGTGGCGGAAACCTCTGCATCCGACAGGTTCGCGATATCCTCCACCGCGGAATCTGCGGCCGTTACAACGGCTTTCGACTTCTTATTGTTGCGTTCGGACTGCGCGCCCATTGCCTTCCAGAACCAATCGAATGCGCCCATGAGCACTCCTCCATCCTTGTGCGTCATACAGGTCTTCTATCGACTCTAGTCAACCCCGGTTCGCAGGCGTGCGTTCGCCCTTATATCCTTATGATCATGCAATCCGTGAACGTGTCGCTCCCCTCCAGCACCGGTACCACGATGGCCGGAACCATCGACTTCCCTGACTCCCCTCCGCAAGCCTTCGCCATCTTTGCGCACTGCTTTGCCGGTTCGCGCCATACCCCGGGCGCTGCCCGCGTGAGCAAGCAGCTGACTAACTTTGGCATCGCTACCCTGCGCTTCGATTTTCCTGGCCTAGGCCAATCCGAAGGAAATTTCGCGGACACATGTTTCAGCCAAAATGTTGCTGATATCCAGGCCGCCGCCGACTGGCTGGTCAAGAATTATTCCGCGCCGCAGCTGCTCATGGGCCACTCGCTGGGCGGCGCGGCCGCTCTCGCAGCAGCCAATGACATTCGTTCCCTCAAGGCCGTCGCCACCATTGGCGCCCCTTTCGATCCCGCGCACTCTGTGCTGCACTACGCCGACAAGATTGGCCAGGTCGATGCCAATGGCGAGGTAGAGGTCACCTTGGGTGGCCGCGCGCTGACTATTTCGCGCCTTTTCCTCGAAGACCTTGCTGATACCAACCCAGAGGCATACCTTCCGCGTCTGCGTAAGCCTCTCATGGTGCTGCACTCCCCAATTGATCAGACCGTTGGCATCGATAACGCCCAGAACATCTTCCGCACTACGCGCTACCCCAAGTCTCTCGTCGCTTTGGACAAGGCTGATCACCTCTTGACTAAACAAGGCGCGGCAGCCCGCGCGGCCGATCTCATTGGCGCGTGGGCGGAGCAGTTCGTTGTCCCGGAAAACCTTCCCGCAACGGTCGCTGAAGATTCCGCAGTAGCCATCCCAGCAGTAGGAACCAGGATGGGCGTCGTCGTGCGCCACAATGACCGCTCTGTGAGCGCTGACCGCACGAAGAAGAACGGCGGTAAAGGCCAAGGATTTACCGCTGAGGGCCTCCTCATGTCCGCATTGGTTACGGCAAGCACCCAGGCCGTCATGGCGGCGGGCAAGGCGCACAAAATTGACGCGAAGGCTCTCGAGTCGGTGTCCGTCAGCGTTACCCAAGAGTCCGAGACTCGCTTTACGCGAACGGTGACGCTCCCGGCCTCCCTCACTGCGGACCAACAACGCGCGCTTGGCGACGCCGCCGCAGCCTCCACCATCGATCCCCTCCTGGCCGTGGATGTCACCACCACCGTGAGAATCACTGCGGGATAGACCACCCATGATCGTTCTCAACCCCCTTGACCCCGCCGCCCGCTGCCCATGCGGAACTGGTTTGACGTTTGGCGAGTGCTGCTCGCGCTACCACGCGGGCACGCCTGCTCCCTCAGCGGAGGCATTGATGCGCTCACGTTTCAGTGCTTTCGTCACCGGCGACGAGGACTATTTGTTGCGCACTTGGGACCCCGAAACTCGACCCGAACGTCTGGATCTTGCCGAGACCGGCATTCGCTTTTATCGCCTCGACATTATCGACACCGTCGCGGGCGGCCCCTTGGACCAGACCGGCATCGTGGAATTCGAGGCCTTCTATAAGGGCGCTGCCAAGGGCTCTCAGCGGGAACGCTCCTCTTTCCGCCGCCAAGGCGGGAAATGGGTCTATTCCACCGGCGAGCTTTAGCTGCCTCTAAAACAAAGGGTGAACAGGGATTTTGTCGAAGCGAATACTACTGGTGTAATCTGTAGCAGTTGCACCAAACGGTGCGACGGCGGACTATGGCGCAGTTTGGTAGCGCACTACACTGGGGGTGTAGGGGTCGCAGGTTCAAATCCTGTTAGTCCGACAGCATTCAGGCTGGTCAGAGCGCTTCTGGCCAGCCTTTTCTCACGTTCGCCATTCGCGGTCTCAGGCGGGCTAGCGGGCTAGCCCACCGTACTTCAGAACTTCAGAGTGCCTAGTGCGTCGTCGCCAAACAGCGCGCCTCCTCCGACTCCGGCGGGCCTTCTCCTCCTCCGGCCACACAATGCACCTAGAAAATACGCATATCTCACCCACCACAAAGTAACTCCAGACGGAAGAATAAAGAAGAAATCTCCTCTTCCCCTTAAGGAAGCGGAGATTAACCGTGATGAAGATTAAGGCCAACTAGGAACGCGGCACGGCCACGAAAGTCAAACTAGTTTGCCATACCGCTGAGGCTTCGCATGATGCCGCCAAATTCGATATCCATATACTGAGTGAGGACCTCAAAAATAAAGTCTGAGTCATAACCACGCAATGGCCCCTTCGTGCTCAGCATGGAGAGACCGTGAGCGCCCGCCCATACCGAAATGACAAGGGTAAAAAGTACCCACGGGGTGCGAGGCCCATCAACCTCGTCGATGACCTCGCGTACAAGAGACATAATGAAGCCAAAGGCTCGTCCAAATTCGCTAAAGTCGCGCTTGAGCTCGACCGCCTTGTTTGCATTCGGAAGGAAGTCATCTTCGAATGACATGGGAACAATTGGCCCAGATGCGATCTTGATCAGCGCATCGAATCCTTGAGGGTCATACAGGGCGTGCGAAACATACCCATAACCAGTGGCCTTGATCTTGGATATGGAACTAGAGCCTTCCGGCAGAGTAGCGACCTGACGGTAGATGAACTCATAGTTGATCTTGTCCAGGTAGCGCTCAAGGTAGCTTGCCAGCTCCTGATCACTTTCAATAAGGTGTTCAGCCTCTTGAACTCTCAGACCTGCGCGCTTTGCAGCCCCGCCAATGTGCAGCCCGGTTACACCACGATCCAGAACTTCCTCGACAGCACCCCGAAGTAGCGCTGAACGCTGCTCTTCTTCTGTCGCGCGTGGAAGATCCTTAGCCTTTGTCAAAAGCACTTCCGGCTGCTTGCCCACCAAGCCATAAGGAATGGCGCGTTCAATTCGCTCACCCCTAAAGAACGGGTAAAGCCCAACGCTGAGAGTATCCATAACAGCACTAAACGTCTGCTTCTTTGCTGCTGGCGAAAGGTAGCGCAGGATTCCTTCAGCAGCGAGCTGCGTTACGCCGTGCAGATGCGAGAAGATAGACAACGCTGAAAGCAGCGTCCCCTTTGCATCAAGCTCTGGGCCGCCAGATTCCTTAATCGCTTCTTCAGTCAGCTCAAAAAGGATTCGCATAATAGGACACTTCTCAGCGCGCCCATCGGGATTGGCGAAATCCTCCGCTGTAAGCCCCAACCGCGGCGTTGCGTGGACTCCAGTAAATGCCGCGAAGGCAGAAGGATCCTCAACCGCAAAAGAAAAATATGACAGACCTGTGGCCCGAAGCTTATCCACTGCAGTTGCGTTTTCAGGAAGGCGTTCTAGATGCAAATCGACTACTGAGGTCAATGCGTCATTGAGCGAGTGTTTAGTGGCTTCAACAAGCTCAGCCTCAGAAGCAAACAGCGCCTGAGCTTCCGCAAAGGGCACATCGACTTGGTCTGCTACCTCGCGAAGACGGACTTCATCAATGCCCGCCTTGGCAATGACCCGGCCGGCTTGCTCAATAAGTAGCTGCCGAGAGGGCCGGTTACCGCGTTCCACACCAACTGAAGTAATCACAGTGATTAGCCTACCTAGGAAATAGCCCTTTTTAGTTCCATAAACGCAAGATAGGAATATTTATAGAGTTTTCACAGTGTTCAGCCCGGCACCTATGACTCCATGACCGAACCAAAATCACAAAGAACTATGCACCACCACAAAACTTATACAGTCCTGCCCGCCTCGCGGACAGGACCTTTTGAGTTACACGGCATGCCCAACTGTCTAAAGCTGTCATGCCGGAGAGTCGGAAAGGCTTTACTTCTGCTCATCACCCTTGGGGGCCTCAGCACCCTGGTTGCCGATGCGCTCATCAAGCTGGTCACGCGCAGAGTCAATCTTATCTGCCTTATCCTCGCCCAGCTTTCCCTTAGCCAGTTCTGCACCCTTGTCCAGTGCGCTATCCGAAATCTGCTCACCCTTATCGGTGTTCAGCGCGTCCTTTGCTTTGTCAAAAATACCCATTTCTACGGTCCTTTCGTTGGATCACTATTTCTAACAGTGCTGGCCAACAACAGCCGAATACCTCTACGTCCGAGTGATTCCTGCTATCGTACGTAGCTTTCCTCAACTCCCAACGCGGCGAACAAATGCACTATGGTCGCTACACTCGGCCTGCACGCCAGCATGTCACCCCACCGTACCGACGCCCCAGACTCTTCGCCACAAAAGTTATTGATTGACGCCGTCAACAGCACAATGCCTATGCGAAATCTTGCACTCTGAGAAAGTTAAGAAAGGAATCGTTGCCCCACCCCCACCATCTACCCCTTTTCGTTCAACAACTTGGCGCTTGCCGTCACCCTCTCATTTGTGAAGGCTTGTACTCTGAGTACACAATTCTCTATGTGCGCTTTTCGCTCTTCGTCGCATGAGGCGAATATAGAGCGTCTAATCCTAATCGCCCTGTTAGCCCTTAACCTCTATCACCATCACAGCAACCACCACGATGTCTTCGTCTCATACCACCCCAGCTCCTCGTCCTGCCCCGCACTCTCGTCACATCTCATCTTCCTCCGTGAAGAGCACTTCTACAGAGACGGAATCAGGATTCGGCCTTGTCTGGCCGGGTAAGGAACAAGCTGCTGCGCTGGCCAAAGAAGAAGTTCTAAGCAAACGAACGCTCATCAGCGGCCGCGGTTCATCCCCCAACAGCGTTAACGTGGCAGATAATCTAGCAGCGCTGAATGATTTTATCGCACGGGGTTTACGCGCGGATGTCATCTACATCGACCCGCCGTATAACACTGGTAAAGTCTTTGTCTATCGCGACAACTTCCGGCAGCGCCGCGACATGCGCTCAGAGCATTTTGGTCAATGGCATGCCGAATGGCTTTCCATGATGTTGCCGCGCTTGATTCTCGCGCGTGAGGTTCTTGCTGATACAGGCTTCATCCTGGTGTCAATCGGCGAATCGGAGTGCGCCCATCTTCGACTGATCCTTAATGAAGTTTTTGGGGAGGATTGCTTTGCAGGCCAACTCATTTGGAAGAAGGGTGGCACCGGCAAGAATGACTCGAAGTATGCCGTATTAGAGCACGAATACGTCCTGTGTTACGCAAAGTCCCCAGCGAACAACGGATTCAACGTGGATATGGAGGCGCAGACCTCGACCCGCTACAACCATAGCGACGAAAAAGGCAAATACTCCCTTGTCCGGCTGGATTCTAAAACCCTAGGTTACTTGCCCAGTCTGGACTTCCCCATCGTCGCCCCCGATGGCCGCGAGTACTGGCCTCACCAGCCAGAAGGTAAATCAGAGGTTGCCCGCTGGCGGTGGGGTAAGGACAAGGTCGCTGAGCACTACGATGATTTGGTGTTCAGGCGCGGTTTTGTCTACACCAAGAACTACGAAAAGAAGGGAGCGCGGCCTCGCTCCATCATGGATGGGGAACGGTTCGGAGTCACGCGCACGGGCCGCCGTGATGCCGAGGAGGCGCTTGGCACCACGGGTGTCTTTGATTTCCCGAAACCAGTGCGGCTTATCAAACACCTCATCTCAATCGCCGGCGGTCCAGACGCGGTAGTCGTAGACTTTTTCGCCGGCTCGGGAACTACCGCCCAAGCTGTCGTTGAGCTCAACAGCGAAGACGGTGGCCAACGTTCTTTCCACCTAGTGCAAATACCTGCACCCACAGAGGCATCCAGCGCCGCGCGCCAAGCGGGTTTTGAAACGGTTGCGGATATTTGTCTCGCGCGGGTCCACTCACTCGATGTGCCCTTTGATCACTTCACCTTGACCTAGAATGATCCGTCCATCAGTGGTTCTAGGCCACTCCGTGCTCTTCAGTGCCTTCTGGGCGCCCAGGGATGCCAAAGAAATCCAGTACCGCATCAGTAGCAAATCCTTGCCCGACCTCGATTTTCGTATCGTTGTTACCGCCTGGCCATACGTGAGAGCCGCCTTCAATGCGGATATGCTGCAGCGGTGCTTCGCAGGCAGTCCAGGTCTCTCTAGTGGCACCGTTTGTCAGGCGCACAGAGTCGACGTCGCCGCGACACTTATTGCGCCGCTGATCCTGCCCAAGCACCTCTGATACTGAAGAATAGGCGGTATCGTGACGCACTCCGCCCTCGTAATTAACCACGGGATCCTTCGTACCGTGGATATCCAAACGGCCGACAGGTTTATCTGAACAATCTGTATGGATGCCTTCGTAGTATGCCGCCGACACGGTCGCTACAGAACGAAAAGTACCCGGCATGCGGCAGGCCAAGAAGGCTGCGAATCCGCCGCCGTTGGACAGACCCGCAGCATAGATGGCGTTATCGTCCACCTCATAAGTAGAGCGCAGACTGTCCACGAGGGTGCGAACGAATTCTAGGTCTTCTTCCGCGCTAGTAGCAGCGTAGGGGGCTGGCGCCCACGCGGCCTTCTCCCCCGCTGGATAAGCAACGATGGCGTGAGCAGCATTGAACTGGGTGTACTGCTCCATATTCTCAGGGGAATCTGTATACCCGTGGAAAGATAGCAGCACCGGCCAAGAACGTTCAGGCGTGTAGTTTTCAGGCACATGGAGGAGGAAGCTCCGCCCAGAGGCCAACCGAACTTTCTTCGTGTGTCCAGGCTCCGGGCCGACCAGCATGGGAGCTAGTGGGATACCGAGATCATTTGTCCACTCTGCTGGGGAGGTTGACGTAGGCGCTTCCTCTTCAGCCGAGCTGCACGACGCCAATGCCATGACACTTGCCGCGACGGCGACAGCCCCAGCGAGCGCGCGCAACCGGCGCAGCCGCGCTGCGGAATCTTGGCCCATCTTTCCCCTCGCCACGTTCATCGTCGGAAAAATATCCTCGTCCACCTTAAAACATCCCACCAACATCCACGAACCTGCAGCGTCGCGGTAAGTTTGAGAACATCATGAGCTCATTGCCTTCCGACCCAACAGATTCCCTGGGCACGCCATCTTCCTACCCGTTGCCCGAGCACTATCCCAGCTACCGCCGGGCATCCGGGAAGGAGTCTCCCAATTTCAGCACTGCTGAGCAGCGGGTGGCTTCTGCCCATGCTTTCAACCAAGGGGCCGATGCCTACCATGACGTGCGTCCGGGATATCCACCGGAAGTATCGCAGCTCATCGCCTCGGCGCACACAGTCCTCGACGTTGGTGCAGGCACTGGCAAACTGACCGAGTCATTGAGCAATCCCGTTGTCTACGCCAGTGACCCCTCCCATGACATGACGCGTGTGCTGTCTCGACTTGGGATTCCGTGCTGGCGTGCAACGGCTGAGGACATGGCTGTGCGCTCTTCCTGTCTCGACGCCATCGCCTGCGCGCAAACTTGGCACTGGGTTGATGTGAAGCGAGCTTGTGCGGAATTTGACCGAGTGCTCCGCCCAGGAGGAAAGGTACTTTTGGTATGGAATACGATGGACGTCAACGCTGACCCTTGGATCCTCCGGCTCTCTCGAATCATGCATTCAGGAGATGTCCACCGTCCCGGCTTCTACCCCGGCTTTAGCGATCCGTGGACACTCCGTGACGAGCTGCGCTTAACGTGGGAGCACGAGTTGAGCCCCGAAGATCTGCATTCACTCATGCATACCCGCTCCTATTGGCTTCGCAATGGCAAGAAAATCCATGAACGCATGACGTATAACCTCAACTGGTATCTCTACGAACACATGGGCTTTCGCCCTGGGCAAGTTCTTCGAATCCCGTACCGTACGGATGCATTCGTGTTGGCCCGCGATGGTGAGTAGACCCTGGCCTGCCTCACCATGACATCTGTCATGCCTGAGTGGTGACACCACGTCTACGCTGCGATTACTTCCCGAACCTAGCGTGAAGATATGAGCACACCACGCACACTCCCACCGGTAATTGACGTCGACGGCGTCAGCAAGATTTTCAACGCATCCTCCCGCGCTTCTGTGCAGGCGCTTCACGACGTCTCCCTCACCATTCACCGGGGTGAAATCGTTGGCCTGCTGGGCACGAATGGCGCTGGCAAGACCACACTCATCGACCTCATCCTTGGGCTCACGAACCCAACCTCGGGCACTATCAGCGTGCTCGGCACCTCACCACAAGAAGCAGCGAAGACTGGACGCATCGGCGCGGTCATGCAATCCGGCGGCTTACTCCCAGATATCACGGTGAAGGAAACCCTCGAGCTCCTTGGCGCGGCTTTCCCATCCCACCGCCCATTAAAGGACATTATTGAGCGCGCGAACTTAGGCGATATTCTCTCGCGCCGGGTGGGGAAATGCTCCGGCGGCGAGCAACAGCGTGTGCGGTTCGGCTTAGCGCTGTTGGGGGATCCGGAGCTGTTGCTTCTCGACGAACCCACGGCCGGCATGGATGCCGCGGCTCGGCGTCACTTCTGGGAGGCATGCACCACGAGGCTGAATCCGGCCGGACCATCGTCCTTACTACTCATTACCTTGAGGAAGCAGATTCTTTTGCCCAGCGCATCGTCATGCTCAACAAGGGCGAGGTTCAAGCCGACGGCTCCACGGAGGAGATCCGCAAATCTAACTCCACCCGGATTATTCGCGCCACCTTTCCCGATGGGCTGCCTGATTCCCTCTTGAGTGCTGATCTTCCGGGAGTTGTCCGCCTAGAACGCACCAAAACTGGCCTCACCATCACTACACGGGACTCTGACGCTGTGGCCCGCTTCCTGCTCACTAAAACTGCAGCTCGCGATATCACCATCGCTGGCCATAGCTTGGAGGATTCCTTCTTGGAGCTTTCCAACGCATCCCCGACTACCGCCAATCTTTAAGGAGACAACCACCATGAGCACACGCATGGCATCACCCAACCTTGCCGCCACGCTACGGTACGCCGGTCACGACCTCAAGCGATTGCGCCGCGACCTACCAACGCTCTTCTTTAGTATTGGGCTACCGATCATCTTCTACATTCTCTTCGGCGCGATGCAAGAATATGGCGACGTTGAGTTCAACGGCGGAAACGTTGCCGCCATGGTCATGATCGGCATGGCGCTCTATGCCGGCGCCACAGGCGCTGTCGGCGCAGCCGGCTCAATGGTCGCAGAAAATCGCGCCGGGTGGGGACGGCAATTAGCGCTTACTCCCCTACGCCCCTGGCAGCTAGGCATTGCTCACTTCCTCAATATCGCGGTCCGCGCCATCTTGCCCATCGCCGCTGTCTTCATAACCGGAGCGCTCACCAAAGCCAACATGCAGCCGGATCAGTGGTCACTGGCTTTTCTCTCCACCGTCGTCTGTGCCATCCCCTTCGGCTTTTATGGCATGGCCTGCGCCATGCTCATTCCCTCGGAAAACACGGTGTCCATTGCCTCGTCCAGCATCGTTATCCTCGCGTTTGCAGGAAATGTCTTCATGCCGCTCAAAGAATCTCTCCTTGGGATTGGACGCTTCACCCCCATGTACGGCGCGCAGGCTCTTGCGCGCTGGCCGCTCTCAGAAGGTGCTCAGATGATCAACGGCCAGCAGCTCTTTATCGAAGATCCTCTCTGGTACGCATGGGTTAATATCGCGGTATGGATAGTGGTTTTCGTCGGGGCGTGCGTGCTTCTTCACAAGCGCGACAGGAACCGAGCATGATGCTCAGCTTCAAATCCCGCGACGCTGCTTTTGCCGCGGTGTGGCTGGTATTTCTCCTGCCAGTACTAGTGCAAGTCCTTTTCCAGCCCACTCATTCCGCCGCCCAACGTATCTGGGCAATAGCAATCACCGCCGTCTTCTGCGTGGCCTACACTCTTGCTTTCGGTACGCTGCACTTCTACCCACAAGGGTGGTCCTACCGGCGTCGCGTGACCACCTGGTGGCTTATCCTCGCACTCCTCGCGCTTGCTGCCATCCCCTCGCACGGTGTCTGGGCCGTGGTCTTCGTGCCATACCTTGGGGCCTTAGTATCCTTCACGCAACCGCTGAAGACAGCAACCACCATCATTGCGCTGACCGGAATCGTACTGAGTATCCCTCTCTGGCTCTATGCGGAACAGCGCTTTATCGAATTCGCATTGATCCTTTTCGGCTGGCCGCTGCTCATCTTGATGCTTGGCACATTGTCCCAACGCGAAGATATAGAAACCGCCTTGCGCCACGACTTGGAATTAGCCCAACAGCGCGAGGATATCGCCTCCGATATCCATGATCTCCTCGGTCATACTCTCACGGCAATCAACCTCAAATCTGAAGTAGCCCGCCGCTTCATCGACCGCGACCCGTCTCAAGCGGCTGCCGAGCTCGAGGAGATTAGCGCTCTCTCACGGATGTCCCTTGCCGAGGTCCGTTCGACAGTAACGCGCATGAAGAACCCCACCTTTACCGGCGAGCTCCAAGCTGCGCGCCGAATCCTTGAAACCGCCGAAATCAAAACCCACCTTCCTGATCCCCTTTCGCAGCCCAAGTCACATGAGGAACTTTTCTCGTGGGCATTGCGAGAACTCACCACCAACGTGGTGCGGCATTCCGGCGCTTCAGAGTGCTGGGTGAACCTCACCGAGAGCTCCCTTCAGGTGACGGACAACGGCCGCGGCTTCACGGAAGACGCTACGCACGCGCTTGCCGCCGGGCTCACGGGCCTCGCCGGTCTTCGACGCCGCGCGGCAGACGCGGGCGGTGACGTTATAGTCCGGCGTGCCGATGGCTTAACCACGGTCCTCCTGACTCTTCAAGGCGCCCCTGACATAAAGGATCCCCATCAATCATGACGACTCCCATCCGAGTGCTCATTGCCGAAGATCAATCTTTAGTCCGCGGAGCGCTTACCGCACTGCTCAATGCTGAACCGGACATTGATGTCGTTGCAGACTGTTCCTCAGGGACTGAGGTCTCCGGGCTCGTCGCTCAGCACAGCGTTGACGTGGCGCTACTGGACATCGAAATGCCTGGCATGAATGGCATCGATGCGGCACACACTATCGCAGATACTGGCTGCCGTAGCCTCATCGTCACCACATTTGGGCGTTCTGGCTACGTCAAGCGCGCGCTACAGGCGGGTGTCGACGGTTTTCTGGTCAAGGACACTCCTCCCGACGAACTCGCGGACGCCATCCGCCGCGTCCATTCGGGTTTGCGTGTGATCGACCCGCAGCTTGCTCAGGACATTCTTTTTGCCCCCGACAACCCTCTGAGCGAACGAGAAATAGAGGTATGCCGCCTGCTCGTCCGTGGGCTCGGTTCCGCTGATATCGCTTCACAGCTTCACCTCAGCGGCGGAACAGTGCGCAACCATGTCTCCGCCATCATGGCGAAGACACGAGCGGGAAACCGCTTCGAGGCCGCACGGCGGGCCGAAGCAAACGGGTGGATCTAATGCTAGCGGCGTTGACGGCGCTCGCGTACGCGCACTGCGATGCGCACCGGCGAGCCGTGGAAACCGAAGCGCTCGCGGAACTTGCGCTCCAAATAGCGGCGATAACCCGCATCCAAAAAGCCGGTAGTAAACAGCACGATGGTCGGCGGCTGTGTCGAAGCCTGGGTAGCGAACAGCACGCGCGGCAGACGGTTGTTGTTCATCGGCGGTGGGTTCGCGGCAATTGCCTCGCGCATCCAGTTGTTGAGCTGACCAGTAGACACGCGCTGATCCCAGCTCTCGAGAGCCTCAATCATGGCGGGCTCTAGTTTCTGCAGGGCGCGGCCGGTCTCGGCAGAGATATTCACGCGGGTCACCCACGGCAGGTGCCGCAGGTTCTCATCGATCTCGCGGTCCAAGTAGTAGCGGCGATCCTCATCCACGAGGTCCCACTTATTGAAGGCGATGACCAGAGCCTTACCGGCTTCCAAAATCATGTTAAGGACGCGCTGATCTTGCTCAGAGACTTCCTGGGAGGCATCGATGAGCATGATGCACACCTCGGCCGCATCGATCACGCCGCGCGTGCGCAGGGAAGCGTAGTACTCGTGGCCCTGCGCGTTCTTAACCTTCTTGCGTAGGCCCGCAGTGTCGATGAACTTCCATAGCCGCTGATCCAGCTGCACCAAGGAGTCGACTGGGTCGACAGTCGTACCGGCAGCATTGTCCACGACGGAGCGCTCCTCCGCCGTCAGCTTATTCAGAAGCGAGGACTTTCCCACGTTTGGCTTGCCCACCAGCGCTACGCGGCGGGGCCCGGAGGTAATCGAAGAATGGCGCGGTTCCTCGGGAAACAAGCGCAGAATCTCATCCAAGACGTCGGCGCCGCCCCGGCCGTGCTGGGCGGATACCGGCCACGGATCCCCCAAGCCCAGCGCGTAGAACTCGGCCATATCTGCGTACATCGTCTCCGAATCAAACTTGTTCGAGACGAGGATGACGGGCACCTCAGAGCGCTGCAGCTTTCGAGCCATCACAGCATCGGTTTCCGTGATGCCTACCTTGGTGTCCACCACGAACACAATGACGTCGGCAGTCTCCATGGCCTGTTCTGCCTGACGTGCGATGGCGGCGTGGATGCCCTTGACGTTTGGATCCCAGCCACCGGTGTCCTGAACGAAGAAGCGCTGGCCGTTCCAGTCCGCCACGTAGGACACACGGTCACGGGTCACACCAGGATGGTCCTCCACCACTGCTTCACGCCGGCCAAGGAAGCGGTTAACGAGGGAAGACTTACCCACGTTCGGCCGGCCCACCACGGCCACCGTGCAGAGGTTTTCCTCCGTGTGCTCCTCACCTACTCCAAAGGCATGGGATAGAGCTTCCCATTCCTCCTCGCTCAGCGGGGCATCACCTTCGGCCGGTTCTTCTTCGTCACCGAAATCAGCCTCGCCGAATTCCGAGTCGTCGAATTCTGACTCGTCAAACTCATAGTCGAAGTCCGCAGAATCGAAATCCTTCGGCGCCCAGCCGCCGTGCGGATCGCGCACGACCTCTTCCTCGAGTTTGCCTACTGGGTAGTGGAATTCCGTCTCAAAATCTTCCGGCTGCTGCTCCGGATTCAGGTCCGGATTCTGCGGTTCATTAGTCATTCGAGGCCTCCTTTGCAGCCGATTCTTTCACGACGGCGATGAGTGCGTCGAGGACTTCCTTGCGGGTCATCTCGGACGTATCCACAAGCACTGCGTCTTCGGCCGGGCGCAACGGCGAGGTGGCGCGGGAGGAGTCTGCGGCGTCGCGTCGTTCGACGTCGGCAAGCACTGTGTCAAAATCCGATTCAATGCCGGCAGCGAGATTCTGGTCGTGGCGACGCTGCGCGCGGACCTCGGCACTGGCCGTCATATACGCCTTCGCGGGGGCATCCGCGAGAACGACAGTGCCGATGTCACGTCCCTCAACAATCGCGCGGTGCGCCTGTGCGGCCAGCTTCCGCTGCAGTTCGACGAGGTTCTGACGTACTTCCGGGATTGCCGATACCGCCGACACATTACGGGTGACCTCGTCCTCACGGATGACGCGGGAGACATCCTCGCCATCGAAGATAACCTGGGTGGAATCAGGGTCATCGGAGACCTCAAGGGGAAGGTCTGCAGTCGCGGCAATCACCGCGTCAGTATCTACCGGGTCCACCCCTGCGCGCAGTACAGCCAGAGTAGCCACGCGGTACATGGCCCCAGTATCGACATACTTCGCCTCAAGCTGCTTGGCCAGCGCGCGGCACGTTGTGGACTTACCGGTTCCGGAAGGACCATCCACAGCCAAGATGAGACCTTGATTAGGCATATTTGAAATCATTACATCCCCACCGCCTTGTACAGGCTGGTCAATTCATTGGAGTTCAGAGCACGCAGGGAGCCAGGCTTCATATCACCCAGCTGTACTGTGTGAAGCTTCGTGCGCACGAGGCGCTGCACTGGGTAGCCGGCTTCCTTCAACATGCGGCGAACGATGTGCTTGCGTCCCTCGTGCAGTTCGACACGCACCAGCGAATAGCCCTGGTTCTTGTCCACGATTTGGACATAGTCTGCCTGCGCCAAGCCATCTTCTAATTCGATGCCCTCGCGCAGTTGACGAACGAGCTTCTTATCGGCCTCCCCCAGCACTGTGGCCAAGTACGTCTTGGTGACCTCGTATTTGGGGTGCATGAGGCGGTTAGCAAGTTCGCCGTCGTTGGTCAGCAAAAGGAGACCCTCGGTGTCGGCGTCAAGACGTCCGACATGGAATAGGCGCTGACCTGCCACGACGCGATCAGCCACGACATCACCCACGCAAGGCCGGCCCATGTCATCCGACATGGTGGACTGCATCCCGCGGGGCTTGTTGAGCACGAAGTACTGTGTCTCTTCGTTGACGTTGATGCGGGTGCCGTCCACCCGGATGACGTCCTTGTTGGGATCCACGCGGGTGCCCTGCTTGATGATGACCTGACCGTTGACCTCGACGCGGCCCTCATCGATCAGGATCTCAGCGTGGCGGCGCGAAGCAACGCCGGCCTTGGCCAACACCTTTTGGAGGCGTTCGCCTTGGTTCTGGGGATTCTTTGTGTTGTTGCCGTCTACCAGCCAATCCGCGCCCAGCTCTCGGGCGATGGAATCTGCGGTGGTCTTCTTCTTTACATGCTGGTGGCGAGCCGGCTTAGCGTTCGAGACGATCATGTCGCTGTCACGCTTCTTCTTTTCCGGTGTGCCGTCGCGGCGAGCGGGTGGAGTCACGGGAGTGTGTCCTCTCAATAGTTCTTCAATTTGCTCGGCGTGAAATCACGCCTCTGTCCGGCCGCAATCCTACCGCAGAGTATGCCTTTATGAGTAGTCCTCGTCGATCTGCTCGATGTCTGGCAGCAGTGGAGCAAGATCCGGAAGGCGCTCAAGAGAATCAATGCCGAGTAGCTCGAGGAAGAGCTCAGTAGTCTCATACTGGTGCGCATGTCCCACAGAGGGCTCAGGGCTTTCTATCTCCCGAATGAGTCCACGCAACAATAGTGTCCGGACGACTCCATCAACGTTTACGCCGCGAACACCTGCGACTTGAGCTCGGGTTACCGGCTGGCGGTATGCGATGACCGCCAAGGTTTCGAGGGCAGCGCGGGAGAGTTTGGTTTGGGTGCCATCGAGAACAAACTGCTCGACGGCATCTGCGTTCTCTTTACGCGTATAGAAGCGCCACCCCTCGGGTGTCTCACGCAGGTCGATTCCGGAACCACGCTCGGTCAGTTCCCGTTCCACAGCCCGCAAAGTATCGCTAACAACAGTGGGCTCCGCGTCCAACACGCGGGCCAGCTCTTCCACGCTCGCAGGCGAGTCGACGACGAGGAGTATCGATTCGAGGCGTGAGCGCAGCTGCGGGATGAAGGGCAAAGCGCGCTGCACGTTGGAGGGAGCCGCTTCGCTAGGTGCCGGGGATGACGTGTCGTCCATGTTTCGGTAGCGTACCTTAATCCCAGTTCGCCGCTGCGACCACGGCGGGATCTACGTCGAGCCCAGTCCACGATAGTTCGAGCGGCCCCAAGGATTCCGGCTGGGAAGCGTCCACAGCCTTGGCTTTATACAGCTCTAGCAACGCTAGGAAGCGGCCGACGACTTCCATAGAGACGGTACAGTCCCTCGTTAAGGCATCGAAGCTCATCCACTGCCCCGTGCCCAGCAGCTTGAGCGTAGTGAGGATCTTTCCAGCCTGCTCCGGCACAGAAACGGCAACTTGGTGGACGTGCCCAGTCGCGACCTCCTCCGGCGGCTTGGGACGGAAGACACCCGCGGCCAGCTCTGCGAAGCTCGCTGGGGTGTGTCCCAGCTTCACCGGCGGGAGGAGATCACTAAAGCGCTCCTCCATTGCCACCGCCCGCGGATAGCGCCGCTGGGCAGCACGCTGCCACTGCGCGAACTGGTCGGCTACTTGTTTATAGGCCTTGTACTGCAGCAAACGCGCGAAAAGCAGATCGCGGGTCTCCAGAAGCTCGAGGTCCTCCAAATCATCAACCTCGCCGCGCGGTAGCAAACGCGCTGCCTTCAGGTCCAGGAGTGTTGCGGCAATGAGGAGGAACTCCGTGGTCTCATCCAAGTCCGCAGTTTCTCCCAGCGCACGTGTATAAGCCACAAACTCGTCAGTGACTTCAGACAGCGCCACTTCCGTAACGTCCAGCTTCTTTGCTTGAATCAGCTGGAGCAGCAGATCGAACGGGCCCTCGAAGTTGCCCAGCGCGATGCGAAAGCCGGTGATCTCCGGTTGGGTCATAGTAGCTGGCTAGCCGTTAGCCCGCTCAATGACCTCTTTAGCCAGGTCGCGGTACTGCTTGGCCGCCTGGGAGCTCGGGGCCCACGTAGTAATAGGCTCGCCGGCGACAGATGTCTCGGGGAAACGCACGGTGCGGGTAATCACTGTGTCGAAAACCTTGTCACCGAAGTACTCCACCACACGGTCCATAACCTCGCGCGCGTGGCGGGTGCGGCGATCAAACATGGTGACCAAAATGCCCATGATCTCGAGGTCGAAATTGATTCGGTCGGCCACCTTTTCCACAGTGTCGGTCAACAAAGCGAGACCACGCAGGGAGAAGAACTCGCATTCCATAGGAATGATGACGCCCTGCGAACAAGCCAAGGCGTTGACGGTCAGCAGGCCCAGGGAAGGCTGGCAGTCAATGATGATGAAGTCATAGTCCTTGCGCACAGGACGCAGCGCGCGGGCCAGAGTGTGCTCGCGGCCTACCTCATTGACCATCTGGATTTCCGCGGCGGACAGGTCGATATTGGCCGGGACAAGGTCGAGCCCCGCCACACCGGTATGCACAATGGCTGAGTGCACCGAGACCTCACTGTCGAGCATGACGTCATAAATGGTGTCTTGAATCTGGTCGTGGGTCAGACCCAGACCGGCCGAAAGAGCACCCTGGGGATCCAAGTCAACGAGGAGGACTTTACGCCCGAGTTCTGCCAAACATGCGCCCATGTTAATAGTGGACGTGGTCTTTCCCACGCCACCCTTCTGGTTGCACATGGAGATGATTGTCGCGGGACCATGCTTTTCCAACGGCTCTGGTTCCGGAAGCTCCCGCAGTGGGCGGCCGGTCAACCCGACCTGTGTTTCCGAGGCCTCAAACAGTCCCTCGTCGCTCACAGTCACACCTGCTTCCTTGACCTGTACGGCCTTCTGCGGCCTTTCCGCTTCGACACTGCAGCCCCGACCGGCGCTACATTCTTACATCCTTGTGATTATAGGGTACCCCTTGGGCGCCCGTGTCGCGATTATAGCTAGCGCTAACCACAGAATAAAGACTGCAGCCTAGATTAAGAAAGCTCTTCCTTTGACGTCGAGCGGCGCCTCTTCACGACGAACCCGACGATGAGAGCGATGATCCCGATGCCCACAATGCCCGCTGCGAGCACGCCAGCTCCCACTCCCGAGCTCTCCTGTTCCGCGCTGTCAGACCCGTTAGCGCCATCAGAATCAAGCTGCTGTTCCGGCGGTACCTCACTAGCGTTCTCACGAGTCGGATCCGTAAGCGTCACTACCAGCTCCGCGGACTGAGTGTCCTTATTAAAGAACTGCATGATGAAAGGATTGTCGGGCTCCGTACCTTCTGGATAGGTCAAAGTCATCGTGCGCGAGCCTTTATCGATCTCGCGCTTCACGCCTTCCACAAACTCGCCCTCCGCATTGAGGTAGCGCAGCGTGACCCCGTCATCCTCAAGATGCTTGAAGCGGTTGTACAGATCTAGAGCCTGCTTGAACCCAAGCTTGGCAGTAATTGTCTGTCCGTCGATCGTGGATTCCAGGTTGACATAGGCCGTGTGGGAATCATCGACGCCCTCCCAGCCGCGGCCAGTGCGCAGAGCGCGCTCTTGTCCTTGGCCACCGCCATCTGTGGCAGGCACCGAGCCGCCGGTAGCAGGATCATTTCCGCCTTCTTTTTCATCTCCGCCTGTGCTGCCCTGAGGATCCCTGTTACCCCCAAGACTATCCGCGCCACCTGGGTTCTGCTGACCCCCTCCGAGGCTGTCCGGATCGCCGCTTTCAGCCGCATCATTGAGATCCTCGGCGGTTACCTCAGCATCTGCCACGAGCACGATAGTCACGGTTACGCCCTGGTAGGTCACCGGAACACTGATTTGCCCTCCAGCTGCCGGCGCGGTCACCGTTGCAGTACCACCAGAAGCGCTCACATTCCACCCATCGGAGGCCACGTTGACGTCGACAGGCACAGGCAAGGAGACGGTTGTCGTCTGACCAGCCGGCACCGGGATGGTGGTATCTTGCGCGTGCGCAACCGCCGCCCCAAACCCAGCTATTTCACCCTTCCCGCTCACTGGGCCGGCGACGATACCGGACAGCGGGGCTACGGTGAGCGCGAAGGCTAGAGCCATCCCGCGATAAGTTCGGGAGAAAGATGCGGTTGAAGCCATAAGAATCCTTTTCATTGCTAGACGTCGTGATGATTCTAGGTGCCCTAGGCACGCGGGTGCGCAGTGTGCCATACCTCGCGGAGCGAATCCGCGGTCACGTGCGTGTAGATCTGTGTTGTCGTCACCGAAGAATGCCCCAAGAGCTCCTGCACGGTACGCACATCCGCCCCGCCTTCTAGCAGGTGGGTAGCAAAAGAATGCCGCAAAGTGTGCGGGGAAATCTTCGTGCTCAGGTGCGCACGCTGCGCTGCGGTCTTGATCGCAGCCCAGGCGCTTTGCCGCGACAAAGCCCTTCCCCGAGTGTTGAGGAATAAGGCGTGGGAGGCCCCCGTTGCCAAAACCGGTCGGGCACGCACCAGGTAGTTCTCCACCGCTTTCACCGCATGCGAGCCCAGCGGAACCAGGCGCTGCTTATCGCCTTTGCCGCTGAGCACGAGGATGTCACGTACCGACGTCGGTCCCTCACCCGTTACATCGTCCACGCTCAGCGAAATCACTTCGGAAATACGGGCTCCCGTTCCATACAGCATTTCCAAAAGGGCGCGATCCCGAATATCAACGGGTGTTGCGGATTCATCGGTGGGGATAGCGTTGAGGAGAGCCTCGACGTCGTGCACGCTGAGTGTTTCTGGCAATGCTTGCGCCCGCTTGGGCGGGGACACTTCCGCCGCCACATCCTCCTCAATCATCCCCTCCGCTAGCGCAAACTTGTGCAAGCCGCGCGCCACAATCAGTGCGCGGCTTGCAGAGGACTGTGCTAAAGATTCTCGGAGAAAAACGAGGTAGTTTTCCACGTGCGCGCGGGTCCCCCGACGTAGGTCCGTGATGCCGGATCCCGCGAGCCAATCAACATAGCGATTGATATCTCGGCGGTAGTTGCTCACCGTGTTCTTTGAGGCACCTTTTTCCACCATGAGGTGCATCAACCATGCTTCTCCCGCAGCTGCGGCGGAGCTTGACGGCGTCACAGCTTCTTCAGATCCGGTCCAGGGCGCCGTTGCGCTAGGGATTGCGGGCGCAGCTCGAAGGGCGCATCAACCGAGCGCGCCGTGCGCCCCTCTTGCACACAGGCATAAGCTGCGAGAATTCCCGCCACCGCAATCGAGTTCACAATCTCCCCCGCGAGGATCCACTCGACGGCCTCATCGAGGAGCACCCAGGCGAAACCCATGTCCGCTTCTTCATCGCCTTCCGCTGCGAGCTTCTCCACGGAGGACAGGCCCCGCGCTAAGAAGACGCGCACGGCTTCCTCACAGAAGCCCGGGGAGGTCACCAAATCGGTCAGAACTACCCAATCTTCGGCGGCTAGCCCGGCCTCCTCCTGGAGCTCGCGTTGCGCGCCGCTGAGCTCATCTTCACCCTTGACGTCGAGTAATCCAGCCGGTAGCTCCCACAGGCGCTTGGCGACGCTATGGCGGTACTGCTCCACCATCGCGACCCGGTTGCTCTCGTCCAAGGCCACAACGGCGACAGCGCCGAGGTGCTCTACAATCTCACGCTGCGCTACTACCTCCCCTGGCATGATGACGTCATCGCGACGAACGGCGATGATGGGGGCGTCGACAAGCAGCTCGCTACCTACCGTGCGAAACTCGTGTGACATCTAGAGGTCCTTCGGCAGCGCCGGCGCTGCGCCTTCAGCATTCGCCGCAGAACCGTAGACGCCCTTACCGCCATCCAGCTGTTCCTTGACCGCCAGGACTGTAGCCATCTGGGACACTGGGTGATCGATGGAATCCACAGTGCTGATTCCTGTCTTGGCGGCACGAAGCTTATCCAAGACTCCATCATCGCCGGCAGATTGTACGCGACCGGCATAGACCATAGCGGTGTCTACGGAACCAAAACCTTCAAGGAATTTGACGGTGGTATCGATAGCGTACTTCTTAGCAGCGCTGTTCTCATCATCACCCGGGACCAAGCCGCCGCCCACGACAACGACTGCTTGAGCGGGAAGGATAGTCCCGTCTTTGTAGTCGATATAGCCGGCATCGCGCAGGGCACGCAGCAAGGTGGCCCGGTCCTCCACGCTGGCAAGAGGCTGGGTGGTCTTAGCATCCATCAGCAGGCCCGCGGCGAGAGCTTGGCCGGAATGAGTACCGGCATCGACCTTCTTCTTGTCGAGCTTCGCACCGGCCGGCAAGGTAGAGGTCACGAGGGACAGGAGCTTGTCTGCCGAATCTTGGGCAAGGAATTTGTCGGTCAGCTTGATGCTTCCGGCGTCGGTGGAATCCGCTGACCCCAACAGATCCTTCACGGCCTTAACGTCGGCATCATCAGCATCAGGCATGCTCAGCACCATGACTGGGCGCTGGACTAGGGTTCCATCGACCACGAAACGGCCGAGTTCGCCCATGACGGAATCCGCAGAGTCCAACTGGGCCTCTGCAATATTATTGTCCATCACCAGCTCGCTGTACTTTTCCCGCACCTCATCAGTGGATTCACCTCCGGGGCCCGGGGCGGAATCCATGTTGGGGGCGATCACCAGTGTGCCGAGCGCGATGCCTAGTGCTGCGCCGAAACCGAGCCCGGCAACGACCAAGGATTTAGGCGACATCATCACTTGAACCACCCCTGCACGCTCAATGCGAAGTTATTCCAGGTATCGATCAAGTTCTGGAGGAAGGATTCGTCGCCCCCCAAGCCGACGATCAGAATAACCACGGCGAGCGCCACGAGAATGCCGAGCAGCGCCCACAGCCACCCCATAGCGCCGGAATTCGGCGCAGTATAGAGGTTAATAACAGCGTCCGCATCCACCAGGCGCGTTCCTGCCTTCATGTGGCACAGCAAGGCCGCCGGCGTAGCATTCGGCTCATTGGCGAAGATGTCATCGAGATCGAGGGCTCCCCCGACCTGCACGATCATCTGGGCTTCGTGGTAGTCCGCTAACAGAAGGGCAAGGTCGGTGGCTGAGTCCGTAGCTGCCGGGAAAGTCATCGCGCCGATCCCCAGATCCTGAATGCGCTCAAGCCCTTCAGCAGTCCCGTCTGGCTCAGCGGGAAGAATGACCTGGGCGCCGCTGCGCAAGGTTTCCGAGCTCACCTCGGAGGGGTTTCCCACGATGAAGTGGGGCTGGTAGCCCAGCTCTACCAACGTATCGGCTGCAGAATCCACGCCAATGATGATGGGTTCATACTCGCGGATGAAATTGCGCAGAAGTGTCAGCTTCTTACGGTGTTCCTCGGAGGGCGAAACCACGAGTACTTTACGGCCAGCCATGTCGGAACCCGCATCGGGTACGCCCAGGCCGTCAATGAGCAGGGGCCCCTCGGAGTGAATGAACTCGATGGAGTTGCCGAAATATGCCTCCATGTGGTCGATGAGTTCCTGTTGGGCAGAAGCGAAATTCTTCTCCGCACGGTCACGAGTAACTACCGTTCCGGAGGACAGCTGGGTATCACCAGAATAAATCGCGCCGTCCTCAGTGAGTCGTGCCTTCTTTCCATCCTTGAAGTTGCTCACGAAGTCTTGACCGACGCCCTCAACGAGGGTGACGTCGGCGTCGAGAAGCATATGCGGGCCATAGTTCGGGATAGAACCAGTGGAAAACTCGGCGACATTGATAACGGCGGCCGGCTTCATGTCCACGAGGGTCTGGGCCTCTTGGCGGGAAATATTGGCAGCGTTGATGACGGCGAAGTCACCAGCGCTAAACTTCTTCATGCCTTTGCCACCCGGGGTGCAATCACGCAGCGCGCCGTGTTCTCCAGGCAGATCGGTGTTACGGGAAAACAGACTCATGCCTGACAGTTTCCCCTGTTAAGGGCTCAATGTGTGGAAGGCGCGCGGAAAGTCTCAACTTCTGCTTGAGCTCTATCAAAAAGCTCCTGAGCGTGCGCGCGACCGGTCTCGGTGTCATCGAGACCAGCCAGCATACGAGCGAGCTCCTCGACGCGCTCCTCGGCGGTCAAATCCGCCACGCCTGACGTGAACTTCTCCTTAGACACATGCAGGTGCGAATCTGCATAGGCAGCTACCTGGGGCAGGTGGGTAACGCAGATGACCTGGTTGGTAGTCGAAAGCCGTGCTAGGCGACGTCCGATCTCCACCGCCGCGCGCCCTCCGACACCGGCATCCACCTCATCGAAGACCAGCGTGGTGCCGTCGTCACTGGCCAGAACAACCTCCATAGCCAGCATGACGCGGGAGAGCTCACCTCCCGAGGCCGCGGAAGCTAGCGGTTTGCCGTTGAGCTGGAACTCAACCTCATCCGCGCCACTTTTGGAATATTTGGTCTTCTTCACGGCGGCCGTCAAGGTGGAGTTTGGCATGGCCAAGCCGTGAATCTCTTCGGAGACCTGAGCACCGAGTTTCTTCGCTGCCTTGGTACGGGCAGCAGTGAGTGCTTCTGCCTTGGCCACCATCGTCTTTTCGGCCTCCATTACTTCCTTCTTCAAGGCCTCGAGGGCCTCGGTGGAGGTATCCAAGGTCGCAAGTTTGGCTTCAGCGGCGTCCCGCCAGGCCAGAACTCCATCGATGTCAGCGGCATACTTGCGCGTGAGGAGCTTGAGCTCTTGCTGGCGTTGCAGAGATTCCTCGAGGAGGTTGGGATCCGCGGGCAGATCGCTCAAATACGTGGTGAGCTCAGCAGCGATATCGGTCAGCTGTGTGGTGACTTCACTCAACCGCTCTCCTAGCCTGGTCAGCTCGGCATCGCTCGCCCCAGTTAGTGCCGATTCAGCTGCACCGACAAGGTTGACAGCAGTGTCCTCATCACCAAAACCTTCACCGCCGTCCAAGGCGCTCAGAGCAGTGGCGGCGCCTTCGCGCAAAGCATCGACGTCTTGCAAACGCTTAATCAGAGCTACGAGCTCAGCATCCTCACCGGGCTCCGGTTCGAGATCAGAAATCTCCTTAATGGCGAACTGCAAGCGGTCCACCTCTTGGGCCATCTCACGGCGGGACTCCATCCGGTGCTGGTAGTCCTTGGCCAATGCGCGCCACTGCCTAAAAGCCTCGGTATACGCAGTACGGATCTTCTCGATGGAAGGCTCGAAGCGATCGATGGCGGCCAGCTGTTGATCAGCCGACAGCAAGCGCAACTGGTCATTTTGCCCATGCACAGTGATGAGGTGGGAAGCGAATTCCCCCAACGTCGCCGCCGGCACCGAACGCCCGCCCAAATAGGCACGTGAGCGCCCTGCCGCAGACACCGTGCGGGAGGCGATATACTCACCGTTTTCATCCGGCTCTCCTCCTGCGTCCTCGACCAAAGCCGCCACAGCCGGTGAATCCGAGGAAAAATGA
Organism: Corynebacterium sp. HMSC036D02; assembly: GCF_001836165.1. Lineage (GTDB taxonomy): Bacteria > Actinomycetota > Actinomycetes > Mycobacteriales > Mycobacteriaceae > Corynebacterium. Next base: position 6,360 of record NZ_KV827663.1, on the reverse strand, counting down.
CCTTCCACGGCCGCCTTTGAGGCCCCATCGCGCACGCGTGATGCATCAGCGCGACCGCCAGCTAGCAGGCGCAAGCCAGTCACGACCATGGTCTTACCGGCGCCAGTTTCACCGGTAAGCACGGTTAGCCCCTGCGAGAGCTCCGCAGCGGAGCTTTCGATAACGCCGAGGTCAGAGATGCTGATATCTACGAGCACAGTGCGGTATCTTCCTTCCTGAATACGCGTTAGGGCAGTTAATGCCGGGGCCCGCGCCAACCTTCCACGGGCAGGCGGAGCTTGGACACGAGGCGGTCGGTGAAGGGCTGCTGGTCCAGCCGAACCCAGCGCACGGGCCTTTCACCACGCACGATTTCCACTCGCGAACCCGGCGGCATAGAAATCTCGCGGAAACCATCGAGGATTACCACGGCCGGAGTCGTAGCCGAGGCTGATTCCACCGCCACCTGCGAATCCGGAGAGACCACGAGTGGTTTGGTGAACAGCGCATGCGCATTGTTAGGAACCACAAGGATGGCATCGAGGGAGGGCCACAATACCGGCCCGCCAGCTGAGAAGGCATAGGCTGTGGAGCCCGTCGGAGTGGAGATAAGAACACCATCGCACCCAAAAGCTGAAACTGGGCGCCCATCCACTTCGAGGATGGCATCGAGGACCCCTGAGCGGTTGAGGTTCTCAATCGAGGCCTCATTGAGCGCCCAGCTACGCTCCCGCAGCTTTCCCTCGGCATCAAACACTGCAACGTCAATGGTCAGGCGGTCTTCGACGTCATAGGATTGCTCGATGACGCGCACCAACGCTCGATCCAAAGACTCCGCTTCCCACTCTGCGAGGAAGCCCACGTGCCCCAGATTGATGCCTAGGACGGGGACGTCCACTGCACGTGCCATGTCAGCAGCGCGCAAGAACGTGCCATCACCACCGAGCACGAGGACTAGCTCACAGCCTTCGGCTGCCGCCGGCGTATGCCTCACGTGCTGCAGCCCAGGGAGAACGGTGTCCGCTCCGCAGACGCGTACCTTGATGCCAGCCTCCTGCAGCAGCTCTGCTGCACGGTGCGTGGCAGCGAGGTTATCCTCGCGGCTAGCGTGCGGGACAAGAAGAATTTCGCGGCGAGTGGTGCCCTCCGCGGCGCTAGTCCTGCTCACTGGGGTCCTTCCTTGATTGCCGTGTCGATCAGTACATCCAGCTTATCTTCTGGGGTGGACAAGCCATCCTTGACCAACCACAGGAAGTATTCGACATTGCCGCTTGGTCCGGGTAGCGGGGATGCCGCCGCGCCTTTGACGCTCAATCCGAGCTCTTGAGCAAAGACGGCCACATCCTTGGTAACTTCTGCGCGAAGCTCAGGCGAGCGCACAACTCCGCCGGCCCCAATCCGGTCCTTGCCCACTTCAAACTGCGGCTTGACCATAGGCAAAAGCCACGCGCCGTCCGCCATACATTTAACGATTGCCGGAAGTACCAGCTTCAGGGAGATAAAGGAAAGATCCCCCACCATCGCGTCGCAAGGCCCATCCGTCTGTTCCAGAGTCAGGTTGCGAATATTGGTGCGGTCAAGCACAATAACGCGCTCATCATTTTGCAAACGCCACAATAGCTGTCCATAGCCCACGTCAACAGAAAGCACTTCTGCGGCACCGCGACGCAAACAGACATCAGTAAAACCGCCGGTGGACGCGCCCGCGTCCAAGACACGCTTGCCTTTGAGGTCAACGTCGAAAGCCGCGAGCGCACCGAGGAGTTTGTGCGCGCCTCGCGACGCCCAATCATCACCCTCGCTGGCCTCGACCTTGATAGACACCTCTGGCTCGACCACTGTCGCGGGTTTCGTAGCCTTGAAGCCCCCAACCGTCACCCGACCAGCCTTGATCATCTCAACGGCTTGTTCTCGTGAGCGCGCAATCTTGCGGCGTACCAACTCTGCGTCGAGACGGCGACGTTGCGGTGGCATGATTAGATCCTCTTTCCCCTAGATTCCTCGGCGATTCGCGCTAATTATCTTGGAGCGCATCGCGCAACACGGTATGTGCGCGGTCCAGCTGGGCTAACTCTTCCTCAAGAGTCTCTACGGGCTCGGTGAGGATCTCGGTGATGGAGGCATCGAGGGTCTCTGGAGCCAACACTGCGCGCGGGTCATGGGGTTTTACCGCCATGTGGACACTACCCTCTCCGCGGCTTCGCTCCGCGGCTGAATGTAGCGCGGCGGTTCGGAACCGGCCCAGGCCACTTCAAGTACGGTACGAAGTGCCTCGACGGACGTCGATTTCTCAGTACCGCCCTGGAGAACAATGTCATAACCGTCGAAGCGTGCCTTGAACCCGCCCTGGGCTCCCGGACGTGCTTGGGCCTCAGACAACGAGAGCTCATGGAATCCGGCACCGATGAAATTCGGGCGCTCTTCTGGCTTCGCTTCAATGAGTGCCAGCTCACGCGATACACCTGTAAGCACGTGGAAGGTATCCATAGCCGCGTTGTTGCCGCCAACGATATCGGTGTCAAGACGGTCCCCTACAGCAAGGGGCTTCGACGAGTTCACCAGCTTGGCTGCCTGCGTAAACATAGCGGGCTCAGGTTTACCAGCCGAAATTGGTTCCACCCCTGTCGTGGAAACTACGGCTGCGACGAGTGAGCCATTACCCACCGCCATTCCGCGCTCCGTCGGAAGTGACGTATCAAGGTTTGAGGCATAGTACTTCGCACCTTGGTTAATAGCGAGCGCGCCTTCAGAGAGTTGTTCCCACCCCACTGATTTATGCATGCCCTGCAGTACAGCAGCAGGCTTGTCATCAGCACTATCAACAACGACGAAACCGGCATCGCGCGCTAGCGAGCGGAAGGAGTCCGCACCGATGACGAGGACCTTGGCGCCAGCCGGCAGATCCTCACGAGCAATCTTGACTACCGCTTGCGCTGAGGTAACAACGCGATTGGCATCGGTCTCAAGACCGATCTCTTCGAGCATATCGGCTACGGTTTGGGGGCTGCGCGAAGCATTATTCGTGACATAAACAGCAGGGACGCCGCAAGAATTGATCACGTCAACCACGCACTGAAGGGCTTGTCCGCCCTCCCACACAGTTCCGTCAAGATCCAGCAACAGTGAATCGTGGGTTTTGAGAATACTCATTATTTACACTCGGCCAGACGCTCTGCGGCGTCGGTCCAGTCTCCTTCATCAATGTCGATCGCGTGCTGGAACCATTCCTGTGCCTCGTCTTTACGGCCAGCTTCCAGCAAGGCGTTGGCATAGGCATAGGAAAGGCGGCACGCGGACACACCCGTGGCATCCTTCGTGGGTTGCGCACGCTGAATCGTGACCACTGCGGAATCTGCCTGGCCCATGTCCAACCGCGCGCCTGCAGCGACGATGGCCAATTCGACGGCATCCTCTGGACTAAGCTCCTTAGCCTCCTCGCTACGCCACAGCTCGACAGCTTTCTCAGGGCGCCCAAGTCCGCGCTCGCAATCAGCCATGACAGCCATCAAACCAGGGCCACCGGAAATGCGGCGTGCTGCGCGCAGCTCCGCGAGTGCTTCCTTCCACTCGCCGGCGCGGTACGCAGCGATTCCGTTCATCTCACGAGCAACCGAAACACGGCCTGCACGGTCTTTGGCAGCACGGGCATGGCGAAGTGACAGCTGTGGATCGTCATCAAGCCACGTCGCCGCCATGATGAGGTGCTTAGCCACTGCTTCGGAGTTTTCCTTCGAAAGCGAAGAGAGGTCCTGCAAAACCGAGGGATCGAGATCAGTGATATCGATATCAGAAGGCAGGTCCGGGTCCGTCATGCGGCGGTTGATACGCTCCTCACGGTAGCCCGAACGCTGCGGATGCGAGGCTTTGTTCTTATCGCGACCATGGCGCTTTCGATCATTGCGGCGCTCATCACGGCGATCACTGCGGCGCTCTTCACGACGCCCCGATGCGCCACCACGTTTTTCAAACTTGCGGCCCCCAGAGCGGTTGTGCCCACGGTTGCCTTCCGAGGAACCTTCGCGGCCACGGCGGTGGTCGCGGGAGTTGGATTCAGACATTAAAGCTATGCACTTTCTGCGGTTGACGCGTCCGTATGTACCGAACCAGTCTACAGGTCAGCGAAACAAAACCGGCAATACACTGGCTAGTAAGTGAAACGGCCCACAACCACCGATTGACGTCCAAGACTCACGAGAATTAAAGAGGAAAATCCAACCTGTTCAGTGGCCACCAACAATGCCTCACGCGGTCTAAGCCAGCAGTCACCTGGGAAGCGGATAGTCCATGTTCCACGCTTCCATGCTCCAGTTGCTTCCCGCGGACAACGGCCCAGAATGTCCAGCCATTATTATGAATGGCGTCAAGACGAATCCTATGGCGATCCTTCGCCATGACCGCGCCTTCCTCAATCAGTCGGTCCGGGCGCAGTCCCTCTACGGTCACGTCAAGCATGCGCGATTCGCCGTTTGGCGCCACAACGAGAGCTTTCGTGGCATAAAAATGCCCCTTCTTTCCAGCCTTTGCACCTTTCTCTTCGTGGAAAAGGCTCCCGAGGAGGACTGGGTAGAAATCTATCCAACCATTCTTCCAAGCCTTGCTGATCCTCAAAGCGAAGAAGATATGCCGAGCTACAAGAAAAAGGAAGTAAAGCAACAACCCGCCAAGGAGAAACGCCAATAATCCTGGAATCTGCATGCTGTTCAGCAGTAAACCGAAGAAGAAGATAAAAGCTGCTATCAAGACCATCGCACCGAAAAAGACTAGCCCGTCGCGGATAGCACGCATCTGAGGCACTGGTTCCTCTGCCTCAAAGACGCGACACAGGCCATAGGGAGAAGGACTATCGTTCTTTCGCCTAAAGGGCACAGCCTTCAAGTCCCTCAGGAAGGTCGCATTATAAGCATGCGTAAACAGACTCGATGATTGTGAAAACCTCATCTACTTCTCCTCAGCGGCCCCTCAGAACGAAGTGCATATACGGAAATCATTCTAGTTCGCGGGCGGATGAAGGTCCGCTATCTATAAGTGCAGACCTGGATGTGCATTCATCCAAGTTGCTGGTCCTGGGCTGTTTGCGGTGTGGTGTGAAGCTTTGGACTACGCCACCCCACAGGAAGTAGAAACCGAGTACTATCTCACCCAGCCCATCAACACAGGGTCGTAAAAGAAGCGGAACTAAACCCAGGACGCTTCATTCTCCCTCACGATGCTCACAGTGGTGATTTTCGCCTTACTACCCATGAAGATAGTTGGAAGGAAGTTGAGTGATATTCATGACTGGTTCAAGTTATCGATCAAGAGTATTTGGATATAATTTTAGTCGGATCGTACTTATCTTCGCAGTACTCTTATTGTGTGTCTACTTCTTGACCAGAAGAGATCAAACCGCCTTTATCACATGCGGTCTTTTAGTGTCTCTGGCAATTTTCTTTAATGTCGGGGTGTTGCTGAATGATGAAATCCTTCGGATTTCAGTTCTTGGCATTCCAGTTAGCAACGTTCGTTTGGAATCTCTGAAGGGGGCGGAGATCCTTCCCTCGGGCCCCATACTCGAATCCCAAACGTTTGGGGTTCACTTCCTGGATGGCACTATTTCATTCCATGCCGGTTCTGCAAATATCCTCCTACACCGCAATATCGGAAGACCCATTCGCTTGACGGTTAAAGACCCAGAGGAATTTTTACACCTCCTAGCGGAGAACTCCGCTATTCGACCCGCTTCTCACAGTTAAGCCCCCGGTGCCGACACAACTGGCAACCAAAAGCATACCTCGAAGAGCTCCTCACTCAAGCATCACCCGATCTGACGCGTCAGATGCTCGGTGATTTCATCAAGCAAATTCTATCTTCCCAAGACGATACTGTCGGCAACGCTGACTACGGCACCACCAGCGACAACCGCGTCAACCACCGCAACGGCTACCGCCACCGACTACTGGATACACGGGTCAGCACCGTCGATGTGGCTATCCCGAAACTACGCCACGGTTCCTTCTTGTCTGACTGGCTGTTAGAACGACGAACCCGTAGCGAACGTGCCATGTAGATAAGCCTCTGGGCACTAAAGTACCCAGAGGTACTATGCAGTTGGTATGGACTGCGGAAGCTGCATTGACTGTCAGTAGCGCGAATACGAGGAGTGAAACATGGTAAATAATTGGAGCATAACGTCTTTTGCCCATTACATGAATTCGCTTTTTAAAGCGGTATTTTGCTCAAGAAAACCTCATTTCTTCCGGAGCTGTCGAGCTACGGGCAGCTTGGAGAACGGCTCAGTACGTCTACTGCGTATTCAGTGGCCTGTTACTTGGGGGTCTGTACTTTCAGGTCTGTACTTTTAGCATTTTCGGGTGGACCTGACCCCCGGAAAGTAGACACGTC
>NZ_KV827662.1 GCF_001836165.1 Corynebacterium sp. HMSC036D02 | reverse complement strand
GGATGTTCACAACTCCATTGGCAATAAGGGTAGTGACCTGAAAACTGCAGTTTTTGGACGCATATTTGTTAAAACCGACCTCGGATGCAGCCTGCATGGCACTTCCGGCGCACGGTATCATCAACCTCCATGAGTGAAAGCGTTCGCCTGCGTCTTGACCTGGCCTATGACGGCACCGACTTCCACGGGTGGGCCCGTCAAAAGGACGGCCTGCGCACCGTGCAGCAGACCGTTGAAGAAAAGCTGAGCATGGTGTTGCGCCACCCGGTGGAGCTCACCGTGGCCGGGCGCACCGATGCGGGCGTGCATGCCAGCGGCCAAGTAGCCCACTTCGACACCACCCGCGCGGCGTTAAGCCAACGCAGCATCGACGGCGAGCCGGACAAGTTGGTTAGGCGGTTGGGTAAGCTGCTGCCTGTCGACGTCCGCGTCCACGCCTGCACCGAAGTATCGTCCGATTTCGATGCGCGCTTCTCGGCCTTAAGCCGCCACTACGTCTACCGCATTACGACGCACCCACGCGGGGCGCTTCCCACTCGTGCGCGCGATACCGCGACCTGGTTCAAGACCGTCGACCTGGATCTGATGCAGGCCGCCGCCGACCAGCTGGTGGGCCTCAATGACTTTGTGGCGTTCTGCAAGGCCAAGCCGCACGCAACTACCATTCGCGAGCTGCTCGCCTTCGAGTGGAAGGATGTCTCTACGCCTGCCGAGCCGCAGCTTTATGAGGCGCACGTGAGTGCCGATGCCTTTTGCTGGTCCATGGTGCGCTGTCTCGTAGGTTGCTGCCTGCGGGTGGGCGAAGGGTCCCGCAACGTGGAGTTCGCAGCCCAGATGCTCAAAGAAACCAGCAGGTCTTCCCAGATTCCCCTTGCTCCGGCAGCGGGTTTGAGCCTAGTCGGCGTGGACTATCCCGATGCGGACCAGTTGGCCGCGCGTGCGGAGATGACCCGCAGCCGTCGCGCTGCGGAGGATACCGAGTTGGGTTAATCTAGAACCCACTGCGCCGTGGGAGGGTGGCGCACTGATTCGGGGAGGATTCTCATGGCACGCGCGTTGCCAACGACCAAGGCCCAGGTATCGGGCCACAAGTTCCTGCTTCGTCGACTCGAGCACGGGCTGGTGTTCGGGGATATCCGCATGATTCATGATCCGCTCAAGCGGCGCCGACGAGCGCTGCTCGGTGGGGTAGCCGCAGTGGCCTTCTTGAGTCTTGGCTCGGGGCTCATCGCCTGGATGCAGCCGGACCCGCAACCCGGCGATGCACCCGTGGTGCGCTCCGCCGAGGGGCAGCTCCTGGTGCTGGTGAACGGGACGTACCATCCGGTGGCCAACCTGGCTTCGGCCAGGCTCATCGCCAACGAACCAGTCGAGCCCCAGGCTGCTGGTTCAAGCTTCCTGGAGCAGATGAACCTGGGTACCCCACTGGGAATTGCGGATGCTCCAAACCTCTTAGGTGCGGCAACGGGGGAGGAGTCAGGCTGGGCGGCCTGCCTGGAGGAATCAACTCAAGGCGAGAACTGGCAGTCCAGCAGCCGTGTTGGCACCGTGACCGTGGTGGCACATCGCAGCGTTTTAGCTTTCGATGCGGAGCACGCCGCCGTGGTGGAATCCGATAACACCCAGTGGTTGCTCACCGGCCAGGGGCGCGTCGTGTTGCCGGAGGCCACGAGCACGCAGGGCAGGGTGCTGCGCCGCGCGTTGGGGGTGACTGCAGAAACCGCTGTGTGGACCATGCCCGAGGAATTGCTCAACGCCTTCACAGAGCTGGAGCCGTTGAGCTTCCCAGCCGCGCCGCCTGAGATCCTCGACACCGGCGAGCAGCTCTGGGCGCGGACGGAACAAGGCGTTTTCTCCATCACTGATACCCAGGCGGAGATGCTCGTCGGCGTGGGCGCGCAGCGCCTGCCCGCACAGGCGCAGGAGGTGGCCGCGCTGGGCGACGTCCCACCGACCTTCAACCTGCCCACCACCCGTGTGGACTTCCTGTCTCCTGAGCAAGGCTGGTTGTGTGCCACTCACGAGCAGGGTGCTGGCACGCTGCGGCCAGTGGCGTCAACGGTGGACCTACCGGGAGATTCGCCCGCGCACCGTTTCGCTGGTCTCCAAGCTGGCGTAGGCGTGGATAGCGGGCACGGCTATCACGTGGTGTCCGCTACCGGCAGGCGCCACGAGCTGGCTGGTGCCGCGGAGCTGAGCGCACTGGGCGTGGAGGAACCGGAACAGGTGCCGTGGGAGATCCTGCGCCTGCTGCCGGAAGGCTCTACCTTAAGCCGCGCGGAGGCCTTAAAGGCTGAGCACTGAAAACCGCCACGAGGATGAGCAAACCTAAGGCCTCAAGAAGCAAACGCACCTGTGGCCAGGCCGTGTTCTCAGTCGTCGCCGTTGGTGTGACCGCAAATGAGCGCTCCCCACGGGCTTCGCTCGCGGGCCGGTAGGTCACCGCCGTGAGCGGATCAACCACCCCGTGGCCTGGCTCGGCCGAATCTACAATGCGCTGGCGCAGTTGTGCCGGGGAGTCCCCAGGGTAGCGCTGCACCAGCAACGCGAGAGTACCGCTGACCAGCGGCGCGGCAAAGGATGTGCCTTGAAAGGTAGCGTCGCCTTTTCCTGTGGCCCAGCCGCCACCGGGTTCAAGCGCAAGAGGGACGCTTCCTTCCGCGCTGAGGGGCGCGGCGATGGAGTACTCCGCGAGGTCGTGAGGCGTGGCTAAAGCGCCGACCGCGAGGACGGTATCGGACTCGGCGGGGAAGACCACGTCATCCTTTTCGCAGCCGCCAGCCGTGGCGTTTCCCGACGCCGCCACGACCACCGCCCCAGCCTCTTCCGCGCGGCGAAGCGCGGCATCCACACCAGCGCGGTCCACCCGCGCCGCGGCATCCGGCGGAACGCAGGAGACCACGGAGACGTTGATGACTTGCGCGCCCGCGTTGACGGCATCCTCGATGGCAGCGGCCAGGCTGGCTAGTGTGCCGGTGCCACCTCGTTCAGCGTCACCGTTCTCTGCTGCTTGCGCTTGGTAATGCGAGCTGGTCTGCCGGATGGAGTAGATGTCCGCATCCGGAGCCACACCGAGTTCCTTACCTGCGATGACGCCGGCCACCACCGTTCCGTGCAGGTCACAGTCCCGCAGCGGGTCTGGCTCCTCCGGGGTAACGAAGTCTGCTCCTGGTGACACGCGCAGCTGCGGGTGGGCGGCCACCCCAGTGTCGATGACCGCGACCTTCACCCCAGCACCCGTGGCGAAAGAATGCAGCCGCGACCGGTACTCTGAGTACTGCGCGGAGGGCTGTGGACCTGCCGTGGCGAGCGTGGCCTTCGCGCAGGCGGTATCCGGTTCGCGGGCGATGGCTACCGGCGCACACAGAGCACTGGTACCCCAAGCCAGGCAAACACCAAGCGCAGCGCCGACAGCGCCTATTCGGATCAGCGTTGTCATGATCCCAACCCCCGAATGAACTCGAAGAGCCCAGCCAGGTGCGCGGCGAGCGGCAAACAAGCGGCGAGCGCGAGCGCCTCGGCGCGCTCGAACCACACGATGGTGGTCGGCTCAATCTGCTGTAGTTTGCCTGCCCACACAGGCACCGAGAGCATGGCCACAACGATGAGGCCTGCGATGACGCTGAGCACCCACGTTCCCGTGGCTGGGGTAGTAAGCAGCTGCCACTCGCGCAGAGGCACGGCCACCGCGGCACCGGCCGCGGCGAGGCCATAGATTCCCAGCGCCCACGCAGCGACGGGCCGGGCGTGACGTGCCGCATGCACGATGACCGCCCCAGCGATACTCACGCACAGTGTCTGGGAAGCAACCACGGTTGTGTCCGCGTGAGCGTTGAGCGCGACGAGAAAGAGGGAAGGAACGCCCGCCAGCGTGCAGCCCACTGCTATACCTTCGTAGGCCTGCCCGGCGCGCCGGGCTTTGAGTGAGTTATCCGTGGGCTCCTCATCCGAGATGCTCAAGTCCTGCCCGGCGGTGGGCAGTTGCGGCACTCGGAGGCCAGCAAGCCGCGTGGTCAGCAGGGGAGAGGCCGCGAGCAAGACCACGGTGGCGGCGAGCAACGGGGCGGGGCCAAGCAAGCCGACGAGCACGAGTAGGCACCACGTGGCAGCACTTGCCCGAGCGCGTAATCCGCCAATACGCACCACATGGGAGAGCACCGCCACAGCGCCCACGGCCGCCGCAGCACCTACGAGTGGTGCGGCCGGAATCACGGTTCCGGCTGGGCCAGCAGCGACAGGTGCACCAGCGGACAGCGCCCCCGCCAGGCCAGCAGCCACGTGGGCAGTCGCAAGCAGGGAACCGCGTCGGGTCCACGCCGCGAGCACGAGGCCGAGGAGTGCAGCGGTGGCACAACCAATCGAGGGAGATAGCGCGGCGGCGAGCAAGGCGCCGACGGCGCTAAGCCCTGCCACGCCCCAGAACCCGGCTAGACCAGACAGCTGCGTGGTCGAGGCCTCGGCAGCGAGTGCCTCTGCGGCATCCCGCACGATGGGCGCCGGTGTTGGCGCATCTGGGCTGAGCACCAGGATGGAGCCGTCTTCCAGACTGGTGCGGTCGAGTGGCGTGGTCATCGATATGGTCTTGCCCGCCGCGGTGGTGGCGCGCCAGAGGATGGGGGCGGGAGGGACGTCGACAAGCACGAGCAATTCCCCCAGCACCTCCCCGAGGCTGGAAGAAAGCGGTAGCGATACATCTGCTTCTTTGTGGGTCTGGCCTGCATGGATGCGGACGGTGACGTGAATGGAATGCGCGAGTGCGCGAGTCATGGAATATACCTCCCCCGAGAAATTTTTCTGGGCAACCCCTTGCCCATTGCCTCACATTGTGGCTTACTAGTGGCACGCTGTCCACCGTTTCAGGAGGCGGTGGAGTACTTCGGGGGGAAGGACTTTGACATGCGCGTACCCACACGCGTCGTTGGCACTGGGGTGGCGGCCTATCGGGAGCCAGCACCACCGTTGCCGCAGGGCAGCATTGACGCCGAGGCGGTGCCGGAGGCGGCCCGCGCCCAACCCGTACCGTTGGTTCGCCTGCTCATGCCGTTGGTGATGATCGCTGCCATGCTGGGCATGGTGGCGCTCATGGTTCTCGGGGCGGGGGATGCGCGCCGGATGAGTCCCATGAGCCTCATGTTCCCGCTCATGATGCTGGCCAGCATGGCCATGATGTTTAATCCACAGGGAGGCGGGCAGGATCCGGATGAGACCCGCCGGACCTACTTGCGCCACCTTAAGGCGCTGCGGGAGGAAGCGCTGGAGCGCGGGGCGGCGCAACGCGCGCACGAAGAACACCGCAACCCTGACCCTGAGCAGCTTGGCGCGTTGATTCCGACAACGCGGCTGTGGGAACGGGACGCGGATGCCCCGGACGCCTTGGAGGTGCGGGTGGGGACGGGGCCGATGGCCCTGTGCACGCCCATTAACGTGCCGGATTCGGGCGCGGCGGAGGACCTTGATCCGGTGTGCGCGGTGAGCCTGCGCCAGACCGTGCGCGCGGTGGGAACGCTGGCGGATATGCCGGTGGTCATCCAGCTGCAAGCCTTTCCCGTCGTCGGTCTGGCCGGTGAAGACGCCGCTGGGATGGCCCGTGCCCTGCTTTTACACCTGGCGGTGCTGCATGGCCCGGAGACCGTGGGCATTGAGTATCACGGTGCGGAATGGGAATGGTTGAAGTGGCTGCCGCATTCCAGGGATCCTGACCAGGCGCAGTTTCGCATCTGCGTCATGACGGAGAAACAAGGGCATAGCGGTGGTGAATTGCGCAGGGACGCGCTGGGGGATAGCCCCACAACCACCATCGCCGTGGGCGTAACACCTCATTCGCCGCTGGGCCGCCTCGCCGAGGAGGGAGGCATCTACCTGCGGGCGGAAGGTACGCTCTCCGTGGTTACTGCCGCGGGCGAGGAGGAGCTGGGAAGCTGCGCGCTTGTCGACGTCCCCACGGCCCTCCTCCTTGCCCGCACCCTCGCGCCCTATCACCGCCCGTTCGGCGGTGATGTCACGTCCACGCCTCGGCACGGTCGCAATGCGGATTTGCCCTCGTTGCTGGGATTCCGGGATGTGGATGCGCTCCAAGCCTCCGGCATGTGGCAGGGGCGCAGCCCTGCTGAGCGGCTGTGCGTGCCCATCGGTGTCGATGAGTCCGGGCACGCGCTGATGCTTGACTTAAAGGAGTCCGCCCAGGGCGGGATGGGACCGCATGGTCTATGCATTGGTGCCACGGGCAGCGGAAAATCGGAATTACTTCGCACGCTTGTCGTAGCCCTGGCCGCCACGCACAGCCCGGAGGAACTCAACCTCGTGCTCGTTGACTTCAAAGGTGGCGCCACCTTCTTGGGCTGTGAGGAACTGCCACATACCTCCGCCGTGATTACCAACCTGGAAGAAGAATCCACCCTGGTGGAGCGCATGTACGATGCCATCTCTGGCGAGATGAACCGCCGCCAGGAGCTGCTGCGCAAGGCAGGAAATTTTGCCAACGTCGGCGAATTCAACGCCTCCGCTGCTGCGGTGGCGGAGCACGGGCCGCTGCCGGCGCTGGTCATTGTGGTGGATGAGTTTTCTGAGCTGTTGGGGCAGCACCCGGACTTCGCAGAGCTCTTCGTTGCGGTGGGAAGGCTCGGCCGCTCGCTGCACGTGCACCTGCTGCTGGCCTCCCAGCGCTTGGAGGAAGGGCGCTTGCGGGGATTGGACTCGCACCTGTCTTATCGCATTGGGTTAAAGACTTTCTCCGCCGGGGAATCCCGCCAGGTCCTCGGCGTTCCCGATGCTTATCACCTCCCTGCCCAGCCGGGAGCCGGCTACCTCAAAACGGATGCCGATGCCCCCACGCGTTTTCAGGCTTCTTATGTTTCTGGCCCGGTCACGCGCCGGGTGGTTCGTGACGAAGCTGCTGCAACTACGCGGCGCTCCGCACGCGTCGAGCTCTTTACCGGGCACAGCGCGGCGGAGGAGGAGCTTGACTTTGCGGAGCTCGTGGACTCCTCGAGCACGCTCCTGGACACTGTGGTGGCTGGCGCCCGGGAGGAAGCTGCCCGGCGCGGCCAGTCGGCGCGGCGGATTTGGCTGCCGCCCTTGCCACCCGTGGTGGAGTTATCCAGCGTTGCTGCTCTGCGCACGGATCCGTCCGGCGCGGATGGCGGGCTGCGCGCGGAGGTGGGGCTTATTGATCGTCCCTATCACCAGCGCCAAGACCCGCTGACCGTGGATTTCACGACGGGCGGCGGGCACCTCGCATTGTGCGGCGGACCGCAGTCAGGCAAGTCGATGGCGCTGCGCAGTATCGCGTCCGGGATGGCCCTGTGGCATTCGCCAGACCAGGTGCGCTTTTATGTCATCGACTTGGGCGGTGGGCAGCTGCGGGTGCTGGACCGCCTGCCCCACGTGGCCGGGGTGGCCGGCCGCGAAGAACCGGAAAAGGTGCGGCGCATCGTCGATGAAGTCGCCGGCCTCGTGCGCCGCCCGGAAGCTCGCCACACCTTCTTGATCGTGGACGGCTGGCACCACATCGGCACCTCCGGGGCAGACTTTGAGGACTTAGCCGAGCCGATTACCCAGCTGGTCGCTGACGGTGCCTCCGCCCGCGTTCACGTCTTGATTGCGGCGGCGCGGTGGACCAGCCTGCGGCCATCGATTCGGGATCTCATCGCGGCCCGCCTTGAGCTGCGCTTGGGAGAAGCCATGGACTCCCTTATCGACCGCAAGGCGCAGCAGAAGCTGCCGGCCGCACCCGGGCGAGGGATCACTCTGGTGGGGGAGAACCTCCTTTTTGCAGCGACATCACCGCAGGATATCGCTCATATCTGCGGCGTGCATGCAGACGCCGAACCGGTCCCACCGCTGAAGATGCTACCCGCTGTGCTCACCGAATTGCCCGAGCCAGAAGAGGGCTCGTCATCAGGTGGGGTGGCCTGGGGAATCGGCGGGCCGGACCTCGAGGTCCTTGACTGGGATCCGGGCGTCCAGCCTCACCTCGTGTGCATCGGCTCCCAGGGCTCCGGCAAATCGCACTTTCTCAGCGTGATTCTCGCCGGGATCAGCCAGCTGAGCCGGGAGGAAGCCCGCCTGGTGGTCATCGATGAGCGCCGCGCGCATTTGGGGACGCTGGATGAGGAGATGGTGGCGGCCTATGGGGCGTCGGCAAGCGCGGCCACCCAAGCCATTCTCGATACGGTGCGCACCCTGGAGCAGCGACTCCCCGGCCCCGACGTCACCCCTGCCCAGCTGGCCGCTCGGAACTGGTGGGAGGGCCCGGATATTTACCTTGTCATCGATGACCTCGACTTGGTCAGTGAGATAGCGCTGGCACCTCTGCTGGAGCTCCTCCCGCACGCCCGCGACGTGGGGCTGCACCTGGTGCTCGCGCGCAAAGCCGGCGGCATCGGTCGCGCGATGTTCGGGCAGTTCCTCTCGGCGGTGCGGGACTTGCAGCCGGCGCTGCTGCTTCTCGACGCCGACCGTGACGAAGGCACCATCTTCGGCATCAAACCAACGGCATTGCCGCCCGGCCGCGGCCAATGGGTCGTCCGCGGCATATCCCAAGGCTTGGCGCAGGTCTATGTGCCAAGCGCCGATAGTTCACACAATTCACCACAGATCGCAGACAACAAGGGAGAGAACCAATGACCGCGACGCATGCACTGCGAACCCCGACAACTGTACCCGAGACCACGCTCGTTATTACGGTGCTCGATGCCGCCACGATTTATGAAGGCCCAGAGACGATCTATCGCTATGACCTGCCCGGCACCGGAATCGCCGAAGGCTGGGCGCTGGAGGCCGTCCTCGACCAAGCCGAAAAGGTCTGCGGGGCGGAATGGCCGGATGTCAGCGTTGAGGTGGTGGCGGATCCCTCCGGAACGGAGATCAGTGTCGAGGCCGTGAGTATCCTGCGCCGTCAGCTTGCCGGCGCGGGCGCGACCGTGCAGGAACCAGAACCATCGCCGCCGCCCGTGTCTGTTGCGGCTAGTGCTGTACCGTCTTCTTCCCGTTTGGCCGTGGGCGCGCAGCACGAGGACCTTGAGGACGCGGCGACTGCCGAGCGGCCCCGGACTGCCCGGCGCGGGCGGTCGCACCGTGCGGCGGAATCCCGTTGGTCTGCGCTGTTGGGAGGTGTCGATCCCTTCTACATCGCCATCGCGGTCATGGTGCTCGTGGTGGCCGGGGTGTCCTGGTGGGCGGTGGGCCGCAAAGATACGGCTGTGGCAGCGTCGACTCCTGATCAGACAGCTGAAAGAGCATCCGCCGCCCCCGGCACTTCGGGCACGGCCCCGAGTCCTGACAAGGAGGCGCAGCCCGAGGGCTCTGCTGAGGAGGCCGGTTCTCAGGAATCCGGAAGCAGGCAGCTGCGACCCGGTCAGCAGGCCATCGACGTGGAGGGAATGTCTCTGGTGCTTCCTCAAGGATTCCGCACCAGCGTGGAGGATGGTCTGGTCACCGCTGCCGGTGAAGACCCTAACCTGCGCATCCTCCTGGCTGCTGATCCACTTTTCAATGTGCCTGTCGACGTTTTGTTCACAGAGATTAAAGAGCAGATCGAATCCGATCCTGGCCTCCGTGATCCGGTAGAGGAGTCTGGACGGCTGACATATACCGAGGACCCCGGCGACGGCTCCCGGGTGACGTGGATGATGTGGGAAGACAAGGGCCATCAAATGTCCGTGGGCTGTCACACCAAGTTTGAGCCCAACGTCGTGCAGAAGGCTGCCTGCCGAATGGCGGCAGAATCGCTGGTCAAGAAGGACTAAGCGGGAAAGCTCTGCGAATCTCAAAGAATCTGAAACTTAGCGGGAACCGATGAGCCACTAGCTCAGTCCAATAAGGGTGAGAAGGACACAGGGTGCTTCTCGGGGGAAAGAAACACACACCAATCCCTAGGAATAAGGGATACGCCCCAAGGTAGGGAACAAGAAAGAAAGAGAAGGACATGACTCAAACGTTCCGCACAGAAGCCGACGTAATGGTGGCCACCGCTGGCCGCGTCGACTCCACCAACGACGAGGTACAGGGGGAGCTCACCCGTCTGCAGGGCGTTGTGGACTCCGTCCGTGGCAGCTGGGCAGGCCGCGCGCAGGTTTCCTTTGACAACCTGATGCAGCGCTATAACTCCTCCGCGCAGCAGCTGCGTGAGGCACTGACCGCCATCAGCGAGAACATCAGGGACAATGCCCGCAACTTTGATTCGGTCGAGGCTGATAACGCCCAGTCTTTCGAGAACGTTGGCGGCGCGGGCTTGGCCCTGTAAGTACTAGCTGCTTTCACTGACTACTGCACACGCTGAACCACGCACGAACACAGAAGAAAAGGAACACGCAATGTCTGGAATCAAGTATCAGTTTGGCGCCATCGCCGGTGCCGCCGCCGACATCAACTCCACCTCCGGCCGCATCAACGGGCTTCTCGGTGACCTCAAGTCCACCCTGCAGCCGATGGTTTCGACGTGGGAGGGAGATTCCGCTGCGGCATACAACGCAGCGCAGGCGAAGTGGGATAAGGCGGCCGCTGAGCTCAACACGGTGTTGGCAACCATCTCCACCACGGTCTCCCAGGGCAATGACAATATGAGCGACGTCAACCGCCGCGCTGCCGCCAGCTGGGGTTAAACCTCACCGGCTGTGAGCCTTGAGCTGGGTGCGCGGACACTTTCTGCCTGACCATTCACCACCATGAGCAGTGAGCGGGAGAAAGGCGCGGAGGCTAGGGGAGGGGCGCAGAGAATGGAAGGGCTGGACGCGCCACCTTGACCCACACCACCCTCCGCCCACTCAGTACAAGGCGCCGGTATCGCTTCTCATCAACGTATCTGTCTCGAACCCCCACCCCGAATTAGCCGGGATGGAGGCGTTGATGAGGGGCGATATCGGCGTTTTGGGTTTTCAAACTGCTACGTACTAAAGTGAAACACCTATGTGTCCGCACCCTTATTGACGTGGGTGCGCGCGTGCTGCAGGTCTCCACCGGCCGCTGTATGTACCGCGTAGGGGCTTACATAGCGATGGCCGGCAGTTCCGAGACAGACTTTCAAGGAGTCATTTTGTCTACTTTCCACCCGAAGAGCGGTGACATCACCCGCAAGTGGTACGTCATCGACGCTACCGACGTGGTTCTGGGCAAGCTCGCTTCCACCGTGGCTGACATGCTGCGTGGCAAGCACAAGCCCCAGTACGCACCGAACGTTGATTGCGGCGACCACATCATCATCCTGAATGCGGACAAGATCCACATTTCCTCCAACAAGCGCGAGCGCGAGATGCGCTACCGCCACTCCGGTTACCCGGGTGGCCTGAAGTCCATGACCCTTGGTCAGTCCCTGGACGCCAACCCGGTCCGCGTTATCGAGGAAGCTGTAAAGGGCATGATGCCGCACAACAAGCTTTCCAACGCCTCCATCAAGAAGCTGCACGTTTTCGTGGGCGAGGAGCACCCGTACGCCGGCCAGAAGCCGGAAACCTTTGAGTTTAAGCAGGTGGCACAGTAATGACCGAGCAGAACATCGACAACAATGTAGCCGACGCTGCCGACATCGCTGCAGCAACCGCCGCTACCGAGGAGTTCACCAACACCATCGGTGACTCCCTGGCAACCGATACCGAGGCTGAGGTTGAGACCGCTGCCCCGGCTATCCACGAGGGCCCGATCCAGACCGTTGGTCGCCGTAAGCGCGCCATCGCTCGCGTTCGCCTCGTTGCTGGTTCCGGCAACATCTCCGTCAACGGCCGCGCCTTTGACGAGTACTTCCCGAACAAGCTGCACCAGCAGGACATCCTGCTGCCGCTGACCATCCTCGAGCGCGAGGGTCAGTTCGACATCAAGGTCACCGTCAACGGTGGTGGCCCGACCGGTCAGGCCGGCGCCCTGCGTCTGGCTATCGCCCGCGCACTGAACATCTACAACCCGGCTGACCGCCCGGCCCTGAAGAAGGCCGGCCTGCTCACCCGCGATGCTCGTGCCGTGGAGCGCAAGAAGGCTGGTCTGCACAAGGCACGTCGTGCCCCGCAGTACTCCAAGCGTTAATCTTCGCTTACTGCATTTTCCGAAAGCCGCTGCTTCCCTTTCGTGGAGGCGGCGGCTTTTGCCATGCATGGCAGGGGCGGGGCGTGTTTCCTGCCATGTTGCGGGGTATAACCAAGTAGCAAAGGTGGACTGATCTGCGCCAAACAACGGGGAGCGGGCATAATGAACAACTATGACTCGACTTTTTGGAACCGATGGAGTTCGCGGCCTCGCGAACAAGAAGCTCACACCGATTCTCGCGCTGCGCTTGGGCCAGGCGGCGGCGGAAGTTCTTACTTCAGACCGTGAATCTTATGAGCGTCGCCCGCTCGCGATTATCGGGCGCGACCCGCGTGTGTCGGGCGAGATGCTGGATGCGGCGATTGCCTCAGGCTTGGCGTCGCGAGGCGTCGACGTCGTGCGCGTCGGCGTGCTGCCCACTCCGGCCATCGCGTTCCTTACCGATGACTTTGGGGCAGATCTCGGCGTGATGATCTCCGCCTCTCACAACCCGATGCCGGACAACGGCATCAAGTTCTTCTCCGCGGGAGGCAAGAAGCTGCCGGATGAGGTAGAGGATCGTATCCAGGCCGCCATGGACAACCTCACCGAAGACGGTCCGACTGCCACCAAGATTGGCCGCATTATCTCGGAGGCTCCCGACGGTCGCGAGCGCTACCTGAAGCACTTGGCAGAGGTCGTTACTACGGATCTCAGCGGCATCAAAGTGGTCGTTGACACCGCTAATGGCGCTGCCTCGAAGGTTGCACCGCAGGCCTATGAGGCTGCGGGCGCTGAGGTCGTGGCCATTCACAACAAGCCCAATGCTTTCAACATCAATGAGGATTGCGGTTCGACGCACATTGAGAAGACTCAGGAGGCCGTCGTCGAGCACGGCGCCGATCTGGGCCTAGCGCACGATGGTGACGCTGACCGCTGCCTGGCCGTGGATGCAGAGGGCAACGTCGTGGACGGTGACCAGATCATGGCAATCCTCGCCGTGGGCATGAAGGAGGAAAACGATCTCCGCTTCAACACCCTGGTGGCCACCGTGATGTCGAACCTGGGCCTGAAGCTGGCGATGCAGGAGCAGGGCATCGAGGTCAAGGAAACCGCCGTGGGTGACCGCTACGTGCTGGAAGAACTCAACCGCGGTGACTTCTCCCTGGGTGGCGAGCAGTCCGGCCACGTGGTGCTGCCGGATGATTGCACCACTGGTGATGGCACGCTGACCGGCTTGTCCATTATGGCGCGCATGGCCAAGTCCGGAAAGTCCCTCAAGGAGCTGGCCTCCGTGATGACGGTGCTGCCGCAAGTACTCATTAACGTTCCAGTGTCCGACAAGGCCGTCATTCTTAACGCCCCTGAGGTCAAGGAAGCTATCTCTGCTGCCGAAACGGAGCTCGGTGATACGGGCCGCGTTCTGCTGCGCCCGTCTGGCACGGAGGAGCTCTTCCGCGTCATGGTAGAGGCTGCTGAAAAGGAGCAGGCGCGCAAGGTCGCAGGCAAGCTTGCGGCCGTCGTCGCTGCAGTTTAGTTCTACTCACTTCATCACAACCCCAGGCTTCTGGCCTGGGGTTTCGCATTTTTGTGGGGTGGCGTGGGAACCGGAGGGGATGTTTCTCAGTCCAATAAAAGCAGGAATCACTGTTTGTTGTGGACGAGAAGGAGGGCGCACATGCCCGACGTATTTTTTGATGAGGATGAAGCCACGCGGCTTCTCGACGCCGTCGTGGACCAAACCCGTGCCCAAAGTGACGCGCACCGCGGGGATAGGCCGAATTTTCCCCAGTCATCAGCGGGCCGGGATTTTGGCGGGCATGGTGCGCAGATTCAGGCGCTATTGAGCCGGCTCCATGAGCGTGGTGCGTGGCGGTTGGAGAACATATCGGCCACAGCGGATGCCGCGCGCGAACAACTGCGTGCTTTCGGGGACGTGGACCGCGGCCTCGCCGGGCAACTCGGTGACCAGGAAGCAGGGGTGAATTGATGTCCACGATGGTCAAGTCACTCTTGGGTGATTATTCACAAGCGGTGTCCCAGTTCCAGGCGGCAAGCCGAGGAGGCTATTCCGGGCCCAGCACGCCCATTGGCTTGTTGGGGGACATGGTGGGGTCGGTCGATGGGATTAACCCAGGCGACTTGGTTACGAACACTGCGTCGGCGATGGGTGCTCGCCGCCCAGGGCGCGGTGGTAACGGGTTGCGGGAATTCCTTCTCGGTACGGTTCTATCGCTGGCCGGGGGAGCGATCATGGATCATTTGCGCGGCGTGCAAGACGATTTCGACAAGGAAAGGGACGAAGCCGATGATTTGGTGGAATCCGCGCAGCAGTGTTCGGATGCCATCGAAGACGTCGTTGATGTTTCTGATTCCGCGGTGGCAGAGCTTATCTCTGCTGTGATTCCACTGATTAACATTTTGACCATGCTGTTGCAGCGGCACCCTCTGGGAAAGGTCATCATCCCGGTGATATCGCGCATTGGTGGGGAGCTTATCGATCAGACGAATGACACCATCACTCAAACGTGCCGGGACCGCGATACCGCCATTGAGAATTGCTATGACGAGTTTGAACGGCGCTGCACCGAGGTGTGCGAGCGGGAGCTGCCGGAAACCCCGCCAGAGCCCGAATGCGGCTGTGAGGAGAAGCGGAAAGAGTGCCCGCAACCTGAGCCTGAACCTTGTGCACCGGCCCAGCCGTCACCAGCTCCGGCCCCGTCCACACCGGCTCAGCCCACACAGCCAGCTCAGCCAACCCAGCCTCCGTCGCCGGTTGCACCGCAGCAGCCTGCAGAGCCGAAACCAGAGACACCGGTGGCACCACCAGAAAAGCCAGAGCCCACCCAGCCTGCTGCGGTGCCTGAAAAAGAGTGCCCACCGACTGAAGAGAAGCCACAGCCGGCGAAGCCGACTGAGCCGCACAGTGTGCCGACTGAACCTGCTTCGACTACACCAGAAGAGGAGCACACGCCGTGCCGCTGTAATGCAGAAAAGGAAGCACCGTCGTGTGACTGCAAAGAGCACCAGCGTGAAGTAGGAACCACGAAGCCTGCCGATGCGGGGGTGGAGGTTCCCACCGAGCCTGTCCAACAGGAAGTGATTGACTGCCCTGAAGAGCCAGTAGGAGGCGAGGACTGTGAGGAGCCAGAGCAGCCACCAGTTGCGGGAGAATGTGAGTGCAAGCCTGAAGAATCCTGCTGTGGAAGCTTAGGCCTGCTTGGCGTGGGGGTGGCCATTCTGGGGCTGGGGCTTTTGGCTGAGGCCGCTGTGGACTTCGTGGAAAACCTTCCGGAGCCGGAGCCTCTACCAGAGCCTGTGCCTGAGCCAGAACCGCAGCCGGAGCCAGACCCCTGCCCACCGCCCGCGCCAGAGCCTGCTCCTAACAACGGTGTTACGCCGCCCCCTCCAGAGCTGAACAACGTTCCTGAGCCGGAAGCACCACCGGAGAAGCTCGCTCACATGCAGGCAGCGGAAGCGCCGGCGCCACAACCGGCCCCGGCACCAGCACCTGCACCTGAGGCAGTACCAGGTCCGGCCGCTGAGGCTGAGGCCACGCCAGAAATGCCCCCGCAAGAAAGTTCAGAATCCTCCTCCGTACACGCACGAAAGGCAGGGCAGTGGTAATGCCGCACAATGATTTCGATGAGTTCGCGCGCGGATTTCGCGAGCGCACAGCTGCACGGTTGCTGGAGTTTGAGAAGGCCATGGCTAAAGCACAAGATGAGCTGGAAAAATCTGCGCAGCGTGCAGCCCAAGCCCAAACGCACGCGGAGACGCAGCGGCGGAACCCTGCTTCTAGGAGCGGGGCGCACAGTCAAAGTCAGGGGCAGGGGCGAGGCCGCCCGCGCGGCCAAGTGCAATCAGTACTCAGGCGCGGGTGACACGGAAGCCGGGAAACTTCTCTGTGCGCCAGCAACCCCAGGTGTTACTGTGGCGTGAGTAGCCGCTGCACGTATCAAGCAAGGTTTGGGAGAAGACCGCATGACAGTTCCTTGGCTTTATGACGTCTTGTGGGGTGTTCTTCCTATGCTGTACCTCTTGGTGGCTTTTATCGTGCTTGGCATTGAGATTAAATGCGACAGAGATATGGCCCACATAAAGCTGTGGACGGCCGCGCAGCTGCTTCTGCCGGGCATTGCACTTATTGCCTGGCTTTTCATTGAGGTTCCTCGGCTAAAACGACTAAAGCAGGACGGATAACTGATCGTCCTGCTGTCGTCGAGGCCTAGTTGCACCCTGTGGTGCTACCTGGTTGAAACGCTTCCTTGTCGTGCTAGAAACCTGCGCGTTTGGTGAGGTCCTCGCCGACGAAGCTCTCGACGCCCTTGGCGGAGGCGTCGGCAGCCGCAAAGGCGTCATACTTGGATTCGCCAGCCAGGGTGGACAGCAAGAAGCCGGTGACTAGGCCGCGGGCGGTCTCGACGGCGGAACCCTGGAAGAAGCCGGAGCCAAGCGCCAACTTGAAGAATTTATCCTCGCTGAAACCGGACTGCGTGCCCTTTGCAATTTCTCGGTAAGCCACCGGGCCGCCCCAAGCATTGGCCAGCTTCGCGGGATTACCGGCGCGGAAGATATCATCCTGGCCTGCGCCAATAACGAGGCCGTGGGCCTGAACAGCGTGCGCCGCCTGGACCGCGGATGGGGAGGTATCGGCGGGGTAGAGGGCCGCGACGGCGCGGACCTTAGGGTTATCTACGGCAGCCAGGGTGGCTACGCCGCCGCCCATGCCGTGGCCAAAGACACCCAGTTTGGAAGGGGACACCGAAATCTTTCCGGCGCCCAGCCGGACACCAGCGGCAATCTGCAAAGCCGATTCGAGGTCGGCAGCCAAGTTGCGGTGCTTGGCAAAGACACCCGTCTCCGTATCAGGAGCAACCACCACGATGCCCCAGCTGGCCAGGTGACGCAGGGTGGCGTGGTAGTTCTTGATGCTCTTCGTCCAGTCGTGGGCAAATGCCACGGCGGGAAGACCCTTGCCCTCAACCGGGGTGTACACCTTGCCCTCTAGGCCTGCATAAGACAGGTCCCCGACGAGGACGCGGTGCGGGCCGCGCTTGGACAACGTACCGAGATGCTTCTTCAAATTCGCAGACACGCTTTACAGAATAGAGCAAAGAATGCCCGCACAGGTGGAATGCGTCGTCGCTTGGGTGAATCAAGCTATGTGAAAAGCACTCAAGGTAATAGGATCAGAAACTGAAACTCTCCAATCGTGCGCGGGCCTCATGCGCGCGCACCCAGCCACAAGTAAAGGAAGATGCGCATGGCTGAGACACAACAAAACAAGGGCGGTGCACGAGTCGCTGTCCAAAAGTTCGGAACGTTCCTTTCTTCGATGATCATGCCGAACATCGGCGCCTTCATCGCGTGGGGAATTTTGACTGCTCTCTTCATTCCGGACGGGTTCTTCCCGAATGAAAAGATCAACACAATGGTTGGCCCAATGGTGACCTACCTGCTGCCGATTCTCATCGCATTCACCGGCGGCAAGCTCGTACACGGCGTGCGCGGAGGCGTCGTCGGCGCCATCGTCACGATGGGTGTCATTATGGGAACGTCAGCACCGGAGTGGATCGGTGAGGACGGTCATGCGTCGCCGATGTTCCTTGGCGCGATGATTTGTGGTCCTCTGGCTGCATGGCTTTTCAAGAAGCTTGAGTCACTGTGGAACGGCAAGGTTCGACCCGGTTTCGAAATGCTCGTCGATAACTTCTCTCTGGGCATCTTTGGTTTCGCCGGAGCTATTGCCTCCATGTACCTCCTGACTCCCGTGATGAACCTGATCATGGACTTGGCAGGTCGAGCGGTTGAGTTCCTCATTACGCACAACCTGTTGTGGTTGACCTCGGCATTGATTGAACCTGCGAAGGTGTTCTTCCTGAACAACGCCATTAATCATGGCGTGCTCACTCCGCTCGCAACGGATCAGGCGTCACAAGCCGGCAAGTCGGTTCTTTACCTGCTGGAAGCAAACCCAGGTCCTGGCCTAGGTATCCTGCTCGCTTTTATGGTGTTTGGTGCCGGTTCTGCCCGCGCGACCGCTCCGGGCGCGGCATTGATTCACTTCTTCGGTGGTATTCACGAGATTTACTTCCCCTACGTTCTGATGCGCCCGCAGTTGCTTCTTGCAGCCATCGGCGGCGGCATGACGGGTGTTGCGATTAACACCATCATGGATGTGGGGCTTCGTTCTCCGGCGGCACCGGGGTCCATTCTTGCCATTTACGGCACGGTTGCCTCTGATTCCTACTTGGGCGTGACCATCGCTGTGGCGGCCTCGACTGCAGTCTCGTTCGCTATCGCTGCGCCGATTCTGAAATTCACCAAGGGTGAGGATGACCTCGACAAGGCTACGGCAGACATGGAGGCTATGAAGGGTAAGAAGTCGTCGGTTGCAGGAGCCCTGACTGCAAAGTCTGCTGAGAATGCTCCAGAGATTCGGAATGTGGTCTTTGCTTGCGATGCCGGCATGGGCTCTTCCGCAATGGGCGCTTCGGTGCTTCGGAACAAGATCAAGGAAGCCGGTTTCGGCGATGTCGTTACCGTAACCAACTCGGCGATCAACAATCTCAAGGATGATTATCAGCTGGTCGTTGTTCATCAGGATTTGGCAGAACGCGCCAAGCCAGCTACTCCTTCGGCAATCCATGTTGCCGTGGACAACTTCATGGCATCGCCTCGCTACGACGAAGTCGTGGACCTTATCCGCAAACAGCAATCGGGTGCCACCGCAGCGGCAACTGAAACCGAGATGGCACGAACGATCGCGTCCGAGTCCTCTGAGTCCGCCGGTGAAGAAGTTCTGAGCCTGGACACTATCGTGCTCGATGGACACGCAGCTGACCGGGAAGACGCAATCAACCAAGCTGGTGCATTGCTCGTCTCTGCCGGCGCAGTTGACCAAGCCTATGTGGACGCGATGCATGAGCGTGAGAAGTCCGTGTCCACCTTTATGGGAAATGGCCTCGCCATCCCGCATGGCACCAATGAAGCCAAGGACTCCATCAAGAAGTCCGCTGTTTCCTTCATCCGACTCGATGAGCCCGTAGACTGGGGCGGCAAGCCCGCTACCTTCATCGTTGGTATTGCTGGTGCTGATGGTTCCCACCTCAAGACGCTGGCCAAAATTGCCAAGATCTTCGGCAAAGCTGACACCGTGGAGCAGCTGGAAAACGCCGCGACGAAGGAAGAAATCCTCACTATTTTTGAGAAGGTGAACAAGTAATGACGACCAAGAAAGCACTGCACTTTGGAGCAGGAAATATCGGTCGAGGATTTGTCGGCATCATCTTGCACGAGGCAGGTTATGAACTAGCCTTTGCAGATGTTGCTGCCCCTCTTATCGATTCCCTCAATGAGCTTGAGTCGTACACAGTGCACGAGGTGGGAACCGGCGCTCGCGATGTCCACGTCACTGATTTCTCGGGAGTTAACTCCGCTGAGGACCTTGAAGGCCTTTACTCAGAGATCGTGGATGCCGATCTCATCACGACTGCCGTTGGGCCTACCGTGCTACAGCTCATTGCTCCTTCTATCGCTGAGGGCCTGAAGCGTCGAGCAGCAGCAGGCAAAGGCAAGGTCGCGGTCATGGCTTGTGAGAACGCGATCAACGCTACGGACGGGCTCAGCGCGGCCATTCGAGAGGCTTACCCCGAGGCTGATGAGATTGCATTCTTTCCCAACACAGCAGTTGACCGCATCGTGCCGAACCAGGAGCGTCGCACAGGCAGCGAAGCGCTCGACGTAGTCGTCGAAACCTACCATGAGTGGGCAGTGGAATCCGGGCCATTTAAAGCTGCAGGTCTTGAGATTCCAGAGATCTCAGGAATCACGTGGGTGGATGACCTTGCGCCCTACATTACGCGCAAGCTGTTCACCGTCAACACCGGACATGCTGCGACTGCTTACTTCGGAAAGCAAGCAGGAATTTCTACCATTGCGGAAGCATTGGCGCAGAAAGAAATCCAGGACAAGGTCGCCGCGGTTCTGGCTGAAACCAAGCAACTCATCGTTGAAAAGTTTGACTTTGATCCCGAGGTTCAGCAGGCCTATGTAGAGAAGATTCTGACACGTTTCCAGAACCCTGAGCTGCCCGATACCACCGACCGCGTTGGGCGTGCCCCGCTGCGTAAGATTTCGCGCAATGAACGTTTCATCGGCCCAGCCGCCGAACTGGCAGAACGCGGCCACGGGGTAAAAGCTCTCGTCGAAGCAGTGTCGGCCGCGCTGGCATTTGATGTGCCCGAAGATCCCGAATCGGTGGAGTTGCGCAAGCGTCTAAAGGAAGTTGCAGGTAACCAAGAGGCTACAAATAAGCTGGTTACTGAGCTGACCGGAATTGCCCCGGAGCACCCTCTCTTTGCAGCTTTGTCCCAAGTATTTGCACGTGAATCGGTGAGGTAGGCTCAATAAATATGTGTGGAATTGTTGGATATGTAGGTCCCGTTTCTGGAGACCATGATTACTACGCCCTAGACGTTGTGCTGGAGGGCCTGCGCCGACTGGAGTATCGCGGCTATGACTCAGCAGGCGTCGCAATGTACGCCGATGGCGAGATTGGCTGGCGCAAGAAGGCCGGAAAGGTCGCTGCGCTGGAAGCTGAAATCGCTGCGCGTCCGCTGAAGGATTCCGTCCTGGGCATCGGCCACACCCGCTGGGCTACTCACGGTGGCCCGACCGATCTGAACGCCCACCCGCACGTGGTGGATGGCGGCAAGCTCGCCGTCGTGCACAACGGCATTATTGAGAACTTCGCTGAGCTCAAGAGCGAGCTGGAGGGCAAGGGACACAACTTCGTGTCCGAGACCGACACCGAGGTAGCCGCCACCCTTCTGGCAGATGTGTTCCACAATGAGGCCGGCGGTGACCTCACCAAGGCCATGCAACTGACCGGTAAGCGCCTGGAGGGCGCGTTCACCCTCTTGGCTATTCACACCGAGCAGGCGGACCGCATCGTGGCTGCGCGCCGCGATTCGCCGCTGGTCATCGGACTGGGTGAGGGAGAGAACTTCCTGGGTTCGGACGTCTCCGGCTTCATCGACTACACCAAGTCCGCCGTGGAGATGGACAACGACCAGGTCGTGACCATCACCGCGGATGACATCGAAATCACCGACTATGAGGGCAACCCCGCCCAGGGCAAGCCTTTCGAGATCAAGTGGGATGCCGCCGCTGCCGAAAAGGGTGGCTTCAACTCCTTCATGGAGAAGGAAATCCACGACCAGCCGGCAGCCGTGCGCGATACGCTGCTGGGCCGCCTCGACGAGACCGGCAACCTGATCCTCGATGAGATCCGCATCGATGAGTCGGTGCTGAAGTCCATCGATAAGATCATTGTCATCGCCTGCGGCACTGCCGCCTACGCTGGACACGTCGCACGCTACGCCATCGAGCACTGGTGCCGCATCCCCTGTGAGGTGGAGCTGGCCCACGAATTCCGCTACCGCGATCCGATCGTTAACGAAAAGACCTTGGTTGTGGCCCTGTCCCAGTCGGGCGAGACCATGGATACGCTTATGGCAGTGCGCCACGCCCGCCAGCAGGGCGCCAAGGTGATTGCCATCTGCAACACCCAGGGTTCCTCCATCCCGCGCGAGTCCGACGCCGCCTTGTACACCCACGCCGGACCGGAGATCGCTGTGGCCTCCACCAAGGCCTTCCTGGCGCAGATCACCGCGACCTACCTGCTGGGCCTCTACCTGGCACGTCTGCGCGGCAACATGTTCTCCGATGAGGTCAACTCCGTCCTCGAGGATCTGCGTGATATGCCCGATAAGGTTCAGGCAATCATCGACAACGAGCAGCAGGTCTATGACCTGGCCAATGCCATGGAGAACGCCAAGTCGGTGCTCTTTCTGGGCCGCCACGTCGGCTTCCCGGTTGCGCTGGAGGGCGCGCTCAAGCTCAAGGAGATTGCCTACCTGCACGCGGAGGGCTTCGCCGCCGGTGAGCTCAAGCACGGCCCCATCGCGCTGATTGAGGAAGGCCAGCCGGTCTTCGTCATCGTGCCTTCCCCGCGTGGCCGCGATTCCCTGCATGCCAAGGTCGTCTCCAACATCCAGGAGATCCGTGCCCGCGGTGCCATCACCATCGTCATCGCGGAGGAGGGCGACGAGGCCGTCGAGGCCTACGCCAACCACATCATCCGCATCCCGCAGGCGCCGACCCTGATGCAGCCGCTGCTGGCTACTGTTCCGCTGCAGATTTTCGCCTGCGGTGTAGCCACCGCCAAGGGCTACGACGTGGACCAGCCGCGCAACCTGGCGAAGTCGGTGACCGTCGAATAGCGCGGTAACACCAAGTGGCACAATAGTGGGCATGTTGAAAACCACCGTTGACCTCAACGCTATTGCCCACAATGTTGCCCGCGTGAAGGAGGCGGTGGCCCCGGCCCGCCTCATGTGCGTGGTCAAGGCGGATGCCTATGGCCACGGCATCGAGCGCTGCGCCCCGGTGATGGCGCAAGCTGGGGCGGATGCCTTCGGGGTGGCCACCTTGGCTGAGGCGGTGGCCTTGCGGAAGGTGATTGATACTCTCCCCATCGCTGCCTGGCTGTGGGAGCCGACGGAGGACCTCGCCCCAGCCCTTGCCGCTGAGATCCAGATCGGCATCCCTTCGCTGGCGCACGCCCGAGCACTCATCGCCGCCGAGACCCCCACCGAAGTCTTCGTGATGGTGGAGACGGGGATGCACCGATCGGGCGTCGACAAGCATGCGTGGGAGGAGACCTTTCGCCTGCTTGCCGACGCCCCCCACATCACCGTCCTAGGCCTCATGTCCCACTTTGCTTGTGCGGACGAGCCGGAGCACCCGCACAATGATCATCAGGAATCGGAGTTCCGCCAGGCCCTAGCACTCGCCCGTGAGGTGGGGCTGGAGTGTCCGCTGAACCACCTGGCGAACTCGCCCGCGGCGTTGACGCGCCCCTCGGCTCGTTTTGAGCAGGTGCGCGTCGGACTGGCCCTGTATGGGCTTGAACCAGTCGCTGGGCTCGACCATGGGCTGGAGCCTGCCATGACGTGGGAGGCGTCCGTCGTCGCAGTGAAGCCGATTTCGGCGGGGGAGTCCACCTGCTACGGACTGACCTGGACCGCGGAGAGTGAGCGCGAGCTCGCCACCGTCAGCGTGGGTTATGCCGATGGCCTGCCGCGTGCCTTTCAGGGGGCGCTCCAGGTAGGCATTGGTGGTGAGCTCTACCCGCAGGTGGGACGGGTCTGTATGGACCAGATTGTCGTCGACCTCGGCTCTAACCCCCACGGAGTGCGTGCCGGGGACACCGCCGTTATCTTCGGGCGCGGCGGTATGAGCGCCACAGAATTGGCTGAGGCAACCGGGACCATCAACTATGAAGTGGTGTGCCGCCCCACAGGGCGCACCGAGCGTACATACCGCGAAGGAGCTAGCGATGCGCAGTGATTTTCCACACGAAGGACGCCGCGAGGCAGCCACACCGGAGCACGCCCAGGCCCTCGGCGAGGAGTTAGGTGCGGCTCTGGAGGCCGGGGACCTGGTTATCCTCGACGGCCCTTTAGGTGCCGGGAAAACCACCTTTACGCAGGGCATTGCCCGGGGAATGCAGGTGAAGGGGCGGGTGACGTCGCCGACCTTTGTCATCGCCCGCGAGCACCCTTCCCGCGTAGGCGGGCCGACGTTGGTGCACGTGGATGCCTACCGCCTCCTTGATCATTCTGAGGATCCGTTGGGGGAGCTGGACAGTCTAGACTTGGACACCGAAATAGAGGATGCTGTCGTCGTCGCCGAGTGGGGCGGGGGCTTCATGGAGCGGCTTTCTGACGCGTATCTTGCTGTGAGAATCAACCGCGATTCGGATGATGACGTCCGCGTATTTACATGGAAATGGGTGAATTAACGTGCTGGCTTTTCTTGCTGAACAGCCCCTGCTGACGCTCTTTCTGATCATGGCGGTGGGACTGGCCGTGGGCAAGATCAATGTCTTCGGCATCTCGCTCGGCGCCGCCGCCGCGATGTTCGTGGCCCTGGGACTGTCCGCTGCCAACCCAGACATCGTGGTCCCGGCCTTCGTGTATCAATTTGGCCTGGCCATCTTCGTCTACGTCATCGGCCTGAACTTCGGCCGCAGCTTCTTCGAAGATTTCCGCCGGCGAGGATGGAAGATGTCCATGGTGGTCATCGTCTTCTTCTTCCTTCTCGCGGGGCTGACAACCCTGGCGATGCGCATGTTTGACCTGGACCCGGCGATTAGCGTCGGCACGCTCGCGGGCTCGCTAAGCTCGACGCCGGGTATGGCAGCGGTCGTCGAAGCCCTGGGCGGCGACAGCACCCCGGTGGTGGGCTATTCCTTGGCTTACCCTGGCTGCATCATCGGAACCATTCTGGTGGCCGCCATCGGCGCGAAGATGCTGCGCGTGAACCACGTTGAGGACGCCCGCGCCGAGGGCATGATTGCGGAGCCGCTGGAGTGGCGGGCAGTGCGCCTGACTCGCGACTTCGACGCAACGGTAGGGGAGCTGCAGGAGGTGACTGGCGAGCGCGTCATCGCTACCCGCCACGTCAACAATCCGCACAACCACAACCTGGCCTATCCGGAGCTGCCGCTGCGCGCGGGTATGGAGCTCTTGCTCAACGGCACGGCACCAGCGCTTGATAGCGCGATCTCCCAGCTCGGTGAGGAGATCCACCTCAACCTCCACGAGGAGGATGGCCTGGTCTACCGCCGCCTGACCGTGTCCAGCCCACGCGTTGCGGGCTACCAGCTCAAGGACTTGGACACGGTCAAGGAGGGCTTCCTCATCGCGCGCGTGCGCCGCGGTGACTCGGATGTCGTGCCGAACGAGGAAACCGTCCTGCATTACTCGGACCGCGTGCGCGTTATCACCGCGCCGGGCAGGCTTGACGACGTCCGCCGTTTCCTCGGCGACTCCGAAGCCAAACTCGGCAACGTCGATCTCTTTCCCTTTGCTCTTGGCCTCTTCATTGGTCTGCTCTTCGGCGCTATCCCGATTCCGCTGCCAGGTGGCACGACGCTCTCCTTCGGCTTCGGCGGCGGCCCCATCGTCGTCGGCCTCATCCTGGGTGCGCTGGGCCGCTCGGGCCCGATTAACTGGCAGCTTCCTTTCCACGCCAAGCAGACAATCTCCACGCTGGGCCTGACCTTGTTCTTGGCGGGCGTGGGTACGTCGGCAGGCGGCCAGTTCCGTGATGCGCTGTCGGATCCGACCTCCCTGAAGTACATGGGCGTGGGCATTGTGCTGTCGCTGGTTTCCGCCATCGGCATCGTCGCGGTATCGATGCTGGTGCTGCGCCTGAAGTTTGATGAGTCGATGGGCATCGCCGCGGGTATGACCACGAACCCGGCGATCATGGCCTACCTCAACCCCCAGACCGGAACCCAGCTGGCAGAGCGCGGCTATGCCACCGTGTACCCTACGGCGATGATCGGCAAGATCCTCATGTGCCAGGTCCTGGCACTGCTGATCGTTTGATCCCTTTTCGGTGCCGGAAGGGCCAGTCAGGGCCGCGGTAGGGCGGTCGCGTAGGATATCCCCGTACGGAACTCCCTATTATTAGGAGCACATCCCCATGAATAGAATCGGCCAATTCATCACGACCGTCGTCATCGGCGGCTTTGCCATCGTCCTTGGCTTGCTCATCGCGCTGTCCATGACCCGTTCGCCGGAGGAGCCTTCCTCGACGTTGGGTGAAGCCTTGGACACGTATCCGAAGAACCTGAGCTTCTCCGCGCTCTTGGTCCCCGACGTCTACGGCCAGGATTGGATTGCCGGTCTCGTCGTCTGCCCGGGTGCTACGGAGCAGCAGCTTGGGGAAGGCGGCGTGGATGTCGCCGGTATCGACTTCGTCGACGGCAAGGTGGCGGAGGATGAGAACTACTTTGTCACCGTCAGCGTCAATCAGGAGTATCAGGTGGAGAAGCTGAACCGCTCCCAGGTGGATCTCTGCTCCGGCGTCCTCGAGCAGGTAGAGATGGCCAAGGCCCAGGGCCAGGACGCTCCGCCGCTGCGCGGCATTCAGCCTGGCGAGCCGCTGCAGTTCCTGCGCGGTGATGACCAGATGTTGCAGCAGGGTGCTGACAATGAGGACGCTCCTGCCTGGCAGTTCGTGGGCTAATGAAGGTTCTCGCACTCGATACCGCCACCACGGATCTGGTCACGGGCATCGTTGACACCGACACCGGGGAGAGCATCGACCGCGTCATCAGTGGTACGCGCGCCCACAACGAGCAGCTCATCCCTACCATCGAAGAGCTGCTTGCCGACGCCTCTCTGACCTATGCCGACCTCTCCGCCATCGTTGTCGGCACGGGGCCCGGACCGTTCACCGGCCTGCGCGTGGGCATGGCAACCGCTTCCGCCCTGGGAGTGGCCCTTCACCTGCCGGTACATGGTGTGTGCACCTTGGACGCCATCGCGCACGGGCGCACGGGGGAGTGGCTGGTGGCTATCGACGCTCGCCGCAAAGAGGTCTACTGGGCCACCTATGTGGACGGCGAGCGCCGTAGCGGCCCCAACGTATCGAAGCCGGAAACCCTTGATCTGAGCGCCGCCGGACTCGCGAGCCCAGCGAGTGCGCTTCTGGTTTTCCCAGAATCTATTGCTCCACGTTTGCCGGAGGACATCGCTGACCTTCCCAGCGAGTGGGCTACCCCGCGCGCAGAGGGTTTGGTTGCCTGCGCTGACTTGTCCGCTGAACCCGAGCCGCTCGTCCCGCTCTACCTACGCCGCCCCGATGCCGTGGAGCCGAAGGCCAAGCCGCGCTCGGCCGCCTTGGTCGGCGGCAACGAGGAGACACCGGCATCATGAGGCTGCGGCCACTAACGTCTGCGGACGCGTCGCGCTGTGCCGAGTTAGAGAAGGTCCTTTTCCCCGGCGAAAGCCCATGGCCGGCGCGAGCCTTCGAGCAGGAAATTGCGGCGGGGCACACCACGTACTGGGCGGTTGACATGAATGTCAACCGCGATGACCACAACGACAACCGCGATGACCACAACGACAACCGCGTGGAAGTTCTCGGTTACGCCGGCGTGGGGCGGATGGGGCCCGCTGCCTGGCCGGAGTTCGAAATCCGCACCATCGGCGTCGACCCCGCAGCCCAACGGCAGGGCATCGCGCGGCTGATGATGGACGCCATCGTCGAGCTTGCAGATTCCCACGATGCGCCCATCTTCCTTGAGGTTCGCGTGGGCAACGATCCGGCCATTCGCCTCTATGAGGCTTATGATTTTGTCATTAACGGCCTGCGCCGCAATTACTACCAGCCCTCCGGCGCGGACGCCCACACCATGTACCGACCACGAAAGAGTGAGAGATGTTAATCCTCGGCATCGAGTCCTCCTGCGACGAAACCGGCGTGGGCATCATCGAGCTGTCTGATAACGGCCACATGGAGATCCGCGCCGACGTCGTCGCCTCCTCCATGGAGCAGCACGCCCGCTTCGGCGGCGTGGTGCCGGAGATTGCCTCCCGCGCTCACCTCGAAGCCATGCCGCAGGTGATGAAGGCGGCGTTGGAGGAGGCGGGCGTCGAGAAGCCCGATGCGGTGGCCGCCACCGTGGGGCCGGGACTGGCCGGCGCGCTCCTCGTCGGGGCGTCGGCAGCCAAGGCCTTCGCCTCCGCGTGGGGCGTGCCCTTCTACGGCGTCAACCACCTCGGCGGGCACGTCGCGGTGGCCAACCTGGAGGGCGAGGAGCTGCCGCACTCGGTGGCGCTGCTCGTCTCCGGCGGCCACACCCAGCTGCTCGAGGTCGAAGCCGTGGGCAAACCCATGAAGGAGTTGGGCACCACGCTTGACGACGCCGCCGGCGAAGCCTACGACAAAGTCTCCCGCCTCCTGGGGTTGGGGTATCCGGGAGGGCCGGTCATCGATAAGCTGGCCGCCCAAGGCGAGCCCACCATCGATTTGCCGCGTGGTTTGTCCAAGGCCGAGGACCTGCGCGGGCCCAACCGCCACAACTTCTCCTTCTCGGGGCTCAAAACGGCAGTAGCCCGCCACGTGGAAAAGGCCGAGCGCGAGGGCACCACGGTCCAGGTTGAGGATCTCTGCGCCTCCTTCCAAGAGGCGGTGGCGGATGTGCTGACCGCCAAGGCCGTGCGCGCCTGCCAGGACACTGGCGCCAAGGTGCTGCTGCTCGGCGGCGGCGTGGCTGCGAATTCGCGGCTGCGCGCCTTGGCGGCGAAGCGCTGCGAATCCGCGGGAATCGAGCTGCGTGTGCCGCGCTTCAAGCTGTGCACCGACAACGGCGTGATGATCGCGGCGGTGGCCGCCCAGCTCATTCACGAAGGCGCAGAACCCTCCGGCCTGGCATGCGGGACCGATACGCAGCTTGAGGTGGAAGTGCCGCTCGTGGCCGCCGCGCGCTAGCGGATGCGCAACCCCCAGGGTGCCGGTAGTGTGATGACCGATAATCGTCCGGCTCACACAAAAGGAGCTCACACCGTTATGACCACTGGATTCCTCGTTAACCCTGATCTGTCCCGCCGCATCATCGAGTTTGAGCTCGAACAGGCAAATCAATTCCTCGGTGGTACCACCGAGGATCGCGTTTCCGTGGCCTTCCAGGATGATGGCCAGACCTACGCGGCGTTGTTTAACCCGAACGCGAAGGCTGACGACGCCGACCCGAACCCGGTGGCCTCCTTGGCCCGCAACGCTGCGGCTACCGGCAACTCCGCTTTCCTGCAGGACCCAATCCGCTCAATCTGCGGCCCAGTCATCTTTGTTGCGGCCGACGGCGACGACAAGAACATCGACGAGGTCGCCGAGGCCGTGGAGCACGGCATCCGCGCGGTGAAGAACTACCGCGAGGACAACCCGGAGGAGTACCAGCTGTGGCGCGCGGCTGTGCTGAACTCCCACCGACAGGTCTAATTCCAGCCCTTGTTTGTAGGGCCTCAGCGCTTTTCTAGCGCTCGGTGTGGCGCAGCCATGCCAATACGGCCTTCACCCGCCGGTTGGAGTCCTCGGGTCGAAACCCGAGCTTTATAAATACATTGGAGACATGCTTGCTTACTGCTCCGGAGGTAAGGACGAGCGTGTCTTCAATGTCTTTATTGCTCAATCCTTGGGCCATAAGCCCCAGTACCTCCCGCTCGCGAGCGGTGAGCCGGGCTAGACCAGTGTGCCTTGCAGAAAGCAGCGCCGTGACCACCTCTGGGTCCACCACGGTGCCGCCGCGGGCGACATCGTCAAGCGTGCGCACGAATTCTTCAACATCAGAAACGCGCTCCTTGAGTAGGTACCCGAATCCGCCGTGCTCCAGGAGGCGGTCGAGATAGCTTGCCGCTACGTATTGGCTCAGCACCACCACGGGTTGGGTGGGGTCGGCTGCCCGCAGATCGTGCACGGCTTGAAGCCCGTCATCGGTCATCGTGGGCGGCATGCGCACATCGCTGATAATGAGGTCGAAGTCTTCCTGCACTGCGATGGCGCGCAGTGCTTCGGCATCTGTGACCGCCGTGACGCTATGACCGAGAGCACCGAGTAGTTGCTCCAGACCCGCGCGCAGGAGCGCGGAATCTTCTGCGAGTAGTAACTTCATTCCGCCTCCTTCAGCGGTAGTTTGACCAGCAGCTGGCCGCCGCCTTTACCCGTAGCATTGGTGCTATCAGCACCAAAGGTTACTGTGCCGCCGAGTGCAGCAGCACGCTCACGCAGCCCGGCGAGGCCCGTGCCCGAACCCACAGCTGCACTCTCACCGTCCGGCTCTTTGGCCGTGGGGCCCATGCCATTATCTACGATTTCTAGGCGCAGCATATCCCTAAAAGCGACCGTTACCACGGCTTCGGTGGCTGCGCCGTGTTTAGAGGCGTTTGTGAGCGCCTCGGCGACTGCATGATAGGCCAGCAGTGCTGTGGTCTCGTCTATCGAGCTCTCAGCGCCCTCTACGCGAAGTGTGGTCTCAAGCCCGGAATGGGCGAGTAACTCGTCGAGGGCGGGGATAAGCCCGTCGTCGAAAAGCACCTGCGGCGCAATGCCACGCACTGTCGCCCGCAATGAAGCCAGAGCCAAAGAGGCATTATGTTCTGCGTCAGTCAAGGCCTGCTGTGCCTGGGGCGGGGCTTGTAGTTTTGCCGCGGCCAAGTTGAGCTTGAGCGCAGTGAGGTACTGCTGCGGGCCATCGTGCAGTTCGCGTTCGATGCGGCGGCGCTCGCCGGAGAAGGCATCGATAAGCGTGGCACGCGAGGCCGCCATTTCCTCGGCCGAAGGACTCAATGCCAGTCGGGTCAGCGAGACCGACGCTGAGACCAAGAGGCGGTTGAGACCTACCAGTAACAACACAAGCAACAGAGCAGCCAGCCAGCAGGTTAAGAAAATAAGCGGTCGGTTGGAGGTGGACCACTCGCCAACGGAGAACTCGGCCTTAGGTACGAATGGCGCTATCGCTAGCACACCCGCTGTGAAACCCAGGGCCGTCCACGCGGTAAAGCATGCAGTCGAAATCAATAACTGCAACACGAGGTGATAGAACTGCTGCCAATCAAACCATCGATCTGCGCGCCGGGGTGGAATTTCCACGCCCATCCACTGCGCGCCCAACCGGCCGACAAGTTCCGCGGCGCGACCCACCAACGGGATCCACGGCAGCATCAGCACCGAAATCACCAAGGTTGGGATACACAGCATGCCGAGGAGGAGGCTCCACGCACAGGCTTTGAAGGTTCGCATAGTCTTCGACCCTATCCGCCATGCCGGTGGAAGGGCAGTGGAGCTAGCTCCACCATTTTTCGGGCAGCCCGCCCCATGTCATTGTTGTGCGTGGCCGAGTGGAATCAAAGGCATGTTAAAAGCAGAAAACCTTAGTAAGCGCTACGGCCGCCGCACCGTGCTCAATCGCGTCAATGTGTCTATCGCCCCAGGCGAATTCGTTGCCATCATGGGGCCATCGGGAAGCGGCAAAACCACGCTCCTGAACCTGTTATCCGGGCTCGATAAGCCCACTTCCGGCCGAGTCAACGCGCCGGGGCGCAAGCAGCGTGCATTTGTATTCCAAGACTACAACCTGCTGGAATCCCTCAACGCGCAACGCAATGCCACCTTGACGGCGCGCTTTTCCGGCCGGCGCCCTGCACGCGGCCGTGTGGCAGAGGTCTTCGATTCGCTCGGTCTCGCTGGATTGGAGAGCCGCCTGCCCGCACAGCTTTCTGGTGGGCAGCAGCAACGCGTGGCTGTCGCCCGGGCATTGCTGGCCCAAGCGCCCTATATCTTCGCTGACGAGCCCACGGGCGCGCTTGACGACGCCACCGCTTCCACCGTCCTTTCCCACCTTCACGCCGTTGCCCGCGATGGAGCCAGCGTGATCATGGTGACTCACTCGCACCTTGCCGCCGAGGCGGCCGACCGGGTCATTTCCTTGGAGGAGGTGGCCCATGCTGGTGTGGCTTAAGGACTTACAGTCCAATTGGCTATCGTGGCTGGCCGTAGCGCTGACCCTGGTGGTGTCTTCCACCTCGTGCACCCTAGCGCTAGCCATGCTGGTCGCTTCCCCCGGAGCCGAAGAAAACCCCGCTGGGCCTCTGGGCGGCACAGTGCTGGGCATGTCACTGTGCGTGGTAGTGCTGGTGACGCTCTCGCAGATGCGCCTTATCATCGCTGAGCGCGAGCCGGTCTACCGTTCCTGGCGCATGGTGGGCATGCCTGGGTGGATGATCCTGATTTTCATTCTGGGCCAAGTCGCGGTGGTCAGCGCGGCCGCCGGATTTCTTGGTGTGCTGCCGGCCCGTCCACTGCTCGCGCCGTGCGTGCGCGCCCTGCGCAGCGACGGCATCCCTTTGCCAGACATTGCGATTACAGGCCAGGTCGTTGGTATTGCGATAGTTGTCTGCATGTCCGCGGCCCTAGTCGGAGCGCTGCCTCCACTGCGCCGAGTCTTTCGGCCGCACGCCACCGCACACCCGGCGTGGCTCATGGTGAAATTCCTGCTCGCGTCCGTTGCTGTCGGCAGTACGGTCTATGGATGCCTACACATCGATGATCCCGGCGACCTCCTCTCGGCCGAGATGGGCTTGGTCATCCTTGTCGCGCTCTTTTTGCCCTGGCTTATGCCCGTCCTGGATCAATGGACCCGCGCGGCCGGCATCGCTGGGGCTAATGTGCGCGTGCGCCGAAGCTTTTCCACCCCGCACATCGTGCCGTGGGTGCTCGTCGGCGGCTTTATCGTCGCCGTCGGCTCGGGCCTGCGCTTTGGGAACGACGCAGGCGCCGGAGGCACCCTGTCCTCGTGGCAGGCCTTCCTCGCCCTTTTGGGTCCAGTCTTCGCACCTAGCATCGTGGGCGCCGTGCTTACCTCGCTGCTTATGCACGGGCGCATCGCGGC
This sequence comes from Corynebacterium sp. HMSC036D02, assembly GCF_001836165.1. Taxonomy (GTDB): domain Bacteria; phylum Actinomycetota; class Actinomycetes; order Mycobacteriales; family Mycobacteriaceae; genus Corynebacterium. Next base: position 117,397 of record NZ_KV827662.1, on the reverse strand, counting down.
CGATATTCGTGGCCTCACCTTGGCGGGCGCCGCCCCCTCGGCCTGGGCGCGCGTGCAAGTGGGGGAGGCGGCGTGCCTCACCCTGACTGCGGCCGGCGTGGTCTGGGCGCTGTGTTTGGCGACGCTCCTCCCACTCCACCGCCTCCTTACCCCACAAGAGGCACTCGGTCGGACAATCCTGGAGGAGCTGTGGTGGCCGTCCTTCGCCGTAATATTCGGCGCAATGTTTATTGCCCTGGGCGTCGTCAAGCTGGCGTTGGCCGGCTTTGTACACACCCGAGTCGCGTCGTTCGCGGAGGGCGAACGGGTTAGCGGCCCACAACGTTGAGGGCTAGCAGTCGCGAGGGTAGAGTGCTAGGCAGGTTGTTTTGACCCACAGTTGTTCACCCGCGACGACGGCTGTGCTGGACACCCACAACCGGCACGCGCGCGTCCACGTGGACGCGCACTAGGAACACTTTGGAGGAAATCATCATGGCAAACATCAAGCCGCTGGAGGACAAGGTCCTCGTCCAGATCGTTGAAGCTGAGACCACCACTGCATCCGGCCTGGTTATCCCGGACTCCGCGAAGGAGAAGCCGCAGGAGGCCACCGTCGTCGCTGTCGGCCCGGGCCGCACCAATGACAAGGGCGAGGTCGTCCCGGTTGGCGTCAACGAGGGCGACACCGTCATCTTCTCCAAGTACGGCGGCACCGAGCTGAAGTACGACGGCCAGGAGTATCTCCTGCTGTCCGCTCGTGATTTGCTCGCTGTCATCGAGAAGTAGGCGATTAACCCGATGCCAAAACTGATTGCATTTGACCAGGAGGCCCGTGAGGGCATCCAGCGCGGCGTAGACACGCTTGCCGACGCCGTCAAGGTCACCCTCGGCCCGCGCGGCCGCAACGTCGTGCTGTCCAAGGCTTTTGGTGGCCCGACCGTCACCAACGACGGCGTCACCATCGCCCGCGACATTGACCTCGACGATCCTTTTGAGAACCTCGGCGCCCAGCTGGTGAAGTCCGTGGCCGTCAAGACCAACGACATCGCCGGTGACGGTACGACTACCGCCACCTTGCTGGCCCAGGCTCTCGTCTTCGAAGGCCTGCGCAACGTGGCAGCCGGCGCTAACCCCATCGAGCTGAACAAGGGCATCGAAGCGGCGGCTGAGAAGGTCGTCGAGGAGCTCAAGAAGCGTGCCACCCCGGTGAATTCCTCCGCGGAGGTCTCCCAGGTTGCCACCGTTTCCTCCCGCGATGCGGAGGTCGGCGAGATGGTTGCTGGTGCGATGGACAAGGTGGGCAAGGACGGCGTCGTCACCGTCGAGGAATCCCAGACCATCGAGTCCACCGTGGACGTTACCGAGGGCATTTCCTTCGACAAGGGCTACCTCTCCCCGTACTTCGCTACGGAAGAGGAGACCTACAACGCCGTGCTTGACGACGCCGCCATTCTCCTCGTCCGCAACAAGATCTCCTCCCTGCCGGACTTCTTGCCGCTGCTGGAGAAGATCGCGGAGTCCTCGCGCCCGACCCTCATCATCGCTGAGGACATCGAGGGCGAGCCGCTGCAGGCGCTCGTGGTGAACTCCATCCGCAAGGTCCTCAAGGTCGCCGCCGTGAAATCCCCGTACTTCGGCGAGCGCCGCAAGGGCTTCATGGATGACCTGGCTGTTGTTACCGGCGCTACCGTCGTCGACCCTGAGGTTGGCATCAACCTCAAGGAGGTCGGCCCGGAGGTGCTGGGTTCTGCCCGCCGCGTCACCGTGTCCAAGGAGGACACCGTGATTGTGGATGGTGCCGGTACCGCCGAGGCCGTCGAGGAGCGCCGCGAGCAGCTGCGCCGCGAGATCGAGCGCACCGATTCCACCTGGGATAAGGAGAAGCTCGAGGAGCGTCTGGCCAAGCTGTCCGGTGGCGTTGCCGTCATCCGCGTTGGCGCCGCTACCGAGACCGAGGTCAACGAGCGCAAGCTGCGCGTCGAGGACGCCATCAACGCCGCCCGCGCGGCCGTTGAAGAGGGCGTCATTGCTGGCGGCGGCTCCGCGCTGGTCCAGATCTCCCAGGAGCTCGAGGCTTTCGCCGAGGGCTTCGAGGGTGAGGCCAAGATCGGTGTGCTGGCCGTGGCCCGCGCGCTGACCCGCCCGGCCTACTGGATCGCCGAGAACGCAGGCCTGGACGGATCCGTCGTGGTCGCCCACGTTGCCGAGAAGGCCAACGGCGAGGGCTTCAACGCCGCCACCCTGGAGTACGGCAACCTGCTCGAGCAGGGCATCATCGACCCGGTGAAGGTCACCCACTCCGCCGTGGTCAACGCCGCCTCCGTGGCCCGCATGGTGCTCACCACCGAGGCTTCGGTTGTAGAGAAGCCCGCCGAGGAAGAGCCGGCACAGGCTGCGCGCGCGCACGCGCACTAAAACGTGCGTGCGGGAAACATTCGTTTCCCGCACAACCACAAGGGTTCCCGCGTGCCACAAGGGTTCCCGCATAGCCGTAAGGAAGGCCCGCTAACCCGCATATCTGCGGGGCGGCGGGCCTTCGCCGTGTCCGGGGCAGGACCCCCGCCCCGTTAGTAGACTGCTGAGCCGTGGAACAAGAATTCATCACCGTCACCGGCGCCCGCGAAAACAACCTCAAGAACGTGGACGTGCGCATCCCTAAGCGCAAGCTCACCGTCTTCACGGGCGTGTCCGGATCCGGCAAGACCTCGCTGGTCTTCGATACCGTTGCGGCTGAATCGCAGCGTCTCATCAACGAAACCTACCCCGGCTTCGTCCAAGGCTTCATGCAAGCCCCACCCCGCCCCGACGTGGACCGCTTGGAAGGGCTCACCGCAGCCATCGTCGTGGGCCAAGAACCGATGGCGGCTTCCGCGCGCTCGACGTTCGGTACCGCCACCGACATCACCGGGCACCTCCGCGTGCTCTTCTCCCGCCTAGCCGAGCCCCGCGCCGGCGGCCCCGCGGCCTATTCCTTCAACGTGCCCTCCGCCTCCGGGCAGGGCGCCATCGAGGTCAATGGCGTCAAAGAGGTGCGTCGTTTCGAGCGCACCGGCGGCATGTGCCCGAGGTGTGAGGGAAGGGGGAAGTGGGGGACGTCGACAAGCACCAGCTCGTTGATGAGACTCTGACGTTGAACGATGGCGCCATCATGTACCCCGGCATGAAGGTGGGCTCGTGGATGTGGCGCGCCTACGCCGAGTCCGGGCTGTACCCAGCCGACGTGCCGGTCCAGGACTTCACCGAGGAACAGAAACGTGACCTGTATGAGACCGAGACCAAAGGCAAGGTCGGTGGCGTCAACATGAGCTACATGGGGCTGGTAACGCGTTTGAAGACGAACGTGTTGAGCAAGCTCGTGGAGTCCCTGCAAAAGCACATGCGTGCCTTTGTCGAACGCGCTGTGGTCTTCGTGGACTGCCCGGAGTGCCATGGCACGCGCCTGGCGCAGCACGCGCGCGAGTCCTACCTCAACGGAGTCTCCATCGCGGACGTCTGCGACATGGAGCTTGCCGACGTCTCCGCATGGCTCCGCACCATCAACTCACCGCTTGCCGTGGCCCCGCTGCGCGGGTTGGAGGCCGCCCTGGATTTGGGGCTGGGCTACCTGACTCTGGCGCGCCCGACGGGAACGCTGAGCGGTGGCGAGGCACAGCGCACGCGCATGGTGCAGCACATCGGGTCGGCGCTGACAGACGTCACCTACGTCTTTGATGAGCCGACCGCTGGCCTACACCCGCATGACGTCACGCGGATGAACGAGCTTCTCCTGCAGCTGCGCGATAAGGGCAACACGGTGCTCGTGGTGGAGCACAACCTGGCGACGATGGCGATTGCGGATTGCGTCGTCGAGCTTGGCCCCGGCGCCGGAGTGGCGGGCGGCGAAATCCTTTCCGTCGGTACCGCACCGTCCGTCAGCGGGAAGGTGGCGTTGAAGGATGAGGTGCGCGAGCCCACCGGAGCGCTGGAAATCCGTGGGGCGTCCCATAACAATCTCAAGGGCGTCGACGTGGATATTCCACTGGGCGTGCTCACGGTCATTTCGGGCGTTGCGGGTTCTGGAAAGTCATCGCTGATGGAATGCCTGCCGGACGACGACCGCATCCTCATTGTCGACCAGTCTTCGTTGTCTGGCTCGCGGCGCTCAAACCCGGCCACCTACACCGGTGCGATGGACGCGCTGCGCAAGGCCTTCGCCAAGGCCAACGATGGGGCCACGCCGGGAATGTTCTCTTTCAACTCGGAGGGCGCGTGCCCGGCCTGTTCCGGCGCTGGCGTGGTGACCGTGGAGTTTGGTGCGATGGACAGCGCGGATGTGCCCTGCGAGGTGTGCGAGGGCCGCCGCTTTGCTGCCGACGTTTTGGGTTACGAGCTGGCGGGCAAGAACATCGCGGAGGTACTCGCGCTTCCCGCGGTTGAGGCCGTGGAGTTTTGCCGCGAGGCCAAAGTTACTGCTGCGAAGCGCGTGTACGAGCAGCTCGTTGCCGTGGGGCTGGGCTACCTGACGCTGGGGCAGCCGCTCTCGACGCTCTCTGGCGGCGAGCGCCAGCGGCTGAAGCTGGCGGTGCGGTTGTGCGACCGCAAGGCGACTGCGGACATCATCGTGCTCGATGAGCCGACGGTGGGCCTGCATCAGAAAGATATCGACACCTTGCTGCGCCTCTTTGACACGCTTGTCGACGACCACCTCACCCTCATCTGCGTCGAACACCACCGCGCCGTCCTGGCGCACGCCGATCACATCATTGATCTCGGTCCCGGCGCGGGCTCAGCCGGCGGCGAGGTTGTGGCGGCCTGCTCGCCGCGCGAGTTCCTCGACAAGGACACGGTGACCGCCCGCTACCTGGCGCAGGCGCTGTAAAAACTGACGTCTTTCACCCGCTGCCCCTTGCCCGTGCTGGCTGTTGGATATCAGTGCAGGTGGGGGAGGGGCGTGATGCTACTTAAAGAAACTTCGCAAAAGGCCCGCTGCGCGACGGCCCACGGCGGGCTCATCCAGTGGGGAGAGCAGCCTTGTCGCGTCCAGCCAATAGAGGTGGTGGTTTGCCGTCCGACCCCAAGGCTGGGAGCTGGCAGAAGCGGACTAGGCGCCGACGGCCGCGTGGGTGCGACGAGAACGCAGGGCGACGACGCGCTCCGACTCGCTCATGCCGCCCCACACGCCGTAGGGCTCGCCGGAGGCGAGAGCGTGTTCGCGGCACATCTCGATGACCGGGCAGGTGCTGCAAATAGCCTTGGCGCGGTTCTCGCGCTGGGCGCGGGCGCGTCCGCGCTCGCCGTCCGGGTGATAGAACACGTCAGAGTTTTCTCCACGGCATGCGCCATGAAGCTGCCAATCCCAAAAGTCCGTATTCGGCCCGGGGAGCAGGAAGGACTGAGACACGTTCGATTCTCCTTTGCCAAAGATAGAGTGCCCAGGCGCGGGGCGCGTTGCGGGCACGCCCCCGTGAACGCCGAGGCGAAGTGAGACGAGATTGAAGTGTGTCCCCCTTGGGTAAACAGCGCGTTACGCAATGCTGACATGCAGGTATAACTGGCTGAAACTCCTCAACTGGAGCCCCTGTGACCTGCGCTTAAGGCTAAGATGAACGGTGTATGAACTTTTTCTAGTGGGGTCAAAGCTGGGGATGAGACCCGTCGTTTTGGGGTTTCGTCAAAAGGTTATGCCATGATGTTCATACAGAATATGAAGTAATGCATTAAGCAGAAGAGCAAAAGCAGAACGGCAAGGATGGCAGTGGCTACTCAGGCTACAGACGCGAGCGGCTCCTCAACGGTGGCGAAGCGCGACAGCGATAAGGAATTAGCGGACCTCGTTCCGCTGGCCGTCGACGGTAGCCGCCGCGCCCTCCAGCGCATCATGCGGATCATTCACCCGCAGGTCCTGCGCTATTGCCGCGCGCGCATCGGCGGCCACCGCCAGCCCACGGCGGAGGACGTGGCGCAGGAGATCTGTTTGGCGGTGGCGACGTCTATTGGCACGTACAAAGATAAGGGCCGCCCGTTTATGGCCTACGTCTATGGCATTGCTGCTCACAAGGTGACCGATGCCCACCGCGCCCTGAGCCGCGACCACACTCACCCCACGGAAGACCTTCCGGAGGATGCTGCTCAGGACGCTACCCCCGAAGAATCCGCCCTTGCCGTGGACGGTAGTAACAGAGTGCGGGCCATGCTCGATACGTTAAGTGACAAGGCCCGGGACATTATCATCTTGCGTGTGTTCGTGGGGCTGTCGGCAGAGGAGACCGCGGAAATTGTGGAGTCCACCCCTGGCGCAGTCCGCGTGGCGCAGCATCGTGCACTCGCGCAATTGCGCAAATCCCTCGATTCGCACGAGACGCAGTGAACCAACAATGTGAACCAGCAGAGTGAACCAGTAATTGGGCTAGCTCAGAGCTAGCAGTGAGCCATCGGCACTTGGCACCGACAAACTAATAATTCTCTAATAAGGAAGGGAGGTCATCATGGCAAAGAAGGACGAGCCTCAGCAGGGTGTCGCTGAGCAGCTGCAGCCTTTGGTCGATGATGATGCATTCCTCACCACTCTCTCCGAAGGAACGGATCCCTCCGATGGCGGTGATGAGTTGGCGGGTCTTCTGCTGGAGCTGCGCGGGGACGTCGAAAAGCAGATGCCCCCAGCCCCTCTCATCGAAGGCGCGGAGGAGGAGCCGGAGGTTATTTCCCTCGGCGCGGCACGTCGCCGTCGGAGCAAGCCATTCATGCACGGCCTCATTGGAGCGGCCGCAGCTACGCTGCTCATCGCAGGTACCGGAGCTGTGGTGGTCAACGCCGGACCGGGTTCCCCGCTGTATGGCGTGAACCAGTCACTCTTCGGCGCGGATGATTACGATGTGTCTGTGGTCGAGCTTGCCGGAACACTCGATGAAATGGAGAGGCGTTCCGCCGAGGGCGACATGGACGGCACCCGTCAGCTGCTTGAAGAAGCCCGGAAGATGGTGGATCAGGCCAAGCGGGAACGCGAGGCGGAGTCCCCGAGTGCGGCGAAGCAGCAGCCCCGCACTACGGTGACGCAGACGCAGACGGTGGAGAAGCCCGCCCCTGTAGAGGAGCAGAAGCCGCCGGAGCCGGAGACCGTCACGCAGACCGAGACTGCGGTCTCTACCGTCGTGGTGACCCGCACGGTATCGGCAGGCAATCCACTGGAGCCGCCGACGCAGGGCCAGCCGGAGCCGAGTCAGCCGGGTGGTGGAGAGCAGGCAACGCCGCCGCAGAATGACAACTCGGATGGCGCTGGGGATAGCGGCCAGCTCCCGCCGCCGCAGTTCCAGCAATAAAACCACGAAGAACCTCTTCCCTCCCACAGCAGGAGGAAAGAGGTTCTTTTTGTTTAACGCGCGGTAGTTTTACCGCGCAACCGCGCTAGTAGCGCGAATCCATACCGTCGAGGTAACCCACTGCATAATCCCACGGAACATAGCGCATCGGATCCGGCTCGGCGCCCGGCTCGTGCACGGGGGCGAGCTGGCCCGCCAGCGTGGCCTGCATGTTAGAGGCCATAATGTCCCACTCGTAGAAGTGGTTTTCCTCGCAGTCCTCGCAGAAAAAGAAGATGCCGTCGATGCCGCGCGGGCTCAAAACACGCGCAAACTCTTGGACCATGGCCAGATCATGAATGACGGCGAGACGGTCCTCCTCAGACAGCGGCTCGACGTGCTCATCCTCCTCGAGGAAGGAAGCTGGGTCGTTCGGGTCGTCCGCGAAAGGATCGCGGGGCATGTTGGCGAAAAAGTTCACGTCTGCGAGCCTATTGACTCCGTGCGCGCAAGGCAATTCCCTAAAGAGACTTTTTTCTATACCCACGGCTACCACTACGGGGCGTCCACGCACTACAGTGAGGGCTACCGCATACAATTATCTGGTCAGTTTAGGAGAGCCCCACCCTCATGAGCCACGTCCACACCGGCGGAGACAACCCCGACAAGATTGCACTCTACGGCCTAACTTTTGATGATGTTCTGCTGCTGCCGGCAGAATCCAACGTCGTTCCCTCCGAGGTGGATACCTCGGCGCAGTTTACCCGCAACATTCGCCTCGGCGTGCCCCTGGCTTCCGCCGCGATGGACACCGTGACCGAGGCCCGCATGGCCATCGGCATGGCACGTCAGGGCGGCATCGGCGTCCTGCACCGCAACCTTTCCGCAGAGGAGCAGGCCCAGCAGGTAGAAATCGTCAAGCGCTCCGAGTCCGGCATGGTCACCGACCCAGTCACGGCCACCCCGGACATGACCATCGATGAAGTCGACACGTTGTGCGCGCGGTACCGGATTTCGGGCCTGCCGGTCGTCGACAAGCAGGGCACCCTCGTGGGTATCTGCACCAACCGTGACATGCGCTTTGAGCCGGATTTCTCCCGCAAGGTCTCCGAGATTATGACGCCGATGCCGCTCGTCGTGGCCAAGGAGGGCGTCAGCAAGGAGGAGGCGCTGGAGCTGCTGTCCGCCAACAAGGTGGAGAAGCTGCCCATCGTCGACGATGCAAACAAACTCGTTGGCCTCATCACCGTCAAGGACTTTGTTAAGACCGAGCAATTCCCCAACGCCTCCAAGGATGCTTCTGGGCGCCTGCTCGTGGCGGCGGGCATCGGCACTGGTGAGGAGTCCTACCAGCGTGCGGGCCAGCTTGTCGACGCCGGCGTGGACGTCCTCGTCGTCGACTCCGCCCACGCCCACAACAACCGTGTGCTGGAGATGGTCTCCCGCGTACAGAAGGACTTCGGTGACCGCGTTGACGTCATCGGCGGCAACTTGGCCACCCGTGCGGCTGCCCGCGACATGATCGAGGCCGGCGCCGACGCCATCAAGGTCGGCATCGGGCCGGGTTCCATTTGCACCACGCGCGTCGTGGCGGGCGTGGGTGCCCCGCAGATCACCGCCATCATGGAGGCCGCTGCGGTGGCCGGCCCGGCGGGCGTTCCGGTTATTGGTGACGGCGGTATGCAGTACTCCGGTGACGTCGCCAAGGCCTTGGCGGCCGGCGCCGATACCGTCATGCTGGGTTCCATGCTGGCCGGCACCACGGAGGCGCCGGGCGATATCGTCGTGGTCCAAGGCAAGCAGTACAAGCGCTACCGCGGCATGGGCTCCATGGGCGCCATGCAGGGCCGTGGCCTGTCAGGGGAGAAGCGTTCCTATTCCAAGGACCGCTACTTCCAGGCTGACGTCAAGAGTGAGGACAAGCTGGTGCCGGAAGGCGTCGAGGGGCGCGTGCCGTTCCGCGGCGACATCGATGCCATCGTCCACCAGATTGTGGGCGGCCTGCGTGCCTCGATGGGCTACACCGGCTCCGCTAACTTGGCCGAGCTCAAGACCAAGCAGTTTGTCCAGATCACCGCTGCGGGCCTCAAGGAGTCTCACCCGCACCACCTTCAGCAGATCGTCGAAGCTCCGAACTACCGCTAAGGACTAATCATGCGCGATTACGTAGAAATCGGCGTCGGCCGCGAGGCCCGCCGCACCTATGACCTGAACCAGATTTTCCTGGTGCCGACTCGCCGCACCCGTTCCTCCAAGGACGTGGACACCTCGTGGCACATCGATGCGTACACCTTTGAGGTCCCGTTCGTCTCCGCTCCGACTGATGCGCTGGCTACGCCTGAGTTTGTCATTGAGATGGGCAAGCAGGGCGGCCTCGGCGTTATCAACGCGGAAGGCCTGTGGGGCCGCCACGAGGACTTGGAGGGTGCGATTGCCCGTGTGACGGAGAACTTCGGTGACTTGTCGACGCTGCAGGATCTGCACGCAGCACCCCTGAACGAGGAACTGCTGGCCGAGCGCATCGCGCAGGTCCGCGATTCCGGCGTGACCGTGGCCGTGCGCGTCTCCCCGCAGCGTGCCCGCGAGCTGGCGCCCGTGGTTATTAAGGCCGGCGCGGAGTTGCTGTTCATCCACGGCACCCTGATTTCCGCCGAGCACGTGCAGACTGGCGGCGAGCCGCTCAACTTGAAGGAGTTCATCGGCTCGCTGGATACCCCGGTGATTGCCGGCGGCGTGGCGGATTACACCACGGCGCTGCACCTCATGCGCGCGGGCGCGGCTGGCATCATCGTTGGCTCCGGCGTGAACACCAACCCGGAGACCGTGGGCATTGATATCCCCATGGCGACGACCATTGCGGATGTTGCAGCCGCACGCCGCGATTACCTGGATGAGACTGGCGGCCGCTACGTGCACGTGCTTGCCGACGGCGACATCTTCACGTCTGCAGACATCGCCAAGGCCATTGCCTGTGGCGCCGATGGTGTTGTTCTGGGCCCGGTCCTGGCCCGCGCGGCAGAAGCCGGCGGCAAGGGCTGGTACTGGCCGTCCACGGCCGGCCACCCGCGTTTCCCGCGCGGCATCATCGAGCCGGTTGGCGTGGCCGATGCCCTCTTGGGCACCGGCACTTTTGGCGCCGATGCTTCTGGTGCTGATGCGTCTGGCAACGCAACTTCTGGCGCCGCCGAGGATGCCTCAGCGGGTGCGCCTTCCTTGGAGGTCGTGCTCCATGGCCCGTCCAATGAGCCGCTGGGTGAGCTCAACCTGGTCGGTGGGCTCAAGCGTGCCATGGCCAAGTGCGGCTACACGGACCTGAAGTCCTTCCAGAAGGTAGGCCTGGCCGTCCGCTAACTCGCCCGTTGTAACGCTGCTCCGCTCAACGAAGCCCGGGGCGGAGCTTATGTCATTGCTCCAGTGGCCGTGGCGCTGGCCTCGGTGGCCGTAGCGTCCGAGTCGCTGGCGCGTGGTTTCGGGCGCCACGGCAGCCGGGGCTTCTTCAGACGGCGTGGGCGCAGTGCCACCTTGCGGAAAACCACGCGCCCTCGCGCCGGCGCCATGGTTTGTAGTACTGAGGCCACCACCACCAGCCCGATAGCCGCCAGTTTGAGCTGGGACACGTTCTGGGAGAGCAGGATCCAGCCAAAGAGTGCGGCGAAGACGGGTTCCAGGGCGATCAAGATGGAAAAGACGTTGGGGGCGAGCCTGCGCAGCGCAAGGAATTCCAACGAGTAGGGAATGAGCGAGGCCAGCACGCCCGTGCCCAGGGCAAACAGCAATAGGGTGGGGTCGCTGGCCAACGCCACCGCTCCGCGCCCACCCACTGGCAGGAGCACGAGGCCGCCGATGAGGAAAGCCATAGCCAAGCCGTCTGCACCGCTAAAGAGCGCCCCGGCCTTCTTGCTGGCCAAGATATAAGCAGCCCACATCGCGCCGGCGCATAACAAGAAGAACACACCTCGCAGGTCGAGGGGGTCTCCGTTGAAGGAATCCAGGCCCATCAGGCCCATGCCGGTTAGGGCGAGGGCGACGCAGGTGGCGTCGCGAAGCGAGCGGGAGAGACACGCCGCCAGCAGCAGCGGGCCGAGGAACTCGATGGTCACGGCAGGCCCCAGCGCAACCAGCTCGATGCCGGAATAGAAGAAACCATTCATCAGGCCCAGAGTGAGGCCGAACATGGTGGCAGAGATCCATTTTTCGCGGCTCCATGTGTGCACGCGCGGTCGCGCAATGGCGAGCAGAATCACGGCGGCGAAAAGCAGACGCAGCGAGGCGGTGCCCCACGGGCCGCCAATGGGGAAAGCTGAATGGCGAGGCTCGCGCCGAGCTGGAGTGAAATGCACGAGCCGATGACGCACAAAACTGCAAACGGATTGGTCATGCAGTCCATTGTGGGGTGGGAAGAACTGTTAGTCTATCTACAGTTTTTAACACGTACCTGTTAGAGATTCTGTCATGTTGGACCTGCACCGCCTCGGCACCGTCACTGCGGTGGCGGAATCGTTGCGCTATACGCACTCGGCAATCTCCCAGCAGCTGGCGCAGTGCGAGAAGGACGTCGGCGTGGCGCTCTATGAGAAGGTCGGCCGGCGAGTGCGGTTGACGGAGCAGGGAGAAATCCTTGCTTCCTACGCGGCGGAGCGAATGCTCGCCTTGGCGGATGAGGCCGAGTCACAGGTCATCGAGCCAACCAACGCGGTGCGCGGCACGATTAAGGTCACGACGTTTCAAACCATCATGTCCTCGCTGGTCCCGCGGGCGCTCACGGAGCTGGCCAGGGAGTACCCAGACCTGCGCGTGCAGATCATCCAGCGCGAAGCCGAAGGCGCGATGGAGCTGCTGGCGCGCCGGGAGGTGGACCTCATCCTGGGTGAAGAGTATGAGTCGGACATGCCCGCCACGGATGAGCACACCCACAGGGAGCTGCTTCTCGACGACCCCCTACGCCTCATCACCCCACTCACCGGCCCCTGGAGCGAGCTGCGCTTGGAGGATTTTGCAGCACATGACGAGGAAATCCCCTTTGCCATGGACCCGGAGGAGTTTTTATTGGGGCGCTTCGTCCACCGGCTGTGCCGCCGGCATGGTTTTAACCCCAGCGTGCTCTATGAAACCCCGGACCCCTTCCTGCACGCGCATCTGGTGCGCACGGGCCACGCGGTGGCGGTGATCTCGGATCTTTTCCTTGAGGAAATCGAAGGCGTGCGCGTGGTTGCCTTGCCCGGTAATCCCACCCGCACGCTCTACACCGCGGTGCGCGCCGGGCGCGAGGGACACCCCGCTTTGCGGGCGTTCCGGGAGGCGCTAGGCAAGGCGGCTGCCACCGCTAAAGATTTTGGGCCACTCCCTGCGGTCTAGGGTGTGGGTTCTTGCGTTAAACTGATGACCGTGACTAACCCAAATACAACCCCGCGTCCTGTCCTCGTGGTGGACTTTGGCGCCCAGTACGCGCAGCTCATCGCCCGGCGCGTGCGTGAGGCCAACATCTACTCCGAGGTTGTCCCCAATTCTGCCTCCGTGGAGGACATCAAGGCCAAGAACCCGGCCGCGCTGATCCTCTCCGGTGGCCCGTCTTCCGTATACGCGGACGGCGCCCCTGTTCTGAAGCCGGAGCTGCTCGAGCTCGGCATTCCGGTCTTTGGTATCTGCTACGGCTTCCAGTCCATGACCCAAGCCCTGGGTGGCACCGTGGCCTCCACGGGTGCCCGCGAGTACGGCCGCACGGACATGACCGTGTCCGGCGGCGTGCTGCACAAGGGTCTGGAGGACACCCACAAGGTGTGGATGTCTCACGGCGATTCGGTCACGGAAGCCCCGGAGGGCTTTGAGGTGACGGCGTCGTCGGAAGGCGCTCCCGTGGCAGCCTTCGAGTGCCTGTCCAAGCAGATGGCCGGCGTGCAGTACCACCCGGAGGTTCTCCACTCGCCGCACGGCCAGGCGGTGCTCACGCGCTTCCTGACTGAGGTAGCAGGCCTGGAGCAGAACTGGACCGCAGAGAACATCGCGGAGCAGCTCATCAACGATGTGCGCGAGCAGATCGGCGAGGAAGGTCGCGCTATCTGTGGCCTGTCCGGTGGCGTGGATTCCGCCGTGGCCGCAGCCCTCGTGCAGCGCGCTATCGGTGACCGTTTGACCTGTGTCTTCGTTGACCACGGTCTGCTGCGCGCGGGTGAGCGTGAGCAGGTGGAGAAGGACTTCGTGGCGTCGACTGGCGCCAAGCTCATCACCGCTGACGAGCGCGAGGCTTTCCTTTCCAAGCTGGCCGGCGTGACCGAGCCGGAGGCCAAGCGTAAGGCCATCGGTGCGGAGTTCATCCGCTCCTTCGAGCGTGCCGTCGACCAGGCGCTGGACGGCCAGGACGCCGCCTTCTTGGTGCAGGGCACGCTGTACCCGGACGTGGTGGAGTCCGGTGGAGGTGACGGTACCGCGAACATTAAGTCCCACCACAACGTGGGCGGCCTGCCGGACGACGTCGAGTTTGAGCTCGTCGAGCCGCTGCGCCTGCTCTTCAAGGATGAGGTGCGCGCGGTTGGCCGCGAGCTGGGCCTGCCGGAGGAAATCGTGGCGCGCCAGCCTTTCCCGGGCCCGGGCCTGGGCATCCGCATTATTGGCGAGGTCACCGAGGAGCGCCTCGAGACGCTGCGCCAGGCGGACCTCATCGCGCGTACCGAGCTGACCAACGCTGGCCTGGATGGCGAGATTTGGCAGTGCCCGGTGGTGCTGCTTGCCGACGTCCGCTCCGTCGGCGTCCAGGGCGACGGCCGCACCTATGGCCATCCGATTGTCCTGCGCCCGGTGTCCTCCGAGGACGCCATGACCGCGGACTGGACCCGCCTGCCGTACGACGTGCTGGAGAAGATCTCCACCCGCATCACCAACGAGGTTAAGGAAGTCAACCGCGTGGTGCTCGACGTGACGTCGAAGCCGCCGGGAACCATCGAGTGGGAGTAAGCACCGAAAGGCACTGGGACGCGCACTGCATCAGTGCTGTGGAGTATCTCAGTGAGATAGCGCAGTGCTAGAGAGCGTGCAGCGAAGCAAACTCCCCGACGCTGCGTAGCGCGGCCGAGCCTTGAAATAACAGGGCGCGGCCGCGCTCCTGCGTTTTCGGCCTCGTTGCACCAAGCTTGCGTGGCTGATCGCTTTGACGTCGTCACCGTCTTTGCGGCCGCGAGCTCCGCCCGAGCTGTGCTATTTGGAGCCTTGATGCTGTTCAGCTCAGCGAATTGGTGGCGAGTTCCCGCATGCCTTTATAACGCGCGCGCGAGTAGCCGCACGCCGAGCGAAAAATCTCAGCGAGCGGCTGGTTAGAGTGGCTTGTTGAAGGGGCTAGTCGCGTGCGGCTGCTGCCTACGTCTCCGTTGCTCTATTGAACCGGTGACCAGCAACTGGCGCCTTGGCTGAACCGGTGCCCCGACGACCGAAAGGTCTCGGTCGATGTTTCTGCCCTGGATGCAGGGCGAAGATTCACGGGCTAGTTGAATTTGGTGGCAGGGCCGGAGGTTTGCCGTCATGACGCGTCGGCGCACCGGGGTCGGGGCCGGAACGTGAGTCGGGAGGGCCGGATGTCGGCGGTTCCGTGGATGGCCGAGCAGCTGTACGCGTCCCAGAACTCAGGGCGGACCCCGGGGCCGCAGGAGTTGCAGGGGCCGGAGCGGAGCGCGGCGGGTGGGCCGGGCTTTCGATGGGAATCGGCGGGCCGGCCCACGGCGGCAGGTAGTGCACGCGGCCATTGATGCGGTCGAGATGTCCTCGGCCGGTGGGCTTTTCCGGATCATCGTCATTGACCGCGTTGTGATACGCACACAGCGGCACCATATTGGCCATGTTCGTCGGCCCGCCATCTTGGAAGCGGGTGAGGTGGTGGATCTGGGAGTCGTCGGCAGGCGCGTTGCACCCGGGCCAGGCGCACGTCGGGTGCTCTGCAGACAGCGCGAGGCGCTGCTTGGTGTTAGCGAAACGGCTCGCCATGTACAGATTCACGGGGCCGTGGTGGGGGTGGACGAGGGTGATGAGGCCGACGTCGGCAAGCTTTTCGCGTACGAACTCCGCACCCGTCATCGTCGCCCCATTGGTCAGCTGCAGTTCGATCTCCTCACCATCACCGTCGACGATGCGGTCGAGCTCATCCAAGCGCACGATGACGTTGGACTGCAGCTTTTGGCCCGAGCCGCCCCCGCCGCGGAACACGGTATGCGCCGCGGTGAGCAAGTCCTTGTCGGTGGTCTTCAGTACGGCCAGCAGCTTCGAGATGTTGAGCGAGGAATCCGTAATACTCAGCGTGTGGTTGCGGCCTGCGCGCCGCGTCACCCGCACGCCCGGGGCGGGGTCCTTGGGCGGGTGCCACTCTTTGAGCTTGGCCTTCGCCACCATGGGGATTTTCTCCCGCGGGGTAGCGGCCAACAGCTGGCGCAGCTCCCACGCCTTGCAGGCCTTGAGCTTGGAACAATAGCGCTCAATCTCGAGGAGCGTGAACACATCGTGGCCCGTGCGGCGGGCCTTGCGCTGCCGGGAGCGGAACATCGTGTCCCCGAAATACACCGCGTGCAGTCCTAGGAGCTTCTCCGCGAAATCCGGCCGCGCACCCATCTCAACCAGCTGCGCGCGCGTGACACCGGCGCATTGCTCGACCACGTCGAGCCCGCGCGCTAGTGCTTGAATGTAACCCCCCAGTTGCATAGCTCACAGCCTAAACCAGGTTGGGGAACCTCGCTACTTGAGCGCCGAAATTGCAGCGCAGAGCTTATCGACGTCCCCTTCTTCCGTCGACCACGCCGTACAAAAACGCACCACGCGTAGGCCTTCGTGTTCTTCGAAGAACTGGCACACGAAGTCCTGCGAGAGCTTTTCTTCTTGCTCGCGTGTCAGCAGAGCGAATTGCTGGTTGGTGGGGGAGTCGAAGAGCATGTCGATGCCTGCGGCGCGGAATGCCTCGGCTATGCGCTGTGCTTGAGCATTGGCGCGGGCGCAGATCTGCTCGTAGAGGGTCGTTGCAGCTGTGCCGGTGACCTCAATGTCTGGGGTAGTTGCGCTAGCGTTTGCGTAGGAAGCGTTGGTTCCGGGGAGCGTATCGGCGGATCCACGAGGGGCGCTGAAGAGGGCAGCGAATTGCGCGCCGAGCAACCAACCCTTGGCCAGCAGGCCGCCGTTTTGCTTCATCGCATTGCGAAAGCGCGGCGCACCCGCGGGGAAGACGATGGCTTCGCCGAAGAGGGCGCCGCATTTGGTGCCGCCGATGGTGAAGACGTCGACAAGCGCGGCCAGGTCCGGCAGCGTGATATCCGAGGCGGACAGGCCGTAGCCGAGGCGGGCGCCGTCGACAAACAGACCCAACTCGTACTCGTCGCAGACCTCGCGCAGGGCCACGAGTTCGGCGCGGGAGTAGGCGGTGCCGAACTCGGTGGGCTGCGTGATGTAGACCAGTGCGGGCTCCGGCATGTGCTCCTCCACCCCGGAGGCGCGGTACTCGTCCATGCACGCGCGAACCTGCGCGGCGGTGATCTTTCCCAGCTGGTTTGGCAGCGTGATGACCTTGTGCCCGGTGTGCTCGATAGCTCCCGTCTCATGGGTGGCGATGTGCCCGCTATCCGCCGCGATAACACCCTCCCAGGGGCGCAGTTGGTGCGCGATGATGGTGGCGTTGGCTTGCGTGCCACCGACCATGAAATGCACCTCGGCGTTCGGCGCTTGGCAGGCAGTGCGGATGCGCTCAGCAGCCGTGGCACAGAGCTCGTCGGCGCCATAACCGGCATAAGCCCCACTCGCCTCCGCAATGGCTTCGAGGACGCGGGGGTGGGCTGAGCGGTGGTAGTCGTTGCCGAAGTGAATCATGGTGGGTAAGTCTAGCCGGTGACGGTGACCTCGCCGATGCCTGCGTCGATGTGAATGTTCAGCAGCGCGTCAGGGTCTCGGCGCTCGGTGCAGTTACTCTCACCCAGGCCGTCATCACAGGTCAGCGCGACGGGGATGTCCTTCGGGAGGATGACCTCGACGGCGCCGATGCCTGCGTCGACGGTGACGTCGTGCTCGTCTTTCAGGTCGTGGAGTTGGCTGAAGTCTACCGTCGATTCGCCGATGTCCAGGTCGTAGTATTCCTCGAGCTCATCTTCATGAGTGGGCGCGATGTCTTGCTCACCGGCGTTGAAGCGGAAGCTGAAACCGGATTCGTCGTCGGCCTCGGAGACGAAGGTGACTCCAAGGAAGGCGATCGTCAGGGCGGCCCCCACAGCACCGAGCGCAATTGCGCCCTCGACCCACTGCGAACCGCGCTTCTTTGTCGGTTCTTCCCGCGGGCCCGGCTCCGGCAGGTCCCAGGCATCGGGCACCACACCGAGCGGATCCCAGGACGGCGGGGGCGTGCGCCCTGGCGGGAAGGGGTGGCCGTCTGCCGGGGTATAAGGGTTGAGGTTGACAGGTTCCTCGCGCACCGGCTGCTCGGCAGCTAGTAGCCCGCTGGGTGGTAGCGGCTCGCGTTGGTGAAGGGCGTACCACGCCAGCGCTAACAGGCCGAAGGTCAGTGCAGCGGGCGGAAGGCCGGCGAGGAATTGTCCGCTCAAGAACAGCGGGCCGGAGCCAAACGTCAGAAGGACGCCGATAATCAGCACCCAGCCGAGCTCTTGTTCCTCCTTGACGCCATCCTTGCCCAAGGCCGCATCGAGCGGGCAGTAGGGTGAGCCGAAGCGCGGCATGAGCGCCCACGCGGCGAGGTAGGCGGCGATGCCACCGCCGAAAGCCAACGCGGCGACCACGAAGGCCACGCGCACAATCGTGGGATCAAGCTGGTAGCGCACCGCGATGCCTTCGCAGACACCAGCGATGTGCGCGTCACCGCCCTGTTTCTTGGGAAGGCGGACGGGGCGGGTCGTCCACATCTGGTTGAGTGTGCTGTTCTTCGTCATGCTTTTATGGTGCCGCGTGGGGCCTCGCGGCGGTATCGGTAATCGCCCTGATTTTTCGACCTCAGGGTTGTCCCCGATGTGCCCGAGGGGTGGTGCGTGGGACTATGTCTAGTATGACTTCGCCCTATGTGCCTGCAGAAAACGCGGCGCCTTATCCCGTGATGTCGCGCCCCCAATCTGGCCGCGTGGTCGCCGGCGTGGCGGCGGGGCTGGCGCAGAATCTTGGGGTTTCGGCGCTCTCCGTGCGCATCGCTTTGACCGCGTTGACTCTGCTGGGTGGGGTGGGGGCGATGGCCTATGCGGGGCTGTGGATCTTCACGCCCGCGCTTGACGACGCCCCCTCCACCCGCCGCAGCCCCCTTTCCCTCGTGCTGGTGTTCCTGGCGCTGGCGGGTAGTGCGGTGGGGGTGTTGGGGGTTTCGGGGGCGTCGCTAAGCGTGGCGGTGCCGTTGGCAGTGGTGGCCATCGGCGCGGTGCTGGCGTGGTTGGCGTATGACCGCGGGCTGAACACGCCGGTGGGCCTGGTTGCTGTGGCGGCCGGTGCCGTCTTGGTCATCGGTGGCGTTGTGGTGGCGGCGGTGACGTGGGAGAGCGGATCGGGTTCGGCGATCCTGGCCACGGCGCTGACGCTGGTGGGCTTCGGTGCGCTGGTGGTGCCGCTGGTGTTGAAGCTCTGGCGTTCGCTATCGCAGGAGCAGGCGGCCAAGGCGGTTTCAGAGGAGCGCGCCGAGATTGCCGCCCGCCTGCACGATTCGGTGCTGCAGACGCTGGCGCTGATTCAGAAGCGGGCGGGGGATTCGCGTGAGGTGACGCGTTTGGCGCGCGCCCAAGAACGCGAGCTGCGCGCCTGGCTTTTCGACGCCCCCTCCGCCGCCCCCACTACCTGTTTTGGTGCTCTCGAAGCGGCGTGCGGGGAAGTGGAAGATCTCTTTGACATACGGGTGTCCGCGGTGACGGTGGGTGAGGACACAGAGCTGACGGAGTCCGCGAAGCTGCTTATCCAGGCCGCGCGTGAGGCGATGGTCAATGCCGGCAAGCACGCAGGCGTGGACGTGGTGGATGTCTACGCGGAGTTGTTGGCGGGCGAGCTGAGTATCTTTGTGCGTGATCGCGGGGTGGGTTTCGACGTGGAGAATATTCCTGCTGATAGGCATGGGATTCGTGACAGTATTCGCGCGCGCGTAGAGGGATCTGGTGGGCGCGTGCGGATTTCCTCGACCCCGGGGGAGGGCACCGAGGTGGAGCTCGCGGTAGCGTTATGAGCATGGTGAAGGTCTTTTTGGTTGATGATCACTCCGTCTTCCGTGCGGGCGTGCGCGCGGAGCTGGCGGCGTCCTCGGAGATTGAGATTGTGGGCGACGCCGGCACCGTTGCGGAGGCGCTGGAGGGCATTGCGCGTACCTCGCCGGACGTGGTGCTTCTCGACGTCCACATGCCCGATGGCGGCGGCCTCGCCGTTATTAACGCGACGGCTAATCAGCCGGCGCGGCCGGTGTTTTTGGCGCTGAGCGTGTCGGATGCGGCGGAGGACGTGATTGCGCTGATTCGGGCGGGCGCGCGCGGGTATGTGACGAAGAATATTTCCGGCCCGGATTTGGCGCGCGCGATCCTGCAGGTCAACAGCGGGGATGCGTATTTCTCGCCGCGCCTGGCGGGCTTTGTCCTTGATGCTTTTGCCTCCGGCTCGCCCGCGCCGGAGCCGGAGGAGGGACAGGACCCGGCGGTGGATGCGCTCACGAGGCGCGAGCTGGAGGTCTTGCGGTTGCTCGCGCGCGGCTATACGTACCGCGAGATTGGCAAGCAGCTGTTCATTTCGGTGAAGACGGTAGAAACACACGCCTCCAATATTTTGCGCAAGACCCAGCAGTCCAACCGCCATCAGCTCACGCGCTGGGCCACCTCGCGCGACCTGGCTTAGGTGGCCCGCACACACCAGGCTTGGGGAAAGGTCTAGGCGGACCGACCCAGACAGCTCGGCCCGCACGCCCCGGGCGTTGGGGGAGACGGGCTGAGCCTAGACAGGGGGTGCGTAGGCGAGCTTGCGGGAGCCGTCGACGTGGGGAAAGAGCAGGAAGGCCGCGCCCGCAACGAGCACCCACACCAGAGCGCTGCCCCAGGCAGGTAGTGCGAGGAGCGGGGAGAACATGACCATCAACCACAGCACAATGAGGGGAATAAGCTGCGCCGCATTGGGCAGCATGGTGACGTTGTGGTGCTGGGCATAATCGCGCAGGTCCGCGCGGTAGGGGTGCAGGAACACGAGCGCGCAGGCCGCGAGGAGGAAGAGCAGGCTGAGCCCTAGCGCGAGGCCGAAGTGGATGCGGCTGGCACCCACCGCCACGGCGGCACCAGCCAGCAGCGAGGCGCCGAGGCGTACCCACGGCGGAGTGGGGATCGGGGTGGTGTGCGCGTGGAGGGGATTCATGGCGCCTAACGCTACCAGCGCAATTGCGCGCGTCCGGAGAGAGGTTCATAATAGGAACCATGAATCAAACAGGTGTTCGCGTAGTGGGTGGATCGCAGGCCGAGCAAATTGCGGTCCTGCGCGCCCAGATTCAACGCCTGGAAACCCCGGATGTTGCTGCGCAGGTGCAGCCGGAGGTGGAGCTTCTCGGCGTCCCCGAAGGGCTATCTGAGCTGCTCCCGGGCGGTGGACTTCCCCGCAAGCGGGCAACCGCCTGTGCGGAATGTGCCGCGCTCGTCGTGGAGCTGGTCTCCCATGTTAGCGCGGCGGGTGGACACGTCGGGGTAGTGGGCTGGCCGGATCTCTCACTCGCACAAGTGACCGAGAGTGGTGATATCTCCCGGGTTATCACGGTGCCCGATCCAGGTGTAGAACCCTGGGCGGTGACCGGCGTGCTGTGCGAGGGGCTGGACCTCGTCGTGCACAAAGGCACAGGCGAGCTGAGCCCCACCCGGGCGCGCCCCGTGCTGGCGAAAGTGCGGGCAGGGCAGGCAGCCCTGCTCACCGTGGGAACCCGGCTGTCGGGCACAGCTGTGGAGATAGGCGCGGAAGTTGTCGCTGTGCATGGCTTGGGCCGGGGCAGCGGACGGATTCGGGGAGTTGATATAGGGGTGCGGGTGGCGTCGGCAAGCATGCGCCCGCGTCGTGGAGTGCTCACGTGTGGGCAGCGGCCGGACACTCGCCCGCGCCTGGAGGTCGTGTGAGGGTCGCGGCGCTGTGGTTCCCGGATTGGCCTATCCAGGCGCTGCAGGACGCCGACAGGGCAGCGTGCGCTATCGCCGCCCAGCACCGCGTGGCGGTGTGCAACGCGGCGGCGCGCCGGGCGGGGGTGCGTCGCGGGATGCGGGTGCGCCAAGCCCAAGCCCTCCTGCCGGAGTTGCGCGTGGAGGAGGCCAACCCGGATCGGGACGGGGTGGTCTTCGCGGAGATCGCCGCGGGGCTGGATGCGGTGGCCTCCTCGGTGGAGGTGCTGCGTCCGGGCCTGGTCATCGTGGATGCGGGCGCGGCCGGGCGTTTCCACGGCAGTGAGGCAAAGGCGGTGGAGATGCTTGTCGACGCCACCGCCAGATCCCACCTCGACGCCACCGTCGGCGTCGCCGATGAGATTGCTACCGCGCTGATTGCCGCGCGGCACCGCAACCTGGGCGCGGTAGTTCCGGCGGGGCAATCGCGCGAATTTCTGGCTCAGCAGCCGGTGGGAGTATTGGCTGCGGAGGTGGCGCTGGGGTGTGCGGCGGACGTGGTGCACGCCTTGGAGCAGTTGGGCGTGCGCACTTTAGGGGAGCTAGCGAGCCTGCCGCTGCGCCAAGTTACCACCCGTTTCGGCGAGGTCGGGCGGCGGTGCCACGCGGTGGCCGCGGCCGCACCGGATAGGCGCGTGACGCCGGAGCTTGCACGCCCTGATTTGGGTGTGGAACAGGGTTTTGAGGAGCCTCTGGAACGCGTGGATGCTGCGGCTTTTGCCGCGCGCCAGCTCGCGGCGCGGCTACACGGCGCTCTCGAGGAGGCCGGCGTGGTGTGCCTGCGGCTGCGCGTTGCCGCGGAGTTCGAGGGCGGCGAGCGCCTGGAGCGGATTTGGCGTACCCAGGAAGCGCTCAGCGAGGCCGCCACGGCGGACCGCGTGCGCTGGCAGCTCGATGGCTGGCTGAGTGCTGCGCGGGCGGGGAGTGCGCCGGGTGAGGGAGGGGGCATCGTCAAGCTGGCGTTGGAGCCAGTGGAGGTTGCCCCGCCGGGGGATGGGCTCCTGTGGGGTGCGGGCGAATCCGCCGAGCAGGCCAAGCGCGTCATCGCGCGCGTGCAATCCCAGCTGGGGGTGGACCGCGTGCTGCAGCCCCGCCCGGCGGCCGGGCGCGGGGTGGCCGAGCGCATCGAGTACGTCCCCTATGGCGAGCAGCGTGATCCGCAGCCGGAAGGCACGTGGCCGGGGCGCATCCCAGCGCCGCTCCCGGCGAGCCTGGCGCACCCGGCCGCGCGGATTCGGCTTATCGACTCCTCCTCGAAGGACATCATCGTCACCGCCGAGGCCCTCCTCTCCGGGGAGCCAGCGGGCCTGGGGTGGGGGCGCCACCGCTACCGGGTGACCGGTTGGGCCGGCCCGTGGCCCGTGGACTCTGAGTGGTGGGAAGCAGGTGCGGCGCAGCGCTGCGCGCGTCTGCAAGTCGTCGGGGAAAACGACAAAGGCCAGCGCGCCTGGCTCCTCGTGTGGGCAGGCGGGCGCTGGTCAGTGGAGGCAACCTATGCCTGAACTGCTTAGTTCAGGATGTCGATAACCAGGCGCGTCGGCGCCCTGAGCACCTGAACCGAATACGGGTGGCGCTCATTAAGCCCGATAACGAACTGCGAGCGAGCCTCGAAGGTACCGCTGCTGACCACCTGGGTCACCAGCCCGCCGGCACCCTTTACAGTGCCGATGTTTGGGTCTTCCATGTCGAGTTGGAAGGGATAAGCGGTGCCGTCGATGCTGACGTCGAGCGCGGTGGAACCTTCATAGGCAATCGGGTTGCCGGAGCCCTGCTGGGCGGGGGCATCGGTGTAATCGATGAACCAGCCCGGTGAACCGTTCCCTACGAATTCGAAGACTACGCGGTCAAAGCCCTCGTGTTTACCCACGCGGACATCGGTCACCACCAGCTCCGAGGGGGCCGGTGGGCGGAGGGTTTTCATCTCCATGTTGGCGTCGCCCAGCGGGGTCAGCCCAGCCGGTGCGGCGGGGGCGGGGGCAGTGGGAGTAACGGTAGCCGTGGAGGTGGAGGCGCCGGACAGGGTGGCGTCGAGAGTCTTCGTGGGGCCGTCGGAGCTGTCGTCCGGGGAGGAAGACGGAGCGCATCCCTGAAGCGCGAGCGCACCCGAGACAACGAGTGCGGCCACTGGGGTGGCTGTGCGCAAGAGGTTATGTTTCGGCATGACTTCGAGCGTAGTGGCACCACAGGGAATTATATGCATCGAGCTAAGCATCGTAACCACATTGTTGTGAAAGAAGTGATGCCAGTTAAGATGGCGCCATGACCTTCTGCTCCGACGTCCAGGTCGAGCCCCTGGCTGGTACCGCTAAACAAGAATCTGTGTACGTCCTTTTTGAGTGGCCCACGGCGTGGTCGCGCGACGTGCTCGATGGCCGTACCTTCGGCCCGGGCCTCACCGAGAAGCTCAAGGCCAAGCTCAAAGGCGTGGCGGGCCTGCAGCTCATTCGCCGCCCCGGGCGCGCCGGGCACGAGCGGGGGACGGGGCACTTCCGCTGTTTCGTCGTGTGGGCACGCGAGGGCTTAGTGCAGGATTACGTCCTGAACGGCCCGGAGGACATCCTCGATCTGGATCTGGAGCACCCCACCGGCACGTGCCTGCCGCTGGTGCTCGTGTGCACCCACGCCAAGCGCGATGCCTGCTGCGCAATCAAGGGCCGCCCGCTTGCTGCCTCCCTGGCATGCGAATTTGAGGAGACCGTGTGGGAAACCTCCCACACCAAGGGACACCGCTTCGCGCCGTCGGTGCTGCTGATGCCGTGGGGCTATTCCTTTGGCCGCCTCAACGTGGAGGCCGGCCGCGAGCTCGTGGGCAAGGCCCTACACGGCGAGTATTTCTACCCCGCCAACCGCGGTTCCGGCCTCACCACGCCCCGGGGTCAGGTGGCGGAGCTTGCGGTGGCACGCCAGCTTCTCGACGCCTCCGAGATCCTCCACTACGGCGACCTCACCGTCGACGCAGCGGAAAACACGGCCGCAAAGAATAACGTCGTTGTGCGCCACCGCGACGGCCGCGTATGGGACGTGGAACTGGAAGAAAAAGAGGCCTCCGGCATCGTCTCCTCCTGTGGAGACGAACCGAAGACCTCGTCCTATTTTGCCGCGCGTCGCGTCGAAAAGCGCAGCGTATAGAGCACGGGGTCGGCGCGGTTAGCGGCGCATAATCTTGGCCGAGAGCCAGTTACCGAAGAACTGCGCTGCCTGCACCAGCACAATGATGATGAGGGTAGCCACCACGGTGACCTCCCACTCGAAGGCGCGGTAGCCGTAGACGATGGCGAAGTCGCCCAGACCGCCGCCGCCGACGTAGCCGGCCATCGCGGACATATCGACGATGCCGATGAACAGGAAGGTGTAGCCCAGCACCAGCGGGCCCAGCGCTTCCGGGATGATGACCGTGGTGATGATCTTCCACGGCGAAGCACCCATCGCGCGGGCCGCCTCAATCACGCCCGGATCCAGCGCCACGAGGTTCTGCTCCACGATGCGCGCCACCGCGAAGGTAGCCGCAATGACCATGACGAACGTGGCCGGTTCACGGCCGATGGAGCTGCCCAGCACCGCCACCGTCAGTGGCTGGACAAAGGCCAGCAGGATGATGAACGGGATCGGGCGAATGAAGTTCACCAGAATGTTGATGACGAAGTGAATGGGCTTGTTCTGCAGGATGCCGCCCGGGCGCGTGGTGTAGAGCAGGATGCCCAGCACGAGGCCGATGATGCCGGCGAGCACCAGGGTGGTGGCGACCATGATGAGGGTGTCCTTGATGGCGTCGACAAGCGTGCTGCCCAGTCGGTCCCAATTGGCCTGCGCGAGGTAGGTGACGTTCATCGTTGGATCTCCTCAATGTCGGTGGTGCGTTGCATGTGGGCGTAGAAGTCTTCGATGGCGGCGTCTGGGCCGTTGAGGCGCACGGTGATCTTGCCGAAGGAATGCTTCTGCAAGGTGGTGATGCCGCCGTGGACCACGGCGATAGACACGCCCTCGTCCGCGAGCTTGCCGGCGGCGCCAAAGAAGCCCGATTTTTCCGTCAGGTTGATGGTGAACAAACGTCCTTCGTGGGCCAGTAGGTCATCGGCCTCCACGACGTCCGGGGTGTTGCGCAGCGAGGTGGCCACGAACTTCTCCGCCACCTTGGTCTGCGGATTGGAAAAGACCTCGTAGACGCTGCCGGCCTCGATGACGCGGCCGCTTTCCATGACGGCCACCTTGTCGGCGATGGAGCGAACGACGTCCATCTCGTGGGTGATGACCACGATGGTGATGCCGAGGTCGCGGTTGACTTTGCGCAGCAGGTCAAGAACCTCGTGGGTGGTGGTGGGGTCGAGCGCCGAGGTGGCCTCATCCGCCAGCAGCAGGGAGGGGTTATTAGCCAGGGCGCGGGCGATGCCGACGCGCTGCTTCTGGCCGCCGGAGAGCTGCTCCGGGTAGTTGTCGCCCTTGTCCGCCAGACCGACGAACTCCAATAGCTCCTGGACGCGCTGCTTACGCTCTTGCTTCTCGACGCCCTGCAGCTTCAGCGGGTATTCAATATTGCCCGCCGCGGTGCGCGAGGACATGAGATTGAACTGTTGGAAGATCATGCCGATGTTGCGGCGGATGCCGCGCAGCTTGGACTCGGGCAGGGGGACGACATCGGTGCCGTCGAGAAGCAGCTGCCCTGAGGTCGGCTTATCCAGGCCGTTGATCATGCGCACCAGCGTGGACTTGCCCGCGCCGGAGAAGCCGATGATGCCGATGATCTCGCCGGGCTCGACGGTCAAAGAGACATCATCAAGCGCTGTCGTGGTGGTTTTCTTGTTTTTAAAGACTTTGGTGATGTTGCGGAATTCAATCCGGGTGCCCCGGTGGGCGCCTTGTTGTTCAGTCACGTGGTTTTCCTTTGTACGTGTCCGTGTGGTGAATAAGCAGGGAGTAACGGGCAAAATCCCCCGGGTCACGCAAACGAGCGTGAGCGCGGGGGAGGAGGGAGATTCGCTTAACTGGAGGAGGCTTCCTCTTCCAGCCGCTCCAGAATCTCCTGAAGCTCTGCCTGTGGTTTATCCACAAAGATGGTGGTGCCACCCGTGGTGTCTTGTACCGCGGCCTTCACCTCATCGGAGAGGTAGAGCTCAGCCAGCTTCTTGACCTTCTCATTGTCTTTGTCTTTTTCCTGCACAGCCCACACGTTGACGTAGGGGTCGAACAGGATCTTCGGGTCGGCGTTGGGGTTCTCCGGGTCGTCGTAAAGCACGGCGTCGGCCGGGTTGATACCCGCGCGCTTGAAGAAGGAGTTGGTGATGATGGCGGGCTTGCCTTCGCCGAAGGCGGACGGGGTCTGGGAAGCATCGACCGGGGTGATGCTTACCTTGGATGCGGCCTCGTCGATGTCGGCGGGGTCCGGGGTGAGCTTGCCCTCTTCCTTGAGCTTCAGCAAACCGTTGGCTGCCAGCAGGTTGATGGCGCGGCCCTGGTTGGTGGCGTCGTTGGGGATGGCGATGTCCTGGCCCTCGATGCCGTCGATGCTGTCGTGGCCCTTCCAGAACAGCGGCATGGGGTAAACCTGCGTGGAGGCCACCGGAACGAGGTTCGTGCCGTTGCCCACGTTGTACTCAGCGAGGAACTTCAGGTGCTGGAACTTGTTGGTATCCGTGCTGCCCTCAGCCAGGGACTGGTTGGGGGTGGCATAGTCGGTGAAGCTCTTCATCTCGATCTCGATGCCTTCCTTGGCAGCGAGCTCTTTGAGTACGCCCCACTCCGGAAGCTCGGCGTCGGTGGTGCCGACGATGATGGGATCCTCGGCGGTGCCGGCGGCGAAATCGGAGCTTGCAGACGAGCAGGCGACCAAGCTGGTAGCAGCAACCAAGCTAGCGGCGGCGGCTGCTACGAGGCGGCGGATGCGCATGATTCGTCCTTTACTAGTTAGTCAGTGGTGGGATTGTGCTTAGACCTGCTCTTCGAGGCGCTCCAGGATCTCCTGGAGCTCCTCCTGGGAGCGGTCGACGGCCACGGCGGTGTCGCCGGAGGACTTCAGAACGGCGTCGGTGACCTTCTGGTCCTTCCACAGCTCGGCCAGTTCGTGGAGGGTCTCGTTATCGGCGTCGTCGGCACGCACGGCCCAGACGTTGATGTAGGGCTCGGCCTCGGTGGAGTCCGGGTCATCCTGAGCGACGGCAGACTGCGGGTCAATGCCAGCGCGCTCGAGGAAGGAGTTGTTGATGACGGCCGGCTTGCCCTCGCCGTACGCGGCCGGGGTCTGGGCGGCGTCCACCGGGGTGACCTTGACCTTGGACTTCTTTTCATCGATGTCCAGCGGGGTGGGGGTCAGCGGGCTGCCTTCCTTGAGGGTGACCAGGCCTTCCTGAACCAGCAGGCCGATGGCGCGGCCCTGGTTGGTGGAGTCATTCGGGATGGCGACTTCCTGGCCTTCGATGTCAGCGAGGTCCTTGTGGTCCTTCCAGTAGATGGCCAGCGGGTAGATTTCGGTGGCGGCCAGCGGGACGAGGTCGGTGCCGTTGCCCTTGTTGTACTCAGCCAGGAACTTCAGGTGCTGGAACTTGTTCGTCGTTAGCTTGCCCTGGTCCAGAGCCTGGTTCGGAGTGTTGTAATCGGAGAAATTCTCCAGCTTGACGTCGAAGCCAGCTTCCTTGGCCAGGTCCTGGAAGACGGCCCACTCTTCCATGTTGGCATCGGTGGTGCCGATGGTGATGGTGGAGTCCTTGGTGATGGCTTCGCCGGAGTTCTCGGACTCGGCGGAGTCCGAGGAGTCGGAGGAGCAAGCAACCAGGCCGGTTGCGGCGATGACGGCTGCCGAGGTGGCAGCAAGTACGCGACGGATGCTCATGGTGGGTTCCTAGTGTCCCTTCTTGGTTTGTGCGGCAAGTCGTGTCACCGCAGGAGTGTTCACTGCAGGAAAAACTAGCAACGATTGAACCGCTTTGTCTATCCGAGTATTTGTTCAACGAAAACCTTGACTGGAATACATGTTCGAATATAGTGTGTGAGGCTATGAGATTCAATGGGGGCGAGGCTCTGCCGTGGTCCCGGGTGGAGAGGATTCTCTCGGGCCGTCCAGGGCCCGTTCCGGTGTCGGTGGATCACCTGCCGCAGGCCACGGACGCGCCGAAGGTGGGGCATTCTGCCGTGCCTTTCGCCGAGCTGCACGCGGTGAGCTCCTATAGTTTCCTGCGCGGTGCCTCCGAGCCGGAAGAGCTCGTGGCGCGCGCCGTCGAGCTGGGACTGTGGGGGATTGCGCTGGTAGATCGGGATGGATTCTATGGCCTTATGAAGTTTGCGGAGGCCGCCGCCAAGGTGGGGCTGCCCGCCGTCTTCGGCGCGGAGCTCAGTCTTGACCCGGCCCCGCTGACGGTCTTGGCGCGCACCCCGGAGGGCTACCGGCGGCTATCCCGGCTCATCTCCCGCGCACACATGGAGGCGGGAGAGAAGGGGGTCGTGTCCTATCCTTCCCTGGCGGAGATTGGTGCGCAGTTGCAGGATGAGTGTCTCTTCCTGGTGGGCTGGGAGTGGGTGGAGCATTTCGATCTTCTGGTCGATGGAATAAAAATAGACAGCATGGTTCTGGAGTATGCATGTACCCAGCTTCCGGAGGACGCGGACCACCACCTGCTGTTGGATTCCTTGCCAGTTCCGCGCGCCATCGCCACCGCCCGCCCAGCTGCCGCGGCACGGGAACACGCGCGGTTGGCTGGAGCCAAACAGGCCTTGTCCAGACGCCTCGCGCTTGCCGACGCCTCCCCCAACTCCCACCCCATGGGCTCGTCCTGGCTGCGCTCCGGGGAACAGATGGCGCGCTTGCTGCCTGAGCGTCCCGAGCTCATTGCGGAAACCGTCCGCGTTCTCGAGGAGTGCAGCTTCACGTGGGAGGCGCTGGCCCCGAACCTGCCTGATTTTGACGTGCCGGAAGGCCATACCGAGATGTCCTGGCTGGAGCACCTCACCTTCGAGCGCGCGGCAGCGCGCTATGCCACGCGCCCCGAGGAGATTCGGCGCAGGGCGTGGGGGCAGATGCGGTACGAGCTGGGCGTCGTCAAGCAGCTGGGCTTTCCCGGCTACTTCCTCATCGTGTGCGATCTCGTGGACTTTTGTAAACGGGAGAACATCCTGTGCCAGGGGCGCGGGTCGGCGGCGAATTCGGCGGTGTGTTTCGCGCTGGGGATTACGAATGCGGAGCCGATTTCCGCGGGCCTGCTCTTTGAGCGCTTCCTCTCCCCGGACCGCGATGGCCCGCCGGATATTGACATCGATATTGAATCCGGGCGGCGTGAGGAAGTCATTCAGTACGTCTATGCCAAGCACGGTCGCGAGCGCGCCGCGCAGGTGGCCAACGTGATTACGTACCGCCGCAAAGGGGCGTTGCGGGATGCTGCCCGCGCGTTGGGCTATCCGCAGGGTTCGGCCGATGCCTGGTCGAAGGGCATTGCGCCCGCGCCTTCGGATGTTGAATCCTTAGCCGAGCAGTTTCTGGGCCAGCCGCGCCACCTGGGTATTCACTCCGGCGGCATGGTGCTCTGTGATCGACCGATTGCGGATGTCGTGCCCGTGGAATGGGCGCGCATGGAGAACCGTTCAGTGCTGCAGTGGGATAAGGATGATTGTGCCGCGGCCGGGCTGGTGAAGTTCGACCTGCTGGGCCTGGGCATGCTCGAAGCCCTGCACCACATGATGGATTTGGTGGAGGAGAGCACCGGCAGGGTGGTCAACCTGTGGGAGTTGGACCTGGCTGACGTGGAAGTCTATGACATGCTCTGCCGCGCGGATGCGGTGGGCGTGTTTCAGGTGGAATCGCGCGCGCAGCTGAGCACTCTGCCGAGGCTCAAGCCGCGGGTCTTCTTCGACCTTGTGGTGGAGGTCGCCCTCATCCGCCCGGGTCCCATCCAGGGCGGGTCGGTGCACCCCTACCTGCGCCGCCGCGATGGCAAGGAGCCGGTGGCCTATGACCATCCGGTGCTGGAGAAATCCCTGGGCAAGACGCTGGGGATTCCGCTCTTTCAGGAGCAACTGATGCAGATTGCGGTCGATGCCGCCGGTTTCAGTGGCGCGGAGGCCGATGACCTGCGGCGCGCGATGGGCTCGAAGCGCTCGCCAGCCAAGATGGCAGCGCTCAAGCAGCGCTTCTATGAGGGCTTGGAGGAAACCAACGGGATTGTCGGGGAGGTGGCGGATAAGTTGTGGGCCAAGATCGTGGCTTTCGCCGCGTATGGCTTCCCGGAGTCCCACTCGCAGTCTTTTGCCTCCTTGGTGTACTTTTCGGCGTGGTTTAAGCGCTATTACCCGGCGCAGTTTTGCGTTGGCTTGTTGCGCGCGCAGCCGATGGGCTTCTATTCGCCGCAGTCGCTTATTCAGGATGCGCGCCGCCATGGGGTGGAGGTGCTGCCGGTCAGCGTCAACGAATCGGGCCGCGAGGCGCGCGTGGTGGTGGGCGCGGACGGCCAGGCTCGCATCCGCTTAGGCCTCAACCTCATCAAAGGCCTAGGTGATAAGGCCGCCGACCGAATTGAAGCGGCCGCGCCGTTTGTCGACGTCCCCGATCTCTCCCGCCGCGCCGATCTCACCGTCGATCACGTGGAGACCCTCGCCGTGGCGGGGGCCTTGGATGTCTTTGGGATGGATCGCCGCCAAGCGCTGTGGCAGGCGGGTGTGGCCGCAACGGAGCGGGCGGGAATGCTGCCGGGGCTGTCTGCTATCGAGGCGCCGTCCTTGCCGGGGATGAGCGCTTTTGAGCTCATGGCGGCGGACGTGGCGAGCACCGGCGTGACCCACAATCAGCAGCCAATGGAGCAGGTTCGTGGGGAATTGCAGGCCCGCGGAATCCTATCGGCGGCGGACCTGCCGGGCGTGGAGGATGGCACTCGCGTGCGCATAGCCGGGGTGGTCACGCACCGCCAGCGCCCGCACACAGCGGGCGGCGTGGTCTTCTTCGGTCTGGAGGATGAGACCGGGTTGATGAACGTGATGGTCTCACCCGGCCTGTGGGCCCGGGATAAGGTCACCGCGCGAACAGCGCCCGCGCTCATCGTGCGCGGCATTGTGCAGAATGCCTCCGGGGCGGTCACCGTTGCCGCGGACCAGCTTGAGCCACTGGCCTTCGGTGAGGCTCTTTCGTGGGGCTCGCGGGATTTCCGCTAGTGCTCGACGCTGAAGAGATCGCCGGGCTGGCACTCCAGGGCCGCGCAGAGTGCGGCGAGGGTGCTAAAGCGCACGGCCTTGGCGCGATTATTCTTCAGCACTGAGAGGTTCACCGGGGTGATGCCGACTTGCTTGGCCAGGTCGGTGCCGGTGATCTGGCGCTGGGCCATCACCTCGTCGAGGTGGCAGGTCACGATAGGTTCAGTGTTGTTAGACAAGGCCATCCACATCCTCTTCGAGTGCGCTGCCACGCTTGATGGCTACGGAAAAGAGAATCAGCACGCAGACTGCGATATAAGGGATGGCCAGTTCCGCTAGGGGCGTGCCCGTCTGGTTGGCCCACCAATCAATTCCTAAGTCGTTGGCGGCCCAGTTATTGCCCATGCCCTCGATGCCGAAGCGGGCGATGGCCCACACGAAGATGCACACGGCGAGTCCGTTGAGCGAGCGCGTGGAGCGGGGGTCGAAGAGCTTGCCCTGCTGCATCGTGCGGGCAAGGGAGAAGATGAAGCCCGCGGCGGCGAAGATCGCCACGATCTTGAGGATGAGCGCGGTCATGAGCATCCAGTAGGCGCCGCCGTCCAGGTTGTGGGCGCCGAGGCCTTCCGGCACGGCCGCGCTGAGCGCGGTGTGAAACGTGCCGTCGAAGACATCCCTGGCGTAGTTGGGCAGGATGAGCGCGATGGTAAGAGCGGCGATGAAAATGGCGGCGCCGATGTCGCTGCGCTCCTTTTTGGCCTTCTTTGCGGGGTCTGTCATGGTTGTCCCTTCCGCCGATATCTTATCGACTATCGATGTTGTCGTAATTCGATAATATCGATTAGCGATAAGTATGGCAAGGGGTGCGGGGTTATTCCTTTGAGATGAGCTCGTCGCGATTCATTTTGCCGGCCAGGGAGCGCGCCACGGAGAAAGGAACCCACACCATGAGCAGCAGGATGATTTTGAGGTAGAGCTGGGAGACGAATGCGCCGTCCATGATGGGCATGGCTCGGGCACCCCAGGCAATGAGACCGGTCACCGGCAGCAGGATGACGAGTGCCGTGAGGGAGAATTTGAGACCGTCGTCGCGGGCCTCAAGGTGTTGCTGCATCTGGTACTCATCAAGTTCCGTTCCGGGTAGGTCTGCCGCGTTGATAGTGGTACGCAGGCGAGCGGTCATCAACGCGCAGAGCAGCGTGCCGAGGGCGGCAACCATGAGTGAGGTAAAGGCGCTCCAGAACTGCAGGGGGATGGAAGCGATGATGAGGGTGGTGAACAGGTCGGTCAGGGTGATGTAGCGCTTGCGGGTCTTAACGGAATCGGGAATGGTGGCGGCGGACATGGGTGGGTTAGTCCTTTCGGTAGATTTCGGAGGACATGGGGGTGAATTCGGTCCGGGAGAACACGGCTTCCACGGGCAGGTCGAAGACTTCGCAGATATTGAAGGCGAGGTCCAGGCTGGGGGAGTGGTCGCCGCGCTCGAGGGTGCCAATGGTTTGGGGGTTGACCCCGATGGCGGCGGCAAGCTGTGCGCGCGTCATGTCCCGTTCAGCGCGGAGCACGCGGACCCGGTTAAATAGTGGGCGGGTTGGCTTTTTCTTTGGGGACATGCACCACAGTGTTGTATAAACCCAACGACTTGTCAAGGGTTCGTGTTAAGGTGGCGGCATGAACCCCGTATCCCCGTCACTCACTAAAGCCCGCTACATCTCACGTTTGAGCTGGGACATTATCCTCGCCGCCCTAGCGGCCGCGGCGGCATATTTCTGGTGGGATTGGCTGTATTGGGTTGCCGGAGCGCTCGTTGCATGGGCGCTCTACGAGCTGTGGCTCATCCCCGCGCAGGTGAAAAACCTAGGCTGGCAGGAAACCGCAGACGAACTCCTGGTCACCCGCGGCAAAATCTGGCACACCTTCACCGTCGTGCCCTATGGCCGCATCCAATTCGTTGACGTCACAGCCGGCCCAATCGAGCGGGCGATGGGGCTGAAGAAGGTGAAGCTGCATACGGCGTCGCCCAGCAGCGACGCCACCATCCCCGGCCTGCCCGCCGCCGACGCCGACGCCCTGCGCGAGCGCCTCGCCGTCAAGGCCCGCGAGAGGATGAGTGGGCTGTGAAGGACCGCGCGCTTATCGACGCCGACGGCTACACCCGCGTCCACCGCCTCACCCCGCTGCTGCGTTTTTGGTCGCTGATTCTGGCCTTGGTGGCCGTTCTTGCGGTGAACGTCAACGCCTCCATGGTGTCGGACGTTCTGTCCTACGTGCAGGGCGGACACTTGGGCGAGGTCGGCCGCGGCACCTTGCTGGGCATCGGTGCCTTCGTGCTGGTGTGCGCAATGATTTGGCTGGTCTCCGGAATCTGGTGGCGCAAGCTGGGCTATAAGCTCACCGAGGATGAAATCGCGCTGCGCCACGGCGTCATCTCTACGTCCTTTCGTTCCGCGCGCTACGAGCGCATCCAGGCGGTGGACGTGGTGGAATCCATCATCGCGCGCCTGCTGGGCTTGGCAGCGGTGCGCGTGGAAACGGCCGGTGGCACGTCCTCAGTGATCAAGATTGAATACCTGCCCAAAGCGAAGGCGGAAGAACTACGCGCGGAGTTGCTGCGGCGCACGAATAAAGGTCCTACCAGTGAGCCAGCACCAGAAGCGGAGGAAGCCACCGCCCTGATCCCGGAAATTCCCATCCTGCGCACGATTGCTGCCGAAGCGCTGCGTCTGCCCACGCTCCTCGCGGCCCTTGTCATTGGCGGACTGCTCTTTATCCCCGGAATGTGGACCGCGCTGTTGCCCATCATCGTGGGTTACGTGGGAAGTGTGTGGGGTTTGGTGGATTCTTCCTGGAAATTCACCGCGCTTCACGACGCCCCCACCAACGCCCTCAACGTCTCCTACGGTCTTGCCGACCGGCGCCGCCAAACCATCCGCATCAGTCGCATCCACGGCGTGCGGGTGAGCCAGCCTTTCCTGTGGCGGCGCTTTGGCTGGTACGAAGTAAACGTGTCGGTGGCCGGCTACGGCGCTAAGGGCAGTGGCAAGCAGTCTGGTTCTACGCGCATCCTGCCGGTGGGCACTCGCGAGCAGGTGCTGGAGCTTTTAGAGCTCATCTCAGATCTAGACCGCGCGCAGATTGAGGATTTCGCACGCCCTGAAGGGCACACCCAGCCCACCTATACGTCTCCGCGCCGGGCCACTTGGGTGAGCCCCATCGACCGCAAGCAGCAGTCGGTGACGTTGGTGGATTCGCCTCAGCCCGTCACCATCGTGCATCGAGGCCGCATCAACCGCCGCGTCATGGTGATTGGCACCCCGCACATCCAGGAGCTCACACTGAAAGTCGGGCCGCTGGGGCACCTCGCGGGTGTGCGCACCGTGCGCTTCGACCTTGTGGCCGGCCCCGTGAAGATGGCTGGCCAAGACCTCACGCCTGCCGACGCCTCCGAGCTCCTCACCCGCCTGCGCTCCCGCCGCCTCCCCGCTCTTGAGTCTGCGCCTGCTCCTAGCGGCGGCGACGAAGCTTAAGCAGCACCGGCCCGCGGGTGCTGCTGGGGCCGGCACACGCCGAGGCTGCCGAACAGGACCTGCATCCGCCCGCGGGGCAGGAGCCGAGCGGCTCCATATTGAGCACCCCGCTGGCGGTGAGATGATCCAGAATCACATCGACCGTGCCGGGCTCTAGCCCGGTCTGCGCCGCGATGGCTACGCGCGAGCGCACTCCGGACTCGATGGCTTGCTGTACGGCGTGAATGGGCGAGGCGGACACTAGATAAACACCCTCAGTATCTGGAAGGCGCTCACTGCCAGCACCCACGCGGTGGCCAGCTGAATGCCGAAGCCAAAGAGCGTCCAGCGCCAGCCAATCTCGCGACGCTGCGCGGCAATCGTGGCCACGCACGGAGTGTAGGCCAGCAGGAAGAGCATGTAGGCCCACACCGCGGCGAGGGGATGGCCACCGGAGGCGCGGTCGAAATCTTGACGCACGTGGTCACTGAGCGCGCTGTGGGATTGCTCCTCTGCGGAAGCGTCGGTGACGTCGTCGACGGCGTAGGTCTGCGCCCATGTCGAAATCAGCGCCTCCTTGGCCACGAAACCCGTGACCAGCGGACCGGCCAGGGACCAGGAATTGAAACCAGCCGGAGCAAAGGCCGGGGCAATGGTGCGCGAGACCGCGCCGTAGGCGGAATCCTCCGGTGCTGGTGGCTCGCCCAAGGTAGTCTCGTGCACCGCGGCCCCAACCGGGATGGCCATGAGCAGCCACACCACGACCACCGTGCTCACGATGATGCCGCCGGCGGTCTGCAGGAAGCCTTTCAATCGCGTCCACATCACGCTCAGTGCCAGGCGCACGGTGGGCAGCTGGTACGTCGGCAAGTCAATAACCAGCGCTTCCTCAGGCACCGCGCGCCACAGCGTCTTTCGCAGCGCCAAACCCACCAGCACGAGCAGCGCGATGGAGATGACGTACATAATGAACACCACGCTGCCGGCATGCTCCGGGAAGAACGTAGCCGAGAGCATGACGAAGACAACCAAGCGCGCCGAGCACGAGGTAAACGGGATGAGCAGCGCCGTCATAATGCGATGCCGCGGGCTTCCCAGCACGCGCGTGGCCGAGATCGCCGGCACGTTGCAGCCAAAGCCCACCACAATCGGGATAAAGGCCTTGCCCGGCAGGCCGATGGCCCGCATAAGACGATCTGTGACCACCGCAGCACGCGCCATATAGCCGGAATCCTCCAACACCGCCAAACACAAAAACATCAGCGCCATGAGCGGGGCGAAGGTGAGGACCATGCCGACGCCGCCGATGAGGCCGTCGACAAGCAAGCCCGTAACGAGGGGATGACCTAAGCCGATGGCTTCAAGCCCCGCCCGCGCCCAATCGCTCAAGGGGCCGGAGATCAGGGCCTCCAAGCCATCCTGCAGGGGAGCGGCCACCGTCGTGGTGATCTGGAAGACTAGCCACATCACGGCCAGGAACAGCAGCGGCCCCACCACCGGGTGGAGGGCCATCGCGTCGAGGCGGTGGGAGAGTGGCGTGGCATGCTCGACCTCGCTCACCGAGGCCTTCGCCGCCGCATCCAGTTCCGCGAAGCGGCCCTCCAGGCCGGTGTCCTCGCGCAGCTGCACGGGCTCAGCCGCCAGAGAATCTACAACAACCTCTCGCAGCTTCTCGACGCCCTCCCTCCTGCGCCCATCGACCACGACCACGGGGATGGAGGTAGCTTCTGCGAGTGCGGCGGGATCGACCGACTGGCCCTGGTTGAGCGCCACGTCGGTCTTGGTCAGCGCGATGATGAGGCGGTAAGGCTGCTCCGCCAACTGGAGGGCCACGTTGAGGCCGCGCGCGACGGCGCTGGCATCGACGACCACGACGACGGCGTCGGGGCGCTCATCATCGGGGCAATCGATGAGCATGGCGCGGGTGAGCGCCTCATCGGGGCTGAGCGGATCGAGCGAGTAGGTGCCGGGGAAGTCGATGAGATCGGCGGTGGATTCACCCAGCTTCCACGCACCGCGGCTGACCTCAACCGTAGTTCCCGGCCAATTGCCGGTCTGCGCCTTCGCGCCGGTCAGAGCGTTAAAGAGCGTGGACTTTCCGGAATTCGGGGAGCCGACGAGCGCGATGATGGGTGCTCCGGCAGGGGCAACCGCGCCGCCCGGATCGCCGTGGCAGCTGGGTTTCGTGGTGGCCATGGTTTAGACCTCGATGGCTTGCAACGTCGCCTTATCGATGGCGTAGCGGCAGCTGCCCACCGACACAACGCGCGCGCCACCGGCCACACGCGGGCCCATGGTCAGCGTCGCACCGGGGCGGATTCCCAGCTCGCCGAGGCGCACCGCCAATGCGGCATCGCAGGTGCAGGAAATGCACTCGTTTCCCAAGGTGATGGTGCATCCCATGGGGATGGCGTCGGCGGTTTGCCGTGGGCACCCAGACAACTTCACGGTGAGCTCTCTTTCTCTAAAGCATTACCGTTATAGGTTAACCTAAGTAAATATAGGTCTATCTAGTTTTCGCCGCTTTCGGTTAGGTGATCCTCACCACGCGGCGCTCGGGGCGCCGCGTGTCCTACGTGCTGCCTGAATTAGTTGGTCCAGCTGCTCACCTGGCGCAGCTTTTGGCGGTTCTTCAGCCGCGACTGGCCCAGCTTGCGGGACATGCGGTCCAGAATCTGAATCGCCTCCGTGATGTGCGGGCCTTTGTTGAGCATGACGCACTCCGCGCGCAGCGCATAGCCCGCGTCCGTGATTTCCGCGCGGGAGGGAAGCCCCGTCTTGGCCAGGGTCTCCAGCACCTGCGTGGCCATGATGACCGGGATGTGGGCCGCCTCCGCGACCTTCATGATGCGCCCCGGCACCTGGACCATCTCCTCGAATCCCAACTCCACGGCCAAGTCGCCGCGCGCAATCATGATGCCAAACTTGGCATGCCGCATGCCTTCCAGCAGCACGCTTCCCAGCTGCTCATAGGCGGGAACCGTCTCAATCTTGAGTACGATGCCCAAGTCGCGCACGCGCTGCGCCATCTCCTCCGATTCCTGCTCGGCGGCAATCGTCTCGAGAGTGTCGTAGAGGAAAGCCACATCAGCCGGCGTGCGGATGAAAGAGACCGCCGCGATATCGCAGTGCGTGGCCACAAAACGCAGTGCCTCGATGTCTTCCTCGGTGAGGCTGGGCAGCGGGACGTCGGTATCCGGAAGATTGATTCCCTTATAGGCGGCCAGGTTGGTGCCGGTAGGCCCGGCATGCTCCACGGTGACGACGGCCTCGCGCGCCGCACCATTATCCCGCACCTCGCGGACGCGGCCGGCGATGGCGCCATCATCGAAAATCACCCGGTGTCCCACCTCGAGCGCACCGACCACCTCCGGCAGCGTGCAGCCGATGGTGGTCACCTCACCCTCGACAATCCGCGCCGGCTCCTGCGAAGTGCTGAGAACCACCTCCTCGCCGCGGTGCAGGCGAATCTTCTGCTCGAGAGCCGGCGCCCCATGCACCCGAGTGATCTCCCCGCCGTGGTTGACCACCGTCCCCTCGGCGAGGTAGCAGTTGCGCTCACCGTGTAGCACAGCCACGCCTGCGTCCACGCTTTCCACGGTGAACACACGGGAGCGTCCGCGTGCCTCCGTGAAGCGCACTTCGCTGCCGGGCTGCAGGCCAGCGACCCACTCACCATCCACCTCCAGCGCTACCGCCGGGCGCGCCGTGCTTGGCGACGCCTCCCTCGCCACCCCGTGGGCGCGGGTGGTGGAGGGGGCGTCGTGAAGCACGAGCGTTGCCGGACTCAGCAGCTCGCCTGCAGCGGTGCGCTCGCCGCGCACGCGGATGACCTGCGGGCCCGGCTCGATGGTGCCGGTGCGGACCTTGGGGCCAGCAATATCGCAGGAAATCAGAATCTCGCGCCCCACCTCCTCAGCGGCGCGGTGGACGTGCTCCACCATTTTCGCCCAGGCAGCCTGGTCATCGTGGGCGCAGTTGATGCGGGCCAATTCCATGCCCGCGCGGGCGAAGCCGAGGACCAGCTCATAATCCTCCGCGGCCTCGGTGGGAAGGGTCACCATGATGCGCGCGTGGGTGTCCTCCTGGGTGGGGCCGAGGAGGGCTTCGGTGTTGGCGTCGAGGATATCGTCCGCGTCCGCATACGCCGTGGCGATGGGCTGCACGGGGTAGGTCGGTGCCTGGCCATCGAAGGCGTCGAGCACGTTGCGCGCGGCGTGGAGGCGCTCGAGCACCGCGGGCTCCGGGTGGCTGAGGCTCGTGGCGCCTAAGGCCGTGAGGCCTTCCTGGATTTCGACGGCGTCCTGGGAGCGCAATTCCATATAGCGCACGAGGTTGACCGCGCCGGGGCGGTGGACGGGAGCCACGCGCGCGATCTGTGCGGCGTGGGCGGCAGACGAAGCTTCGACGCGGGTAGTGAGGGAATCAAGCAATGGGCGCAGGCTGGGCACGGTGTCTCCTTCGGTGTGAAAGTCCACCCATATTGTGCCGCGACTTGTTAGACCGCGCCACGGAAGCCGAGCTGCCGCCAAGCCTCGTACACGGCCGTCGACGCCGCGTTAGATAGATTCATCGAGCGTCGCGCCGGCATCATGGGGATGCGCACGCGCTCCGTTACCCGCGGGTGGAAGGCGTGCTCCTCCGGCAGGCCGGTGGGCTCGGTGCCGAAGAGAAGGACGTCCCCCTCCTGGTATTCCACGTCCGTGAACCACTTTTCTGTGTGGGTGGTAAAGGCGAAAACGCGCGCGTCGGGGAGGGCCTCCATGCAGGCGTCGAAGTCTTTGTGGATCTTGAGATCCGCCAGGTCGTGGTAATCCAGGCCCGCGCGCTTGAGGTGCTTGTCCTCGAAGTTGAAGCCGAGGGGCTCGATGAGGTGCAGGCTCGCGCCCGTGACGGCGGCGGTGCGGATGGCGTTGCCGGTGTTGGTAGGGATCACGGGGTTGTCGAAGACGATGTGCAAGCTGCTCATAGGCATCAGTCTAGGATGGTGGGCATGAGCGCTACCAAACTAGATGGCAACTTGTACCGCGACGAGATTTTTGAGGACCTGGCCCAGCGCGTGGCCGCCCTCAAGGAGAAGGGGATTACCCCAGGCCTGGCCACGGTCCTGGTGGGCGATGATCCGGGTTCGCATTCCTACGTGAAGATGAAGCACCGCGATTGCGAGAAGCTCGGAATCAATTCGATTCGCAAGGACCTGCCTGGCGACGTTACCCAGGAAGAACTCGAGCGCGTCATCGAAGAGCTCAACAATGACGATGCTTGCACCGGCTACATCGTGCAGCTGCCGCTGCCGAAGCACCTGGATGAAAACCGCGTGCTTGAGCTCATCGACCCGGCCAAGGACGCCGATGGCCTGCACCCGATCAACCTGGGCAAGCTGGTGCTCAACGAGGACGCCCCGCTGCCGTGCACGCCGAACGGTTGCATCCACCTGCTGCGCCGCTTCGGAGTGGAGCTTGATGGTGCCAAGGTCGTGGTCATCGGCCGCGGCGTGACCGTAGGCCGCCCGATTGGTCTGATGCTGACACGCCGCAGCGAGAATTCCACGGTGACGCTGTGCCACACCGGCACCAAGGACTTGGCCGCGGAAACCCGTGAGGCAGACGTCATCATCGCGGCCGCCGGCAAGGCGCACATGCTCACCGCCGACATGGTCAAGGAAGGCGCCGCGGTTCTCGACGTCGGCGTGTCCCGCGTCGACGGCAAACTCGCCGGCGACGTAGCCGAGGATGTCTGGGAGAAAGCCGGCTACGTCTCCCCGAACCCGGGTGGCGTGGGCCCGCTGACACGCGCGTTCCTGGTCAGCAATATCGTGGAGCGCGCCGAAAAGCTCGCCGCGCACTAACGGCGCAACACGAACACTCAAATAATGAGCATGTCCCCACAGTCAGAAGGAAGCCCGCAGTACCGAGCGCAACGAATGCCCCGGCGCCCGGCTCAGGGCCGAGCCCGTGCGCAGGCTAAGGTCGCGCCGCCGGTGTCTTTGGCCAATCCCCACGATGCGCATCTGAAACCTTCGGCGCTGCCGCCGGCCCTCCAGTGGCTGGCCATCGGGCTGTTCGTGGTGGCGGTCGTGGTGTCAGGCTTCTATGCCGTGTTTGAGCACTGGCGCCGCGCCACGCTGTTGTTGGGCGGGGCGCTGGTGTGGCTGACGGTGGTCCGCCTGACCTGCGACTCCTCGCGAGTCGGCGTGCTCGCTGTCCGCTCCCGACGCTTCGATGCCTGGTTTACAGGCATCTTGGGCGCGGCGATGGCGTTCCTGGCCTTTTCCATCGACGCGCTGGGGTCGTGATGCGTGTGGCTCCTGAGAAGAGATAAACGGCTTTTAGATGTAGTATTCGTCGCCCACGTACGCAGGGCCCACGTCGAGGCCATTTGGCGCCGAGAGCAGCAGGAAGTTGCGCAGGATGCGATTCATCTGCCGGGTCTCCGTCAGGAAGGCATCGTGGCCCACGGGTGAGACAATCTTGGCCATCGCCAGCAGCTGGTTAACGTTGCGGGAGATGTGTTCCTGCTGGTGATAGGGGTAGAGGATATCCGTGTCGACGCCCACGACCATCGTCGGCACCTGGGAGGCAGCCAGTGCTTTGATGAGCCCGCCGCGCCCGCGGCCGACGTCATGCCGGTTCAACGCCTCCGTGAGCACCACGTAGGAACCCGCATCGAAGCGCTCGGTGAGTTTCGCCCCCTGGTAATCCAAGTAGGAGTTCACCGCGAAACGCTGGTTGAGCTCTCGGTGCGGCCCCAGCGGGTTTTCGCCCTGTTGTGGCTGGGCGCCGAAGCGTTCATCGATTTCCTGCTCACCGCGATAGGTCAAATGTGCAATGCGGCGCGCGGCCGCCAGACCATCCCGCGGAGTCTTGTCCGTGAGGTAGTAATTTCCGCCGTGCCAGAAGGGATCGCGCTCGATGGCGGAAATCTGCGCGGATTGGATGCCAATCTGCCAGCCCGAAGCCCGGGCCGACACCGCAATCACGCACACCGCGGACACGCTTTCCGGGTGCAGCAAGCTCCACTCCAGAGTCCGCGCCCCGCCCATCGAGCCACCGAGCACCGCGTGCACACGCGAAATGCCCAGCTCCTTCAAGCAATCGTGCTCGGCCTCCACCAAATCTCGAATCGACAGCGCCGGAAAGCGCCCGCCCCACGGCTTTCCATCCGGGTGCAGGGACTTCGGCCCCGTCGAGCCGTTGCAGCCACCCAGCGCATTGGTCGCGATAACGCACCAGCGCGTGGTGTCCAGGGCCTTGCCGGGGCCGACCAGGTCGGACCACCAGTCCGCCACATTGGAATCCCCGGTCAGCGCGTGCTCAACCACCAAAACATTGTTGACGCCGTCCGGGTCGCCGGCGAAAGCGCCCCAGCGTTGGTAGGCCACGTGGGCGTCGGCAAGCACGGCGCCTGCTTCCGTGGTGAAGTCACCGATGGGGACGACGGCGAGCTCGCCTTCGGGTGCGAGTTCCGGAATCGGGCTAAGCAATGGCTGCGAACCCACGCTCGAGGTCGGCGATGATGTCGTTGACATCCTCGATGCCCACCGACAGGCGCACCGTGGCCTGCGTAATGCCCGCGGCCTTGAGCGCGGCCTCGTCGGACTGGGAGTGCGTGGTGGTCGCCGGGTGCACCACCAGGGAGCGGGTATCGCCGATGTTGGCCAGGTTAGAGTGCAGCTGCAGGGCGTCGATAAACGCCCAGGCCTCCTCGCGGCCGCCGTCGATGTCGAAGGAGAGCACGGAGCCGGTGTAGTCATAACCCAGCTTCTCCTTCGTGGCCTTGTACGGCGAGGACTCCAGGCCGGCGTAGTTGACCTTCGTGACCTTGGCGTGGGACTCCAGGTACTCGGCCACGGCCTGGGCGTTGGCATTGTGCTTCTCGACGCGCAACTGCAACGTCTCGATGCCATTCAGCGTCAGCCAGGCGTTGAAGGGGGAGATGGCGGCACCCGTATCGCGCAGCAGGCCCGCGCGCGCCTTGACGGCGAAGGCCGGGGCGCCCAGGTCGGCGTACTTGAGGCCGTGGTAAGCCTCGTCTGGGGTGACGAAGTAGGGGAAAACGGGCTCGCCGTCGCGGGTGACGGTCCAGTCGAAGGAGCCGCTGTCGATGATGGCGCCACCGATGGCGGAGCCGTTGCCGCTGTAGAACTTGGTGGTGGAGACAACGACGATGTCTGCGCCTAGCTCCAGCGGACGGGCGAGCGCGCCGGTGGCGATGGTGTTGTCCACGATGAGCGGGACCTGGTTCTTGTGTGCTACCTCCGCGATGGCGGGGATATCGAGCACATCGGCGACTGGGTTGCCGAAGGTCTCGCCGTAGAAAGCCTTAGTGTTCGGCTGGACGGCGTCCTGCCAGGATGCCGGGTCATCGGGGTTCTCCACGAGGGTGACGTCGATGCCCAGGCGCTTCAAGGTAACGGTAAAGAGGGTGGAGGTGCCGCCGTAGAGGCGCGGGGAGGTCACGATATGGTCGCCGGCGGAGGCGAGGTTCAAAATGGCCGCGGTCTCGGCGGCCTGGCCGGAGGCGAAAGCCACGGCGGCGACGCCACCTTCGAGGGAGGCGAGGCGCTCCTCCAGCGCGTCCTGCGTGGGGTTGGTCAGGCGGGTATAAATCGGGCCGGCATCCGAGAGGTTGAAGCGGTTGGCGGCGTGCTCGGCGTCGTTGAAGACGTAGGAGGTGGTTTGGTAAATCGGCACGTTGCGTGCGTTGGTGGAGCCGTCCAGGTTCTGGCCGGCGTGGAGGGCGCGGGTGGCAAAGGACCACTCGTTTGCTGCGGAATTATCGTATTTGGTGCTCATGTCATGAAAGGCTAGACCAAGCGGTTCAGTGCAGTTAGTGGTTTTCTGGAAACCGCAGGCACGCCCGAGAATAAAAATAGACCGAGCGGTTGGTTTGGTGGCCTGTGCGTGCCGTAGATCTCCCTGCAGTGCGAAGGCTCCAGGCTGCTGTTAGGCGTCGATGCTTTCTCCGACCTGCAGGCGCTGGTAGCCGGTCACGCCGGCGCGTTGGAGCATGCCGTCGGTGATTTGCTTGCCGGCGTCGGAAAGCACGGCGTCATGGATGGGCACCGTCACGCGCGCGCCGATGCGCATGGCATAATCCGCGGCATCCGCCCCGCGCACCCACGGGCCGGCGATGGGGAGTAGGAGGACATCTACCGTGCGTCCCTCAGGGAGGCACCACTGGTCGCCCGGGTGGAGCACGCCATTAAAGATATAACCGAGGTTCTCCGGGCGCGGAATGGTGGGATGGATTTCCTCGTGGAGGCCACCCAGAACCTGAATCTCAAGGCCCAGAACCGCAAACGTCTCTCCTGCATGCACGACGGTGCCGGAGCCGATGGCGTCGACGGCCTCGCGCGTTCCCCACACGGGCAGGCCGCTCGCGCGCACGGAGTCGACGTCGAGGTGGTCACCGTGCGCGTGTGTGAGTAGCACCGCTTCGGCGCTGTCCAGGCAACTGAGGTCTGAAAGGGGGCCGGGATCGATGACGATGCGCCCCTGGGGAGCCTCGACGGCTACGGCGGATTGTCCATGCAGCGAAATCTTCATGATTCCCACGCTAGCCAAAAGTAAAGGAATACAGCGAGAGTCCTTCGCTTACCTCCAGCTCGATGGTTTCGGTGTGGTTGTCGGGGTCGCGGATGAGATCCACCGTGCCGTCGTGGGTGATGTCGAAGGCGTCAACCGAACCATCCGTGCGGTGTACGCGAACCGTTCCGCGCCCTGATGTCACGAGCTGCACCCAGGCGGCACGGTAGTTCAGGC
Organism: Corynebacterium sp. HMSC036D02; assembly: GCF_001836165.1. GTDB lineage: Bacteria > Actinomycetota > Actinomycetes > Mycobacteriales > Mycobacteriaceae > Corynebacterium. Next base: position 72,668 of record NZ_KV827662.1, on the reverse strand, counting down.
GCAGGCGCGCGTTAGGTCCGGCGGTGATGGGCTGGTCAGCCAAAGTCCACGTACCGCCCAGCGAATACTGGCCTAATGGAGGCTCGCTCGTGGTGAACTGGTGCGTGCCGTTGCGGTAATCGAGGTTGGTGAAATACTGTGCGCGTGCGGTACCGAGGTAGGTCTCCGGCGAGCGCGGCGCGCTGTTCAGATCGGCGGCCTCAATTGGCTCAGGCAGCTCGATGGAGGGGTCGCGCTCGAGGAGAAGCTCGCGGATGAGGCGCTCGGTCTCGGCGTACTCTCCCTCGCCGTGGTGGGATTGGCGTAACATGCCGTGCTTGTCGACGAGATAGTGCGCCGGCCAGTACCGATTCCCAAAGTTCTTCCAGGTGGCAAAGTTATTGTCCTGTGCCACTGGATACTCGATTCCCTGCTCGCGGGCCGCCCGACGCACATTGTTGGCCTCGTGCTCGAAGGCGTACTCCGGTGCGTGGATGCCGATGATGTCGAAGCCGTAGTCCTTGTAGTGCGCATAGAGCTTGGTCAGGTGCGTGTTGTTGCGCTGGCAGTTGATGCAGGCGTAGGCCCAAAAATCGATGAGCGTGACCTTGCCGGAGGTGCGCGGGTCGACGGGCGCATCCGTGTTGAACCATCCGGTCAGCCCCGCAAACTCGGGTACTGGGGTTCCTTCCGCTGTGCGGGCGGCTTGTTCAACGGGCGTGGCGTCGGCGTTGATACTGGGGAGTTTTTGCTGCAGCCAGGCGGGCGCGCCGAGGGATATCGCACCAGCCATAGCGATCACCACAATTCCCGCGGTGATGCGCACCCCGCGCTGGTGGGAGCGGAAAGCATCGACGCGTTTGCCCACCTCGTTGCCGCCTAAGGCGAAAGCCAGCAGCGGGATCGCCACGCCGAGGGCGAAGGAGAGACAGAGAGCGAGGATGTGGGCGTCGACAGTTCCGGTGGCACCCGCCACTGAGATTGCGGCCAGTACCGGGCCCGCGCAGGGAACGAAGACAACACCCATGGCTAGGCCAACGACGAAACCGCCCTTGTCGCGGGCCCTGGTTTGCAAGCCGCCAGCTTTCGGGAGCTTCTGGAAAGGCCACTCGAGGGCTTCCTGCAGGCGAGGGAACAACATTCCCAGGCCCACGAGAACGAGCAGCGCGATTCCCACCTTCCACAGGATGTCGGCGGGCAGTCCTAGGGAATTGAGCAGCGTTGTCGCAAACAGCGTGACGAGGCTGAAACTGGTGACGAGTCCGCCTACGACCTGCCATGGCCGCCACCGTGAGCCGCCGCTAACGGCGAGGATCAGCGGCAAGACCGGCAAGATGCAGGGCGAGATGCCCGTGATAAGGCCACCGGTAAACCCGATGAATAGCGTTGATAGCATGCTGTGTTCCTTCGTTTGGTGTGCGGTGTGGGTATGCAACTAGTTCGGAACACGAGTGAAAAGCGGATTGGTTTTAAATCCGTCCAATCCGCATCGCGGGGCGGCTCCGAATAGTCAGATACAGGGCCCGGAAAAGCCGAGCCCCGATTGCTTGAAGAAGGAGCACCGAAATGAAGAAACTTGTAACTGTCGCCGCTGCACTTGTCGTTGCCGCCAGCGGGTTGGTTGCCTGCAACGACAAGAAGGAGGAGGTGGACATGATGCCCAGCTCTGAGATGATGGCGCCGAGCGAAGAAATGACTAAGTAAAAGTGCCATGTTCGCCCCGTTGCTGGAGGTAAGCTCTACACCCGTGTCTGCGATGTCACCTGATGAACATGCGCGGCTGAACCACCTGCTCGTTCAGACCGCTGCGGCAGACAAGCATGCCTTCAGCGCGCTATACGACGCCCTCGCACCCACCGTGTACAGCGTGTGCCTGAGCGTTCTGCGCAATCCCGCCTTAGCAGAGGAAGTTGCTCAAGACGTCTTCGTTGAGGTCTGGACCTCCGCCGCGAAATTTGATCCGCAGCGGGGAAATGCGCGGTCGTGGGTGGGTAGGTTGGCGCATGGGAGGGCCGTCGATAAGCTGCGCAGCCACGTTGCCGCAGTGCACCGTGATGACCGCGACGCGCTGCTGACCCAGGCCACCTACTCGGAGCCCCTCGAAGAGGAAGCTCTGGGGAACGTGGAAGCACACCTCCTGCGCCGGGCTATCGACGAGATCGGGGAGCCGCATTCCACCGCGGTGGCGCTCGCTTTTCTCAATGTCTTGACGCATGCTGAGCTGGCAGAATCAACGGGAGTACCTCTGGGTACGGCGAAGACGCGCGTGCGCGACGGCGTTAAGAAGCTAAAAGCGATTCTCGGAAGGAGGGATGATGAGTAATACGCATGAGTTTTCTGATGAGACTTTCGACGACTTCCTCGATTCCCTCCCCGAGGTCGAACCGCCAGCGCGAATGAAAGATGCCATCTTTGCTGAAATTGATGGTGGCGAAGCTGCCGAGGTCATCGAGCTGCCACGCCGCCGGTGGCGAGCCTTCGTGGCGGTGCCAGCGGCCGCGGCAGTGCTCGTGGTAGGCATGGTTGCCGCGCCGCAGCTCTTGCAGTTGGGCCAGCCCGATGCAGCGGATAGCGCGCGAGTCGAAGCTGAATCGCCGGGCGAGAAATCCATGCATGACATCATGGGCGCAGAGGACCTCATACAGGGCAATGCCGATGCCTCGGGAGCGCAACTGGATATCGTTTCCTCCGCCTCGATGGCGAAATCCGGCGCGATGGTCGATGGCCAGCCGCAACTCGCCGACGGCATGGGCGCCCAAGTGTGGGCAGTTAGTGCCGATGGTGAGATGGCTTCAGCGGGGGTCATCGGCCAGGACCCACACGAGGGGGTGTGGATGCCCTTCGACGGCGCCGCGGTCAAAGTCATGGTCACCGAGGAACCCGCAGGCGGCAGCATGCAACCGACGGGCCGCACCCTTGCTACCGTGACCTTGGCAAGCGCCGGTTAGGGCTCAGTCCGCTAAAGCCTGTTTGATCAGCTCCAGCGCGGCGGCGAGTTCGACGTCGCTCAAATGCCCAAAGCCCAAGACCACGCCTTCCTCGGCGGGCGCGCCGCCCCAATAATCGCGCAGCGGGGTCAGCGTGAGGCCCAGATCGGCCGCGCGCTGGACGACGCCCTCCTCACACAACAACACCGCGTGGAGCCCGCCGTGGATGGGCAGGAGAGTGGCGGGGGTGTTTTCCAGCGCGGCTTGGACGAGGTCGCGGCGGCGCTTGTAGGCGCGGCGCATCCGCCCGGTATGCCGCCGCAGCGCCCCGCTGGCTAGGTAGTTCGCTAGCGCCGCCTGGGGAATAGCGCCGACGGGCTGGCCGAAGACCTCCCGCACGCGGTCCACGCCCGCGCGCAGGTTCGGCGGCACAACCAGATAGCCGCAGGCAATCGACGGCGAAATCACCGAAGAAAACGTGCCCAGCAACACCGTGTGTTCTGGGGCGAGCGCGGTGAGCGCGGGCAAGGGCTGGCCGACGTAGCGCAGCTCGGAATCGAAATCATCCTCGATGATGAGCACGTCGTTGCCGCGCGCCCACTCGACGAGCTCCGCGCGCCGGGCAGCCGGCAGCGAACCGCCATAGGGGTGCTGGTGGGAGGGGGTGACGATGAGAACGTCGAGGTCAGCGGTGGGGACGGTGACGCCGTGGGCGTCGGTGGGGACGTCGACAAGCGTGTGCCCCAAGGCCTGGGGGATGCGGCGCAGGCTGGGGTAGCCGGGGGATTCCACGCCCACGCGCAAATGGCCGCCTAGCGCGCGCAGCAGCACCGACAGCCCGTCGCGGGCGCCAGCGGTGATGACGACGTAGGCCGGATCGACCGTCAGCCCGCGCATGTGGCGCAGGTGCGCGGCCACCTCGCGGGGGAGATCGCCGGAAGGATCCACCGCGGCCTTGCGCCACGCCGCCCTCCATTCGGGGGTGATGATTCCGGCCGTATCGGGCAAACCGGGGGTCAACTCCACGCGCGGTGGGGCAGGGGTGGGCCGTGGAGCAGGATGAGGCTGCGGGGCGCGCCCGTGGGGCAGGTGCGGGTTGATGACGGTGCCCGATCCAACCGCCGCGGTGAGGTAGCCCTCGGCGGTCAGTTGCTCGTAGGCGGTAACCACGCTGCCTCGGGAAATGCCCAAATCGCGGGCGAGTGATCGCGTCGACGGAACCTGCTCGCCGGGCAGTAGAATGCCCGCCGCGACTTGGGTGCGGAGGGCTTCGGCGATCTGCACCGGCAGCGCGCGCGTATCAGATGGGTCGAGGCGGAAAGACACGGCCCCATCATAAGTGGTCTAATTCAACACTCTAAAAATGGCTCTTGTCTTGGACCAATTTTCTGCGCCACTATGTGAGCCATGACTGAACAGAAGAATGAACAGGGACGCGCCACGACGCGCGTCAAGCGTGGACTGGCTGACATGCTCAAGGGCGGCGTCATCATGGACGTCGTTACCCCGGAGCAGGCACGAATTGCTGAAGACGCGGGCGCGTCCGCCGTCATGGCGCTGGAGCGCGTGCCGGCCGATATCCGCGCCCAGGGCGGCGTGGCCCGCATGTCCGATCCGGATCTCATCGAGGGCATCGTCAACGCCGTGTCCATCCCGGTGATGGCGAAGGCCCGCATTGGTCACTTCGTGGAGGCGCAGATTCTCGGCGAGCTGGGTGTTGACTTCATCGACGAGTCTGAGGTGCTCAGCCCGGCCGATTACGTCAACCACATCAACAAGTGGGATTTCGACGTTCCTTTCGTGTGCGGCGCGACGAACCTAGGCGAGGCCCTGCGCCGCATCACCGAAGGTGCTGCCATGATCCGTTCTAAGGGTGAGGCCGGCACCGGCGACGTCTCCGAGGCTGTCAAGCACCTTCGCACCATCAAGGGTGAAATCGCGCGCCTCCAGAACCTCGACCGCGACGAGCTCTACGTCGCCGCCAAGGAGCTGCAGGCGCCGTATGACCTCGTTGCTGAGGTGGCGGAGACCGGCAAGCTGCCGGTCGTGCTGTTCGTCGCCGGCGGCGTCGCCACGCCTGCCGACGCCGCCCTCGTCCGCCAAATGGGCGCCGAAGGCGTCTTCGTCGGCTCCGGCATCTTCAAGTCCGGCGAGCCTGCGAAGCGCGCGGAGGCCATCGTGAAGGCAGCGACCCTCTACGACCAGCCGGCCGAGCTGGCCAAGATCAGCCGCGGCCTGGGCGAGGCCATGGTGGGCATCAACGTCAACGACATCCCCGCCCCGCACCGCCTGGCCGAGCGCGGCTGGTAGGACCTGTGCGAGCACTGAGCATAGAACGCGCAAAGGGAACGATGGTGGCAGCGGACACGGCGCGGCCACTCGTCGGAGTGCTCGCGCTGCAGGGCGGAGTGGAAGAGCATATCGCTGTGCTGGAGAGCCTCGGCGCCGAAACGCGCCGGGTGCGTCTGCCTAAGGACCTCGACGGGCTGGACGGAATCATTCTGCCCGGCGGCGAGTCGAGCGCCATCGATAAGCTGGCGCGCTCCTTCGGCGTTGCGGAGCCGCTGCGCCGCGCCGTCGAGGGTGGGCTGCCGGTCCTCGCCACCTGCGCGGGGCTCATTTACAGCGCCCGCGAGCTGGAAAACCCCGCGCCGGGCCAGCAGACGCTGGGGCTTATCGACGTCACCGTGCGCCGCAACGCCTTCGGCAACCAACGCTTCTCCGAGGAGCGCATCGTTCCCGTCGCGATGCAAGGCCAGTGGCCCGATGTAGAGACCTCAGAAGTTGGGCCACGGCGCACCGAGTCCCGGGACACCGAGACTAATGGCGAAGGGCCCGGAAGTATCACGCTAGACATTGAGGCGAGCTTCATCCGCGCGCCCATCGTTACCCGCGTGGGCGAGGGCGTCGAGGTCATCGCCACCGTGCCCGCCCCTGCGCCCGACACTGTGACTGGTGGCGCGGCTGGCGAAGATAGCGCGGCGTGCAAAGATGGCGCCGAACATGACGGGGAGCTAACTCATCCCTCCGCAGGCCACGAGGTAATTGTGGGCGTGCGCCAAGGTTATGTGACGGCGTTGAGCTTCCACCCGGAAGAAAACGGCGACTCGCGCCTCCACGCCGCGTGGCTCGCTAACTTTGTCCATTAACACATTCTGCACGTGAGCTCTTTTCCCAAATAACTATCGCTCTATAGTGCTCTGGGCTACATTGAGATGTGCTAGCTGAACACATCACGCCCAGAAAGGCACTTCGTCGTGAGCACACCCGCCCCTGAACAAGTCCGCGAAGATATCCGCTTCCTCGGCCGGGTGCTCGGCCGGGTCATCGCGCAGCAGGAAGGCGAGGGCGTCTTCGAGCTCGTCGAATCGACCCGCCGCATGGCCTTTGACATCGCACACGGCGATGCCAAGCCGGAGGACCTCGTCGCCATTTTCCGCGATCTCGACATCACCAAGGTCAACCTCGTGGCCCGTGCGTTCAGCTATTTCGCGCTCATCGCCAACCTGGTAGAGGATCTGGATGACGAGTCCGTTGAGGCGCCCGTCTCCCTGCGGAAAACATTCGCCAAGCTCAAAGAAGAAGGCGTCACGCCAACCGACGCCTCCTCCGTCATCCGCGGCGCGCACGTCGCCCCCGTTCTCACCGCGCACCCCACCGAAACCCGCCGCCGCACTGTTTTCGATACTCAGACCCGCATTAAAGACCTCCTCAAGGAAGCGCACCGCGGCGGCGACATGGCGGCAATCGAGAAGGAAATGTATTTGCGCATGACGCTGCTGTGGCAGACCGCGCTGATTCGCATCGCCCGCCCCACCCTCGAAGACGAGATTGACGTCGGCCTGCGCTACTACAAGCTGTCGCTGCTCGACCAGGTCCCTGCACTCAACCGTGCCATCCGCCACGCCATGCGCGAGACTTTTGGCCAGCAGCTTCCTGATTCCCCCGTTGTCCGCCCCGGCTCCTGGATTGGCGGCGACCATGACGGCAACCCGTACGTCGACGAGCGCACCCTGACCTATGCCACCCGCAAGGCCGCGGCAACGGTGCTCCAGTATTACGCCGACGAACTCGGTGAGCTGGAGCGCGAGCTCTCCCTGTCGGATCGCTATTCCTCCAGTTCCAAAGAACTGGGCGCGCTTGCCGACGCCTCCCAGAACGACGAAAAATCCCGCGTCGACGAACCCTACCGCCGGGCCATCTTCGGCATCCGGAAGAAGGTGCTGGCGAGGTTGGAGGGGGAGGCGTCACCAAGCGCCTATGCGTCGCCGGAAGAGCTCAAGCGGGACCTGGACGTGATCGACCGCTCGCTGCGCCAGTTCAATGACGACATCATCGCCGATGACCGCTTGGCTCGATTGCGCTCGGCGGTGACGACGTTTGGATTCCACCTTTCGACGCTGGATATGCGCCAGAACTCGGAGTCCTTTGAGAACGTCCTCACCGAGATTTTCGCCGCGGCCAGCATCACCCCGGACTACCGCGCGCTGGGGGAGGAGGAGAAGGTCGCGCTGCTCGTGCGCGAGCTGCAGACCAATCGCCCGCTGCTCTTCCCCGGCTCCGAGCGGGAGTTCAGCGAAGATACCGCGAAGGAGCTGGGGATTTTCCGTGCGGCGGCATGCGCTGTGCGGGACTTTGGGCCGGAGTCGGTGTCGCACTGCATTATTTCTATGACTGGAACCGTCTCCGACATTCTGGAGCCGATGGTGCTGCTCAAGGAGGTGGGCCTGAGCCAGGTGGACGTGGTGCCGCTGTTTGAGACCATCGAGGATCTGAAGGCCGGCGCCGGCATCTTGGAGAAGCTATGGCAGGTGCCCGTGTACCGTGAACATCTGCGCTCGCGCGGGGATATCCAGGAGGTCATGCTGGGGTATTCGGATTCCAACAAGGATGGCGGTTACCTGCAGGCAAACTGGGCGCTGTACGACGCCGAATTGGCCCTGGTTGAGCTCTGCGCGCGCCACGGCGTGGAGCTGCGTTTGGCTCATGGCCGTGGTGGAGCGGTGGGCCGCGGCGGTGGTCCGACGTATGACGCGATTTTGGCGCAGCCGAAGGGCGCGGTGTCGGGTTCGGTGCGCATCACCGAGCAGGGTGAGGTGATTTCTGCGAAGTATGGAGCTCCGGAGACCGCGCGCCGCCACTTGGAGGCTTTCGTTTCCGGCGCGTTGGAGGCGTCGCTGCTGGATACCGAGCCGATTGCGGATCCGGAGCGCGCCTACGAGATCATGCGCGAGCTGGCGGCCTTGAGCGGTACGGCGTACCGCCAGCTTGTCGACGACCCCGGGTTCATCACCTACTTCACCCAGTCCACCCCGCTGCACGAGATTGGCGAGCTTAACTTGGGCTCGCGCCCGACTTCTCGCAAGCAGACCACCGCGATTACGGATTTGCGGGCGATTCCCTGGGTGCTTTCGTGGTCGCAGTCCCGCACCAACATTCCGGGCTGGTTCGGCGTGGGCAGCGCGGTGACGGCGTGGGTGCAGCAATCCTCCGGAGGAGCGACAGCCTCCGGAGGTGCAGTAAGTGCGGTAAATACCACAACGGATGTAGCAGCCTCCGAGAATGCTGGAGCAGATACCGGAGCTGGCGAAGAAGAGAAGCGCTGGGAGGAGCTGCGCGATCTGTACCACACGTGGCCCTTCTTCCGCTCCGTGTTTGCCAACATGGCGCAGGTCATGGCCAAGGCGGAGATGCAGCTAGCGCGCCTGTACGCCAACTTGGTCGACGACAAGGACACCGCGGACCGCATCTTTGGCCTGATATCCGAGGAATTTGAGCGCACCCGCGAGGTCTACCTCAAGGTCACCGGTAACGCGGATCTGGTGAGCGAGAATCAGCGCCAAGCACGTTCACTCAAGCGGCGCTATCCTTATCTGCTTCCGCTCAACGCCGTCCAGTTAGAGCTGCTGCGTCGCTACCGCCGCGGCGACGACCAGTTCCTGGTATCCAAGACCATCCAAGTCACGATGAACGGGTTAGCCACCGCGCTGCGCAACGCCGGCTAACCCAGCACAGCCGGCACACCAGCACGCCGAATGCCCCGCGAGGAAGTGATTTCCTGCGGGGTTCGACCAAACATTGCTGGAAGAATGCCCTGGCGTTGGTAGCGGCGTTCTTGCACTGCTACCTGCACTGGCGGGACGAGGCACACCGGTGCCTTAACGGGCATTAGGGTGAGTTGAAGAGTCAGTTGAAGGCGCTGGTGAAGACTGGCGCGGCGTCGTATGGCGGAATCCATGCGACCCGCCCACCGATACGATCCATGTGGCCGCGTGAGGGCGGGGCATCGGGGTCGTCGTCGTTGACTCCGTTGTGGTACGGGCATAGCGGCACCAGGTTGAGGATATTGGTGGGCCCGCCGCGGGCCCAGGCCTTGATGTGGTGGATCTGGCATTTCTCAAAGGGCACCTTGCAGCCCTCCCATGCGCAGCAGGGATTCTCCGCGGCCAAGGCGAGACGCTGCTTGGCAGTGGCGAAGCGCTGGAAGCGGAAGACATCGAGCGGGCCATGCTCGCGGCTGACCGCCACGATGACCCCCTTGTCCAGCAAAGCGCGCTCCACCAGCTGCGAGCCGGTCATCGTCGCGCCATTGGTTGTCCGGACGATGAACTCTTCGTCGTCCTTGTCGGTATTGCCCTTGAGCAGCTCGGCGTAGTCATCGAGCTGCAGGACCGCCATGGTGGCAACTTCAGTCTTGACGCCACCGCCGTCCAGATTCTCGAAGAAACTCTCGCCGGGGCGTTCCTGGTCGATGCCTTCGAAGACGCCGGTAAGCTGCAACGAGTCCGCGGTGACCGTGAGGGTGGCCAGACCGTTGCCATGCTGGGTGAGCTTGGCGCGCTCGGCATATGTGCGGGGTTTGCGCATCATCCGCAGCCTCTTGCGCGCTACTTTTTCCACTAGCTCCGCTCTGGTCTGGCACAGCTCTACCCGCAAGTCCCACGCTTTGTTGTGGTTCCGGACTTTGGCCACGAAGTGCTCGATGAGCTGCAAGGTCACCAGCCCGTGCCCGCGCCGGCGCGCGGCTTCCACCGCCGTGCGCTGCTTCTTCGTCGAAGAGGTGTGCCCGAAGTAGGTGTGGTGGAGGGAGAGGAACACGGTGGCGTCGGCAGGCGCGGCACCGAGGGCGACTAGGTCAGATTCAGACAGGCCCGCGCACTCGGCCACCAGGTCAATGGCGCGGCCGAGGGCGGCGAAGTACGTCTGCAATCTCATACCCTGCAGCCTAAAAGCACCCCATCCCACCGCCAAGAACCCAACCAGCTTCCCACCGAAATCTGTGGATAACTAGTCGGCACTCGGTTTGAGAGCCCGGCCTTAGATGCCGAGCTCGTGGTGTTTGCTTGTCAGTATTCTGCGCGGGTCAGGCTTCGTGGGTACTAGGCGCCGGCGAGGCCGCGGCGCTTGAGCAGCGGCGCGACGTCCTTGTCGCGGCCGCGGAACTCGCGGTAGGCCTCCGCGAAGTCGCGGGATGCGCCCTTCGACAGGATGACATCGCGGAACTTCTGGCCAGCCGCGCGCAGGTCGGTCTGCTCCTTGAACCACTCGAAGCCATCGGCGTCGAGCGCCTCAGCCCACAGGTAGGAGTAGTAGCCCGCGGAGTAGCCACCGGCGAAGATGTGGTTGAAGTAGGTCGAGCGATAGCGCGGCGCGATGAGCTCGTTGTCCAGCCCGGCCGCGCGTAGGGCCTCGGCCTCGAACTCGGCGACGGCCTCCGGGGTGGCCTCTAGCTTGGCGGCCTCGGCAGCACTCAGGGAATGCCACGCGAGGTCGATGATCGACGCCCCCAGATACTCCGAGGTAGCGAAACCCTGGCCGAACTCGGAGGCGGCGGAAATGGCGTCGAGAAGCTCGTCCGGGATCGGCTCGCCGGTCTCCACGTGGCGGGCGTACTCCTTGACCAAGTTCTTATCGAGCGCCCAGTTCTCGTTGATTTGCGAGGGGAACTCCACCCAGTCGCGCGGCACGTTGGTGCCGGCGAAGGTGGGGTAGCGGACGTCGGAAAGCAGGCCGTGCAGGGCGTGGCCGAATTCGTGGAAGACGGTGCGGACCTCGTCCATGCTCAGCAGCGGTTGGGAGCCGTCGGCGGGCTTGGTGATGCCCATGACGTTGACGATGACCGGCTTGCGCTCCAGCAGTCGGGACTGCCCCACGAACTCGCTCATCCATGCGCCGCCGCGCTTGGTGGGGCGCCCGAAGTAGTCGGTAAGAAGAAGGCCGATCCCGTGCGAGTCCTTATTCACGTGATTGACGTCTCCGTCCCGCACCTCCCAGACGCGGACCCCCTCCGCGTAGCCCTCGAGGTCATCGCGCGGGATGACGGTGATGCCGTACAGGCGCTCGGCGGCGGCGAAGACGCCCTTCTCCAGGACCTGGTCCAGCGGGAAGTACTTGCGCAGTTCCTCCTCGTCGAGGGAGAAGTCGCGGGCGCGGACCTTGGATTCCCAGTAGGGCCAGTCCGCGGCGCTAAAACCCTGGCCGTTGAGTGTTGCTTCCTCCGCGAGGAGTTTCTGCTCGCCTTCGGCGTTGGCAGCAGCGGCGGGGGCGAGGTCGAAAAGCATGGTGCGGGCGGCGTCGGCAGTCGCGGCGGTTTCTTCGGCGATGACGTAGTCGGCATGCGTGGCAAATCCCAACAGCTCGGCGCGCTCGGCGCGCAGCTGCACGGCCTCGATGAGCCCCGGGATGTTGTTCTCGGAGCCCCTGCTTGCCGACGCCCCATACAACCTCCCCCTCGCATCCTCCCGCGCCAGACGGCTCAGCTCGGACTGCACGGTCGGCAGCTCCAGCGGGATGACAAAACCTTCGCGGCCGAGTGCCTCGGCATCGGCCTTGGCGGAGGCGATGCGCTCGGCGGGCAGGCCCTCGAGTTCTTCCTCGGTGAAGGAGACTGCGCGCTCGCGGGTAGACGCCATGAGGTTGCGGCCGAATTCTTCAGAGAGCGCGGAGAGGCGCTGGTTGATCTGGGACAGGCGGGCCTTGCCGGCCGCGTCGAGGTCGGCGCCCTTGCGGGCAAAGGTACGCAGGAGGTGGTCGTGGAGGCGCTGGCCTTCGGCGTCGTCGGCAGGCGGCGTGGCCTCCTTGATGCGCGCGTAGAGCACCTCGTTCTGGTACATCGCGTCATAGTGCGCCGACAGGCGCGGGTAGATGTCGGCGGCGATCTCCTCCATCTCCTCGGTGACGTCGGTGCCGGAGAGGTTACCAAAGACCGCCATGACGCGGTCGAGGTCCTGGCCGGAGCGCTCGAGCGCCTCTACGGTGTTTTCCCACGTGGGCGCGGCGGGGTTGTCGGTGATGGAGGTGATCTCGGCGTCGTGAAGCGCGAGTGATTCGTCGAAGGCGGGGCGGTAGTGTTCGACCTTGATCTCCGCAAACGGCGGGAGCTGGTAGGGCAGCGTGGAGGGGGTCAGTAGTGGGTTAGTCATAAGAAACTACCGTACCTAATAAGCTCCGCCCTATGTGATGGCTTTCACTAAACTATCCGACTGGAACCGGTGTGCGCTCCTTGCGCGGGGTGGTGGCACGGTTCACCAGGATGACATCGAGAATCAGGAACGCCGCCAAGGTGATTCCTAAGAGCGGCAGGAAGACGCCGACGGTGGCCGCGAATAGCGCGCCCAGTCCTGTGGTGGCCCAAGAGAAATGAGTGGTGGGGAGGAAGCGCGGGCGGCGTTTCCACCACATGTAGTAGCCCAGCACCACCAGCGCGGCGGTGGCGAGGCCCAGTGCGAGCAGCGCAATCTGCAGTGGAAGGCCGAACATGATGCCCATGTGCAGGTAGATGCCCCAGCTGCTGAGCTTGCTAAACAGCGGCAGGCTGGAGAAAGGCTGGCGGTCGATGATCTCTCCGGTGGCGCCATCTACCGAAATTGCATCGGAGGTGGTGCGCCATTCCACCCAGCGTTCGCTGACCTGCCAGGCGGAGTTGGCGTCCTCCGGCGGGTACACGCGCAGCGGTCCGGTCAGCCCCTCGGCGCGGCCGGTGGCGAGGACGCGCTCGGCCTCGGCAGCTACGCTCGAGCTTGACGACGCCCTTCCAACCCCATGACCTTCATGTCCTTCATGGCCAGTGTGTTCATGTGTTTCGGTGGTGGTGCCGGGGAGGGCAGTCTCGATGGGGGTGGCCTTCCAGTTCATGCGCTCGACGAGGGAATCGACGTTGTCGCCGGCCAGTCCCGACCACGTGATACCGGTGGCAGAGAGGCCAAGCAGGCCGATGAAGATCCAGGCGCCAATAGTGGAATGCAGGCGGGTGGCCTTCCAGCGGGCAGAGCGCTTGGGCTGGCGTTGGGTGGCGTTCGCGGTTGCTTTGTTCTTCGGGCGGCGGCGAATCCACCACATATAGAGACCTCCACGGGCCATGACCCACAACCAGGAAGCGGCCAGCTCCGAGTAGAGCTCACCGATCTTGCCCAAGTGAAAGCTTTCGTGCAGGGAGGAAATCCAACGGCGCAGCGGCATCTCACCCAGGCCGGAATAGGTGGGGTAGTCGCCGATGACCTCAGCGGTGGCGGGGTTGATGAAGACGGTGCGCTGCAGGCTCTCGTCGATGCTTTCATCGGAGACCAGCACGCGCGTGGAATCCGTCGGTGTCGTGGCCGGCCAGACCTGCGTGACCGGCATGTCGGGGTGCTCCTGCTGCGCGGCTTGGATTTGTTCCTCCAAGCTCACGGGGTGCTCGACTGCCGGAACGGTCATGACGTCGCGGTACACTACCTTCTCCAGGGAGGGTGCCATGGCATAGAGGCAGCCAGTCAATGCCGCAACGAGGATGAAGGGGCCGGCGAACATGCCGCCATAAAAGTGGATGCGTTGAATGAAGGATCGCAGAGCCGTCCGACTCATAAGTAGTGCTCTTTCGGGGTCTATCGATTAAGGCCCTGCTGAACGTTCGCGGGGCGTTCAGGAGGGGCGATGGACAGGTGCTGATATCAACTGCACTAGTAGTCGGAGGCGAGGGTTTCTCGGTTCCCGAGTATTGAAAAACTTTTTAACTAACTGGGGTCCTCGGCGTTCAAAGGATGAAAACCCCGCGAGATAAGGCGCGAGAAGCAAGAAACAGTCAAGAAAAAGTCTTCGCAGCTCAACGGGTAAAAATGGCGTCGTAGAGTGCTGTTTTAGGCCTGTTTGTGGTTAATGAAGCAAGAAAAGGCTCGACCCACTCATCGTGGATCGAGCCTTTGTGGTGGCTAGCCCTGGCTTAAGACGTCGGGGCTAGAGGAGAAGCGGGGAGTTACTTCTTCAGGCCATCGATGATCTCATTGAAGGCAGCAACCGGGCGCATGGTCTCGTTGAGCTTCTCCTCGTTCGGGGCATAGTAGCCGCCGAGGTCGACGGGGGAGCCCTGGACGTCGAGAAGCGCCTGCTCAATCTCGCCAGCCTTGGCCTCGAGGGCCTCAGCAACCGGCTTGAAGGCCTCGGCCAGCTCGGCGTCGTCAGTCTGCGCAGCCAGCTCCTTGGCCCAGTTGAGAGTCAGGAAGAAGTGGGAGCCGCGGTTGTCGTTCTCGCCCACCTTGCGGGACGGGGACTTGCCCTCATCCAGCAGGGTCTCGGTAGCCTTGTCCAGCGCAGCGGCCAGCACGCCAGCCTTGGCGTTGCCGTTGGTGTTGTGCTCGTGGCGGAAGGACTCAGCCAGAGCCAGGAACTCACCGAGGGAGTCCCAGCGCAGGTGGTTCTCCTCCTGAACCTGCTGGACGTGCTTCGGGGCGGAGCCGCCGGCACCGGTCTCGAACAGGCCGCCGCCAGCCATGAGCGGAACCACAGACAGCATCTTGGCGGAAGTGCCCAGCTCGAGGATGGGGAAGAGGTCGGTGTTGTAGTCACGCAGGACGTTACCGGTCACGGAGATGGTGTCCTCGCCCTTGCGGATGCGCTCGACGGAGATCTTGGTCGCGGTGACCGGGTCCTCGATGGAGATGTCGAGGCCCTCGGTGTCGTGATCCTGCAGGTACTTCTTGACCAGCTCGATGAGGTTGGCGTCGTGGCCGCGCTCCGGGTCGAGCCAGAAGATGGCCTTCATGCCGGACAGACGGGCACGGTTGACAGCCAGCTTGACCCAGTCCTGGATCGGGGCGTCCTTGGTCTGGCAGGCGCGCCAGATATCGCCAGCTTCCACGTCGTGGGAGATGAGAGCCTCACCCTTGGAGTTGCGAACCTCAACGGTGCCCGCAGCCGGGATCTTGAAGGTCTTGTTGTGGGAGCCGTACTCCTCAGCCTTCTGTGCCATGAGGCCGACGTTCGGGACGGTACCCATGGTGGTCGGGTCGTAGGCGCCGTTGGCCTTGCAGTCCTCGATCACGGCCTGGTAGACGCCGGCGTAGGAGGAATCCGGGATGACGGCGAGGGTGTCCTGCTCCTCGTCGTTCTTGTTCCACATGTGGCCGGAGGTGCGGATCATGGCCGGCATGGAGGCGTCGATAATGACGTCAGACGGAACGTGCAGGTTGGTAATGCCCTTGTGGGAGTTGACCATGGCGAGGTCTGGGCCCGCGGCAAGCGCGGCGTCGAAAGCAGCCTTGATCTCAGCGCCGTTCTCCAGCTTGTCCAGGCCCTCGTAGATAGCGCCCAGGCCGTTCTCGCCGTTGAGGCCAGCGGCCTCGAGCTCCTCGCCGTACTTTTCAAAGACGTCAGCGAAGAAAGCGCGCACCACGTGGCCGAAGATGATGGGGTCAGAGACCTTCATCATGGTGGCCTTGAGGTGAGCGGAGAAGAGCACGCCCTCCTCCTTGGCGCGGGCAACCTGCGCCTTGAGGAACTCATCGAGTGCCTTGGCGGACATGAAGGTGCCGTCGATGACCTCACCCTTGAGGACCGGCAGCTTCTCCAGCAGGGTCTGCTCGCCTTCGGCGGTTTTCAGGACGATGGAGAGGGTGTCCTCCTCCGGCATGATGACGGACTTCTCGTTGTGGCGGAAGTCGTTAGCGTCCATGGTCGCCACGTTGGTCTTGGAATCAGCGGACCAAGCACCCATCTTGTGCGGGTTCTTCTTAGCAAAGTTCTTGACTGCAATCGGGGCGCGGCGGTCGGAGTTGCCCTCACGCAGAACCGGATTCACGGCGGAGCCCTTGACGGCGTCGTACTTCTCCTGAGCCTCTTCGTACTCCGGGAGATCAAAGCCGGCAGCCTGCAGCTCAGCAATAGCCTTCTTCAGCTGCACCAGGGAAGCGGAGATGTTCGGCAGCTTAATGATGTTGGCTTCCGGGGTCTTGGCCAGCTGGCCAAGCTCAGCCAGGGCGTCGGAAACCTTCTTGTCACCAAGGCGCTCCGGGAACTGGGCCAGGATGCGGCCGGCCAGGGAAATGTCGCGGGTTTCTACCTCGATGCCCGCGGTGGAAGCGAAAGCCTCCACGACCGGCTTGAAGGAGTAGGTCGCCAGCAGCGGCGCCTCGTCGGTACGGGTCCAGATAATCTTTGCCATGGTTCTCCTAAAGAAGTTGAAAACTGTTCAACCTCACAGGATACCTGTCTTATTTTCTCGCGGTGCCGGTCCCCCTGTGACTCGCGCCACCAGCGGGGCAGGGCTGTGTGGTTGATACGGCCTTCTCGTCTGCGCGCGGGAAAGGGACTAAGGTACGCGCACGTGAATCTCCCGCACTCTGCTCCCCGCATCCAACGCCGTCCCGTCCCACGCCAGACGGAAATCTCCACGACACGCCGCACCATTGTCATGATTGCCATGGCGATGGGTGCCTTCGCCATCGGCACCACGGAGTTCACCTCCATGGGCCTGCTGCCGCTCATCGCGGATGATTTCGGGATTACGGAAGACACGGCGTCGGTAGTCATCTCCGTCTACGCGCTCGGCGTCGTCGTGGGCGCGCCGGTCATCGCAGCACTCACGGGCAAGCTCCCACGCCGCCGCCTCATCATCTTGCTTATTGGATTCTTGCTCGTGGGCAACCTGCTCACGGCCGTGGCCCCTAACTACGGCGTCCTGCTGATGGCGCGCTTCATCGCGGGCCTGCCGCATGGCGCATACTTCTCCGTAGCTAATCTGGCGGCGGCCTCGATGGCCCCACCGGGCAAGCAAGGGTTTGCCATGTCGATGGTGGGCATGGGGCTTTCCGTTGCCACCGTGATCGGTGTACCAGCAGCCCAAGCGTTGGGCCAGGGACTGGGCTGGCATTCGGCCTACTACCTGGTCGTGGCCCTTGCAGCTTTAACGATGGTGCTGCTCTTTTTCCTCTTCCCGCACATGACGCGTATGCCGGAAACGGATATGTTCACCGAGCTCGGCGCGTTGAAAAACAGTCAGGTCCTGCTCACCGTATTCCTCGGCACCGTCGGCTTCGGCGGCATGTTCGCCGTCTACACCTACATCACGTGGACCATGACGGAGGTCGCCGGCATGGACCCGAACTACACGTGGATTGTGCTCATGGCTTATGGCATCGGTATGACTGTCGGCAACGTCGCTGGCGGTGCGCTGGCGGACCGAAACCTGGAATTCGGCATCATCTTTGCTCTCATCTGCATGGTTGGAGTGTCGGTGACCTTCTACTTCGTGGCGCACAGCGCGTGGGCGGGCACGATTGTCTTTGGCGTCTTGGCCTTCTTCGGCTCCATTCTCGTGCCCTCACTGCAGCTGCGCTTGGTCAACGTGGCGGGGGATGCACAGACCTTGGCGGCGGCGCTGAACCAGTCCGCCCTCAACATCGCTAATGCAGCGGGCGCGGCCATCGGCGGCGCAGTCGTGGGCGCAGGTTATTCCTATAACTCCACCGCCCTTGCCGGTGCGGGACTGGCGGTGGCCGGCTGCATCACCTGGGTTATCACCATGTGGGACAAGCGCCGCCGCGGCCCTTCCGTGAAGATTATTGAACAGAGTTAGACTGGCCGGCATGAGTTTCACCATCGCCTCCGTCAACGTTAACGGCATCCGCGCGGCCTGCAAACAGCGCAACGAGAACAACCCGGGTATGAACGCATGGCTGGAAACCACGCCCGCCGACGTCGTCCTTATGCAGGAGGTGCGCGCCAACCCCGAGCAGACCCAGAAGGCTCTGGCTCCGGCCCTGGAGGCCGGATGGAACCTGGTACAGGCCGAATCCGCCGCCAAGGGCCGCGCGGGCGTGGGCATCCTATCGAAGCACGCGCTTGGCGACGTCTCCGTAGGCTTCGGCTCCTTCGCCGAATCCGGCCGCTTCATCGCCGCCACCGTGGAAGGCGTGCGGGTGGCTTCCCTGTATTTGCCGTCTGGTGATACCGATTCCCCGAAGCAGGATGAGAAGTACCTCTTCTTGGATGAGTTTTCTGAAGTTTTGGATGAGATGGCTGCAACGTACCCGGAGGCCGTCATTGGCGGTGACTGGAACATCTGCCACCGCGCCCAAGACCTAAAGAACAATAAGGCCAATGAGAAGAAGTCCGGCCACCTGCCGGAGGAGCGCGCCTTTATGGACCGCGTCTTCGGTTCTTTCCCGGATGAGCAGCCGCAGGACAAGAAGGGGCTCGGGGACTGGCTCGGCGTGGTGGACTATGAGACCAAGACCGCCTGGGAGGCGGCTGCGGATCCGCAGTGGTTTGACGTCGCCAGGCGCCTGCACCCAGAGGCGGATGGCCCCTACACCTGGTGGACCTACCGCGGCCAGGCTTTTAACAACGATGCCGGATGGCGCATTGACTACCAGGCGGCCACGAAGGCCATGCTGGAGCGCGCGCAGCGCACGTGGGTGGAGAAGGCGCCGACGGTGGAGGAGCGCTGGTCTGATCACTCTCCGCTTCTGGTCGAGTACAAGTAGCCCACTCCAAGTAGTGGTACGATAATCCCGTCTTAACGTCCTTTTCTATTTCGCAGGAGATGCTCATGACCCGCGCAATCATCTACTTTGTCCTCGGCGCTATTCTGCTTGCCCTGGGTATCTGGTGGTGGACCATCGTCGGACCGTCCTTTGCCTTCCTTGGCCCGATCGTCCTCCAGGGCGTTGGCGGCGCGTTCATGGTGGCTGGTTTCGCCGTCATGATGGACGTTATTAGCCCGACCTCCCGCAAGATTTAACCGACGCAGCGCCGCCCCAGCGGAGGCGGCAGAGTAGAGTAGTCAACCATGACTGACTCCACTTCTGCATCGACCTCCGCTTCTCGAGTCCTCTCCGGCATCCAGCCCACGGCGGACTCCTACCACCTGGGTAACTACCTCGGAGCGCTCAAGCAGTGGATTGACCTGCAAGACTCCCACGAGGCTTTTTACTTCATCCCGGACCTGCACGCCATCACGGTGGAGCAGAACCCGGAGGAACTGCGCCACCGCACCGTGGCGGGCGCCGCGCAGCTTATCGCATTGGGCATTGACCCGGCGAAATCCACCCTCTTCGTACAATCCCACGTCCCCGCACACGCGGAGCTGACGTGGGTTTTGCAGTGCCTGACGGGCTTCGGTGAGGCCTCCCGTATGACCCAGTTCAAGGACAAGTCCCTCAAGCAGGGCCAGGACCGCACGTCCGTGGGCTTGTTTACCTACCCCGTTTTGATGGCTGCGGATATCCTTTTGTATTCCCCGCACTACGTGCCGGTGGGGGAGGACCAGCGCCAGCACCTCGAGCTCACCCGCAACCTGGCGGAGCGTTTCAACAACAAGTACGGCGAGGTCTTCCGCGTACCGGAGGCCTTCATTCCGGAAGGCTCGGCCAAGATTTATGACCTGCAGGAGCCGACGTCCAAGATGTCGAAGTCGGGGGCAAACCCGAAGGGCATCGTAAACCTGCTCGATGCTCCCAAGACCTCCGCCAAGCGCATCAAGTCCGCGGTGACCGATGACCTCGGCGTGGTGGCCTTTGACCGCGAGAAGCAGCCGGGCGTGTCCAACCTACTGGCCATCCAGTCCGCGCTGACGGGGGAGAGCATCCCGGATCTCGTGGACAAGTATGCCGGCCAGGGCTATGGCCACCTCAAGGTCGATACGGCCGAGGCGCTCGAGGCCTTCACCACTCCGCTGAAGGCTCGCTATGACGAGCTCATGGAAGACCGCGGCGAGCTCGAGCGCATCTTGGCCCAGGGTGCCGAGCACGCCACGGAGATTGCCACCCCGCTCGTGGACAAGGTCTACGAGGCGGTGGGCTTTCTCCCCGCGCGTCGCGGCTGAGTTGGCTAGCATGATGAAGACTGTGTAGAGGATTCTGTA
This sequence comes from Corynebacterium sp. HMSC036D02, assembly GCF_001836165.1. Classification (GTDB taxonomy): domain Bacteria; phylum Actinomycetota; class Actinomycetes; order Mycobacteriales; family Mycobacteriaceae; genus Corynebacterium. The sequence continues at coordinate 52,646 of NZ_KV827662.1, read as the reverse complement.
ATCAATTTTTAAGGGGAAGGCCTGTGGCGCCAACGACACGACCTGATGAGAAGAAGACAGATGATTACGGCATCGAGCGTGCCTATGCCGATGAGCCGGACGCGGTAGATAAAGTCCGTGAGAAGTCCGGCTTCATCGACCACATCATGAAGATGCTGGACCGCTACGGTAGTGAAGGCGGCAACCAGTTCGCAGCCGGAATTACATATTTCTCGGTCCTGGCTCTCTTCCCGATCTTCATGCTCACCGTGGCCGCTGCCGCGACGGTGCTGGCGAACCGCCCCGACCTCATGCAGCAATTGGAGGAGCAGATCGCCAACGCCGTGTCGGGCGATCTGGGGAATTCGATCACGGAGCTTCTTCACACCGCAATTGAACAGCGCGGCGCGATGTACGGCATCGGTGGTCTCACCACCCTGTGGTCAGGACTCGGCTGGATGAATAACTTGCGCATCGGCATTTCGGCGATGTGGATGCAGGATCCGACTGACGCCCCGGGCAACTTTGTGACCAAGAAGCTCAGCGACCTGCTGGGGCTCATCGGCCTGCTCCTGGCCATGGTTATCGCCTTCGGCGTGACGGCGGCGGGTTCCTCCGGGCTGACCCAGAAGGTTTTCGAGTGGGTCGGCATTGAGTCCTTCCCCGGTATGGGAACCGTTTTGGTTATCGCCGGCATCGTGATCGGTCTTATCGCCAACTTCCTCGTCTTCTGGTGGATGGTGGCTTTCCTGCCGCGCACGAAGGTGCCCACCAAGTCGGGCCTGATGGGCGCGGCCATCGGCGCGGTGCTCTTTGAGGCCATCAAGCAGCTGTCCACCGTCATCATGTCTTCTGCAGCAGGCAACCCGGCCGGTGCCGTGTTTGGCCCGGTAATCGTCCTCATGGTGGTCATGTACCTGGTCTGGCGCGTCGTGCTTTATGTTTCCGCGTGGACGGCGACCACCGAGGAGTCTCTCGAGCTGCTAGTCCCGCCGGTTCCGGATCAGGCTGTTATCCGCGTCCGCAACGAAATCCGTCAGGGCCCGAACACGGGCGTGACCTTGGGCGCCGGTGCTGCCCTTGGTGCGGCCGCCGCGGGTGCATGGGCCCTGCTGCGCCGGAAGTAGGGCGGGATGCTACCAGCGTCTTTTGCTCCGAACCTGTACGCGCACTTCACCCTGGATTCGCGCGCGACCTCACGCGAACTGGGCGTGCAACTGGCGGCTGCCGACGCCCGCCTCGAAGGCCTCGGCTACCTTTCCGACAACCCAGAGCGCGAGGAACTCGCAGTTGCCGCCCGCATTCTTTGTGAGCCTTCCTCCCGCGCAAGCTATGACCAAATGCTGGAATCAGGTGCTCGGCTCACGTGGGCGCAGCTGGATGATTACGCCACGACCGGCCGCTGGGGCGCGAACCACCATGCTCCCGCGCCTGATGCGCCCGTTCAGGACGCCCCGCGCGCAACTCCCGGCACCCGCGTGCTCTTGGCCGTCATCGACTACGTCATTGCGGCGATCGGTGCGTCCCTCTTCGTGAGCGTTGGGGTATTTAACTCGGATGTGAGCGAGGTCTGGCTCACCAGTGTCTCCGCTATCATTACGGTGGCCTATTACATCTGCTTCGAGGTCCGCGTAGGGGCAACGCCGGCGAAGCTGATAGCTGGATACACGGTGCGCGATGTCACCACCCACAACAAGCTCACCTGGCAGCAGAGTATCAAGCGCAACTGGTGGCGCGTGGCCTCCCTCGTGCCGCTCATCGGCCCACTGGTTGCCTTCTTTGGTGCCCTTTACGTGGTGACCACGATTGGTCCGAAGAACGCGCTGCGCGGGCAGCACGACATCCTGGCTAATGCCGAAGTAGTGAAAAAGTAGCAACCACTACCACGAGGAGTGCGACGAGTCCTGCCACGAGCCACCCAATCCAGCCCTGCGAGTCCCCAAAGGACGAAGACCCCGCAGTCGCCTCCGAGGCGGCGGGCGCAGAAGGCGTGGTAGGAACCGGGCTGGTAAGTGCAGGTTCCGAGGGCTCTTCTTTCCCAGCCGCGAAATCATCCAAAAGCCCTACGCCATCGCCGGGGCGGACGTCGGAGGCTTCGTCGAGAAGCATCTGCGCCTGCTCCCAGGCGCGGAAACCATGCTCGACGGTTGTATCGAGGAGGACCGCCTGCAGGCGGCGCCCGTCGCGATTAATTGCGCCGACGAAGGTGTGGTGCGCGTCCTCGGTATAGCCGGTCTTTCCGCCGATGCCATCCGGGTCGTTGAGGAAGAGCCCATTGTCATTCCACAGCTCATAACCGGGCATGTCACCCCAGCCGGGAAACTCCACGTGCTCAGTATCGACGATGCGCGCGAAGGTGTCGTTGGCAAAAGCCGCGCGGTAGATCAGCGAGATATCCGCCGCGGACGTCGACATACCCGCCGCGTCCAGCCCGGAGTAACTGGCCGCCACCGTCGAGCGCGTGCCAATCTCCTGTGCCTTCGCGTTGACCTTCTTTAGCGCCTCCTCATCCCCGCCAACGGCCTGCGCGAGGGCGTGCGCGGCATCGTTGCCGGAAGCCATGAGCAAACCCTGCAGAAGCTGCTCCACGGTGTAGACCCCATCGGGGCCGAGGCCGACGGCGGAGCCTTCGACGGAGGCGTCGTCAAGCGTGGCGGTGATGCGCTGGTCGAGGGGAAGCTCCTCGATAACCACGAGCGCCAGCAGCGCCTTGATGATGGAGGCCGGGCGATAGCGCCCGTTGGGATCCTTCATGGCGATGATTTCGCCGGTGTCCAGGTCACTGACCATCCATGCCGAAGCTACAACGTCCTTGTTCAGCCGAAAGCCGCGCGGGGCCGTCACGCCACACGCAGCGCCCTCAACCGCGGGCAGGGGAGTGGGCGCTTCCTGGCCGGGCGCCAACCTTTCTGAGGTGGTCGTCGGTTCCTCGGGAACGAGAGAATGCGGGCAGGCGTCGGTATCCGGCGCGGTGGTGCGCGTGGGCGATGAGGACTCTTCCTCTTCTGCGAACGCGGGCGGCGTTGCGGCCAGGGCGATGGCGGTGAGGAGCGCGGGGACATGTTTCATAGCGTGCTTAATCCTAGACCTCGTCCTAGGATGATCCTCATGCATGACGCACCACTAATTAGCCCAGAGAACAAAGACTCCGGCGCCGAGATTTTCGCCGGTCTGCCCAAGGTGACGCTCTTCGCACCGTTGCCCACGGATGCTTCCACCCCGGAGGAGCTGCGCGCGGCCACGCAGGCTGTTGTGCAGGCGCTTGTCGACGACCACGTGGTTTACGCCGAGCTCCGCCTGCGCCCCAGTGCTTTCTCCTTCGGCGCCGCTGAGGCACTCGCTGCGGCGCAGGAAGGACTCGACGTTCCCGGAATCGATGCCCGCCTCATCGTTGAGGGCGATGCCAATAGCTGGGATGCCGGCGAAGGCGTTGCCGGTGCTGCGCTGACTGAGCTATCTGCGGCTGAGAAGCTCCGCGCAGACTTCATCCCGTGGGAGAGGGACGTTGCCTCTTATGAGGACGCCGTGGCGGCTGTGCAGGCGGGTGCGACGCGCCTTGTTCATGCCACTGATCTCGTCGACGATTTCAGCGCGGATCTCGAAGGCGTTCGCCCAGGTAAAGCCTCGGCGTGGGTGCGGGATCGCCACATCGCGCTGACCTTTGCGCCGCTGGAGGAAATGCCCGCAGAGGAGCTGGCTGATCACCCTCTGCCGCTGTTGCAGCAGCTCGGCTTTACCTGCACGGTGGCGGGCGAGAAGCTCAGCGATGTGTTCCTCGCTCTGAGCGAGACCTTTGGCTATGGCCTCGAGGAGTTCTTCGACCTCACCATCAAGGCCATTGAGAATTCCTTTGCTAGCGAAGAAGACCGCCAGCGCCTCATTGAGCAGGAGATCCTGCCCGCCTATGAGGAACTGGCGGATCCGGAATTTGCGGAAGACGCTTCCGGTGTGAGCGACTCCGAGGCGGAAGAAGTCAGTGAGTCTTCCGAATAGAAACTAGAAGCGGGAGAAGCGTTTCGTCAGCATTTCCTCCAGGCCCTTCCAGGACTCCGCGTGCTCGGTGTAGGGCTTGGAGGGCACGTAACCCGCGTGCTCGGTGGAGCCAAGCATGTAGCCCAGGTAGTCCTGGAAGCGCGGGTTCTGCAGCATGTAGGAGTTGATGGAGTCATCCCCGGCCCAGTCGGCGGCGTCCGCGCAGACCTCGTAGCAGCGGCTCATTTGGTCCGTATCAACGGACTCGGGGCCCTTTTCAATATCGCGGACGATGCCGTAGAAGCTGTACTGGTTATCCGGGTGGACGGTGACTTCGAGCTCACCGGCGTTCGCTGCGGCAACGACCTCCTCCCAGGTGGAAACCTTTGCTAGGTCGTGGTCATCGTTTTCCATGATCCAGCGCACCAGCACCTTGGAGCTGGGGAAGGTGAAGATTTCGCCCCACTTACCCAAGAAAACCGGCTTGCCGTCGAGGTAGGTGCGCAGAGTGTAGACCGTCCTTTGATCAGCGGTGATCTTTACCGGGTCGATGCCCGCGGCGGCCCAGGGGGAGCTGTCATAAGGATCGGCGGATTCCGCGGCGGCCTTGCGCTCTTCCTCGGCCTTCTTGCGTGCTTCCTCCGCTGCTTCGCTGGCGGCGGAGATGCGGGTGGCGGCGTTCGTGGTTGCATCCTGGGTGAAGTCAGAGGAAGGAACGACCTTGACCACCTTGTCGAGGTCTTCGATGACCGAGCGCCAGTTGCTGTGGATAACGCGGCCCACGCCGGACCACTCGCTCATGCCCTGTTCACCGGCGTAGTGATCGGCTCCGCGGGCTGGGTTGCGCAGGATGGAATGCGATGCGAAGAAGATGACGGTGTGCTCTGCGGCGCTGACCTCTGCCAGCGCCTGCGCAATCTCGAGGCAGCGTGCGACGGTGGACACGTTCTCGTGGCTGGGACGGCCGGCCAGGTGCTTCGGCATCCCGATGAGGTCGTAGACGTGCTTCTTTTCTGGCACGACGCGGTCTGCCGCCTGGGAGTTGAAGACCTCCCACTTCGGGTGATCGAGCAAGTCATGCTTCGTGCCAGATTCGAGGAAGCAGAGCATCTCGGCTTCGGTGTTAAAAAGCAGGACCGACTCATCATCACCGAGAAAAGCCTGCCACTCGGAACCGTTTTGGCGCCACTTTGGCGCCCACAGGGTATAGAAATCGCCCTCAGAAAGGGAGAGCTTGATGGGGACAATAGCGCGGGTGTTCATGGGCAAATAGTCTACCCTGTAGGCCTCCAGAAGCCTTTGAAAGCCATCCCCATGTTGTTGGTGCGCAGCGGATTGGTTTGTACGGGGCTACCGGCTTCCACCATCTGCCCGTCACCGGAGTACATGGCCACGTGCCCATCCCACACGACGAGGTCGCCGGGCTGCAGCTCATCCGCGCTCACCTGGCGGCCCACAGTCTGGTTTTCAGCGGTGCGCGGCAGTTCCACCCCAGCTTGGCGCCAAGCCCATTGGGTCAGCCCCGAGCAATCGAAGCTACCGTTGCCGGTGCCGCCCCAGCCATAGGGTGTTCCCAGCTGGGAGAGTGCGGCTTGCACCGCGGCCTGGCCTTGCGCACTTCCTTCACCGCCAGAGGAGGATGAGGAAGCTGTGAGCGCGTGGCGAGCCCCGCCTTCCTCCTGCGGACCGCGCACTGAAGGGCGTACCGCGCGTTGAGCAATGGGCACGAGGGGTGCGGCCGACTGAAGGAGCTCCCCGGCCAGTTGCTTTACGCGCAGCATCGTCTTGCCGACGTACTCCATTGCCAAAGCCTGCAAAGCAGAGCGGGCCGCGGCCTGTGCCGCTGGGTTGGGGATGAGCAAGCCCAGGGCTAAAGGCAGCCCGCGCTGGAGCAGCTCGAAGCCCAGCCCGATGAGGTCCTTGACGGCCGCCGAGATGAGCCCGCGCGCGGAATCTAACGCAGAGCGCGCCGTGGAAAGGTCCTCGGTGGCCTGGCGTGCAGTGTCGAAAAGCGCCTGCGGATCTCCGTGCGCTATCTCCGCTAAGGGTCCGGCAGCAGTGAGATCAGGCACAGTGGGCAGGGAGACATCGGGAAGCTGCGCCGGTTGCATCCGGGCGATGTGGGTGAGTGCTGACTCCAACATCACAGACTCCCACAGGCGCTAGCAAGAGCACCGTCAGCGTCTTCGGCCTCGCGGGCCATGCGGAAGCTGGACTCCGCCACGGCACCAGCATCCGCCCTGACCTGGGCAAGGCGGGCAGAAAGGTTCTCCATGGCGGAGTTAAATGCTCCGGTGAAGCCGCCTAGAACGGGGTCCGTCGGTAGCTCGGGAGGGGGAGTGGTGGAGGTTTGGGAGACGGTGGCCAGCTCGTGTGCCAGCCGGCGGGTGTACTCGGTGTCAATAGTGAATGTTTCAAAGCTAGTCATGCCTTATTAGACTGCACCGCCCGCTGATCGGTTCCCGCCGGATTCTTATACAGTGAAGGGCATGGATATCCACGTAGTAGACCACCCCCTCGCCGCCTCCCGGCTCACGCTGATGCGTGATGCCCGCAGCGATAACACCGCTTTCCGTGCCGCCCTGCGAGATCTGGGCACCATGCTTGTGTATGAAGCAGCCCGTGACCTGCCCGTCGAGCATTTTGATTGCGTTACTCCCGTCGCCACGGCGGAGGGCACCCGCCTGCAGAATCCGCCGATTATCGTGCCCATCATCCGTGCTGGTCTGGGCATGATTGACCCGGCTCTGTCCATGATTCCGGATGCCCAGGTCGGCTTCATCGGCATGGCGCGCGATGAGGAAACTCACGAGCCGGTGCCTTATCTGGAGGCCCTGCCGGAGGATCTCAGCGGCCGCAGCGTCTTCGTAGTCGACCCGATGCTCGCCACGGGTGGTTCCCTCCTGCACTCCCTGAAGCTCCTCGCGGACCGCGGCGCTACCGACATCACGGCGATCTGCATGGTCTCCGCTCAGCCGGGCGTTGATGCGTTGGCCAATTCGGGCTTGCCGGTTCGCTTGGTTACCGCAGCGATTGATCCTGCCCTCAACGAGGACGCTTATATCGTGCCGGGGCTGGGTGACGCCGGCGATCGCCTCTACGGTCCCCGCAATATCGACCTGTAGCGAAACCGTCGGGCAGGCAGACCGCTCAGTATATCTAGCGTGTGACCTGCCCGGCTAACTGAACCGCATGGTCTAGTTGTAGACTCTTCCCAAGAGAAAACCACGGAGGAGGAAGCAGTGATCTCGGACTACGTCAGTGAGTGGTTCAGCAACCACCGCGCGGAGGTCATCGCGTGGCGCCGCCATATTCACCGCCACCCGGAGACCTCCAATAACGAGGTGGAAACCACCCGCTTCCTGTCCCGCACCCTGCGCGAGTACGGCTTGGAGCCGCATCTTTTTCCCGAAACCGGCCTCATGGTGGACATTGGTCCCGATACCGAACTTGGGCGCTTGGCCTTCCGTGCCGATATTGACGCGCTTCCCGTCACCGAGGTCACCGGCCTCGAGTACACCTCTGAGGTCCCAGGCGTCATGCATGCCTGCGGGCATGACATGCACACCACCATTGCGCTGGCCACGGCCTGCGCCTTGGCGGACCTTAATCGCGAGCATCCGCTAGATTTCGGTGTTCGTGTCATCTTCCAGCCCGCTGAAGAGGTGTGGGTGGGCGGCGCCACCGACGTCATTGAATGGGGTGCGCTCGAAGGCGTGAACTCCATCTTCGCCGTCCACGTTGAACCGAAGCTGCGCGTCGGGCGCATCGGCGTTCGCGCTGGAGCGATCACCTCGGCCACCGATGTCGTGGAAATCAACGTCTCCGGCCCGGGCGGGCATACCTCGCGCCCGCACTTGTCTGCGGACGTCGTCTATGCGCTGGGCAAGCTGCTGACGGACCTGCCAGGTTTGCTCTCACGCCGCGTCGATCCGCGCACCGGCACCGTCTTGGTCTTTGGCCAGGTGAATTCCGGCTATGCCCCGAACGCGATTCCGGAGACCGGTTCTGTATCCGGCACCATGCGCACGGCAGACATCGGAATCTGGCGGGATATGCAAACGCTCTTCTCCGAGTTGGTGGAACAGGTGCTAGCGCCCCTGGGTGTGGAACATGAGCTGGTCTACCACCGCGGGGTTCCGCCCGTGCTTAACGACGACGTCTCCACCGCCCTCCTCGCCAGCGCTGCCCAGGCCATCGACCCGCAAGCCGTGGTTCAGGCACCGCAGTCCTCGGGCGGCGAAGATTTCTCGTGGTACCTGGAGAAGGTCCCCGGCTCCATGGCTCGCCTTGGCTGCTGGTCCGGTGAAGGCGAACAGCACGATCTCCACATGGGAGATTTGGCACCTGATGAGCGGGCTATCGGCGTGGGCGTCAAACTCTTTGGCTCCGTAGCAGAACAGTTTGCCAACGTGGAGGATTAAGCGCCTAAGCATTACACTGTGACAAGGATTTCCCCAGAGTTCTTATAGGCAGAATTTTAAAAAAGGAGCGACAGTGTCACAGGAAGCCCCCCGCATCGTAATCATCGGCGGTGGCCCCGCAGGCTACGAGGCTGCGACCGCCGGCGCCAAGTACGGCGCGCACATTACGTTGGTTGAGGAACAGGGCCCCGGTGGCTCCTCCGTTCTCTTGGACTGCGTGCCCTCGAAGTCCTTCATCGCTGGTGCGAACATTCGCACCGATTTCCGCCGTGCGGATGACATGGGCCTGAACCACCAGCTCAGCTCCTTGCAGCTGAGCCTGGAGGCCCTCAACGGCCGTGTGCAGGCGCTGGCTGCTAACCAGTCCCGCGACGTCCGTGCGGGCCTAGAGAAGATTGGCGTCAAGGTCATTGATGGGCGTGCCGCCTTTTCTGAGGATCAGCATGGCGTGAAGGGTGCAGCACACAAGGTTGATGTCACCCACAAGGATGGCACCACCGAAACCCTCGACGCGGACCTCGTCCTCGTTGCCACCGGCGCTACCCCGCGCATTCTGCCGGGCGCGCAGCCGGACGGCGAGCGCATCCTCACCTGGCAGCAGGTTTATGACCTCAAGGAGGAGCCGGAGCACCTCATCGTGGTGGGCTCCGGTGTGACCGGTGCGGAGTTCGTGTCCGCCTTCGCGGAGATGGGCGTGCGCGTGACCATGGTGGCGTCCCGCGACCGCATTCTGCCGCATGACGACGCCGATGCTGCCGACGTCCTCGAGACCGTCCTGGCTGAGCGTGGCGTGGAGCTGGAGAAGAACTGCCGCGTGGAGACGGTCTCCCGCACTGAGGACGGCAACGTGGTGGTCAAGACCCAGGATGGCCGCGAGATCCACGGTTCCCATGTCATCATGTCCATCGGTTCCATTCCGAATACCAAGAACCTGGGCCTTGAGCACGTTGGTGTGGCCACCACGCCATCTGGCCACATCGAGGTTGACCGCGTTTCCCGCACCAATGTCGCTGGCATCTATGCCGCCGGTGACTGCTCCGATCTGTTCCCGCTGGCTTCCGTTGCTGCGATGCAGGGCCGTATCGCCATGTACCACTCCCTGGGTGAGGGCGTGTCCCCGCTGCGTCTGAAGACCGTGGCAACCGCCGTGTTTACCCGCCCGGAGATCGCTGCCGTGGGCTTTACGCAGGCGGAGATTGAGGCCGGTGAGGTTGCCGCCCGCACCATCATGATGCCGCTGAACACCAACCCGCGCGCCAAGATGCGCTCCCTGCAGCACGGCTTTGTGAAGCTCTTCTGCCGCGCTACCTCCGGCCGCGTCATTGGCGGCGTAATCGTCGCGCCGACTGCCTCCGAACTCATTCTGCCCATCGCCGTGGCCGTGACCAACCAGCTCACCGTGAACCAGCTCGCGGATTCCCTGGCGGTCTACCCGTCCCTGTCGGGCACCATCACGGAGGCAGCCCGCCGCCTCGTTGCTCACGACGACCTTGAGTAAGTAGGCTCTAACTCCGATTTAGTTTCGGCTCGTCCTTATAAGCCCAGTGTGCTCACCGCATGCTGGGCTTCTTCCATGGTGAACTGCTTACCGTATTCGCTGGTGAGCTGCTCTAACAGTGCCGGGCCGGACATGGGAGAGAACCTCCTGCGTAGGCGAAAATGAGAGAACTACGAGGTGGCATAGGCCGAAACCGGCGTTGCATTGAGGTCGAGGCTGACGGGCCGGCCCGCCTGCGGGAAGGCGCGCTGTGGGCACGCCGGGCGCGGGCAAGCAGCGCAGCCGGGGCCGATGGGGGTTGCCTCGGAAGGGGAGAGGTTGAGTGCATCCGCGTAGACCACGCGATCCGCCTGTGCGATATCGCAGCCTAAACCCACCACGAATTCTTTGCGCGGCGTGCCCCAGGCCTGGGCCTGGCCTTGGACGAAGCGCGCAATCCACAGGTAGGTGTGGTCATCGGGCATGGAGGCCACTTGGCGCGTGATGCGGTTGGGCGTTTCAAAAGCGCGGTGCACCACCCACAACGGGCAGGAGCCACCGCTGCGGGCGAAGTGGAAAGCGGTGGAGGACTGGCGCTTGGAAATATTGCCCGCGCGGTCGGTGCGGATGAAGGAGAAGGGAACACCTTGGTGGCCGGGTCGCTGTAACGTCGACAAGCGCTGCGCGGTGGTTTCGAAACCAGTGCCAAAGGCCGTCGCGATGACATCGATGTCATAGCGCGTTTCCTCCGCGGTGGCGAGGAACTGGGTATAAGGCATGGTCACGGCGGCGGCAAAATACTGAGCGAGGCCCAGCGTGCCAATAGTCTGTGCTTCCTCGCCCGGTAATTCGGCGACGAGTTCCGCGCAATGCTCTGGGTATGCCAGCAGGCAGTACTGGAGCGCCATTTCGAAGACGAGCTGGGATTCCGTAAGTCCCGCGCGCAGGTGCAGCTCCCGGTTGTGGAAGGCGCGGCGCCGCGGGGACGAGGAGGAAAAGCGCGTCGTAACACCGAACTCTTCCTGTAAGACGGAGGCCAAGCGCCCGCGGCGCAGGACTCGGTCCCCGAGCGAATCGGAAAGCTCCTCGGCGGCGATGTCGAGACTGTGGACGTAGTTGTGCGCGTCATAGAAGAAATCACGGACCGCCTCGAAGGGGCCGGGTTCCGCGGGGGTGTGCGCGGCGGCGTCGACAAGCCGGGGCACAAGTTCGGGGAAGCGCCCGCTGAGATCGGTAAGAGTTGCCTCAGATGCTTCGGGGAAGAGCTGGCGCAGCTCGGCGAGGGCACGCAGGTCACGGTCCCCGGCGAAATAGGTGGCATCAACGCCGAAGCGTTGGGTCAGCTGCATGAGGACGGTGACGGTGAGGGGGCGCTGGTCATTTTCCAGCTGGTTGAGGTAGCTGGTGGATAGCCCTAGCTGCTTCGCCATGGCGGCTTGCGTGAGTTTGCGTTCCTTGCGTAGTGCGTGGATTCTCGCCCCCGCGTAGTGTTTGCTCACCGTCTGACTCCTCCTAAAAAGCCTCCCTGCCTGGGAATTCCACAAGTTTCGCAAGGAACGCAAATCCCTGCAACAGATAGTCACAGTTTACACATGTGGCAGGGCGCACGGGGCGTGGTTAGTGTGAGCTCTATCGCAATCGTTGTTCTTGTCTAGGAGGGAATCCCGTTGATTAACCACGAAGTACGTACCCACAAGTCCGCCGAGGACTTTCCTATCGAAGAGCACCTGGCCTACAAGATTGCCAAGGTTGCAGCGGATCCCGTCGAGGTCCCGGCCGAGACCACCGAGATGATCATCAACCGCATCATCGATAACGCCTCCGTGGCCGTGGCCTCAGCCACCCGCCGCCCGGTGACCTCCGCCCGCGTTATCGCGCAGGCCCACCCGGCTCAAGAAGGCGGCGCCACCATCTTCGGCGTTGACGGCACCTACTCCGCCGAGTGGGCAGCCCTGGCCAATGGCACTGCCGTGCGCGAGCTGGACTACCACGACACCTTCCTCGCCGCCGATTACTCCCACCCGGGCGATAACATCCCACCGATTCTCGCTGTGGCTCAGCACAAGGGACTGACCGGCAAGGACCTCATCCGCGGTATCGCCACCGGCTACGAAATTCAGGTCAACCTGGTCAAGGGTATTTGCCTCCACGAGTGGAAGATCGACCACGTGGCACACCTCGGCCCCTCGGTCGCAGCAGGCATTGGCACCATGCTGAACCTCGATGTCGACACCATCTACCAGGCCATCGGCCAGGCACTCCACACCACCACGGCTACCCGCCAGTCCCGCAAGGGCCTCATCTCCTCCTGGAAGGCCTATGCACCGGCGTTCGCCGGCAAGATGGGCATCGAGGCAGTGGACCGCTCCATGCGCGGCGAGGGCGCCCCGGCCCCAATTTGGGAAGGCGAGGACGGCTTCATTGCCTGGATGCTCCACTCCCCGGAGCGCACCTACACCGTCCCCCTGCCGGGGGACGGGGAGCCCAAGCGAGCCATCCTGGACACCTACACCAAGGAACACTCCGCGGAGTACCAGGCACAGGCCCCGATCGACATGGCCTTTGCCCTCAAGAAGACCCTGGCAGAGAAGGGCCTGAAGACGGAGGACATCGAGTCCATCGTCCTGCACACCTCGCACCACACCCACTACGTCATTGGCACCGGCGCCAACGACCCGCAGAAGATGGATCCGAACGCCTCCCGCGAGACTTTGGATCACTCCATCATGTACATCTTCGCCGTGGCCCTCCAGGACGGCGAGTGGGATTACGGGACCTCCTACTCCAATGAGCGCAAGCACCGCCAGGACACCATCGACCTGTGGCACAAGATTTCCACCGTTGAGGACCCGGAGTGGACCCGCCGCTACCACTCCAACGACCTCAGCGAGAAGGCCTTCGGCGGCAAGGCCGTCATCACCTTCAAGGATGGCACCGTGATCGAGGACGAGCGCGCGGTGGCCGACGCCCACCCGCTCGGCGCCCGCCCCTTCGGCCGCGAGGAGTACATCAACAAGTTCAAGAAGCTCGCCGCCGGCAAGGTATCGGAGGAGGAGCAGGAGCGCTTCCTCGCTGCCGCCCAGAACCTGGAAAACCTCACCGACCTGAGCGAGCTCAACGTTCGCCTCACCGACGAGGCTATCGCCACCGCACCCGAGACCCCGAAGGGACTGTTCTAAATGGCTGGCCTATTTGGCTCCACTATCAGCAATGCAGACAAGCGCAAGAGCTTCCGCGAGGCGCTGAACGCACCGGGAATTACCACGCTGCCGGGCGCCTTCAACCCGTTGACCGCGCGGCTCATCCAGGACATCGGCGGCTTCGGCGGCGTCTACGTCTCCGGCGCGGTGCTGGCTAATGATCTGGGTCTACCGGACATTGGTCTCACCACCCTCACTGAGGTGGCGCAGCGCGCCGGGCACATCGCCCGCGCCACGGACCTGCCTGTGCTTGTCGACGCCGACACAGGCTTCGGCGAACCGATGTCCGCCGCCCGCACCGTCGCCGCGCTGGAGGACGCCGGCCTGGCCGGCTGCCACCTGGAGGACCAGGTCAACCCGAAGCGCTGCGGCCACCTCGATGGCAAGGAAGTGGTGCCGACGGATCTTATGGTTCGCCGCATCACCGCCGCCGTCAACGAGCGCCGCGATGAGAACTTCATCATCTGTGCCCGCACCGATGCCGCCGGCATCCACGGCATCGATGAAGCCATCGAGCGCGCCAAGGCCTACGCCGACGCCGGTGCGGACCTCATCTTCACCGAGGCCCTGTACTCGCCGGCAGACTTCGAAAAGTTCCGCGCCGCCGTGGACACCCCGCTGCTGGCCAACATGACGGAGTTCGGCAAGACCGAGCTGCTGTCCGCCAAGCGCATTGAGGACTTGGGCTATAACGCCGTCATCTGGCCGGTATCCACCCTGCGCGTAGCCATGGGTGCTACCGAAGAATTCCTCCGTGACATGCAGGAAACCGGCCTGCAATCCGAGGAATGGCTCGACCGCATGCAGCACCGCTCCCGCCTGTATGAGCTGGTGCGCTACGACGAGTACAACGCCTTCGACCAGAGCGTTTTCACCTACTCCAAGGACAGCTACAAGCCCACCTTTGACTAAACCCCACGTCCCAGAACTCACACCACACCCCTAAAGGAGAAAACACCATGTCTGAAACCCCAGAGATTTGCAAGGGTCTGTACGGCGTTGTCGTCGACGAGACCGCCGTGTCTAAGGTTGTCCCGGAAACCAACTCCCTGACCTACCGCGGCTACCCGGTCCAGGAGCTGGCGCGCTACTGCTCCTTCGAAGAGGTTGCTTACCTGCTGTGGAACGGCGAGCTGCCCACTCAGGATGAGCTGGTCCGCTTCTCCGCCCGTGAGAAGGCGCTGCGCCACCTGGACCGCCACCTCATTGACCTGATCACCTCCATGCCGAAGTCTTGCCACCCGATGGACGTGCTGCGCACCGCAGTCTCCTTCATTGGTTCTCAGGACCCGGAGGAGTACACCAAGGACTCCGAGCACATCCGCCGCACCGCGCTGGAGCTCATGGCGAAGCTGCCGACCATCGTTGCCCTTGACATCCGCCGTCGCCGCGGCGAGGGCTACCTCGAGCCTTCCCGCAAGAAGGGCTTTGCGGAGAACTTCCTGTGGATGGTCTTCGGTGAAAAGGAAGGCTCGCCGGCCCTGTCGCGCTCCGATATTGAGGCCTTTGATAAGTCCCTCATCCTCTACGCTGAGCACTCCTTCAACGCCTCTACCTTCGCTGCCCGCGTGGTGACCTCCACGATGTCGGATACCTACTCCGCCGTCACCGCCGCCATCGGCGCGCTGAAGGGCCCGCTGCACGGTGGTGCTAACGAGGCCGTGATGAAGAATTTCCTGGAGGTCGGTGACCCGGCCAAGGCGGAGGAGTGGACGCTCAACAAGCTCAAGAACAAGGAGCTCGTCATGGGCTTCGGTCACCGCGTGTACAAGAACGGTGACTCCCGTGTTCCGACCATGGAGGCTGCCTTCCGCGAGCTGGCCAAGGACCACGGCCAGGAGCAGTGGGTGGAGATGTACGAGAACATGGCGAAGACCATGTACGAGAACACCTCCATCAAGATTCAGCCGAACCTGGACTTCCCGGCTGGCCCCGCGTACCACATCCTTGGTTTCGACATTGAGTTCTTCACCCCGATCTTCGTGATGGCCCGCATCACCGGCTGGACCGCACACATCGTTGAGCAGAACGAGAACAACTCCCTGATCCGCCCGCTGTCTGCCTACAACGGCAAGGAGCAGCGCTCCGTTCCGCCGAAGCAGATCTAGGCGAAACGGAACTAGCTGACGTAAAAGTAGTCAGAAAACAAAACCAGCGCACGATTCTTTCTTCTCGTGCGCTGGTTTTGCTTCTTTGTCCGAATTATGTGCAGCGTGTGGATTTCTGTTGACCTATATGTCGATTCTCGCCCGCGTTGTCGCCTCGGGCACTATCCTTAAGTTCGTATTGTGCTTATCTGAAAGGATCACTCCCAGTGTCTGATACCGCCCACAAGTCCTTCTCTAAGATCTTGGTGGCCAACCGCGGTGAGATTGCCGTGCGCGCCTTCCGCGCTGCCTTTGAAGTCGGCTCCAAGACCGTTGCAATTTATCCAAAGGAAGACCGCAACTCCTTCCACCGCGCCTTTGCCAATGAGGCAGTGCGCATCGGTACCGAGGGCCAGCCGGTCAAGGCATACCTTGACATCGATGAGGTCATTCGCGCCGCCAAGAAGTCCGGTGCGGATGCCATTTACCCGGGTTACGGTTTCCTTTCGGAGCGTGCCGATTTGGCCCGCGCTTGCCGCGACAACGGTATTAAGTTCATTGGCCCTACCGCTGAGACCTTGGACCTGACCGGCGACAAGGCCGCTGCAGTCGCCGCAGCTGAGGAAGCAGGGCTGCCGACTCTGAAGGACTCGAAGCCCTCGACGGACGTCGACAAGCTGGCGGAATACGCCAAGGACTTTGAGTTCCCCGTCTTCGTGAAGGCAGTGGCCGGCGGTGGCGGCCGCGGTATGCGCTTCATCGAGAACGAGGCGGAGCTCAAGACCAAGTGCGCCGAGGCTTCCCGCGAGGCTGAGGCAGCCTTCGGCGATGGCAACGTATACCTCGAGACCGCGGTGATTCGCCCGCAGCACATCGAGGTGCAGATTCTGGCTGACTCCCACGGCAACGTCATCCACCTGTTTGAGCGTGACTGCTCCGTGCAGCGCCGCCACCAGAAGGTCGTGGAGATTGCCCCGGCACCCACGCTGGACCCGGAGCTGCGTGACCGCATCTGTGCGGATGCCGTGAAGTTCTGCGAGCACATCAACTACGAGGGCGCCGGTACCGTCGAGTTCCTCGTCGATGAGAAGGGCAATCACGTCTTCATCGAGATGAACCCGCGCGTGCAGGTGGAGCACACCGTGACCGAGGAGGTCACGGGCGTGGACATCGTGAAGTCCCAGATGCAGATCGCCGCGGGCTTCTCCCTCGAGGAGTTGGGCCTCAAGCAGGAGGAAATCCACATCACCGGCGCGGCGCTCCAGTGCCGCATCACCACCGAGGATCCCTCCAATGGCTTCCGCCCGGATACCGGCACGCTGACCCAGTACCGCTCACCGGGCGGCGCAGGCGTGCGTCTCGACGGCGCAACGGCCGTCGGCGCGGAAATCTCCCCGAACTTTGACTCCCTGCTGGTGAAGATGACCTGCCGCGGTGTCACCTTCGAGCAGGCCGTGGCACGTGCACAGCGCGCGCTCAACGAGTTCACCGTGGCCGGCGTGGCCACCAACATCGGCTTCCTGCGCGCACTGCTGCGCGAGCCGGACTTCGTCAACACCCGCGTGGACACCAGCTTCATTCCGGAGCACCCGGACCTGCTCAAGGCTCCGCCGGCCGTGGATGAGTCTGGTCGCATCATCGACTACATCGCGGACGTGACCGTTAACAAGCCGAACGGCGAGCGCCCGACCACCCTGCGTCCCTTCGATAAGCTGCCGGATCTGGACTTTAACTCTGAGCTGCCGCGCGGTTCCCGCGATGAGCTGTTGGAGCTCGGCCCGAAGAAATGGGCGGAGAAGATCCGCAAGCAGGACGCTCTGGCCGTCACCGATACCACCTTCCGTGACGCCCACCAGTCCCTGCTGGCTACCCGCGTGCGCGGCACCGCGCTGGTCACGGCCGCTGAGGCCGTCGCCCGCATGACCCCGGAGCTGTACTCCGTGGAGGCATGGGGCGGTGCGACCTACGACGTCGCCATGCGCTTCCTCAAGGAAGACCCGTGGGTGCGCCTGGATCTGCTGCGTGAGGCCATGCCGAACCAGAACATCCAGATGCTGCTGCGCGGTCGCAACACCGTGGGCTACTCGCCGTACTCCAACGATGTGTGCACCGGCTTCGTGCAGGAGGCCGCCAAGTCCGGCGTGGATGTCTTCCGCATCTTCGACGCGCTGAACGACGTCACCCAGATGCGCCCGGCAATCGACGCCGTCCTGGAGACCAACACCACCGTGGCTGAGGTTGCCATGGCTTACTCCGGCGACATGTGCTCCCCGGATGAGAAGCTCTACACGCTGGACTACTACCTCAAGCTGGCCGAGGAGATCGTGAACACCGGCGCTCACGTCCTGGCTATCAAGGACATGGCGGGCCTGCTGCGCCCGGAGTCCGCATCCAAGCTGGTTATGGCTCTGCGCAAGGAGTTCGACCTGCCGGTTCACGTGCATACGCACGACACCGCAGGCGGCCAGCTGGCCACCTACTACGCGGCAGCGCTTTCCGGAGCGGACATCGTGGATGGTGCCTCCGCACCGCTGGCGGGTACGACCTCCCAGCCTTCGCTGTCCGCCATCATCGCGGCGTTCTCCAACTCCTCGCGCGATACTGGTATCTCCCTCAAGGCAGTCTCCGACCTGGAACCGTACTGGGAGGCAGTGCGCCAGCTCTACCACCCGTTCGAGAAGGGTATTCCGGGACCGACCGGCCGCGTCTACCGCCACGAGATTCCGGGCGGCCAGCTGTCCAACCTGCGTGCGCAGGCTACCGCGCTGGGCTTGGAGGACCGCTTCGAAATCATCGAGGACACCTACGCAGCCGTCAATGAGATGCTCGGCCGCCCGACCAAGGTGACCCCGTCCTCCAAGGTGGTCGGTGACCTCGCACTGCACCTCGTGGGCGCTGGCGTGGACCCGGCTGACTTTGAGGCCAACCCCACCAAGTACGACATCCCGGATTCCGTCATCGCCTTCCTGCGCGGTGAGCTCGGTACCCCTCCGGGTGGCTGGCCGCCGCTGCGCGACAAGGTCCTGGAAGGCCGCGCGCCTGGCGACGTCACCGTCAAGCCCGTACCGGAGGAAGAGAAGAAGCACCTGGCCTCGGATGATTCCACTGAGCGCCGTGCTTCCCTCAACCGCCTGCTCTTCCCGAAGCAGTTCGAGGAGTTCAACGAATTCCGCCGCACCTACGGCAACACTGAGGCGCTGACGGACACTGTCTTCTTCTATGGTCTGGAAGAAGGAAACGATTACATCGTTCACTACTTCCCGGAGGGCTCCAACGACCGCGCAGACCTCAAGCCCATCACCTTGCGTCTTGACGCGATGGGTGAGCCGGACGAGAAGGGCATCCGCAACGTCGTGCTCAACGTCAACGGCCAGATCCGCCCGCTCAAGGTGCGCGACAACAACGTCGAGTCCACCGTCGCCACCGTGGAGAAGGCCGACCCGTCCAACGAGGGACACGTGGCCGCACCGTTTGCCGGCGTGGTGAACCCCACCGCCAAGGCTGGCGACGAGGTCAAGGCCGGCGACCAAATCGCCGTCATCGAGGCCATGAAGATGGAAGCCTCCATCTCCGCCACCAAGGATGGCACCATCGAGCGCGTCGCCGTTGGCGCTGCCACCAAGGTTGAGGGCGGCGACCTCATCGCCGTCATCAACTAAAGGCCGACTTAGGTCATGAATGGGTGAGCAGCGTCATTCTTGGCGCTGCTCCCCGGTGGTTTTCGGCGGTGGGGTGGGATTTTTCCGCACTGCATTGGCCTAAGTCAGAAGGGCATCTGGCAGAAGGCATCGTTGGGTCCAAAAACGCCATCTGTACTGAGCAAAAGGCGTTTTTAGCCGTGAAAACGCCTTTTGACTGATGCCTTTTGCCAGGCGCCCTTTGTCAGATGCCTCCAGCATCTCGATGGAGGCATGCAGACGTTGCGCGTTGCTAGGGGAGCGAAGAAGCTAGTCGCGTTTCGCGAAGATACGTGCAGCGTTCTACGGAAACGGTCGTTGTGACCCGACCTAGGTTGTAGGTGGGTGAGCAACGTCGCTCTTGGCGCTGCCGTCGGCGCGCCGCCGAAGGCGTCGAGTATAGTCGACACTTTTAGAAGAAACCGAGGAAGTGTCGGGTATAGTCGACACCTTTTGTCGGCTTGTGGTACTAGAAGCGCTTGAGCATCACGTGGGCATCCGGGCGGCCCGGGATGTCGATGTCGACGAAACCTTCGGATTCATATAGCTTGCGGGCGCCGGTATTCTCCGGTTCAATCCACAGCGAAATGGCCGGTGCTTGCTGCGCCTCGGCGAGGTCACAGGCGTTGCGCAGGAGACGTCGCCCAGCGCCGAGGCCCCTGTAGCGGGACTCCACAGCGATGAAGAGCTCGGGAATCTCCTCCGGATCTAGGTCGGTGGCCCACTGGGACTCATCAAAAGGATCGGCCTCGGGGTTTCCGGTGTAAGCAGCGCCCTTCGCTTCAGTGGTGTAGTAGCGCAGCCACGCACCACCGACGGGAACGCGGTGGCTGGAGACGGCGATGACGCCGCCGTCGACATGGGGCGACCATTCGTCGACGTACAGCCCCACATCAGGTGTGTGGAAATCCCCGATATGGGCGTCCTCGTCACCGAGGACATCGGCGAGGAAAAGGAGACGGGAGAGGTAGGTACGGTCGTGCTCCTTGGCCAACCGTACGCCGAACTCGGAATCGTTAACGCTCATGCCTTTCGAGGCTACTTGATCTCTGAATTTAGCTACTCACTGAGTGACTCGAGGGGCGTGGGTGGATTCTCTATGGTCCAGAGAAGAGTACTCGTGTCGGTGGTATGGCGTGTAACTCGCGGGTTCAGTAACTCCTCGACTTTCAAGATCGAGCGGAAGGCGTGAAGGGCCTCCCTACGACGTCGTGAGCTTATGAATGGCTCATTGTGGGCCGCACGGTTTCTGACACGATTGATTCGTGCTAGGTGTTGTTCGACTTCCTTGCGGCGTGTGTGCGGCGCAAATGCTTTGTGCAGTGCAGGAATCCACAACAATTGCTCATGAGCTGCGTCTGTTAAGTGGCGCCAGAATCCAAAGGGGAGCTCGGCGACTAAAGCTCCAGGACTGACATGTTTCGTATGATTGCGCCGCAGAGCTTCGGCTATTGATTGTCGATTCTTATCATTCGAATCTATTTGTACTCCGTCGCGCATTCGGTGGAGAGGTGCATTCACTGGTGACTGAGGATCTATCAGCCAATGCTGGTCGCCCAGCCACCACCGCTCCAGAACAGTGTTATAAGAGTTTCTGAGTAGTACTTCGGCATGTGAGGCGTCGTGGAGAAATGCCATCGCGACGCTGATGTTCCATTCATACAGTGCTAATGCAGCTTTGCCGTCTTGATGGGCAGCACGAAGGAATGGCTCCCAACGCGGTGTTGAGAGCCATTGCGTAATCCACTGGCTATCCTGATGCGCCACTGCTGCATCCCCCCGGAGCGACAAATCAGCACCCCGGTAAGTAGTACTCAGCGGGTCAGTGACCCAGAGCAGAGCTCCACCGGGGTATCACGTCAGAGAGTACTTAACTGTGCTAATCGAGGCAAGGTTTTAGCAGTTTTGTACTGCTCTCTGCTGACAAAGAAGCGCTAGCGAACTACTTGATCTCCAGAATCGGCTCGCCCTTGTTGATCTGCGTGCCGGTGGACACCTTGAGATCGGTCACGGTGCCGGATTTGTGGGCCTTGACGGGGTTTTCCATTTTCATGGCCTCGAGGACGACGACGACCTCGCCCTCTTCGACTTCCTGGCCTTCTTCGACGGCGACCTTGATGACGCTGCCCTGCATCGGCGCGGTCACGGCGTCACCGGACACGTTGGCTGCTGCGCCTTTACCGCGGCGCTTCTTCGACTTCTTGCGCTTGGTGCCGCCACCCAAGAGCAAGTTGCCCGGCAGTGCCACCTCGATGCGGCGGCCGCCAACCTCGACGACGAACTTCTGGGAAGCTTCCTGCTCCTCGTTCTCGGGTGCTTCGGCGGTGTCGGTGTACTCGGGCAGCTCGTTGACCCACTCTTCCTCGATCCACTTGGTGTAGACCGTGAAGTTGCCGTCCTCGGCGGTGAAGGCAGGATCGGTGAGGATTGCCTGGTGGAAGGGGATAACCGTGGGCAGGCCTTCGATGCGGTACTCGGACAGCGCGCGGCGTGCGCGCGCGATGGCGGCCTCGCGGTCTGGGCCCCAGACGATGAGCTTGGCCAGCATGGAATCGAACTGTCCACCGATGACGGAACCCTCGCGCACACCGGAATCCATACGCACGCCCGGGCCGGAAGGCTCGGAGTAGGAGACGATGGTTCCAGGAGCCGGCATGAAGCCCGCGGCGGCGTCCTCGCCGTTGATGCGGAATTCGATGGCGTGGCCGTGCGGAGTTGGGTCCTCGGAGATGGAAAGCTCGCGAC
Organism: Corynebacterium sp. HMSC036D02; assembly: GCF_001836165.1. GTDB lineage: Bacteria > Actinomycetota > Actinomycetes > Mycobacteriales > Mycobacteriaceae > Corynebacterium. The sequence goes on along the minus strand of NZ_KV827662.1, from coordinate 31,085 downwards.
CCTCGGCGATGCGGAACTGCTCGCGAACGAGGTCATAGCCGGTGGTTTCCTCGGTAACGGGGTGCTCCACCTGGAGGCGTGTGTTGACCTCAAGGAAGGAAATGAGTCCATCCGCACCTACGAGGTACTCCACCGTACCGGCGCCGTAGTAGCCAGCCTCGCGGCAGATACGCTTGGCTGACTCGTGGATGGAGGCGCGCTGCTCATCGGTGAGGAAGGGGGCAGGGGCCTCTTCGGCGAGCTTCTGGAAGCGGCGCTGTAGGGAGCAGTCGCGGGTGCCCATGACGACGACATTGCCGTGCTGGTCAGCCAGAACCTGGGCTTCGACGTGGCGGGCCTTATCCAGATAGCGCTCGACGAAGCACTCGCCGCGGCCGAAGGCAGTGACGGCCTCGCGCGTGGCGGACTCGTAGAGATCCTTGATCTCCTCGCGGGTGTGGGCCACCTTCATGCCGCGGCCACCGCCACCGAAGGCAGCCTTGATGGCAACGGGCAGGCCGTGCTCGTCGGCGAAGGCCTCGACCTCCTCGGCGCTGGCGACGGGGTCCTTGGTACCGGGTGCCATAGGGGCGTCGGCACGCTCGGCAATGTGGCGGGCGGTGACCTTGTCACCCAAGTCTGCGATGGACTGCGGGGAGGGGCCAATCCAGGTCAGGTCGGCGTCGATGACGGCTTGGGCGAAGTCGGCGTTCTCGGAGAGGAAGCCATAGCCGGGGTGGATGGCGTCGGCGCCGGACTTGGAGGCGGCGTCGAGAATCTTGCTGAAGTCGAGGTATGACTCCGCCGAAGTTTGACCGCCGAGTGCGAAGGCTTCGTCGGCAAGCGTGACGAATGGGGCGTCAGCATCGGGCTCGGCATAGACCGCTACGGATGCGATGCCAGCGTCGCGAGCCGCGCGGATGACGCGGACCGCAATCTCACCGCGGTTGGCCACGAGGACCTTGGTGATGTTCTTGGTTTCAACTGCCACGGCAGGAACCCTCCTCCATTTTTTCTGATAGGACTGCGTACTATTCTTGCACACCAAAACATGAGGATACCGTCATATCTTGGTTTCGTGTCAAAAAATAAACCCGCACCAGCGTGGATGCGGGCTTATTTCGGCGTGTTGCTAGCGCTCAACGGGCATACGAACCATGTTGCCCCATTCTGCCCACGAGCCATCGTAGACGCGCGGCGCCTTAAAACCGAGCAGGTACTTAAGGACGAACCAGGTGTGTGCTGCCTGGGCGCCGACGTGGGAATAGAGGACGGTTTCCGTGTCCGGCTCCAGCTCGCCGTAGTTGACCTTCAGTTCGCTCAGCGCGCGGAAGCAGCCGTTGGGGTAGACCGCGCGATCCCATTCCAAGTTGATGGCCCCGGGGATGTGGCCGTGGGTCAACGTGGTGCCGTAGGCGGACTCGCCGGTGCCGTTCTTGAGGGCGGCTTCGCCGCAGAACTCGTCTGGGCTGCGGGTGTCGACCACCGTGGCGGTGGATTCGCGCAGCTCGTCGACGAAGATGCGTGAAGATTCCTCGCGAGAGACCTCGGGGTAGGAGGAGGTAGATGGTTCGGGGACCATGAAGGAAGTATCGCGCTCTTCGGACATCCAGGCGTCCCTGCCACCGTCGAGAAGCCGCACGTCTTCGTGGCCGTACAGCTCAAAGATCCACAGGGCGAATGCGGCCCACCAGTTGGATTTATCGCCGTAGAGGACCACGGTGTCCTCGCGCTCGATGCCCTTGGAGCGAAGGAGGGCTGTGAAGTCTTCCGCACTGATGATGTCCCTCGTTGTGCTATCGAGCAGTTCCGTCTGGACGTTGATGCGGATGGCGGTGGGGATGTGGCCGATATCGTAGAGGAGCGAGTCCTCATCGACCTCGATGACGTGGAGGCCGTTAATGCCCAGTCGCGCGGATAGCCACGGTGCGGACACAAGACGCTCGGGGTGCGCGTATTCCTGGAAAGGGGGATTCGGGTCGAGTTCGGCCACGGTCCACCTGCCTTTCTCGTTAAGGGGGAACGTTCGCTTCAACCTTAGCGTGCTTGGTCGACTAGTGGTCACGGGGGAGAGCCTTTTGTGGTGTTGGATACATTTCTGCGACGTGGAGCCGCGTGTGACATGCACTGGTTATAACAAGCGTGCAGGTCAGCGGCTAAAAACTGCGTTAAGCTTGTCTTTTACCGCTTTTTAGTGTCGATTCTTCAGGTGAGCGCGTGGGCCGAACCTGGGTTATTTTAAGAAGTGACACTCATTAACCCCCTAGCGAAAGGGAATTACTGTGCACAAGGCAATCGTCGTCTTCGAGGTTGAGGGCGGATCAGACAAGCAGATCAACGGACACCGTAAGGACACCATGCCGATCGTCGACTGCATCAAGGATGCGGGCTGGCACGCAGAGGTCGTGTTCTACCGTCCCGAGTGGTCTGAGAAGCTCTTTGAGTACGTATCCGAGAACTTCGATGCCTACATCTCCCGCGTGAACCCGGGCAATATCCCGGGCGGTGAGAAGGGCTACTTTGACCTGCTCTCCAAGCTGTCCGACGCTGGCCTGGTCGGCATGTCCACCCCGTACGAGATGATGGCCTACGGCGCTAAGGATGCCCTAGTCAAGCTCAACGACACCGATCTGGTTCCGGCTGACACCGCCGCCTACTACGACGTCGAGTCTTTCCACAACACCTTCCCGACCTCCCTGTCCTACGGTGAGCGTGTGCTCAAGCAGAACCGCGGCTCCACCGGCTCCGGCATTTGGCGCGTGCGCCTTGCCGACGAAAAACTGGCCGAGTCTGTCGAACCGGGTACCGCACTGCCGCTCGACACCAAGATTAAGTGCACCGAGGCTGTGGACAACCACACTGAGGAGCGCGAGCTCGGCGAGTTCATGGACTTCTGCGATCAGTACATCGTGGGTGACAACGGCATGCTCGTGGACATGCGCTTCATGCCGCGCATCGTTGAGGGCGAGATTCGTATTCTTCTCGTGGGCCCGGATCCGGTCTTCGTGGTGCACAAGAAGCCGGCCGAGGGCGGCGACGCTTTCTCCGCAACCCTGTTCTCCGGTGCCAAGTACACCTACCAGAAGCCGGAAGAGTGGCAGGAGCTCGTCGACATGTTCGCTGAGGTCCGCCAGGTCATCGCTGAGAAGCTCGGTGGCGACAACATCCCGCTGATCTGGACCGCGGACTTCATGCTGGCTGACGGTGAAAACGGCGAAGATACTTACGTCCTTGGTGAGATCAACTGCTCCTGCGTGGGCTTCACCTCTGAGCTGGACATGGGCATCCAGGAGAAGGTGGCCGCTGAGGCCATCAAGCGCGTGGAGGCCAAGCACGCATAAGCGATTATTTTCGCGCTAGTCTTGACAAGTTTCCCCTGCCACGGCAGGGGAAACTTTCTTTTTTCTGGGGCAAGTTCCCCACGCCGAGCTGCCGGTGAGCGAGATCTCAGGTACGTTCGAAGGGGTAAAAAATTACGCCAGTGTAGCGCTGTAGCGTACTGCGAAAATCGATGATTCTCCGAAAGGTCTAAGGAATAATGACGAACCCCAACCAGTTTGGTGAGAACGCCGACAACAGCGATAACAACGTGGGCGACAACAACTTTAACGGTTCCAACGGCGACAACGCTGGGAACGACAATTTCGGCGGCTTTGGTGGCTACGGCAGCGCCCAGTCCAACAACGATAGCTCGGAGTCTGGCTGGAATGCCCAGGAATCGAACTCTGGCTTTGGCTGGGGTGGTCAGGCAGGCTACGGCGACTACTCCGAGAGCTCCGCTGAGACCTCCTCGTTCGGAAGCGCGTCTTCCCAGAATTCGCAGCCGGAGTCTGAAGGTGAGGCCAAGGACAGCACTCTTGGCTCCAGCTTTGCTGCGTCTGAGTCTGCCTCTGGTTCTGCCAACGCGGAGTCAGCTGACCGCAAGTCTGAAAGCCATGACACCCGCGCTAACCATGACTCTTTTGGTACCTCCTACGCTTCCTACAACACCGATAGCAGTGCTGGTGCCGAGCACTCCGCTGAGTCGGCGAACTCGAATCAGGGCTACGGCAACCACGGTTACGGCAACAGCGGCTTTGGCAACGAAGGCTTTGGCGGCACTGCGCAGGCAGAATCCAACCAGAGCCAGGGTTTTGGGCAGCAGTCTGGTGATGGCTTCGGCGCCCAGGCTTCTCACTCCAACTCCACGTCCGGTTTTGGTAGCTACCAGCAGCAGAACCAGGGCTTCGGTGCCCAGGAGCAGCAAGGTTTCGGCTCCCAGGGACAGCAGGGATTCGGGGCGCAGGAACAGCAGGGTTTTGGTCAGCAAAACTCGCCCTTTGCAGCCTCCCCGCAGAATCAGTACCCGCAGCAGGCAGCGCCGAATGGCGGTTCTTCCAAGGGCACGGGCTTCTTCAAGGCGCTGTTTGACTTCTCCTTCAGCAACTTCGTCACCCTGAAGTTCTCCTCCTTCATCTACATTCTGCTCGTTATCCTGGCAGGTGCAGCATGGGCGGGAATGATCCTCTTCTCCTTCTTTGCTTTCGCTGACAGCTTTCTCATCGGAATCTTGACGTTCCTGGGCGCTGTCATTTTTGGTGGAATTGGGTTCCTCTTCTACGTCATCCAGTTCCGTTTGATCCTGGAGTTCTTCGTGGCGAACATCCGCACCGCGCAGAACACCGGTGACCTTGTTGCCAAGGCAGACGGCGACAAGGCTTAATCGCATACCAATCCCTGCGCTGCTTTAAGTTAGACAGACTAATCCCGCGGCCTCAGTATTCGAGGTCCGCGGGATTTTTGTATTTAAAGCGCCGTGCCCGTCTGAGAGGTCCGCTAGCTGCCACGGATGGTTCCAGTCATATGGTTCGGGTCAGAAGGTTCATGTGCCCCCAAACAACCCTTCTTTGGGCACCTAGATGGTTCACCTGCCCCCAGCTAAACCTTTTGAGTAGAACCAGGTTGCCAGAACCATGTGGTGGGCCGGGGGGAGGCGGGCCAGCGCGCAACGGCGCTACTGGCTGCCTAGTCCAGCAGCGTGGCGACGGACTCGGGGTCGGCGTCGGAAAGCATTTGGCGGATGCGGTCATACTCCGCGTCCTCACCGATGGCCTTCGCAGCATGGCCCAGTGCGGCAATCGCGCGCAGCACGCCCTGGTTGGGCTCATGGGAGAAGGGGACCGGGCCCCAGCCCTTCCACCCATTGCCGCGCAGGCGGTCGAGGCTGCGGTGGTAGCCGGTGCGCGCATAGGCGTAGGCGGTGATGAAAGCGGTGGGCTCAGCGCCCTTGTGCTTGTCTAGTTCCTGCTCCGCCAGCAGTGCCCACAGCAGCGGGGAATCCGGGTGGGCGACAATTCCGGCGGTGAGATCGGAAGTGCTGTCAGCACCCGGATCGGCCGGCAGCTTGATGGGCGGGGGAGCGAGCATATCTTTCATTTCCATGCCGCCCCACTCTAGCCATGTGGCGCTACGGCCACCAGAGGGGGCGAACCTGGGAAGGTTCGCCCAAAGATAGAAGAATTAGCCCGCAGCTGGATGGATTCGCCCGAAACTAGGACTGGGCCCAGAAGTCGGAGACGTTGAGCCCAAAGGAGTACAGCGCGCGGCGCAGCACCGGCAGCGAAAGGCCGATGACGGAGGAAGGATCGCCCTCAATGCGGTCGATGAACCAGCCGCCGAGGGCCTCCAAGGTAAAGGCGCCGGCGCATTCCAGCGGCTCGCCGGTGCGGGCATAGGCCTCGATATCGGCGTCCGAGGCCTGGGCGAAGTGCACCGTCGTGCGCGAGGCCTCCACGAAGCGCTCGTCGCCGCGCAGTACGCAGTGGCCGGTGATGAGCTCCGCGGCGCGACCGGCCTGCGCGTGCCAGCGCTCTACGGTGGCCTCGGGGGTGTGGGGTTTGCCTTGGAGGGAGCCGTCGAGAAGCAGCATGGAATCCCCGCCCACCACGACATCCTCGGGATAGTCAGGAGCAATGGCCTCTGCCTTGGCAGTAGCCAAGGCGCAGACGATCTCGGCGGGCTCAGCACCCGCTAGGCGCTCCTCGATGGCCCGCTCATCCACGTGGGCGGGGGCGATGACGGGTTCCACGCCCGCACCCCGCAGGATGGACAGGCGGGACGGGGACTGGGAAGCCAGAACCAGGCGCATGTGCTTAGTAGTAGCGGACGTTGCGGAAGGCGGACGGGTTAAACACGTCGCCCGGCTGGCCCCACAGGTCGCGCTCGGAGCGGGTATCGGCGGCCTTGGCGCGCGCCTCGGAGTCGAGCTGGCTGAGCACCGTGGTCAGGGCCGCCACCTCAGCATCGGTGGGGTTGCCGTTGAGAACGGTAAACAGGGAAGCGGTCATAGGAAACCTCTACAAAACGATATTGCCGTGTTTCTTCGGCAGAGTCGGAATAATCTTGCGATCCAGCAGGCGCAGGCCCTCAATGAGGGAACCGCGGGTGGCTGCCGGGGTAATGACAGAATCGACGAGACCACGCTCAGCGGCCTGGTACGGGGTGAGGTAGGCGGCGGCCTCCTCCTCACTCAGCTCCAGCTCGGCGGCCAGCGCAGGGGCATCGGCCACGGCGATCTCGGCGGTCGGCCACGCATAGGACAGGTCCGCGCCGAGCTCCTTGGAACCGAAGGCGATGTATCCGGTGCCGTGCGCGCGGCGGACGATGACACTGATCTTTCCCACGCTCGCCGCGGAGTAGGCGTGCACGAGCTTGGCCAGCGCTGCCTTCTCCACGTCCAGCGCCGGAGTGTCGACGAACTCGATGATGGGGGTGTTGAAGGCATCGCAGAGGCGGATGAAACGCGCGGCCTTAGCGGCAGCTTCCGCGTCGAAGGAGTCGCGGTTGGCGATGATGCCCACCGTGCGGCCCTCCACGCGGCCGAAGCCGGTGAAGACACCGCGCACCTGGGCACCGAGCTCGAAGACATCCTCACAAGTGGCGGTGACCACGTCGGCGAGATCGACGGCGCCGTCATCGCCCACGAGGACATCGAGCGCGTGGTCGGCCTCGCTGATGTTGTCTTCCACCGAACCCGAAACGATGGTGGCCTCGGTGCGGGGAGCTGCAGCACGGTTATTGGAGGGCAGGTAGGAGAGCACGCGCTTGGCGACGTTCACCTCGTGCTCCCCGTGCGCCTGCAGGTCACCGTCCGGAGCGATGACGACATCGGACAGCGCGGCCACCAGCGAGGCCTCCTTGGAGTCCGCGTAGACCGCCGTGACCTGCGGGATGAGGCCGGAAGCGGTGGTGGCGCGGGCAAGGATGCGGGCCTGCATGGCGGAGGAGACAATGCCCTCCTGGGTGCGGGGCTTGTCGCTGGCGACGAGTGCGACGATGGGCACGCCGGTCTTAATGGCCAAGTCATAGAGCTTGGTGACCTTTTCGCCATAGACCTCGCCCATGGTGCCGTCGAACAGCGAGGCGTCCTGCGCATAGGCGCAGACCTTGCGGCCATCGACGGTGCCGAAGCCGGTGACGACGCCATCGGTGTAAGGGCGGATGTGCTCGCGGCCGAACTCGGTGGAGCGGTGGCGAGCAAGCGCGTCAGTCTCTACGAAGGAACCGGCGTCAAAGAGCGCCTCGATGGCGCTGCGGGCCGCCGGGACTTCGCCCTGCGGCGCCCGGGACTCGGTGAGCTTGGAGCTCAGGTCCTCGATCTTGCCAGCGGTCGTCTTCAAGTCAGTCATGGGACACTAGTGTAATACAGTGCTTCTTCTGCACTAATCTGTGCTTGATCCGAGCGCGGCCTAGAGCGGGATGTTTCCGTGCTTTCGCGAGGGGCGCGCAACATTCTTGTCCGTGAAGAAGCGCAAGTTTTTGGCGATTGCACTGCGGGTTTCGGAGGGGAGAATGACGGCGTCGATAAGCCCGCGCTCCGCTGCCTTATACGGGTTGAGCATGTGGTCTTCGTATTCGCGCTCGAAGGATTTGGTCAGCTCAGCCACGTCGAGGCCCTTCTCGTGGGCGGCCTTGATCTCCTTGCGGTAGATAAAACCGACGGCGCCGGCAGCACCCATGACCGCGATCTGGGCAGTGGGCCATGCCAGGTTGACGTCCGCCCCCAGGCCCTTGGAACCCATCACGCAGTAGGCGCCGCCGTAGGCCTTGCGCAGGGTGACAGTGATCTTCGGGACGGTGGCTTCGGCGTAGGCGTAGAGGAGCTTGGCGCCGCGGCGCAGGATGCCGTCATGCTCTTGGTCGGCACCGGGAAGGAAGCCGGGGACGTCGACCAGCATGATGATGGGGATGTTGAAGGCATCGCAGGTGCGCACGAAACGCGCGGCTTTCTCTGAAGAATCGATGTCGAGGCAGCCGGCAAAGACCTGGGGCTGGTTGGCAACGAAACCAACAGTGCGGCCCTCGATGCGCCCGAAAGCGGTGACCACGTTATCGGCGCGATCGGCCTGGATCTCTAGGAAGTCGCCGTCATCGGTGAGGGCCTCGATGACCTCCTTGACGTCATAGGGCTGGTTCGGGGAGTCCGGGATGATCTCATCCAGCATGAGGTCGTCGGCGGTTTCTTCGCCCAGGTCTTCGTAGGGCTCAACCGGGGTCAGCTGCCGGTTGTTAGAGGGCAGGTAGGTCAGCAGATCGTGGACCCAATCGAGCGCTTCTTCGTCGCTCGAAGCGGTGTAGTGCGAGGTGCCGGACTTGTGCATGTGGACGCCAGCGCCGCCGAGTTCTTCCTGACTGACTTCTTCGCCGGTGACGGTCTTGATGACGTCCGGTCCGGTCACGAACATCTTGGACTTCTCATCCACCATCACCACGAAGTCGGTCAGCGCGGGGGAGTAGGCGTTGCCGCCGGCGCAAGCGCCCATGATGACGGAGATCTGCGGGACGACGCCGGAGGCCTTGACGTTCTGGTAGAAGGTCTTGGCAATCCAGTCCAGGGACACGGCGCCATCCTGGATGCGAGCGCCGGCGCCCTCGTACAAGCCAATGAGCGGGCGGCCGGTGGTGATGGACAGCTCCATGATCTTGATCATCTTCTCGCCGTAGACCTCGCCGAGCGCACCGCCGAAGACGGTTCCGTCTTGGGAGAAGATGCAGACCTCGCGGCCGTCGATGGTGCCCCAGCCGGTGACGATGCCATCGGTCAGCGGGCGCTTCTTGCCCATCCCGAAGTCCGTGGTGCGGTGCACGGCGAGCATGTCGGTTTCTACGAAGGAACCTTCATCGAGGAGGTAGTCCAAGCGTTCCCGAGCCGTGAGGCGGCCCTGGGCGTGGACCTTTTCGTGGGCTTTTTCGCCCATGGGCTGCGCCGCTGCTTCGCGACGCCTCTTCAGTTCAGCGATCTTGCCTGCGGTGGTGTCGGCGCTCAGGGAATCAAGCTCCGACAAATGTGAGGAAATAGTCATGTTTCGACAGTGTAGAGAAGTTTTGTATAGGAATGTATAGCGGCAAGCGGGTGATTTCCCTCACAGCCTGCGTTTGTGCAGGTAGGCGGGGTGGGAAAGGTGAGGGTTTCCTCGCAAACGGCGTGTTGGATGCATGGCTGTCAGTGTAGTGACCGCGGTTTTCGAGTGTTTGGGCGGTAGGGGTCAATAAAAAGCCTCGCCCCTAGGGTGTTGGGGCGAGGCTTGGATTATGCGGTTTTATTCGGAGGTTGGGGCTAGCCAACCCAGGCTGTAGAGGAAGAGTTCGGCGTCTACGAGATCCTCTTCCTTGGGGAAGGTGCCCGTGAGCGTGGCGTAGGACTCTTCAATGTCCTTGTGGGTGGCTGGGATGAGACCGTGCTTGAGCAGGTCTTCGGCGATGTGCGACACCAGCGGCGCCGAGTGCACCGTGTCAAGGTTGATTCCGGTGGCGCTCTTGAATTCGTTAGTGATGGCGGAAAGGAATCCGGTCAGGGTATTCATTTGGCTCACCTCTCTATTTCTTGTCGTAATGATGCGGCCGTCCGCATCATGGGGTTGAACCAACTATATAGGTAAAATCCCCCAAAAGCTAGCTTTCGTTCACGGCGAGTTAACTTTTAGTTAACCTAGCGCGAAATGTGAGGTGAGGAACACGGCGCCTTCTAGACCTCAACTGGCAGCCAGGCGTAGCCATATGGCCCGAGCTCCACAGGGCCCAGGTCGACGGTCTGATCCGTGAAGTTGTGCAGGCACAACAACTCACCGCGCTGGAATCCCAGCACGCCCGTCTGACCGGTTTCCACGGCTTCGAAAGGCGCGGTGCCGAGTTCCGGATGCGCCTTACGCTGCTGGATTAGGCCGCGGAGGCGGTGGAGGAGCGAGGAGTCGTCGGCAAGCTGCTCTTCCACCGAAACTCCAACGCCACCGACGATGGGCCGGCGCGTCTGGGCAGAGGTGCTGAACCCTGCACCCTCGCCAGGCTCCCACTGCATGGGTGTGCGCACGGCATCGCGGTCGGGCAATTCAGGGGCATCGTTCATGCCAATCTCATCGCCGTAATACAAGAAAGGTGCGCCCGGCAGAGTCATGAGTAGTGAATAAAAAAGCTCAATCTTGCGGTAATCATTCCCCAACAGCGGGGCAAGGCGCCGCGCGATGCCCACGTGGGCACGCATCTGCTCATCCGGCAGGTAGTGCTGATACATGATCGCGCGCTGGTCCTCGTCGACCATCTCGAGGGTCAGCTCGTCGTGGTTGCGCAGGAAGGTGCCCCACTGGCAGCCCTGGGGAAGCTCTGGAAGTTCCGCCATGATGTCGTAGACCGGTGTGGCGTCCCCCAGTGCGAGGGCTTGGTAGAGCCGCGGCATCACAGGGAAGTTGAACACCATGTGGAAGCGATTGCCCGTGCCATAGAACTCCATGGTTTCTTCGGGTGGCTGGTTGGCCTCCGCGATCATGATGGCCTCGGGGTAATTCTCGTCGATGAAGGCGCGGACTTTCTCCACAAACTCGACCGTCTCCGGCAGGGACTCGCCACCTAGCCCATCGCGTTCGTAGAGGTACGCGATGGCGTCGAGGCGGAAACCGTCCACGCCCTTATCCAGCCAGAAGGAGAGAATTTTGAATACTTCCTCGTGGACCTTCGGGTTGTCGTAGTTCAGGTCCGGCTGGTGCGAGTAGAAGCGGTGAAAATAGTACTGCTTGCGCTCCGGGTCCCACGCCCAATTCGAGGTCTCCGTATCGGTGAAGATGATGCGGATCTCCGGGTAGCGCAGGGGATCATCGCCCCACACGTAATAGTCGCCGTAGGGGCCTTCCGGATCGGTGCGCGAGGCCTGGAACCACGGATGGTCGGTGGAGGTGTGGTTGAAAGCCAAATCCGTCATGAGGCGCATGCCGCGAGCATGGAGCTCGGCAACGAGCTCGTCAAAGTCCTCCATCGTGCCGTAATCAGGGTGGATGGAGTAGTAGTCGGCGATGTCATAGCCGTCATCGCGCAGCGGGGAGGCATAGAAAGGGGAGAGCCACAGGCAATCCACGCCGAGCCACTTCAGGTAGTCCAGCTTCTCAATAACTCCACGCAGCGTGCCAACGCCTTCGCCGCGGGTGTCCTTGTACGAGCCCACGAGGGCCTGGTAGAAGATGGCGTTATCGTGCCAGGTCATCGGAGATCCTTCCGTTTGGCCCGCCACAGCAGATACTCCGCTAGGCACAGCGTGCCCGCGAGGAGCCCCGGCCAGATGGCGGGGGAGGGGTGAAAAAGATTGAGGACTGCTTGCACCAGCGCCAGGAAGGCAAAGAAGCCAACGAATCCCAGCGCGGTGTCCCACAGCAGTTCACGGCGCATTAGGCCTTAACACCTCCGGCGGTGAGGCCGGCGACGATGCGGTGCTGGAAGATGAGCACCATGATGATGAGCGGAACAGTCACCAGCGCGCCCGCAGCCATGGTGGCGGCGTAGGGGTACTCGAAGGCTGAGGGACCCGAGAAGCGCGCGATAGCTACGGTCACCGGCTCAGTGGCGGTGGTGGAGAGCTGCTTAGCCAGCATGAACTCGTTCCACGTCGTGATGAAGGCGATGATAGCCGTGGTAAACAGTGCCGGCGCAGCCAAGGGCAGGAGAACGAGGCGGAAAGCCTGACCGCGGGAAGCGCCGTCCACGCGGGCAGCCTCCTCCAGCTCCCAGGGCAGCTGACGGAAGAAGCTCAGCAGCGTGTAGACAGTCAGGGGCAGCGCGAAGGAGATATTCGGGATGATCATCGCGCGGTAGGTGCCAATCCACTCGAGGTTGCCAAAGAGCTGGAAAAGCGGGGTCACCAACGCGATGGCCGGGAACATCGAGGCGGCCAGGATGATGCCGGTGACAATACCTTTGCCCGGGAAGTCATAGCGCGCCAGTGCATAGGCGGTGAACACGCCGATGAGGACCGCCACAGCGGTCGTGACCAGAGAGATGATCAAGGAATTGCCCAAGGCATTGAGGAAATCATTGCCCTTGTCTGTGGCCAGTGCATCCCGGAAGTTATCCAAGGTTACGTGCGTGGGCCACGGGGTGGTGTCGAAGGTATGGGACTTGTGCCGCAAGGCGGTGACAACCATCCAGTAGAAGGGCGCGAGTCCCCAGAACATGATGAAGAGGATGCCGAGGTAGTGGCCAAGCTTTTTCATGACTTCTTCTCCTTCTTCTGGCGAGCAGTACCGGAGACATCAGCGCCGAGGAAGCGCACCAAGATGAACGCGACGGTGAAGATAAGCAGGAAGATAAGGGTGGACAGCGCGGAGGCCGAGTTGAAGTGGCCCTGGCGCATGTCCTCCACGACGAGCTGGGAAATGGTGGCCGTGGGCGAGTTGGAAGAGGCGGAGATCATGATGACCGGCAGGTCGTACATGCGCAGCGCGTCCAGCGTGCGGAAGAGGATAGCCACCATGAGTGCTGGCCGCACCAGCGGCAGGGTAATGGTGAAGAAGGTTTGGATGCGGGAGGCGCCGTCCACGCGGGCCGCGTCATAGACATCGCGCGGAATCATCTGCAGGCCCGCCAGGATGAGCAGCGCCATGAACGGGGCTGTCTTCCACACGTCGGCGATGATGACCGCGAGGCGGGCATAAAACGGGTCTGTGGTCCACGCAATGCGTGAGCCGATGAGCGCGTTGACGATGCCGTCCGGCGCGAACATGAACTGCCACAGCTTCGCAGTGACTGCGGTGGGAATGGCCCAGGGGACCAGCACCGCCGCGCGCACGAGACCGCGACCGCGGTATTCGCCGTTCATCACCAGCGCCATGAACATGCCCAAAATCGTTTCCAGGGTCACCGTGACCACGGTGAAGAAGAGCGTGATCTTGAGCGCGGGCCAGAAATCAGTGGCAATGACGCCGTCCGGGCACGCGGTGGCCTGGCCGGTGGCAGACATACAGCGATTGGTGATCCAGTACAGGTAGTTCTCGAGGCCTGCGAATGCGCCTTCCTCGAATACACCCGTAGTCGGGTTAAGCCGCTTGTTGCCCTGGAAGGACAACATCACAGCGCGCACGATGGGATAGCCGATGACCACGGCCAGCGCTATCAGCGCCGGTGCGATGAGCGCAGCAACGCGCAGATACTGTCTGCGAGGCTGCGCGGTAGCTGGTGCTCCAGCCATGCGGTGCCTGCCTTTCTGATTTATAGGGGGAGGGGTTATCGGGGGTTGGGGAAAATCATAGCGGGTGGCTTAGACATTCATTAGAACAAAGCCAGATCAAAGAAGGAGGCGCGGGCAAGTCACGTGGACTTACTCGCGCCCCCATTTCACGCTGGGAAGATTAACCCTGGGAGGCTGCCTCGATGGCTGCCTTCATGTCCTTCGTAGCGTCATCGACGGACTTGTCAGCGGTCAGTGCCGCGTAGGCGTTATCCTGCACGGCCTTGGAGATGGCGGTGTAGAACGGGGAGACCGGACGCGGAGCGGCGTTCTCCAGGGACTCCTTGAGAGCCGGAAGGTACGGGAACTCCTCGACGAGGGACTCATCGTCGTAGATGGAGGCCAGTACCGGCGGGAAGGAAGCCTCGGCGAAGGACTTCTGGTTCTCCTCGTTGATGATGAACTTCATGAAGTCCAAGGCCGTAGCCTTGTGCTCGGAGTTGATGTTGATGCCGTTGTTGTAGCCACCGAGGGTGGAGACACCGACGCCGTCCTTGCCCACCAGCGGCTGGACCTCAAACTTCACGCCAGCCTCTTCGGCATTGGTGTACATGTACGGCCAGTTGATGGCAAAAGCGGTCTTGCCCTCGGTGAAGGCCAAGTTGGTCTCCTCCTCCGTTGCGGCGGTGGAGTCCTTGGAGATGGTGCCGTCCTCGTAGGCGTCGACAAGCGCCTGTAGGCCTTCCTTGGCCTCGTCGGAGTCAACGGCGACGTTGCCCTCGTCATCCAAGATGGAGCCGCCCCAGCCCTCGATGAAGCCGGCGGTGTTGACGGTCAGGCCCTCGTACTGCTTGAGCTGAGTGGTGAGGCAGGAAGCATCATCCTTAATAGCTTCGCAGGCAGAAGCGATGTCCTCGAACTTCTCCGGAGCCTTCTCCGCCAACTCGGTGTTGCGGAAGAGCAGCTGGCCGTTGGTGTTCTGCGGCAGCGCGTAGAGGGTGTCGTTGTAGGTGGCGGATTCCACGGTGGGCTCCAGCAGCCCGGAGGTATCCACCTCGAGGTCACCGGTCAACGGTGCCAGCCACTGGTTAGCGGCGAAGTCCGCGGTCCAGACCACGTCCAGCGCCATGACGTCGTAGTCGGAGTTGCCCGCCTGCAGGGATTGCACGAGGGTCTCGCGCTGAGCGTCGGCCTCGCCGGCGAGCTCTTTGAGCTCGACCTTCTCGTCCGGGTGCTCGGCGTTCCATGCCTCGATGATGGGCGTGATCTTGTCGGTATCGTTCTTGCCCATGGCAAAGGTGATGGGGCCGCGGCCGTCACCATCAGTCGAGGAGGCATCGGAGCCAGTGCTTGACGACGATCCCTCGTCGCTCGACGAGCAACCTGCCAAGGTCAGTGCGAGGGCAGCGGTGGTGACGACAACGCCGCGGCGGACGGAACGCAGCGAGCTGGGGAGAAACGGCTTCTTCATTGAATATTCACCTTTCGGAAAACTTCTGATGACTACAAAATAGGGGATCATCCCCACATCGCACGCGGTTTTGACTTTTAATTCACTCCAAGCGGGGGTGAAATCACCCCTGTTTGTGTTGCTGCTTAAGTTTCGATGCGCTGGCCGGTCTCCGGATCGAAGCGGTGTGCCTCGCGGGGGTTAAAGGTCAGCACGACGTTCTCACCGCGTTGCGGAACGTCGTCGCTCGCGCGAGCCACGAAGCGCTGCTCGCCCACCATGACGTAGACGAAGGATTCGGAGCCCAGCTCTTCCACGAACTCCACCGTGCCCTGGAAGCCAATCGGCCCCTTGTTAATGAACATCTTCTCTGGGCGTACGCCGACGCGTCCGCCGTTGTAGTCGAAGATGTTCATCGCAGGGGAGCCAATGAAGCCGGCGACGAATTCGTTAGCAGGAGCGTCGTACAGCTCGCGCGGTGGCGCGACCTGCTGCAATTCACCGTCCTTGAGCACGGCGACGCGATCTCCCATGGTCATGGCCTCCACCTGGTCGTGAGTGACGTAGACAGTGGTGGTGCCGAGGCGCTGTTGGAGGCTGGCCAGCTCCGCACGGGTTTGTACGCGCAGCTTGGCGTCGAGGTTGGACAGGGGTTCATCCATGAGGAAGGCCTTCGGCTCGCGCACGATGGCGCGGCCCATGGCCACGCGCTGGCGCTGACCACCGGAGAGGTCTTTGGGCTTGCGCTGCAGGTACTCCGTGAGCCCAAGGGTCTTCGCGGCTTCCTCTACTTTGGCTGTGATTTCAGCCTTGGGCTTCTTGGCCAGCTTGAGGGCAAACCCCATGTTCTGGGCCACGGTGAGGTGCGGGTAGAGCGCGTAGTTCTGGAAGACCATGGCGATATCGCGCTCGCCGGGCTCCAGTCCCGTGACGTCTTTGCCGTCAATAAGGATGCGGCCGCTGGATACCGGCTCCAGCCCCGCGAGGGCGCGCAAGGTGGTGGACTTACCGCAGCCGGATGGGCCGACGAGGACTAGAAACTCGCCGTCCGCAATCTCGAGATTGAGGTCTTTGACCGTGGGTTTCTCGGCACGGGGATAGGTGATGCCGACGTTCTCAAAAGTGACCTTTGCCATGGATTCACACTAGCACCTGGCGGTGCGTGCATTAGGCTGGAATTCGCTATGAAGAAGCTCGCTCCTTTCCTCGCGCTGCTCTTGGTCGGTTGCTCCGGTACGGAATCCTCGGAGTCCTTTGCGCCACTGACAACCGTTTCTACGGGGACCGCTGATGCGTCTTCGGCATCTTCGGAGTCCACTACGGAGTCATCGACCTCTGCGACGAAGTCTTCGTCGGAAGAGCCTTCCCCGACGATGCCCGCGAAGGAATCTGCGACGTCATCGTCGGCCACTGCGTCCGAAGAAGCCCAGCGCGATACCGTGTTCCGCGCTATTTTTGCGGATACCGTCGATGCGTCTGAGGTCCGCTCACAGTTGGTGGACAACGGCCACGTTGATCGGTCTACCATGCGCGCCAGCATGAAAGGGATGGGGCTGGAGGTCTCGGACTCGGAATTGCAGGAATATGGCGAGTGGGTCTGTGAGTGGGTCACCCCAGCAACCCGTTATGTGTTGGTAACTGAAGGAAAGCCGGATAACCTTGGGGCACAAGACCGCGCTGATTACGACAAGTTGATTGGGGATACTGTTTCTTTCCTGGCAGATACGCGGCAGATCACCGTCACGCCTGAGCAGGTCACCCATGCGTTGCCGCAGGCGGTGCTGACTACCTGTCTTGACGATGCTACGGCCCGCACAATTCTGGCCAATCCGGATTACTTTTAGTTACTGCTAGGAGGCCGTGGCCCGGCGGGTAACCTGGGGTGCATGACTGCACTTGATATGGACCGAATTCGCGAGGCGCTGAGCGAAGACTTCGCTGTTATCGATTACACCGAGTCCACCGGCTCCACCAACACCGATCTCATGCAGGCCGACAAGGTGGCTGATGGCACCGTACTGCTGGCCAATGAGCAGGTTGCCGGCAAAGGCCGCTTGGGCCGCCAGTGGGTGAGCCCGGCGGGATCACAGCTCATCTTTTCCGTTCTGATCCTCCCGGATTCGCTGGATCACCTCGGAACCCTGCCCCTGGCGGCCGGCTTGGCCGTGACCGACTCGGTGGAGAAAGCAGTACTCAAGTGGCCGAATGACGTGCAGATTGATGGCAAGAAACTCTGCGGCATTCTCGCCGAGGCCGGCCCGGTGGGCGAGGCCTTCAAATCTGCTCCGAAGACGGAAGTTTCCAAGGCTGAAATCAACAAGGCCGAAGTGAACAAGGCTGAGATTAATAAGGCAGAGATCAACAAAGCTGAAGTCAGTAAAGCTGAAATCGCCCCCAAGACTCAGACTGCGAACCCGCCTTCAGCTCGCGTGGTCGTGGGCATGGGCATCAACGTCACCCTGACCCGCGAGGAACTGCCCATCGAGGCCGCGACATCGCTCGCGCTCGAAGGCCTTGAGACCGACCGCACGCAGCTGGCGGTCACCGTGCTGAAGAACCTGCGTCGCCGCATTACCCAGTGGGAGCAGCAGGACCCACAGCTAATGGCTGATTACCGTAAGGTCTGTTCTTCCATCGGGCAGGAAGTCCGCCTCGAAGCCCCGACCGGCGACGTCATTGGCACCGTCGAGGGCGTGGCTGACGACGGCCGCATCAACGTCGGCGGTGAGTACTACTCCGCGGGTGATGTCACCCACCTGCGCCCAGCTGGTCAGTAGTGGATTCAGCCAGTAGTTGAATTAGACGCTCGTAGCGTCGTCTTCGCGGCGGCGCTCCTGGTTCGCTTGCGGCATCTGTCGCGCCGATGGGGCGGCACCTTCCTCCGGTGCTTCACCTGGTCGGCCCATACCGCCGCCCATGCCACCGCCGGGGCCACCCATCATGCCGGTAGAGACTTCACCAGCTGTAACTTCGGTGTCGTTTCCGTTGACGGAGAAGGTGTAGCTCTCACCGTTGGTGATATCGGCGTTGGAGTAGACCACATTGCCGAATTTCTTCGTGGCGGTGAAGCTGGTGACTTCAGTGCCGGAGGAGTCGGTGACAGTGACTTTGTCGCCCTCTTCACCGGATATATTCGCGGCCACGAAACCTTGAGCTGTATCGCTGGTTGGGGTGATGGCCATGCCGGCCGAGCCCACCGCTAAAAGAGTTCCTCCAGTGACGGTGAGGTCGCCGTTGACATCGAGGGCGCCATTGCCGTCATCCGTCGGCCCCCATACGGTCACGGTGCCGCCGGAGATCGTCGCATCACCATTGGAGTCCAGACCGTCGCCGCCGGCATTAACCGTGACTGTGCCACCGGTAATGGTGACCTGTTCACCGCTGTTCTCCATGCCTCCGCCGCTAGGACCGCCGGGGCCGCCTGCAGCGTCGGTGCCGCTCGGAGGTTGTGGCATGTCGCCGTTGTCCATGCTTGGCGGCTGCAGCATCTCACCCTTATCGCCGGTCGGCGGTTCAGGCATCTCGTTCGTGTCTGTAGTCTCCTCGGTATCGGTGGACTCTTCGGACGCAGCCTTCTCCGCAATGGCCTCCTCACCGGCCTGGGCGGTGATGGAGCCGGAACCATTGATGCCATCGTCGGCAGCAGTGAGGTTGATATCGCCGGCGGAAATAGTGATAAGACCTGCTTCTAGAGCCTCTTCGGATTCGGACACTGTCACGTTTGCACCGTCGAGGATGGCAGCCACCTCTGCGTGCACACCATCATCGCCAGCGGCGAGTTTAAACTCCCCGGAGGTCAGCCGGATAGCGCCATCGGAGTGTAGGGCATCGTACTCGGCATCAATGGTGACTTCGGTGCCTTCACCAATGATGTAGACACCAGCGTTGATGCCCTTGTCGGTTGCTGTGCCCTTGATGGTGCCTCCCTCTAGAAGGACGTCTGTGGAGGAAGAGATGGCATCGTCCCCGGCGGTCGCGGTAATCGTGCCACCAGTGATACGCACCCAGCCCTTGGTTTCATCGTCATCCTTGGTGGACTTCAGGGCATCGCCATTTTTGGCGGTGATGTCGAGCTTTCCGCCCTTGATGGTGAGTGAGTCCGTGTCGCGTAGGCCGTCGTCGCCAGCGTTGACGGTGATGTTGCCGGAGAGTACAACGAGGTCATCCTTGGACACGATGCCATCAGTGTCGTCGCCATCGGCTGACACCTGCAGCGAACCATCGCCGCTAAGGGTGAGATCAGCTTCGGAGTAGATAGCACCGGAGATGTTTGAGCCCTCGGTATAAATGGCGACGTCATCGGCACTGTTGACGGTGATAGTGCCCACGGAGGCGTCGGCAAGCACCAGTACTACCTGGGCGTCCTCCGGGGCGGAGACAGTCACATCGCTGACATCGCCACTGATGCGGTAGACGCCCGCCTTGGTGATGTCACCGCCCTTATACTCTTGGGCATCATTAATCGACCACTCGTCGTCGTTGATGGTGGTGGCATCGGAATTGAGTGCGCGTATCTGTTCCGCTGTGCCTGGTGACGCCGTATCCAGCCCGTTTGTGTCGACAGCATTGGTGTTGCTGACGGATGCGGTGGTCGTGGTAGCGGTGGACGCCGAGTCCACCGGTGAGCACGCAGCGAGGGTAGCGGACACTGCGAGGGCGGCGATCGCGGTTTTGAGTATGTTCTTACGCATAGTGGGGCTCCTTAAAGTAAGTGTTCAGTAGTCGGTGCCATTTGTTGGAGGGCAGTTCGGGGTACAAGGCGGCGAGCCCAGTACCGAATTTCGAGACTCTGGTGGGGCGGTGTCCTTGTGACCACAGGATGCGATCCAAGGGTGAGGGGTTAGCGCCCGACTTTGTCTCGATGAAGGCGAGATCTAAGCCCGAAAGGTGACGGTTGTCCGAAGTCCAGGTGAGATCAACGTCGATGGTGGCGCGGCCGATGCCGGGAGGACGCAGCGTGGCGCGGCGGTAGGTGTTGCTCACCGTTGGGGAGAGGGATTCCGGCACCCATTCGGGCAGATGGCGCAGTTCTTCGGCTACGAAACCTCGCGCACCTTCGGCGAGCCTCTCGCTCAGCGCTTCGGCCGCGCTGATCGGGACTCGGCTCTTGACCGTGACTCCTCGTGGGCCGCGCGTCTTGACCTCGCAGAAAGCCAGGCCAGAATCGACGTAGACCCGCTGGCGTACCTTGAACCGGCGGCGCCGTTTCTGAGCGGTCATCCGGTAGGAAAGCTGTTCCGGCGTATCGAAGTAAGTGGTGGCATAGGCCTGTAGCCGGCGCCCACCAATCTCTAGGGCGCGGGTAGTAGGCGGCAGTGCGGCGAGAACTACATCGAGCTCATCGAGGCGCAGGAGGTATTTGCGGTCGACGCGCGTCATCATCGCTGCCTCGGCGTTGATGTCGGTGAGGCTGATGGAAGGTAGCGCCGCCAGTCTGGTATCGATGCTCATTTTTACCGGGCCAGCTCCAGGCGATGTGCCGCCGAATCAAAAGGGTTGCGGGCGCTTTCTTCCTCGGCTGTCGCTGTTGCACGACGCTTGGCGCGGACGCTGACCCGGGTGGTGTCATTGACTAGGTCGAGCTCGAGGACGGTGGTGGACAAGATATCGGCATTGAGAAGTTGCGACAGCGCGAATTCAAGCTCCGTCCTGTCTGAAATTGCCCGATCGAGTTGGATTTCTTCGCTAAAGTAGGCTCCGAAAAGTCGGCGGGAATCGGACACCGCGATGGTGACAAGCAGCAGTGCGACGACGCCTAGCGTGAGCGGGTTCAAGGTCGTCGAGAGGCCACAGATGAGGCCGATGGCTAAGGATGCGAAGAAGTAGGCGATTTCGCGCTGCGAGATCTCCGAGGAGCGCAGGCGGATGATAGAGAGGACACCGAAAAGGCCGAGGCCAAAGCCCATCGAAACGTCCACGGTGGTCAGCATTGTGGACACTCCGAGCACGCCGATGTTGACGCCGAGGAAGGCGACGACGAGATCGGCGCGGTGGTGCCGCGGGAAATACACGGCGAGGATCAAAATGAGGATGGCAACAATATCGACGGCCATCATGATTGTCGTGGTGGTCATGGAAACTCCTCTTGGCTAGTGACCATTTAATGATGGGTCAACAAAATGTGGGAACCCTTCCGAATGTTTGGGAGTGTCTGCAAAGATTGCGAAAAGCTTCCCAGGGAGGTTGCTGTGTGGTTCCTGTGTGCGTCACCGGACAGTTATTTCCCACACACGATGCGTGTGTGGGAAAGTAGCTGGCACCCATGACGCAACCGAGGGGGAGGTACCATGTGCCCCATGAATCTCATGCAGATGGGCCGCGGCGAAGTTGTTCGCGCGGACATGACCGCCCCGTTTCGCACGCTGCTCTTTCCTTTTCTAGAGCTCGTCGTGATTACTGGGCTGTGCTGGATCGCCATCGGCTGGTGTGACTATAACGGCATTGACCTGGCGCTTCGCAATGGCTTAGTAGCTATATGGGCCTTGCTTGCCGTCTGGCGCTTTGTCCTTCCCCTCATCAAAGCCCGCCGCAAACGCTTCATCGTGACCAACCTGCGCGTCATCGCCCGCGAAGGCAAACGCGTTGATTCGATCCCACTCACCGATATCCGTGGTGCCCGCCGTCGCCGTGGCGGGATCTCATTGGCACTCCACGGCTATGACAAGCCGATGTATTTCCCCTCCATCCCCAAAGCAAAGCGCGTCGAGGACATTCTCAACGAGCAACCGGTGTGGGGTTAGTCCTTAATCTCCGTCGTGTGTAGCTGCTGGTCCAAGTCATCAGGGGCCAGGTTGGCGGAGCGGAACTCGTGGGTCAGCGGCAGACGCAGATCGAGGTCCGTTCCGGGGCAGAGCTCAATGGTGGCCTCATCCACCGTGTAGTCCAACACGTGCCCGCCGGAGGTACGCGCAGCGTCGATGAAGTGCACGTGGCATCCGGGAACGGAAATTCCTTTTTCAAAGACCGGCGTGCGGAAACCGCCGATGATACCCTCGACGTCGTCAAAGTGCAGCTCCTTATCGCCGCCCACCGCTTGGGCCATCGGCGGGTAGGGCTTGCTCTGCTTGACCACCGTGCGGGTAACCACGTTGCTGAACCGCCCAGAGATGCGCACCGCGTACATGAAGTTAGCGGAAGGTTCTACCTCATCGATGAATGCCGAAAGCTCCTCGCGCCTCAGGCCCTTGGGCGCGGCCACCTTAATACGGGGGACGAAGTTCGTCGCCACCGCAAAGGGCGTGCCCTGGTCTAGGTCAGCGACCGTTGCGGTACCATCGCCGCGCAGCTGGTAGCACACCCCGTCGAGGATAATCATCTCCCCGTCCAGCGCATCGAAGGTACCAATGCCGAAATTGCCCTTGCCCAAGAGCTCGCCGATGGTCATTTCGCCGTCGTAAATGCCATCCAACAGCGCGGTCATGAGGGAGTTCTGAAAGATGGTATGCCGGACGATCATGGCCCCAAGGCTAGTATTGAAAGAGTGAGTGAACAACACAAACCCCTCGTTACTGTTTATGGAGACGGCCAGCTTGCACGCATGATGCAGCCGGCCGCCGCGGAGCTCGATATCCACCTGCGCGTGCTGGCCTCCGCGCCGGATAAGTCCGCCGCACAGGTGATCCCGGACGTGGTGCTCGGTGACTATCACGATCTCGACGTGCTCACCGCCGCCGCAGAAGGCGCGGATGCAATCACTTTTGAGCACGAGCACATACCCACCGAACACGTGCAGGCGCTCATCGCCGACGGTCTCAACGTTCAGCCCCAGCCTTCCGCCCTCCTCTACGCGCAGGACAAGCTGCTCATGCGCCAGAAGCTGGCCGAGCTGGGCGCCCCGGTGCCGCGCTTTGCTGCCATCGACTCGGTGGAGGATGCGCGGGATTTCGCCGCGCTTGTCGACGGTCACGTGTGCCTCAAAGCCCGCCGCGGCGGCTACGACGGCCATGGCGTGTGGTTCCCGTCCGCGGAGGAGCTGGAGCCGCTGGTAGAAGAACTTCTCGCAGCAGGCACCCCACTTATGGCAGAGGAAAAAGTTGCTCTTACCCGCGAGCTGTCCGTGCTCGTCGCCCGCCGCCCCTCCGGTGAGGTGAAGGCTTGGCCGGTCACCGAATCCGTGCAGCGGGACGGCATCTGCGCCGAGGCTTTTGCTCCTGACCCGAACCTGTCCCCAGAGCTGGCAGAGCGCGCCATGCAGGTAGGCATTAAGGTGGCCACCGAGCTGGGCGTTACGGGCGTGCTGGCGGTGGAGCTCTTCGCCTTCGCAACGAAGCAAGACGCCGGCTCCATCATTGCGTCCGCCTCGGGTGCCCCGGGAGTATGCGTGGAGGAGGATATCGCAGTCAACGAGCTAGCCATGCGCCCCCACAACACCGGCCACTGGACCCAGGATGGCTGCGTGACCTCGCAATTCGAGCAACATCTGCGCGCCGTGCTGGACTTGCCGCTCGGCTCCACCGCGCCGTTGGCGCCGATTACGGTCATGGCCAATGTGCTGGGTGCCGAGGAGGATCCGCAGATGCCCATGCCGCAGCGCGTCCGTGAAGTCATGGAGCGTTACCCCCAGGCGAAGATCCACCTCTATGGCAAGGACCACAAGCCGGGCCGCAAGATTGGCCACGTCAACGTTGTCGGTGAGGACGTGGAGGAAACCCGCCGCATCGCCCACGATGCCGCCCACTTTCTCGTCCACGCGCAGTGGGCTTAAGCCCGCAGCGAGCTTGAAACCTATTTAATAAGGAGAGTTTTTATGGAACCACTCGTCGGCCTGATCATGGGATCCGATTCCGATTGGCCCACCGTCAAGCCCGCCGCAGAGGTGCTCGCCGAGTTCGGTGTGCCCTTTGAAGTGGGTGTCGTTAGCGCGCACCGCACCCCGGAGAAGATGCTGGCTTATGCCAAGTCCGCGCACGAGCGCGGCCTCAAGGCCATCATCGCCTGCGCCGGTGGCGCGGCTCACCTGCCGGGCATGGTCGCCGCGGCCACGCCACTGCCGGTCATCGGCATTCCGCGTGCGCTGAAGGATCTCGACGGACTCGATTCGCTGCTCTCCATCGTGCAGATGCCGGGCGGCGTGCCGGTAGCCACCGTCTCCATCGGCGGAGCGAAGAATGCCGGCCTGCTTGCCGTGCGCATCCTCTCCGCGGGTGACCCGACACTGGTGGACAAGATGGAGGCTTACCAAGAGAACATGGCCGCCGAGGTGGAGAAGAAGGACGAGAACCTGCGCTCCCAGCTCCTCGGGGAGTAATTAGCTGGGGAGCTTGCTCCCGAGATCGGGGTAGGACGCCTGCGCGCCTTCTCCAGTGACGGCGTAAGCCCCGACTCGAGCGGCATAGGTGGCGGCCTCCACGAGGTCGTCGCCGTGGAGTAGTCTCGCGCATAGCGCGCCGGCGAAGGCATCGCCCGCGCCGGTCGTATCGACGGCGGTGACCTGCGGGGAGGGGACGTCGACAAGCTCAGCCCCTTCGGCCACGAGGGCTCCCCGTGCACCCAGCGTGAGGACCACCGAGGCAAAGCCGGCCTCCGTGAGGCGCCGCGCCAGCTCCTCCGGCGCGCCCTCGCCGCTAAGGCCCAGTTGCTCTAGGATGAGCCCGGCTTCGTGCTCGTTGGCCAGCAGCGGATTAGCACGCAGGAGAGCTTCCGTTTCAACCTCGATGACCGGCGCGAGGTTGACCACGACCCGCCCCGTCGCTAGCTCAATAGCCTTGGCAAAACCCTCCGCCGGAACCTCGCCTTGGAGCAGAACCAGCTCCGATTCGGTGATAGGGGAGGAGTGGGGGGTGACGAAGGAATCGTCGACAAGCGCATTGGCCCCCGGTACCACGATAATGGTGTTTTCGCCCTGCTTATCCACGGTAATGACCGCCAGGCCCGTCACCTCTTCGCTGGCCTCGACGTGCGAGAGGTCCACGCCGCTGGCCTGCAAGTAGTGCATCGCGGGCGCGGCATAGGCATCGCTGCCCACCGCGCCGACGAAGCTGACCTTGGCACCAAGCCGAGCGGCAGCGACCGCCTGGTTCGCTCCTTTGCCGCCCGCGGTGATGGTGCCGCCGTGCCCCAAGAGGGTTTCGCCCGGTTGCGGGTGCCGCGCGGTGTGGACCACGAGGTCAGCGTTGATGGAACCGACTACGCACATGCTCATGCTGACTAGTATGCACGCTAAGCTAGCGGGCATGCAGTTTCCGCTTCTGGTGTTGGGCGCGCGCGTGGAGGGCGGCGAGCCCGGCTCGCTGCTGCGCAGCCGCTTGGACCGCGCGGTGGTGCTGGCGCGCGTGCTGCCGGAGGAACCGATCATCGTGTCCGGTTTCGGTGAGGCGGAGCCGATGGCGCGCTACCTCATCGAGCGTGGTGTGGACTCAGAGCGGATTCGTGTGGAGCCGCTGGCTGCCAGCACCAACGAGAACCTCGAGCGCGCCCACGCGTTGTGCCCGGACTATGACTATTTCCGCGTGGTGACCAATGACTTCCACGTGTTGCGCACCCGGATGTGGGCCTGGCACCTGGGGATCCGCGTTCACATGCACGGCGTGCGCACCCCGCGGAAAGACCGTCTGTGGAACTACCTGCGTGAGGTGGTGGCAACTCCTCATTCGCTGCTGCGCATCGTGTGGCGGCGGGTGGTTGCGCGGTGGCGGCCTGTGGCTTAGGCGCCGAAGAACATGAGCACGATGGCGATGAGCCAAATGACAAACCAGTGGCGCTTTTGCGGCGTGGTTGGGTTGGCCTTCTGCTGTAGTGACTTGAGGAAGTACCAGGCGCCGGGCAAAGCGAAGCCGATGCCCATGGCCACATCGCCGTCAGTAATTCCGGAGAAACCTATGAGGACCGAGAACAGACTCAAAAGCCCTTTGAACAGGGAGAAGCTGTGGATCGTGCCGCCCGTCGAGTGCTGCTCAAGGGAATAATCCGTTTGCGGCGCCGGGGCGTATGCGCGCTCAGGCTCAGCAAAAGGTGCCGCGACGGGATCCGCATAAGGCTCTACGGAAGGATTCGCAGAAGGCGCCGCGTAGGATTCGCGCGCAGGTTCCGCGAAGGGATTAGCCCCACGGCCGTTGAATGGCTTGGCCGGCTCCTCGAAAGGATTGGAGTCAAAGGGATTGCTCATGCGATTTACCCTAGGCCACCAGTGCACCGAACCCCGAATTAGAGCTTGGCCAACGTCTTCCTGATTCCTTCTTTCAGCGTGGCGCGTGATTGTTTCATCGGATGCGCAATCGCGCGCAGGCCCATGTACGCAATCTGGTCCGCCGCCCGGTTCAGCGGGTCGCCCGCATGCCCCATCACGCGGCGAATGGTCACTTCGCAGACTCCCTCCACGTCATGCCACGCTTGCTGGAAGCGCGAGCGCGAGCCCGAAGACAACCCCCTCCACACGCCCCGCGAGCGCATTGCCTTTGAGCCCTTCTGCCGAATCTGTTCCACCGCTTCTAATGCGGCGACGGAATCTGACTCGATGATCGCCTTGGTTGCGCCGACCTTGAGCAGGTACTTCAGTGCCAGGGTCAAGGATTCGAGCTCAAGTTCATCGGTGCTGGCCGTCGTCTTGCGCGTGCGCAACCGGTAGTCACCATTGCTGGCTACGAAGCACATGGATCCCTTGAACACCGTGTCCGAGGAGGCATCCGTGGCGATGCGCACGGTGGCGCCTTCGGGCCAGGAGGAGGCCGTCGAGAAGTTCGGCCACCAGTGCGCCTTCGGCGTTTCTACCTTTACGACCTGCTTCTTGCGCGGGGCCTCGCCTTCCTTCTTCGCGCGGCGCGCGGTGATCCCGGCCTGCTTGCGCCGCACGGAGCTGGCGCTTTTCGACGCCCTATTCTCCTCCGCAAAACTCCCCGTCACGGCATAGCCGCGTTCCTCCAAGGCGGCGCGCAGTGCCGCTTGCCGGCGCCCAGTGACGATCCATTTGCGCCCTCGAATATTCTTCGTGGCCTTCTCGAATTCGCGGACGGCTACCTCAACGATGTCGCCCTTCTGAATCTGGCCCTTGCGCACGAAGCGCGTTTTCTGGGTATTAACGGCGATGACCCAGCCGTCAATCGTGCCGTTCTCGGCGGAATCCCAGCGCTCATCCCACAGTGCAATAGCCACGTGCACGGGTGCTGAGATCATGTCCTTGGTGATCTTGCGCGTGCCGTAGGTGCGCGACTGCGTGCCCGTCAGGGCGGAGAGCTCGAGTGGTTCCATAGCTCTACTAGTAAACCATTTCAGCGCCTCTCTGTAACGCTTGGCTTTCTAATGCAACATACTCAGTGAGCCCACGAACAATATGGAGTTATTTAGTGTCTGTACTTACCTTGCCTGGCTCGCGCAAACGGGAGTTCTCCCGCCTGTTTCGCGAGTATTACCCGGCGGTTCTGGCCTACCTGCGCCGCCGCGTCCCACCGAGTCACGCAGAAGAGCTGGCGGCTGATGTGTTTGAGCGAGCGTGGGCTGGCTTCGACTCCTTGCGCGGCACGCCGCTGCCGTGGCTCTATGGCATCGCCCGCAACGTGATGCGCGAGTTCTACCGCACTCGCCGGGAAACGGAGAACCTTGATGACCATGAACTGGAATCCTATGCCGGTTATGACGCCGTCGATGCCAATCTCGACATCACTCGTGCGTTGATGCAGTTGCCGCATGCCGAGCGCGAAATCCTCACCCTCCATGCGTGGGAGGGCCTCGACCACCCCGATATCGCCGAGGTCCTCGGCATTTCCCGCAATAACGTGCGCGTTCGCTTGCACCGCGCGCGTACCCACCTTTCCGAACTCACAGGAGAAACCGATGCCTAACTCTCTCGATATGCTCCGCGCCGCCAATCCGGTACCGGACGCCGCGCTTGACGACGCATCCCTCGCCCGCTCCGAAGACACCCTCGCAAAGATTACGAAGGGCCGTCCCACGTGGACAATAGCGGCGGCCTCCGTCGCGGTGCTTGCGCTCATCGGTGGTGCCTTCCCGCTGCTCAATAACTCGGAGCCCGTGGCCTCGGCCGCGGAGATTCTGACCCAGGCCGGCGAAGCTGCCGCAACCCAGCCTGATGCCGTGGATAAAGGCGTGACCGCGAAGGAATACATGAAGCGCGTCGATACGCTTGGTGATGCCACCGCGATCACCGAATACGCGGTGGATGCCGGCGGTGCCGTGGAGGTTTCCTCGCAAGGAGAGGTTCCGGGCTTTGATCCGCAGCCTTCCATCAATCCAGAAGACCTCGTCGTTGCGACCGATCGCGCCGGGCTGGAGAAGCTGGCGGATTCCTTCCCCAACCGCGCGCTGGGCGCGCTGGAGCTGTTGCTCCAGCCGGGCTTGAGCAGTGAGCAGCAGAAGATTGCCTATGACATGCTGGCGGACGCCGACGGCAACGAGGTTGGCACCGTCGAGGGCGAAGGCGAGGACCAGCTGGTCACCGTGATTCGCGATTCCGACCGCGTCTCCTTCTCCGTCTTGCCCGCCACCGGCCAGCTGGTGCGCGTGGTCGGCCTGGTGGGACCAGACGTGGAAACCACCATCGATGCCACCGCGATCCTAGACTGTGTGTCCGTGACGGGCCTCGAGGGCCCAGACCGCATCTCGCTGGCCTGTGCGGATAACAACTACTTGGTCAATGAGCTGGACTGGCAGCGCTGGGGAGCCGACTCCGCGGAGGCGGAGGGCGTGGCCATTGAGAACGATTGCGACCCCAACTGCGCGGAGGGCACGTTCAGTGAGGATCGCGTCAAGGTGGTCGTCGACAAGCGCGTGGCGTGTGGATACCACGCCGAGGTCTACTCCCGCGTTCGCGTGCAGTACCCGGATGGGCGCGAGGAAGAGCAGCAGATTGGCTGCGCGCCCTAGGTGAGTTCTTAGGTAAGCTGACGCAGGGCGAACTGGCCGTACATGTCACCTAAAGCCTCGGCGGTGTAGTCACCGTCGGGGCTGAACCATTGGGCGACGCCGATGCCCATGTCGATGAGCGCCCAGCAGGCGATTTTGAGGTTTTCGGCGTGGAAGTCGCCCTCGTTGACCACGGCCATCCAGCGGGCGACATAATCGCGGCGCAGTTGCAGGACGACGGATTTGTGGGGCTCTTCGAGGTTGGTGAGCTCGTTGTTGACCACGCGGACGCGCCGGGCGTGGGTGGCGTGGTAGATGACGTGGGCTTTCATGGTGGCGACGAGCTTGTCGCGGGGATCGCTCAGCCCGGCGAGGCAGGCGGCGTTGGCGCGCAGCAGGTCCTCCATGGCGGTGATGGTGACCTCGGCGAGGAGTTCTTGCTTGGAGGAGAAGTGGTTATACAGGCTGGAGGCGCGCATGCCGACGGCTTTGGCGATGTCCTCCATGCCGGTGGCATGGTAGCCGCGCTGGTCAAAGAGGTCGAGTGCGGCGGCAGCGATTTGGTCGCGGCGTCTTTGGTTGGCCATGGCGGGCGTCCTCCTCAATGAGCTAATGGCGGTTAGTATACCTGCGGGGGCAGGGTGAAGGTTGGCTGGGGGAGATACTGGCCCTGAAGTCTGGTTATCGTTCCGAATCCCGGCTGTGCCGCGCGTTGTGATGAGACACTTGACAGCCTGGGGAGAGTCAGGTCACAATTAACGCTAATCGCCATTCGTATTGCCTGTTAGTTGGAGAATTGACCATGTCCCACAACCTCTTCGAGTCCACCACTGATTTCCTGGGTGTCTTTGACAGCCTTTCTGAGGCCGATGCTGCGGGGTGGAAGCGCGCGGCGCAGTTCCGCGACTACTCCTACCCGGTGATTAACCGGCACTGGCAGGCCGCGGAGTATCCGCTGGACTTGGTTCAGCGTCTGGGGGAGCTGGACGTGATGACCGATGGGCTTTCGGTGGAAGGCCATGAACAGATGTCCACGCTTGGCGCTGGCTTGACGCTCATGGAAGTCACGCGTGCCGATGCTTCGATGGGCACGGTGATTGCGGTGCAGGCGGGGCTGGCCATGCGCTCAATTTCGATGCTTGGTTCTCCGGAACAGCAGGCTTCGTACTTGCCGCAGATGGCTGCTTGCTCTTTGTTGGGTGCCTTCGGGTTGACCGAGCCCGCGCACGGTTCGGATTCCATCGCTTTGGAGACCACCGCGGTGCGTGACGGCGATGAGTGGGTTCTCAACGGCGAAAAGAAGTGGATCGGCAACGGCGCTTCCGGCGGCATCACGATCATCTATGCGCGCATGGAGGATGGCAACGTGGGTGGCTTCATCGTGCCGCAGGAGACGGAGGGCTACTCGGCGACTGTCATTGAGGGAAAGCTTTCCCTGCGCGCCATCCACCAGGCGCACATCACCTTGACTGATTGCCGCATTCCCGCCGCCAACCAGCTTCCGGGCTGCCGCAGCTTCAAGGATGTGTCGCGTGTTCTGATTGCGACTCGCATTGGTGTGTCCTGGATGGCGCTTGGCTCCGCGGTGGCCTGCTACGAGATTGCCCGCTCGTATGTGCTGGAGCGAGTGCAATTTGGTCGGGAGTTGGCGAAGGCGCAGATTATTCAGCAGCGCTTGGCCAATATGGTGCTCGATTTGAGCCAGATGATGCTGACCTGCCGCGAGGTCTCCCAGCGCGAGGATGCTGGCACGTTGGCACCGGAACAGGCTTCGGCGGCGAAGCTCCACAACACCCGCGCTGCTCGCCGCATCGCCGCCGACGCCCGTGACATGCTCGGTGGTGTCGGCATTTTGCTGGAAAATGATATTGCTCGCCATTTCGCGGACATCGAGGCCATGCACACTTACGAGGGCACCGACACTGTGCAGTCCCTCATCATGGGCAAGAAGATTACGGGCTTCTCGGCCTATAAGTAACCAGCCGGCCGGGGATGTGGAAAGGCTCGCTTGGTGGTCCTTCTAGTTTGGTCCTCTTACTTTGGTCCCTTTGCCCTCGATCGGCGCCTGCCTTTGAGTTGTGAACATCCCCCTGTTTGATGTGGTTGTTACTTTACGCGCTCGTTGTCTCGGGCGCTAGGGGTTTGCCGTTGTTGATTTCTACCGTTTTAGGTGGTGGCTTGTAGACGGATTTCCGGGGTCTGGGTCTGCGGTGCGGGTGCGTCGCGTAGTAGACGGTTTCCTTTGCTCGGCGATGTTCAAGGATGTCACGCCACGTGCCTGAATACACTTCACTAGGTGTGTATCCATTCAGCCCGCTGTGGCGGTCACGGTTATTGTATTCGTCGATAATCCTGCCGATGACTTTCTGCGCATGCTGGATATCATCATAGGTTTCTAAC
>NZ_KV827661.1:75478-129580 GCF_001836165.1 Corynebacterium sp. HMSC036D02 | reverse complement strand
GTTGCCTGGCTCATCGGGGTTGCCTGGCTCGTCCGGGTTGTCCGGGTTGTCCGGGTTGTCCGGGTTGCCTGGCTCGCTCGGGCCCTCGCACTTGCACTTGGTGCCAACGCGGATCTTGCGGTCCTGCTTATCCTTCGTCACCGTCTCGGTAGTCTCCGGATCGCCCACAGGCTCACCGTTTACAAGCTTCCAAGTCTTGGAAACTTCCTTCTCACCATTGACACCAGGCTGGTCCTCTTCGACCTTGCCCGCTTCGAGGTTCGGGTCGTACTCAATGATGGTCTCGTACGGAATCTCCTCGGTGTGCTTATCCGTCAGCTCAGTCTGGTTCTCAGCCGGACCAACCTCGATGATGCGCGGGGAAGGCTTGCTGATTTCCTCAGAAGACTCCTCCTTGTTCACCTCGCCGTTATCAACAGTCACCGTGACGGTGTGCTTGATCTCACCAGGCGTGCCTTCTTGGACAACCTTGGTCTCACCCGGCTGCAGGTCCGGGTTCACGCGAATCTCGGTCTCGTACGGGGTCTTCTCAGTCCATTCGACCTTGTCGGAAACAGGGTCAGCCTTGGTGCCCACACGAATGACCGCGTTGCTCGGCTCCTTGGTGCGCTCGGTGGTCACGGTCGGCTCGCCGGAAGGCTTACCGTCCACGATCTTCTGAGTGGAAGTGACGACCTCAGTACCCAGCTCGCCCTGCTTATCGACGACCTGCTCGCCCGCCTTCAGATTCGGATCGAAGACGATTTCAGTCTCGAACGGAACAGACTTCTCCAGCTTGGTCACTACCTCGCTGTCGTCAATCTTCGGACCGTACTCGATGATCTGCTCAACCGGCTGCTTGATTACCTTCTCGGTGGTGTTCACCGTGGAGGTGTTGTCCTTCGCGGTGAAGTCGGCGGTGAATTCCTTCTCGCCGTATTCACCCTTCTGGACAACCTTCATCTCACCCGGCTTCAGCTCCGGGTTCACGCGCACGATCGTGTCGTACGGCAGCGGCGCAACCCAAGTTGCCTTGTTGGTTGCCTCAGCCGACTTGGTGCCGACAGTGACAATCTTCTCAACCGGCTTCTCAATGATCTCTTCAGTAATCTTCGGGTCACCCGGCTTGGAGTTGACGATGTCGCGTTCGATCGTCACCTTCTTCTTGCCCGGCTTGCCTTCCTGAGTGACCTTGGATTCGCCCGGCTTCAGGCTCGGGTCGTAGACGACCTTCACCTCGTACGGAACCTCAGTCTCAATGGACTCAGTGTTCTTGCCTGTGGTCTTGGTACCCACGCGGATGATCTGCTTGGTCGGCTCCTTGGTTCGCTCAGTGCTCACCTCAGGATCACCAGACGGCTTGCCATCCACGATCTTCTGAGTAGAAGTCACAACCTCAGTGCCAAGCTCACCCTGTTGGTCAACCTTCTGCTGCCCTTCTTCAAGAGAATCATCGAAAACGATCTCAGTCTCGAACGGAACCGGCTTCTCAACCTTGGTCACCACAGTGGTGTCCTCAGCGGCCGGACCGTACTCGATGATCTCCTTAACCGGATCCTTGGTCTGCTTCTCCTCCGGGGTCACCGTAGCCTGGTCACCCTTGGCGGTGAAGTCCGCAGTGTAGGTCTTCTCACCCGGAACGCCCTTCTGGACGACCTTGATCTCACCCGGCTTCAACTCCGGATTCGGACGAGTCTCAACCTCGAACGGAACCTGCGAAGTCCACTCAACCTTCGAGGAAGCCTCCGACGGCTTCGTACCGACTTTGATCACCTGATCAACCGGCTCTTCGGTGACCTTCTCCTCAACGGTGGCCTCGCCATCCGGCTGGGAATTAGTGACCTTCTGGGTCACCGTGATGGTCTTCTTGCCCGGCTTACCCTCGGTAACGGTCTCCGACGTACCTGCCGGCAGGTTCGGGTCAAACTCGATCTTGATACCGAACGGAACCTCAGACTCAACCGACTTCTTAACCTCACCGGTGGTCTTGGTACCGACGCGGATCTTGGCGTTCTTCGGTGCCTTCGTCTGCTCGGTGGTCACGGTCGGCTCGCCATCCGGCTTACCGTCCTTGATCTTCTGGGTAGAGGTGACAACCTCGGTACCCAGCTCGCCCTGCTGATCAACGACCTGCTCACCCTCCTTGAGGGAGTCGTCAAAGACAATCTCAGTCTCAAACGGAACAGGCTTCTCAACCTTAGTCACCACAGAGGTGTCCTCAGTCGCCGGACCGTACTCGATGATCTGGTTAACCGGAGCCTTGGTCTGCTTCTCCTCCGGCGTGACCGTTGCCTGATCACCCTTAGCGGTGAAGTCAGCAGTGTAGGTCTTCTCACCAGGCACGCCCTTCTGGACGACCTTGATCTCACCCGGCTTCAACTCCGGATTCGGACGAGTCTCAACCTCAAACGGAACCTGAGCAGTCCAGGTCACCTTCTCAGAAGCCTCAGACGGCTTCGTACCAACCTTGATCACCTGATCAACAGGCTGCTTGGTGATTTCCTCGGTGACCTGCGGATCACCCGGCTTGGAATTGGTGATGTCGCGCTTGACCGTCACCGTCTTCTCACCAGGAACACCCTCCGTCACAACCTCAGACGTGCCGGCAGGCAAGTTCGGATCGAACTCGATCTTCACACCGAACGGAACCTCAGACTTAACAGTCTCAACGTTCTCACCGGTGGTCTTGGTACCGATGCGGATCTTGGCCTTCTTCGGGGCCTTAGTCTGCTCGATGTTGATGCTGGGCTCGCCGTCCGGCTTGCCGTCCTTGATCTTCTGGGTGGAAGTGATGGTCTGCTCACCCGGGACGCCCTCTTCGTCGACAACCTGCTTGCCGGACTCGAGAGTGTCGTCGTAGACGTACTCGATCTCGAACGGAACCTCTTGGGTCTTCTTACTGGTCAGCTCTTGATCAGGGATGCCCGGGCCGACCTCAATGATGCGGGTCTGCGGCTCCTTAGTAACCTTCTCCTCAGCCACTGAAGCCTGGTCGCCCTTGGAAGTGAACTTTGCGGAATACTTCCGCTCGCCGTTCTCGCCTTCCTGAATGACCTTCATCTCGCCAGGCTTGAGCTCCGGGTTCTCGCGAACCTCGGTCGGGTACGGGATCGGGAACGTCCATTCGACGTCCTTCGCGCTCTCGGCAGGCTTGGTGCCGACAACGACGACTTCGTTCTTTGGCTCCTGGGTGCGCTCCCAGGTGCCGTCAAGGTTCATCTCTTCCTTGCCTGGCTTACCCTTGGTCTCAACCTTGTAGGTACCGGCAGGGACGGTGTCGTCGTACTTGTACTCGACCTGGAACGGAACCTCGCGCTTCGGAACGTCGATGACGTTGACCGTTGCGGTGGTGTTGTCCTTCGATCCGTCCTCGTAGGTCACGATGACCGGGACATCGATCTTATCGCCCGGCTTCGCGGTCTCCGGCGCGGTCGAGATGACATTGCCCTTGTCATCCAGACCAACGATCCAGTCGCCGTTAGCCGTCTTCATCTTGTACGTCGGGTTGCCGAACTCGTTGTTCTCACCCGTTGCCTCCAGGCCCTTGCCATTCGGATCAATGGTGAACGGCTTGTCCGCATCAAGGTTGATCTCCGCAGGCTTCTCGACGCCAATCGGCGAGGTCGCCGTACCACCCGGGTAGACCGTCTGCGACGGCACAACCGGCTTAGACTCCCAGGCGTTGGTCAGCTTGACCACGGTGGTAACCGGTGCCTGAGTCGTCAGACCACCCGGGGCGTTAACCGTTACCGTGACGGTGTTCTTGTCACCTGGCTTAGCATCGGCCGGCGGGGTGGAGGAAACTTCACCGGTCTTCGGGTCAATGGTGTATTTCCAGCCATTGACTTCCTGGGTAAGAACCGGCTTGCCATTCTTGTTTCCGAAGGAGAAGGTCGAGCCGTCAGGAGTGTCCTCTACCTGGTGCTTGACTTCCTGCCCCGGAGCGGTGACCTGGACGTTGTAGTTCGCCTTCAAGTCTCCCTTAATGACAACGACAGTGCCGACAACCGTCTGCGGCTTCTGCTTGCCTTCATCGCTGTAGTGAGCCTTGACCGGAACATTCAGGATGTCGCCTTCCTGCGCACCCTTCGGAATCGTGGTCGTAATCTCACCAGTTTTCTCGTCCACGAAGACGGTCCACGTCTTACCATCCTTGCTGGTAAGGGTGGTCTGGTTAGTACCATCCTCGAAGGTGTAGCGCGTCGGGGCCTCATCGGTCGTGTTGCCACTCAAACCGCGTTCCGGGATTTCAGGCGTGAGGCTGACACTCGCATTCGGCTGACCAGTCACTGTGTCGTAGGTCGGGATCTTGATGTCCACGATCGCCTGGAACTGGGTCTCGATCTCATCCGTGGTCTGGTCCGGGTAGGTTGCCTTCACCTTCGGGGTAATGATGCTGCCCGGCGTGACTGTGTCATCTGCCTTCGCGGTAACCTTGCCGGTGTCATCGACGGTGACGGTCCATCCCTCAGGGACAGTGGACTGATCAATCTCGAACTTGGCCGGGTGGACCGGCTTGTGGCCCTTCATGATGGACTTGGTGCCCACCTGGGCGGTAATTTCCTCGTTCAGCTTGCCCTTGGATAGGCCAGGGCGCACGAGGTCTGTGACCTGGGTGTTGTTCGGGTCGACAACCACGAGGAGTTGGAGTACGTCTGTGGAGCCGTTCGAGTACTCGACAGTGATTTTGGGCTGCGCAAAGCTACCCGGCTTCGGGTTCTCAGGAGCAGTGACGGTGACGTTGTAGTCCTCGTCCATCTCAACGGACCAGCCATCGAAGACGTACTTCTCGTCCAGAGTGACCTTAGCCTCGAAGCCGCCGTCACCCTTCTTCTTGACCAGGTCCTTGATCAGGTCCGGGGTCTGGGTGAAGGTGACCTTCTGCGGCTCGGTAGCAATCGGACCGGTAGCACTATCAACGCCCGAGATGATCGACGCATCCGTCTTGTCGTACTTCGGGGAGTGGTACTCGGTGTCGTCCAGGGAGAACGCCTTCGAGTCGATGACGTTCGCCTTACTGTAGCGCGTCAGCGAGTTGGAGCTATCGAATACTTGAGTGTTACCCCACTCATTGTTGTTCTCACCAGCAGCCTGGAGCTGGTCGACGGTACGTGGCTTTGCCAGAACGGAGAAGTTTACGTTCTTATCAGTGGCCAGGTCAGTACCGCGGTACTCAGGCCACGTGAAGAAGATCTCGCCAGTGGCTTCGTCGATACGCAGGTTCTGCGTACCCCCAGATGCCGCCGGGTCCGTGGTGCCGATGAACTTGCCATTGCCGTCGTAGGCCTCTACGACCATGCGGGACATCGAATCATCCGTGCCGCCGTTCGCAACAGCAGGAACGTTGATCTTACCGACCTTGGTTTGCTCACCAGGGACGATAACGTGCTTCTCGAAGCTCTCCCACGACACCGTAATCGGGTTACATTCGATGTTCTCGCTCGGCCACGGGTTCACGATGGCCGTAAAGGATGAGTTGGTTCCCTGGGTGGCCCTTGGCCCTTGAGGATTGTCCTGCTTATAGTTGCCCTGCCAGGCATAACGTACCGGGTTCGTGGCAGTGGCCTCAGCGAACTGCTTGACTTTGGCATCGGTCAGCTTCGCATTGAGATTCAGGGGTCGTTGTGGCCCAGAAGCAGTAATACCGAGAATTTCGTCGGCCTTGTGCGTGACCACCTTGTCAACAAGGGTCTGACCAGCATTCAAAGCGGGAATTTGAGCTGCATCAAGGTATGCGCCCATCCTGCCGTTATTGGTAAAGCCCCAATCGGCGAACGTGCGGTCCTTCGAGTTATCAAAGGAGACGCTCAAGCCCCACCGGGTTTTCGAGGGACTGGTCGCAGACGGCTCAGAGGTATACCAACTGAAACCAGCCTGGCTGCCCTCCGTAGTGCTTTCTGAGACAGTACACGAACCGGCCGGCAGGTCGGAGGCCTTCTGGGCGTCCTTCTCCACCGCGCCGGACTTGTCGCGGATGCCGCCGCTGAGGGTGGCGGCATTAGCCTCCGGAACCACCGTGTTAAAAGAGGTGATGCTGAGGCCGCTCAGCGCGAGTGTAATAGCAGAAAGAGCTGCTACCCCTTTACGGGAAGAGGGCCGACGGGCCGAGCCACTTCGTGGTGCATTCATTCCTTAGGTCCTTTCAAATGCGGTACCCTGCCCACCCCACAGTGCGGAAACCCGAAAGCCGCGGCGGCTTCTCAAGACATTTCCTCACAAATTCGTTTAAGGATTGACAGGAAATAGGCAGGTGAACGCTAAAAATTGTACCCTCCTATACATAAAACCGCAAGAAAAACAGGGTTTTACCTGGAATCTTTAAGAATAAGTACACAAGCGCGTGGGAATTATAGATTTCCTGGAATCGACCACTCTGTGAGATACTGATCGGTTTCCACACGTAGGGAGTGGGGCGGTGCGGCGAGACGTCGCCAAGCAGGGCGTGCCCATCGCCGTTATATGCAGTCCCGTATCGCCACCCCCAGACGCCGAGGACTGCGCCCCCTAGCTTGTCTCTTCTAGGACTCCTCGTGGACCAAATCCGAGCCACCGGAAGAGTTGGAGTCGCCTTCCTCATTGAGGTTCTGCATGAGGTTGGCCTCTATCCAGGCGCGTACGGTCGCCTCAAAGTCCTCGGAGTCTTCTACTTCCTGGACAACTTCATCGAGGTCCTGCGCGGTGAGGAACTTGGTAATGGAGGCAACTTCCAGCTTTTCATCGCGGTTGAATAGCCCGTCTTGGTAGACCACGACGTAATTCTGCGGAAGCTCCGGTTTTGAATTGGGGCAGCCTTCGGCACCGGCAGGCTCCACGACGGAGACCTCCGGGGGCAAAGACGCCATGAGCGCGACGTGGGTGCGCTCCAAAAAGTCCACGTCCTTGGTGCCCTCTTCCTTGACAGCCACGTAGTCCTTGGAAATCGCGCGGGCTTCCTCCGGGTTGTAGACGCTTAAGAATTCACCCGTGCAGCCAACGAAGAAGTTGCCGTTGGTGCTTATACCGCTGACGTGCTCCCCTCCCTGGCGCACCAGCATATGTTTCTGGGATACGGTAGCCGCGCGCCCCTCATCGCGCAAGGTCTGGCGATAGATTTCCGCCAGCACGCGCTGCTTATGGGAAGTCGGATCAATCATGATGGTGATCGGCGCCGAGTTCACTGGGTTCGGCACCGGCTTGGGTTCATACCCGGAGCAGGCGCTAAGCGACGCCCCCGCAACCCCCACCAAGGCCACCCCAACAATGCGGGCGAAGGTGCGGGAACGTCCAATAAGGCGGGGCATCAGAATCAGGCGCATTCTTTCTATTCAACCGGACATGCAGCACACATGTCGCTGTTCTTCAGGGTTCTCAGTCAGCAGCGCTGGGCCGCAGTATCTGGCTGAATCTTACACACCCCGCTGGCCAGACGGCGGTGTGGCTCTCCCCGATAGCAAGTGACTAGACTAATGCGCGTTATGACTAGCGCTATTACTGAATCTTCCGTTCGCGACGCGCTCACCCGCGTCGATGACCCAGAAATCGGACGCCCCATCACGGAGCTGGGCATGGTCAAGTCCGTGGCCGTCAATGGTCCGGACGTCGACATCGAGCTTTATCTCACCATCGCCGGCTGCCCGATGAAGGGCACCATCGAGTCCAATACCCGCGCGGCCGTAGCGGAGCTCGACGGTGTCGGCAACATCAGCATCTCCATGACGCCGATGAGCGACGATCAGCGTAAAGAGCTCAAGCAGAAGCTGCGCGGCGGGCAGGCCGAGCCGGAGATCCCCTTTGCCAAGCCCGAGTCCACCACCCGCGTTTTCGCGGTGGCCTCCGGCAAGGGCGGCGTGGGCAAGTCCTCCGTCACGGTGAACCTAGCCGCAGCCTTGGTCAACAAGGGGCTCAAGGTGGGCATCGTGGACGCCGATATCTACGGCCACTCCGTGCCCAGCCTGCTGGGTTCCACGGCGGGCCCCACAGTGCTTGACGACGAAATGCTGCTTCCCCCCATCTCCCACGGCATCAAGCACATTTCCATTGGCCAGTTCGTGGAGGGCAACGCGCCCGTGGTCTGGCGCGGACCGATGCTCCACCGCGCCCTGCAGCAGTTCCTCGCGGACGTCTTCTGGGGCGACTTGGACGTACTCCTGCTGGACCTGCCGCCGGGTACTGGCGACGTAGCCTTGTCGGTGGCCCAGCTCATCCCGAATGCTGAGCTGCTGATTGTGACCACCCCGCAGGCTGCTGCGGCCGAGGTGGCTGAGCGCGCCGGTTCCATCTCCCAGCAAACGCGCCAGCGTGTGGCCGGCGTGATTGAGAACATGGGTGCGATGGTCATGCCGGATGGCTCCACCATGGATATCTTCGGCTCCGGCGGCGGCACAGTGGTGGCCGAGCGCCTCAGCGTCCTGCTGGGCCACGAGGTTCCTTTGCTGTCGAGCATCCCGCTCGATCCGAGCCTGCGTGCGGCTGGCGATGCCGGAACCCCCATCGTCATCTCTGCGCCCGACTCCCCCGCTACCGCAGCCATCAACAAGGTGGCGGATTCCATTGCGGTGCGCTCCGATTCCCTCGTGGGCAAGAAGCTCGGCTTGGGTGTTACCCGCAAGAGCTAAAAGCCCTTAAGTTACGTCCTCCCAGGAGGAGCTGCCCTCGCCGGTGGGTGCATTCCCGCCGCGCGGGGGCTGCGTCGTTTTAGTAGCCTTCTCCCCCACCGGATTCTCCCCCGCCGGCTGCTGAGCGCCCAGGTCCGGATAGACCTGTGAATAGTCAAAGGTCGGCCGGCCTTGATTTTGTGGCTGTGATGGCTGCACTGGCCCTTGCTGGGGGTGAGCGGGCTGGTTGTTTACTTCTGCATCGTGCTCATACGGGCTGGTGCTCTTCTTGATGTCCTCAGCCATTTTTTTCGGGTTGAAATCGTCCCAGGCGGAATCGTCGCCGTCGAAAAGCGCCTTGGTGATAACCCCGCGCGGCCCCATGCGCGTCCACTCTGCCGCCTGGCTGAGAGGTACGCGGAGATCATCGAACTCCGCGCCGAGACCGCTCATTTCACCGTTGAGTTCCGCCTTCGCGTTGGCAATGGCCTTGCGCGCCGCGTAGATAGCCGCGCGCACGTCCATGATCACGCCGGGCAGGCGCTCGGGGCCGATGATGACGAGGCCGAGGAGCACGATGACAAGGATCTCGACCCAACCAATTGAGGAAAACACGAAACTATCTTAACTACTTCGATGAAGGAGACAGGGTGACGGGCGCGCGGGAGGCTTCGGGGTTTGAGTTATCCCCTTTGGTTGTGCCGGATGGCGCGCACGACCATCTCCACCTTGTCCAGAAAGTCCTGGCGTGGCTGGTGCGCGGGCGCTTCCGCATCCGGCCCGGGGCCGACGCCCTGGTGGGCGATGCCCGCGAGCTTCGCCATGAGTGAATCCGGCGCCTTGACGTGGGATTCCACGCTACATTCGCGCACCCACTCGGCGGCATTGCGCTGGTGGTGAATTTCTGCGCGGCATTCCGGGCAGTGCACGAGGTGGATGCGCACGCGGTGGGCATACTTGGGTGGCATCTCGCCGTCGACGAAAGCCACGACTGCCTCGGGCCCCAAGTGGCCAATGGTGTCCGCCCGCTGAGCGCGGGCCTTGGCTTTATCGCGGACCTTTGCTTGGGCCTCGGTGAAGAACCCGGACAGGCTCAGGGAATGGCAATCATTATGCCCTTCTTCTTTCACCTCAACGTCACCTCAACTCAGTGCGAGTTTTCCCTGCCTAGGCATGCTGCCTAAGTCCGAACGTCTCGCGGTCTCAGATTCAAACGCTGCCCAGTCTAGCGCGTACGCAGCAGGCTGCGGGTGTCCGCGTTGGTCTGGGCTTCCTTTTCCAAGGCCGCGCGCAGCTGGGAGCGGCCGCGGTGAATGCGGGAGCGAACGGTACCCATCTTGACGCCGAGAGTTTCAGCGATTTCGTCGTAGCTCATGCCCACGACATCACAGAGAACCACTGCCACGCGGAAGTCCGGCGCCAGGTTATCCAGTGCGGACTGCAACGCCGGATCGAGGTTGGCCACCGTGTAGGCCTGCTCCGGAGTCATGTCCGTGCCGGGGACGCGCTCATAATCCTCCGGCAGGGCCTCCATGCGGATCTTGGAACGGTGGCGGACCATGTCCAAGAAGAGGTTGGTGGTGATGCGGTGCAGCCAGCCCCCAAAGGTTCCCGCTTGGTACTTATCCAAGGAGCGGAAGACGCGCATGAAGGTCTCCTGCGTGAGGTCTTCGGCATCGTGTTGGTTACCGGAAAGGCGGTAAGCCAAGCGATAGACATCATCGGCGTGCTCGGCCACGAGCTCGCCCCACGAAGGCATCTCGGCCTGGCCGGCATCGAAAGCAGCGGTTCCGGTCAACTTCTCAGTTTCAGCACTGGCATCATGGCTGCCAGTGGCGGAGGAATCGGTGGAACGGTGAGCGGGCTCAAACTCGCGCTGCTGTGTGGTCATGGCGAATATCTTTCTATAGTGCGCGCCGAAACTCCAGCCAGCATACTGTGAGCAGGCTGTGAATTCGTCACTCCTCTTACATGCGCTTCTTGAGTCACAGGCAAAGGCAGTTGCGGGCGATTCTCAGCACGCAGGCGTGGGGATTTCACTATGGTTTTCTTTTGTGACTACTACGGCTTATGACGCAATGCGAACCTACATCGAATCCACCAGCGAGGTCTCCGAGGTTCTCGCCGGCGCCCGCGCCCATGCGGAGGAGTATGGCCTGCCGGCCCCCGATGAGGCGACCGGACAGCTGCTGAGCACGCTCGCGGCTGTCTCTTCCGGCACCACCTCCCGCCCGCAAGCGGTGGCGATTACTCCCGCTGCATCCGTCGTGGGCCTCTACCTGCTTGCCGGCATGCCGGAGAATGGAATTCTCACCTGCATCGATCCGGAGGCCGAGCACCAGGCCAGCGCCAAGCAAACCTTCCGCGAGGCCGGCTACTCCCCCAGCCGCGGCCGCTTCCTGCCGTCCCGGCCGCTCGACATCATGGGCCGCCTGGCCAATGACACCTACCAGGTGATCTACGCCGAGGCCCCCGCGCTCGATATGCCCGCGCTGCTCAAGGCCGCTTGGCCTTTGCTGCACCAACACGGCACCTTGGTGTTGGCCAATGCGCTTCTCGACGGCACCGTGGCCGACCCCTCCCGCACCGACCGCGACACCGCCGCCGCGCGCGAGGCCGACGAATTCGCTCGCTCCCTTGAGGGTGCGGCCGTGACCCGTCTGCCGTATGGGGCGGGCCTGACGCTCATCACGAAGCTGTAGTCCGCCAAGCACCACAAAAGCGGGCGTGGAGTGGAGTTCAATCCACCCGCACGCCCGCCTTCAGCGCTGAGATAACGCGGCTTAAACCTTGACGTTCTTGCCCACGACCACCACGCCGCCTTCGGAAACCTTGAAGCGCTCCTCATCGCGCTCGCGGTCCACACCGATGATGGCGCCGTCGCTGACCACCACGTTCTTGTCCAGAATGGCGTGGCGAACCACCGCACCGCGGCCAATGCGCACGCCCGGCAGGATGACGGAGCCTTCCACCGTCGCGCCATCCGCCACGTGCACATCCGAAGCCAGCACAGAGTTGCGCACCGTACCGCCGGAGACGATGCAGCCCGGAGCCACCATCGAGGACTGCGCAATACCGTTCTGCACAAACTTCGCCGGCGGGAAGTTGGAATCATCCGTGGAGTGGATAGGCCACGAACGGTTGTACAGGTTGAAAATCGGGTGCACAGAAATCATGTCCATGTGCGCCTCATAGAAGGAGTCTATAGTACCGACGTCACGCCAGTAGCCGTGGTCTCGCTCCGTGGAGCCAGGCACCTCATTGGCCATGAAGTCATAGACATGCGCCTGCTCACGCTCCACAAAATAAGGAATGATGTTGCCGCCCATGTCGTGTGCGGAGTCCTCATTCTTTTCGTCTTCCAGCAAAGCGTCGATAAGCGCCTGCGTGGTGAAGACGTAGTTGCCCATGGAGGCATAGGTCATGTTCGGATCATCCGGGGTCGCCGGAGGATTGGCAGGCTTCTCGACGAACTCCGTAATCGTGCCCATCCCATCCGCCTGGATGCAGCCGAAGGCGGAAGCTTCCGAACGCGGGACGCGGATGCCCGCCACCGAGCAGTCCAGGCCAGTCGCGATGTGTTCCTCCACCATCTGCGCTGGGTCCATGCGGTAGACGTGGTCAGCGCCGAAGACGATGACGTAATCCGGCTTCTCGTCATAGATGAGATTCAGCGACTGCAGAATCGCATCGGCCGAACCGTTGTACCAACGCTTACCGCGGCGCTGCTGGGCGGGCACGGAGGCGATGTACTGCGGGGTCGGTCCAGACAGGTTCCACGCTTGGGAGATGTGGCGGTCCAAAGAGTGGGACTTGTACTGGGTCAGCACCGCAATCTTGAGGAATCCGGCGTTGACAAGGTTCGACAGCACAAAGTCGATCAGGCGATAGGAACCACCGAAAGGTACGGCGGGCTTAGCGCGGTCTTCCGTCAGGGGAAAGAGGCGCTTTCCCTCGCCGCCGGCAAGGACAATGGCAAGGACATTTGGAAGGCTTCTCACACCACCCAATTTATAGACGTTTTCTGCATCGCGCAGAGGAAGTGCGTTTGTTTCTACCCCCTATTGTCGGCCTCCCACCTCCCCCGCTGCTTCTCGACGTCCCACCTCGCTGAACGCTCCGTCAAGGTTTAGCGCGAGCTGTGGATAATCCGTATTCTGGCGGGTATGAGAGCCGGAATATTTTCTAAGGAGTATCCGCCAGAGATTTATGGCGGAGCGGGAGTCCACGTTGCAGAGCTCACACGCTTCATGCGTGAGATCATCGATGTCTCTGTGCACTGCATGGGTTCTGAGCGCGATGAGAAGGACGTCTTTGTGCATGGCGTCGATCCTGCGTTGAAGGAGGCCAATGCCGCCGTGCAGACGCTTTCCACTGGTCTGCGCATGGCCAACGCCGCCTCCGATATCGATGTGGCTCACTCCCACACCTGGTACACGGGCCTGGGTGGCCACCTTGCCGGCCGCCTGTACGGCATCCCCCACGTGGTTACCGCGCACTCCCTCGAGCCGCACCGGCCGTGGAAGCGCGAGCAACTCGGCGGTGGCTATGAGATCTCCTCGTGGTCGGAAAAGAATGCCATGGAATACGCCGATGCCGTCATCGCGGTGTCGGCTGGGATGAAAGATTCCATCCTGGATGCCTACCCCCGCATCGACGCAGACAAGGTGCATGTAGTCCTTAACGGCATTGATACTCAGGTCTGGCAGCCGGGTGAATCCGCGGTGCTGGATAAGTTGGGCGTCGACAAGCAGCGTCCCATCGTTGCCTTCGTCGGCCGGATTACCCGGCAGAAGGGTGTGAAGCACCTGCTGAAGGCTGCCCAGAATTTTGATGCAGACATTCAGCTAGTGCTCTGTGCTGGCGCGCCGGATACGCCGGAGATTGCGGCAGAGACCGAGGCCCTCGTGGAGGAGCTGCGCGCTCAGCGTGACGGCGTGTTCTGGGTCAAGGACATGCTCTCGCGCGAGGAGATCAAGCAGGT
Source organism: Corynebacterium sp. HMSC036D02 (assembly GCF_001836165.1). GTDB lineage: Bacteria > Actinomycetota > Actinomycetes > Mycobacteriales > Mycobacteriaceae > Corynebacterium. Next base: position 116,044 of record NZ_KV827661.1, on the reverse strand, counting down.
CTATTCCGGCTCGGATGTTTTCGTGTGCCCCTCTATTTATGAGCCGCTGGGAATCGTCAATCTTGAGGCGATGGCCTGTGGCACCGCGGTTGTGGCTTCCAATGTGGGCGGCATCCCGGAGGTCGTTGTGGACGGCGAAACCGGCGTTTTGGTCAACTATGACGTAAATGACGAAGCCACCTTTGAAGCTGATCTGGCTGCCGCCGTGAACCGTGTCGCCGCCGATAAAGAGCTGGCACAACGCTTCGGTTCCGCTGGCCGCCAGCGCGCCATCGAGGACTTCTCGTGGGCTACCATCGCGCAGCAGACCGTGGACATTTACCGCTCGTTAATGTAGGAAGGACTGCCGTGACGCATAAAGAAACGCACCATCGCCCAGAACTTCACTTCGTTCCCGATAGCGGGATCCTCGACGCCCCCGCAGGAATCGTCCGGGACGGTCATACCTGGCACCTGTTCCACCAGTACCGTCCTGATGCCGGCCAACCTGCGCGCTGGGGCCATTCCACCTCCGAGGAAACGGCCTTCGCGTGGCTCGACTGCGACGACGTCCTCGCCCCCGTCGGCGGCGAGCTATCGCTGCGTGCAGGGTCCGTGGCGGAAGGAAAGGACGCTCTGAACCTGTACTTCACGTCGGTGACGTCGGTGGGTACGAGTGTGCGCTTGGCGCGCTACACCGACTACGCCGATGAATGCATCGTGTCTGATGATCCTTCGGCTCTCGACCCAGACGTTGTCCGCTTCGGGGAAGCCGTAGGCGCCCATACCAACTACGACCGCTTCCGCTCTCCCTCCGTGGTCCCGGACTGGGCCAAGGAAGACCGCGAAGAGGGCCATGATGGTTGGCTCATGCTGGCGCTGACCGGGCATTCCGACGCCCCGGTACCGGTGATCCTGGACAGCCCCAATGGCGAATCCTGGACGCTCCTCGGACCCTTGAGCTTCGAGGGGGACCCTGGCTTTGAGGAGGGCGAGGTTCCGGCCACCTCCCCCATCCCGCCGGTGGTTTCACCGCGTCTGGTACGCCTGCGCGACGAGGTGGATAGGGAGATTTACGACGTTCTCTTCGTGACCTTGGAACGCGAGGGCCGCGATGTCTCCGGCTATATCGTGGGCCGCCTTGATGGCACCGTGTTCACCGTTGCGAAGGGCTTCCAGCGCGTGGACTTTGGCCATGACTTCTCCCGTCCGCGCAACACCAACACCACGACCGGAACGATTCCGCAGGAACGCCGCTACGACCGCGCAGTCATCCTCGGACTGCTCAACGGCAACGGCCGCGGTGACGACGCCACCAAGCACCCCACATGGGAGGCCGAGGGCTGGGCTAATAGCCTGTCCCTGCCGCGCGCGGTGACGCTGCAGGGTGGCGTGCTGTACCAGACCCCGGCGGAGGGACTGCCGGATGCCGTCAAGCTTTCGGATTATGCACAGTCGTGGACGGGCGTGCTCGAAGTACCTACGGGTTCGAGCGTGACCGTCACGCTGAAGGACGGCTCTGGCGATACCGCTGCCGTCATTCGCCATACTGGTGAGGAAATCAGCCTGGACCGCTCCATGTCCAAGGCCTTCGATAACTACTTCAAGGACTCCGCTCCCGCGGTGGCGCCGCTGGCTGAGGGAGATTCGGATACGCTCACCGTCATTCAGGATGGTGCCAGCGTTGAGGTCTTCGTCGACGGCGGTTTGGTGGCTATGAGCTCCCGCGTCTACTTCGACGGTGGTTGCTCCGCCATCGAGGTCAGCACCGATGGCGAAGCTGTCATTGAACAATCGTGGAGCCGCAAGGGCACCAAGCGTTCCTAAGCGCATCAGGCGAAGTTAATGAGGGAGGTCCGGGTGTCCGGGCCTCTTTTTCTGTGCGGCCTCGACCGCTTTCCCTGTGCCCCCACTGTCCTTTGCCCTACCGCTCTTCGCTCGCTCCGCCCGTCGCGCTCACCGAAAGCCCCGCATGGCTGCTGCGCGCAACGCCAGTGAGCGCGAAGGGAGAATGCGGCGAGGATGCAGCTCGATGCTAACAACATGCCGACGCACCAATACGCAAGCGCACCCCAAACGGCATTGAGCTAAAAGAACCGAAGCGGGCTGTGCCAAACTACGCCCTGTCGCCCTGCCCGCCCTTCGCGCTCACCGAAAGCCCCGCATGGCTGCCGCACGCAACGCCGGTGAGCGCGAAGGGAGAATGCGGCGTAAGTCCACCGCGGTGTAAACACCCGCGCCCTTCGCGCTCACCGCGGACTACAAACTTCCACCACGCCCACTCCCGGTGAGCGCGAAGGGTGACGTGGAGGAAGGTCTTTAGAGGGCCGCTTCGAAGGGAGACTTCGAAGGGAGGCTTCGAAGGGTCTTTGAAGGGAAGGCCGAAAAGCGCTAGGCCGAACGCAGTCGATCCAGGCGGGCGTGGGCCGTCACGGTCAACGTCTGCGGCAAGGAGGCCATGCGCTCTGCCAGCTCCTCCGGGCTAATGTGGCGCGCCGAGGGGCTCATACCCACCTGCGCGGCGATGGAAGCCTTATCCAAGACAATGGGGAAAGAAATATCGACCGGATCAGCTGCCTGCTCAAGGAAACCTTCCGCCTGCGCGTAGAGGCGTTCAACCTTCCCTTCTTCCACGCCGAGAATGCCCAGAGGCTCACGCAGCTCGTCTAGGTGGCCCGCCTGCGGGGTCAGCACGATAACCTCCCCGCCCGGCGCAAGGACGCGCTGAAACTCCGCCGGATTACGCGGCGCGAAGACCACCGAGATGGCATGAATTGAATCATCCTTCAGCGGAAGGCGCTCCCACACATCCGCAACCACGGCGCCGACTCGCTCATGTGACTTGGCCAGGTGCTTAGCCGCGTGCGTAGAGATATCCAGGCCCACGCCGCGCGCACCTTCAATCGAGTCCAGCGTATGCGCAAGGTAGTAGCCAGTGCCCGCGCCGACCTCCAAGAGCGAGGGGGCAGTATCCTCATCGAGACCAGCATGCTGAGCTGCGTCCTGATTCTCCAGAGAATCCTGCACCGCACCGGTGACTGCCTCCACGAAGGGCGCAAAGTGCCCCATAGCCAGGTAGGTTTCGCGGGCGGTGACCATCGCGGCATCATCGCCTTGGTGTTTCAGGCCTGCACCAGCTGCCAGAGTGACGTAGCCCTGCTTGGCCACATCATAGGAATGGCCGGTCTCCGACACGAGGCGGGAAAAATCATCCGCGCCCTCAAGGGCGCTGCCATCGGCGGGATCGGCCAGAATATCGACGATATGTGAAAGCATGCTCCTAGACTAGCTAGAAACTGCTACGAGGAGTGAACCCAGCTCCGCTGCTTCTTCTTTGCTGAGCTCAATAACAATGCGCCCACCCCCGTCAGAAGGAATGCGCATGACGATCTTGCGGGACTCCTCTACCGCTTCCATCTCTCCACCAGTGGTACGGGGCTTCATCGCTGCCATATTGCGTCTCCTTCGACTGAGTTTTATACGTCCTTCTAGTCTAGCCCTTTTTCAGCCGATGGCGGCAGGCCCGCTCCCGCAGGCTTGCCCGTAAGCTCAATCACGGGCTCCAGCAACGGCCCAACCAAGCCTATGCCGAAGGTTTCGCTGAAGCCTCAGACGCCACCTTCGCACGACGCTCCACTTCTGCGAGAAGGGCATCCACCTGATCCTGGCGGTAGCCGCGCGCAACCACGTCAAAGCGCAGGTCATCGAAGCGCCCCTCCTCGAATGCCCGCAGATTCTCCGCGTTAGTATTCACAGCCTTGTCGGGCGCTTCCATGACGGTCCCCCGTCCCACGAGGCTTCCCCACGCCCGGGTGCCAATGATCACGAGAGCGATGAGGACAACGATCAGCAGAATCCAGGACAACATGCGCTAAATCTTACCCAGCAGCGGCGGCCGTTGGGGAACGGGTCCAGCCACGCCCGCGCGGGAGAGAATGGTGCGCGAGACCACATCGGCCATGGGGGCTAGCTCCTCCAGCGGGCGGTTGCGGTGGGTACGGGTACCCAGGTCCACCTCGGCGATAGCAAAGGGGCCATAGCGCTTGGCGACGTCTATCAGCAGCCCCGCTTCCACCCCATAACCCGCAACGAAGGGCAAGTCTAAAGCCGCGTCGCGGCGAATCGCATATTCCCCTCCCAAAGGCTGATCGATGTGCGCGAGCTCAGGGAAGAACATGCGCAGCAGCGGCTTGGCGCTCAGCTCCGTGACCCGCCCGCCACCGGTGGGCTGACCGTTCAGGCTGCGTGCATAGCGCGCCTTGACCAGCTGCACGTGCGGATCTACGAAGGGCTCACTGAGTGCGGTGACCATCCCGGGCGCGGCGGATTCTAGGTCCGCGTCGATGAACACGACGACCTCTCCCCGGGCCGCGGCCACCCCGCGCCATAAGGACTCGCCTTTGCCAGGCTGCGGCGGCTCCTCCACCACGTCGCGCCAATTGCACACCCGGGCGCCGGCCGCGGCGGCCCGCGCCGCAGTCCCATCGCTCGAGTCCGCATCGATGACGATGACTTCTAAAGGTTCATCCGCCAGGCAGGCACACACCACGTGGGCGACGGTGCGCTCCTCATTCAGCGCAGGGATGACTACGGAAACGTTGACTGACATGGCTTAGGCAAGCCCCCGGGTCGTCGCCAAGGGCGCCATGTGCCCCTGGATAGCGGCGGTCATACGGATGACGTCGAGAGTCGGGGCCACCTCATGGACACGAAAAGCCGCCACGCCCCGTGCCGCCGACCATGCCGTCGCCGCCAACGTGCCCGCGACGCGCTGGTCGACGGCTCGGTCGAGGGTCTCGCCCACAAAGTCCTTATTCGACAAGGCCATGAGCACCGGCCAGCCCGTTGCCACGATCTCATCGATGCGCCGCAACAACTCCAAGCCGTGAAAAGTGTTCTTGCCGAAGTCGTGCGTAGGGTCGATGAACGTCAGCTCCTCTGGGCAGCCGAGGTCGGCGGCGCGCTCGGCTAGCCGCGTGGTCTCGGTGATGACGTCGGCGACGACGTCGTCGAAATGCACACGATGTGGTCGGGTGCGCGGAGTCACGCCACCGGTGTGCGAACACACGTAGCCCACCTTGTGGTGGCCAGCCACCTCGATGAGCTCGGGGTTCCAGCCGGCCCACGTGTCGTTGACCAGACCGGCACCAGCGGCGATGGCCGCCTCTGCGACCTCGGCGCGCCACGTGTCCACGGAGATCAGCGCGTCAGGGCGGCGGCGGTGCAGCTCCGCAATGGTGGGCACGACGCGCTCGATTTCCTCGGCGGTGTCGACATGCTGACCCGGGCCGGCCTTGACGCCGCCGATGTCGATGATGGAGGCGCCGTCGTCAAGCGCCTGCTCAGCACGCTGGATTGCGGGGTTGAGCTCGAAGGTGGCGCCCTTGTCGTAGAAGGAGTCCGGCGTGCGGTTGACGATTGCCATGACCCGCGCGAGGTTGTGCGCTTGGGTCACTTGCCCTCCTGCTCCCGCAGGCGCTTGTCCGACATGACCTTGTGCGCGGCCAGAATGTGGGCGATGGCTTCGTCGATATCGTCGGTGACCAGGAAGAGATCAAGGTCCTCGGGGCTGATGAACCCGCCCTCAGCCAAGGTCTTCTTCATCCACTCCACCAGGCCGGACCAGTATTCGGTGCCCATGAGCACGATGGGATAGTTGGTCACCTTGCCGGTTTGGACCATGCACATGACCTCGAAGAACTCATCCATGGTGCCCATGCCGCCGGGCAGGCAGATGAAGGCCTGCGAGTATTTGAGGAACATGGTCTTGCGGGCGAAGAAGTAGCGGAAGTTAAGCCCCAGATCTACGTAGGGGTTCAGGCCCTGCTCGTGCGGAAGCTCGATGCCCAGACCTACAGACAGCCCTCCAGCCTCGTGCGCGCCGCGGTTGGCCGCCTCCATGATGCCGGGGCCACCGCCGGTGATGACGGCGTACTTGGCCTCCACGAGGCGGCGGCCCAAAGCCACGCCCAACTGATAATTCGGGTCATCCTCCGGGGTGCGGGCAGAGCCGAAAACGGTCACGGCCTTGGGCAGCTTGGCCAGGGCGTCGAAGCCGTCCACGAACTCACCCTGGATACGCAGAACGCGCCAGGGATCGGCGTGCTGCCACTCATGATCCGCGCCGGACTGAAGCAGGCGCTGATCAAAAGTGGAGGACTGCTCTCCAGCAGTGCGCACGAGAAGAGGTCCGCGCAGAGTACGCAGTTGCTCAGGCGTCATGGTGGTCTTATCCCTTCAGGTAGTTCAAGAGTGCGGTCGAGACTTCGGTGATCTGGGTGACGGGTACTTGCTCGTCCTTCTTGTGGGCAAAACCCGGATCACCAGCGCCGAAGTTGACGGCTGGGGTACCCATCTCGGAGAAACGGGCCACATCGGTCCAACCATACTTGGCGCGGACGTTGCCGCCGACGGCGTCGACAAGCGCACGTGCCGCTGGCTGGCCCAAACCGGGCAGGGCGGCACCGGCGATGTCATCGACCTCCACGGTGATGTTCTCGTGCTCGCCGAGGACCTCCATCAGGTGCGCCATCGCCTCCTCGGTGCTGCGGTCGGGGGCGAAGCGGAAGTTGACGAACATCCAGGCCTCATCCGGGATGGTATTGGTGGCCACGCCGGATTCGAGGTGGACGATGTTGAGGCCTTCCTTGTAGGTGCAGCCGTCAATCTCGATGTCGCGGGGCTGGTAGTTGGCCACGTTGAGCATCACCGGCGCCAAGGTGTGCGCCGCGTTGGAGCCGAGCCAGGCGCGGGCTGAGTGCGCACGGGTGCCGTGGGCAGTAACGCGCACGCGGATGGTACCTTGGCAGCCTGCCTCGATCATGGCGCCCGAGGGCTCACCCAGCAGAGCAAGGTCTCCCTGCAGCCACTCCGGGTGATCCTTCTGCAGGTGGCCCAGGCCGTTGAATTCGGTGGCGACCTCCTCGCCCTCATAGGCGATGACCGTGAGATCGTGCTTGAGCTCATCGGAGTTGTACAGCTGCGCAAAAGCGTTGAGGTAGACGGCCATACCGGACTTCATGTCCACGGTGCCGCAGCCATACATGATGCTGCCGTCCTCCGACATGGTGTGGGGCACGTTATCGGCCAGGGGCACGGTATCGATATGACCGGCGAGGACCACGCGGCTTTCAAGGCCCCGGTTCGTCCGGGCACACACGGTGTTGCCGTAGCGTTCCACCTCTACTTTGCTCTGGTCCAGACCACGCAGGGCCTCTTCGACCGCATCGGCGATCGCTTGCTCGTGGTGCGAAGGGCTAGGGATATCCACCAGGGCCTTGGTCAGCTCAATGGGATCGGAGAAGAGATTTAAAGTCACAACCCGCCATGCTAGCGCCCCCGGTTGCTTAGTGCATTGCGTAAAGTACTTCCCGTTGCAAACAATCAACAGCGTTGAAGGTGATTTCCCTATGGCTGCGGCCACTCAACTCAAAACCCGCCACCTCACCATGATGGGCCTCGGCTCCGCGGTGGGGGCGGGCCTCTTCCTAGGCGTCGGCCTGGGCATCCAGGTATCCGGCACCTCCGTCCTTATTTCCTATGCGGTGGCTGGGGCGCTCATCGCCTTGGTGATGTGGATGCTCGGCGAGATGGCCGCCGCCCGGCCTTCGTTGGGTGCTTTCTCTACCTATGCGGGCCAGGCCTTCGGGCCCTGGGCCAGGTTTACATTGGGCTGGATTTACTGGTTCATGCTGGTCATGGTGATGGGCGCGGAGATAACCGGTGCCGCGGCGATTGTCTCCAACTGGTTCGGGGTGGACCCCTGGATTCCCGCGTTAGTCGCCGTGGTCTTTTTCGCCGTGGTCAACTTTGCCGCCGTGGGTGGCTTCGGCGAATTCGAGTTCTGGTTCGCCATCATCAAGGTCGCCACGATTGTGGCCTTCCTGGGCGTCGGCGTGCTCATGGCACTGGGTATCCTGCCGGGCATGGACCTCTCCGTGGCAGGCCACAACTTCACAGAGAACTTCCTCCCCAACGGCGGCCCTGGTTTTGCCGCCGGTTTGCTCGCCGTGGCTTTCGCTTTCGGTGGCATCGAGCTGGTCACCATTGCTGCGGCAGAATCCGAAGACCCAGCCCACAACGTGGCCACTGCCGTGCGCGCCATCATCGTGCGCATCATGGTCTTCTACATCGGCTCCATTTTGGTCATCACCATGGCTTTGCCTTTTAGCTCCATCCAGGACGCCGATGTCGCGGCGGACTCGCCCTTCACGCTGGTCCTCGCCGCCGCGAAGATCCCCTTCGCCGCCGGATTCATGGAAGCCATCATCGCCTTGGCGCTGCTGTCCGCCTTCAATGCGCAGATTTACGCCACCTCCCGCTTGGTCTACGACATGGCCAAGGACCACAGCGCACACCACGTCTTCCTCAAGACCAACGCCTCCGGCTCCCCCATTTACGCGGTGGTGCTCTCCATCATCTTCGCCTTTGCGTCGGTGGTGCTGCAGTACTGGAACCCGCCGGGGCTTCTGGCCTTCCTCTTCAACGCGGTGGGCGGCTGCCTGCTGGTCATCTGGTGTTTCATCGTGGCCTCCTACATCAAGCTGCACCCTCAGATGAAGGCCAACGGCGAACTCACCACGCTGCGTGTTCCGGGCTTCCCGTGGCTGCCTTGGGTCACTGCCCTGGCGCTGGTGGGTCTTACAATTCTCATGCTTTTCGACGCCTCCGCCCGCAACCAAGTCCTCGCCGTCCTCATCCTGACCGTGGCCCTAGTTGTGATCTTCCACCTACTACCGGGTAACTCACGGCGCACGACCGAGGCGTAGCTGCTAGGGTGTGAGCCTATGACTTCAGCATCCGCACGCGGCCTGGCAACCATTACCCACGACGGCACCGTCCTGGACGTCTGGTTCCCCGCAGTTCACACCGATATCTCTGTAGAAGCCAGCGGCACCGAACGCTTGGAGGAGGTTCCGCAGCAGTTCGCTGACCTGGTTGGCCCCGACGAGGAGCGCGGCGTCGCCCGCATTGCGGTGGAGACCTCCATCAAGGACCTTGACGAGGCACCCGCCGACACGTACGACGCGTACCTGCGCCTGCACCTACTCTCCCACCGCGCAGTCAAGCCTCACGGCCTGAATGTGGACGGGATCTTCGGCAAGCTGGCCAACGTAGTGTGGACCAACTACGGCCCCTGCGCGGTTGCTGATTTCCAGATGGTCCGCGGCCGCCTCGCCTCCCGCGGCCCGGTCGTGGTCTACTCCGTCGATAAGTTCCCGCGCATGGTGGACTACGTTGTCCCATCGGGTGTGCGCATTGGCGACGCCGACCGCGTTCGTCTCGGCGCCCACCTCGCGGAGGGCACGACCGTGATGCACGAGGGATTCGTCAACTTCAACGCCGGCACCCTGGGCGCCTCCATGGTCGAAGGCCGCATCTCCGCAGGCGTCGTCGTGGGCGATGGCTCCGATATCGGCGGCGGCGCCTCCATCATGGGCACCCTCTCTGGCGGCGGCAAGGAGGTCATCTCCATCGGTGAGCGCTGCCTGCTCGGCGCAAACTCGGGCGTGGGCATTTCGCTTGGCGACGACTCCGTCGTCGAAGCCGGCCTCTACGTCACCGCCGGCACCAAGATCGCGGTCTTTGGCAAGATTGCTCAGGCACTGGACCTGTCCGAGGGCGAGACCGTCAAAGGCTCTAAGCTCTCCGGTGTCTCCGGCGTGCTGCTGCGCCGCAACTCCGTGACCGGCGCCGTCGAGGCCGTGGAGTGGAAGTCTGAGGCTGTGGCTCTCAACGAGGATCTGCACAAGAACTAAACGCTGCTGCCTGAGGCCCCTGTTTCTGCGGGGGCCTTTTGCGATCGTGGCCTAAGCCTCCGAGGCGCATGCTTCCTGTCCCCGGGCACGCGCCGCTACGGGGCCTCGCCCCGCCCTACCAATTCTCCCCTTATGCCCACTTACCGCTCGCGGCTGCCTACAATGCTAAAGGTGACTGCTCAAAACGATTCCTCACCTAGCTCACTCGGCAGCGGCTTGAAAGTCCGCCACCTGACCATGATGGGGCTGGGCTCCACCATTGGCGCAGGCCTTTTCTTAGGCACCGGCGTTGGCATTTCTGCCGCTGGCCCCGCGGTCCTCTTGGCCTACCTCATCGCGGGTTTCCTTGCCATCTTGGTCATGCAGATGCTCGGTGAGATGGGCACGGTAATCCCCGCATCCGGCTCCTTTTCCGAATACGCCGAGCACGGCATTGGCCGCTGGGCAGGCTTTACGCAGGGCTGGATTTATTGGCTTGCCACCGTCGCCGTCCTCGGCGCGGAAATTACGGGCGCTGCTGGTTTCATCGGCGCATGGTTCGACTGCCCGCCGTGGATCCCCGCGGCCGTCTGCGTGGCACTCTTCGGCACCATCAACCTCCTGCGCGTGCGTTTATTTGGTGAGTTTGAGTACTGGTTCGCCTTCATCAAGGTCGCCGTCATCATTGCTTTCCTTGTCATCGGTGCGCTGCTCATCTTCGGTCTGCTCCCCGGCCACACCTTCATCGGCACGTCAGTCTTCCTTGCCGACGGTTTCATGCCCAACGGCCTTGGCGGCGTGGCCGCCGGCCTGCTCGCCGTGGCCTTCGCCTTCGGCGGCATCGAGGTTGTCGCCATCGCCGCGGCGGAATCCGAGGACCCCGAGAAATCCCTCGTCAACGCGGTACGCACAACCATTACCCGCATTTCGGTGTTCTACCTGGGCTCTGTCCTCGTTATCACCTTCCTCCTGCCCTATTCTTCGCTCGGCTCCGCGCAATCTGCCGCCGAGTCGCCGTTCACCATGGTCTTGGACCGCGCCGGAATCCCAGGCGCTGCGGCCATTATGGAAGTGGTCATCGTCCTCGCGCTGCTCTCTGCTTTCAACGCGCAGATCTATGCTTCCTCCCGCATGATGCACTCGCTGGCTAGCCGCGGTGAAGCCCCCAAGCTCTTCGCGTCGACAGACAGCCGCGGCGTCCCGACTGCGGCCATCGCGTTGTCTGTCATTCTTTCCGCGGTGATGGTTGTTCTCAACTATGCAGATACCGGGTGGCTGCTGTCCTTCATGCTCAACGCCGCTGGAGCCTCGCTGCTCATCGTGTGGGTCTTCATCGCGGTGAGCCAGTTGCGCCTGCGCCCGCAGCTCGAGGCCATCCACCCGCTGCCGGTGCGCATGTGGGCCTACCCTTACCTCACGTGGTTCGCCCTGGCACTCTTTGCAGCTATTGCGGTACTCATGCTTACCGACGCCTCCGCCCGCATCCAGCTCTTCTCCGCCGCCACCATGTTCGCTGTGCTAGCCATCGCCGGCGTCATCAATGCCAAGGCCCGCGGCATCTCCCCTACAGCCCGGCTGCCCTTACCTACCGCAGAGGAACTCAAAACCCGCTAGCCGCTCCTCGCCGCCCTGCTCGCCTCCGCGCCTCTTCTCGCAACCGCGCCTCTTCTCGCAACCGCGCCCCTTCCTCGCTGTCACTCCACCCCCCTTCGCGCTCACCAGCACACGATGTAGCGCCGTTTCTCCGCTCTCGGTGGCCGGCAAGGGCATACCGCGTGAGCCGTCACCCCGACAAGCGCCCTTCGCGATCACCAACAATGGGCGGGCAATGACAGGCGCCTGCCACCGTGAGCGCAAAGGTAGGTGGACCCGAGCGGCGCCTCTTCCCCTCCGCCTCTTCCCTTCACGCTCACGGCTGGGACGTGGGGCGTCGGCAATGGGCACTCGGTGAGCGCGAACGGTGCTCGATGCAATTCCCGGCTCCGATGTAGTTTCCAACCCAGCTCCACCCTTCGCGATCACCGCCGAACGCTCTAGCAGCTAATCAGCGATCCCGGTGAGCGCCAGGGGTAGGGTCCAGGCAGCGGTTCTCTCCACCCCGCCACATCACCACCCGCCCTTCGCGCTCACCAGCGAATGCTTTAAGGGCACAGAATCGATTCCGGTGGCCGCGAAGGGTGGGGCCAGCACCCGTACGAAGGGCGTGGGCTGGGTCGAGCAGCCAGGCTGCGCTATTTGCTACTTGGCGGAGTCCCCAATGGGGCTAGCCAAGAGATAATGAAGATGAATGCCGCAGGAAAATTAGCGACACGTCAACATAACCCCCGGAAAACTGGACTTCGAACCCGAGTTATCCACAGGTAGGTAGTTGACTATCGACGCGTCGTGAAGCAATGCATACCTTGAGCTTCATGAAGGCATGGACAACCGCGGAGCTCCGTGAGATGGGACTGAGCAAGGAGGCAATCAGGCGGAAGCTCCGCGCGGGAAAACTCTTTCGTGTACACCGAGGAATTTACAGCGATGAGTGGTCGCCGCTGGCCGTGGCACGCGCCCTGGCTCACGGGCTGAGCCGAATACATTTCACGGGTAAGACCGCGCGGGAGATTCACTTGGGACGGAAGTTGACGTTCCCGCTGGAAGCCGAGGGACCGCGCACGCTCAAAGGGAAGAGCTTTCGGGTGACACATTCGCGGCTTTCGGCTATAACCAAGGTGAATGACCTGCCTGTGGTCCAGGTGCTGTGGGCTGCACGTCGTTTAGCATCCGCTTGCGGGCAGCTGCTGGAAGAACACTATCGAGGCAAGACTGGGCCTGAGCGCTTGAGCAAAGACCAGCGGAGAATGCGTCGGATTCCCCGGCGTTTGAAGGAGACTATTCGTCACACGCCCATCGGCGCGGACAGCGTGCCGGAGCGCCAGCTGAGCCGAAGGCTACGAGCGGACGGGATCTTTCCCGAGCACAACGCGCTCATTGCGAACTACCGCTTTGACTTGAAGATGGGCAAGCTCATCGTCGAGGTCGACGGCTGGGAGCACCACAAACATAGTCGTGCTTTTCAAGCAGACCGCTCGAAGCAGAACGCCGCAGTGGCTCATGGATATACGGTTTTGCGCTTTACTGCCGACGATATCCGCTACCACCTCGACGATGCCGTACTTCTCATCAAAACCACACTTGAACAGCTCAAAGGGCGTAAACCGAAGCTGCCGGCTGTGGTGATGCAGCCCTTCTGGGAATGGCATGTTTGCATGTAACCCTTGCCAGTATGACAAGTTTGCTTTACACTAGGGCATGTAAGCACGACACACCGTAAAGGAGACCACATGGCCGAGCACCAGAATATGGTCCGCAAATGGCGTCGGTGGCTCGAGATGTCTCAAGCTGACCTCGCTGAACGGGCGGGCGTGTCCCGCCAAACAATTGCCAATATCGAGCGCGGCAACTACTCCCCATCTGTGTACCTAGCTCTCGATATTTGCCGTGAACTAGGAAAGCCCGTCGAAGAAATCTTTGGAGATGAACAACATGATTAACGCCCTTGCCAACTACACGCTCCGCGAAATTGATCGCGCCTCCCACGACGAATTCGAACGCGAAACTTGCTACAAGGCCCTCGCCATCAGTGCTTCCCCGACGATGTTCCTCGAACTCGTCGCAGCAGCCATCCTTGCCTGGGTCCTTCCTGGTCAAATGAGCATGCTCTGCTTCCTCGCCATCGCGCCGTCTGTCATCGGCAATGCCATCGGCACAGCATGGCTACGCAAACGCGTCGCTACCCCACTTGCTGGCCGCAACTGGGCTGCAATGGCCGTTTACTTCATACCGGTAATTGCGATTTTCACGGGAGTCGCTTATAACGCCTATGCGCCAGCCGACGGCCACAACCCCACCGCCTATCTAGCCGGCACCGCAGTTGGCGCTGTCTCTGTCCTAGTCCTCGCCCCATTCATCCGCCGCCTTCAGCACCGCCGCGACCAAGAGCGCCTGGACGCCGAACTCGACGACTAGGCAGCTCTCCCTTCCGTCGCATCCCCCCGCCCTTCGCGCTCACCGCGGACGGCGGGCTTTGCTGTTTGCGGGCGCCAGTGAGCGCGAAGGGTGCAGGGCTTGTCGACGCTCTCCCTTCGCGCTCACCGCATCAGCGAAAAGACCCCACCGGTCGACGCTGGTGAGCGCGAAGGGAGGGGCGGGGCGAAGGTCCGATATTAGGCCGGCTCGGTCTCATGGACCACGACCGGCGCCTTGGGCGTCGAACGGAAGGTCCACAGCTTGTTGAAGATGAAGTTGATCGGCATCGCCACCACGATCGAAATGGCATTGGCCCAGTAATACATCGTGCGGAAGCCCGTCGAGTCATCGAAAATATCGGGCGGCAGCTGCAGCGGCGAGGTCGGATTCATCAGCAGGTACTGCACCGCGAGGGTCACCAAATACGCGCCAATGCCCGTAATGAGGAACGGGAAGAAACCCCGCAACCACGAGACTTTGCTAACGGATTTAAAAGTCCACATGCGGTTGAGCTGGTAATTCCACGTATTCGCAACGAGGAAGGCGATGGTGGAAAAAAGCATGAACCAGCGCACGTGAAACTGGGTGCCGAAGAGGTTGAACATCGCGTCATGCGGCGTAGCGCCGAACCAGGACAATCCACACTTTGCGGCCAGGATTGAAACTGCAATATTGACCAACGCGCCCGAACCGCCAACCAGACCGAACTTAATGAACTGGCCAAAATTCGAGGCAAAGCGAGCAAAGCTCAGATCCGCCATGGACACGCCCTTCGTACAAAATGCTCAATTATAATGAATAAAACTTCGTTTGAGTTTAGTCCCTCATTCAGCGCAAACTAAAACGCACACCGCAATAGCGCCCAATCTCACAGCTGAAACTCCCGTTTGCGGCCGGCAACTGGATCGCTAAAACTCAAAGCGACATGGGAAAGCAGCAGCGGCGTGGAGAAATCATAAAGATCCAAGCCTCGATCCACGGGATAAGTATCATCCCCCACAATCGGATGTCCCAGGTGGTTGAGCACCACGCGAATCTGGTGGGTATGGCCGGTCAGTGGCCAGACATCGGCGACCGCCCCCCGAGCGCGCACCCGAGTCACCGTAGGCGTGCCGGAAGGATCCACGCGGACCTGACGCTCACCACGCACCCGTCGCATGCCCAGCCGCACCGTGCCGTCGAAGGAGAAGGGCACGACCACCTGAGCCCGGTAGTGCTTCACCACCGCACGCTCCTGAAAGAGTTGCTGATACGCAGCGCGCGTGCGGGGGTTGCGCGAGCACAGCACCAGGCCCGACGTCAACCGGTCCAGCCTGTGCAGCGGCACGATGGAGTCCTCCCCGTAATCCACGCGCAGGCGGGTTTGAAGGGTCTCGCGGACGATGCGCCCATTCGACGTCGTGGGCAAGAAATGCGGCTTATCGACGACTATCAGGTCCCCATCCTCATACACCACCCGATAGTCAAAGGGAATAGGCTCTTCGGACGGCACCGAAGGGTGATACCATGCCAGCGTTGGGCCGGGAAGCACAGTGCCCGGTTCTAAGCGAGTACCGGGCGAAAACGCGGAATCGCCCGCCTCACCTGCCCAATAGGTAGGTGAGGCGGGCACGATGCCAGTGAGCATCACCTTACGCGGGCTAATCCCCTCCCGCGCCGGCGGGCGAAAGGCCACTTACTCAGCCAAGCGCGCCACCGCCGCCGCGATGCGCTCGTCCGTACCGTTGAGGCCAATGCGCACGAACTGCTCGCCCGCCGGGCCATAGAAATCACCGGGGGCAACGAGGATGCCACGCTCGGCCAGCCAGTCAACGGTCTCGCGGCAGTTCTCACCGCGCGTTGCCCACAGGTAGAGCCCAGCCTCGGAGTGCTCGATTTTAAAGCCCGCACCAGTCAGCGCCCGCATGAGATCCACACGGCGCGCGGCGTAGCGTTGGCGCTGGAGGGCTTCGGAGGGGTCGTCGTCAAGCGCGGCGACCATGGCCGCCTGAATGGGGCCTGGAACGATGAGTCCTGCGTGCTTGCGCAGCTCCAGCAACTCCGCGATGAGCTGGGCATCGCCCGCGAAGAAACCGGCGCGGTAGGAGGCCATGTTCGCACTCTTGGAGAGCGAATGCATGGCGATGAGCCCGGTGCTGTCGCCATCGGTCACGCGCGGATCCAGAATGGACACCGGCAGGTTCTCATCATCCCAGCCCAAGCCCATGTAGCACTCATCCGAGGCCACGATGGCGTTATTCTCGCGCGCCCAGGCGACGATCTCACGCAGCTTCTCGACGCCCAGCACCCGGCCCGTCGGATTCGACGGCGAGTTGATGAACACCAGCGAGGCATCCTGGAAATCCTCGTCGGCGCGCAAGGGCTTGGCACCGGCCAGGAGCGCACCGACTTCATAGGTGGGATAAGCAACCGTCGGGAAAGCCACGGTTTCCCCGCGCATGCCCAGCAAAGTGGGCAGCCAGGCGATGGCCTCCTTGGTGCCGATGACCGGCAGCACCGCGTCCACGTTCATGTTGTAACGGCGCTCAAGCGCCTTCGCGATGGCCTCACGCAACTCCGGGGTGCCCTGAGTCTGCGGGTAACCGGGAGCCTCGGCCGCTGCGGACAGCGCTAGCTGCACGCCAGGGGCAACCGGATCGACGGGGTTGCCCACCGATAGGTCAACGATCCCGTCCGGGTGCGCCTGTGCTTTCTTCTTGGCGTCAGCAAGCGAGTTCCACGGAAAATCCGGGAGTGTGTGTCCAAGCGGCGTGCGGCTCATGGTCTACTCCTGGTTCTGAGGCGGGAGTGCAGCAATCATCGGGACGTCAAAGTCCTGCGGGCCGAGAGCTGCTGCGCCACCCGGGGAGCCGAGATCATCGAAGAAGGCAGCGTTGGCGTCGTTGTAATCCAACCATTCATCCGGGACATCATCTTCGTAGAAGATGGCCTCCACCGGGCACGCCGGCTCACAGGCGCCGCAGTCCACGCACTCGTCCGGGTGGATGTAGAGCATGCGCTTGCCCTCGTAGATGCAGTCGACCGGGCACTCTTCAACGCAGCCGCGGTCCATCACGTCGACGCAAGGCTGCGCGATGGTGTAAGTCATAAGGTGTTTAAACTCCTGTGTGTCACGGGTTTTCTACGACTAACAGTATGCTACTCCGAGGCGAAAAATGGCCAAACGCTACCCGCGATTCCCGCGGCGAACAGCAGCAGGCTGAGAATATTATTGGCCAGCAGGCTGCTATCCCCCATGGCGGCTCCCAGCATGAACGCGAGAAATCCTCCCACCCAGGCCAGCCCTGGCGTACCTGCGATGTAGGGATTCTCACTCCACAGACGCGCTGTGCGGGTCAACACCCCGTTGAACCAGAAGGCGATGAGGATGGTGATGGGAAAGGCCATCCCGGATTCGCCGGGCCACGGCAGGCGCGCGGTGAGATAGACCACCTCGAGCGTCAATGAGCAGAGTGCGCCTAAGACGAGCCACACCAGGCCACCTATTTGCTCGCCACGGGAGAAATCAGTGCGAATGGCGCGCTCGGTCATTTCTCCCCCAGCAATGTTTCCTGCGGCTCCCCCTGGCCAAGCTGGTAGAACTCCTGGCGCAGCAGCGGCATGGTGAGCAGGTTGGACAAGGCATAGGCGGCGGGAACTCGCGCGGGTTCCGTGAGTCCCGCTTGGGCGGCGTGGGGGTTGACGGTGGTGAGGGAGCCGTCGGCAAGCCAGATCTGCGTGGCGTGGGCCAGCATCGCGGCGCGCTTGGCAGCAAGTGCTGCGTCGCTGAGCTCGTAGGTCACATCGCAGCCGGCGTTGGTGAAGTTGTCCAAGTACGCCTTATCCGGCAAGCTCCAGCCCTCCGGAGGCATGACAGCCTCGAGGCCGCGATAGTGCGCGGCACGCTCAAAGACCGCCCACCAGATACGCTGCTCCGGCTCGGCAGCCGCATGCACGGCCTTGTGCACCGCGATGTGGTCGGGGTGCCCGTAGCCGCCGTCCGGTCCATAGGTCAGCACCGCGTGGGGACGCAGCTGTTCTAGGTGGCCGCGCAACAAATCTGCGGCCTCATCCACACGGTTGACCAGGGCCCGCGGATTCTCATGAGCAGGCGAGCCTTCCATCCCGGAATCACGGAAGTGCCCAAAACCGCCCAGCTGGATGCCCTCGATTCCTAAAGCATCGAGCGCGTGCTTGAGTTCCCAGGCGCGGAACCCTCCCAGCTGATCTGTTTCCGCGAGGCCTTGGTAGGGCTCACCGATGATTTCGCCCTCCTCTCCCAGCGTCGCGGTAATCACGGTGACCTCAGCACCGCGCGCGGACAAATCCGCCAGCGTGCCACCGGTAAAGAGCACCTCATCATCCGGGTGAGCGTGAACAGCCACGACGCGGTAGCCCGTGAGATCCTTAATCATCGTCTTTCCTCCACTGCGGTGCGCTAATCAGACCGGAATCCCAGTCCTTAATGCTTTGTCCGGGGCCAACAATACCCTTGCCCAAAGCATGGACTCGCACCTCATTGAGCAGCGGGACGAAGAGCACTTCTTCCCTGTTAAGGTGCCCTACCCGTTCTTCGGCGGCCTCGGAATCCAGCTCACCGGAGAGGATGCCAAGGGCGGTTTCCGCGGAATTGTCTGGGCAGAATCCCGACAGCGTTGCCGCTGGGCGCGTCGGCGTTGCGCACACGAAGTAATTGGCCAAGCTCATCGCGTCGTTTCCGTTCTCATCCCACGCCACCACGGCATCCACCTTGCCCGCCGGAAGCAGGTCGGAGGTAATGGTGGTCAGGCGTTCGGTGACGACCTCCGCGTCGATGGCCTTGGCCTGCAGCACGTCCACGATGGTGGTGGCTGCAGCCAAGGCAGTAGGGTTCTGGGGATCCACACCGATGCGCACGGGCTTGCGTCCTGCCCGCTCCCGCAGCGGGGCAAGCTCCGAGTTGCTGTCGAAGGGATTGTGTCCGGGCTCCAGCTCCGAGGCGCGGCCGGTGGCCAAGCGGGCTATCTGGTCGGTATCCAGAAGCGAGGCTAACGCACGGCGCTGGGGCTGGTCGTTGAGAGCGCCCTCCGCGGCAGACATTTCCAAGCGGAGCTGGCGTTGCCGTGTCACCACACCGGTATTGACATTGCTGAGCAGGCTCAAGTTCTCCAGGGTGGTCTGTTGCGGGGTGAAATCAGCAAAACCGATCTGGCGCGAGCGCAGCATATTCACCGCCTGCGCGGTATCGCGAACCGCGCGCAGCTGGATGACGTCAATATTCGCGGGATCCTCTCCCCAGAAGCGGTCATTGCGGTTGAGAGTGATGATTCCTCGCCCGCGGTCCATGCTTTCCACGAGGTAGCGCCCAGCGGAGGCGGGGATCCCGTCGGCCAGCACTGAAGCGAAATCCCTGTCTTCTAGAAGGTGGGAGGGCATCAGATGGGCAAAAAGTTTGTGCCAGCCTTCGACGCGGTGGTCGAAGTCCACGGTCACCACCCGCCCATTGCCGGAGGTCCGCACAGCCGAGATCGCCCGATAGCCAGAAATATTCTTAGTCCCCGGGGTGCGCATTATCTGGGACCACAAATAGTTAAAGTCGGAACCGCTGATCGGCGTGCCATCAGACCATTGGGCTGGCGCGGCGATGGTATAGCGCACACGCATCGCAACGCCTTCGGGGGCTTCGATCTCCTCGGCAGATTCCAGGACATCCGTGTCCATCTCGGTGCCGTGGAACGCAGAGGGCAGCACTAGCTCCGCAATCTGGTTAACCAGCTCGGAATTGTTTGCCACCAGGTGCGGATTGAGCCCGCCGCGCAGCGGGTCGACCCCGATGGACACGGTGCTGCGCTTCGGCAGAAGGTCTTCTTCGGGTGCTGCTTCAGGTGGCGGGGACGTCGTGCTGGAATTCGTTGGAGTGGCGCTGCGATCATCCTCGTCCACCACCGGCGGCGGGCCAGGGTTAGCCTGGCAGGCCGTCAGCAGAGCGGCTGCGAGGATAACGCTGAGCCGGGGCAGGAAACGGTTCACTCCACACAACCTTTACGTTCTAAAAAACTTTCCCCACCACTGTAGCGGCGCGAGGGGCGCCGCTTAGCGAGCTACTTGTTGAGCTGCTTAGCGCGTGCGGCCGCGCGCTTGCGATCGGTGGCAGAAAGCTCAACCTTGCGCACGCGCAGGACCTTCGGGCCGACCTCGACGCACTCGTCGGTGCCACAGAATTCCAGCGCCTCATCGAGGGACAGGGTCTTGGCCTTGGCCAAGGTCACGGTGGCATCCGCGGTGGCGGAGCGCATGTTGGTCAGCTTCTTTTCCTTGGTGATGTTGATATCCATATCCTCATCACGGTTGTTGGCGCCGACAACCATGCCCTCGTAGGCCTCCATGCCCGGTTCCACGAAGAAGTCACCGCGGTCCGCCAGCTGCTGCAGAGCGTAGGCGGTGATCTGGCCGGAACGGTCGGCCACGAGCGAGCCGGTCGGGCGAGCCTTGATGTCGCCGGCCCAGACGTCGAGGCCGTCGGAGATGGAGTTCGCGATGCCGGAGCCGCGGGTCTCCGTCAGGAACTGGGTACGGAAACCGATGAGGCCGCGGGCCGGGATGCGGAAGACCATGCGGACCCAGTCGCCCTCGCGGACGTCCATGGACTGCATTTGGCCCTTGCGGGTGGCCAGCAGCTGGGTGATGGCACCCTGGTGCTCAGACGGGGAATCGATGGTGAGCATCTCGTAGGGCTCCATGGTCTTGCCATCGATGACCTGGGTAACCACCTGCGGCTTGCCGACGGTCAACTCGAAGCCCTCGCGGCGCATGTTCTCAATGAGCACAGACAGGGCCATCTCGCCGCGGCCCTGAACCTCCCAAGCATCCGGGCGCTCAGTCGGCAGCACCTTGATGGAGACGTTACCGATGAGCTCCTGGTCCAGGCGGGCCTTGACCATGCGGGCGGTGAGCTTATCGCCGCCGCCCTGGCCTGCCATCGGGGAGGTGTTGACACCAATGGTCATGGAGATGGCTGGCTCATCGACCTTGATGCGCGGCAGCGGCTCTGGGTGCTCGACGTCCGCGATGGTGTCACCAATCATGATGTCGGAGATACCGGAGATGGCAACGATGTCACCGGCGATAGCCTCGGTATCCGGCTGACGCTGGAAGCCGACGGTGCGCAGGAGCTCCGCCACCTTGACGGTCTTGGTGTGCATCTCCCCTTCCTCGTCATAGTGCATCCAGGCCACCTGCTGGCCCTTCTTGATGGTGCCGGAGTAGATGCGCAGCAGAGCGATACGGCCGAGGAAGTCATCGGAGTCGAGGTTGGTCACGTGCGCCTGCAGAGGAGCGTCGACCTTGGCGGAGGGCTCGGGGAGGACGTCATAGATGACGTCAAAAAGCGCCTGCAGGTCATCGGCGTTCGGGACATTACCGTTGCCCGGGTTCTCCGTGGAGGCCTTGCCCTCGCGGCCGGAAGCGTAGAGAACCGGCAGATCCAAGAGCTCCTCGGCGGCAGCGGCTGCTTCCTCATCCTCCAAGCCGGCAGCGATTTCCAGAAGCAGGTCCTGGGCCTCGGTGACGACCTCATCGATGCGGGCGTCGGGGCGGTCGGTCTTATTCACGCAAATGATGACCGGCAGCTTCGCCTCCAGAGCCTTGGTGAGCACGAAGCGGGTCTGCGGGAGGGGGCCTTCGGAGGCGTCGACAAGCAGCACAACGCCGTCAACCATCGAGATACCGCGCTCGACCTCGCCACCGAAGTCGGCGTGGCCCGGGGTGTCGATGACGTTGATGATGAGATCCCCGCCGTCCTTACCCAGGCCCTTGCGGTGGATGGCGGTATTTTTCGCCAGAATGGTGATGCCGCGCTCGCGCTCCTGATCGTTGGAGTCCATGACGCGATCCGAGTGTTCGCCATGGTCGCCGAAAGCGCCGGACTGCTCCAGCATGCCGTTGACGAGGGTGGTTTTACCGTGGTCAACGTGCGCGACGATGGCTACGTTACGGAACTCAGTATTACTCACGTGTGGGGTGCTCCTTAAAGCATGATGCGTTAGCGGTATGAACGGCCCTTAAATATACTCTCTAGCCCTTTCATGTGCAGCATCGCGCGTACCATCCCGCAGAGCGCTGCGGGATGTAACAGAATGGTATCAACAGCCGACATACCGCACAGTAGACCTCTGTTTAGAGTTGACTACATCAAAAAAGTGAATATTGTGGCAGCAGATACTATTGTGGCGCATGTGAATTAGTTTCTGCCGTCACGTCCCCCACCCACACACAAGGATTTTCCATGGCCTTTTCCGAACAGCACTCTTCCCGCTCCGCCCGTCGTGGCGTCGCCGGACTTACTGCTGCCGTGATGATGGGCCTACTCAGCATCACGCCCGCGCATGCCGGCGCCCCCGACCTCTCCTCGCTGGTGAACATCCCACAGAGCAGTAGCCCGCTGGACAGCCTCGGCCGTCCCACCCCGGAGACACAGGAGCGTGTTCGCGCTTTCGCGGCACAGCCATGGATCCCGCAGGAGGCCCGCAGCGCCATCCTCACCGCACTTAATTTCACCGCCGGTGAAGGCGGCGAGGGCGGCGTAGCCATGCCGGAAGGAAATAACCCCGGCTTCCGCCAGTTCTACTGGCCCACGGTCTCCGCGCAGTGCATCGGCGGGCAGGGCGATTCGGTTGGCTCCGCTATCGCCGTGCCCGGCCCGACCGACATGCCGGCCCCAGGTGCAGGCGAAGGCGAAACCGTCTTCCTCTTCACCGCGCTGGGTACCCCGACCGCCGCTGAAGAGCAGGGCGCCATGCACGTCCAGTGGTTCAACTTGGACACCTTCCAGTTCGGCACCACTCCCCTGTTCAACAACGGCATCAACACCGATGGACCCACCACGGTCTCGGGCCGTGCAACGACTGGCAAGGGCACCGTCGTGGCGGTCCTCTCTGGTGCGGTCAACACTGCTGAATCCTCGTGTTCCTTCCCACCTACCGCGGCTTACCTCGAGGTGAACTAATGAGCACTGACCTGCACCCAGTCAAGCAAGAGACCTTCAATACCGCCGACAACATCAATGTCGACCCGAAAGGTTTCCAGCGCGAGGTAGACACCTACCGGGTCACCGACTTTGGCCTCTACATGGCCCGCGGTGCTAACCACCCGCGCTTCGGCTACCTCGAGTCTTGGCTGCTGCCGGACCTTGGCCTGCGCGCCAACATCTTCCACTTCCGCGAGGGTGTGGATGTGCACCAGGACTTCTACATCGACGTTGCCGATATCGACATTGACGGGGACGTGTGGACCACCCGCGATCTCTACGTCGACTTGGTCTCCACCTCCGGCGAGCCGGTCGATGTACTCGACATCGACGAGCTAGCCGCCGCCACCTCCAACGGCCTCATCAGTGCCGAGGAAGCTGAGCGCGCCATGGAGCGAACCCTGACCGCCGTCGAAGGCATTACGCGCTACGGCGATGACGCCATGAATTGGCTGCGTACGCTGGGCATGGACCTTACTTGGGCAGAAAATGTGGAGCTCGTTCCTGCCGAGTAACCTAGGGTGAGTACTTCTCCCCTATCTTAAAGGATGTGAGCCATGGCCGGTGGCCTCTATGCCCTGCTTGACGACGTCGCCCTGATCGCCCGCTCCGCTGCCTCCAGCGTCGACGACGTGGCAGCTTTGGCCGGAAAGACTTCGGTGAAAGCCGCCGGAGTCGTTGTCGATGATGCCGCCGTCACGCCCCAATATGTCCAGGGCGTCAAGCCGCAGCGTGAGCTGCCGATGATTTGGCGTATCACCAAGGGCTCGCTGATCAACAAGCTCGTCATCATCCTGCCGATCGCGCTCATCCTGTCGTGGATCGCGCCCTGGGCGCTCACCCCCATCCTCATGTGCGGGGGTGCTTACCTGTGCTTCGAGGGCGCAGAGAAGATCTTCCATGCTGTCCTCCACCGCGGTGAGAAGGACGAACAGACCGTGGAAGAAAAGGGCCCCGATGCCGAGGACTCCCTGGTCAAGTCCGCTATCACCACGGACCTTATCCTCTCAGCCGAAATTATGGTGATTTCCCTTAACGAGGTCATCGACCAACCATTCTGGCTGCGCCTGGGCGCCTTGGTCACCGTTGGTGTCCTCCTCACCTTGGGCGTCTACGGCGCCGTTGGACTGCTAGTCAAAATGGATGACATCGGCGTGGCCCTGCTCAAGCGCCACGATGGTGACTCTGCCCTGGGCACCGCGTTGGTGAAGGGCATGCCCATTGTGCTCAATATCATCGGCATCATCGGTACCGCCGCCATGCTGTGGGTCGGCGGCCACATCGTGGTCAAGGGCCTGAGCGAATTCGGCGCCGAGCAGCCTTATGGCTTTATCCACCACGTGACCGAGAGCATCAACAACGGCGTCCTCGCCTGGTTGGCGGACACCGGTTTGTCCATGTTGTGCGGCTTTATTTTGGGCGCCGTTATCGTCACCATCATCATGGCGGTCAAGGCCACCGCGGAGCGCGTTAAATAAACATCGCGAGCGACACTGCCATGACCGCCATACCGGCGATAAGGCCGTAGATGGCACAGTGGTGTTCGCCGGTCTCCTCCGCCGTGGGCAAGAGCTCATCGAGGGAGATGAACACCATGATGCCGGCGATGACGGCGAAGCTGATGCCGAAAGTCATCGGCCCGATAAACGGCATCAGCAGCGCGAAGCCGATGAGAGCGCCGAGGGGCTCGGCCAAGCCCGATAGCGTGGCCCACCAGAAGGCTTTCTTGCGTGACCCCGTTGCGCTGCGCAGGGGTACCGCCACCGCAATGCCCTCGGGGTGTTGTGGATGGCAATAGCTACGGCAACGGGAATAGCAATCTCTGGGGCTTCCAGGCCCGAGAGGAACGTGGCGAAGCCCTCGGGGAAATTGTGGATGGCCAGCGCGAAGGCAGTGAACATGCCGGTCTTCATCAGCCTCTTGCGGCGTGCTTCTTCCTCAGTGGTGGCCGGCTCGTGCGGGTTGATCTCCTCCGGCACGAGGCGGTCAATGATGGCGATAATCGCAATGCCCGCGAAGAAGGCCCCCATCATCGTCCAGGTGGCGCGCGCCTCGTCCCCGAGAGTGCTCTCTAGCTTCTTCAGGGCCTCCGGCAGGATTTCCATGAAGGAGACGTAGAGCATCACGCCCGCGGACAAACCCAGGGCAGCCGCCATGAACTTCGGGCCGGGCTCGCGCTTGCCGACGGCTAGGGCGCCACCGATAGACGTCGACAAGCCAGACAGCAGCACGAGGCTGAAAGCGAAGGCAATGGTGGCTAAGTCCATAGTGGGAAACTATAGCTTGTCGGAGTTCTCCTCTGGGGGTAGCACCAGTGACTCGCCATCCTTCACGGTTGGATCATCGTCAGTGTATTCGCCGGTTTCATAGTCATAGCCCACCGCGTGGCCTTCTTCATCCGTGCGTGCGTACCATTCGGTGACTTCCGCTGCGGTGGAATCGAACTCCGCACCGGTGGCGTAATCGGAGTCAACCGCAGTCGGCTCAATGGTTAGCGCGAAGTTATCGCCGTGCTCGCGCACGCCATGGATGACGGCGTTGGAAATTGCCTGATCCTCGTAAAAGGTACGGATGGCCGCGGGGTCGTGCCGCAATTCTCGAATCAGCGCGATGCACATGAGCACAATGATGACCGCGAAAGGCAGAGCCGTCACGGTAATAAGGTTCTGCAGGCCTTGCAGGGCATTGCGGCCGCCCGCGAGAAGAATCACTACGGCGATTCCCGCCATACACATGACCCAGAAGATGGTGACCCCGGGCTTCGGCTTAGGGTTGCCGCGTTGCGTGAGCTGTGAATTCACGATGGACGCGGAATCCGCCGTGGTGATGAAGAAGACGATGAGCATGACGAGCACGAGCGGCGCCATGATCTGCGACCCCGGCAGGTGATCCAGAACGGTGAAGAAGATATCTTCTGCAGGCGGCATGGAATCAATCGTCCCATCGGGAGCAATATCTCCGTCGCGACGCTGCAGCCAGATTGTCGTTCCGCCCAGGATGGTGAAAGCACACACGATGATGGCGGAAGGAATAAGCAAGACGCCCACAATGTACTGGCGGATGGTACGCCCGCGCGAGATCTTGGCCACGAACACGCCAACGAAGGGCGCCCAGGACACCCACCAGGCCCAGTAGAACGTGGTCCACGAGGACAGGAACGACACCATCTCTTCGCCTTGTCCCATGTTGGCGGAGAGCATGCTCGGCATCTCATCGAGGTACTCAATGATGACGGCGGGCAGCATGTTGGCCAGGAAGGCGGTGGGCCCCACGACAAAGAAGAAGACCGCGAGCCCGAGCGCCAAGACAAGGTTGATGTTGGATAGCCAGCGGATTCCTTTCGATACACCCGAGACCGCGGAGAAGATCGTGCCGATGGACAGCACTATGATGATGACCAGCGCCGCCGTGTTGCCCGTGGTTGACCAGCCGCTGACGATTTCCACGCCGCGACTGATCTGCAAAGCTCCAATACCGAGCGTTGCCGCGGTGCCAAAAAGTGTGGCGATGATTGCTAGCCCGTCGATGATGCGCGCGGGCATGGAGTCCGTCTCGCGGTTGCCAAAAAGCGGCATGAGGATAGAACTCATCAACGGCACTCGCCCGCGGCGGTAGGACACGTAGGCCACACACAGTCCGACGATGGCATAGATTGCCCACGCATTGATTCCCCAGTGCATCGCTGCTTGAGCCATCGCACCCATGACGGCTTCATCGCTGGCGGCCTCATAAGCGCCGGGCCGGGGTGACAGGTAGTAGCTCAGCGGCTCAAAGGGGCCGAAGAAGATAATTCCGATGCCGATGCCGGCTCCAAAGAGCATCGCTGCCCAGCTCACAGTAGAGAACTCCGGCTTCTCTCCATCCACGCCCAAGGGAATTTTTCCGTATTTGGAAAAAGCGAGGATGAGGAGCAAGAACATAAGGAATGTTGCCAGCGTGGTAAAGATCCATCCCAGGTTGCGCATGACCCAATCCAAGGCCGCGGAGGAGGCAGTGAAAACCTGCTCGGGCGCGATGACGCCCCAGGCAACGAATGCCACAATGAGTCCGCCCACGACGATCAAAATGGGTTTGTCCACCCCATACTTCACCTTTTGGTCTTCGATGGACACGCCCGGAACCAAGGCGGGATGGATGTTGTGCGGATAGATAATATCTTTAAGAATCCGCTTAGCCTCGCGCGTACGCTTCTTGCTCTGATCGGTATTGTTCACCGAACTACGAGAATCAGCCGTGATGGGTCTTCACTCCTTATTCGATATGTTGTTGTTTAAGTCTTCTATCGACCGTATCGGAGATCCGGCTCCTGCGTAAGCTTGAGACAAGTCCGTCGATTCCCATCTGACCCACGAGGTGACTGACGCAACTATGGCGCTGTATCCGCTAGCTCCTTCTTATTTTGGTGTCGAGCACGTCGCGGTTCTTGAGCACGTGAACTTCTCCACCGCGTTGAGCATCCCTGGGTTGGCGCAGGAGCCTGCGCTCGTCGACGTTTCCTTGCTCCCCGACCCCACCACCGGGGGCTGGCGCGTACATTCAGCTTTCGGTTTCTTGGGTTCACTCGATGGCGAGGAGTCCGCAGAGTATCCCGCCCTGAATCGACTGCGCACGGCGGCGATGAACCCGGCGACGCATGCCACCGTCGACATTGTCGACGGTGAGGTGGAGATCGCCCTCGCCTTGGGGCTCGACCCGTGGATGGTTCCCGCCAACAACCAACCGGCGGGTACCGCGCTGCTCAACGGCGGACAGGGCGCGCTTGTTCGCGTCGCGGAAGGCGAGCTCACCGCATATCAGCTCCGCACGATGGGCACGGAACAGTTCTTCGTGACGCTCGTGCTTCTCGACGACACCGTCCTCGCCACCCACGACAACCTCGTCCTCGGTCCGTGCGCGGGGCTCTCCGATGCCCCAGCGCTGGCCGCCGCGTTCGCGGCCGCCACCCAATCCGGTGCCTCCCTTGCCGCCCGTGCTTATGCTGCCGCGGGCCGCATCGCAGTGGACCTTCCGATAGACCCCGCCGAGCTCTTCGCCCCCGCAGTCCCGCCGTTGCCGATCGACCCGAACAAGCCTGCTATCCCGCCAGTGCTCAACCCCAATGCCGATTGGGAGTTCACTGCCCCGGCCGATCCCCTTGCCTCACCGCTGCCGGCCGGTCCACGCGCCTTCGCGTCCCCCAAAGACACCTTTTAACTGGCACCTTATGCGCTTAACCTAATACACTGACCTGGGATTTCTCCGAAATCCGGCCACAAATGGTGCCGTTACTTTGGTTCCTTTGCCCCTGCCGCGCGCACGAATCGCTTTCCGTCGACTAGGCGCGTCGCCCCCGTGGCGTCGAGGTGCTCCAGCACCGGGATGGCAACCCGGCGCGTCGTTCCAAGTACCTTGCGCGCCTCCGAGAGGGTGAAGGGCTGTTCCAACTGTGAGACCACGGCGAGTGCCTCGCGCGGAGCTGAAGGCAGAAGCACCACACCGTTGGCCAGCCGGAGCAGGCGACCGGCGCGTTCAGCAGCGGCCAGCTCTTTCGGTCCCAGTCCCAGCTCTTTGAGGTCTTCCGCTTCCGGGGCAGCAAAGGGGTCCTCGCGCAGTCGCCGCTCGAGCTCCGCCACTCCCCTCTCCGCGGGGCCGAGGTCGACGGTCTGCCCGGGCATGCGCAGCACGCCATCAACTGTCTCGAGCTTGGCAGCTGCTACCGCTAGGCCTAACAAGGCCGGCTCGGTCAGTCCCAGTGCATCCATGGCCGCTGCCTTCGTCAGCCCCGGGGAGAGCGGATTCGCCTCGGCATGGGCTTCCACAGCCTGAATCAAAGCCCCTTTCCACGCAGTGACCTGACTGGCGGCGATCCACCAGTCGCGGAACTCAATGACTCCCGCCGGCTTCTCTGCCACAGAAAAGCCGTCGCGCACAAGACCACGCAGCTCCGCGTAGCCACAGCGCTTGAGCCACTGGGCCGGGTTCGTTGCTTCTAAAGCTTCTAGCTCAACAGCGCGCTTCTTGGCATCACCGCGCCTATTTAATTCAGCTGGGTGCACATCCACCACTTCTAAACCGGCCACGACGTGCCGCCCGCCCGGACTGCGCACCACAAACCTATCGAGCAAAGTAAGCGGTAACGGGCTTTCCAGAGTCAACCGCGCGAACTCACCTCTTAAAGGCCGCAGCCGCGCGCCCACTCCCGCGGTGCCGATGTGCACCACGAGGTTCTGCGGAAGCTCGCTCATGTCAGTACCGAACGTTCGCCGCACATCCACGGTGTCGAGCACACGCCAGCACCCAGGGCTAAGCAAAGCATCTCCGCGATGAACCTGGTCCGCAGCCACCCCGCGCAAGTTGAGCGCCACGCGCGTGACGGGTGCAGCGCTGTCCACTGCCTTGTTCTCACTGTGCACCCCACGCACCGTGACGCGTTGCCCACTGAGCTCAAGGCCATCGCCTACCGAAACCGTCCCGGCCGCCAGCGTTCCCGTCACCACGGTTCCAGCGCCCTTCACGCTGAAGGCGCGATCCACCCACAACCGCACGCGCGCCTGCGGATCCGACGTGGGCATACCGGCGAGAACCCGGTCCAGTTCGGCACGCAGCTTCTCCACGCCCTCGCCGGTCTTCGCCGAGACTTCGACTACGGGAGCGTCGGCAAGCGCTGTTCCAGCCAGTTCTGCTTTGACCTGCGCGGCTACCTCTGCCCGGCGGGCAGTATCAGCCCTATCAGCACGAGTCAGCGCCACCACGCCGTGCTCGATTCCCAGGGCACGCAACGCGTCACGATGATCGGTGGACTGCGCCTGCCAGCCTTCATCGGCCGCCACCACAAAGAGAACCACCGATGCCGGCCCCACCCCGGCCAGCATGTTGCCCAAGAACTTCTCGTGCCCCGGCACATCGACAAATGCGACGTCCGCGCCCGAGCCCAGCCTCGTCCACACAAATCCTAAATCGATGGTCAATCCGCGCCGCTTTTCTTCCTCCCAGCGGTCCGGTTCCATCCCCGTCAGCGCCTTGACCAGGCTCGACTTGCCGTGATCCACGTGCCCCGCAGTGGCCACTACATACACCTAGATCACCGCCCGCAATGCCGCGATGAGCTCGGCATCCTGTGCCTCCGGCACACACCGCACATCCACCAGGCAGCGCCCCTGATTCACGCGCGCCACCACAGGAGGCTCACCCAACCGCAACGGCCGTGCCAACTCCTCTGGCAACGCCACGGCCCACCCCGGTAGCGGCACCTCGGGTGCCCCGCCACCGCCGACGCGTCCGGCGTGTTCGACGACCTCACCGCCAACTGCCGCTGCCACCTTCTCCGTGCGCTCGCGGTGGCGCTGCGGATCAATGTGGAGCGCGTCCTGCACGGCGTTGGAGGGCGTGGACAGAGAGGCCTCGAGCGCGTTGAGCCGTAGCTTATCGATGCGCACCGCCCGCGCCAACGGATCTTTCTTGCACGCAGTAATCGCTTCCTTTGCACCGACGAGCACCCCGGCCTGCGGGCCGCCGAGCAGCTTATCCCCTGAAAAGAGGACAACGTCGGCGCCATCGCGAAGAGCCTCGCTGGCGGAGGGTTCTGCCGGCAGCGCGTCATCTGGTCTAAGCAACCCCGAACCGATATCCACGATGAGCGGCAAGTCGGTGAGCGCACGAAGCTCAGCAACCGATACCGAAGAAGTGAACCCACTGATCAGGAAGTTGGAGGGATGCACCTTCAAGATGGCTCCCGTGTCCTCCCCCATCGCCCGCTCATAGTCCGCCAGGTGAGTGCGGTTCGTAGCGCCGACCTCGCGCAAGCGGGTGGCCGTGGACTCGATGAGCTCGGGCAAGCGGAATCCCGCGCCAATCTCGATGAGCTCACCGCGGGAGATGATGACTTCCTTGCCAGGGGCCAAGGCCGCCGTAGCCAACAGCAGCGCGGAGGCACCGTTGTTCACTATCAGCGCATCCTCCGCGCCGGGGCATGCAGCCAATACCGCATCAACGGCCGCGCGGCCCCTATCTCGTGAGCGCAGGCCGCTGTCCAGATCCATCTCAACGTCCGTATACGATGCCGCGGACACTAGCGCATCTACCGCTGCCGGCGGTAAAGGAGCCCTGCCCAAGTTCGTGTGGATGATGACGCCAGTGGCGTTGATGACGTGGCGCAAGGAATATGGCTGCACAGCATCGAGCCTGGTGGCCAGCTCCTCCTCAATCTGGGAGGGGGCGAGGGAGCCGGAGCGGGCGTCGGCAAGCACGGCGTCGATGATCCCGCGCACCGAGTGCGGCGCCAGGCGGTGGTGGGCATCCTGCACCGCCGGGTACTGGAGGATCTCATCCATCTTCGGGATAAAGCGGCGGGGGTCAGTCATCAAAGTTCCTCCTAGCTGCGCACATGGCGGAGACGGACAGGAATCGAACCTGCCAGACCGAGATGCTCGGCCTCACCGGTTTTGAAGACCGGGGCGCCCACCAGGACACGTACGCCTCCGTCTGCTCACCTTACACGGGGCTAAAGTAGGACTTATGACTGACATTAAACTTACGTCCTTTGCCGCCGGTGGCGGTTGCGCCTGCAAGATTCCCCCGGGAGAACTCGAGTCTGCTGTGGAGGGCCTCGTGGGCACCGCGGACCCCAACGTGCTGGTCGGGCTTGACGACGGCGACGATGCCTCCGCCGTGCGCATCCCCAACGGCCTGGCGGTCATCTCTACCGCGGATTTCTTCACGCCGATGCTCAATGACCCTTATGACTGGGGCCGCGTGGCTGCTGCCAATGCGCTTTCCGACGTCTACGCCATGGGCGGCACCCCCATCACCGCCATCAACCTGGTTGGCTGGCCACGCGAGGTGCTTGGTCTCGACATTTTGCGCGAGGTTCTGCGCGGCGGCATGGACGTGGCATCTCAGGCCGGCATCTCCATTACCGGCGGCCACTCCATCACCGCACCGGAACCCACCTATGGTTTGGCAGCCACGGGTATCGTCCACCCGGATAAAATCCTGCGCAACGACGCCGCCGAAGCTGGACTTCCCATCACGCTGACCAAGCCGATTGGCGTGGGCATCCTCAATAACAAGCACAAAACCACCGGTGAGGTCTCCCAGGCCGCGGTGGACTCCATGACCGCGCTTAATCGGGATGCCTCTGCGGCAGCCGTGGCGGCCGGGGTGCGCGCGGCAACCGATGTCACCGGCTTTGGTCTTCTGGGCCATCTCTACAAGATGTGCCGCGCCTCCGGTATAGGCGCAGAGCTGGACTTCTCAGCTGTTCCTGCGATTGAAGGTGCCAAGGATGCCTTGGCGGATGGCTTCATCCCGGGTGGCTCGCGCCGCAATCTGGATTGGGTGCGCCCCCACCTCGACACAGATTTGAGCGAGGAAGACTTGATTTTCCTCGCCGATGCCCAAACATCCGGTGGACTCCTCGTCATCGGCGAGGTTCCCGGCTACCCAGTCATTGGCCGGACTGTGCCGGGCGATGCACGGATTTCTATCCGCTAGTCACCGTCGAATGGCTGAGGCCCTCTGCCCTGCGGCGGGCTTCAGCGCGCCGCTTTTGGGGGCCAATGCTTGTCGACGGATCCTTCACCGCCTCCAGCCCAGCGTTGAGCACGCCAAAGCGCGTGCACGCGGATCCCGCCATGAGCGCCACGCCGGATACCACCGACACCGCGCGCGACTTTGTCGCCGACGCGATTACGGTTCCCACCCCACCCGCGGCGATGAGCGCCTCAGAGGCCTTCATGAGTTTCCCGGGCGTGCCTTCGTGCAGCGGGCGAAGAGGCTCAGGCTCCATGTTCGCTTCCATGACACGGGTCGCGGCCAGATCGGCCGCTGCGGCAGTAATACCGAGCGCTCGTGCCGCGCCCGCATTCTCCACCGGGGTAAAGACCATGACAGCACCCGACGCCGCTGCCGAGGCCGAGGACACGAACACATAGGGCAGGTGCTTCTTCGCGTCATTCCACGTCGGGTTTGATGTGTTGGCCAACAGCACCGCGGTGTAACCCGCCAGCGGTCCGCCAAGCACGCCGGCGACAGCGCCTGCTGGGCCCGCGGCCTTATTGAGGAGGCGGCGAAGCGGCTCCGGCAGCACACCACCGACCAGCTCGTCCGCTTCCACGACCGCGGGCAGGGCCGCGGCGGAAGCGAAGCTGCCCAGGATCCACGAGCCGATGGACATCGGCGAGGTCACCTTGAAGACGCGGAACATGTTGAGCAGGCGCTCTGGGCGGCCGAGGTCCAGCACCAAAAAGACCGAACCTACCGACGCCGCGGAGAAAGCCGTCAACCGCGTCGAGCGTTTCAGCGGTGCGTTCCCAGTGGCCTGGGCACCGGCGGCCAACATCGCAGAACCGCCGGCCACGCCGCCGAGGAAGAAATAGCCGCCGATGGGCCACTCCCACGGCGGGGCCTTGACTACTGGCTTGCCGTAATACGAGGAGAACTCGAAGTCCTCGGCCATGCGCTCTTCTTTGGAACCATCCTGTGCGCCGGCTCCGACTCGTCCACGCCGGCGCTTCTTGCCGCCGCCACGCCTGCGCCTAGGCTCCTGCGGCGGGCGGTACTCATCAAACTCGCTCACTTGCGGCCTCCCAACATGAATGCCCCGGCCACAGCCAGCGCCATTCCTCCGATAGCTTTCGCTGCGGTCTTGTACATCTGCGGCAAATCCGCCGTGGGCACGCGCGGATCCGGCGGCAGCCCATAAACCTCAGGAGAGTCGAGCAACAAGAAGATTGATCCCGTTCCCCCAACACCATCTTGCGAGTTTGCTCCGTAGAGACGAGCCTCCGTCAGCCCTTGCTCGTGGAGGACGCGCACGCGCTCCCGCGCTGCGGCAAGCATCTCCTCGTAGGGGCCGAATTGGATGGAGTCCGTCGGGCAGGTCTTGGCGCAGGCAGGCTGCTCACCAATTTTCAGGCGGTCATAGCACATGGTGCATTTCTGGGCCACGCCCAGATTCTTAATGGGCATGGCCTGTCCCGGTGTATGGTCGGGGCCCTGCGGCTTGAGTTGCTTCAGCTTTGCCAACACGTTTACGCCCGCGTGGTCCGGAACCTGGTAGTCCACGGTGGCCGTTTTATCCGCCTTCAGCGTCACGCCGCCGTCATCGCGGCGCTCAATCACGCCGAACGGACAACCGGCCACGCATGTCCCGCAACCATTGCACACATCATCTTGGACCACGACGGTGCCGAATTCGGAACGGAACAGCGCGCCTGTCGGGCACACGTCCAAGCATCCAGCGTTGGTGCAATGCTTGCACACGTCGGAGGACATCAACCACCGGAAATCATCGGTATCCGGGGTCATGCTTGGGGCGGAAGCTTTGGGCATGCCTAGCGAAACAAGTTTCCGTCCCTCCTCGCGAGCCTGTTGAATACGCTCGTTGCTTTGCTCAATGAAGGCCACGTGGCGCCAAGTATTGGCGCCCAGCGAACCAGTGTTGTCATAAGAGTCACCGGTGACCGCGTACCCCTCAACCGGGTTTCGGTTCCACTCTTTACACGCCACCTCGCAGGCCTTGCAGCCAATGCAAATCGAGGTATCCGTAAAGAAAGCCATGCGCTGATAGGACTCATAGCCGTGCTTATCAGCCTTTTCGGTCAAAAGATTAGCCATTGGTCCTCCTTAGCTTTCTTTGCCTTCATAGTCGGCGACGTTTCCAGCAGTCGCATCATCACCCGTGTTGTCCTCGGTAGCTGCTTTCTCAGTGCTGAAGGCATCGTCAACATCCAGGATCCGGTTGCCGGAGTCCACGGTGAGGTGTGCTCGTTCTTGGTACTCGTGCAAGAGCTGAAGACGTGCCTCGCCACGCGGGCGGCGGCCCGGCTGGATATCGCACGCGCCCACCTTGGAATTCTGGATGAATACGTTTGGTTCCAGGGTCAGGCCCAACAGGTCGTTGGCGCCATCGCCGGCTACCTCGGTGGTCTCCGATTCTCCGTAGTGATACGGCAGACCGATCTGGTGGAAGTCCTCACCATTGATAGTAAGCATCTCCATGCGGTCCGTTACCAGAACCTGTGCCTCGATGACACCGCGTGGGGACACGATGGTGGCCCACTCACCGTTGACCAATCCACGCTTGGCGGCCAGCTCCTTGTCCACCTCGCAGAAGAGTCCCGGCTGCAGCTCCGCCAAATAAGGCAGGCGGCGTGACATCGCACCCGAGGTATACATCTCCGTCAGGCGATAGGTGGAGAAGACGAACGGGAAAACATCAGCACCGCGCTCCCCCGGCTCCGGGCGGGAGAGGTTGTCTTCGCGCTTAATTGTCAGACGCGTCGGCGACTGCTGCTGCTTGTACAGCGCATTGTGTACCGGTGATTCTTGCGGCTCGTAGTGAGTCGGCAGCGGGCCGTCAGACAATCCCTTCGGCGCGAACAGCCAGCCTAGGCCGTCGGCCTGCATGATAAACGGATCGTCGCCATCGAGGGCATCAGGGCCAATGGCGTCGACAGGTGCCACGTAGTCCGGGCGCTTCGTCAACGGGAAGTCGGGCACGTCATCGCCAACCCACTTTCCTTGCTCTTCATCCCACCAGATGTACTTCTTGCGCTCCGACCACGGAGTTCCATCCGGCTTTGCGGAAGCACGGTTGTACAAGATGCGGCGATTGGCCGGCCAGACCCAACCCCAGTCGAGAGCAACCTCGTTTTGCTCCGAACCCGGAACCTTCTTCGCGGCATGGTTGATGCCGTCCTTGTACACACCGGTGTAAATCCAGCAACCGCCGGAGGTGGAGCCATCGGTACGCATTTCTGTAAAGGCAGGCAAGAGCTGCCCCTTCTTCGGGCCGTCGAGATAGTAACCGTTGATCTCCCGCAAAATCTCATCCGAGCTCGGATCGCCGTGCTCATCTTCGGTGTAGTCCCAAGTTACGGACTTGATTGGCAGGTCGCGCGGATCAGTCGAATCCGCGAGGCGCTCCCTAATCTTCTTGCCCAGCTGGTAGAAGAACCACGCCTCACTGCGCGCTTGCCCAGGCGGCGGAACCGCTTGGAAACGCCACTGGACCATGCGCTGAGTCTGGGTAAAAGTTCCGGACTTCTCCACGTGGGTAGCTGCCGGCATGAGGAAGACCTCAGTAGCAATGTCCTCAGTCTTCAGCTCGCCGTTCTTAATCTCCGGCGAATCCTTCCAGAAGCTTGCGGTCTCAATCTCTTGGAAGTCGCGTACCACCAGCCACTTCAGGGAAGCGAGACCGCGGCGCTGCATACCACCGTTGGACTGCGCCACCGCCGGATTCTGACCGAAGACAAAGTAGCCCTCTACCTCATGGCGCAGCATGGCCAGCAAGGTCTCATAGGTCGAGTGTGCTCCAGAGAGGCGCGGCATGAGGTTAAAGCCCCAGTCGTTCTCCTTGGTAGCAGCATCGCCCCAGTAGGACTTCATGAGCGAGACCGCGTAGTTCTCGCCCAATTGCCAGAAGCCCTTCTGGTCCGCCGCGCGGAAAGAATCCAGGTAATCCGCCCAGGTTTCCTGGTCCACATGCGGCATGGGCAGGTAGCCCGGAAGCGAGTTGAACAGGGTCGGGATATCCGTCGAACCCTGAATCGAAGCATGCCCGCGTAGCGCCATGATGCCGGAACCGGGGCGGCCCACGTTACCCATGAGCAGCTGCAGGATTGCCGCGGTGCGGATGAACTGTGCACCCAAAGTGTGCTGGGTAAAGCCCAGCGCGTAGGCGAAGCACGTCGTGCGCTCCGGGTTGGAATTCTGCGCAATGGAATCCGCCAAGTAGTAGAAGTCCTCCGGCGAAATACCGCAGGTCTCCTCCACCATCTCCGGGGTGTAGCGCGAGTAGTGGCGCTTGAGAATCTGGAAGACCGTGTTCGGGTCCTCCAGCGTCATGTCCTTCTCCACGTTCCACGAGGAGCCCTCGGGCTTTTGGACATATTGCCACGAGTCCGTGACATATTTGCCCTTCTCTGCGTCGTATCCAGAGAACAGGCCCTCCAAATCCTCGGTGTCCTTAAAGCCCGGCGAAATTATCGACGCCGCGTTGGTGTAATTCACCACATAATCGTGGAAATACAGGTCATTATCCAGCACGTACTTGATAATCGCGCCGAGCAACACCACGTCGGTGCCACCGCGAATACCGATGTGACGGTTCGCAAAGGCAGACGTACGCGTATAACGCGGATCAACGTGAATAATGCGCGCGCCGCGCTTCTTGGCTTCAACGACCCATTGGAAACCAACTGGGTGGCATTCCGCCATGTTAGAACCCTCGATGACGATGCAGTCCGCATTCGCCATATCCTGCAGCGGTTGGGTTGCGCCGCCGCGGCCAAACGAAGTTCCTAGACTAGGAACGGTGGCGGAGTGTCATATGCGCGCCTGGTTTTCCACCTGAATGGCGCCGGTGGCAGTAAACAGCTTCTTGATGAGGTAGTTCTCCTCATTATCCAGCGTCGCACCGCCCAGCCCAGCGATACCCATCGTGCGGTTAAGGGGACGCCCCTGCTTATCGACGTCCTCCCAGTGCCTTGCGCGCGATTCCACGAAGCGGTCCGCGATCATGTTCATCGCGGTCTCTTCATCGAGCTCCTGCCATTCGGTGGCGTAGGGTGCTCGGTACTTGATCGTGGTGATGCGAGTCGAGGAGTTAATGAGCTGCTCAGAGGCCGAGCCCTTAGGACACAGACGCCCGCGGGAAATTGGGGAGTCCGGATCGCCCTCGATTTGGATGACCTTGTCATCCTTGACATAGACGCGCTGGGAACAGCCCACCGCGCAATAGGGGCACACCGATTGCACCACGCGGTCCGCGTCTACGGTGCGTCCGCGCAGATCTTCGCTCTTAGCCGACTGCGTAGACACATCGCGACCGAAGGCATCCTTGTTCCGGATCTGGCGCACGACGGGCCAGTTCAGTGGGCTAAAACGTGACATACCTTAAACCTACTTGCTTGCCCCAGCGTTTTCCAGCTGCCACTACCCCGCCTCTCCGAACAGCACCGCTGAGTACGCTGACAACTATGAACCACACTAAGCACTTTGAGCTCAAGGTCCCCGGCGGCAAGTTGCTCGTCGTTGACCTCGATTTAGACACCGACAACACCGTCACTGCCGCGAAGGTTTCCGGCGACTTCTTCCTCGAGCCTGAGGAGGCCTATGAGGCACTAGCCCCCGCCTTGGTCGGCACCACCACCGCCACCTCGACAGAAGAGATCCAGTCCCGCCTCGATGCAGCCCTTGCACGAATCGATTCACCCGTAGCTCTCCATGGCTTTGACACCCACCACCTTGCCGTCACCGTTAAGCGCGCGCTGTCTGGTGGCACCGATTTCACCGACCACCACTGGGAGATCCTGCGCCCAGGTGTTCTCCCCACGCCCGTAAATGTCGCACTTGACGAGGTTCTCCTCAACGAAGTTGCTGAAGGAAAGCGCGGGCCCACGCTCCGATTTTGGGAATGGGAAGATCGTGCCGTCGTATTCGGTTCCTACCAGTCCTATGCCAATGAGCTGGATCAGGAGGGCGTCGACAAGCACGGCATTGTTCCGGTGCGCCGAATCTCCGGCGGTGGCGCGATGTTCATGGAGGGTGGCAATTGCGTGACCTATTCCCTGTACGCCCCGGAGTCGCTCGTGGCCGGCTATTCCTACGAGGCCAGCTACGAATACCTGGACCAGTGGGTGCTCGCGGCGCTGAACAAGCTTGGCGTCAATGCATGGTACGTGCCGATTAATGACATCACCTCGGACGGCGGCAAGATTGGCGGCGCCGCCCAGAAGCGCCGTAAGGGCGCGGTACTGCATCACACCACGATGAGCTATGACATCGATGCGGACAAGATGATGGAGGTCTTGCGCATCGGCAAGGTCAAGGTCTCGTCCAAGGGTCTTGCCAGCGCAAAGAAGCGCGTCGACCCGCTCCGCCGCCAGACTGGCGTGCCCCGCGAGGAGATCATCGAGACCATGGCGCGCGAGTTCGCCACCCGCTATGGCGCCATCGACGCCGAGCTTTCCGACGACTCCCTCGCCGCCGCCCGCCACCTCGTCGACACCAAATTCCTCAACGATGAATGGACCAAGCGTATCCCATAATTTGCGGGGGAATTTCTGGGCAGCGTACGGTGTTATAAGTTCAAGTGAACCGATCGGTATGATCGTACCGAACTAAATGGTCCATTTCTATACAACACTGTCTAGAAGGAAAATCTCGTGTCAGACACTTCCTCTCGTGCATCCTCACGCACGCTGCCCTCGTGGGCCACCGGCTTTGGCGCCCAAGTTATCGCCGGTCTCATCATCGGCCTTATTCTCGGCTTCATCGCCTCCGGCATGGAGTCCGAGTGGCTCTCCGATACCCTGTCCGGCGTCGGCGGCGCGTACGTCCAATTACTCAAGGTGATGGTCCCGCCGCTCATCTTCGCGGCTGTCGTCACCTCGGTTGCCAACCTGCGCAAGGTGGCTAACGCCGCCTCGCTGGCGATCTCTACTCTGGTCTGGTTTGCCATTACGGCCTTCTTCTCCGTCTTGGCTGGCATTCTCGTCGCCCTCGTGATGAAGCCGGGCGTAGGCACAACTGTCGATGCTTCCACCGCCGCCGACCCATCCCACATCGGCTCCTGGACCGCTTTCCTCCAGCAACTTGTCCCCGCCAACTTCTTCGGTCTCACCGCTTCGCTGAGCGAAGATGAAATCTCCCTCAGCTTCGGTGCCCTTCAGCTCCTTGTCATTTCCCTTGTGCTGGGCATCGCCGCGGTCAAGGCTGGCAAGGCGGCCGATCCCTTCCTGCACTTCACCGAATCTTTCCTCAAGGTCATCCAGGTGGTCCTCTGGTGGATCATCCGCCTTGCCCCGATTGGCACCGCCGCCCTCATCGGCAAAGCCGTGGCCACCTATGGTTGGGACGCGCTTAGCTCCTTGGGCAAGTTCGTCCTCGCGATGTATGTGGGCCTTGCACTTGTAATTTTCGTGGTCTACCCCGCCGTGCTCGCATTCAACCGGATCCCGGTAGTTGGCTTCTACAAGCGAGTCTGGCCCGTCTTTTCCCTTGGCTTCGTCACCCGTTCCTCCATGGGCGTCATGCCAGTTACCCAGCGCTTTACGGAAAAGGCCATGGGCGTACCCCGCGAATACGCCTCCTTCGCCATTCCGCTGGGCGCTACCACGAAGATGGACGGCTGCGCTTCCGTCTACCCGGCCATCGCCGCCATCTTCATTGCACAGTTCTACGGCGTTGATCTCTCCTTCACCCAGTACCTGCTCATCATCTTCGTTTCCGTCATTGGTTCCGCAGCAACCGCCGGCACGACCGGCGCTACCGTCATGCTGACGCTGACGCTCTCCACGTTGGGCCTTCCGCTCGCCGGCGTGGGTCTGTTGCTGGCCATCGAACCCATCATTGATATGGGACGCACCGCCGTCAACGTCACCGGCCAATCACTGTGTGCCACCATCGTGGCCAAGCGCGCCGGCATTCAAGACGAAGCCGTCTGGGATGCTGCTGGTAACGGAGTCTCACACATAATGAACGAGGACCAAGACGCAGACGAGCCCGAGACACAGCCGGTCAACACGACTGCATAACTCTTCCTGCCCCTCCCCAAGCCTTCCTAACACGCAAGAGCCGTGTAGGAAGGCTTTGGTATTTCTGCCCCAGGCGAAGGGCTTTACCCGTCGTTCTTTTCGACGGTGGGTGTGTTCTTGGTTTCTTGTCCTTTCGGTTGTTTGGAGTGGTGTCGTCGTTTGATTCGACGAGGGCTAGGCCCCTGTTCTTCGTTATCGTCGTCGTTTGAATCGACGGGGTTTAGAAGGGGATGTCCTCGCCGTTGTCGGTGTTGGTCTGGGTTTCGGCTTCGGTGTTGGCTTTGGTTTTGGCTTGTTGTTGTGCGTAGTCGTCGAGTTCTTGTTTGAGGTGTTG
>NZ_KV827661.1:0-75378 GCF_001836165.1 Corynebacterium sp. HMSC036D02 | reverse complement strand
GACTGTTTGCGCCCACCGTTTCTGTTTTGGTGCCAGGGGGCCTTCTGCTTCGTTGATAGTCCAGGTACCGTCAGCGAAAAGCCAGATAACATCCCCACTGTAGGGGTCCAGCAGGTACTTTAAGGTGCCATCGGTTTTCATGTTGTGGTGTCCTTGGCATAAACATGCCAGGTTTTTCGGATGTGTTGGCCCGCCTTCAGCCCAGTTGTGCCGGTGGTCAAGCTGGGTAAGAAAGGCTGGTTTCTCACACCCGCCGACCCGGCAGGTCCCGTCGCGGCCTTCGACATGTTTGCGCATAATCAGGCCCGGTTGGTAGCCGTCTGCTTCGGCTACATCGCCGGTTAGATCCCGGGTTTTATCATGCGGCATGGGCTCTTGCCGCCAGCCGAAGCCTTCAATAAAGGTTGGGGCATTCTCAATATCGCAGGCCTGATAGGTGTGTAGCACCACAGCAGCTGGAGGCTCAATCTCACCGGACAGCAGTTTCTTGACAGCATCCGGAATCGTCAGGTCGTGCTTGGCAGCGGTTTGGTGGATGAAGGCATCGAGTTTAATGCCGGTATCTTCCCCAACCTGGAGTTCCAGCCACGCAGAGGTGCCATTAGAAGAAAAGCGGTAGGTGTCTTTGGGGCGGGTATCACGAAAAGCAATGGAGTCATCCAGGGTTTTACAAATATCGCGGACTTTACGCCTGATTTGGCTACGGGTAGGAAAAGCCTGATTCGCCTTAGTGGGGGTGAAGAAGTCGGCCAGGATGGTGTCGATAAAATCCAGGGTTTCAGCAGTCAAGCCGGCTAGTGCTGACATGGGTTGGTCAATAGCAATCAAGAACTCGATGTCCAGCAGGCAGTGGGTGTCTTGCAGGTGTTTGACTTTCGGCAGGCTATCAAGCCGGTGGATAGCACGCAGACCTGCTTTGATATGACCTTCGGGCAGTGACCAGGCAGCCACCAAGCTTAAAGCGGTGGTGTTGATATCAGCCTGCAGACTGGGCATAGCAGCAACCCAGGTGTTGTAGATAGCGCGGCGGGCTGCCGCGCGGGCCATTGCGTGTGGATTATTCGGATTCGTTGTTGAGAAGAAGAAAGAAGAGGAGGTTGAAGGGTGCGTGGCGGTGGTCATGAATGTCTCCCCCGAGAAACATGAGTTAGAAGAAATGTTCTAACAATGATTCTACCAACCCTCACCGCACATGGCTATAGCCAGTAGTAAATTCACGTCAAGTCGTTACTACAAACGGGGGTAGCCACCACGGGTTAGCTAGGCCGTTCGATCCTTAATCAGTAGCGGTGACTGGCACAAAACGAATAATGCCCCACGCGCGTTGTTGGTAGCACGTGGGGCATGGGGATCTACTGGGCGTCGGAAAGCGCGACGCCAGTGAGTAATTTATTCGTACCGCACATCACCGCGCGCGATGTCCTTGCGCCCGTGAACGAAGAAGTAGACCACCGAGGCCACCAGCATCAAGGCAGCCAACATCCAGTACATGACGGAGTAACCCGCCGCGGAGATGATCTGCCCCAGCAGAATCGGACCAAAGCCAAT
This sequence comes from Corynebacterium sp. HMSC036D02, assembly GCF_001836165.1. Classification (GTDB taxonomy): domain Bacteria; phylum Actinomycetota; class Actinomycetes; order Mycobacteriales; family Mycobacteriaceae; genus Corynebacterium. The sequence goes on along the minus strand of NZ_KV827661.1, from coordinate 73,830 downwards.
ACCTAGGTCTAGCAGCAAGAAGAAGGTCGAGATCCCCGCACCCATTTCGTGCATCGGCACCAGGCGCACGGCGATAGCCTGGCCCGCCGGAAGAATTGAGCCGTAACCAAAGCCCACCAAGGCACCCGCAGCAATGATCTGCCAATCAGCTGCAGCCAGAGCAAGGACTACCAAGCCAGCAATAAAGAAGACGAGCGAGGAATAGATGATGATGTTGTCACCGCGACGATCTTGCAGCTTGCCCAGCACAAAGCGCAGAATGAGGCTCACCACCGCATAGGCCAGGAAGAAGTAGCTAGCGCCCTTCTCCAAGCCTGCATGGGAGGAGTAGCCGTTAAGAAACGTAATGATGCCCGTGTACGCGACGCCAACCAAAAGGATAAAGACGCCAAAAGGCGCCACCGCTGGGTGCACGATATTTCCCAAGGAAAAGGAGACGCTTCGACGCTCCTGCGCCGGTGCCTTGACGACGAGTCCCAACCCCAAGGCCACTACCGTAAGCGTCAGCGCCACCATAAACACGATGTTATAGCCAGCTTGGTGGACAATCGCCAAACCAGCCGCTGGACCAAAGGCAGTGGCTAGGGTCGTCCCCAAGGCGAAGTAGCCGGTCCCCTCGGCACGACGGTGGTCCGGAATCACCGATTGCGCCACTGCCATCACAGCAGTCGAGGCCACCGCATAACCGAAGCCGTGCAAAATACGGACGGCAAAAAGCATCGGCAACGAGTGCGCTGGCATGTACAGCGCCATGGCTACAGCCACCACAATAAGCGAGGCCACCAACGAGCGTTTTCGCCCAGCCGCGTCAACGATGTAACCGGAGAAGAGACGAGCAATTGTCGCCCCCACCACAAAGGCACTGGACGCAAACCCGCCCGCCGTATCCGAAGCCTGAAACTGCTCCACGGCATAGAGCGCCATGATGGTCACAAGCAGATAGAAGACCGTGAACTGGGCGAAATTTACCAACCACGCAAACACGAATGTCGGCGTAATGAGGGACTGGGATTCAGAGGACGTTTGAGACACCTTCTTCGATAGCGTTATGGAATTAAGACTTCCACACGCTACCAAAGATCAGAGATACTTTCGAATCCAATTCACGGGTTGCACGGCGCTTGACGACGCCCCTACCCGAACAGTTTTCGCAGGTAGGATGAACCAAACTTCCACTCCGGATCCACCTCTTCACGCAGCTCACAGAACTCATCAAATCTTGTATAAAGTTGAGCAAAGTCGTTCCGGGACAGGGAGTTCATCTTCCCCCAGTGCGGGCGCCCACCGGCCGCGCGGAAAATGGGTTCCAGCTTCGGCATGTAGTCCTGCGGATTCAACGCACGCGGAATGTGGAATGCAATGTACATCGACTCACGGCCAGATGCCGTCGAGAGAGCAACGTCATCCGCGGCCGTCGTGCGCAGCTCCATCGGGAATCCGATGCGCCAGTCCTGTTCATCGATGAAGCGACGGATTTCGCGGACGGTGGCGGGGCCGTCGGCAAGCGGCACGGCGTACTCCATCTCGTGGAAACGAACCCGGCGCGGGCTGACAAACACGTCGTGGGCGGCGGAACGGTAGCGATTATGAGAAATGACCGAGGTGGCGAACTTATTAAGGGTCGGAATCGTTCCCGGAATCAGGCGCCCCAACGCCAAGGCGGCGGCAAAGGCGCCGTTGCCGATGAGCTCGTCGTCGATAAGCTGCTTAAGCCGTGAGCGGCGCTCCCCATTCGGTTCGAGGCGCGTGTTGGCCTTGACCATGGCGCGGTCGGTATGCGGGAACCAATAGGACTCGAAGTGATCGACGCTGCGGGAGAGCTCCTCCCAATTATCCATCAGCTCATCGAAGTCAATGCCAGACTCCTCAGCCAGCAGGTCGAAGGCATCCACGCACTGCATTTCAACTTCGACGACCACGCCGAGCGCGCCCACGCTGACGACTACGAGGCGCAGGAGCTCCGGGTCCTCGTCGATGGAATAGGTGCGGGTGTTGCCGTCGGCGTCGATAAGCGTCAGCCCAGTGACCGTCCCCGCAAATCCCGTGTAATTGATGCCGGTGCCGTGGGTCGAGGTCGAAATCGCACCCGCCAGCGATTGCGGGTCCACATCGCCCTGGTTAGCCAGGGCAAGCCCAAACGGGCGCAGGAGCCTAGGCACATCCCGCAAGCGAGTGCCGGCCAGGAACCGGACGCGTTTGCGCTGCTTATCGACGCTCACCAGCCCACTCACGTGGTCTAGGTTGAGCATCGTCTCCTCCCCTGCCGCGATGGGAGTGAAGGAGTGGCCGGCGCCCACCGCACGCACGCTGCGGGAGCGGCTAATAATTCCGGGGATCTCGTCTATGCGGGAGGGCTGTACAAACTCCTGCGGTTTCGCAGCAACCGAACCTGCCCAATTGCTAAATGTGGTTGTCATCGGAGTGTCCATCCTTGTCCTCTATAGGTGTCCCATACATCAACGCCGTCGTGCCCGACGGCGAGGAGGCGGTCGACGTTTTCTGTCATCTCCCCCGCCTTGGCGTGGCGGAACCACACCAGGTCCTCGACGCTCAGGTCAGCCCCGCGCAGCGGAGTCTGTACCTCACCGGCACCCTCCGTGCTGGAGTAGCTAAGGCCCGCCGGCCACACCGGTACGGGGACGCGATCCTTCGCGGGAGGGCCGGAGGCGATCCAGCCGCCGGAGTTGACCGTGGCCCAGCCCGGCGCGGGCACACGGGATACTTGGCAGACGAAGAACGCGGCCGCCTTGTGGTTAATGCCAGTGAAATCATCGAAGATCGCTGGCGTATAGAAGCCGGAGCCAGCGGCCAGCTCGGTCAAAGTTCCCTCGGCCGCGGATTCCTGGAGGCTGCCCGTGCCACCGCCGTTGACGAATTCGATGTCCGCCACCTCCCGCGCGGCCGCCACGCAGGCTCGGCGCCGCGGGGCAAGGTCAGCCATGGACTTCGAACGCAACCAGCGCTTGACCGCCCCCACCGGACCTGGCAGGCCATCCGCGACGGAGGCCACCTGCCCTTCATAGGCCATGAGTCCGACAAGCCGGTGCCCGCGGCGAAGAATCTCATGGGCTAGCGCTGAGACCTGTTCCGGTGTGCGCACGGGCGAGCGCCGCGGGCCGATAACCGCACCCGGCAAATGGAGGGTGCAGTCTATGTCAATGGCCACGCGCAGGGAACCCTCAAGCAGGTCTAGGAGCTCAGCACTATCCACCATGATGGTGATGGCCTCGCACGCAGTGTCATCCGCTGCGAGCTCACGCAGAGCCTTCCGATTGACGCTCGGGTAGGCCACCACGATGTCACGGAAGCCCTCTCCCACCAGATGCAGCGCCTCTGGAACGGAATACGCGAGGATACCCCGGTATCCCTCATGCTCGAGGGCACGGCGAAGTGCCGCCACGCTGCGTATTGACTTCGAGGCCACGCGGATCGGCAGTCCTCCGGCACGAGTCGGCATCTGCGCAGCGTTGTAGTCAAACGCGGCGAGGTCAATAACGCCCACGGGCGCTGGGCTTTCTCCTGATCTGACGAGCGGCTCAACGGCCGCGCGTACCTGGGCCTGTGGAGTGGTCACGAGGATTGGCATAGCGTCATCCTAACCACAACTAGTTTAGTTTGTGAGACAAATCTCGAAAGACTCATAGCGCCATCACATATTTTTGGGACAATAGACCGCATGAAGACCTTCACTCAGACCTGTCTGCCCCAGCGAGTGCTCAATTTCTTGGACACGGACCCCGCCCGCGATGTGCGCGGCACGGGTGAGCAGCACCAGGCCCACGCGCCATTTAGCGGTGAGGAGCTCTTTAGCTTCCCCGTCGCCACCGCCGGGGACGTCGAGAAGACAGTCACCTATGCGCGTACCGGCGTTGGCCAAGGTGACCGCGCCGCCATCCTGCTGCGCCTGCACGACCTCGTCCACGAGAACGAGGAGCTCATTCTCGACCTCATCCAAGCCGAGAACGGCAAATCCCGCTCCCATGCTTATGACGAGCTGATGGATCTGTATAACTGTGCGCGCTTCTACGCCGTCAACATCCGCAAGGCTTTCGGAAACGACCGCCACCCCGGCGCGCTTCCCGTGCTGACTAAAACGCGCACCCAGCACTACCCGCTGGGCGTGGTGGGACTTATCTCTCCGTGGAACTATCCTCTGTCCCTCGGTGTGGGCGATGTTCTGGCGGCCCTTTCTGCTGGTAATGCCGTGGTCCACAAGCCGGATTCTCAGACCACGCTGACAGCGATTCTACTGCGACGCCTAGCCATTGAGGCGGGCCTTCCGGAGGCCGCTTGGCAGCTGGTTCCCGGCCGCGGGGCGGAGGTGGGTGATGCCCTGGTTCCGCTGGTGGATGGGCTCTCCTTTACCGGTTCCACCAAGGCCGGTAAGTCCATCGCTACCCAGGCTGCGGGGCGCCTCATCCCCACCATGCTGGAGCTGGGCGGCAAGAACCCGATGCTGGTGCTTGACGACGCCCCCCTTAAGTCCACCGCCCAAGGTACCGTGCGCACCGCATTCTCTTCCTCCGGGCAGCTCTGCATGTCCGCCGAGCGCGCCTATGTCCACGAGAGCGTCTTTGAGGAGTTCCTCGCAGAACTCACAAATGCACTGGACCAGCAAGTGCTCGGGGCGGCATTCTCCGATGCTGCCACCATCGGCTCGCTGACCTCGCAACGCCAGCTCGATGCCGTTCAAGCCCACGTCGAAGACGCCGTGTCCAAGGGAGCCACCGTGGTCTACGGCGGAAAGGCTCGACCGGACCTCGGCCCCTTCTTCTACGAGCCCACCGTGCTGACCGGCGTGACCCCAGAGATGGATCTCTATGCCACCGAAACCTTCGGCCCAGTACTGGCGGTGTATGCGGTGAGCTCTGATGCCGAGGCCATCCAGCGCGCCAATGAGACCACCTACGGTCTTTCTGCCTCCGTGTGGTCCGGAAACTCCCGCCGCGCGTGGAAGGTTGCCTCCCAGCTGGAGGCCGGCATGGTCAACATCAACGAAGGCTTCGCCGCCGCCTATGGCTCCATCGCCACCCCCGGTGGAGGCGTCAAGGAGTCTGGCCTCAATCACCGCCACGGCATTACCGGCATGCGACTGTGGGCCAACGAGCGAACCGTGGCCGAGCAGCGCCTGCACCCGCTTGCGCCGTCGGAGTACATCTCGCCGGAACGCTTCCGCCAGCTGGTATCGACGGGCATGCAGCTGATGAAGACCTTCCGGCTCTAATCTAGACAGCCATGAAGGAACTTAACCGCGACGAGCTTCTAGCCCGCCGGCTCATTGCTCAAGGCCTCGCCCCATCGGCCGCGAGGCCATCGCTCGCCTCGGCGCTGGACGTCGCTGAGCATCTCCTCGCCCTGCAGGGTCAGACCTACGATGCCGGCGTTCGTGCACTCTCCCTGCGCGCCGGGTGTGACGAAGACAAGGTTGTGGAGGAGATAAAAAGGTATCGCGTGGTGCGCTGTTGGCCACAGCGCGGCACGCTGCACTTCATGCCGGCTGCCGACGTCCGTTGGATGTCCCGCTTGCTCTATCCGCGCGTGGCCTCCAGCCAGAAATCCCGGCGACCGAGCTTGGGGCTCAGCGAGGACATGGTGGCAGCAGCTTCGGAAGCACTACATGGCGCAACCACCGAGCCTCTCACTCGCGCGGAGGTCTACGAGCTTTTCGCCGAGACAGGCGTGGATCCCACAGATGGTCGCGGCTCCCACTTATTGCGTGCCTTCGGCGGGGCAGGTGACCTAGTCCAGGGCCCAAAAGCTGGCAACCAAGAGACCTTCCTCCATGTCGATGCGCTACCTACCGTCCAGCGCGAGCCGGAGGAACCGCTTACTGAGCTGGCCCAGCGCTATGTCGAAGGCCATGGCCCCGTGTCCGTAGCCGACCTCCAAACATGGTCCAAGCTCAGCAAGTCCCAGGCCGCCAAGGCTCTTGCGAGCACGGAGGCCACGACCGTTAACCATGATGGGCAGAGACTGTGGATGGCGGGCTGGCAGGAGGATGTCACCGCGAGCGAAATCGACGGTGCCTTAAAAATCCGGCTCGAACTCCCTGCCTTCGACGAATACCTGCTGGGCTATGCCAACAAGGATTGGATCGTGCCCGATGAGATCCGAGCAAACGTCCTCACTCGAAATGGCCTCAGTTGGCCGTGGGTCATGGAAGGCGGACGCGGCGTGGCCAGCCTACGGCATCCGTAGGATGCGGCGATGAACCGTTCCTTCGGGCTCGACATGGATAAACACTTCCGCACCGGGAAAAAGCTCATCGATGGCGTCTTCGATGCGGTCGGCGATTGTGTGCGAGTGCAGTACCGTCCACTCGCCGGGAACATCCATGGTGAGGTAAACAAGGCGCTGGCGCCCTGCCGCGACCGTGCGGCGTGAGGTGAAGGAGACCTGGTGGTGGTCCTCCAGCTCATTGAGAAGCGCGTCCAGCTGGGCGTGCTCTTCCTTAGGCAGGGACTCCGACAACAGGGAGCTCAGTGATTCTTTGAGCAGCTTGTAGCCCGTCCACAAAATATTGAGGCCCACGGCAAACGCGATGGCTGGGTCGAGCCACAACCAATCCGTGAGGCTGACCGCGCCGATGCCAAGGAGGACGCCGACGGACGTCCAAACGTCGGTAAGCAGGTGCTTTCCATCCGCCTGCAAGGTGGCCGAACGATGCTGCCTGCCCGCGCGCACAAGCAGAAGGCCCACGCCCAGGTTAAGCAAGGAAGCCACAAGCGACAGCAGGAGGCCAAGCCCAGGCTGCTCCAGCGGCTGCGGATCCAGAAAACGGCGAATGGCCATGTAGATAATCATCGCTGCAGCGACGAAAATCATCACACCCTCGACCAGCGCGGACACATACTCGGCCTTGCCGTGACCGAACTGATGGTTCGCATCGGCCGGCTTTGCCGCAATTTTGATAGCCACAAACCCCACAACGGCGGCGACGAGGTTAACGCCGGATTCGAGGGCGTCGGAAAGAAAGCCCACCGATCCCGTCACCGCGGAAGCGATGACCTTGAGCGCAATCGTGGCCACTGCGGTGGCGATAGAGAGCTTCATAAAGCGCTCGAGCAGCAGTTGCTCTGAGCTAAGAGAAGACAAGTGAAAACTCCTTCGGTTCGGGTGCGGACCGAAGGTCTCGTTCACGCCGCAGGCTGTGCAAACGCTGGCTGGCCGGGCGGAAAAGCCAGTATGTCGACCAGGCATCTCGGAAAGTATCCGAGGGAACTACTCCCCTTCAGGAATATCTAACATTATAGAGGCCTTACAGCGGAAGCAAGACGCAAAAGCCGCGGGTTGCGCACCCGCGGCTTTACTAAACATAAGGTTTAGTGCTGGCCCTCTGCGAATTCCTCAACCAACTTAGCGTTGAAGGCTGGGAGATCGTCCGGGGTACGGGAGGAAACCAGACCCAGGCAGCGCCTGCCTTCTTGACTGCCTCCAGCGGAGAGAACTCGCCTACCACGTCGCTACACCCGAACGCTTTCGAGTTGGGTGCGCGGGCAGCATGTCGACCGCCCCATGTTCCCAGCTACTCCTTAAGGACATCCTTACGCTGATTACCCAGATAGGCGTAAGCAGCGGCGATGAGAGCCTGCGTCGCCGTGGTGAGCGTCGGCTGCAGCTCCGGAGCAAATCGCGAGTTGTGGTTGGGAATTGATGCGCCATCGGTACGCCCGCCGAAGCCCCAGAAACAATAGGGAGCGCCAAAGGCATCGGGGATGCGTGAGAAATCTTCGGACGCCGTCCACGGCTCCATGTCGAGAACATTGTCGCTGCCGAGGACGTCGATAAGCTGCGCGCGCACCTTTTCAGTCACGTCTTCATCGTTGACGGTGAGGGGGTAATTATCACTCTGCGCAAACTCTGGCTCGCGCGGGGACATCGCTGCCCGGCACTCTGCCTTCACAATGCGGTGAATCGCCTCAACGATTTGAGCCCTGACATCCTCATCATAAGCACGGATGTTGATGCGCAGGGTCGCCGAGTCCGGGATGATGTTTGCCTTCGAGCCCGCCTGCAGTGCCCCAACGGTCAACACGGCGAACTGGTGCGGATCGACCTCACGGGAGACAATTGTTTGCAGCCGCAGAACGATGGAGCTGGCCAGCACCACAGGATCGACGCTGAGGTGCGGCATCGAGCCGTGGGAACCGTGACCATAAACGGTGACCGTGAGTGAGGTCGCTGTAGACAAGACTGGGCCGGGCGCAATCAGTACGCTGCCGGCTGGGGCGTTCTTATCAATGAAGATGTGCTGGCCAAAGGCCACATCAGGCGTGGGGACTTTATCGGTGAGCCCTGCATCCACCATGGACTGCGCGCCCTCCGCGGTTTCCTCGCCCGGCTGGAAAAGGGCGACGAATGTACCGGACCACGCATCGGTCGCCTTGGCCAGCGCCTCGGTGGCGCCGAGTAACCCGGCCACGTGGGCATCGTGACCACAGGCATGCATTGCCTCGCCCGTAGCGGAGTAGTCCAAGCCGGTGTCCTCGGTGATGGGCAAGCCGTCGAAATCGGCGCGCTCTAGGACCGTCGAGCCTTCGCCGTTTCGGAGGATGCCGACGACTCCCCCGCCGAATTCCAGCACCTCAACTCCAGGAAACTCCCGGAGCTTATCCGCGATAACGCCGCGGGTGCGCTCCTCCTCCATGCTGAGCTCAGGATGCTGGTGCAAATCCTTGTAGAGGGCTTCTTGCCACTGCGTGGCCTCTGCTGCGCGATCTAGGATGTGGGCAATACTCATGCCCACAGCCTACGCGCTATGAGCGCACGGTTAGCCGCCGATCTTGAAATCGCAGACGTCGCCGTCCTGCATGATGTACTCCTTGCCCTCTTGGCGCACCTTGCCAGCATTGCGGGCTTCCGCCATGGAGCCGGCGGCGTCCAAGTCATCGAAGGAGACGATTTCGGCCTTGATGAACTTCTTCTCAAAGTCGGTGTGGATAACGCCGGCTGCTTGCGGTGCTGCAGAGCCTTGCTTAATGGTCCACGCGCGGGCCTCCTTCGGGCCGGCAGTCAGGTAGGTCTGCAGGCCGAGAGTGGCGAAGCCGGCCTTGGCCAACGTCGCCAAGCCGGGCTCCTCCTGGCCTACCGACTCGAGCAGCTCCAGGGCCTCCGCCTCGTCGAGCTCCAGGAGGTCGGTTTCGGTCTGGGCATCGAGGAAGACGCATTCCGCAGGGGCGACGAGCTGGCGCAGCTCCTCCTTCTTGGCGTCATCGGTGAGCACGGCCTCATCCGAGTTGAAGACGTAGAGGAAGGGTTTCGCGGTCATGAGGTGCAGCTCGCGCAGAAGCGCGAGGTCGATCTCGTTGTTCTTGGAAGCAGCGAAGAGGGTCCGGTCATCCTCCAAGATGGCCTGGGCCTTCTTGGTCTCCTCCACGGTCTCTGCCAAGTCCTTGTTCTTGCGGGCTTCCTTTTCCAAGCGCGGCAGGGCCTTCTCAATGGTCTGGAGGTCCGCGAGGATGAGCTCAGTATTAATAACGGAGATGTCGTGCGCCGGGTTGACCTCACCGTCGACGTGGATCACGTTTTCATCAGCGAAGGCACGAACCACCTGGCAGATGGCGTCAGCTTCACGGATGTTGGCGAGGAAGGCGTTACCCATGCCTTCGCCCTTGGAAGCGCCTTCCACAATGCCGGCGATATCCACGAAGGACACGGTGGCCGGCAGGATGCGCTCGGAGCTGAAGATTTCCGCAAGGCGGTTCAGGCGGGAATCGGGAAGCTCAACGAGACCGACATTGGGCTCAATGGTGGCAAACGGGTAATTCGCCGCCAAGATGTCAGAACGGGTCAGGGCATTAAACAAAGTGGACTTGCCCACGTTGGGCAGGCCGACGATTCCAAGTGTAAGACTCACGGGGCCAATCCTAACGCACCCCGAATCTTTTGAGGCAAGATGGTGGGGTGAGTTCTGATCAGCCATCCCCCAACGCCTCTTCCTCTGAGTTCGCCGCCGCGGAGGCAGCGCTCGGCGGGCGTTTCGATGACTCCGTCGATGCTGCTTCGCTGAACGCTGTCTCTCCGCACCCGCCCGGCAACCAGGTGGATCGCTCCGTGGTCGTCGGCGAGGTCATCAAGTCCGCATCGCTGTGGGCACTCCGCCTGACCATCATCGGGATATTCCTGTATGCCTCCTTCCGCATGCTGGGCAACTTTTGGCGCGGCATCCTGCCCGTTCTCATAGCGCTGATTATTTGCACTGTGCTTGCCCCCATTGCGAGCGCCATGCGGCGCAAGGGACTGCCCTCAGCTCTCGCTGCGGCAGTGACCATTCTGGTGTCTTTTACTGCGGTGGGCGCTCTTTTTATGTTCATCGCACCGGACTTCGCGCGGCAGTCCCAGACACTGTATCTGCAGACGGTAGAGGGCATTCAGCGCTTGCAGCTATGGGCACAGGGCCCGCCGCTCAACCTCGACGCGGATGAGATCGGCGGCTACATCGATGAAATCGCCCTGTGGCTACAGCGCCAAGCAGGATCCATCGCGGGCTCCGTATTCACCGGCATTGGCACGGCGACTTCCATCGTGGTCACGCTCTTCATCATCGTGGTGCTGACCTTCTTCTTCCTTAAGGACGGCCACAACTTCTTGCCGTGGCTGCGCCAGGCCACGGGCCGCCGGACCGGCTGGCACCTCACTGAGCTGTTGACCCGCGTGTGGAGCACGTTGGGTGGTTTCGTACGGGCACAAGCTGTCGTCTCCGCCGTTGATGCTGTCTTTATCGGCCTCGGCCTGGCACTCATCGGTGTGCCTTTGGCCATGGCGTTGGCCATCATCACGTTCATCGCCGGATTCATCCCCTTTGTCGGCGCGATCGTGGCCGGCGCCCTATCCGTGACCATCGCACTGGTCTCCTTGGGCCTTACCAAAGCACTGCTCGTTCTTGGCTTGGTCCTATTAGTTCAGCAGCTCGAGGGCAACGTGCTTTCCCCGTGGCTGCAGTCGAAGGCCATGAACCTGCACCCAGTTATCGTGTTGATTTCCGTGACCGTAGGTTCCGCACTCTTCGGCCTCATCGGTGGTTTCCTCGCCGTCCCAGCCGCAGCGACCATCGCGGTGGTCTACCGCTATTTCCAGGACATGATGATGCTCCAGTCGGGCGAGAGAACTGCCGAAGACTTGGAGTTTTCGACCGTCGCTGGTTTCCTCATCGGGCGCTATACGCAACAGCAGGGCGACCGAAAGCGCGAACAATGGCTGTCCATCCCCGACCACGCCGCACCCGAAGGTGCAGCCGAAGACGTCGCCCACAACGGTACGAGCCCTCTGGACCAAAAGATCGACGCGAATGTCGACGTTGACGCGGGCTTCAGTGAGCGCGATGGAGGAGCACGAGCGGGGATCAAGCGCGCAATTAACGCTCTCGAACAGATGTTGCAGTCAAAGGATAAGGACTAACCCTTCACGTCCGGGGCGCATGCCATGATGACAGGCATGACGTCTTCCCTCCCCGTAGTGCTCCTATTCCTCGGCCTCATCATTGGGGCCGCATTGGGCTGGCTAGCCCGCGCCTATTCAGCGCAATCCGCCCAGCCTTCAGAGGAGCATCGCGCCCTGCAAGAGTCCCAGCGCCGCCAAGCAGAGCTCGCTCCGCTGGAGAAGGCCATGGACCGTCTCGGACTACAGCTCCAGGAAATCGAGGAAGATCGAGCGACCTCACTCGCAGCACTCAGCAGCCAAGTCCAAGCGGTAACTCGTACCTCAACACGCCTGTCGGATCGCACGGACAAGCTGGTCGGCGCGCTGCGCTCCCCCAATGTCCGCGGACGGTGGGGCGAAGTGCAATTAGAGCGCGTCGTTGAACTCGGCGGCATGCGCAAACACGTCGACTTTGATTCCCAAGTCAGCGCCCGCATCAACGGATCGCTGGTACGCCCCGATCTGGTCATTCACTTGGCCGGAGGGCGCAGCATTGTCGTGGACGCAAAGGTTCCTCTCAGTGCCTACCTCGACGCAATGGAGACCGAGGACCCAGAGGAGCGGGCAGGGTATCTCCGGCGCCATGCTCACCTCATGCGTTCTCACGTGCAGGCATTGGCCTCCAAGGACTATATCGAGGCTTTCTCCCCCACCCCACAGTTTGTGGTTCTCTTTGTCCCTGCCGACACTTTCGTTGACGCTGCCCTGTCTATCGACGCCGAATTGCTGGAGTTCGGCTTCGAGCGCAACGTCGTCATCGCCACCCCAAGCACCCTCTTTGCCCTCTTGCGCACCGTCGCGGTGAGCTGGCAGCACGAGGAAATCTCCGATAAGGCCCGCGAAGTCCAGCGTTTGGGTCGCGAGCTTTATACGCGCTTGAACACTCTTAACGAACACTACGACAAGGTGGGCCGCGGACTCGAACGCGCGGTGGAAGCCTATAACGCAAGCTTGGCCAGTTTGAATTCTCGCGTCGGGGTTACCGCGCGGCGGCTCAAGGATCTCGATGTTCCAGCCCGCGTCGACCGCCTTCCGGTGGAACCGCGCAGCGTCGGGTCTTGGCCGCGGCGCGCCCAGAATGAATAACGTTTTGGTCACCAAGCCCGGTAAGCTTTCTGGGCGTGTCTGTAGCCAAAAATCGTCGCCGCCCTCCCCGCCGCGGGATGCCGCTTAGCCGAGCACTCCTCGTCGCGCTCGTCGTTACGCTTGTGGCCTTGGCGGTCTCAGGCATTCTGGGCAGCGTGGGGCTGCCCTTCGCCCTGATTTTTGGACTCGGCTCGCTGTCTGTCACCTGGTTGGTGGAAACTCGCGGCCTCTACATGACGGTAATTTCCCTGCCGCTGCTGTACGCATTAGGAACCGTGGTTGGCGGGTTCATCAACTCCACCGCTGGATTGCCGGAAGGGGCCTCGCCCTTTTCCAAGACTGCGATTCTCACCACGGCTTTCCCACTGTTGCAGCATTTCCCCGTGCTCATCGTCACGGTTGTGGCTTGCGCGCTACTTGCAGTTCTGCGCCTGTGGCGCAGCGATAGCCACGCGAAGGACCTTGAGGCGGAAGCCCAAGAAAAGCGCCGCGCCGAAGTTGCGTCCGATCGCCGGAGCCGCTCCGAGCGCCTGTCCGTAGCAGAACTCCTTGCCCGTGAGGCCACGGGCTCAGGCCGAGTCCGTGAGCGCGACCGTGAAGAACGTCGCCGGATTCAAGCTGAAGAACGCGCGAAGCGCCGACAGGCTTCCCCCGATGCGGATGAGCGGGAAGATTTCCGCCGCGCTGCAGCCGAATCAGCGGAGAATGCGCGGCGTGCGCGGGAGCGCTCCCAGCGGACCTCCCAGCCGCTGGAAGAAAATCTCTACGACGAGGATTAACGCGCCGTACGTGCCGGACGCAGTTCGCGCGGCAGGGAGAAGGTAATGGTCTCCGTAGAGGTGGTCACCTGCTCAACATCGTTGTAGCCGCGCTCATCGAGGAACTCCAGCACTTCACGGACGAGCAGCTCAGGCACGGACGCACCACAGGTCACGCCAACGGTGTTTACGCCTTCGAGCCAGGCTTCGTCGATCTCCGAGGCAAAGTCCACTAGGTGTGAGGTCTTAGAGCCCGCCTCCAAAGCAACCTCGACGAGGCGCTTGGAGTTCGAGGAGTTCTCGGAGCCCACAACGATCATGAGATCGCACTTCGGCGCAATGGCCTTAACCGACTCCTGGCGATTCTGCGTGGCGTAGCAAATGTCATCTGATGGCGGGTTCTCCAAGTGCGGGAAGCGCTCGCGCAGCTTGTTGACGATCTGGATGGTTTCATCCACCGACAACGTGGTCTGGGACAGCCAGATGAGCTTTTCCTCATGCAGAAAATCGGGCAGCTTGTCGACGCCCTCCAGGCCATCCACGAGGTGGGTGACGTCTGGGGCCTCACCGGCGGTGCCTTCGACCTCTTCGTGCCCCTCGTGGCCGACAAGGAGGATCTGGTAGCCATCGCGCTCAAAGCGCTGAGCTTCCTTGTGAACCTTGGTCACCAGCGGGCAGGTGGCATCGAGCGTGAGCTGCTTGCGCTCTTGTGCCTCCTTGCGCACGCTCGGCGCGATGCCGTGTGCAGAGAACACGAGGTGAGCGCCTTCGGGGGCTTCGGAAGCCTCCTCCACAAAGATGACACCACGCTTAGCCAGGGATTCAACAACGAACCGGTTGTGCACAATCTGCTTGCGCACGTAGATAGGGGCGCCGTACTTCTCCAACGCCTTCTCCACTGTCTCAACAGCACGGTCCACGCCGGCACAGTAGCCGCGGGGAGCCGCCAGGAGCACCTTCTTTGCAGTTTCAGTCATGGCACCCACAGTATCGAAAGCCGCAGACATACTGTAGTTCCCGCCCAACCGGCTTGGCGGTGACACCGGATGTCCGGCACGCCTCCTAGACTGAGCCATACACTGTTCAGAACAGACCCCAACGAGAAGACCGCTCAAGAGAAAGGACTGCGCGTGAACCAACCGGCCAATTCCGCGGAGACTCCGTGGCCAGTCGGCAAGGTCAATGACCAAGTCAAAGGCTGGATCGAACGCCTCGGCTTCCTCTGGGTGGAGGGGCAAATTACCCAGCTGAACATGAAGCCGACGTGGAAACTCTCCTACATCACGCTGCGTGACGTCGAGCAGGAAAAGTCTGTTCAGTTGACGTGCAACACCTCGCTCATCCGCAATGCTCCCTCACCGCTCAAAGATGGCGACCGCGTCGTGGTGTACGGCAAGCCTGCCTTCTACGCTGGGCGCGGAAGCTTCTCCCTGTGGGTGACCGAGATCCGTCACGTCGGCATCGGTGATCTCCTCGCTCGGGTGGAAATGCTGCGCCAGAAGCTGCGTCAGGAGGGCCTGTGCGATCCCTCGCGCAAGTTTCCGCTTCCCTACCTGCCCAAGAAGATCGGCCTCATCACCGGTCGCGGCTCCCACGCCGAGCGCGATGTCCTGTCTGTGGCACAGGACCGCTGGCCGGCGGTCCAGTTCAACGTCATCAATACTGCGGTGCAGGGAGCCACGGCTGTTACCCAGGTGATTGACGCCCTGCGGACTCTCGACGCGGACCCAGAAGTCGATGTCATCATCATCGCTCGCGGCGGCGGTTCAGTGGAGGATCTCCTCCCCTTCTCCGAGGAGGCACTCCAGCGCGCCGTAGCGGAGGCTCGCACTCCTGTCGTTTCCGCCATCGGCCACGAACCGGATCACCCGGTGCTTGATGATGTCGCAGATCTCCGCGCCGCCACCCCCACCGATGCGGCCAAGCGTGTCGTGCCCTCCGCCGCCGAGGAATACGCGCTGATCTCCGAAGCACGCTCGCGCATGGCGGCAGCGCTGCGCGGCTGGGTGGACCGGGAGCGCCGCGGACTCGAAAACATCCGCTCCCGCCCGGTTCTTGCAGATCCGATGGTGCCGATCAACGCACGCCGCGAGGAGCTGGAGCGAAATCTCGCGCTGATCCGCCGGGTGATGAGCCACCAGCTGGACCGCGAAACTAACCAGGTAGCCTCGTTGCGTGCTCGGGTCTCCGCCTTAGGCCCCTCGGCCACCCTCGAACGCGGCTATGCCATCGTGCAGGTCCTTCCGCGCGATGGCAGCGGTCCGGAGGTCGTCACGAGCTACACGCAATCACCACCGGGTTCGCAACTGCGCATACGTGTGGGCGATGGCTCGATCACCGCTGCTGCAATGGCTTCTCAGGCCGCAGATTAAACAGAACACCTAATAGGTAAAACGAATCATACAAGAGAAAGAAGATACTTCACCTCATGACTGACACGATTGGCGCCGGCCAGCCCGGCCAGGACGCGTTCCCGCCGGTGGAAGAGCTGAGCTATGAGCAGGCTCGTGATGAGCTCATTGAAACAGTGAAAATCCTCGAGCTAGGACAGATGGGACTGGATGAATCCCTCAAGTACTGGGAGCGCGGCGAGGCCCTAGCTAAGGCCTGCGAGGCGCATCTCGACGGCGCTTCGAAGCGCGTAGAGGAGGCTCTCCGAAAGAACGCAGAGGGCACCGATAGTGCAGCACACAACGAAGAAGCAGGAGAAGACTAAATGAAGATTTACGGCTACCCGGGAAATCGCGTGGACTTCGTCTCCAAGTCAGGCGGAGCAGGGTCCATGGTCTTTGGTGATTCGCGCCAGCTCGCCGAAGAATTCTTCGGCCCCCCGCACACCGCGAATGGCGAAGAGATCAGTTACTTCTCCGGCTCCATTGTTCTGCGCTTTAGCGAGAATAGGCTCAGCGAGATCGCCGTCTTCCCCGGCAAGTCCCTCCATGAGAAGGTGGATGTATACCTCGGCAAGACGCGTCTGAGCGGCCTCGATCCAGAGTCCCTCACTAGCGCCGCTGGAGATTCGGTCGAGGTGGAATGGGACGGAACCACGCTGCAGAGCGTAACCTTCCGCTAAGCAGCGGAGCTTACTCGCTGATGACGCTTCCATCCTCAGCGATCTGGAGTGGCTCGGCCTCAGTGAATGCGGTCAGGGCTGCTTCATAGTCGGCGTCGGAGGCGGAGCCGGTGAGGACGAGGCGGGCATCACCCAAGTCGGTAATCCACAGCGGGCGCACGTCTTTGTCATCGCTGCTTAAGATTTCCACGTCCTGACCCGCTACCTCACGCCGCTCAGAGTTAGCACGATAGTTGGAGTCATAAGCCGCGGGGACATCGCTAAGCGCTACCTGCGTCTGCGCCGACTCGACATAGCCTTCATTGGTGGTCAGCCAGCTCACCACGGCAGCGGATTCGCCGCCCATCTGCTTGCGCCGAGCCGCGGTGGGCTGCCAGCCCTCCGGCATGACCGGCTCCCTAATGACGGCCCCACTGCCGCGCGCTTCCATTTCCAGGAAGGTAGCGGCATCCACGTTTTGCACGGGCCCCGACTTCTCCGGATTGATGGAGCACAATCCCGTTGCCCCGACCGCGAGGAACATCATGATGAGGATGACGCCCACCGTCAAGGTGATATCGCGCGCGTCCTCAAAAATCTTTGGTTTATCTTCAGATGCCACCCGCCCAGTATGTCACGCCGCCTCCGCCACACGCGACAGCGACCTCCGACCTGCCCTTTTGACGGCACCTACCCCCGATTCCCACTTCTGGGGGAGGCATTCGGGCTTGGATGCGCGGGAAAAGTGGAAGAATGGAATTTGTATTCCGGGTTGTCCCCCACCCGGGCCGAGCCACCTGAAAAGAAAGGGACTAATCACACATGTCTGATAACACGTCTTATATCCCCGACCGCAACCTAGCCATGGAGCTGGTGCGTGTCACCGAGGCGGCAGCGCTCGCCTCGGGTCGCTGGGTTGGCCGTGGACAGAAGAATGAGGGTGACGGCGCCGCGGTGGATGCTATGCGCAAGCTCATCAACTCCGTCGAGATGAACGGCGTCGTCGTCATCGGCGAGGGCGAGAAGGATGAAGCCCCCATGCTGTTCAACGGCGAGAAGGTCGGCACCGGCCAGGGCGCCGAGATGGACATCGCCGTCGACCCGGTTGACGGCACCCGTCTGATGGCTGAAGGCCGCCCGAACGCTATTTCTGTCATCGCTGCTGCCGAGCGCGGCACGATGTACGACCCGTCCGCTGTCTTCTACATGAAGAAGATTGCTGTCGGCCCCGAGGCAGTCGGTGCCATCGACCTCAACGAGTCGGTCGAATGGAACGTGAAGTCGGTGGCTAAGGCCAAGGGCATCAAGCCAGCTGACCTGACCGTCGTCGTTCTCGACCGTCCGCGCCACGATGACCTCATCCGTCAGATCCGCGAGGCCGGTGCCAAGGTTCGCCTCATCATGGACGGTGACGTCGCAGGCGCCATCGCCACCTGTCAGGACAGCAACTCCATCGACATCATGATGGGCATCGGCGGCACCCCAGAGGGCATCATCACCGCCTGCGCCATGAAGTGCATGGGCGGAGAAATTCAGGGCAAGCTGTGGCCCAAAGATGAGGAGGAAGCCGAGAAGGCTCGCAAGGCTGGCCACGACCTCGACCGCGTCCTCACCACCAACGACTTGGTCTCCTCTGAGAACTGCTACTTCGCCGCTACCGGCGTGACCAATGGCGATATGCTCCGCGGTGTCTCTTATCGCCCGAACGGTGCCACCACCCGCTCTCTGGTCATGCGCTCCAAGTCCGGCACCATCCGCTACGTCGACTCCATCCATAAGCTGGCTAAGCTGCAGGAATACTCCGTGGTGGACTACACCAACCCCCACGATAAGGAAAGCTAGTCCGCTTTCCTACGAAGAGTGCTACGGTAGCGGTCAATGCCGTGCCACGGCACACATAGCGAACCCCTCAAATCTCATCTCACAGAAAAGGTGACTTCATGACTGAATACCGCATCGAACACGACACCATGGGCGAAGTTAAGGTTCCGGTCGACGCCCTGTGGCGTGCCCAGACCCAGCGCGCTGTGGAGAACTTCCCGATCTCCGGCCGCGGTCTCGAAGATGCTCAGATTCGCGCTCTCGGCCTACTCAAGGCTGCCTGCGCTCAGGTGAACAAGGACTCCGGCAAGCTGGATGCAGAGAAGGCTGACGCCATCATCGCTGCCGCCACCGAGATTGCGGAGGGCAAGCACAACGATGCTTTCCCGATTGACGTCTTCCAGACCGGCTCCGGTACCTCCTCCAACATGAACACCAACGAGGTCATCGCTTCCATCGCCCACAAGAACGGCGTGGAGATTCACCCGAATGACCACGTGAACATGGGCCAGTCCTCCAACGACACCTTCCCCACTGCAACCCACGTTGCGGCAACCGAAGCTGCCGTTAATGACCTCATTCCGGGCCTCAAGGTCCTGCACGATTCCCTGCTGGCCAAGGCCAAGGAATTCGCTGATGTGGTCAAGTCCGGCCGTACCCACCTGATGGACGCCACCCCGGTCACCCTGGGCCAGGAGTTTGGCGGCTACGCTCGCCAAATCGAGCTTGGTATTGAGCGCGTCGAAGCTACCCTGCCGCGCTTGGGTGAACTGGCTATCGGCGGCACCGCTACCGGTACCGGCCTGAACACCGACGCTGAATTTGGCGGCAAGGTCACCGAGGAGCTCAAGAAGCTCACCGGCATCGATCAGCTCTCCGAGGCCAAGAACCACTTCGAGGCTCAGGCTGCACGCGATGCTCTCGTTGAGTTCTCCGGCGCCATGCGCACCGTGGCTATCTCCCTCAACAAGATTGCCAACGACATTCGCATGATGGGCTCCGGCCCGCTGACCGGCCTTGCGGAGATCCACCTCCCGGATCTGCAGCCGGGCTCCTCCATCATGCCGGGTAAGGTCAACCCGGTTCTGAGCGAGGCCGCCACCATGGTGGTCAGCCAGGTCATCGGCAACGACGCTGCTGTTGCTTTCGGCGGCTCCAACGGCCACTTCGAGCTCAACGTTTACATCCCGATGATGGCCCGCAATGTTCTCGAGTCCTCCCGCCTGCTGGCCAATGTTTCCCGCGTCTTCGCTGAGAAGTGCGTTGACGGCATCGAGGCCAACGAGGAGCGCATGAAGAAGTTTGCGGAGTCCTCCACCTCCATCGTGACCCCGCTGAACTCCAAGATTGGCTACGAGAACGCCGCCAAGGCAGCTAAGCACGCTCTGCACGAGAAGATTACTGTCCGCGAGGCAGTCATCGACCTCGGCTTCGTCGACGGCGAGAACCTCACCGAGGAGGAGCTCGATGAGCGCCTCAACGTTCTCACCATGACCAACCGCGACCGCGACAACTTCTAAGCTCGCTTTCGTCCACGCCGCCGCTCTCCTTCGGGAGGGCGGCTTCGCCGTTTTCCCATCCACCCCGCTGGGCCAACAACAGGGCGGGGTAGCCAAACTGCCCGATCTGCCAAAGTTATAGCCTCAAGATCTGGCAATAACTTCGTCAACTAGGGCAGTTTTGGGCTTGAGAGTTTCTTTCCTAGCCATCACTTCACGCCCTCCGCGCTCACGGCGAGCCTTAACCAGCCACAGCCCACGCTGCCGGTGGGCGCGAAGGTCGGATTGCTGTTCTTATCTCCTTTCCTGTGCGCCGCGCCATAAAAATCGTCCCACCATCATGAGAATCACCAGCTTTGCACTTGGTGCAAACTTGCACTGGGTGTAGCATTGCACTCCGTGCAAGAAGAACTGTCATTACGCGAGCAAAAACGCCTGAAAACTCGCCTACGCATAGAGGATGCTGCCACCCTCTTGGTAGACGAGCACGGCTTTGCTGCAGTTACGGTGGAGGAGATTTGTGAGAAGGCCGGGATTTCTCGGCGCACCTTCTTTAACTATTTCGATTCCAAGGACTCAGCCGTCTTGGGCAACCCCAGCCAAGAGTTCTCCCAGGAGCAGAAGAGCTACCTGCTCGAAACTCCCACGGAGAACCTCTTCAAGCTGGCCGTAGACCTCATCAAGGAACACCTCATTGGGCAGCACGCCAATAGGGACATTGCTGAGCGACGCCGCCGTATCTCCCGCGATGCGGACGCAGCGGCGGCGTCCTTAAGCAGAAAGCGTGCCAAATCCAACGAAGTCCTTGAGCTTCTCACCCAGCGGCTGGAGAAGGAACCAACGCTAAAGACCATGCCGGATGTCTCCCCGCACACGGAGGCACTCCTCATTGCTGCCACCATCCGTGAGGCTTTTTGGTTGGCCACCTCCTCGCCAGACTTCAGCTGCGCTATCCCCTTTGAGCAGCGCTTTGATTCCGCACTCACACTCATCAACAACTATTCGAAAGGACTTTCATGGTAGCTACCGCGAAACCGTCAGTGGCCCACACTGACAACGGCAAGCCGGAAAACAACCTTGCCCTCGTCTTCTCTGCCCTTGTGCTCACCATGTTGATGAGCTCTTTGGGGCAAATGATTTTCGCCTCCGCCCTCCCCACCATCGTCGGCGAGCTCGGTGGTGTCGACCACATGAGCTGGGTTATCTCCGCCTTCCTGGTCACCATGACCATTGCTATGCCTATCTCCGGCAAGCTCGGTGACATGATGGGCCGCAAGTGGCTCTACATCGGAGGTATTGCCACCTTCGTCATCGGCTCCACCGTGGGCGGCTTCGCCAATTCTATGAACCTGCTCATCATCGGCCGTGCCATTCAAGGCTTCGGCGCCGGATTCATGATGATCTCCTCCCAGTCCATCATCGCGGAGGTCACCACGGCACGTGAGCGCGGCAAGTTCATGGGCATCATGGGCGGCGTTTTCGGCCTGTCCTCCGTCCTCGGCCCAGTCCTTGGCGGCTGGTTCACTGATGGTCCAGGCTGGCGCTGGGGCCTGTGGATGAATATTCCCATTGGTCTGCTCGCCATGACTGTGTGCGTGCTCGTTCTGCACCTGCGCGTCGGCGATACTGATCTGCGCAAGTTTGATGCCTTGGGAGCCACCTTCATCGCTATCACTACCGCCTCGCTCATCCTCATGACCACCTGGGGCGGCACCCAGTATGAGTGGTCGGATCCCATCATTCTGACCTTGGCCGTGATCGTTGTGATTGGTGCTGTCATCACGGTCTTCGTCGAGAAGCGGGCCAAGGAACCCCTGATCCCAGTGCTGCTGTTTAAGAACCGCAACATGGTTCTCACGACGGCAGCTGGCATGGTGCTGGGCTTGGCTATGTTCGGCGTGCTGGGCTACATGCCGACTTACCTGCAGATGGTGCACACCCTAACGCCGACCAAGGCGGGTCTCATGATGATCCCGATGATGCTCGGCATGATCGGTACTTCCACCACCGTTGGGTTCGTCATCGCCCGCACCGGCCACTACAAGCGCTACCCCATCATTGGCCTCGCAATTACGGCAGGCGCTCTGTTCTGGATGTCGAAGCTGACTGTGGACACCTCCCTGACTCAGCTTGGAGCCGAGTTCCTCGTCTTCGGCATCGGCCTCGGCTTCGTCATGCAGGTGCTCGTTCTCATCGTTCAGAACTCTTTCCCCGTGGCGCTGGTGGGTACCGCAACGGCGGCTAACAGCTTTTTCCGCCAGATTGGTTCCGCCATGGGTGCGTCCTTGGTGGGCTCGCTGTTCATCCACAACATGAAGGATGAGTTGGCTGCCAATATGCCGGCTGCTATTGCCTCCATGGGCAATGCCGGTGCACCCTTTGCGGAAAAGTTCAGCGCCGAGGGCGGCGGTTCCTCTAGCCTGACCCCGTCGATGGTGGCACAGCTTCCTGACCCAATCCGCGACGTTATCCTCAATGCCTACAACGACGGACTCACCCCAGTCATCCTGCTTATGGTCCCGATGGCCATCATCGCTCTCCTGCTCATCCTGCCGATACGGGAGGAGCACCTCAAGGAGACCATCGATTAGAGCACTCCCCCAAGGTCTCAGCAACAAGAAATCCTCGCTACGAATACTCACGTAGCGAGGATTTTCTCGTAACACAGTGCCTAGCGCAGGATTCCTAGCTGGCGCGCCACCTGCGCGGCCACACCGATAAGTGGCCAGCAGGCCGGCAATGATGCCCACACTGGTCGCAGTGCCTCCGGACCACTCATAACGCGGGATAATTACTTTCTCTTCTGGTTGGCTTCTGCCTTCTTCTCTTCCGGCTTCGGAAGGAGCAGCTCATAGACATCGGTATCGCGCCACTGGCCGGCTAGCTCACCATAAGTCATCTTTGCCATGTGCGAGTAGGTACCCACCTTGACGAAGCCGCGGGACTTGTGGAGACCAGCGGAACCTTCGTTCTCCGGGAAAATCCACGAATGGATGGCCCACTTGTGCAGGTCACGGCAGACCTCGATGAGCTGATCCAGCAAAGCACCACCGATACCCCTGCCCTGGGCTTCCTTGCTCAGGTAGATGGAATCCTCCACCACTCCGTGGAACACGGTCCGAGTGGACGCCTGCGCAGCGCAGACCCAACCGAGAACCTTCGAGTCATCGTCTTCCTCAACAGCGACGAAGACGGACGACATAATCTTGACGTTCTTAAATTCCTCGAAGGTCAACGAGCGGGTCTCGTAGGTGGCGTGACCAGTGTTAAGGCCCTGCTCATAGATTTCCCGCATTTGCGGATAGTCCGCAGCGTTGAAGGGCCGGATGCGGAAATCCTTCTTCTTGTCTTTCGCGTTGTCGCTCATGGAACAATTATTACTGAGCGCACTGCGTTAATGCCAAGCTGAGAGCAGGCAGATCGCCATTCGCGAACGCGTTAATTCTCACCCTCCAACAAATCGGTGACGAGCTCTGCAATGGCAGAGCGCTCAGAGCGCTGCAGGGTCACATGCGCAAAGAGCTCATGCCCCTTGAGTTTCTCAATGACTGCCTGCACACCATCGTGGCGACCAACGCGCAAGTTATCGCGCTGGGCAACATCATGCGTGAGCACCACACGGGAGCCGCGGCCCAACCGCGACAGGACAGTCAGCAGCACATTGCGCTCGAGCGACTGGGCCTCGTCGACGATGACAAAGGAATCATGCAAGCTGCGGCCGCGGATATGGGTCAGCGGGAGAACTTCCAAGAGGCCGCGGTCTTGGACTTCCTCCATGACGTTGTCGGATACCAAGCCTTCCAGGGTGTCATACACGGCCTGCGCCCATGGGTTCATCTTCTCGCTCTCAGAGCCTGGCAGGTACCCCAAGGACTGCCCGCCCACCGCATACATCGGGCGGAACACCACGATGCGGCGGTGCTCGCCACGTTCCAGCACTGCTTCCAAGCCAGCACACAACGCCAGCGCGGACTTACCCGTGCCCGCTCGGCCGCCGATGGACATGATGCCCACGGAAGGATCTACTAAGAGATCCAACGCAACGCGCTGCTCGGCGGAACGGCCTTGCAGGCCGAAGACGTTGGTATCCCCGCGCACCAACCGCACGGTGCCCTCAGGCGTCATGCGTCCCAGTGCTGACTGCCCGCCTGCCTGCAGCGTCACGCCACAGTGCACCGGCAGGTCTTCGACGCGGGTGCCGGCGGTGGTCACGGAGCCGTCGATAAGCACCTCGCCCTCCCCGTAGAGTTTATCGATGACCTCGGAACTGGTGGGCACGGTGGCCATGCCGGTGTAGCCGGTGAGCACAACGTCCTGTGCATGGTACTCATCGGCCTGCAGGCCCACAGCGCCAGCCTTGACACGTAGCGGAACGTCCTTGGTCACCAGAACGGTGTCCTTCCCCTCGTGCTGGAGGTTGAGCGCGCACGCGAGGATTCGGTGGTCCCCCTCCGGCCCACGGAAGGCTACCGGCAGCAGGGATTGGTCCTGGTGGTTAAGCTCCACGCGCAGTGTTCCGCCCGCGGCATTGACGGGCAGCGGTTGGTCTAGAGCTTCATAAGTGGCGCGGAGGTCCTCCAAAAAGCGAAGAGCTTGGCGGGCGAACCAGCCAAGCTCCGGGTGATGACGTTTTCCTTCCAACTCAGAGATAACGACGATGGGCAGCACCACATCGTGCTCTGCGAATTTACGCAACGCCCAGGGGTCGGAGAGAAGGACGGAGGTATCGATGACATAGGTCTTGGTTGCCACAGCGGCCTCGTGCGGCTGCTCGGTCAGGACGGAAGGATTGGTCATAGCGGCAGGGTTCTCCCTTGTTATGCCCGCCCCAACTCATCGACCTGGGAGGGCATGGTGAAGCTGGTGATTGTCGGACTGCCCGGAGACTGCACTTAACCTCCGGACACCGTCCACGCTAGAGAGTGAAGGTTGAAATTACATGGGTGCAAGATGAACAGTATTAAAACGGCATTCACCGCAGTCACACCATTCCCACGAGTTGGGAGCCGTTTTTAGCGAAGCCGTGACCATGGAAAACAGAAACAGGCTCCGCACCGTTCTATCAGTGCGGAGCCTGTCTTAAAAGCTCAACGGGTGACTATTCCCGCTTTATAGCTCTGAGTCTTTAGTTGATCGTGGCCTCGTACTCGCCGGACTCACCCTGCAGCCAGGAGATAGTGCCGTTGGTGAACTCCTGTACCCAACCGTTGCCCTCGGCCTGCTCCGGGGCAGTCGGCAGGCCAACCTTGCTCTCAAGGCCGCCTTCCTCGGTCCAGGTCTCGGCGATCTTGCCAATAATCGGCTGGGTGCCTTCACCCTCAGCGAATGCCAGCAGCTTGTCCTTGGCAAAGGTCGCAACGCTGCCCTTGTCGGTGGTCTCGATGGACTCCGGGTCGCCCCACTCAGCAGCCTTCTCCTTGATGGCCTGAGCGAAGTCAGCAGGGACCTCTACATCACCATTGGCGGTGGATACGCTCTCCTTGTCACCCTCGGCGCCAGCCTCAGAGTCAGCGGAGTCTGATTCAGAGGAGTCAGCACCCTCAGCATCGGAAGGATCCGCGGACTCGGAGTCCTTCATGGAATCCTTGGCGTCCTGAGCGGCAGAGCCGGCAGCATCGGTAGCGTCGGACGCGGCGGACTGTGCGGCGTCGCCAGCCTCCTTAGCGGCATCCTCAGCATCCGAGCAAGCAACGACGCCTAGGGACAGGGTGGCGGCGGCGATACCAGCAGCGAAACGACGAGTCATCTTCTTCATTCTTAGGCCTTTCTCTTCTAGTTGAGCACTGTTCTAAGTACTTTTGTTGAGAACGAAGCCCACCGTAGGCATAGCCAGCACGTCTTGCCACCATCCAGCCTATGATTTGACAACAAAGAGGTTTCTTTATCTACGTTTCCGCTGTTGAGAACCCTTATATCTTTTCGGTAACGGTTTGAAAATCGAGCCCTTTTGAGACTTTCCTTGGGCCCTTCTGCGTTCTTGCTTAGCCTTTGCTTTATCGCGCGCACTGCGCTTCTCAGCAGTGTTGCGGGAGGAATTCCGCGTCCTTCCCTTGGCCACCCCGACGAAGTCCTGAATCTCGTCGCCATCGTCAGCCCGGCGCCACACCAAAGCGATCTCCGTGCGCGCAACGGAAGGGTCCTCCAGCCCAAGTGCGACTACCTGCTTCTTGCTCAGCACCTTCAGCAGGGGGCGAGGTGCGATGGCCACGCCCACGTTGGCTGCCACAATCTGGAGGGCGGTGCGCAGCGCGGGAACGTCGACGCTGCCGTCCTGCGCAATCCGGTAGTTCACGATCTCTTCGGCGACGTCCTCTGGTGAAATGTCCTCCCCCACCTCCGCGTAGACCGAGTCTTTCGGCACCGCAATACCAGGCGCCTCCTCATAAAGACGGACCACATGGAAGCTGTCATCAACCCGCGAATCTGGCAGGCGGGTCAGCGCGAGGTCTGCCTCATGCGCGAGAAGAACCGCCATCGCATCATCGGCGTCGACGGTCACCAGGGACTCGGGAGAATGCGAGTCACGGTAGCGGCGAAACCACTTACCGGGTTCTGTACCAGTGGAAAAGACAAGGCGGAGCATGCACCTCATACTACGGTGCTGCTAGCGTGGTGAGCGTGACTGATACCCCAAATAATGAAACCCCGACCACCGAAACCCAGCAGCCTTCCGGTACCGCCATGCGCGCGCAAACCGCGGCCAAGAAGCTGGGCATCTACCTGCCGGCCACCCCGGAGGAGTTTCAAGCCAACGCAGTAACCCACGCGCAACTGCGCGACTTGCAGGAGAATCCGCCGGAATGGCTCGCTAACCTGCGCCGAGAAGGCCCGCATCCGCGCCCAGTGGTGGCACAGAAGCTGGGGATCTCCGTGACCGCGCTGAAGAAGAACGAGATGGACCGCCCTCTCACCACCGCGGAAATTAAAGAACTCCTCAGCGCAATGCCCGAGTGGCTCGAGGCCGCCCGGAAAGCTCACGCTGAGGAGCGTTCGGAAGCTTAGACCAACTTCCAGTCTTCGAGGCCGTCGTAGAGCGGGAAGTCCGCGGCGACCTTCTCCACGCGGGCGCGCAGCTTGGCGACGTCCGCGTTCTTGCCGTTTGCCAGTGCGGTACCGATGACATCGGCTACCTCGGTGAAGGCCGCCGCGTCGAGGCCGCGGGTAGCCAAGGCCGGGGTACCGATGCGCAGGCCGGAGGTGACCATCGGCGGGCGCGGATCATTCGGAACCGCATTGCGGTTCACGGTGATGCCGACCTCGTGGAGAAGGTCCTCCGCCTGCTGGCCATCGAGCTCGGAGTTGCGCAGGTCCGCCAGGACGAGGTGCACGTCGGTGCCGCCGGTGAGGACTTCGACACCTGCCTTGGTGCAATCCTCAGCGGTCAGGCGCTCAGCCAGAATGCGAGCACCTTCCAGGGTGCGTTCCTGGCGCTCCTTGAACTCCTCGGTGGCCGCAATCTTGAGGGCGATAGCCTTTGCCGCGATGACGTGCATGAGCGGACCACCCTGCTGCCCCGGGAAGACGTTGGAGTTGATCTTCTTGGCAAAGTCCTGCTTGGCCAAGATAATTCCGGAGCGCGGGCCACCAAGCGTCTTGTGCACGGTGGAGGACACAACATCGGAGTGCGGCACCGGTGAAGGGTGCAGACCGGCTGCCACGAGGCCTGCGAAGTGCGCCATATCCGTCCACAGGTAGGCGCCGACCTCATCAGCGATGGAGCGGAAGGCCTCAAAGTCAATGGTGCGCGGGTAGGCGGACCAACCTGCAATGATTACCTGCGGCTTCTCAGCCAGAGCCTGCTCGCGCACCTTATCCATGTCGAGGCGCATGGTTTCCGGGTCAACCTCGTACGCGGCAACGTCGTAAAGCTTGCCGGAGAAGTTCAGCTTCATACCGTGGGTCAGGTGACCGCCATGCGCCAAGGACAGGCCCATGATCTTGTCACCTGGCTGGATCAGCGAGGCCAGCACAGCAGCGTTGGCCTGCGCACCGGAGTGCGGCTGGACGTTAGCAAAATCGGCGCCAAACAGCGCCTTGGCGCGATCGCGTGCCAGGTCCTCCACGACGTCGACGTGCTCGCAGCCGCCGTAGTAGCGGCGTCCCGGGTAGCCCTCTGCGTACTTGTTGGTGAGAACAGAGCCCTGTGCCTGCAGAACCGCGCGGGGGACGAAGTTCTCCGAAGCAATCATCTCGAGGGTATCGCGCTGACGAGCAATCTCACCGGAAATAGCATCGAAGACCTCGGGGTCAAGATCGCGCATCTCCTGGTAGCGCACGTCTGAATTGTTCGTAGTCGTCATGAAAGCGTGGTGTCCCTTCCTAAAGATGGTCAAGATCGCCAGCAGTGCCCGCTCGCAGCACAACACCACCGGCTTTAGAAATCGCCGAAGCTAGTTCTACATCCTAACGCCCGCATCCCCCGCGCGGGGGCCTCTAGGAATCTTTTCATTCGGGGCAATTGCACTAGGCGCCTGATGCAGTGCGACAATAGTCGACATGGCGCGAATGACCGATGCGAGCCCGTACCTCGATTTTGACCGTGATACGTGGCGTGCCCTGCGTAAATCCATGCCACAGGTGCTCACGGCAAACGAGGTGGAAAAACTCCGCGGCATCGGTGACCGCATCGACCTCACCGAGGTAGCAGAGGTTTACCTCCCTCTTTCGCGTCTCATTCATATGCAGGTGGAGGCCCGGCAAAAACTCACCGCGGCCACCGAAGCCTTCTTAGGTAATCCGCCGACGCACGTGCCCTTCGTCATCGGCGTCGCCGGCTCTGTTGCCGTGGGCAAATCCACGACAGCACGCCTGCTCCAAGTGCTCCTTGAGCGCTGGGAATCCCACCCGAAGGTCGACTTGGTGACCACGGACGGCTTCCTCTACCCCACCGCCTACCTCAAAGAACACGGTCTAATGCAGCGCAAGGGCTACCCGGAGTCCTATGACCGCCGCGCGCTGATGCGTTTTGTTACCGACGTTAAGTCTGGCAAACCTCTAGTCACGGCCCCGCTCTATTCGCACGTGTCCTATGACATCGTCCCCGGGGAATTCCAGGAAGTCCGGCAGCCGGACATCCTCATCTTGGAGGGCCTCAACGTGCTGCAAACCGGCCCGACCCTCATGGTCTCCGACCTGTTCGACTTCTCTGTTTATGTGGACGCCCGAGTCGACGACATTGAGAAGTGGTACATTGACCGCTTCCTCAAGCTCCGGCACACGGCTTTCCGCGAGCCAGGTGCGCACTTCGCCTCCTTCGCGGACATGACGGATGAGGAAGCCTACGTGCAGGCCCGTGAAATCTGGCAGTCCATCAACCTGCCCAACCTCATCGAGAATATTTTGCCCACCCGGGTGCGCGCTTCCTTGGTTCTGCGCAAAGGCTCACACCACTTGGTAGATCGGGTGCGGATGCGCAAGCTGTAGCCAGCGAACTGAAATTAGCGTCCGAAGCGGCGCGAACGCTGAGAATAATCGCGCAAGGCGCGTAGGAAATCTACCCGGCGGAAAGCAGGCCAATAGGTATCGGTAAACCAAATCTCTGAATAAGCAGCTTGCCACAGAAGGAAGCCGGAAAGGCGCTGTTCGCCGGAGGTGCGGATCACAAGATCGGGATCCGGCAAACCTTTGGTGTAGAGGTTGCCCGTGATGGCCTCCACCGTCACGTTCTCCGCTATTTCCTCCGCGCTCAATCCCTTTTCGGCTTCGCTGCGAATGAGGCTCTGCACGGCGTCGACGATTTCTTGACGCCCACCGTAGCCCACCGCGATGTTAACGATGACGCCCTGATGATCCTCCGTGGCTTCAGCAGCGCACTGCATTTTGGCGGTAACTTGTTCAGGAAGCAGATCCAGGTGCCCCACGAGACGAATTTGGCAATCCAGGTTCCCTTGGGAGAGGTGCGTGACAACATCGGAAATGATGTCAAAGAGCAGCTGCACTTCCTGCTCGCTGCGCTTCAAATTTTCCGTCGACAACAGGTAAATAGTGACGACCTCAATGTCGGTGCCTTGGCACCAAGAGATCATCTCACTAATTTTCCGCGCCCCCTGGCGGTGACCGTGGCTAATATCCGTAAAGCCCGCCTCGCGCGCCCAGCGGCGATTGCCATCCGCCATGATTGCCACGTGGCGCGGCTGCGGTTTGTTCTTAATCTCACGCGTTAGACGCGCCTCATACAGGGGGTATAGGAGCTGGCTTAGGAACTTCACGGTGGGGAAACGTCCTCTGCGTTAAAAGATGGACTTCTTACTGTTATCGAGGATGCCGGCTTCCTTCATTGCCGCATCGACCGCCTCATCGTCGAAAGGATCAATGCCGTGATCCTGAGCGAACATGGTGCGGCGACGGAAACGCGAGTAACGGCGGTGAAAATTCCAGCCTGCGAAGAGGACGGCAACGCCCATCAGGGCAAGGATGAGCAAACCGATAGGCGAGGCCTTACCGAACTCTGGTCCTACCGGCCCGCTTTGGCTCCCCTGGGCGAGCAGGGCGACGTCATGCGCCGCGAAGTACAAAGCGTTCATGTTTTAAGACTCCCCTACTTCCGGGATTCCCGCAAATAAATCATCCTCCGGCAGCGCCGTCGAAACGCGGGTCTTAGCCAACTCAAATTCCTCCGTGGGCCAATGCTCCTGTTGCACGGACACCGGCGTCGCAAGAAAGGCACCGGCCGGATCAATTTGGGTGGCGTGAGCGCGGAGAGCGTCCTCACGGTTTTGGAAGTAGTCCGCGCACTCTACCTGCGTGGTCACTCGCGCCATGATGTCACCGAAGGCGGTATCCCACCGCGCGAGCATTGGCTCATACGGGCTCACCTTTCCCTCTTCCACAAGGAGGTCGTGGAAAATCTTCATCCTTTGATACACAAAGCCGTGCGTGTAATAAAGCTTCAGCGGCTCCCACGGCTCCCCCAATTCTGGGTGGTACGCGGCATCGCCCGCTTTTTCCCACGCCAACATAGACGCCCGGTAGACCATGAGATGATCCGGGTGCGGGTAGCCGCCGTTCTCGTCATAAGTAATGATGACGTGAGGGCGGAACTCACGGATAATCTCCACCAGCTCTTGGGCTACCTCATCATCTTCCTTGAGAGCAAAGCAGCCCTCAGGAAGCAGGTCCTTAATATTAGGTGCGAGTGGGTTTCCGGGAAGGCCCGAGTCCACGTGCCCAAGCCAGCGGTGTTGCACGCCCAAAGCCGCGGCCGCTTCCGCCATTTCCTCTCGACGAATACTGCCCATGTTCTCAAGGACACCAGGGCGGTCCATGGCTGGGTTGATAATATCCCCACGCTCACCACCGGTGCAGGTGACGACGAGGACCTCCGCCCCTTCCGCAGCATACTTCGCGGTTGTCGCCGCACCCTTCGAGGATTCGTCGTCAGGGTGCGCGTGAATAGCCAAAAGGCGCTTCGTACTCACTGGGTGCTACATCTCCCTACATTGCTTCTTTAAACAGACGCCCAGTCTAGTGGATACTAACTTCGCGGCGACCGTTGGATAGAATCAAACTCATGTCTGACGCCCAACCTGCTTCTCGCTCCTCACGTTCACAGTCTCGCTACGGCTCCACGAACAGCTCTCCGCTCAAGGGAGGCTCGTGGACCAACCGGGCACTGGTATTGGCGTTTTTGGGGATGCTCGTCGCGGCCATCATCTTTGGCGTCCAGTACTTCCGCGGCCAGCAGAAGGTCAACGCAGATATATCCTATGTCACCCACGAGATTCTCTCCGATGACTCCATGCGCATTTGGGTAGACATCACGCGCAACCGCGTTGAAGAACCTGCTTATTGCATCGTGCAGGCTTTTGACTACTCCAAAGCGGAGGTCGGCCGCCGCGAATTTGCTGTGCCGGCCGGCGGCGAGTCTGCCCAGCGCGTCGCAGTGGACATCCCCACCAATCACCCGGCTGTCGCCGGTGGCGTCTACGGCTGTTCTGGAAATATTCCTTCTTATCTCGATACCAACACTATGGATACAGCGGGTGAGGCAACCGACAACTAAAAGCCCAGCTGTGCTAGTATGTTGAGCGTTCTGAATGGGCTGCGCCACCTGCACTTTTACGCCCGTTCTTTGAGAAATAAAAGTGATCATTAGAAACCGTATACGGAAGGTTGCACTATGGCTGAGCAGCAGAAGCAATACATCACCCCGGAAACCAAGGCCAAGCTCGAGGCCGAGCTGCAGGCCCTGATCGACCACCGCCCGGTCGTCGCCGCGGAAATTAATGAGCGCCGCGAGGAGGGTGACCTTAAGGAGAACGCGGGTTACGACGCCGCCCGCGAGATGCAGGACCAGGAAGAGGCCCGCATCAAGCAGATCTCCGAGGTTCTGGCTAACTCCACCACCGAGCGCACCGCCGTCCAGGAGGGCGTTGCCCACATCGGTTCGGTTGTCCACGTTTACTACAACGGTGACGAGGAGGACCGCGAGACCTTCCTCATTGGTACCCGTGCTGCTGCTTCCGACAATAAGGATCTCGAAACCTACTCTGAGCAGTCCCCGCTGGGCGCTGCCCTTCTGGGCGCCGCCGAAGGCGAGACCCGCGAGTACACCGCGCCGAACGGCAAGACCTTGTCGGTGACCGTAGTCTCCGCTGCGCCTTATGATTCCGCAAAGGCCGCAACTCCGCGCAAGTCCTAATTTATACTGCTCTTAGGTCACCGTTTTTCTGAGAAAGAGTTTTATCCCCATGAAGAAGTTCACTCGTTTCGCCGCCGCTGGTTTGGTTTTCTCCGCTGGCCTCACCCTCGCTGCCTGCCACCCTCCGAACCAACAGGATTCCACTGAGAAGGTAGACACCGGCGCCACCTTCACTGGTGAGGCCCCCGGCTCTGGTGCCGCCGCATCCTCCGAAGCAGCGGCTGAGACCGAGGTTGCTGAGACTGGAGTTGCTGGCACCGAGGTTGCTCCGGCCGGATACACCACTGCCCCGGTTCAGCAGTAGGCTCTGCGGAAACTTGAAGCGAAAGCGGCAACCCGAATATTCGGGTGCCGCTTTCAGCGTTTTGAGGGCAATCACCCTCAACCACATACCCCTAGTTTTCTTCGCGGGCCCAATCCCCAATGACTCCCGGCAGCACCGCAGGCGCTTCGCCGAGCAGGTCACGGCGGTTGGGGTCGCGCTCCACCTGCGTCGTGACGGATTTGATCCGACGCTCACCATCGCTCCCGCGTGCCATTCCGCCCATCAGGGGCATCATGCGCATCCCTGCACCACGGGCATTGCTAACACCCGACTTCGCGCCGTGCGCTCCGCCGGCAGCGCCCACGACACCACCGGCGCTGCCACCGGCACCAGCGCCACCAGGACCGGCCACGCCGCCCATGCCACCCACACCAACCGCACCACTGCCTGCACTACCGCCTAGGAGGCCACTGCCGCTTAGCGACGCCCGCCCCTCCCTCTGCTGACCAGCCCCTGTTACGGCCCCTGGAAGGCCACCGAGTACCGGATGCGTTCCGGTCTGCGGCCCGCCGAAGGAAGAATTCAAGCCGCCCAAGCCCGCTGCAGATGTGGTTGGATTCGCTGATGCCTCCGGCAAACGACCATTGAGTCCCGCAATTCCTCCGGGAAGCTGGTTGCCACGTCCATCAGCGAGACCGACTGATCCCAATCCGTTGAGACCACCTGCCGCATAGGGCGCACCGCCCGGGGCAGTCGTGGCTCCTGTCATCGTGCCGTGAACCGGGTTAAGAGCCCCGACTCCCGCACTAGCGGCCGACGTGTTTACCCCGGCTGCATCGATGGGCGCCAGCGCCTCACCAAAGCCAAGGTCGCTAAGAATATCGCGCCCACGGTTCTGCAATTCTCCATGAAACTTCGCGATGTCCTCAGCGCCCATCCCGACGCCACCAAGCCCTTGGATCTGGCCGTTTGCGACGTCAAAAGACCCAGGCCCCACAGCGCCACTCTGTATTGCTTCAGCAATCTTTTGGGGCCAGGCAACCCCATCTGTGTTGTACCGGTTTCCGTCGCCCGCGACGGCCCCAAAATGAGTGCTTGTATCCCCACCGCCACTGGGTGGTGCCGCATCCATGAGTGCATGCTGATACGGCATAGCCGAAATCACTTGCTGCTGCAGAACACCCTGCATATAGGTCAATGCTGCTTTTTCAGCGGCTGCGCGTGCAACAGGATCTGGAATCGCGGCCACCTCGAATGCCAGGGCAATGGCTTCGGGTTGAACGTTCACTAGCTGCGCTTGGAAGCCAAATAGCTTCTGCTGCATAACATTTGCATTAGCGATGAAGTGTGTTCCTGCCTGCGCGACCTCACGAATCTTGTGGGCCGCACGAGTAGTAGCTTCGCTGTCATTCTCCGATTCCAAGGATGCGGCTGAGTGCTCAAGTCCAGCGACGATATCGGCGACTTCCCCACTCAGTGCTCCCCACCGTGCGTTGGCTTCCGAAACGTCCCAGAAGCGAGTGCTGAACAAATTCGATGCCAGGCCCATAATGGATGCGCCGGGATCCACGATTGGAACAGTAAACCCAAACGGACTGTAGCCCGGGTCTGGTTGTGACACTATCGGCATCGACGACGCCCCGCCTCCCCCGCCAGCATCAGCGACATCCAGCCCCCGGCTGGTGAGTTCGTCTTGCGATTCGAAGCTTGCTAATTCAGTTTGAAGTGCCTCCCCGAGCCAAGATACCTGTCCCCTAAACCCCTCCAAAGAATTACGCGCCGACCCCGGATCCGTAGCCAGCACGCGCTGGTGAATTGCACCAACTTCACTTAGGCCGGTAACCGTGGAGAAGCCTCCATCTAGAGGACTATGCACGCCACTTGAAGCATGCCGAAGTCTCTTTCCCAGTTCCGATATGCGAGATACTTCTAATGCCAATGCGTTCTGATTGATGATCATTTCCCGAGCCCCTTTATTCAAACCAGTTCCAATAGTAGTTTTCTTGACTGTTCACATTTTTCCGCCATAGAAACCCCTGATGTCAGTTCCGTCCATGCAACCGAAACGACACCACGAGTGGTTTCAACATAAGAAGTGCAAGTAGTGCCCTTCATGAATGTGTCCTCTACGGTGTAGATTTCTTCCCCCGCTTTATCCATCGGCAAAAAAGGCGTGGGATATAGTGCGCGAATGCTCTCCATTTCCTCATGCTGAGCCCCAAGAGCTATGGCAGCTTCTCTGCCGTTGCCTAGGTCTTTGGAGAAGAAACAACTTCTGTACCCTGTCTCTCTTTCCGGTTCCGAAGTCATTTGCAGCCTCAGGTCAGATAGAGATTCATCGGGTATCTCAGTACATGGATCAAACACTTGAAATCCAGGCGCCGTACGATCAAATTCACCAAATGGCGGCAGAACCCCACCTCCCGCACGAGGCTCGTCGCGTGAAGCCTGAGCCTCTCGCGACCTCGTGGCGGTGGCATCAGCGACCCCCGAGTCCCCTGAGCCACCGCCGGTGCTATCGCCAGGAAAATTGTGAAAGTCCCCCGGATTATCACCATGGTCGCGAGCACCTAGACCTAGCGGAGATGCGCAGTTTGACAGCACCCCGATACAAACCGCCACCAGCACTAGGCCCCCGATTCGCTTCATGGTTTCCCTTCAACCAACTTTCCTGACTGTCAGAAGCCCCTCACTGAAGCTGATAGCTTCGAGCGGCTTCTGCGACCAGAATGCACGAGAACTATCAAGATGTCGCGTCAGACCCAAATAAGCTTCACGCAATATTTCCAGACAGGTCAATTATTAGACGCCATTAATAGCACTTTTATAAATAATCGCTGGTCGTAGCCTGCAAGAAACTTGGATGCCGGCAGGGAGCTACATGTGACCGAGCTGCCGATTATAACCAAATGGGGGTCCCCTAATTACAACACTGTTAACTTCCGGGTGTCGTTTTCCAGTAGAAAAGCAGAAAGCCAACCACCTCACATGATCCCACTCGACAACACCTCAAGCTCCACTTAAAAGCCCAGCTAGTTCAGCCGACCTGCAAGAGAATGACAACGGCATAGCAACGCATTACTGCGGCTTAGCAGCAGTCACATCAATACCGAAGGACTAGCAGTGACCCACTCGTCCCCCCGACTTCCGGCTTTCAACCTTCCATAAATCGAA
The DNA here is from genome assembly GCF_001836165.1 of Corynebacterium sp. HMSC036D02. Lineage (GTDB taxonomy): Bacteria > Actinomycetota > Actinomycetes > Mycobacteriales > Mycobacteriaceae > Corynebacterium. The sequence continues at coordinate 38,117 of NZ_KV827661.1, read as the reverse complement.
CATTTTGCCCATAACCATCAAGAGAACCTTTGGCTTCACAAGCATAACTAAGTGTGTGCTCATCCACGTCGTGCGGGGAAGATGACTATCTCACCGACCGGAATTGATACACAATCACGCGTGGGACTCCAGGAACATTCGTGCTAACTACTGGCTAGCTCCGACGGTTTAGCCCTGAGGTGACAGAAGTACGCTCCGCCTATAGCCTGCGCTGTGTCCAATAGGAGGTTCTCCGCTCACAAAAGAAACCGACGGCCGACATCACCAAAGTTTGTGATGTCGGCCGCCGGTTCGCAACAGCGCTATGAGACCAATTAGTCCCTGAAGTAGCTCAGCAGACGAAGAATCTCGGTGTAGAGCCAGACCAAGGTCACAGCCAGACCAAGAGCGATACCCCAGGCGTACTGAGCCGGAGCGCCCTGACGGATAAGTCGATCAGCTTGGTCGAAGTCCGTCATGAAGGACAGCGAGGCCAAGACGATGCAGACAAGGGAGAAGATGATGGCGAGCATGCCGCCGTCACGCAGCGGATTGAAACCGAAGAAAATAGCACCCAGCATGTTACCCAGCGCCAACACTGCCACACCAGCAATAAGGCCAAACATGATCTTGTTGAACTTCGGGGTGACCTTGACCGCACCGGTCTTGTAGACCATCAGCATGCCGATAAACACACCTACAGTGCCCATGATGGCCTGCCCAATGAGCGCCATGCCATCGGAGTTACCGAAGGAAACGCCGGCGAACATGAGCGAGAATCCGCCCACGAAAAGGCCCTCAAACACGGCGTAGATCAACGTCACCGCAGCAGAGCCAAACTTCTTTCCAAACGTTGAGACGAGGACAGTAATAAAACCGCCTAGCGCACCAACCAGGGTCAGGATCATCGCAATGCCCGGGTTAACCAACTCGCCGATGGCAAAGTTGAGCACAGCCATAACAATAATGACGCCAAGAGTAATACCAGTCTTGGTCACGACATCATCAACCGTCAGCGGACGATCGGCGCTACGGCTTCCCTGGTTGAACGGATTGTCGCTCTGACCGTAGGGGTTGACCTGGGTCTGGCTTTGGCTGGACGAGAGGGAACTCATGACGGGGTTGCTAGAACGCACGCGAATCCCGATTCCTTTCACAGTCGTTCTCTAAAATGCGGCCACTCGGGGCCGCCTTGTCTTTCACTTCACTAGGATCAACGCTCCCCATTGCTAGGAAGTTCCCAAAAATCTCAAAATTCGCAAAATTATCCCCGTTTAATAGGGACTCGTCGTCAAGCAGTGCCCCTCACCCGCAACGACTGGTTGATTAAACCAGCGTTTCCGCTGGTCATGGCACCCCAGTGGTGCCCCCAGTGGGACTCGAACCCACACTGAATCGATTTTAAGTCGACTGCCTCTGCCGATTGGGCTATGGGGGCCAAACCGTGCCCACTTATCTTAGGGCACGGATAGTCATGAGCTGAAAATAGGGTCGGCTTCTGCGCAACCTCCAGGCCTTAGCCCGCTAGTTTTGCTGCAAGGCCAGTAATGATGCCATCGAGGATGTCCTTCTCACTGATGAAGAAGGAACGCGCCTCACTATTGCGTTCAATCATCGTCATGATGCCCTCGACTGCCACGCATCCACCGCCGATGACATCCGCGCGTCCCGGGTGGATAACGGGATTGAGAGCGCGAACATCCGAAGGCAGACCGATCATCTGTCGGGTGAGCACCCGTAGAGCGTCGAAACGCAGCTCGGAGCCATGAATGGAATCGGCATCGTAGCGTTCCATCCCTTGGGCCAGTGCCGACAGAGTCGTAAACGTACCGGCGCAGCCAACGAAGGTCAGGGCTTTATCGATAGGAACGATCTTCTCAACTTCAGCCATGCGCTCAGCCACGTAATCCGTAGCGATCTCAATTTCCGCTTCGGTGGGCGGGTCATTGCGCATGATGCGCTCAGTAAGGCGCACACAGCCCATTTGTGCCGAGTGGGAGCCGAGAATCTCACCATCGATGGTGCCAACGACAAACTCCGTCGAACCACCGCCCAAATCGATAACGCAGTACGGGCCTTCCTCAGAATGCAGGTCCCCCACCGCGCCAGTAAAGGACAGCAGTGCTTCCTCTTCGCCGGAGATAACCTCCGCGCGAGCACCAGGCTGGACTTGACCGAGCAGTTCCTCAGTCATGTCAAAGAACTCGCGGTGATTCTTTGCATCGCGGGTGGCTGAGGTGGCCACCATGCGCACGCGCTCGACCTTCTCAAACTTCATCTGCTTGACATAGTTTTCGAGCGCCGCGCGGGTCCGCGCAAGGGCCTCTGGTTCAAACTCGCCGGCGGCGTCGACGCCCTGTCCGAGACGAACAATCTCCATGGTGCGGGAGATATCGCGGATCTTTCCATCTTCCTGAATCTCACTAATAAGCAGGCGGATGGAGTTGGTTCCGCAGTCGACAGCAGCGACGCGAGTCATAAGGCTAGCCTTTCTCTTAACCGGCGTTAGAAAAATCGAACTGGGCCATATCAATGCCCAAGTCCCCCACGGTGGGCCAATCCTCTGGGATGGCGCTTCCTCGAAGTTTACCGTGTTCTGCGGCCATCGCTACGGCTTCGGTGCCGAACCGTACGCGGCCTGGCCCCTCCGCCAGAGCATAAGCGATAAGAACGTGAAGGCACTTCACGCGCTCAGGCATGCCACCACCGGAAAAGTCAGTACCTAGGTCTTCCATGGCGTTGCGGGTTGCCAGGTAGTGTTCATGCGCGGCTTGGTAATCCTTCTGCAGGTCCTCATCCTCTGCCAGGCGCTGCTCCATCCATTTCATGACATGGGCAACCTCAAGGCGCGATGCTTCGGCGGTCAAGCGCGGGTCGGTGAGGTAATAAAGAGTGGGAAACGGGGTGCCGTCGGGAAGCTTAGGCGCGGTCTTAATCACCGCCGGGGCTCCGTCCGGAGTGCGGTAAGCAATGTCCACGACGCCGCGCGGGTTGCGGCCCAACTGTTCGCGGACGACTTCAAGGTCAGCATCGGTCACGGTCATAGGAACCATTGTGACATGGAGATATGGATGAGTCCTATTCAGCAGGTGTTTCCGGTAGGTTTTCGGCTTCTTCCGATACCGAATCCCACAAAACCGTGTACCACTCGCGGTCATCGGCTTCTTCACGACGCTCTGAGGTCACCGTGTCACCAGAGTCCATGCGCGGATCCATGATGCGAAAGGCCATCTCGCCTTCATCCATGACACCGAAGCGGCGACGTGCCTCTTGCTTGACGTACTCCTCCGAGTTGTATTTATCAATCTCGGTGAGGAGATCATCCTTGTGGGCCTGCTTGGCAGCAATAGAGCTTTCTAGGCGAGCAATTTCTGATTGGCCGTGGTAATAGTTGCGCAGCGGAACAGCAATGGATAGCAAAACTACGAGAACAACGGCAATAATCACGCCGACGCCCAGAATGTCCAGGCCCTTAGGCTGGACCGGGGTCTTCTTCCGCTTGGTGCGCTGCGCGTCGCGGGCACGCGTGTGTACCGGAACGGTGTTCCGGCGCTTCGTGCGGGGAGAAATAGTGCGTGCCATCGGGAAGCCATTGTATCCCGGACCGGCCCCAGTGCCGTGCGGCGCGCGTCGTGTCTCAGAAATAACACCTGTCACAGAAGTTCAGAGTCCGTTCCGGCACGTGCGCTGCGTCAGGTTGACCTCTACGGCTGCCCTCCCAACGCAAAAGGTGCCACAGCTTCCTGTGACACCTTCTGGATTAACACTAGCTCAGCGAGCAGTCCGAGAAGACTGCCACTAGAAGCTAGCGGGCGAACTTAACCCTGGAAGCGCGGGAATGCGGAGCGGCCGGCGTAAACAGCGGCATCGCCCAGCTCCTGCTCAATACGCAGCAGCTGATTGTACTTGGCCACGCGCTCAGAGCGGGCCGGAGCACCGGTCTTGATCTGGCCACAATTCAGGGCGACTGCGAGGTCAGCAATGGTGGTGTCCTCGGTCTCACCGGAGCGGTGGGACATCATGGTGCGGTAACCGTTGCGGTGAGCCAGCTCGACGGCGTCAAAGGTCTCGGTCAGGGTACCAATCTGGTTGACCTTGACCAGCAGAGCGTTGGCAGCCTTCTTGTCGATGCCCTCCTGGAGGCGGGCCGGGTTGGTGACGAAGAAGTCATCGCCGACGATCTGAACCTTGTCACCGATAGCCGCGGTGAGCTTGGTGTAGCCCTCCCAATCATCCTCCTGCAGCGGGTCCTCAATGGACACGATCGGGTACTTAGCAACGAGCTCCTCGTAGACCTTGGCCATCTCCTCAGCAGTGTGCTCGCCGCCCTCGAAGTGGTACTTGCCGTCCTTGAAGAACTCGGAGGAAGCAACGTCGAGCGCCAGAGCGACGTCCTTGCCCGGCTCGAAGCCTGCCTTCTTGATGGCCTCAATGATGAGATCCAGAGCAGCCTTGGTGGACTCAGCCTCCGGAGCGAAGCCGCCCTCGTCACCGAGGCCGGTGGACAGGCCCTTGGACTTAATAACGGACTTCAGTGCGTGGTAGACCTCTGCGCCGATACGCAGCGCCTCGGAGAAGGACTCCGCACCGATCGGCGCAATCATGAACTCTTGAACGTCAACGCCAGAGTCAGCGTGGGCACCACCGTTAACAATGTTCATCATCGGAACGGGCAGGACATGAGCGTTCGGGCCACCGACGTAACGGTAGAGCGGCAGGCCAGCGGACTCGGCAGCGGCCTTAGCGGCTGCGATGGAAACGCCCAGGATGGCGTTGGCGCCAAGGCGGGACTTGTTCTCAGTGCCGTCCAGCTTGATCAGGGCCTGGTCAATGAGGCGCTGGTCATCGGCCTCGAAGCCGGCAAGTTCATCAGCGATCTCTTCGTTGACGTTCTCAACGGCCTTAAGAACGCCCTTGCCCAAGTAGCGGTCACCACCGTCGCGCAACTCGTGAGCCTCGTGAACACCGGTGGAAGCGCCAGACGGAACGCCGGCGACACCGCGTGCGCCATCGTCGAGGAAGACTTCAGCCTCAACGGTGGGGTTGCCGCGGGAATCAAGAATTTCGCGTGCCATTACGTGGATGATGTCAGCCATGCTGCTTTCACTCCTATAGAGCCAAATTGATCTTGGTTTGTGTTCTGGGAGGTGCTCCCAAACCACCTGCAGCCAATTGTTCCAGAAAACTTCGGAACGTGTCGGGCTTAAACGGACAACGTGACAAAGATCTAGGAAGGGACTAGGACGTCGCAGGCTGTTCAATGGCGTAGGAGTTCGCCGCTGCCGCCACTTTACGCAGGTAGTCCTCTGATTGGTTGTAGTTGAGAACGGCTGAGCGCCAGCCTTCCGGCGTGGAAAGGTCCCTATCTCCAAAACACAACAATGCGGCGGCACCTAGCGCAGCATCGTCGATCTGGTTGGGATCAGCCACACCATCGCCACTGGCATCCCGACCTAAATGCTCCCAAGAAGAAGCGATAAACTGCATCGGCCCGACGGCGCGATCAAACTCGGTATCGCCGTCAATCACGCCTCCGTCACTATCCGGAACCATGGTGGTGTTATTCGTACCATCGAGAGGTATACCCACGATGGGTGGGTCGGGGTAGCCGTTCTCATCGAGTGAAGAACGGTGAAAGAGATTGCCGTTATAGGTCCCGTGACGGCTTTCAACCCAGCCGATCCCCGCAAGGGTATTCCAGCGCAAATTACAGTTCGGCCAGGACTCCCGCGCAATCAACTCCGCATTGCCATAGGCCCGCAAGGCCTGATCGGGGATGCTGGTGGCATCAGCAAGCTGGTCGGACCACCACGTCAATTTATCCGCCGTGCGCCCCGGACCTTCGACATCAATATTGGGCACTTCTGCCCCACCCACGGGAGGTAGATCCTCTGGGACGGGGGAAAGCTGCCGGAACGGGGATGGCCTATCTAGGAAGGAAAGGCTCCAGGCCACCAGGGAAATGATCAGAATGATAGCCAAGACAATGCCAAGGCCACAGCCCCCGATCCTCCTAAGCCCCTGCGTCATAAAGGTGAATACTACAGCCCGTTGCAGGAAGGGGGTCGAGCGACACAGAGGGCGCAACGAGGCGACTGCATAGACCAATCCTAGGAAGGTGCGAAGCAGAAGTTATGTCACAATGTTCCCATGCGTAACATTCTGCGCTACACTCCAGCCTTGAACAGAGAGCCGAGGCCCCGCTGGTGCTCCACGTTCTACCACCGTCCGTTCCAGAAACGTGCTTTCCCTTATTTAAGGAGTTCCATGCCCATCCGTCGTATCCTCGCCACTACTTCTACCGTCGTCGCCCTAGGTGCCATCGCACCCGCCACCGCCTCTGCCGCTTCCCTCACTGAACTGGGCGGCTTCCTTTCCCAGGGCATCCAGTCGGCTGACTGCAACACCCTGCGCAGCACCCTCACGCTTATCGATCGCAGCACCGAAGGCGAGCTCCTAACTCCGGACAGCACCCGCAACCAGCTTTCGAAGAACCTCACTGCACTGGGCAACTCCAAGGAGCTCGGCCCGCTGGCTTTCGCCGCTGTGAAGTACGCCGGCCAGACCGCTGACCGCGCCCTCGAGTGCAAGATTGTCAAGGAAGACACCATCGCCACCGGCGGCACGGGTCTATCCTCCAAGATCGCTGACTATGCTCCCCTGCTGTCCTCCATGATCCAGAAGGGCTAGTCCTTCTTTTCTCGGGCCTTACCTTCGGCCCACAGGCGCTCCTGCTCCTCTACCCCCACGATGTCCTCTGAGCCATCAAAAAGGTAGGGCGCGCGGGAGCGCATTTTGTTGACGAAAGACATCGCAACATCATCAAGGTTGAAGGCTCCACGGCGTGCCGCGATTTCGGCGTGGAAGAGGATCTGCAGGAAGACATCGCCCAATTCCTTCAGCAGCTCAGCATCTGAAGCGTGCTCCCGCACAGCCTCGGCAAACTCCGCGGACTCTTCCTCCAAATACGGCAGCAGAGTCTCGTGGGTTTGATCGCGCTCCCACTCCCCAATGCGCCGAGCACGCGTCATCACCTCGCGAGCCTGCCACATCGGCTCCTCCAAGGAGGGGGCAAGGATGAGCTCCGCGTGGGCGTCGATAAGCGCACGCACCTGCGGATGGGAAGGATCTGTGCTCACCACAACACCGTGGCCTGCAGGATCCTCACCGCACAATAACTGATCAAAGTCCCAGCGAACGTTCACAGGTACTTCATCAGTGAAAACAACAGGTCCCTGCAGCTTTCCAACGGCCTCCATGGGTATTAGGGTGGGCCAGCGCGGATCTAACAACAGGACAGTCATAAGCAACGAGTATAGGTCCCAGCCTCCATGAACTTTCGCTGCAGTTGCACAAAAGCCCGCCTAAAGGGGTATTTTTAACCAATGACCACTTCCAATCTCACCGAATCGCCGCGCACGCACTCCGTGACGCTGTGGACGCTCGTCGCGCTCATCATCGGTTCCACGGTGGGCGCCGGAATCTTCTCTCTACCGCAGAACATCGCCTCCGTGGCCGGCCCCGGCGCCATGCTCATCGGCTGGCTCATTGCTGGCGTGGGCATGCTCTCTGTCGCCTTCGTTTTCCAGATCCTGGCTCACCGCAAGCCACACCTCGACTCCGGCGTGTACTCCTATGTCCGTGCCGGCTTGGGTGATTTCATCGGCTTTACCTCTGGTTGGGGCTACTGGCTCGGCTCCGTGATGGCGCAGGTGGGCTACGCCACCCTGTTTTTCAACACCATCGGCCACTACGTCCCTTTCTTTGACGCCGACCACCGCTGGGTTTCCGCCATTGCGGTGTCGTTGCTGTCCTGGGGTATTTTTGCCGTGCTTGCCCGCGGTATTAAGCAAGCAGCCATCATGAACATGGTGACGTCCGTCGCCAAGATTGTGCCCATCCTGGCCTTCATCGTCATCCTCGCTTTCGTAGGCTTTAGCTGGGATAAGTTCACCCTGGATATCTGGGGCAAGGCTTCCGACAAGTCCCTCTTCGAACAGGTCCAGGGCATCATGCTCTTTACCGTGTGGGTCTTCATCGGCGTGGAGGGCGCATCCGTGTATTCGAAGCAGGCGCGCACCCGTTCCGACGTCGGTCGCGCCACCGTCATCGGCTTCATCAGCGTTTTGGCACTGCTGGTCTCCGTGTCCACGCTGAGCTTCGGCGTACTCACACAGGAAGAGCTTGCAGCACTGCCGGATAACTCGATGGCCTCCGTGCTCACCGCCGCCGTGGGTGAATGGGGTGGCGCGCTCATCTCCCTCGGCCTGTGCCTTTCCGTGCTCGGCGCCTACGTGTCCTGGCAGATGCTGTGCGCGGAGCCGATCGTCATGATGGCCGTCGATGGTCTTCTCCCCCGCAAGATCGGCACCGTGAACATCGCCGGCGCGCCGTGGGTAGCGCAGCTGATTTCCACGCTGACGATTCAGCTCTTCGTCATCGTCTTTTTCCTCAACGAGACCTCTTACAACGCCATGGTGCAGCTGGCCACCATCATGTACCTGCTGCCCTACATCTTCTCCTCGCTGTACCTGGTTCTTTTGGCCGTGCGCGGCAAGGGACTAACGCACCCGCATGCCGGGGTGCGTTTCGACATCTCGGGCCCAGAGGTGAGCCGTCGCGAGAACCGGCGCCATCTCTTCATCGGGCTCGTCGCCTTCATTTATTCCCTCTGGCTCATTTACGCCGCCGACCCAGTCTACGTGCTGCTTGGCGCACTGGCCGTGGTCCCCAGCATGATTCCTTACGTGGCCACCCGCCTGTACAAGAAGGAACGCGTGTTCAACACTTTTGAGTGGTTCGTGGTTGCTCTGGTGATTATCGGCGCGGTGGCCGCGGTGTGGGGCTTGGGCACCGGCCGGTTGGTGCTCTAGAAGGCCTCGGGCGCCGAGCGGTGCGATAACACCGCATACGCGATGCAGCTCACTAGCCACAGCACATGACCAATGGCGCTGACGACGAGGAAGATGCCACCAGTAATAGAGGCCGCTTCCTCGTTGCCAAACCACCACGTCGGCACGGTGGCTGGTCCGATGTCCCCAAAGTCCGGCAGGTTGGCGTTGCCCACGATAAAGCCGATGAACGCTAGGGCCATCGATGCCCATGCCCACTCCAAGCGGCTTGCGTAATCACTGCGGATGAACAGCGGGAGCAACCCGAGAAACACCCAAAAGCCAACCAGGAAGATCCCAAACATCACCAAAATGAAGGTGAGCCAGCCACCGTTCTCACCGCTGAACTTGATAACCAGGGAGACGGGGATACTGAACAACGCCGCGAACATCCACACCACCATCATGATGATTCGGGGATTAGCTCTACTAGGCCCAATGTGGTTGTTCGAGGCGTCCATTATTTTTCTCCTACGCTAATGACGTTCTTTTTAGTCTTAGCACCGCTGACGTCGACGCGCTCGAGTTCGAACATCGACGCCAAGAAATCCGCCATCCACTGCAGGAGTTCAATGTCTCGCAGCTTGGGGTCAGTGACATTGCGGCCAGCCTTGGGGAAGTTGAGCTGGATGGCCTTGGCCGCCGCGCGGTAATTCGAGCCCGGGAAGAGGCGCTTGAGGCGTACCTGTTTCGAATCCGCCAATTCCACCGGGTGGACCTTAATGCGCGTGCCCTGCACCGTAATATCGCTGACCCCGGCCCGGCGGGCCTGGTGGCGCAGGCGGGCCACTGCGAGAAGACGCTCCACCGGCTCCGGAACAGGGCCATAGCGGTCCTGCATTTCCTCCACCACGTGTGCCAGATCCGCATTCTCCTTGGAAGCTGCGAGCTTGCGGTAAACCTCCAGGCGGAGGCGTTCGGAGTTGATGTAGGACTCCGGGATATGAGCATCCACCGGCAGGTCGATGCGGATTTCCTTTGGCCCTTCGTCCGTGACCACGGGGGTCTCACCACGCGCGAGCGCCTTGAAGGTCTCCACTGCCTCACCGACAAGACGCACGTAGAGGTCAAAGCCCACACCGGCGATGTGGCCCGATTGCTCAGCACCCAGCACGTTGCCAGCACCGCGCATCTCAAGGTCCTTCATGGCCACGGCCATACCCGCACCCAGATCGTTGTTCTGGGCGATGGTGGCCAGGCGGTCATAGGAGGTTTCCGTCAGCGTGGCGCCCTTCGGGTACAGGAAGTAGGCATAGCCGCGCTCGCGGGAGCGGCCCACGCGCCCACGCAGCTGGTGCAGCTGGGACAGGCCCATGTGGTGGGCGTTCTCCACGATGAGGGTATTCGCATTAGCAATATCCAGGCCGGTTTCCACGATGGTGGTACACACCAGGACGTCGAATTCGCGGTCCCAGAAACCCTGGACGGTGCGCTCAAGCACGTCCTCGTTCATCTGGCCGTGCGCGACGACAATGCGCGCCTCCGGCACTAGGTCCCGCAGTTCGCGGGCCTTCTTCTCGATGTCAGCGACTTTGTTGTGAATGAAGAAGACCTGGCCGTCGCGCAGCAGCTCACGGCGGATGGCCGCGGCCACTTGCTTATCCTCATACGCACCCACATAGGTCAGGACCGGGTGACGGTCTTCCGGCGGGGTCAGGATGGTGGACATCTCGCGGATGCCCGCCATGGACATCTCCAAGGTGCGCGGAATCGGCGTCGCGGACATGGTGAGCACGTCCACGCTGGCCTTCAGTGCCTTGATGTGCTCCTTGTGCTCCACACCGAAACGCTGCTCCTCATCCACCACGATGAGGCCCAGGTTCTTCCACTGCACGCCAGTCTGCAACAAACGGTGGGTACCGATGACGATGTCCACGGAACCATCCGCCAAACCAGCCAGAATCTCCTTGGATTCCTTGGTCGAGGTAAAGCGCGAAAGCACCTCGATATCCACCGGGAATCCCTGCATGCGTTCGCGGAAAGTATCGGTGTGCTGCTGGGCCAGCAAAGTGGTGGGCACGAGGACCGCGACCTGCTTGCCGTCCTGTACGGCCTTGAAGGCTGCGCGCACCGCAACCTCGGTCTTGCCATAGCCCACATCGCCGACGACCACGCGGTCCATCGGCACCGTGGATTCCATATCCTGTTTGACGGCGTCGATGGCCAGCATTTGGTCCTCGGTCTCGACGAAGGGGAAATTATCCTCCATCTCGGCCTGCCACGGGGTGTCGGGGCCAAACTGGTGACCGGGTGCGGCCTGGCGCTTGGCATAGAGTTCCACCAGCTCACCGGCGATCTCGCGCACCGCGGCGCGAGCCTTCTTCTTGGTGTTCTTCCAGTCCGAGCCGCCCATCTTGGACAGCGTCGGCGCCTCACCGCCGGTGTACTTGCTCAGCAAATCTAGCGAGTCCATGGGCACCCACAGCTGGTCGGCCGGTTGGCCGCGCTTGGACGCCGCATACTCCAGCACGATGTACTCGCGGCGCGAAGTCTCGTCACCGGATTGAACGGTGCGCTCGGCCATCTTGAGGAACTTGCCGATGCCATGAGTCTCATGCACCACGTAGTCACCCTGCTTGAGTGCGAGAGGATCCACGCGGTTACGGCGCTTTGCTGGGCGACGCTTCGCCCCCGCAGTATCGCCCACACGGTTACCCGTCAGGTCAGTTTCCGTGATGACGACCAGCGGCAGCGCTTCAGCGTCCTTGAGCTTGCGTACCTTCGGGAACACCAGACCAGCATGGGACAAGGCCTGGTAAAGAGTGACTTCGCCGGGGCTCGGCTCCCAGCCAGGTGTGGCCACCTTCGTGGGAATCCCCTTTTCCGCGAAGCGCTCCACCATGCGCTTAATCGCGCCCTGTGCAGGGGCAATAAAGGCGGCACGCCCGCCGGCCGTGGTGTGCGCCAGAAGCTGCGCCATCATGGCATCGATCTCTGGAATATCACCGCGCGGGGTAGGTCCGGGCTCAAAGTCCAGCGGCAGAGTCTCCGATTCAGCCGCCGCAAACATCCCCGGCGGCGCAAAAGTCCACAGCGGGGCCTCGATATTCCGGCACGTCGCCTCCAAGGACTCATAGGAGCGATAACTCGACGCCGAGGTATCCAGGCCCTCGGCCGCCAACGGACCATCCGCGCCCATCGCGGCGGCCTCCCAGCCAGCAGCCAAGAACTCCGCATCGGTGGATTCCAGATCCGCAATGCGGGTGCGGATCTTCTCCGGCGCCACAAGCAGCACGTGCGTACCCGGGGCAAGGAGTTCGGGGAGGGTGACGAAGGGCTCGGCGGCAAGCACGGCCAGCACAGCTTCCATACCTTCAGCCGGGATGTGCTCCCCTACCTTGGTCAGAAGCTCTGCCAGCGCTGCGTTGCCCCCAAACTTCTGCGCCAGCTCGCGGGCGCGTGCGGCTACCTCATTGGTGATCGGCAGCTCGCGGGCGGGATAGATAGCGACCTCGCCGACCTCGATCTCCGGGATTGCGCGCTGGTCCGCCACAGAAAACTGACGGATATCCGTAATCTCATCACCCCAAAACTCGACGCGCACCGGGTAATCAGAGGTGGTGGGGAAAACATCGAGAATGCCGCCGCGCGTGGCATACTCACCGCGCTTAGCCACCATATCCACGTGCTTATAAGCGCGAAACTCCAGCTCCGACAGGATATGAGAAAGCTCGTGCTCATCTTCTTCCTTCAGGAAGATGGGCGCGCGACCCTCCACCTTGCTCAGGATGGGCTGGCAGTACCCGCGGGCAGAGGTCACCACGACCTGGGCTTTGCCCGCCCCCACCAGGTCAAGCACACGCGCGCGCTTGCCGACGATATCCGCCGCCGGCGACAGCCTCTCATGCGGAAGCGTCTCCCATGCCGGGAAATAAGCGACCTTATCCCCCAGCATGGCCGTCAGCTCCGCAGTGAGATCCTCCGCCTCACGCCCGGAGGCAGTCACCACCAGCACCGGCGCATGGTGCGCCAGCGTGCCGATGGCCCACGGGCGCGCCTGGTCAATGCCAGTAATGTGCAATGAGGCTTCCCCCACTTGGGAGGCGAGGCCTTTAAGTTTTGGATCTGAGGCGGCTACCTTGAGCAGCCCGCCCAGCATCGGCGTTGCCACCTACTTAGCTCCCTTCAACTTCGGTGCTGCTTCCATGCCGGAAAGACCATTCCAGCACAAGTTGACGATGTGCGCTGCGACGGTCTCCCGCGAGGGCTCGCGCACGTCCAACCACCACTGCGCAGTGGTGGCCACCATGCCGACGAGCGCTTGGCCGTAGAGCACCGACAGCTCGGGGTCGAGACCACGGTGTTCGAAGGCCTCACCGAGGATATGCGCAATCTGATTTACCGCCGTATTCAACAACGTGGAGAAGCTACGCTCCGCCCCTGGCTTGGAGTCACGCACGAGGATTAGGAAACCATCGGTCTCCTCCTCCACATAGGTCAGCAGGGCGACGACCCCCTGCTCGATGCGCTCGCGCCAAGAACCCGTCTGCAGCGATTCCGTCACGACCTTTTCCAAAGCCACGAGCTCGCGGTCAATGACGACGGCATAGAGGCCTTCCTTGCCGCCGAAGTGCTCATAGACCACCGGCTTGGACACACCAGCGCGTGCTGCAATGTCCTCCACGCTGGCGCCATCGAAGCCGCGTTCTGCGAAGGCTGCACGTCCTATGGAGATCAACTGCTCACGGCGCTCACGCCCGGTCATCCTTTGTCGAACCATGTCTTCTACTGTATCTCCCCCACTGGACATGGCCCGCACCAGCTAAAAGTCGGCCGTTAACCACGCGCCCGAAAGTCTCGGGCACCTGTTTAGGTTTGGCCCACACCTGTCATGTAATATGTCCTCCAGCGCTCATAATATGTGCGCAGTTTCCCCATGGTGTAATCGGCAACACTACGGTTTTTGGTACCGTCATTCTAGGTTCGAGTCCTGGTGGGGAAGCAAGCACAAACACCGCCTGGACTGCAATTATTCAGCGCTTGGCGGTGTTTGTTTTCTTTTCTTACGACCGCGCCTAAATCCCCTAATTTCAGCTTTCCGCGCAATCGACGCCACCTGCGCCGCGGTGTAGTTCAAGGGAGCAATACCAGCGCGCGGAAGCCCCCACCCGCGCCAATACGCCATAACCGCTAGGCCAAAGCCCACGAAGGGCGAGATGACCATGCCAAGGGCAAACTTGTCGAAGTGCGCGAAGGATGCCATCACGATTCCTGTAAGCACCGCCGGCACGGCGTAGAGCGGGCTTCCCCCAAAGACCGAGGGAATCTGGCCGGAAGCAACATCGCGCACCATTCCGCCACCCACTGCGGTCAAGACTCCCAAGAATACGCAGGCGATAAACGGCATTCCATGGGTCAGCGCCTTCACACATCCAGTCGTGCACCACACACCCAAGATGACAGCATCCGCGTGCTCGAGGAAGATTTCCCAGGCCTTGCCCTTCAGGTCCGTCAAAAAAGCAATGAGCGCGCCCACACACGCCAGCGTGAGATACAGCGGATCAGAGATAGCCGCTGCCGGACCGCTGGCGATCAGCATGTCACGAATCATGCCGCCCGCCAGCGCTGAAAAGAGCGCCAGAAAGACGAAACCGATAATGTCGAATTCCCTACGGCGTGCAATCGTGCCACCAATGATGCCGTTGAGCACCACACCGATGAGGTCAAAGACCTGGTACAGGGAATGGATGAGCGGGTCGACGTCCTGAATCACAGATACCGACCATAGCGCACTGCTCACATCATGATGGTGAATTTGCTTCAGTTCACACCATCGCTAGCCTCGCGTCGTCCCACAGCGTCTTACTCAAGCGCCTCCAACGGCCAACGCTTCCATAAGTACAGACCTGGAAGTGCAGACACGCAGGTGGGCGTCGTGAAGCGCAACGCACTGCTTGGCGACGCAGGAGGTCTGCACTTTCAGGTCTGCACTTTTGCAGATATCAAGCGCCTCCGCATCGGCACCCCGCTGGCACAGCTCGGCGCTAGCGGGCCGTGCCTACGAGAGCATCGTGAAGGGTTAGCCCTGCGCCTCCGGCGTCGCATAGGGGCTGCGGGAGGAGTCCACCACCTGGCCCGCGTGTGCGGAGTGCGTGGCGGCGGTTTGGTCGAAGACGAGTGCGGCGGGTTTGACGCGCACGTCGGGCTTCTCGCCCTTGTTGACCATGACGTACTGCCCCATCATTCCCTCGTCCTCATGCAGCAGCATGTGGCAGTGGTACATGTACGGAATGGTCTTATCCGGGAAGTGACCGAACTCCACGAGCAGGCGCGCGGTGGCCTTCGGCGGAAGGTTCACAATGTCCTTCCACCCAGAATTGAACACATTCATCTTCTCATCGCCGTCCCACTCCAGAACCTTGAAGCGGGCATTGTGGATGTGGAAGTTGTGCGGCCAATCAGAGTTCTCATTGGTCACGGTCCAGATCTCCGGGGCATCGTGGTCAATGACGGTATCCACCCGGGCCATGTCCATCTGCTCACCGTTGATCATGAAGGTGTTGAGCACGAACTCACGCTCTTCAAGGCCCTCCGTGGACGGGGTCTTCGCCGCGGCGGGGTCAAGCGTTGCAGGCAGAGCCGGTGGCTCCGGTGCGGACTCTTCCGGCCCGGAGATGGTGAGCAGGCCGAAGGAATCTTGGAAGCCGAAGTCGGCCGCATCCTTGTCCTTGGGCACCCCAAAGTTGTCTTTGCGCGGCACCGAGCGCAGCTGCACTTCCTTACCTGGCTCCAAATCCACGATGATTTCGGCGCGCTCGCCGGGGCCGAGGAAGAGGGAATCGACTTCCACGGGGGCGTCGAGAAGCCCCGTGTCCGTGGCGATGACGTGGAAGGGGCCGTTGCTGAGCTCCAGGGTGTAGAAGCGCATGGAGGCGCCGTTGAGCAGGCGCAGGCGGACCCGGCGCGTGGTGGCGTCGAAGCGCGCATTCGTGATGCCGTTGACCAGAGGCGTGGTGCCCAGAAGCCCCAGTGTGTTATCGCTCTTTTCGTCAATCTGACCGTCTTCGGTGAACTTGGCATCCATGATGACTACCGGGATATCATCCACACCGTAGTCCTGCGGCAGGTCCAGCCCATCGGCCACGTCATCGTCGATGAGGAACATGCCCGCCAGCCCGCGGTAGGCATGCGTGGCCGTGGCCATGTGCGGGTGCGGGTGGTACCACAGCGTGGCCGCGGGCTGAATGATCTCCCACTCGGGTTTCCAGGTCTTGCCCACCTCAATCGGCGAGTGCGGGCCGCCATCCGAATAGGCCGGCAGTTTCATGCCATGCCAGTGCACCGTAGTCATCTCGATGAGGTCGTTGGTGATCTCCGCGCGGACTTTCTCACCGCGCCGAGCACGCAGTGTGGGGCCTAAGAAGGCGCCGTTGAAGCCCCACGTCCGCGTGCGGTCGTTGCCGGGGAGGATCTCCGAGTAGCCGTCTTGAGCGGTGAGTTTGAATACGCGTGTGCCGTCGACGACCTCTCCTTCCTCCACGGGCGGGATAGGCAGGGCTCGCGGCTCGCTGTCGTAGCCCAGTGGCTCCGGCTGATTCTTCGACCCCGAGGTGGAGCAGGCGCTCAATCCCATCACGGCGGCACCGGCAAGAGTCAGCACGGAACCTTGGACGAACATACGGCGAGACACTATAGGGCGAGCGGAGATAGACATGCCTCCCAGGATAGAGATCAGGTGAACCTTAAGGCCCGGATAAGGCCGAGCCGGGCTTAAGATCACAGTCATGGCTTCGCGTTCTGCATCTTCCCAAGACTCCTCACCCTCCAACGAGTCCGCCAATGCCCGCCGCTTCGTGTGGTCGAATGGCCTGCAGGGCGTGGGCGATCAATTGCTCTCCGGTAAGACGGTTCTACCCTGGCTGTTTAGCGTAGCCGGGGTCCCAAGTTTCTTCACTGGCCTGCTGGTCCCCTTGCGTGAGTCCGGCTCCATGCTCCCGCAGGCGGCACTCACCCCATGGGTGGTGTCCCATCCAGCACGCAAACGCCTGTGGGTGCTGGGCTCGGTGGGACAGGGTCTGTGCGCAGCGATTATCGCAGCAGCCGCCGTGCTTGTTGACGGCCCCCTTCTCGGCCTCATCATCTGCCTCGCGCTTGCCGCGCTTGCCGTGCTGCGCGCGCTGTGTTCGCTGACCGGAAAGGACGTGCAAGGCCGCACCATCTCCAAGGGCCACCGCGGAGTGGTGACTGGTCGTGCTACACAGCTCGGCGGCGCGGTCACCTTGATTACCGGTGGCATCCTCGCCCTTCTCGGTGAGCTCCCGCGCTGGAGTTTAGCAGTGATGCTCGCTATCGGCGCAGCCACGTGGTTCCTGGCGGCAGCGGTCTTCCGCACAATCGAGGAGCCGGTACCAGAGCACTCCGGGCAGAAGGGCATGAACCGCAGCTGGTGGACAGATACCTGGCAGCTGTATACCCAGGATGCCCGCTTCCGTGGCTTCGTCAACGTCCGTGCCCTGCTGTTGGTGTCTGCCCTGTCCACTTCTTTCATCGTGGTGCTTTCGCAGAGTATCGGCTCGCAGGCACTCAGTGGGCTCGGCGGCTTCGTCCTGGCATCGGGTTTGGCCAGTCTCGTCGGCGGCCGGGTTTCCGGTGTGTTGTCGGATAAGTCCTCCCGCTTGGTTATGTCCTGGGCTGCGGGTGCCGCGGCGATCATCTTGCTGGCCATCGTGGCCTGTGCCGCGTGGGCGCCGACAGCGGTGAGCATGTGGGCCCTTCCCCTCGGCTTCTTCTTGGTCAACCTGGCGCACGCCGCAATTCGCGTGGCGCGCAAGACTTATGTGGTGGACATGGCTGGTGAGGATAAGCGCACCCGCTACGTCGGGGCCGCAAACACCATGATGGGCGTCATCCTCCTCGTCGTCGGCGGCATCTCCGCCGTCATTGCACTCGCGGGCCCCTCGGCAGCCATTCTGTTCTTAGCGTGCATCGGTCTGATTGGCGCATGGCGTGCCCGAGCGCTCCCGGAAGTGTCACACGGGAAGTAGGCAGCACGCGTTATGATGAAACACAGTAAGTCCTGACCCCCAATCACAGGAGAAGCACACACTCGTGGCTGAAGTAACTGACTGCGCCGCCATTGTCCTGGCAGCAGGCGCAGGTACCCGCATGAAATCCTCAACCCAAAAGACGTTGCATGAGATTGGCGGGAGGTCACTTCTCGGCCACGCCCTCCACGCAGCCGCTGGTCTAAACCCGGAGCACCTCGTGGTCGTCGTGGGCCACCAGCGTGATCAGGTCTCCCCTGCTGTCGATGCTATCGCCGAAGAACTGGATTGCGCAGTATCCCAGGCCGTTCAGGAGGAGCAGAACGGTACCGGCCACGCCGTGCAGTGTGGCTTGAGCGCTCTGCCGGACTTTAACGGCACCGTCATCGTGACTAACGGTGACGTTCCACTTCTACGCCCGGAGACTTTGCGCCAGCTGCAGGAGGCTCACACCGGGGAGGGCAACGCTGTGACCGTGCTATCCATGACGCTGGAGGATCCCACCGGTTACGGCCGCGTGCTGCGCGCCGAGGATGGATCCGTCACCGCCATCGTGGAGCAGAAGGACGCCTCCGAGGAGCAGCGCACGGTGCACGAGGTCAACTCCGGTGTCTTTGCATTCGACGGTGCCGTGCTTCGCGACGCCCTGACGAAGCTCAACTCCGATAACGCCCAGGGTGAGCTCTACATCACCGATGTTTTGGAGATTGCCCGCGAGGCTGGACACCGCGTCGGCGCGCACGTCGCTGCCGATCCGGATGAGCTCTCCGGTGTCAACGACCGCGTGCAATTGGCCGCAGCCGGCCGCCTTCTCAACCGCCGCATGGTCGAGGAAGCCATGCGCGGCGGCGCCACCATCGTTGATCCCGATACCACCTGGATCGGCGTCAACGTGACAATTGGCCAGGACGTCACCATTCACCCCAACACCCAGCTGTGGGGTGCCACGACCATCGCCGATGGCGCCGAGGTTGGCCCCGACACCACCCTGACCAACATGCAGGTTGGTGAAGGTGCACATGTGGTGCGCACGCACGGCTTCGACTCCGTCATTGGCAGCAACGCGCAGATTGGCCCGTTTACCTACATCCGCCCCGGCGTCATCGTGGGTGAAGAAGGCAAGCTGGGCGGCTTCGTCGAGGCAAAGAAGGCACAGATCGGCCGCGGCACCAAGGTGCCTCACCTGACGTATATCGGTGATGCCACCGTGGGTGATTACTCCAACATTGGTGCTTCCTCCGTCTTCGTCAACTACGACGGCGTCAACAAGCACCACACCACCATCGGCAGCCACGTGCGCACCGGCTCGGACACCATGTTTATCGCTCCCGTCACCGTCGGTGATGGCGCATACTCTGGTGCGGGTACAGTAATTAAGGACGACGTTCCCGCGGGAGCGCTCGCGGTCTCCGGCGGCAAGCAGCGCAACATCGAAGGTTGGGTGCAAAAGAAGCGTCCGGGCACGCCGGCAGCGGAAGCCGCCGGCAAGGCACAGGACACCGAGGCTGACGACCAGACCACTAACTAACGACAAGTAAAGGGATATCTACTGATGACTGGCAAGGTTACCGGCAGCAGCAAGAACATGATGCTCTTCACCGGGCGTGCTCACCCGGCGTTGGCTGAGGCTGTGGCCAAGGAGCTCAAGACTGATCTGGTTCCGACCACCGCCCGCGATTTCGCCAACGGTGAGATCTTCATTCGCTTCGAGGAGTCCGTCCGTGGTGCCGACTGCTTCGTGATGCAGTCCCACACCCAGCCGCTCAACAAGTGGCTGGTGGAGCAGCTCATCATGATTGATGCGCTCAAGCGCGGCTCCGCCAAGCGCATCACCGCCATCCTGCCCTTCTACCCATACGCACGCCAGGACAAGAAGCACCTCGGCCGCGAGCCTATTTCTGCCCGCCTGGTGGCAGACCTGCTGGCCGCTGCCGGCGCCGACCGCATCGTATCCGTAGATCTGCACACCGACCAGATTCAGGGCTTCTTCGATGGCCCGGTCGACCACATGCACGCCATGCCGATCCTGACGGACTACATCAAGTCCAAGTACCCGATGGACAATTTGGCTGTGGTCTCCCCCGATGCTGGCCGCGTGAAGGTGGCTGAGAAGTGGGCACACGAGCTTGGTGACGCCCCACTCTCCTTCGTCCACAAGACCCGCTCAACCACCGAGGCCAACAAGACGGTGTCCAACCGCGTCGTCGGTGACGTCGAGGGCAAGGACTGCATCCTGCTCGATGACATGATTGATACCGGCGGCACCATCGCAGGCGCAGTCCGAGTGCTCAAGGAAGCCGGCGCCAAGTCCGTGGTTATTGCGTGTACCCACGGTGTCTTCTCCGACCCAGCCCGCGAGCGCCTGTCCGAATGCGGTGCTGTCGAGGTCATCACCACCGATACCCTGCCGCAGTCCACCGAGGGCTGGGACAACCTCACGGTCCTGTCCATCGCCCCGCTGCTGGCTCGCACCATCCACGAGATTTTCGAGAACGGTTCTGTGACCACGCTATTTGAGACTCACTAGATTTGATTCTGCGACAACGCTGCTGCTAAAATTTTGTGCGTCTCGGCGAGGGAGAAATCCGTTATCGACGCGATAGCACAAGTTAAGCAGTGAATCTTGTATTAAGCCTGCGATGACTCGTCCAAGACGTCCATCGGCAGGCTTTTGTCGTATCTACATGGTCCTACAACAGCCCTTGCCGCACAACGATACTTTAAGGAGATTTACTTATGGCTTCTGAGCGCCCCGTATTGAAGGCTGAAGTCCGTTCCGAGTTCGGCAAGGGCTTCGCTCGCCGTCTGCGCGCTGCAGGCAAGATCCCGGGCGTCGTCTACGGCCACGCCGTCGACGTCCTGCACTTCGCCGTTGACCGCCTGGAGATGACCGCACTGGTCCGTAACCACGGCGTCAACGCCGTGTTCGAGCTGGAGCTCGAGGGCGAGCAGCACCTGGTCATGGTCAAGCACATTGACCAGAACGTCCTGACCTTCAACATCGACCACATCGACCTGCTCTCCATTAAGCGCGGCGAGAAGGTTGAGGTCGAGGTTCCGGTTGTCCTCGAGGGCGAGCCGGCTCCGGGCCTCATGTCCATCCAGGATGCCGACGTCCTCCTCGTCGAGGCAGACGTGCTCAACATTCCGGAAGAGATCGTCGTGTCCATCGAGGGCCTCGAGGACGGCACCGTGGTCACCGCCGGCGAGGTTTCCCTGCCGGAGGGCACCACCCTTGCTGCCGAGGAAGACACCGTCATCGTCTCCATCTCCGAGCCGGAGGTTGATGAGGACGTCGAGGCTGCCGCTGAGGCTGCTGAGGAAGGTGGCGCTGAGGCTGGCGCCGAGTCTGCTTCCGAGGAGAAGAAGGACGAGGAGTAAACTTCCCCTCACCTATCTAACGAACCGCGCCTGCCCCCAGCTTTCTGGGGACGGGCGCGGTTCGCCGTTTTTCGCCCCTACGCTGTTTAGAATGGGCAGCGTGACTTCTTCTCCCTTTCTCGTCGTTGGTCTAGGAAACCCCGGCCCGAAGTACGCTGGTACCCGCCACAACATCGGCTTTGACGTGGCTGATGAGCTAGCCCGCGAGCTGTTTGCTTCCTTCTCAGTTCACAAGAAGACGAACACCGATATCGCCGAAGCGCGGCGCGGGGACACCAAGATGATCGTCGCCAAGCCGCGCAGCTTCATGAACCTATCCGGCGGCCCCATCAAAGCCCTCGCCCAATACTTCAACATTCCGCATGACCACATCATCGTTGTCCACGATGAGCTGGAGCTTGGCTTCGCCACCATCAAGCGACGCCTCGGCGGCGGAGACCATGGGCACAATGGCCTGCGCTCCACCACAAAATCCCTGGGAACGAAGGACTATCAGCGACTTTCGGTGGGCATCGGCCGCCCACCTGGCCGCATGGATCCGGCTGCATTTGTGCTCAAACCGTGGAACAAACAAGAGGCCCAGGAGGTTCCCATCATCTGTGCTGATGCGGTCGATGAGATTCTTCGCGCGTTAGACTAGCCGGCATGAAGCTCGCTACTCTTCGCACCAGTTTTGGCACCTGCGCTATCCGCATCGATGGACCCAACGTGGGCACGGAGCTGGATTATGAAGATGTAGGAGAATTACTTAGTAGTCCCGACTGGCGCAAGGCCGCACAGCTTTCTGGCGAGCCCGTAGTTTTCGACGATACCGACTTGGCTCCCGTCGTCCCGAACCCGGGCAAGATTATCTGCGTCGGTGTTAACTACGCCAAGCATGCCCGTGAGATGGGCCGCGAGCTGCCTACACAGCCCACGCTCTTCATCAAGTTCCCGGAGGCTCTGACCGGGCCCTTCGACGATGTCTATGTGCCGGACTATGCCACGAAGAAGCTGGACTATGAAGGAGAGCTCGCCGTGGTCATTGGGCGCCGTGCGCACCGCATTCCGGTAGCGGAGGCACTCGGGCATGTGGCGGGCTATGCCATCATGAATGACTACACTTTGCGCGATTATCAGCGTGCCACCACGCAGTTCCACGCCGGTAAATCCTTCTACCGCACCGCCGGCTTCGGGCCCTGGTTGACCACGACTGATGAATGGACCCCGGGCAAGGCCGCGCGACTGGTCACGACCGTCGATGGTGAAGTCCGACAGGACGATAACACCGATGACCTCATCTTCTCCGTGGCCGAGCTCATCGCCTTCTGTTCCTCCCTCTACCCCCTGAATCCAGGCGATGTTATTGCCACCGGCACCCCGGAAGGCGTGGGCTTCGCGCGCGGTGAGGAAGCACTGCTTGGCGACGGCTCCCGCACCCGCATCAGCATCGAAGGGCTCGGGGCAATTGAGAACACCACGCGCTTCGGCGAACCGCCCGCTGCCGGGGGCTGCGGCGAAGGCTGTACCTGTCACGGCCGTTAATATTCAGCCGCATCCAGGATCTTCAGCGAAACCTGACAGGCTTCGTTAGGGTGGGGCACCACACGTGCCCGACCGACCAAGAAGGATGAGCCTCAATGACTCTTCGTTCCCGCTTCACCGCCGCCGGCCTTGCACTCTGCACCAGTACCGCGCTGGTTGCCTGTTCTTCGGATAAAGAGGCCGATCCCGCCCCGACGCCGACTCCCGCGACTGTGGAAACCGTGACGGAAACAGCCGTTGCAACTGGCGCGGACCAGGGCGATGATGATGACGACGATGACCGCGATGACGACGCCCAACAGCCTGCAGCCACGGCTGCTGCCAGGGACGCCGGAAATGCAGAGAATTCTGGGAAGCTCACCGGTGATGAAGCATTCGAGAAAGCTTTATCCCACGCCGGTGTTGATGCCCAGACCGTCACAGAAAAAGAGGTCGACTACGACGATGGTGACGACGGCAAGGGCCCACACTGGGAGATTGAATTCAAGGCTAATGGCCAGGAACATGAACTCGACGTCGACGCCGCCAGCGGCGCGGTGACGCAACACGAGGTTGACTAAATACCTGCCAATTCGCCCCGCCTACCTAACTCTCGCGGTTAGGTATTTACCCAGCTAAGCGGTAAATTTAGAGGTATGAGTTCACAGTCTAAGAAGTCTGCCACCAAGCCGCCGAAGCTAGACAAGCAAGCCTATGAGGACGAGCTCAAGCGCCTCCAAGCAGAGCTCGTCGAGATGCAGCAGTGGGTCGTTGAGACCGGCGCCCGCGTGGTCATCATCATGGAGGGCCGCGACGCCGCCGGCAAGGGTTCCGCCATCAAGCGCATTACGCAATACCTGAACCCGCGTACCTGCCGCATCGAGGCGCTGCCGAAGCCCACCGACCGTGAGGCGGGCCAGTGGTATTTCCAGCGCTACATTGAGAAGCTGCCCACCGCCGGCGAGATCGTCATCTTCGACCGTTCCTGGTACAACCGCGCCGGCGTGGAGCGTGTCATGGGCTTCTGTTCCCAGCAAGAATACGTGCGCTTCCTTCACCAGGCTCCGCTGCTGGAGCACATGCTCATCGAGGATGGTGTCATCCTTCTTAAGTACTGGTTCTCCGTTTCTGATGAGGAGCAGCTCGCACGCTTTAAGTCCCGCCGCAACGATCCGCTGCGCCGCTGGAAGCTCTCCCCCATGGACTTGCAGTCCATTACCCGTTGGGAAGACTACTCGCGTGCCAAGGATGAAATGTTCGTCCACACCGATACCCCGTCCTCCCCGTGGTACACCGTGGAATCCGAGGACAAGAAGCGCTCGCGCATCAACGTGATCAACCACATCCTCAAGATGGTTCCGTACCAGCACGTAGAGCAGGATGTTCCTGAGATCCCGGATCGCCCCGAGCTCGAGGCCGAATACGTACGCCCGCCGCGCAATGAATTTGCCTACGTCCCGGATGTCGCCGCCGAGTTGGAGCGTGAGAAGGTCAACGGCTCCGGCTCCGGCAAGAAGCAAGGAAAGAAAAAGAAGGGCAAGAAGGACAAGAAAAAGAAGTAGTACTTTCGGCATGTACTACCATGGCCGTCTATGAGCTCTTCCCGCACCGCGCGTACCTTCCTGTCCTCGGTGCATTTGGGGGACGCGCTACTCGCAGGAGTCGCGGGGCTCGTAGCGGCCTTTTATTGTGCCTTGGCGTTTTCCTCTTCCGGAACGGTGGAAGTACTCGAGGCTCTCTTGTCGCTGCTGTTCATACCGTTCTTCCTCGTGTGGCGCTCGAGGCCAATCGTGAGCGCAACAGGATTCCTAGTTCTGCTCCTGGCCTGGGCTGTCATATGGATGAACCAGCTCCCCACCAATAGCGGCCTCACCCCGTGGGCGCTGACCGCCCCCATGGCCGTGTACACCACCTCGCGGTACATCACCCAGAGGCTGGTTCCGCGGGTGGTCCTCCTCATCACCGCACTCGGTACCTTTATCTCCCCCTTCATGTGGCGCATCGACACTGAGACTTACCTTCTGCGCTATGAGGTAGACACACCCTTCCTTGCCATGGTGGTGGCCCATTGGGCAGTGCTGGGCAGCACGTATTTCATCGCTGCCCGGTATTTTGACCGTGATCGCCAACGGGAGATACTAGCCCGCGAGCGCTTCCACCAGGCACAAGAAGAAGAACGCCTCCTCATTGCACGGGAACTGCACGATGTCCTTGCCCATTCCCTCACCCTGATTAAGGTTCAGGCTAATGCAGGCATCGTTGCAGCGAATACGGACTCCGGCGCGGCTGAAGAAGCACTTCTTTCGATCCGCGATAATGCGGATACCGCCTTGGGCGAGGTTCGCGGAATCGTCGCTGCCTTGCGCTCACCCGGCCCCACGGCTCTAGAGCCTGCTCAACAACTTGAGCACATCGAAGGAATCCTCGAAGGCTTCCGCGCTGCCGGGCTGAAAGTCGACGCAAACCTCCCAGCTGAATACGCCGTGCCGTCGTTGGTGCAGATGGCATTGGTGCGCATTACCACGGAGGGCTTGACGAATGCTCTGCGCCATCAGGGCGTCGGCACGCATGTCGTGGTTGAGCTTGTACTTGATGACGCCGCCGCGCTCACCCTCATCTCCACCAATCCTCATCCCACGCCAAGCAACGTCGCGGGCAGCGGCGTGGGCTTAGTCGGAGTGGCGGAACGAGCTCGTTCGCTTGGCGGTCGCCTCGACTATTCCGGCGATGCTCATTCCTTTTCCTTGCACGCACAGATACCGATGAAGGAGACAATGGATGCAACCCAGCAGCTCTAGAATCCGCGTCTTGTTGGCCGATGATCAAGCAATGCTGCTCTCAGCACTGTCTACCATCCTCACTGCGCAAGAAGACATCGAGGTCGTGGCCACCGCGGCCACGGGGGCGGATGCCGTGGCAGCAGCAATAAGCCACCACATTGATGTGGCTATCCTCGACATTCGCATGCCTGGCATGGACGGCATTGCAGCGGCGCAAGCCATACTCGAGCGCAAGCCCGAGTGCCGCATCATCATGCTCACCACATTCAATGATGAAGAGCTCGTGGCGCGGTCCATCTCCGCTGGCGCCCACGGCTTCCTGCTGAAGGATGCCGACCCAGAGGTTCTTGTGACCGCCGTTCGCAACGTGGCGCAAGGAGAATCGGTGCTGGCCGCCGAGGTAACCGGCCCAGTGCTGGAGGCTTATCGCTCGGCGCTGACGCGCGAAAACCTCAGCGCCCAGGAACGCCAAGGACTCAGTCTTGTAACGCGCCGCGAGATGGAAGTGCTTTCGCTCATCGCGCGTGGTGCTACAAATGCGGAGATAGCCGCCGACATGGTCATCGCAGAAACCACGGTGAAAACTCACGTCTCCGCGCTCATGTCTAAACTCGCCGCACGTGACCGAGTGGCCCTCGTTCTCTTAGCGCAGCGTGCTGGGGTTGCCTAAGCTCCTACCACGGTAGGAGGTCTGCTCGCTGAAGACCATCATGCAGGCGGATTCCTTTATGATGAGCCCCGGCGATACTGCATTTTATGAATTGCGATATCTCTTTTGAGCACATCTCGAAGTCTTTTGGTCGGCAACGAGTCCTCGATGATGTTTCCTTCCACATCTCCCCTGGCCGCGTGCATGCGCTCCTCGGGCGCAACGGGGCAGGAAAATCAACAATCTTCTCCATCCTCTTAGGCCTCCTGCCTCCTGACTCGGGCTCCATCAGCGTGGCGGGCCAACCTTGGAACCGCAATGTGCTTCGCCGCATTGGTGCCTCAGTGAACGGGCCAGCCTTTTATGGTCATCTGTCTGCCGCGGCGAATCTTCGCGTTCACGCTCGACTTCTGGGGCTTCCCGACTCTGAGATTGACCGGGTTCTCTCCATCGCTGGGCTCAGCGGCGTTGGCTCCAAGAAGGCGAAATCCTTTTCCACTGGTATGAAGGCCCGCCTAGCGTTAGCGCAAGCTCTCCTCGGCGATCCAGAGGTTCTTGTTCTTGATGAGCCCCAGAATGGCCTCGATCCCCAAGGAATCATGGAATTGCGAGAGCTACTACAACAACTAGCCGCGGCTGGGCACACCGTTATCGTCAGCTCCCACCAGCTTGGAGAGGTCCTGCACCTTGCCCATGACATCACCGTCTTGGCCGAGGGTACGATTCGCTATTCCGGTTCCCTGCACGAGCTAGCTCCACGTGGTCAGTTGGAGGAAGAATTCTTCCGACTTACCTCACCGAGCCACCCCTCCCAAGCGCCTACCAACCGGGAAGGAGAGTCACGTGCCTAAGCACACTACTGCCCCTCGCCCGAGTTACCTTTCAGCAGAACTACTGCGCAGCCGTGGAAGCGCCTTACAGTGGTTGCCTTTGCTGGCGCTACCGCTGGTCATCATGACAATCATTTTCTCCTCAATGGCCTCAGCACGCACTGATGCCACGGGCGTCTTGGCTTGGCAATCCTTGTTTGTTACCGGCATGTATTCCCCTCTTACTGGGCTGTTCGCTGCCATTCCAGAACGCCGCGAGACCATCACTCGCAGCGGCGGAACGCAATGGAGAAACCTCAACCCGCGTCTCGAGAATGCTGCCCGCTTTATCGTTGTCATTGTCAGCCTTGCGGTCTTCCATATTCTGAACTTTGGTGTTTCTTGGTTCGTTGTCGCTGCCCAGGGGCGGGAGAATCATGAACTTATCCTCGTAGCTGGGCTCTACTCCTTCCTTGGCGCGCTTGGCATTGCCGGGCTTTCCGCTGCCTGTGCCCGCCGACTGGGCTTCGGCTTAACGCTGGTAGCCGCGGCCCTATGGCAAATAATCAGCATCCTTCCGTGCACTGTCGAATCAGGCAGGTGGTGGGCCTTTCCCCCAGCATGGCCGCAACGATTGCTTCTGCGCGCATTGCGTATTCACCAGAACTCGGTGCCTCTTGAACCACAAGACCCACTTCTCACCAGCAGTCCACTACCGGCTTTCATATTGTGCGTCATCCTCGCCGTTCTCGGAGCATTAGCCGCAGTCTACACGCCGCGACGATACCGGCCAATGTTCTCGCTGCGACACCGTTTCGCGCGTTCCACAACGGCCCAGACTGATGCCGACGTTGCTAATACCACCATGGAAGAAGCCCAAGTATGGCAGCCAACGAGACACCCCCGTGCGGCGGCACAGTCCTCGCTGTGGTCCACGTTGCTAGGACTCCACCGTGCAGCTTTTAGCCCAGCGGTGTTCTCTTGCTTGATGCTCAGCATTCTGGCGCTAGGCTTTGTCGCCCTGCAATATCCCGCTAACTACGTCGAAGGTTTCTTTCACTACTTTCTGCTTCCGGTCGGCGCAGGTATCTTGCCGGTCCTCGTTTGGCCCCGTGTAGCTGATTCATGGCCGTTGGTCCATATGGAAACACGGTTCGGCACATCCGGGATTCTCCTCTGGTTCCTGTGTGTCATCCTGGCGGTATGCGCTGCCGCATACCTGGCCAGTGCGCTCGCAGGTGGCGATGTCGCGGCCCAGCTTCCGGCATTTCCCCTTACGGTTGGGGTGGGCTTTGCCATCGCGGCAGTATCACTCATCCTGGTGGTTCGCCTCGGCATTGTAAGCGCTATCGCCCTCAGCATCGTGGGGACTATCGTCTCCGTCACCTTAGGCGGCGACGTCTTGGCAGATACCGGTCTGTGGATACTCGCCTTCCCTGCTTGGCCCTTAGTTGCGTACTCGTCTCTGCGCTACGCCATCGCCATGACGCTGACTGTGGTGCTCTGTGCGGCTGCCGCGTTGCTCGCACGGCGTCTGCTCCACACGCGTGCGCTGTCTCCCCGCTAAAACTGACGAATCTGACAAAAGCAGTCTAGATTTTTCGGGCCCGTACTTTTGGCAGATCGGGCAGTTGCGCGTTTGAAGCATCCTGGCAAAGCTAGGTCGCAGACCGAGCAGGAGCCTAAAACAGCGAAACACCGCCCACGCCATGCAGCGAGGGCGGTGTTAGGTTTCCTAGCTCTTAGAGCTCAGAGACGTCAACGCGCTTCGGGTACACCACCGGGCGAGCGCCGGCGATTTCCTCGACGATGCGGATGACCTGGTTGGAGTAGCCGAACTCGTTGTCGTACCACACGTAGAGCACGAGGTGCTTGCCGGAGGAGATGGTGGCGAGGCCATCGACGACACCAGCGTGGGTAGAGCCCACGAAGTCAGAGGACACAACCTCCGGGGAGGCGATGTAGGAGATCTGCTGGCGCAGGTCGGAATGCAGGGAGACGTTGCGCAGGAAGTCGTTGACCTCGTCGCGGTCAGCTTCCTTCTCCAGCTCGAGGTTGAGCACGGCCATGGAAACGTCCGGGGTGGGAACGCGGATGGCGTTACCGGTGAGCTTGCCCTCAAACTCCGGCAGAGCCTTGGACACGGCCTTGGCTGCACCGGTCTCCGTGAGCACCATGTTCAGGCCGGCTGCGCGGCCGCGGCGGTCACCCTTGTGGAAGTTATCGATGAGGTTCTGGTCATTGGTGAAGGAGTGCGCGGTCTCCACGTGGCCGTGAACCACGCCGTAGCGGTCGTTGATAACCTTGAGCACCGGGGTGATGCCGTTGGTGGTGCAGGATGCGGCGGAGAGAATCTGGTCGGAATCCTCGATGTCACCGTGGTTGATGCCGTAGACGATGTTCTTCAGGTCGCCCTTGCCCGGAGCGGTGAGCAGCACGCGAGCCACGCCCTTGGACTGCAGGTGCTGGGACAGGCCCTCGCGGTCGCGCCACACACCGGTGTTGTCCACGACGATGGCGTTGTCGATGCCGTACTGGGTGTAGTCGATCTCCGCCGGGTCGTTAGCGTAAATCATCTGAATCTTGGTGCCGTTGGCCCAGATGACCTCGTTCTCCTCGTCGACGGCGATGGTGCCGTTGAAGGCACCGTGGACGGAGTCGCGGCGCAAGAGGGAGGCGCGCTTGAAGATGTCCATGTCACCCTTCTTGCGCACGACGATGGCGCGCAGGCGCACGCCGCCGTAAGCAGCCTCGCGGGCGATGAGGATGCGGGCTAGCAGACGGCCGATGCGACCGAATCCGTAGAGGACGACGTCGGTGGATTCCTTATCCACAGCAGCGCCGACGAGATCCACGAGGGTCTCCTCGAGGTAGTTGCGCAGGTTATCGGAGCCGGACTCCTGGAAGCCAGTGGCCAGGCGGCCCAAGTCGATGGAAGCGGTGCCCAGGTTCATCGAGCACAGTTCCTTGAGGATGGGCAGGGTCTCTGCGGTGGAAAGCTCACGCTCAGCGATGCGGCGGGCGTAGCGGTGTGCCTTGATGATGTCGATATCGGTCACACCGATGAGCAGGCGGCCGTAGATAGAGGTGACAACGTTGTTATTGCGGTGCAGCTGGTGGATGAGCGGGATCATCTCTTGGGCCAGCTCCAGGCGCTCGTTCCAATCCTCGTGCCCAATGTGCGCGTTCGAAGTCACGTGCTTTGTATCCTTTACTCGTCAAAAAGGGTGTAAAACTATGTCCATCCGTAAATATTAACCCTTATTCATGCCCGTTTGGGTGTAGTTGAGCGAGGATCTCCGCCACACTACCCCCGCGAAGTTTCATTACATCGACACCTACGAGGCAATAGTCCACGTCGGCGTCGAGCTGCGCACGACGCGGTTTCAGCAACGCGTTGAGATAGGGGTAGACCAAAGGCAGGTCCGGGTGTGCCCGTGTGTAGGCGGTCTCCAGCCCGCGGGCGTAGCGCCCGGAGAACGCGCGGGTCGACACCGTCCTGCCGCCACGGCGCAGAAGGTCACGGTTGTGCTCACTCGTTCCGGCTTCTTCGGACAGCAAGAAGGCAGAGCCACAGTTGACTGCCTCTACCCCCGGCCACGCCAGGGCCTCGGCGACATCCTCCCGAGTTCGCAGCCCACCCGCGGCAATGAGCGGAAGGTCCGTGACCTGATGGACCGCCGCGACAAGTTCTTTAAGCGGGCGTTGGTCGGGTTCCGCACTCGGGTCCCACACTCCGCGGTGCCCGCCGGCCTCAGGCCCCTGCACGCACAACACATCGACGCCTCGCGCGGTGGCAGTCTGCGCCTCCTCGGGGGTGGTGACCGTGGTCCACGCCTCTGCCCCAGCGGCATGGATGCGCGCGACTTCTTCCTCGTTAAAGACGCCGAACATCGACCAGAGCACCGCTGCCCCACCCTCCAGCGCTGCGTCGAGCTTGTCCTGCCAGCCGAAGTTTAGGGGGACGTCGCCAAGCACGGCGTCCTCTTCCGCGGCGAGGGACCGTGCAGCTGCGAGCTCCGTTTCAGTCAGCGCGCGCTGCGGGTGAAAGATATTGACCCCGAATCGCGTGCCCGCACACGCAGCGATGGCCTCCCGCGCGGCGTCTACTGAAGAGCTCCCCAGGCCCAGCGCGCCAAAAGAACCGGCGGACTCAGCGGCGGCAACCAGTTCAGGCGTGGTGGGCCCACCGGCCATCGGGGCAGGTAGGACGGGACAGGTGATAGCCTCAAGAAGTTGACTCATGGTCCCCCAGCCTAAAGAAAATCCATCAAGGGAGTTGTTGTGTCCGCCATCCGTGACTTTTTCACCCGCCTCTTTGGCAGCGCTGAGGCTGCGCCGAAGAAGACGAAAAAGGCAGTCAACCCTGGACTAAGTCCAGCCGATTTAAGCGCTAAGTGGCTCATCGTAGGCTTAGGCAATCCCGGCGCGAAATACGCCGCGACCCGTCACAATGTGGGGTACATGGCGGTGGATGATCTCCTCGCCGAAGCTGGCGACATGCTTGAACCCGTCACCGGGCACCAGCTCAGCGCCGCACAGCTCGAGCTCGGGGGCACGAAGGTCGTGGCTTTGCGTTCACACACCTACATGAATCTCTCCGGCGATCCCATCGCACCCTTGGCCGCGCAGCTGGGGGTTGCGGCAGAAAACATCATCGTCATCCATGACGAGCTCGACCTACCCGCCGGCAAGGTGCGCATTAAAAAGGGCGGCAACGAGAATGGCCATAACGGCTTGAAGTCGCTGAGCGAGCGCTTGGGCACGCGCGATTACCTGCGTGTGCGCGTGGGTATCGGGCGCCCGCCCAAGGGTGGCTCCATCCCGGACTGGGTGCTCGCGCCTGTCGACGCCAGCGCTGAGCTCGATTCCACCATCGCCACCGCCGCCGAGGCCGCCCGCCTCATCGTGACAGAGGGACTCAGCAAGGCCCAGCAGGAGATCCATTCCCGGGCGAAATAAACCCCGGCGCAGCGGCGCTCAACGCCCTACACTGTCCAAGTATGAGCCGCGCGAGCAAGAACCTGCCTTCTAGTCATGACCCTCGAACAATTGTCATTACCGGTGCTTCGAGCGGGGTGGGCGCGGCCGCTGCCCGCATCCTTCACCAGCGCCGCCCGCAGGATTCGCTCGTGCTCGTGGGCCGGAACCCGGAAAAGACGCAGGCCGTAGCCGAAGAAATTGGTGCGGCCTTTCACGTGGCCAACTACGAGTCTTTGGGCCAAGTTCGCCGTCTCGCGGAAGAGCTAAGCCAGTACTCGCAGATCGATGCCTTGGGCAATAACGCCGGCGGCATGTTCGACGGCCCCTTCGCCACCGCCGATGGCTTCGAGCGCACGTGGCAGATCAACGTTGTGGCGCCTTTTCTTCTGACCTCTTTATTGCGCGATACCCTGCGGGCCAGCGATGCCACCGTGGTGCAGACCGCCTCTTTGGCCAACGTCCTGTATTCCGCTTTCGATCCCGGTGACCCAAACACCTTTGAAAAATTCACCGCGGAGCGCGCTTACGGCAACGCCAAGTTGGGCGATATTCTTCTGACCCGCTACCTCGACTCGCATGGTCTGACCTCCGTGGCCTTCCACCCGGGCATTTTGAATACTGGCTTCGGGCATAACTCAACGAGTAGGACAAGCAAGCTCTATTCGACCACTGCGGCTCAATACGTCTTAGGCAAGGCGGACAAGGGCGGGGAGAACTTGGCCTACTTCCTCAGCGGCACCCCAGGCATCCATTTCGAATCCGGCGAGTACTACAACCAGAAGCGCAAGCCAGGCCTGCAGCGGCCGATTGCGAAGAAGCTCTCCGTGGCCCGGCGCGTCTTTGATGATCTGGGCCGCCAGCTCAATGTGGAGTGGTAGCAGCCAGCGGCTAAACTAGCCCGCATGAGTATTGCCTCCGAAGCTTCCCGCCGCCGCACATTCGCCGTCATCGCCCACCCGGATGCTGGTAAGTCCACGCTAACGGAGGCGCTGGCGCTGCATGCGCACGTCATCAACGAAGCTGGCGCGGTGCATGGCAAGGGCAACCGCAAGTCCACGGTCTCTGACTGGATGGAGATGGAGAAGGAGCGCGGCATTTCCGTGGCCTCCTCGGCCCTGCAGTTCGAGTACGCGCCCGAGGGTCACGAGGGCGAGCCCTACATGATCAACTTGGTGGACACCCCGGGCCACGCGGACTTTTCGGAGGATACCTACCGCGTGCTCACGGCGGTGGACGCCGCCGTCATGCTTATCGACGCCGCCAAGGGCCTCGAGCCCCAGACCCTCAAGCTGTTTCGAGTGTGTAAGGCCCGCGGCCTGCCTATCATCACGGTGATCAACAAGTGGGACCGCGTGGGCCGGGAGCCGCTGGAGCTTGTCGACGAAATCGTCAACGAAATCCAGCTGCAGCCCACCCCGCTGTACTGGCCGGTGGGTATTGCCGGCGACTTCCGCGGCTTGGCCCACATCAACGATGACGGCGAGGCCGACGAGTACGTGCACTTCCTGCGCACCGCCGGTGGTTCCACCATCGCCCCGGAGGAGCACTACGCGCCTGAGGATGCAGCCGCGAAGGAAGAGGACGCCTGGGAGACGGCTGTGGAGGAAGCAGAGCTGCTGGCAGCCGACGGCGCCCTGCACGACCAAGAGCTCTTCGAGCAGTGCGTGACTTCCCCGCTCATCTTCGCCTCCGCGATGCTGAACTTCGGCGTGCACCAGATTCTGGATACGCTGTGCGCCATCGCCCCGGCTCCGCGCTCGCGTGAGTCGGATCCGCAGGCCATCGAGGCCGCTACCTCCGCCATCGATGAGGTACGTGAGGTCACCGATGACTTCGCGGGCGTCATCTTCAAGGTGCAGGCGGGCATGGACCGCAAGCACCGCGATAACTTGGCCTTCATGCGCGTGGTCTCGGGTGAGTTTGAGCGCGGCATGCAGGTCAACCACGCACAGTCTGGGCGCAGCTTCTCCACTAAGTACGCCCTGACGGTCTTTGGCCGCACGCGTGACACCGTGGATACGGCTTACCCGGGTGACATTGTGGGCTTGGTCAATGCCGGTTCCTTGGCACCGGGTGACACGATTTACACGGGCAAGAAGGTACAGTTCCAGCCCATGCCGCAGTTCGCGCCTGAGGCTTTCCGCATCCTGCGCGCGAAGTCTTTGGGCGATTACAAAGCCTTCCGCAAGGGCTTGGACCAGCTGGCTGCGGAAGGCGTGGTCCAGATTCTGCGCAACGATACGCGTGGCGATGCCGCCCCGGTCATGGCCGCGGTGGGCCCCATGCAGTTCGAGGTCATGCAGGCTCGCATGGAGGTCGAATACAACGTGGAGACCATCACCGAGCCCATCCCCTACTCGGTGGCGCGGCGCACGGACGCCGAGTCTGCGCCCGAGCTGGGCCGTCAGCGCGGCGTGGAGATCTTCACCCGCACCGATGGCGAACTCATCGCTCTGTTTGGTGATAAGTGGAAGCTGGCCTTCATTGAGAAGGAGCACCCGGAACTGACCATCGAAACGCTCGTGGCGGATTAGAACGTGAGCATCAGCGGAATGACCACAATTTTGACTATCTGCGCCACCACAATGGTGGCCGCATAGCCGGTCATGATGCGCGAATCCGTGCTCATTCCCGTGGCGTAGTTGACCACGGCAGGCTGGCCGAAGATGCCGGAGATACCGCCGGCGGTGCGGGTCTCCGACTGGCCGAGGAACCTGTTGGCAACAGCGAAGATAGCGACGGCAACCACGGTAATGATGGCGGCCAAGATCATGGACTTCAAGCCCATCCAGGAGAAGGCCGTGGACTGGAAAGCCTCACTCGAGGCGAGGCCCACCGACGCCAAGAAGATGACTAGACCCCACTGCTGAAGAGCCATGTTGATAGAGGCCGGGACCTTCCACGGCACGCGGCGAGTGCGGTGGAGAGCACCAAGGACAAGTCCGGTAATCAGCGGCCCCAGCGCGAAGCCCAGCTCAAAGGACGTGCCACCCGGCAACGGCACCACGATGAGCGCAATGAGGTAGCCCAAGAACAGGCCGCCACCCACGGCGATCCAGTTCAGCTGCGAGTAGCCCTGAACCGAGTCACCGAAGTAATCGCGAATATCGCCCATACGGTCCTGATCCACAATCACCGTCACTCGGTCACCGGCATCGAGGTGCGTATCGAAGCTGGCGAGGAACTCCTCATCGCCGCGCTCCACGTGGATAATGCGGCCGCCATAGCGCTGGAAAAGGTTGAGCTCTTCCACGGTTCGACCGGCGATGTCGGTGTTCGAGACCACCACGTTTTCAATGACCAAGCGCTTGTCCACGAAGGGCACTTGGGGCTGACGCTTACCCAAAGCGGCTGTAATCTCATGCCGCTTAGCCTTCGTCACGAGCACGCGCAGGATGTCTCCCTTGCGAATCTCTGGATGGTCTCCCGCCACGGTGCGGGTATTCCCGCGGCGAATCGTGGCGATGACAAATTGGTCCTCGAAGCGCTCCACGAGCTCCTCGTAGGTGATGTCCTTGGTCACCCGAATGGTGCGGGAGCGGAAAACTTCTTCTGCAGAATTGTCTTTGTCCTTAGAACCCGGCCAGGACTGCTTGAGCAGAAAAGCCACGAGCAGAATGGCAACGGCTACGCCCACCGGGTAGCCCAAGGAATAACCCACGGCGGGCAGTTCCTCGCCGGTCTGTTGTTGGGCAACCGCAAGCGACGCCGTCGAGGTCGTCGCACCGGAGAATACACCCACGGAAAGCAACGGCGACAGGCCCAGCCATCCGCCCGCGAGAAGCGCCACTGCAGCAGCACCCACCACCGCGATAGCGGCAGTGATCATATGTTTTAACTGCTCAGAGAATCCTTTGAAGAAGCGTTCACCGGCAGACAAGCCTTGCATATAGATGAAGAGGCCAAGGCCCATCTCTTGCAGGCTGCTCAAAATCGTGCCATCGAGATCGATAAAGGCGCCAATGGCCAAGCCCACGAACAAAGTACCGGCCGCGCCGAAGCGCAACGGGCCGAAGGGGATCATGCCAAACAACGTGCCGAGCAAGGCAACAAAGAAAATGCTCAGCCAAATATTTCCATCAAATAGAGCCAACACGAAACGTCATTGTAGGAAAGCAAGAGCAAAACACCACGTCCAAGAGCGCTTTTCTGCGCCAAGGGTGCTTGGTC
Source organism: Corynebacterium sp. HMSC036D02 (assembly GCF_001836165.1). Taxonomy (GTDB): domain Bacteria; phylum Actinomycetota; class Actinomycetes; order Mycobacteriales; family Mycobacteriaceae; genus Corynebacterium. The sequence continues at coordinate 1,988 of NZ_KV827661.1, read as the reverse complement.
TCACGTCCTAGGCATCAAGGTGAGCTAAGTACGCACCCACCGTGTTGGCGGGCTAGCTACCGAGGAATTCCTTCCATGCCGGCCATTCCGCATAGGTCTGCGCGCGTCCGGCTTCATAGTTGGCGCGAAGCTTAGTCACCGAGCGCTCGGTCGAAGCCACCTGCATATCCTCCGGAAAGAAGAGCTGAGCGCGCCCTTCCTTTTCCAGCTCCAAAAGCCAGTCCTTGGAGGCGTTGTAGCGTGGCGGGCGCGCAATCATCGCCTCTGCCACAGCCGGGTATTTGCGGAAAACCCGCCGCAGCGCCGCCGGCCGCCCCACCTCAGGGCGCACGTAGCCGCGCGGTTTCGAGCCGAGGAATAAGAACTTCTCAAACCCGGCCTTCTCCGCCTGCTCGATGAGAATGCCACCGGACTCGCCCATGGCACCGTCGACATAAGGCACACCATCGATAACGCGCATCGGCATGATCAGCGGCAACGTCGAAGAGGCCCGGACGCGCACCATCAGGTCCTCTTGGGTCTTTATGTCTTCGCGCCCCCAGTACACGCTTTCCCCGGTATCGGCGCGCGCGGCGGAAATGCACACCTGCGCCGGATTAGCGTCAAAGGCTTCCCAGTCAAAGGGCATGTCCTGGTCCGCAGCCTTCTCGTAGATGAACTCCGCATTGAAGTAGCCGCTACCGCGCAACAGTGAGCCCAGGCCGCCGAAGCTGGGGTTCTTGGCAAAGTCCACGAAGGATTCCTCGGAGCGAACCACATCGCGGGAAAGGAAGTTCACGGTGTGCGAGGAGCCCGCGGAAACGCCTCCGACCCAGCCGAATTCCACCTCCTCCTTTAAGAGTTTGACGATGCACGCGGCAGTATAGGAATTGCGCATACCGCCGCCTTCAATGACGAGTGCTGTATCTTTCGCGTCAATCACACTGCACGATGGTACCCCCGCGCTAGGATCGCGCCATGAGTTTGTTTTCTGCGGTAAAGGATATCGTCGATAAGCTCGGTGGCTCCTCCACCGTCCGCTTAGCTTCCCCGGATCCCCACGCCGTCGAGATCTCTGTAGATCACCTGTCCGTCCACACGGCCGGCAGCCTCATCATCTTGGTTACCTCCCCAGCCGGCGCACAAGTACTCAGTGAGGTGGCGCGCTCCGGCGAGCCCGCGCGCTTAAGTGGCTCTAAGACCACAGTGCACCTCTCCCCCACAACGAAGACTCAGCGCCCAGTCCATGATCCCAAGCGGGGCTGGGCCATCCCGCTATCCCCTGCGGAACGGGACACGCTGGCCCAGCTTCACGCCGACCCCGGCGATTATGAGGTCTCCGAGTCGCTTGCGGTCTCCATCGAAACCACCCCTGAAGAAAGCTAGCCTGCCATGCTCATCCTTCCCTTCCAAGGACGCACGCCCCGCATCCACCGCAGCGCCTGGATCGCACCAAACGCCACCATCATCGGTGACGTCACCATCGGCCCGGATTCCTCCGTGTTTTATGGCTCCGTGCTGCGCGGGGACGTTGGTTCCATCCGTCTTGGGGCGCGCGCCAATATCCAGGACAACTGCGTCATCCACGTTGAAGCCACCGAGCCTTGTGTGCTGGAGGATGACGTCACCGTGGGCCACATGGCCATGCTCCACGGCACGCGAGTGGGCGCGGGCACGCTAGTCGGAATGAAAGCCACCCTGCTTTCGGGCTCCACCGTGGGCCCTGGCTCTCTCATCGCCGCCGGCGCGGTGGTGCTCGAAGGCCAGGACATTCCCGCCGGCGCCCTAGCCGCCGGGGTTCCAGCCAAGGTGCGGCGCGAGCTGAGCCAGGAGGAATCCGCCGCCTTCATCCCGCACGCCGCGCGCTACGTCGAGATTGCTAAAAATCAGGCGCTGCTTAGCGACGCCCTCCCCCTCGACGAAGTCCTCTACGACTAGTCCCGCAACTGCCGTTGTTGCCAAAACTCCTGAACTCGCCGCAGGCGGTTTCAAGCGGTGGATGCATCACT
>NZ_KV827660.1 GCF_001836165.1 Corynebacterium sp. HMSC036D02 | reverse complement strand
GGCCTTTCCGTTCGACTTGCATGTGTTAAGCACGCCGCCAGCGTTCGTCCTGAGCCAGGATCAAACTCTCCACAAAAAAGGCCGTGAAAAGCCCAAACCTAACAAAAAGAACAAACCAAACCGCGTGATGCGAACGCAACACGCACACACCACGCAGACTGGCTATCCAAAAATTACATAAAGAAAAAATCCAAACCAACCCCCAACCCGACGAGGATAAAAAGGAGCTGGCCCGTTAGAAGATTTAAACCATACGCCCAAACAACTTATGTTATTTACAATGACGCCGCTAAAGGAAAAGCGCCATCCGGCATACACCAACCGCAACACACATACAACGCATCACGGCCAGAACAAAAAATCAACCAACAAAAAAGTACATTGGCACACTATTGAGTTCTCA
>NZ_KV827659.1 GCF_001836165.1 Corynebacterium sp. HMSC036D02 | reverse complement strand
GGTCTTCGTGCGGGCACGTTTGCCGGTGCCGTACTGCTTAAGCCAGGAATAAAGTGAGGAGCGATTGACTCCAAGCTCTGCTGAAGCCGCGTGAAGTGAGAGGTCCTCATTGTTTTCGTAGAGGGCCACAGCATCACGTTTGAACTGTTCGGAGTACCTAGGCATGGTGGTAGATTACCTTTCTTCCCAACCCAACCGGGCTGGATATCAGG
>NZ_KV827658.1 GCF_001836165.1 Corynebacterium sp. HMSC036D02 | reverse complement strand
GCTCCTTAGAAAGGAGGTGATCCACCCGCACCTTCCGGTACGGGTACCTTGTTACGACTTCGTCCCAATCGCCGATCCCACCTTCGACAGCTCCCTAACAAGTTTAGGCCACTGGCTTCGGGTGTTACCAACTTTCATGACGTGACGGGCGGTGTGTACAAGGCCCGGGAACGTATTCACCGCAGCGTTGCTGATCTGCGATTACTAGCGACTCCGACTTCATGGGGTCGAGTTGCAGACCCCAATCCGAACTAAGGCCGGCTTTCAGCGATTCGCTCCACCTCACAGTGTCGCTGCGCGTTGTACCGACCATTGTAGCATGTGTGAAGCCCTGGACATAAGGGGCATGATGATTTGACGTCATCCCCACCTTCCTCCGAGTTAACCCCGGCAGTCTCTCATGAGTCCCCAACCAAATGCTGGCAACATAAGACAAGGGTTGCGCTCGTTGCGGGACTTAACCCAACATCTCACGACACGAGCTGACGACAACCATGCACCACCTGTACACCAACCACAAGGGACACTACATCTCTGCAGCAATCTGGTGTATGTCAAGCCCAGGTAAGGTTCTTCGCGTTGCATCGAATTAATCCACATGCTCCGCCGCTTGTGCGGGCCCCCGTCAATTCCTTTGAGTTTTAGCCTTGCGGCCGTACTCCCCAGGCGGGGCGCTTAATGCGTTAGCTACGGCACAGAAGACGTGGAAGCCCCCTACACCTAGCGCCCACCGTTTACGGCATGGACTACCAGGGTATCTAATCCTGTTTGCTACCCATGCTTTCGCTCCTCAGCGTCAGTAACTGCCCAGAGACCTGCCTTCGCCATCGGTGTTCCTCCTGATATCTGCGCATTTCACCGCTACACCAGGAATTCCAGTCTCCCCTACAGCACTCAAGTTATGCCCGTATCGCCTGCACGCCCGAAGTTAAGCCCCGGAATTTCACAGACGACGCGACAAACCACCTACGAGCTCTTTACGCCCAGTAATTCCGGACAACGCTCGCACCCTACGTATTACCGCGGCTGCTGGCACGTAGTTAGCCGGTGCTTCTTATACAGGTACCGTCACAAAAGCTTCGTCCCTGTCGAAAGGAGTTTACAACCCGAAGGCCGTCATCCCCCACGCGGCGTCGCTGCATCAGGCTTCCGCCCATTGTGCAATATTCCCCACTGCTGCCTCCCGTAGGAGTCTGGGCCGTATCTCAGTCCCAATGTGGCCGTACACCCTCTCAGGCCGGCTACCCGTCGACGCCTTGGTAGGCCATTACCCCACCAACAAGCTGATAGGCCGCGAGCTCATCTTGCACCGAAAAAACTTTCCAACCACCACACTAAAGGCAGTTCATATCCGGTATTAGACCCAGTTTCCCAAGCTTATCCCAGAGTGCAAGGCAGATCACCCACGTGTTACTCACCCGTTCGCCACTCGAGTACC
>NZ_KV827657.1 GCF_001836165.1 Corynebacterium sp. HMSC036D02 | reverse complement strand
CAAACCGCCCGGCTGATGCGCCTAGCTGGTGTTTCTGGCAAAGGCAAAGGCAGATCACCAATCACAACCCGTACACCTCAACAGGCCGGATCTGCGCCCAGACTTGGTCGAGCGTGAGTTCAAAGCCCCCGGCCCGAACAAACTGTGGGTGGCTGACATTACGTATGTGCGCACGAAGAAAGGCTTTGTGTATGCCGCGTTTGTCACCGACGTTTACTCCCGACGGATCGTTGGGTGGGCGTTATCAGACTCCATGCGCACCGAAGCGTTGCCGCTGCAAGCTCTTAATCAGGCGATCGTGTGTGCTGAGGAAACAACAGGTCTCATTCACCATTCGGATCACGGCTCGCAGTACGTCAGCGTGGTCTACAACGAGCGCCTTGCCCAGCACGGGATTGCCGCTTCCACCGGAACTGTCGGGGATTCTTATGACAATGCTCTAGCTGAAAACGTTAACGGCTCTTACAAGAATGAGCTGATCCATACTCGCAGGTGGGATGATGTTGTCGAGGTAGAAATCGCGACGTTCGAGTGGGTGTCATGGTGGAACGAGATGAGGCTTCACCAAAGCTTGGGCTACCGAACCCCAGTCGAAGTGGAAACCGATTTTTGGAAGCAGAACCCGCCGCAAGAAATAATAGAAATCAAGGCAAATGCCTAGGAACAAAACTCGGGGCACTTCAACTTACTGCTTATATTGCAGGTATTTCCGCGCACCCTGGATATGTAGAAGCATTTGATGAAGAGCTTCACTACAGCGGCAATCGTGTGCCACTTACCGCAGATGAAGAGCTGTGGGATAAGGCTGTAGAAATTGGTCAGTTCATTATCTGGCTACACACCTTTGGCGACCGTGGGCACGCACCGAATAACGCACAAACTTTGTTTGATGTTGAAAGCACACTGCCGTTGCCAACCTATGACACTGCCGTTGGTGTTGGAATGCCGGAGGACGTTGGACCTGACCCCCGGAAAGTAGACACGTC
>NZ_KV827656.1 GCF_001836165.1 Corynebacterium sp. HMSC036D02 | reverse complement strand
TCGTGGGATGGACTGTCCAACACCGACAGGAAAAGACCATCGCTACACGCCTGATCGAACAAGTCATTGCTGACCAGGAGCTCAACGGTCACAGCGTTGAAGTCGTACACACCGACAACGGCAAAGTCATGACCTCACACATGATGAAGGACATGCTGGATGAACGCGGCGTGCAGCTGTCATTGATTCGGCCGAATGTTTCGAATGACAACCCATTTGAAGAGTCATCACATCGCACAATCAAGCATCACCGCTATGCGTTAGAAACCTATGATGATATCCAGCATGC
>NZ_KV827655.1 GCF_001836165.1 Corynebacterium sp. HMSC036D02 | reverse complement strand
TAAAACAGCTCCCGCAACCCCGCAACCGGAGGAACAAAATTCCTGGTTAGAGGGGTTTTGGGCCGCTACGAGAAAAGCCCCTCTATCGAGGAGCTTAACGAGACTGAAAAATACGCTCAGCAGAGCGCCTTACTCAGACTCGGTCGGAGCGCAGGCCGCGCCGATGATGCCAAGCGCAGCTAGCAGGCCGAGGCCACCGGCAGCGTACTGAGCTTCGCGCGGGATGTTGCGGGTTATCGACTCAATCTGCTTCCGGGCAGGCTCAAAGCCCGGGATGTTGAACTGTGTGTTGGCAAACCCAAGGAAGGCTAACGGGATGGCGAGGGCTGCGGGGATGGCGAGACCGAGGACAGTCGGTAGGCAGTGCTCGCCGGCAGAAGAACCGGTTCGGCTAGCAGGCTTGCTGTCTACCTTGACGGTTTCGGAGGTACCGTCGGTGTACTTCACAACGAGGTTGCCCGCAGCGTCGGTGGTCACGGATGTGATGCCGCGACCGTCTTTGCCATCTCGACCGTCCGTTCCGTCCTTACCGTCTTCGCCGTTGCGTCCTGGGGCGCCGTTATCGCCATCGTGGCCCGGCTCGCCTTGGTCGCCCTTCGGACCGGCCAGGAGACCGAGGTTGTCGGTTGTGCCGTCGGTGTAGGTGATGATTACCTCGCCCTTGTCGTTCGTGGTCACGGATTCGATACCGCGGCCGTCCTTGCCATCAGCGCCGTCTTTACCGTCCTTACCGTCGGTACCATCCTGGCCATCAACGCCGTCAGCGCCGTCTCTACCTGGCTTGCCATCGGCGCCGACGACCTTGCCAGTGTCCTCAGTGGTGCCGTCGGTATAGGTGATGATGAGGTGGCCGTTGTCATCAACGGTGACGGACTTGATGCCGCGGGCTTCCTCCGCCGGGTCCGGCTCCTCAGCAGGGTCGCAGTCCTTGAGCTCGTCCGCAGAGCGCTTCACCGTCGCAAGGCTAAAGCCCACCTTGACCGGGTCATGGTCGGAGGAGCGGTAGGGGTTATCAGCCTCAAAGACATCGCCGCCGGTGTAGTTGCGGCGGGAGTATTCCATGGCAATCGGCTCATCGGAGTTGATGTTCCAGGTCTGCGCGGCCTGCGCGTCGACGTACTCGTTAGCCAAGATGTGGTCCAGGGAACCGAGGCGGCCGGAGAACTGGTAGGAGGCCACGTCCTGCCAGTCCTCTTGCGCATTGAGCTCTTCCACCGGGATGGTGTAGCCGGCGTTGCGGAAGACAGAGATGGCATCTTCCTTGGAGTAAGCGTTCAAATCACCCATGACGAAGGTGGCCTTCTTCTGCCACTGCGGCTGCTTGGCCAGCCCATCGAGGACGGCCTGGGCGTGGGCATTGCGCACGTTCGGGTTGTTGCCCTGGCCGTCGCCGGTATCGGCATCACCGTTGGCCACCGAGCCCTTGGATTTGAAATGGTTGGTCACCACCACGAAAGAATCGGGGCCTTCAGCAGCGCACCTATCGGAAACCGACTGGAACTCCGCGGCGAGCGGGGTACGGGCGGTGCCCTTAAAGCGCTCATCCTCCAGCAGCGTTGCCTCACCCACCGGCTTAACACGGTCCTTCTTGTAGATCATGGCGGTGCGGATGACATCCGTATCGGCCGACGCGTTCGCCGGGGCCTTGACGTAATCCCACTTCTCAGAACCCGCGCGGGAGTTGAGCTCACCCACGAGGTACTTCACGGCATCGTCGTAGGAGCCACCCACGGTGTTCGCGGCGTTCTCAATCTCCGACAGGCCAATGACATCGGCATCAAGGCCCTCCAGCGCAGTGAGGATCTTGCCCTTCTGGTCGTTGAACGCGGACTCGGACCACGCACCGCGGAAGGTGGGGCTATCAGAGCCAACACCGTTGCCAAAACGGTCCTTGTAGGATTTTGCGCCGTTGTCCTCGCCCAGGTTGATGAAGAAGTTGAGCACGTTGAACGCCGCCACGGTGTAATCGCCATCCACTTGCGGGGCATCCGGGCGGGCCGGGTCCCACGTAATTGGCAGGTCCGCGGTCGCGGAGTCACCCGTAATCATCGTGGTGGGCTGGAAACGCCACTGGTCGTGACCGTAACCCAGGATGACACCGGAGTCCGCGAACTCCACCTGGTTGGTGGTGCGGATCGTCTTGACCTCCGAACCGTTCTGCATGATGTAGGGCAGCTTCGTGGATGCACCATCGCGGGAGAAGTCGCGCGTGGAGCCGTCGTCCAAGATGACGTACTTCGCCGCGTTAGCGGCCTCCATGTCCTTCTGTTCCTGGGTGCCTGGGGAGACGATGTCCGTGGGCTGACGCAGTGCCTCGGTGCCCGGCGCTAGACCGAGCTCGCCGTAGCGGTTGAGACCATAGTTATCGGTCACGGTGTGCACGCCGGGCTTGAGCAGCATGGACTCGAGCTTCTCTCGCTCTTCATCGCCTTCCGGTAGGGCATCGATGGCCAGCGGGGTGATGGGGGAGAGGGCGTCGTCAAGCGTGGAGCCGGTGCTCAGGGCAACCTGGGTTTGTCCAAAGTACTCATCAACGGTGCCGGTGACCTCGACGGACTCCCCAATTTCTGGGTAGAAGCCGGTGCCACCGGTGTAGACGAAGACCGCTTCGGAGGCCTCGGTCGGCGCGGTCTTTCCCGTGCCCGGGGACTGGATGGTGAAGCCGTTGAGGGATTTCTCGCCCTGCCACACCGCGGTGACAACGCCTTGGGTAGTGACGTTCTGGCCCTTGAACGGGGACTCCGCGCCGGTGCCCTGGATCTCCGGGATGGTGACGGCCGCGCCCGGCTCGGCCGGAGCTGGGTCCGGTTGCGGGGCGGCCCCGCCGGCAGACTTCGGCGTCGGCGCTGCAGCGCTCAAGTCCGCGGCGTTGTCGTCGGTGTCGGTGCCCTTGGCGTCGCGCTGCGCAGAGGTGGAGTTGTTTAGGGCTTGGGCAGGGGAGCCCTCGCTTAGCGACGCCTCCCCGTACCCCACGAGGTCTACCTCGGCACCGGAGGCGTCGTAAATCTTCACCGAGCCCTTGGAGCCGGACAAGTTCAGGTTCCCTTCTGCATCAGGAGCAGGCAGCGGTTCACCGTTGCTGCCGCCACCTTCCTGGATGAGGAAGTAGCCCCCGGCCGGGATGGAGCCGGACAGCTCGTGCTTTCCGCCTGAGTTGCCAGAAGCGGATAGGTACTCCACGGACCAGCCAGTGAGGTCGAGGTCAGCCGAGGTGGGGTTATAAAGCTCGATGAAATCGTGGTTAAACGCGGCACCCTTGTTGCCGCCGCCACCGTAGACCTCAGAGATAACGGCGTTGGAGCCGTCCACCGCCGCACTGGCCTGGGGGACAACAATGCAGGTAGAGACAAGGGCAGCGATGGCGAGTGAGCCAATGCGTTTGAAATGCATGAGAGGTTCCTTGGATAGGTGAGAACAGGACAATGCATCTCGTTCTACCCGGGTTTCGGGGCGCGCGATACCGGAGCGCTTTACGTGAGCTGGGGGTTAAGGTGGGATTCCCCAAGAATTCCTCAGCCGTTTGGTTTGAATTCATCACCCCCCAAGATTCCGAATCTTTCTCGCCGGCGGGATAGACTGGCGGGGCACCTATACTCACGCACAGTAAGGCAAAATTTTCATGGCTCGTGTAGTTGTCAATGTCATGCCCAAGGCCGAGATTTTGGACCCGCAAGGTCAGGCCGTCGTTCGCGCGCTGGGCCGCCTGGGGGTTGCTGGTGTCAGCGACGTGCGCCAGGGCAAGCGCTTTGAGATTGAAGTTGATGATTCGGTCAGCGCCGAGGAGCTGGAGAAGGTGGCTTCCACTCTGCTGGCCAACACCGTGATCGAGGATTACGAGGTCATCCAGTAATGAAGATCGGCGTTATTACCTTCCCTGGCACGCTTGACGACGTCGACGCGGCCCGCGCCGCCCGCACCGCCGGCGCCGAAGTCGTGTCCCTGTGGCATGCGGATGAGGACCTGCGAGGAGTGGACGCCGTCGTTGTCCCCGGTGGCTTTTCCTACGGTGACTACCTGCGCTCCGGCGCAATTTCGGCGCTGGCCCCGGTGATGCGCGCGGTCGTCGATGCCGCGAATAAGGGCATGCCGGTGCTCGGCATCTGCAATGGCTTCCAGATTCTGACGGAGGCCGGCCTGCTGCCCGGCGCCCTGACTCGCAACCAGGGCCTGCATTTCCACTGTGTGGATACCTACCTCGAGGTGGAGAACGCACAGACCTCCTGGACCAGCGAGTTTGAGCAGGGTCAGCGAATCCTGATTCCGGCGAAGCACGGCGAGGGCCGCTTCCAGGCGGATGCGGAGACCGTGGAGCGCCTGGAGGGCGAGGGCCGCGTGGTCTTCCGCTATACCGATAACTTCAACGGCTCCATCAATGGCATTGCCGGCATCACCAACGAGGCCGGCAACGTGGTGGGGCTGATGCCGCACCCGGAGCATGCCATCGATCTTCTCACCGGCCCGTCCACCGACGGTCTGGGTTTGTTTGTGTCCGCCCTCAAGGTCGTCGCTTAACCCGCGCCGACGGTTAAAGGAGAAACAATGACCGTACACAACGACACTGTCGAGCAGGCGGCCTCGCAGCCTGAGCTGGACCAGCCCTACCGCGAATTGGGCCTGAAGGATGACGAATACGCGCACATTCGCGAGATCCTGGGCCGCCGCCCGACCGACGCCGAGCTGACTATGTACTCCGTGATGTGGTCGGAGCACTGCTCTTATAAGTCCTCCAAGACGCACCTGCGCTACTTCGGCGAAACCATGACCGAGGAGATGGGCTCCAAGATCCTCGCCGGCATCGGTGAGAACGCCGGCGTGGTGGACATCGGAGACGGCAACGCGGTGACCTTCCGCGTGGAAAGCCACAACCACCCCTCCTACGTGGAGCCGCACCAGGGTGCCGCGACGGGCGTGGGTGGCATCGTCCGCGACATCATGGCGATGGGCGCTCGCCCGATTGCCGTGATGGACCAGCTGCGCTTCGGCCCGGCTGATGCGCCCGACACCAAGCGCGTTTTGCCTGGCGTTGTCGGAGGTATTTCGCACTACGGCAACTGCTTGGGTCTGCCCAACATTGGTGGCGAAACTGTTTTTGATGAGTCCTATGCCGGCAACCCGCTGGTCAACGCGTTGTGCGTGGGCACGCTGAAGGTGGACGACCTCAAGCTGGCCTTCGCCTCCGGTACCGGCAACAAGGTCATGCTCTTCGGCTCGCGCACCGGCCTCGATGGCATCGGAGGCGTGTCCGTGTTGGCCTCTGACACCTTCGAGGACGGCGCGGAGCGCAAGCTGCCAGCCGTTCAGGTGGGTGACCCGTTCGCGGAGAAGGTCCTCATCGAGTGCTGCCTGGAGCTGTACAAGTCCGGCATCGTCGTGGGCATCCAGGACTTGGGCGGCGCGGGCCTGGCCTGCGCTACCTCCGAGCTGGCCGCCGCCGGCGATGGCGGCATGGAGATCAACCTGGACAACGTCCCGCTGCGTGCGAAGAACATGACCGCCGCAGAGATTCTTGCTTCCGAGTCTCAGGAGCGCATGTGCGCCGTGGTGACCCCGGAGAACGTGGAGAAGTTCAAGGAGATCTGCGCGCGTTGGGATGTCACCTGCGCCGAGATCGGTGAGGTCACCACTGGCAAGCACCTCATCATTCGCCACCAGGGCGAGGTCGTCGTGGATGCCCCGGCCGGCACCATCGCGGACGAGGCCCCGGTCTACGACCGCCCCTATGCTCGCCCGGAGTGGCAGGATGCGCTGCAGGAGTTCAAGGGCGTGGAGAAGCAGGACCTCACCGTAGCACTGAAGAAGCTTGTGGCCTCCCCGGCGCTGTGCTCGCGTGATTTCATCACCGAGCAGTATGACCGCTACGTGCGTGGCAATACCGTGCAGTCCCACCACGCGAACGCTGGTGTGCTGCGCATCGACGAGGAGACCGGCCGCGGTATCGCGGTATCGGCCGATGCTTCTGGGCGCTACACCAAGCTGGATCCGAACATGGGTACCCGCCTGGCGTTGGCGGAGGCCTACCGCAACGTCGCCGTGACCGGTGCCCGACCGGTCGCCATCACCAACTGTCTCAACTATGGCTCCCCGGAAAACCCGGACGTGATGTGGCAGTTCCGCGAGTCCGTGCATGGGCTTGCTGACGGTGCCGTGGAACTCGGCATCCCCGTGTCCGGCGGCAACGTCTCCTTCTACAACCAGACCGGCGAGGAGCCGATCTTGCCGACGCCCGTCGTGGGCGTCCTGGGCGTTATCGATGACGTCCACAAGTCCATCGGCAACGAGCTTGGCCTCGTGGAGGAGCCGGAGGTTCTCGTGCTCCTGGGTGAGACCAAGGATGAGTTCGGCGGTTCCATCTGGCAGCAGGTGAGCGCTCACGAGCAGGGCCATGAGGCGAAGAACGGGCTCAACGGCCTGCCCCCGCAGGTGGACCTGGCTAATGAGCAGCGCCTCGCGGACTTCTTCGTGGGTAACGAGGGCTTAACTGCAGCTCACGACCTCTCTGAGGGCGGCCTTGCTGTCACCGCATTCGAGATGGCTAAGCGCAGCGGCGTGGGCCTGAGCCTGGACCTGCCCAAGGTTCACGAGGATGCCTTTGTGGCCGCCTTCTCTGAGTCCGCCTCCCGCGTGCTCGTAGCAACGACCGCTGACCGCGTCGACATGCTGCTGCAGCGCGCCGAGGAGTGCGGCGTTCCGGCCGTCGTCGTGGGCCAGACCACCGACAACGGTGAGCTGGAGCTCGGCGGCGAGTCCATCGCTGTCTCCGAGCTGCGCGAGGCCTGGGCAGCAACCCTGCCGGACCTCTTCGGCCACGCGGTGGGTGCCAACTCCGTCGTGGAGTAGACCACACATACAACACTGCAACCGGGCAGGGTTCTCGCTTATGCGAGGCCTTGCCCGGTACCTTTTTATCCCTTTATATCTTTTATATCTTCGTCATTTGATGAGCTCAGAGGTAGTCATTAATCCACCAAGACTGGCCGAGGTGAAGATTGTGAGCATGCCGCGAGCCGTGAGGCGATAGCTTTCTAGGAACCAACTAATTAAGCACCGATGGTGCGGGCGATGGTCTGGTCCCAGCTCAGCTTCATCGTTCTAGGGAAGTTGCTGTCAACTGGCTCGCAGGACTCACCATATTCACTTGGGTCCGTAGCTCTCAAAGTACGAGAAGAGCCTAAAGCGTTTCTTCGTCCCAATTGCTGTGAATACCGATACTGGCTTTTTCAACAAGTGGATTGGTGAGGAAGTGCTCGTCTAGTAAAGCCACTACTTTGTTGGGCCAGGTTGATCCGGGAGAGACGGTCCTCAGTAAATGCGCCATGATAATCAAAGCACCAAATAGCCTTTCACTTTGATTCTCTGGCAGGAGGTATAGGTTCCCATTGTTACGGATCACTTCAGTAGGAGCCGGAGCAAAAGAACGATTCCAGAGCCTACCGTGGTGCGCGCAGGTATTCCGAATAACAGTTAGCTGCTCGAGCCAACTCGCCAGCGGATGTTTCTTCGTAAGTCTTTGTTTCTGATTCCTATTCAAACTGGAGAAGTTGATCTTTATTTTCAGCGCTTCCGAAATCGATCGCTGATCGTTGGATCCCAAGCCTGCATAGAGCTTTGAAATGTCCGAAAAATCGAGCACTTCAGCCACAACCCACATGGGATACTGTCCACCGTATTGTTCAATGTAGTGCTTCACGGCGTCGTTCTTCTTTGCCCTCGCGAGTCGTCCATACGCTGTACTCAGCCACGACACGTGGTCAAAGTTTGACCGAAAGTCGTCTGAGCGGAGGTAGAAAGTAGGATCATTGGGGTGTCGAGCACACAGCAGTTCGACGAGCTTGGTTCGCATCGCTACTTCGATTCGCTCCATTCCGTCATGGATTAAGGTACGGAGTTTCCTATCGGCTTCATATAAGGAGACGACCTGTGCAAAGTCGGTACCATCGACGAAGTGGCTAGAACGACTAGTTCCGTCTTCATTGAATTGTCTGGCTGGATACCAATAGGCAGAAAGTCGGTAGTAGCTAACGTGTGAAAACCATTGTTCAGCTAAAGCTCTGTCGATTTTCATGCCACGGTTTTGCAGTCGAATAATATGCTCGTCAATGGTCGCTGCTGGCTTGAGCGATGAAGACATGGGAAGCCAATCTAGAGAGGGGACGAGTTGTTGTGGGGATCGGATCGGCGGAACGGTGCAAATAGAGATCCAGCCCACTCCGAGTTTCCGAAGAGAAACCGGGCGGGCTGAACTATTAACCAAAATTTTACCGTAGGACCTTGAAATGCGTCAATCCCATTTTTCAGGTAGACGTGCACGTTAAAGGTCTAGTTGTTCATCCGAGGCTCGGTGAAATGAGGGTGCATCGGGGAAATCGTCCGGGGTTGTGGCAGCGCTGGGAAATTGCGCCCGAAGTAAGGCAGCAACCTGCTACTGCTTAAGCGCCGATGGTGCGGGCGATGGTCTGGTCCCAACTCAGCTTCATCTGGTGGGAGAAGAGGTTGAAGGTGTGCGAACCCTGGGGGCTGAAGTAACGGTTCACGCGCACCCCGGCGTTGCGGGCGTTGCGGGTGAATTCCTCCGAGCACTGGTTGGCCACCATCTCTACCACGCGGGGGCCGAGCCACTGGGCCGGGTTGTTGGCGCCATCGATGGGGCCCGGGGTACCGGAGGCCGAGCCTACGAAGACTTCGACGTCGCGCAGGCGTCCGGGGTTGGCGTTGGGGTCGTGCTCGAACCACTGCGGGGAGCCCGGCAAGCCCCATGCATTGAAGGAGGAGCCGCCGCCGTAGGCGATCATTGCGGTGGAAGTGGGGAATCCAATCGCGCCGGAGCGTACCGGGCAGCCGGAGTAGGAAGCCGCGGCCTTGTAGCGCTGTGGGGCGTGGCCGGCGATGTCGAGTGCAGCGCCGCCGGTGGAGGAAATGCCGCCGATGGCGTCGCGGCCGGTGCCGTGGAATTCGGCGTCGATCAGCGGGGGCAACTCAGCGGTCATGTAGGTGTTCCACTTGTTGACACCCAGGATAGGATCCTCGGCATTCCAATCGGTGTAGAGAGAGTAAGCGCCGCCAAGCGGCATCACCACGTTGACGTTCTTGCCCACGGCCCAATGGCGGATATCGGAGTGCGTCATCCAGTTCATGCCGGCCTGGCCGCCCTCCACGCCGGGCAGCAAGTAGAAGGAGGGGCGCGGCTTATCGCCCTCGGGGAGCAAGACGTTATTAGAAATCACCGCACGGTTGGCCGGGGACCACACGTCCACCACCCAGTGGTTGCCACCCATGTGGCGCTTCGCGGTGATGAAAGGCTTGTCACCCAGCCAGGGCTGCGGGTTGGTCACGCGCGAGGAAACCTCACCGATGGTGCTGGATTGGGCGGAGGCGGAGCCAATGCCTGCCGACGCCGCCCCCAGTGCCACCATGGCAGCTGCGAACAGCGCCGCGGCGCGGCGAGAACGTGAGACATAGGAAAACATAACGAGTGTAGTTTACGTTGTTAACTCTGCCGAACTGCAAATATCGGCAGAAAACCTGGCGAAAACTTTCGCTCAACCCTTGTCCGCCGCAATGCTCGGCCGTATATTTACGGGTACGTAAGTTTTGGGGGTGAATGCGTTATTCGCATGACCTGCATTTCAGATAAGGCAAGGGCCATCACTATGAACGCACCCAGTGCTCACATATCTTCCCCGCAAGATTCGCCAGTTGCAGAAAGCGCTATGCGCGATCACAGCACTATGGAGCAGCGCATTCAGCGCACCTACTGGATGGCGGACCGCGGCCCGCGCCCACTAACGCGTGGCTGGGGGCACTTCTTCGCGGCCATTGCCTCCCTGATCGCATCGACGGTTTTGATTACCTTTGCGTGGATGACGCTGCCGTGGTGGCAGGGGCTAGCGGTGACGGTTTATGGCGTCGGCGTGGTTGGTCTCTTTACGGTCTCGGCGTTGTACCACCGCTGGCCGTGGGTATCTATGCGCGCGGTGCAGTGGTGGCGGCGTGCTGATCACGCAACGATTTCGGTGTTCATTGCGGCGACCTACACGCCGCTGTGCGCCATCGTGCTGGACCCGACGCAGGCGCTATGGATGCTGGCTGCTGCGTGGGTGGGCGCCATCATGGGTGTTGTCTTGAACTTGGTGTGGATTAATCACCCACGGTGGCTGGACGTGGTGGTCTATCTCGTGTTGGGCTGGCTCATCCTGCCTCTGTTGCCGAATCTGTGGCAATCCGCTGGACCGGCCGTGGTGTGGCTGCTGTTCGCAGGTGGGGTGGTCTACTCGTTGGGTGCGTTGATGTACGGCTTTAAGTGGCCGGGGCGCAACGCGCGCTGGTATGGCTACCACGAACACTTTCACACCGCGACGATTGCCGCGGCGGTGGTGCACATGGTAGCCATCTGGATGGTTGTTGCGGGCTAGCCGAACGGGAGGGGGATAGCTTTATGGGCGCTATGGAAGGAGCCTATTCGGAGTTGGTGAGGTCCTCAGCGAGCGGGTACTCGACGACGAGGCCCTGGCAGAGTACACGTGCGTTAGGGTTGCCATCCCACGTGGGGTTGAAACCAACAGCGTGCAGCGCTTCGACGAGTAGCTCGCCAACGGCCACAGGTGTGCTGAGCTCGGCATCGGTTTTCATCGTGCCGAAACCGAAGAAGAGGTCTCCGGTATGGATCAGCCTGTCGACGTCCTGCATGTGGCAATAAACATATCCTGCGGCACCGTCTTCTTCCGCCATTTCGGCGCCGCACTCAGCGCCGTCGGAGGCGTCCCACCCCTCGTCAAAGCTGAAAGCTAGGTTGCGCTGTCGCAGTTCACCCCGAAGGGCGTCGAGACGTTGTGCGTCTGCGGACTTCTCTGTGACCTTATGTGCGTACTCAGCGGCAACTTCGTCGATGATGGCATCGAAGTCTTCCGGGAAGGGATCCGTGCGCACTGTCGTCCACTCGGAAGGATCGTCGAGAAGCTCAATGAAGTCATTGTGAATGTCCTGGTGTGAATGGCCGTGGCACAGATGAAGCGAGATGTCGTTGCGGAGGGTGCCGGAAACCAAGAGGTCATCGGAAGGCGGGAAGGAACTGGAGAACATGGCGTGTGAGGTAGTCATGCTTGTGGATGTTAAATGCGTGATACTGCGCGTGACTGAAAGACAGGGAGGGCACCCCGCCAGGTGGCGGAAGTGCCCTCAGCATGCGTGGAGTGGCTAGACGTGGAGCGGATCCACACCGGCCTCGGTGAGCATCGGGATGTTGTGGACCTCAGGCGGGACGCCGAAGGCATCCACGAGAACGACGGACCACGGTGCCAGCGAATCAACAAGGTCGTTGATGGCGGCGCGGGCAGCCTTGATGCGGCCAGCCGGGATCAGGTTGTGCTCCTGGTACCAGCCCGCGTGCTGAACCAAGGTGTCGAAGACGAAGAGGTGGCGCAGCTGCTCAAAGACCTGGCGCGCCAGCGAACCTTCCTCAAGACGCTCCTCTGCCTCAATCATGGCCTGGACCAACAAAGTATCCACACGAGCCCAGCCGGCGGCGATGAGGTGATCCTGGCACTGGTCAACGATGGCAGCAGCCTGCACCTTATCGGCCTTGCGGGCCGGCTGGATGCGGCGCACGAGGGAGAAGAGGATGGACTGGGCGCGGTCGTCGATCAGCTTGGCCTGGTAGGTGGCGTCGAAAAGCGAAGCCTCAGAGGGATTCACGCGGTCCACCAGGCTTTGCAGACGGGTGGTGAAACCGTAGCGGCGACGAACCACATCGGTGGCGGTGGAGGCTGCGTACTTCACGGTGTCCCACGGGCTCATGTCATTCATCGCGCGGCCATAAGCGGTGAGCAGGTTCTTGCCCACCATCTGAATGAGCACCGTGTTATCACCCTCGAAGGTCGCGAAGACATCGGAATCGGCGCGGTAGGTGGTCAGGCGGTTCTCTGACATATAGCCGGCGCCGCCGCAGGCCTCGCGGCATTCCTGAATGGTGCGTGTAGCGTGCTGGGTCTGTGCAGTCTTGATGGCTGCGGCCAGAGACTCCATCTCGCGAGAGGCGAATTTCTGCTCTTCGGTCGGTTCCGTCACAGACCAGGTGCCAGCCTCGTGCTGATCGTTTTGCTCCTGGTAGCGCTCCAGAATCTGGTTGTAGAGCAGGTGCAGTGCGTACGTACGGGCCAGCGGAATGAGTAGGCGGCGGCGGTGCTGACGGTGCTCGATGAGGCGCTTTTCCGCGCCGGTGGCGCCTTCGAACTGGCGGCGGCGGTTGGCGTAGCGAATCGCAATGTCCAGGGATGCCTCGGTGGCGGCACCCGCTGCGCCGGATACGCCGATGCGGCCGCGGATGAGAGTGCCCAGCATGGTGAAGAAGCGAGCATTCTTGGACTCGATGGGGGAGGAGTACTTGCCGTTCTCGTCCACATCGGCGAAGCGGTTGAGCAGGTTTTCGCGCGGCACGCGGACGTTGTCGAAGCGCAGGGTGCCATTATCGACGCCTACCAAACCACCCTTGTGGCCATGATCGCCCAAGGTAACGCCTGGCAGCTCCTTGCCTTCTTCATCGCGGATGGGGACGATGATGGCGTGGACGCCGTGGGAGCGGCCGTCGCTATCCGGGGTGATGAGCTGGGTGAAGACGACGGCCGCGCGGCCATCCTTGGCGGCGTTACCGATGTAGTTCTTCACCGCGGAATCGGAGGGGGTGTTGATGATGAACTCATCGGTATCCGGGTCGAAGGTGGCGGTGGTCTCGAGGGATTGCACATCGGAACCATGGCCGCGCTCAGTCATGGCGAAACAGCCCGGCAACTCCAGGCTGGCGGCCTTCTCAACCCACTTGAGGTGGCGCTCGGTGCCTAGCTGATCCAGCGCTCCACCCCACAGGCCCCACTGCACACCGGACTTAATCGCCAGCGAACCGTCGACCCACGCCAAGCCCTCGAGGGTGAAGGTGGAGAGATTTGGCTTGCCGGCACCGCCGTTGGCGCGGCGCAGGCCGTGGTTGAATCCGCCGAAGTCACGAACCTTGGAGAGGTTCTCAAAGGTGTGTAGGCGCTGCTCCGCCATGGGCAGATCCGGGTTCGGGAAGAGCGAAGGATCGTTGAGGAAGGTGCGCAGCTCCTGGCGGAAGGCGGCGTGGGGGCCGTCGAGAAGCGCGGCAAGCTCGGTGGCGACGGAAGGCTTGGGGGTGGTGGGCAGGCGGTGTGGGCTGCGGGCCTCGGCCTTGGGGGCGTCGGTGGAGGCCTGGTTGTTGAGCTCTGGGGAGACGGGTTTCTTGTCCGAGGAGGACTTGGTGAGTGCCATGGTGGGGTCCTTTCTGGGAGGGAAGTTTTTAGCGCTCGACGATGGCCGCGACACCCTGGCCGCCGGCGGCGCAGATGGAAATGAGGGCGCGTCCGCCGCCGTTTTCTTCAAGAATCTTGGCGGTGGTGGCGAGGATGCGGGTGCCGGTGGCGGCGAAGGGGTGGCCGGCAGCAAGGGAAGAGCCCTTGACGTTGAGCTTGGCGCGGTCGATGGGGCCCAGCGCGGACTGCAGGCCGAGGCGCTCGCGGCAGTAGGTTTCGTCCTCCCACGCAGACAGGGTGGCGAGTACCTGGGAGGCGAAGGCTTCGTGGATCTCGTAGAAATCGAAATCCTGCAGGCTCAGATTGTTGCGCTCCAGCAGGCGAGGAACCGCGTAGGTAGGGGCCATGAGTAGGCCATCTGGGCCGTGGACAAAGTCGACGGCCGCGGTTTCGGAATCCACCAGGAAGGCGCGGGGCTCGATGTTGTGCTCAGCCGCCCACTCTTCAGAGCTGAGGAGAGCGACGGAGGCGCCGTCGGTCAGCGGCGTGGAGTTGCCTGCTGTCATCGTCGCCTGTGTGCCGTGCTGCTCGGCATCGTGTTTACCAAAGACCGGCTTGAGCTTGGCTAGGGACTCCAGGGAGGAATCCGGACGCAGGTTGGTATCGCGATTGACGCCGAGGAAGCCGGTGGTGAGGTCATCGAAGAAACCCTCCTCCCAGGCCTTGTGGAGGTTCTGGTGGGAGGCGAGTGCCAGCTTGTCCTGGGCTTCGCGGCTGACGTTCATCTCGCGGGCGGTGATGGCGGCGTGGTCACCCATGGAGAGACCGGTGCGGGGTTCGCCGTTCTGCGGCTGTTCCGGGGCCAGCTGCGACGGGCGGATGGAGCCGATGAGCTGGGCGCGCTGCGCGGCCGTCTTGGCGCGGGTGAGATTGAGTAGTGTGCGGCGCAGCGTGTCATTGACAGCCAGCGGGGCATCCGAGGTGGTGTCCGTGCCTCCTGCGATGCCGGCGGAGATCCGGCCTTGGGCAATGGCATCACCGACATGGATAGCTGCCGCAAGAGAAGTGCAGCAGGCCTGCTGCATATCGAGTGCTGGGGTGGTCGAGTCGAGCGCGGAACCGAGGACCGACTCGCGGGTCAGATTGAAATCGCGGGAGTGCTTGAGCACAGCGCCGGCGGCGACGAGGCCGAGGCGTTCGTCGTGAAGCCCGTAACGTGCGACGAGTCCATCCAACGCACTGGTGAGCATGTCTTGGTTGGACGCGTGGGCGTACTGCTTATTGGAGCGAGCAAAGGGAATGCGGTTACCGCCGAGGATGGCTACGCGGTGCGGGGGGTTGGTCATTGAAAACTCCTTCGCGAGTGGTCTGGTGCGAATCGTCCCAGCGGGAGGGGGGGAGCAACCCGACTGTTCATTTCGCGTCACAACTAAAGTGATATTGTTAGTTCTATCACTCAATTAACTAACCTTGCAACCAGCTCAACAAAGCTCGCAAGGTTGTGAAGAATCGAGAAAGGAACATGCCAGCCTATGCCGAACGTCACATTTGCTGAGAAGCTCATCAACTCACCGCTCGCCGCCAAAGCAGGAGTACCCCAAGGCCACCCCCTGCGTCGCCACAAGGCTGGGGAACCAGCGCTCGATGGCCCCATCGTCATTGGCGGCCAGGGGCGCATCGCTGAGTTTCTGAGTTCCCAGCTAGCCGTGGACTACCAGGTCATCAATGCTTCCGCGGAGGCGAAGCGCGCCGCCCTCGTCTTCGACGCCACCGGCCTGGACACCCCCGAAAAGCTGCGCGAGCTCTATGATTTCTTCAACCCGCAGATGCGCAACCTCCTGCCGTGCGCGCGCTTGGTGGTCGTCGGCACCACCCCGGAAGCTGCGGACACTATCGACGCCCGCATTGCCGCCCGTGCCCTCGAAGGATTCACCCGTTCCCTGGCCAAGGAAATGCGCAAGGGCGGCACCGTAAACCTGGTCTGGGCAGACCCTGCTGCCACCGCAGAGGTGGAGTCCACGCTCCGCTTCTTCCTTTCTGGGAAGTCGGCCTTCGTGGACGGGCAGGTTGTGCGCGTCAGCGCCCAGGGACACGATTCCCCGGCAACCAATGGCGAAGTGCAGAACTGGGAGCAGCCCCTTGACGGGCGGTTGGCGGTGGTGACTGGTGCGGCCCGCGGCATCGGCGCCACCATTGCTGAGGTGCTGGCGCGCGATGGTGCGAGCGTCATCTGCATCGACATCCCGCAGGCCAGCGAGCACTTGGCCAAGACCGCGAACAAGGTCAAGGGCACCGCGCTGCCCCTCGACGTCACCGACCCCCAAGCCGCAGATAAGATTGCTCAGCACGCGCAGGAGCGCCACGGCCGAGCCATTGACGTCATCGTCCACAACGCCGGTATTACCCGCGACAAGCTTATGGCCAATATGAATGAAGGCCAGTGGGATGCTGTCCTGGCCGTTAACCTTCTGGCGCCGGTGCGCATCACCGAAAACCTCCTGGAGTCTGGCTCCCTCGCGCCGGGTGCCGCAGTGATTGGTGTGTCCTCCATGGCGGGTATTTCCGGCAATCGCGGCCAGACGAATTACGCCACCACTAAGGCCGGAATCATTGGGCTGGTCGACGCCCTGCGTCCCGTCCTCGCTGAGAACGGCTCCACCATCAACGCAGTGGCGCCGGGCTTTATTGAAACCGCCATGACCGCGGCGATGCCGACCGGCCCGCGCGAGATCGGCCGCCGCCTGAACTCACTGCAGCAAGGTGGCTTGCCTGTCGACGTCGCCGAGACCGTCGCCTTCTTCGCCTCGCCGGCCTCCGCCGCGGTGAGCGGCAACACCGTCCGCGTTTGCGGCCAGAACCTCATGGGAGCCTAAATGAACGTCACCACACTCAACGAGATTCCAGATCTTCCTGCGCTCTATCGCAAACTCACGGTGGGTGCGGTGCCCATCCCCGGGCTGGGGGCAGGCAAGCGCAAGGTCGACGACCCACAGACTGCTTACCGGGTCGCGGGAGTGCGCGTAGACACCGAGCACCTGGCTCGCTACTGTCAAGCCACGGGCCTGCGCCTGGGCAACGAGCTGCCCGCTACTTATCTGTACGCGCTGGCCTTCCCGCTCGCCATCAAGGTGATGGCCGCTCCGGATTTTCCTTTCCCCGCTGTGGGCGTGGTGCACCTGTCCAACCGCATTGAGCAGACACGCCCGCTGCGCGTCGACGAGCGCTATGACATCGCCGTGCATGCGGAAAACCTGCGCCCACACCGCAAAGGCTTGGTCATCGATATGGTGACCACCTACAGCGTGGGCGGCGAGGAGATCTGGCGCCAGACATCAGTCTTCCTAGGCCAGGGTGCGAAATTCACCAAGGACACCCCGCGGCAAGTGAGAACCCGCCCAGAAGCCGAGCGTTTCCTCGACTTCTCCGGCGACGAGGTGGGGACCCCTACGGCAACGCTGCGCTTTAGCGCCGAGAGCACTCGCGTCTATGCGGCGGCGTCTGGTGATAAGAACCCCATCCACGTCTCCGCCGTGGGTGCCAAACTCTTCGGTTTCCCCGCGCCCATTGCGCATGGCATGTACACGCACGCCCGTATGCTGTCGGTGCTTGACGGCACCCTTCCGGGTGCTGTTCGCATCAGCGCGGACTTCTACAAGCCGGTCATTCTTCCGGCGACCACGGGTGTCTACGTGGCCCCAGGCGGCGAAACGGACGGCGGTGGTAAAAACCGTACTCTTACGTTGCGCAAGGCCAAGGACCCCAGCTCACTCCACGTGGTGTGCAGGGTTGAGCCGCTGGATTAGCAATTAATCCACGTGCTGGTGCTTCGGTGCCACCACCAGTGGCTTCGGGGAGTACTTGCCGCGCAGTCCGCGGAGGATGCCGGCGTGCTCCCAGAGGCGCTTGTCCTCCTCGGTGCGGGGAGTGAACTGGCGGGCGGCTAGTGGCTGCCAGTCAGCATCCATCGCCATGTAGGAGACTGTGGCGTGGATGGCGGTCTCCAGTTTTTCGCGGCCGCCGCGCGGGTTGCCCGAGCGCACGTGGACGGACATCTGCATCGAGCGGGTATCCGTGCGCATCATACGGGCATCCACCTCGATGAGGTCTCCAATATGAATCGGACGGTAGAAGCGAATACCACCGGCATAGACCGCAACGGTGTGCTCGCCCGACCATTCCATGGTGCAGGCAGCGCCCGCCTCATCAATCCATTCCATCGCCGTTCCGCCGTGGACGTTGCCGCCCCAGTTGACGTCGGTGGGCTTGGCCAAGAAGCGGTTGACCATGCGGGGAGCGTCGGACGGGCCGTCATAAGTCTGCTTTTCCATCTCCGCTTCGATGGCTTTGCGCAGCTCGATGCGGGATTCCGCGGCCTCCCATACGCGCTGGTGCTCAGTGGAGTCCGGAATCAGCGGCGGAACAGCCACCGACTTCCCGGTTTCGGTATCTTTGGCTACGAAGATGACGAGGCAGTCGCACGCGCGGGTAAAGATGCCATCGCGCGGGTCTGCGGAGAGCACCTCGTTGACGATGTGCATGGAGGACCGCCCCGTCATCGCGATGCGCGAGCGCACCTCCACCAAGTGGCCCGAAGGGATTGGGCGCGTGAAGTGGATGTGGCCCACGTAGGCAGTCACGCAGTAGGTACCGGACCATTGAACCGCGCACGCATAGGCGGCCTTATCGATCCACTCCAAAACACGCCCGCCGCCGATGCCTTGGGCGCCGGCGATGGTGAGATCTGTCGGGGCGGCCATAAACCGCAGCGTGATGGAGGGGGACTTCCCGGTCGGGACAGGCTTCTTTTCTTCCGAGGAGCTTGGTGGCATGGTTGGTGACATGGATAACAAAGTATCAGGGAGCGTGCGTAGCGTATGAAGAAGGCTGTTGATGCCGCAACCACCCGTGCCGCTGTCGAAGCAGTGGAGGAGTGGATTCGTGACCCTGAAGGGGTGGAAAAGCCAGGTCGCCCGGCTCTTGCGAAAGCCACTCGGACCACAGCCCGCCTGTTAGAGGCGGACGCGCCGGGCCACTCCGTGGAACTGCGGGTCCCCCCATTCGTGGCAGTGCAGTGTATTGACGGGCCCCGGCACACCCGGGGCACCCCTCCGAATGTGGTGGAGACGGATCCCCAGACATGGTTGCAGCTGGCCACGGGCGTCCTGGACTGGGAGCAGGCGCTTCACGACGGCCGCGTGGACGCCTCCGGCTCCCGCTCTCACGAGATCGCTGGCTGCCTGCCCGTGATTCCGTTAGTTTTCACTGGCCGGAACAGCTAGGATTAGCGCCGTGGTAGCTGAACACGTCCAGAGCATGACTAAGCCCCTGTCTACGGATCCCAGCCTGGATCCGGAGCCCCGCGAAGAGTGCGGAGTCTTCGGTGTTTGGGCACCAGGAGAAGAGGTTTCCAAGTTAACCTACTTCGGACTTTTCGCCCTCCAGCACCGCGGCCAAGAGGCCGCCGGCATCGCGGTCGGGGATGATGACCGCATTGTTGTCTTCAAAGACATGGGCCTAGTCTCCAATGTTTTTGATGAATCCATCCTCACCTCACTGCACGGAAACGTGGCCGTCGGTCACACGCGTTATTCCACTGCGGGTGGCAAGGAATGGTCGAATGTGCAGCCGATGTTTGGGACGTCGCCCAGCGGCGTTGACATCGCGCTCGGCCACAACGGAAACCTAGTAAATTACCTGGAGCTGCGCGCAGAGGCCATGCGGCGCGGGCTGATCAAGCCGCAGGAAGAGTCCGTCTCGGATTCCATGTGCTTGTCCATCTTGTTGGCGGACGGCGTCAACGAGGACAACACCGTCTTTGATTCGGCCCTGCACTTGTTGCCTACCGTAAAAGGTGCCTTCTGCCTCACCTTCACTGACGGGCACACCCTGTATGCGGCGCGTGACCCACATGGCGTGCGCCCGCTTGCCCTCGGCCGCCTCACTACCGGCTGGGTGGTAGCCAGTGAGACCTGTGCGCTCGACATCGTCGGCGCGCAGTTTATCCGGGAGATCGAACCGGGCGAGCTCGTTGCCATCGATGAGACCGGAATCCGCTCCGAGCGCTTCGCCGAGACCAAGCGCCATGGCTGTGTCTTTGAATATGTCTATCTAGCTCGGCCCGATACGAATATCAAGGGCCGTTCTGTCAACGCCACGCGCGTGGAAATTGGGCGGCGCCTAGCGCGCCAGTACCCGGCACCCGATGCGGACATGGTGATCCCCGTTCCCGAGTCCGGCAACCCGGCTGCCGTCGGTTATGCCCGCGAATCCGGGCTGACCTTCGCGCACGGCTTGGTGAAGAACTCTTATGTGGGCCGCACCTTCATCCAGCCCACGCAGTCCCAGCGCCAGATGGGCATTCGCCTCAAGCTCAACCCGCTGCGGGAGGTCATTGAAGGCAAGTCCATCGTCGTGGTGGATGATTCAATCGTGCGTGGTAACACGCAGCGCGCGCTGATCCGGATGTTGCGGGAAGCCGGTGCTGCCGAAGTCCACGTGCGCATCGCCTCCCCGCCGGTGAAGTGGCCGTGCTTCTACGGCATCGACTTCGCCTCCCCAGGAGAGCTCATTGCCAACGCCAACCCCTCCGATGATCCGGAAGAGGTAGCACAGACCATCTGCACCGCGATTGGTGCGGATTCACTGGGATTTGTCTCCACCGATGAGATGGTGGCGGCTACTCAACAGCCGCGCAACGAACTGTGCTGCGCATGTTTCGACGGTAAGTACCCACTCGGACTGCCTGCCGGAAACCCCAATGCTGAGGCCGTGCGCACCCTGCAGGGCTCGACGACAACTAACGAATAAGGACTAAGTCACTCATGAGCGAGAACACGTATGCTGCCGCCGGCGTCAACATTGAGGAAGGCGACCGCGCAGTAGAGCTAATCACCCCCCACGCCAAGCGCGCCACCCGCCCCGAGGTTATGGGCGGGCTCGGCGGATTCGCCGGCCTATTCAAGCTGGGGGAGTACAAGGAGCCGGTCCTTGCGGCTGGCTCTGATGGCGTAGGCACCAAGCTGGCTGTGGCCCAGGCCATGGACAAGCACGACACCATCGGCATCGACCTCGTTGCCATGTGCGTGGATGATCTTGTCGTGTGCGGCGCTGAGCCGCTCTTCCTGCAGGACTACATCGCCGTGGGCGAGGTAGTGCCGGAAAAGGTAGCGGAGATTGTCAAGGGCATTGCTGAGGGCTGCGTCCAGGCTGGTGCTGCCCTCCTCGGCGGCGAGACTGCGGAGCACCCAGGTGTGATGGGCAAGGACGAATACGACGTCTCCGCCACCGCTGTTGGCGTGGTGGAGGCTGATGAGCTCCTCGGCCCGGACAAGGTACGCGACGGCGACGTGCTTATCGCGATGAAGTCCTCCGGCCTGCATTCCAACGGCTACTCCCTGGCGCGCTACGTGCTCCTAGAGCAGGCGGGTCTGCCGCTCGACGGCTACATGGAAGATCTCGGCCGCACCCTCGGGGAGGAGCTGCTGGAGCCAACTCGCATCTACGCCAAGGACTGCCTGGCCCTGGTATCTGAGTGCGCGGTGTCCACCTTCTGCCACGTCACCGGCGGCGGCCTCGCCGGCAACCTGGAGCGTGTCATCCCGGAGGGCCTGACCGCTGAGGTGAGCCGCTCGACGTGGACTCCGGGCCAGATCTTCAAGACCATTTCCTCGGTGGGCAAGGTTGCGCTCGAAGAGATGGAGAAGACCTTCAACATGGGCGTCGGCATGATCGCCGTCGTTGCGCCGGAGGATCGCGAGCGCGCACTGGCCATGATGACTGCCCGCCACGTTGAAGCATGGGAGTTGGGTACCGTCCGCGTTGCCGAAGAAGGCGAGCCGCGCGTTCTTATGACGGGGGAGCACCCAGGGTTCTAGGTCCTAGGCGCGGAACCTGGGAAAGGAACAGGGCCGGCAGTTTCCTCCTCTTATTGAGGGGGAAGCTTGCCGGCCCTTTGCTTACGTGCTGTGCACGGTGGGGAAGTGATCCACGCGCTTAGCGTGCGTCGGAATCATCCTCATCCCACTCGTCCGAGTCCCAGCGATCCGCATAGTCCTCGTAGTCCGCGTACTCCGAGTACGGGTCCTCGTCCTCATCGCGGGAGCGCTTGGAGTTTTGTGAGGCGAGTTCACGCTGGAGCGAATCCAGATCCATCTCGGGCGAATTGTACTTCAGCTGGCGTGCAACTTTGGTCTGCTTTGCCTTTGCGCGTCCGCGTCCCATGTGCATGACCCCCTTGAGGTGTGTAGGGCGGTCCAGGGATTCTTGGCCGCCCCATCGTCTTAGTCAGATATGTGTATGTTCCTGTAAGACACCATAGCCTGTGTGACGAAAAAATTCCGAACTACCCCCCAGCGTCGCGTCGAAAAGGGCTGTAGCCCGCGGAGAAGAGGCGAATGTGTAATTCGCCACTATTTCCCGCGCAGGCGGTCCACAGCGGCGCGCCCAGCCTTGGGCCCCTCATCAGTGGGGATGGAATCTGGTTCAACCGATGCCGCCACAGGACCAATGCTCAGATCCCCGTGGTTGAGAGCACTGCGCTTAATCAGACCAAGGGCGATGGGGCCATAATCGCAATCCTCCACCACGGTTCCGAGCCTGCCAACGCGCCGACCCCCGAGCGTGATGTCGGCGCCGCTAACGGGGCGCTCTGGGGCAGACCCGTCGAGGTAAAGCATGACCAGCAAACGGGGAGAGCGGCCGAGGTTTTCTACGCGCGCTACTGTCTCCTGTCCGCGGTAGCAACCTTTTTCTAGGTGAACGAACGCGGGCACATCGTCGTTGCGTCGGATCCATTGTGGGACCTCATGGGCGATGGTCTTTTCATCAAGGTCAGCGGCCAGTTCGGGCTCACGTGCGCGTACTCGTTCCGCGGTATAAGCCATGAGACCCGCTAGGCTTCCGCCCTGTTTCTCCAGCTCTGCTACGGCAGCATCCAGCTGTGGGCGCGGCACGAGGAAATCCTGGCGCGGGCAGCCCGGCCACTGCATGCAGCGTTCGACCAAGGCCGTCGAAGGCTTCTGCAGTGTTTGACCTAGCACGGTGATGATCGCCGCGTCTGCTTCCTCTACAGTGACCTCGGACCAGAACACCATGGCGGTGAGAAAATCCCGCAAAGAATCGAACTGTGCTGTGGGCACGTCGAGGTAGAAGGTGTCCCCGTCGAAGGACAGATCCATGTGGTGCAGGACGTGGCCCTGAATGTTGAGGTCAAGGGCGCCTGCGGAAAAGCCACTGTCTACGTCGTCGAGCTTCTGGCTCAGGAGGTTATGCAGGAAGGCGCGGGCATCGGGGCCAGACACCGCGATGACGCGGCGATGGGAGCGGTCGATGATGGCGGATCCTGTTTCCACCACGCGCTGCTCCACGAGGGGGTTTCCATAGTGCCAGGGGACCCCGGAGACATCGACAAGCGTGGTGCCCTGGAACTCAGCGGCTCCGGGCCGGGAAAGAAGTGGCGAAGAGTAACTCACGCCCTCCGATGGTAGGGCATAATCGGGTCTATGAGCCTTCAGCGCAGGAAAGAGCCGGTCATCTACGTTGTGGAACCATTTGGAGGGTCGGTGCGGCGCCATATGCCGAACCTTCCGTTGGTCTATTGGGATGATGCCGCGGTGACGCGCGGCGATGGGATCTTCGAGTCCCTCCTTGTTCGCAATGGCAAGGCCGCTAATTTTCACCGCCACGCGGAGCGCTTCCGGCATTCCGCCCGCGCGCTCGATCTGCCGGAGCCGCCGATGCACAAGTGGCAAGAAGCCACTGAGCTGGCCATCGCGGACTTCTATGGCCCCGCCGGCACGGAGGGAGAGGAGGGCTCGTCGCTAGAAGCCAAGTGCACGTGGACCTATACCCGGGGCCGCGCTTCTACCGGGGTGCCCACGGCTTGGGTGGTGGTTCAGGAGGTGCCGGACGCGGTTGTGGCGCAGCGTGCTACCGGCGTCAAGGTAATGAGTACCCCGCGTCTGTGGCAAGTAGCGGAGGAGCTACCGGCGAAAACGCTGAATTACGCGGCCACTATGGCCACGCTGCGCCTGGCGCGTGAGCGCGGGTTTGATGACGTGATCTTTACTGATCCCGATACCGGGCTGGTGTTGGAAGGCGCCACCTCTACCGTGGTGGCGGTCAAAGGGTCGAAGCTGCGCACGCCCGCCGGTAAGGGCATTTTGCCCGGCACGACGCAAGCGGCGCTGTTCGAATACGCCTCCGAGCAGGGCTATCGCTGCAAGGCGAAGGAGCTTGACCTGCGCTACCTCGAGGAAGCTGACTCGGTGTGGCTGGTGTCCTCAGTGCGTACGGCGGTGCGCGTGACGCGCCTGGATGGCAAGAAACTCAAGGCGCCGGCGAACGCGGAAGAAATACGCGCGCTGATCGACGCCGCCCTAGCCCGCTAGATTCCCTCGTACTACGAGCTAGCGTTAGCTAGCTCAGCTAGCTCGCCTGCTGATTAGCCTGCCACGCGGGTGAGCTCGGCGGACATGAAGGGGCGCATTTCGCCGTCGACAAGCCGCTCATCTACCCAGCCCAGGTTGTTGTTCGGCATGAGGCCGTACATACGCTTGCCGGGGCCGAGGTTGGTAGGCCCTGTTTCCGTGACCATGGTGGACGCAGATTCCAGCTGCCAGGCGCGCTCGTTGAACAGCGAGCCGTAGAAGATCTCGTTGATGCCGTTGGAGGAGGTGTAGGTCATCTCAATCTCGTCCTTGAGGGAGATGCGCCAGAATCCGGACTCGCGGACATCTGGGCCCACCGGTTTGCCCTCAGAATCGATCTTCCAGGTGCGGGAGGTGTAGGTAAGGTAGTTCTCGCCATCGTGGGCGATGATGAGCTGCTGGCCAAAGGCGTATTGTTCGCCGTCGGTGCTGTGAGCCTGGCCTTCGCCCTGCCAGACGCCAACGAGGGGGAGAAGCCCCAAGAGGCCATCGTGCAGTGACGGGCCCTGGCGTAGGTTCGCCGTCTCATCCGGCAGGGGGTTATCAGCCACATCAACGGTAGGAATGTTGCGGGAGGCAGCGTCCTTCCACGCTTCAGCAGCTTGGTTAACGGCTGCGTTGCCGTCTATCTTGGTGTTCTCCGGGTGGGTATTGTCCGTCTGGTTTTCATTATTAGTCTGTTCGCTCATGCTGCCCCAGCGTAGTCGTGGTGGCATCACGGAAACCACTAGGCTCCAGTAGTCTTGGGAGCCATGCGCGTTTTGCTGATCTCAAACCCGTACTCCACGAGCCAGAATTCGGCCCTTTTCCGCGAGGTTCTGCCCGTTATTCGGGACGTGGAGGGGCTGCAGCTGCTGGCTCGCTTCACGCATTACCCGGGGCACGCGCAGGATATGGTGCGCGGCATGACGCGGGAAGACTTCGATGTCATCTTGGTCTTCGGCGGCGATGGCACGGTGAATGAGGTTGTCAACGGGCTGCTGGGTCCTGCAGATTCCGCAGAGCGCCCCAGCCCCCAGGAGATTCCAGCACTCGCAGTGATCCCCACTGGTTCCGCCAATGTCTTCGTTCGCGCCCTTGGGTTCCCCAATACTCCGGTCGAGGCAGCGCACGTGTTGGCTCGGATGCTGGAACGCAATACGCGCCGCACCGTCTCCTTAGGTGTGTGGAATGACAGATGGTTCGCGGTCAATGCTGGTTTCGGGCTGGATGCTGACGTGCTGGCGCGCGTGGACCGTGCTCGGGAGTTGGGCTTTGCAGCCACCCCGCTGCGCTATTTGGCTGTGGCCTTTCAGGCCTATCAGCGCGCCCGCATCCGCCCACCGCGCATTAGCGTGCGTGCGCGCTCGAGTTCGGGAGAAACCTTCGCGGCTGACGACGTACCCGTCATGTTCACCTCCAACACCAACCCGTGGACTTTCCTCGGCCCGCTGCCCGTGGTGACTAATCCGCGCAACTCCTTCGACCAGGGCCTTGGCCTATTCGGGGTGTCCGACCTCGGCGGCATTGATGGTCTCGTCGGCGTGCTCCACCTCTTCGGTGTGGATCACCGCCACTGGCTGAATAAGGTCACGGATGCCCGCACGCTGCACTTCGAGGATGCCGTCGAGGTGGATCTGGTGTGCCCGAAACCGCACCGCTTCCAGGCAGATGGGGAATCGGAGGGCACCTTCACGGAGGTCCACCTGGAATCGGAAGCGGACGCGCTGGAAGTCTTCGCCCCCGTCGATCCAGCCCCGCCCATGCACCGCAACATCCGCCGGATCCTGCGGGACCTCGTTCGAATCAACTAGTTTTGGCGCCAACTCGGTGGCGTCGTTGGCGCGCTGCCCACTTCATTGGCCGTGTCCTGTGCCTTCTGCGCTGCATCTTCGACGGCCTTTTCTTCTGAGCCGTCGATCTCTAGTGGCGAGAGCTGCGCCGTCTTCAACGTGATGTTGCGGCGCTGCACCTCGAAGGTGATGGAGCCGCCGTGCAGTTTTACGGAGGTGGCTTGGGAAGGCAGGGGGAGCTGGCGGGTATCCAAGACTAAACCGAAAGCCTTCTTGAGGCGTTCATCATCGGTTCCATAGACGCTCATGCGAAACTCTGGGCCGACGAGGCGCAGCGTCACCGTCGCGGTGGACTTGGTGTTATCTCCTGGTAGCGTGCCGGTGAGCTCAGCTTCGGCCGAGGGGCCGCCGGTGGGGGACATGTCATCGGGGTTGGCAATGGACAGATCGGTAATGCCCAGCATGCGGCCCAAGGCCACACCGTCGAGGCTGATGCTGCGCGTGTAGGTCGACACCGGCGAGCCTTCCAGCTCGCCGCTGAAGAGCTGCTCGGGGCGGATCGTGATGTCGCGCAGAGTAGTCGAGGCATTGACCATGCCGAGCTTGGGAACCTCCACATCAGAAGATTTAACTTCGAGGTAGGGGATCTCCTTGGTGAGTGCGCCCAGGGTAAAGGGGACTCCGCCGATATATACATTCGGTGTATTCTCCAATTGGGAGCTGGTCTTCGCCTGCTGGGCCACGGTGTGTTCCGCATGCATCGCTACTGCTGAATCCGCCAGCCATGCGGTCAGGACCACTCCCGCGACGGCGGCAAGGCGTACGAGGTTGCGGCTGAGATAGATGACGGTCACCCCTCTATTACTACCGCACGTAGGGTGGGAAGCATGAATGTAGAGACCATTACTGTGCCGCAGAATCTAGATCTCGCGCAGCGCGTCGAGGAACTTGCTGCAGCGGCGGAAACACACGATGGCGTTGCGCCTCTCTCAGAGCAGTTTCTTATCGGGCTGCGGGATGACCGCCTGGGCCACCGCCACCTGCTCGCCATCGAGGACGGTGAGGTGCTCGGTGTGGCTGCCCTCGACAGGCAGACCGTGGAGCTCTTTGTCGGTGTGGACCACCGTGGGCGAGGGATAGGGCAGGCGCTTGTCGACGCCCTCCCGGCATCCCCCCAGATCTGGGCGCATGGCAACCTCCCGGCCGCCCAGGCGCTGGCGAAGCGTAATGAGATGGATGTCGTCAGGCGCCTGCTCGTCATGGCTATTGAGGGCCGGGACCTACGCGCAGCGGAAGAGGCGCCCGCAACGGTTGACGGCCTAGAGATTCACACGTACACCAAGTCGGTGGAGCGCTTCGGACGCGAGCACGTCGAGGCGGAATGGGTACGCACCAACAACGAGGCCTTCTCCTGGCATCCGGAGCAAGGAGGCTGGGACCTGGAGCGCCTGCATCGCGGGATGGAAGCCGAGTGGTTCGATCCTGCTGACGTGTTATTCCTGTGGGATTCGCACGATGGTGCGCACAGTGCCCCAACAATGGCCGGTTTTCACTGGCTGAAATGGCATGCGGAGGACACCCCAGCCTTCGGTGAGGTCTATGTTGTGGGACTGGGGGAGGACTACCGCGGGCGTGGGCTTGGTGGGCCACTGCTCACCGCGGGGCTGCAGCGCATGGTGGAAAAACGCGCGGACAAGGTCATTTTATATGTCGAGGCGGACAATGATCCTGCAGTAAAGGCCTATGAGCGTTTGGGATTCTCCATTGCAGAGGAACACTGCGTCTGGGCGAAAAGTGACTAGCCTCACCGCCTTTTGGTACAAGTTCACCGATTGTTCATCTCTTGATCCCTATGGGGTTAACCCACCCCATATAGCTTTACTTCCCGTGAGTTAATCGTGCTCGCCTTTAAAGAACTGCAGCGAACGGTTTTCTCGGACAATCATTCTCTTGTATCCGCACCGGAAAGGTTTCCCGTGATCCGCAACTTCAAGCGCACTGCCGCTATCTTCGGCATCGTCGCCGCCACCTCCACCGCTCTCGTCGCTTGCTCCGAGTCCAATGACTCCGGCTCCGCTGAAGGCGGCTCTGAGGGCTCCGACGTCTCCGGCGAGCTCGTTGGTGACGGCGCTTCCTCCCAGCAGAATGCAATGTCTTACTTCCAGACTGCGTTCTCTGAGGATTACCCGAATGCTTCCCTGTCCTACAACGCATCCGGCTCCGGCGCTGGCGTTGAGGCTTTCACCAACGGCCAGGCTGACTTCGCTGGTTCTGACTCTGCTCTGAAGGACGACGAGGGTGAGGTTGAGGCTGCCGCTGAGCGCTGTGGCGGCAACGAGGCATGGCACCTGCCGACCACCATCGGTCCGGTTGCTATCGCGTACAACCTCGAGGGCACTGAGATCAACCTGTCCACCGAGACCCTGGCTAAGATCTTCAAGGGTGACATCACCAAGTGGAACGATGAGGCAATCGCTGCTGACAACGAAGGCACCGACCTGCCGGACGAGGACATCACCGTTATCTTCCGCTCCGATGAGTCTGGTACCTCCGCTAACTTCCAGAAGTTCCTGAAGGCCGCTACCGGCGACTGGGACACCGAGGGCAAGCAGTTCCCGGATGCAGTTGGTGAGGGCGCCAACGGTTCCGCTGGTGTTGCTGACCAGGTTGCCAACATCAAGGGTGCTATCACCTACGTTGAGTCCGGCTTCGCTGACCAGAAGGAAGCAGACGGCGTTCAGAAGGCAAAGATTGACTTCGGCCACGGCCCGGTTGAGCTGAACACCGAGTCCGTCAACGTTGCTCTGGAGAACCTGGAGTTCAAGGAGACCGACTCCGAGCACAACATGGTTGTTGACTCCGACGCTCTGTTCGCTTCCGACGATGAGGGCGCATACCCGCTCATCCTGACCACCTACAACATCGTTTGCTCCGCTGGTTACGATGAGGAGACCTCCGCTCTGGTCAAGGCCTTCTTCACCACCGTCCTGGATCACCAGGATGACCAGCTTGCTTCCCAGGGCTTCATCCCGGTTGAGGGTGCACACCTGGACAAGCTGAAGGCTGCTGTTGACGCTCTGCAGTAAGAGCTAGAGCTTTACAAAGCTTAATATCTCTCGCCCCCACTGCCGCACTCGATTCGCGCTTTGGGGGCGCAGGTATGTAACGACAAATTCCATTCTTAACGCTGAAAAGGATTAGAACGTCTCATGGCAGACAATAATCTCACCACGGCGCCAGAGCAGGCGGAGCTTTCCGTCTCCGCTGCTGAGCGGCTTTCTACCGGCGGATCCGAAGAACTTGCCACCGCAACCTCCAGTAGCGGAGTTAAGCGGCCAGGCGACCGAATCTTCGAATTCCTTTCTTCTGCTTCGGCTACTTTGATTACCGTCATGATTGCTGCCATCGCAGGCTTCCTGCTGTGGCGTGCTGTGCCTGCGTTGGGCGTCAATGATGGTGGCATCTTGGGCTTCTTCACCTACGGTGGCCGTTGGGAGACCGGCGATACTTCCGCGATGAAGTTCGGTATCCCGACCATGTTCGGCACCACGGTGCTGATTTCCGTCTTCGCCCTGCTGCTGGCTATGCCGGTTGCACTGGCGATTGCCATCTTCCTGTCCAACTACGCACCCGCACGCATGGTTAAGCCACTGGGCTTCCTCGTGGACATGCTCGCTGCTGTCCCGTCCATTGTTTATGGTCTGTGGGGCTGGCAGGTGCTTGGCCCGGCTCTTTCTGGTTTCTACTCGTGGCTGGAGTCCTGGGCCGGTGGGTTCTTCCTTTTCACCGTCTTCGACAATTCGCCGTCGTTTGCTACCGGCCGTAACCTTTTCACCGGTGGCATCGTGTTGGCCGTGATGATTCTTCCGATTATCGCTGCCACGGCGCGTGAGGTCTTCGTTCAGACCCCTCCTGGCCAAATTGAGTCCGCTTTGGCACTGGGCGCCACCCGTTGGGAAGTTATCCGCATGACGGTGCTGCCCTTCGGTATGTCCGGCTACATCGCCGGTTCCATGCTTGGTCTGGGCCGTGCACTGGGTGAGACGATGGCTCTGTACATGGTTGTCTCCCCGCTGGTGGACTTCCGCTTCTCGCTTTTCGACGGCGGAACGACCTTCGCCATGGCCATCGCCCTGGCATCCGCAGAGTTCGGTAATGAGATGCGCGCTGGTGCCTACATCGCTGCCGGCCTCATGCTGTTCTTGCTGACCTTCGTGGTCAACGCCATTGCCCGCGCCATCGTGAAGAAGAAGTAGGGAGGAGGACACAATGACTACTACTGCAAACGCTAAGCCTGCCTCCGCAGGCGCTACCTTCCTGGACATTTCCAGCTCCCGCAAGGCCACGAACACCATCGCCACCGTTGTGGTCTGGGCGGCCATGATTCTCGCCATGGTCCCTCTGGTTTGGGTTCTGTGGGAACTCTTCGCCCGTGGCAGCGGGGTCATCTTCAACGCAGATTGGTGGACTACGTCTCAGCGAGGCATCATGAACAGCGTTGAAGGTGGCGGTGCTGCTCACGCGATCATCGGTACCTTCGTCCAGACCATTCTGGCCTCCATCATCTCCATCCCGATTGGTATCTTCACCGCCATCTACTTGGTGGAGTATTCCAAGGGTGGCTGGCTCGCCCGCACCACCACTTTCATGGTGGACATCCTGTCCGGTGTGCCGTCCATCGTTGCCGCGCTGTTTATTTTCGCTATGTGGATTACACTCTTCGGCTTTGGCCGCTCCGGCTTCGCCGTGGCGCTTTCCTTGGTGCTGTTGATGATTCCTATTGTGGTCCGCAATACCGAAGAGATGCTCCGCGTGGTTCCCATGGACCTGCGTGAGGCTTCCTATGCGCTGGGTGTTCCGAAGTGGAAGACCATTGCTCGCATCGTCCTGCCGACCGCTCTGTCCGGCATCGTTACCGGTATTATGCTCGCGATTGCGCGTGTGATGGGTGAGTCTTCTCCGGTGCTGGTCCTTGTTGGTTCCTCCTCCATCATCAACTGGGACGCATTCAAGGGCTCGCAGTCCTCGCTGCCGCTGATGATGCTGGATATGTACAAGGCCGGCGCACAACCGGCCGTCCTGGATAAGCTCTGGGGTGCAGCGCTGACGCTGGTTATCCTCATCGCCATCCTCAACATCGCGGCTCGTGTCATTTCCGCGAAGTTCTCGGTCAAGAAATAGATCGCCGTAACACTCTATTCCGCCATACATTCTTAAGAGGAGAAACTCCCTAATGTCTAAGCTTGAGCTTAATGACGTGAACATCTACTACGGCGACTTCCACGCCGTGCAGAACGTTAACATGCAGATTCCGGCCAAGGCCGTTACCGCGTTCATCGGCCCGTCCGGCTGCGGTAAGTCCACCGTTCTGCGCACCCTGAACCGTATGCACGAGGTCATCCCCGGTGCCTCCGTCAAGGGTGAAATCCTGTTGGACGGCCAGAACATCTACGACCCCAAAGTTGACCCGGTATCCGTTCGCAACACCATCGGCATGGTCTTCCAGAAGGCTAACCCGTTCCCAACCATGTCCATCGAGGACAACGTTGTTGCCGGCCTGAAGCTGTCCGGCGAAAAGAACAAGAAGAAGCTGAAGGAAGTTGCCGAAAGGTCCCTGCGCGGCGCTAACCTCTGGGACGAGGTTAAGGACCGCCTGGATAAGCCGGGCGGCGGCCTGTCCGGTGGCCAGCAGCAGCGTCTGTGCATCGCCCGCGCGATCGCCGTGGAACCGGAGGTTCTCCTCATGGACGAACCATGCTCTGCTCTGGACCCGATTTCCACTCTGGCCGTGGAGGACCTCATTCACGAGCTGAAGGAAAACTTCACCATCGTTATCGTGACCCACAACATGCAGCAGGCAGCCCGCGTGTCCGATAAGACCGGTTTCTTCTCTCTGGAGGCCACCGGCAGGCCGGGTCACCTCGTCGAGTTCGATGACACCACTAAGATCTTCGAGAACCCCTCTAAGAAGGACACCGAGGACTACATCTCCGGCCGCTTTGGCTAAACACAGATGGCGCCATAGTGCCGAAAGCCGGCGCCCTCTCTCGACTGTTTAAGGTCTAGAAGAGGGAGCCGGCTTATTTGTGTCTTCAACCGCCTCTAGGCGGGCCCAGCGGCGGGGAAGCAGTGAGGCCGGGAAACCCCACCTAGTTGTGGAACTGGCGCTCTAGCTCCGCCATGCGGGCCTCCAGCTCGGCCTCGCGTTGTTCTTGATCGCGCTTGCGCATATAGCGGTCCGAGTCCAGGCCCGTTGCAAGATAAATGATGCGTCCGGCAGCGGCGGCGCAATGATCGGCGAAACGCTCGTAATAGCGCGATAGCTGCGAGGTCTCCACAGCCTGGCGGACCGTTCCCTTCCATTCCCGCTGGGTCAGCATGCGCATCAAGTGCTGGTTGATGTCATCGACGGCATCGTCATCTTCGGTGAGCCGAAGCGCTAGCTCCGGATCGCGGGTGATGAGGATGTCCTTGAGCCCTGCGGACATATCGAGAACAAGGCGCGCATATTCCTCAAAGTAGCCCACGATGTCTGCTGGTACCACTGGCTCGGGGTGGCGGCGGCGGGCACTCGTGGCAATATGCTGGGACAGGCGGCCCATGCGATAGAAGTCTTCAACAATATATATGGAAGAGATGACCTGGCGGAGATCCTTGGCCATTGGGTTTTCCAAGGCTAGTAGGGAGACCGCGCGGTCTTCGCAGCGTGAGCGCACCTCATCCAGTTCATCGCGCAGCGACACAGCCTCCTCAGCCGGTTGCAGGGAGGCCTTGATTAACGCCTGGGAGGCGAGAGCCATGAGCTTATGGACGGTGGTGCTCATGATGATGAGATCATGGGAAAAATTATCCAACTGTTCACGATAAGCAGCGCGCATGCCACGTACTTTAGCTGAATTATTGGTCTAGTGCCTGTCGAGCAACAAGTTTGAATAATTCGCGGCTAGCCGCCGGAGTGCATAATCTCTGCGCCTTCCGGCACGGTGGCGTCCTCCGGATCATCGAGCCAGCCCTCGGGAAGGACCACCTTGGCGGGTGAGCCCTGGCGGCCGCGGGCGCCATCGGCGTCGTCGGCAAGCGCAGGCGAGTCCGCCCACGGCGCCAGCAGTTCGCGCAGATCCCCCAAGGAATTGACGCGAGAAAGGCCCGCACGTACCTGGCCGCCCACGGGAAAACCACGCAGGTACCAGCCAATGTGTTTGCGAATATCGCGGCTGGCTTGAGCCTCGCCCTCATGCTGGGCCAGAAGCTCTGCATGGCGGATCATGATGCGCGTGACTTCACCTAGCGTGGGCTCTTCCGGTACCGGCTCACCCCGCAGGTGGGCGGAAAGCTCCGCAAAAAGCCACGGGCGGCCCAAACAGCCGCGGCCCACCACGACGCCGTCGCATCCCGTTTGCTCCATCATGTCGTGCGCATCGGTTGCTTTGAAGATATCGCCGTTGCCCAAGACCGGGATTTCCGTGTCCGCCAAGTGCTCCTTCAAACGGGCGATCTCGCCCCAGTCGGCGTGTCCGGAGTAGCGCTGGGCGGCAGTGCGCCCGTGCAAAGCAACTGCTGCGGCGCCTTCCGCCACGGCGATGCGGCCGGCATCGAGGTGTGTCTTGTGCTCCTCATCGATGCCGACGCGCATCTTCACCGTGACTGGAATGTCCGTGCCCTCGGTTGCCTTGACTGCGGCGGCGACGATGTTGCCAAACAGGCGGCGCTTATAGGGGAGCGCAGAGCCTCCGCCGCGGCGCGTGACCTTGGGGACTGGGCAGCCAAAGTTCATATCGATGTGGTCCGCCAGGTTCTCATCCACGATCATCTTTGCTGCCTTGTATGTGTACTCCGGATCGACGGTGTACAGCTGCAATGAGCGTGGCTGCTCTTGGGGATCGAAGGTGGTCATGTGGAGGGTCTTGGGGTTGCGCTCTACCAAGGCGCGTGCGGTGACCATTTCACACACGTAGAGGCCGGAGACAGTCCCGGTCTTTTCAATCTCTTGCTCGCGGCACAGCACGCGAAAAGCCACGTTGGTCACGCCAGCCATGGGGGCGAGGACAACGGGGGAGTTGAGCTGGATTTTTCCGATTGCAAGAGTCACGCCGCCAATTGTGCGCGGAAAGAGCCTGGGGTGGCAAATTCTGATGAGAAAAGTGAGGGGTGCACACGGTTTGGGGCAGAGTGCGGTAAATCCGCCACTGATTCGCTAGTGTGGTGCATGTAACTAATAGGAAAGGACCGTAACGTAGGTCGTTTCTGCACATAAAAGGAGGACTAATGTCTGAGAGAATTGCATACGCGCCGTTTGAGAAGCTCGTGATGAGCGCTGACGAGGCCGCAAAGTTCGTCAACCACGGTGATCGTGTGGGAATCTCCGGATTTACCGGTGCTGGCTACCCCAAGGCCCTGCCGACCGCTATCGCGGAAAAGGCAAAGGCGGCCCACGAGGCAGGCGAGGAGTTCAAGATCGACGTCTTCTCTGGCGCCTCCACCGCTCCGGACTGCGACGGCGTGCTGGCTGAGGCAAACGCGATTCGCTTCCGCTCTCCGTATAACTCTGATCCGGTACTGCGCGGCCGCTTCAACGACGGCTCCGCCCTCTACCAGGATATTCACCTCTCGCACTCTGGTCAGCAGGTGGAGGAGGGCTTCTACGGTGACTTCCAGGTAGCCATCATTGAGGCTGTGCGCATTGATGAGAAGGGAAACATTGTTCCTTCCTCCGCAGTGGGTAACAACCTCGAATACATTGAGGCCGCCGACAAGATCATCATTGAGATCAACGAGTGGCAGTCCCTCAACCTCGAGGGCATGCACGATATCTACCGTATTGAGAAGCTGCCGAACCGCCAGCCGATCCCGATTACCAAGCCGGCTGACCGCGTTGGCACCACCTACATCGAGATTCCGGAGGAAAAGGTCGTGGCCGTGGTCAAGACCAATGCTCCGGACCGCAACGCTCCGTTCAAGGCTCCGGACGAGGTCTCTGAGAAGATCGCTGCGAACTTCATCGAGTTCCTTGAGGGCGAGGTTGCTGCCGGCCGCCTAGAATACGACAAGTTCATCATGCAGTCCGGTGTGGGCAACGTCCCGAACGCCGTGATGGCGGGCCTGTTGGACTCCAAGTTTGAAAACATTCAGGCCTATACCGAGGTTATCCAGGACGGCATGCTGGATCTTATCGACGCCGGCAAGATGACCGTCGCCTCCGCCACCTCCTTCGCTCTGTCCCCGGAGTACGCGGACAAGATGAACGCTGAGGCGGACCGCTACGCCAAGCACATCATCCTGCGCCCGCAGCAGGTGTCCAACCACCCGGAGGTTATCCGCCGCGTGGGCCTGATCTCCTCCAACGGCATGATTGAGGGCGACATCTACGGCAACATTAACTCCACCAACGTCTCCGGCTCCCGCATTATGAACGGTACCGGCGGCTCCGGTGACTTCACCCGTAACGCTTATATCTCCACCTTCGTCTCCCCGTCGGTAGCGAAGGATGGTGCCATCTCCGCCATCGTGCCTTTTGTGTCTCACACCGACCACACTGAGCACGACACCATGGTCATCATCACCGAGTACGGTGTTGCAGACCTGCGCGGCCTGGCTCCGAAGGAGCGCGTGGAGGAGGTTATCGCCGTGGCTCATCCGGACTACCGCCCGATGTTGGAGGAGTACTTCGAGCGTGCCAAGGCCAACAAGTTCCAGCACACCCCGCACGATCTGAAGACCGCCTTTGATTTCCAGGTGAACTTCATGGAGAAGGGTGACATGCGCGGTTAATTGCGAATCGCCCTTTAGGTCGTGGCCCTTACCACTGGAGGTGAGGGCCATTTCCTTTTCTTTAGTGCCACCTACTAAGATGGTTGGGCGTTGGGCCTTTAGCTCAGTTGGTAGAGCTACGGACTTTTAATCCGCAGGTCGCGGGTTCGAGCCCCGCAGGGCCCACAAAAAGAGCCGCCTTCGGGCGGCTCTTTGCGTAGTTTTGCGGGGCTTTAAGTCGCAGAGGGTGCGGCTGGCAGCGTGCTAGCTCTTAACGAGCTTCCGAATGGCCCGCATAGCCTCCTCTAGCTTCTCTGAGGCTACTTGCCCATCCTCGGCGGCGGCTCCGGCCACGCAGTGCTCTATGTGGTCCTCTAGTAGCGCCAAGGAGACGTTTTCGAGAGCTGAGGTCACCGCCGAAATCTGCGTGATGATGTCGATACAGTATTGGTCCTCCGCGATCATGCGGTGGATACCTCGTGTTTGCCCCTCGATGCGTTTGAGACGCGCTAAGTACTTCGCTTTCTGTTCATCATCCGAGTTATAGCCGTGCACACCCGGCTCATGACAGGAGCAGGTATCTCGCTGGTCAGACATGGTTTTCCGCCTTTCTGCCGGGGCGATTTGGTTAAGTGAGGATGTCTCCAGTATATTTTTACAAAGTTGCCTCAAGGCAACGGGCCCCCATCGTCTAGCGGCCTAGGACACCGCCCTTTCACGGCGGCGGCACGGGTTCGAATCCCGTTGGGGGTACCAACACTTTCGTGTTGGTGCACAAGAAAATAATTATGGCCCTGTGGCGCAGTTGGTTAGCGCGCCGCCCTGTCACGGCGGAGGTCGCGGGTTCAAGTCCCGTCAGGGTCGCCATCTTCAAGCCTCGAAGCTTTGTTTTAAAACAAGCCTCGAGGCTTGCGTCGTTTTGTCCTTACCTCTTCCTCGGGCGCCTGCCAGGAGCGGGGAGGGGCGTTTAGGTCTATGATCTGGGGTGGCCTTAAATCGGGGTGCTATTCCACCGTTAAAAACAGTTATTGACGTGCTGATTTGCTGTGCTTCTCTAGCTTTGTGTAGAGTACTTATTCGTGCCCAGCGCACAAAAGAAAACTAAAAATGGCCCTGTGGCGCAGTTGGTTAGCGCGCCGCCCTGTCACGGCGGAGGTCGCGGGTTCAAGTCCCGTCAGGGTCGCCGAAGTCCTTGTGGCTTCTGGCCAGATAGCTCAGTCGGTAGAGCACACGCCTGAAAAGTGTGGGGTCGCCAGTTCGATCCTGGCTCTGGCCACAAGATAGCCCTCTCTAGCAATAGAGGGGGCTTTTTTGGTGCATTTTTTGGTTTAATGGGCTGCATGACTACCTCTGTTGCACACCAAACCGATCAATCTCGCTTCGTCATCACCGTTGACGGAGAAGAAGCGGGTTTTGCTGAATATAGTGATTCCGCCACCACGCGCGAGTTCACGCACACGGAAATCTTTGAGTCTTTTCAGGGCCAAGGCTTGTCCAAGCCGCTGATTAAGGCGGCGTTGGATGATGACTCAACGGTAGGCCGCCAAGTCATCCCAACGTGCAGTGCCGTGGCGCGGTTTATTGAGAAGAACCCTGAATACCAGCGCCTGACTAACCGTGAGGGCAGCCTCTAGAGACGGAGTCTGTGGCCCTTAGATGTAGTAGTCCGGGTCCACCAGCTTGATGCGCTCGTCCTTCTTGCGCGGACGGTTCTTTGCGGGGATACCCGTAGCTATGTGATGAGGTGGCACATCTTTCGTCACCACGGCGTTAGCGCCCACTGCGGAGCCCTCACCGATGGTGATGGGGCCTAACACCTTGGCGCCGGCGCCGATGGTCACGTTGTCCTCAATCGTTGGGTGACGCTTCGTCTGAGTGAGCACCTGACCGCCGAGGGTCACGCCGTGGTAGAGCATGACGCCATCGCCGATCTCGGCGGTTTCACCAATGACGATCCCCATGCCGTGGTCAATGAAGAAGCGCCGGCCGATGGTGGCGCCGGGGTGGATCTCAATACCGGTGAAGAAGCGGTTAAGCTGCGCCAAAATGCGGGCTGGTCCACGCCAGCCGCGCTTCCACATGCGGTGGGCGATGCGATGCGCCCAGATAGCGTGGAGGCCGGAATAAACCACGGCATTCTCGACGTCGCCGCGCGCCGCCGGGTCATGCTCGCGCGCGTTGGCGAGGTCTTCACGGATCATCTTCAAGATGTGCATGCGAACCATCCTATCCAGAAAGAAAAAGCGCCCCCTAGCACAGAGGGCGCTTTTATTCGGAGGCTCATCACGGCGCCGTGCTTAGCGACGTCCCGCGGAGAGCCATGTTAACTATTTCTTAAGCTTCGCGGATGTCCTCGAAGAGAATGGTGGAGACGTAGCGCTCACCAAAGTCCGGGGCGACAACCACGATGGTCTTGCCCTTGAACTCGTCACGAGCAGCCAGCTTCAGGGCGGCGGAGACGTTCGCGCCGGAGGAGATACCAACCAGCAGACCCTCTTCGGTGGCTAGCTTGCGTGCGGTGGACACGGATTCTTCGGTGCTTGCGGTCAGGACCTCGTTGAGGATCTCGCGGTCTAGGACCTCCGGGACGAAGTTAGCGCCGATGCCCTGGATCTTGTGCGGGCCAGCGTGGCCCTCGGACAGGACGGGGGAGTCGGAGGGCTCCACGGCCACCAGGTAGGTATCCGGGTTCTGGGAGCGCAGGTAGCGGCCGACGCCGGTGACGGTGCCGCCGGTGCCCACACCAGCGACGAAAGCATCGACCTTGCCCTCGGCATCTTCCCAGATCTCGGGGCCGGTGGTTGCCTCGTGGATCTTCGGGTTGGCCTCGTTGGCGAACTGGGAAGCCAGGATGGCGTTGGGGGTCTCGGCGATAATCTCGTTGGCCTTTTCGACGGCACCCTTCATGCCCGCAGCGCCCGGGGTGAGGACGATCTCCGCTCCATAAGCACGCAGCAAAACCTTGCGCTCGTTGGACATGGTCTCCGGCATGGTGAGAATGCCCTTGTAACCCTGAGCTGCACCGACGAGCGCCAGGCCGATACCGGTGTTGCCGGAGGTGGCCTCCACGATGGTGCCGCCCGGCTTCAGCTCGCCGGATTCAACGGCGGTATCGACAATCGCCTTGGCGATGCGGTCCTTGACGGAATTCGCGGGGTTGAAGGACTCAACCTTCACGAGAACCTCGGCGCCGAGGCCTTCGGTGAGACGGTTGAGGCGGACAAGTGGGGTTCCGCCGATGGTGTCGAGAATGTTCTCATATACAGCCACGATGTGGACTCCTTGGAAATAAGTTTTGATGTACAGCAGACACCTTACACCGTGGCAATAGACTGAGTGGTATATAAATTCTGGACAGAGTATTCGGGCATGGAATGTGGGATTTCGGGTGGCGGAGGAGGCTGTGGCGTGATTTAGAATTACCCCCGTCGGCCGGTTATACTTCGCAAATAGTGTTTACCTACCCCCGTTTCAGGCGGGGAATGTGGGTGCACCTGCTGGTTACCCCCGAGTAAGAGAGAGTCTCATGGAGCCGCACCGACTCAAGGATGACGACGAAGCCGTACGCGCAGCGCTCTCGTCGCTGAAGACCGCAACGGGAATCCCCGTCACGATGTACGGAACCTTGCTGCCGGATAATCGCCTGCAGATTACCCAGTGGGTAGGTCTGCGGACCCCGGCTTTGCAGAACTTGGTGATTGACGCGAATGTGGGCGTCGGCGGGCGCGTTGTTAGTACTCGCCGCGCAGTTGGTGTCTCCGATTACACCCGGGCCACCACGATTAGCCATGAGAATGATCGCTACATTCAAGACGAAGGTCTGCACTCTATCGTGGCGGTGCCGGT
This sequence comes from Corynebacterium sp. HMSC036D02, assembly GCF_001836165.1. Classification (GTDB taxonomy): domain Bacteria; phylum Actinomycetota; class Actinomycetes; order Mycobacteriales; family Mycobacteriaceae; genus Corynebacterium. Next base: position 1,886 of record NZ_KV827655.1, on the reverse strand, counting down.
TACCGTTCAGCGTGAGATTCGCGGCGTCCTTTATGTCGGCGTTCATTCGCCGGTGCGCTTGGGTGACAAGGTGATCGAAGAGGTGACCATGACCGCCCGCTGCCTCGAGCAGGATTTGGCTGTTAATTCCGCATTGCGCCGCGCCGATGGTGGTAAGGGTGGCGCCGCGCGCGGGCACGTGATGAACGGTGCTGAATGGGAGCAGGTGCGCTCGACGCACTCCAAGCTGCGGATGCTGGCTAACCGTGTCAATGATGAAGACCTTCGCAAGGAGCTTGAGGCGCTGTGTGATCAGATGGTCTCTCCGGTGCGCGTGAAGCAGTCCACCAAGCTGTCCGCACGCGAACTCGATGTTCTTTCCTGCGTTGCACTAGGCCATACCAACGTTGAGGCGGCCGAGGAGATGGGCATTGGTGCCGAAACTGTGAAGTCCTATCTGCGTTCTGTCATGCGCAAATTGGGTGCGCATACTCGTTATGAGGCGGTTAATGCGGCCCGTCGTATAGGCGCGTTGCCCTGATTGTAGGTAAGTTGGGTGGGCGTGAAAGACCAATTTATTGTCTCCGGTGGGGCGCGCCTGCAGGGCACCGTCAAGGTTGACGGTGCTAAAAACAGTGTGCTGAAGCTGATGGCTGCGGCACTGTTGGCGGAGGGCACCACCACGCTGACCAACTGTCCTGAGATTCTCGATGTCCCCCTAATGCGAAAGGTCCTCGAGGGCCTCGGCTGCACAGTGGAGATTGATGGCCACACCGTGCGCATCACCACCCCAGCCGAGCTGCACTCCAACGCGGACTTCGATGCGGTGCGCCAATTCCGCGCTTCCGTGTGTGTGCTGGGACCGTTGACCGCGCGCTGCGGTCACGCGAAGGTGGCCTTGCCAGGCGGTGATGCTATTGGTTCCCGCCCCTTGGATATGCACCAGTCCGGGCTGGAGAAGATGGGCGCGCGCACGCGCATCGAACACGGTGCTGTGGTGGCGGAAGCCGACCGACTCCACGGGGCAAATATCAGGCTGGATTTCCCCTCCGTGGGTGCGACGGAGAATATTCTTACCGCCGCGGTGCTTGCTGATGGTGAAACTCAACTCCACAATGCTGCCCGCGAACCGGAGATCGTTGACCTGTGCACGATGCTCAAGGAAATGGGGGCCGATATCTCTGGGGAGGGGACGTCCACCATTACCATTCGGGGCGTAGACAAGCTGCAGCCGACGAAGCACGAGGTCATCGGCGACCGCATCGTTGCAGGCACTTGGGCTTATGCCGCTGTGATGACTCGCGGTGATATTACGGTGGGTGGCATTGCTCCTAAGCACCTGCACCTGCCGCTGGAAAAACTGAAGTCCGCCGGCGCTGACGTTGAGGACTATGTCAATGGTTTCCGAGTGCGCATGAATGGTCGCCCGAGCGCCGTGGATTATCAAACCCTTCCGTACCCCGGTTTCCCTACGGATCTTCAGCCCATTGCCATTGGTCTGTCCGCCGTGGCGGAAGGCACCTCCATCATTACGGAGAATGTCTTTGAATCGCGCTTCCGTTTCGTGGACGAGATGCTCCGCCTTGGCGCCGATGCTCAAGTTGATGGACACCACGTAGTCATCCGCGGGCAGGAGCGTCTGTCTTCGACGCATGTCTGGAGTTCCGATATTCGTGCAGGCGCCGGGTTGGTGCTCTCTGCACTGTGCGCGGATGAGACAACCACCGTGCACGATGTCTTCCACATCGATCGCGGCTATCCCAACTTTGTAGAGAACCTCCAGGCGCTGGGCGCCACGATAGAGCGCACTCAAGAGGAGGAGCTCTACTAAGGCGCCATGCTTGGCGACGTTTCCCTGGTCCAATCTCACGGTTGAACTGGGGATTTGTTGTTTGTTGGGGGTGTGC
>NZ_KV827654.1 GCF_001836165.1 Corynebacterium sp. HMSC036D02 | reverse complement strand
AGGCGGTTTCAAGCGGTGGATGCATCACTTGAATAGTTCCTGGATTTTCTCTTCCGGTGTGTACCAGTTGAGGACTTTTCTGGGGCGCCCGTTGAGTAGATCTTGAATCTGCTGGACGCCCTTATCGGTCAGGGTACTAAAGTCGCTTCCTTTGGGTAGGAAGTCTCGGACTAGCCCGTTGGTGTTTTCATTGGTAGGACGCTGCCAGGGTGAGTGCGGATCACAGAAGTAGACTGCGAGCCCACGTTCGATGCTCAGCCTGTCTACTTGGGCTAGTTCCACGCCTTGGTCCCAGGTCAGCGTTTTGGTGATGTTGCGTATTTTGCCGGTAAACATCTCGATTAACTTATCGACAGTCGTGGCGGAATCATGCACATCAAGTTTGCGGATCATGGTGTAGCGCGTACTGCGCTCCACACAGGTCACCAGCGCCGTTGTGCCTCCCTGCCCGATGATGAGATCGCCTTCCCAGTGTCCTGGAACAGCGCGGTCTTCAACACTGGCAGGGCGTTTACTGATGCGGTAGTCCTCACCAATCCAGCTTCGATTACCGCGGGCTGGCAGGCGCGATTGTGGCCTTCGGCCGGTGCGCCCAGAACGCAGGGCTTTTTCTACCTTCAATTCCTGGCGCAAGGCACCTTTAGCTTGGATGTAGAGAGCTTGGTAGATGGTTTCATGACTAATCGACATATCCCCACCTTTACCGAAGCAGCGGGCAAGAAAGTTTGAAATCTGCTCCGGCGACCACTTCGTGTTCAACCCCTTGACGACAAAGGCACGCAACTGCGGGTTGGTATCGAGTTTGCGGGGTTTAGGCCTGGCTAAACGGTCTACAGCCCGCTTTTGCGCCACGAGGGCATCGTAGCCATGCTCAGTCATCCCACGGGCGATTTCTCTACTAATCGTCGACTGATTCCGGCCAAGCTGGGCTGCAATCTCACGATGAGAATGGCCCTGCTTCAGCAGATAGGCTATCGCTATCCGGTCATGGCGGATAAGGCGCTTTCCGCGTCCTACCTTCGATTCGGATTCAGTGGGATGATCATTGAGTATCAAACGCCCAGACATGCGATTATGGTGCCACGTTCTCACCGTGTCAGCACAGCGATCAACTACCTGGCCGACTTCCTTATAGCTTTTGCCAGCATCAACAAGTTTCAAAGCTTTAGCAATGCGATCCCGCTCGCGTTGTATGGCTCCACCGCGACTATTGTTGGCGAGTTGGATACCGTCTTGCGCAAGGTATCGGTAAGCGGTCTGTGGGAAACCTGTCTCTTTCAGTGCGCTATGCGCAGACTGGCCACTTTCTACAAGAGCAACGACCTTTTGGTATTGATCTTTGTATTTATCCAAATTCAGACTCCGATGGCGCTGACCACGGCTAAGGCCCTCAGCCTGACGCCACACCTTCGCCGTAGCCTTCGAGACCCCCAACTCCTTGAGGATCACCGACATCGGACGCGCATCATGCAGATACGCCTGCACATACCGCTCACGTAGTTTCTCATCACCTGACATCTACACAACCTCCCAGCTGTATAGATGCATTCACCGCCTGAACTCGCC
>NZ_KV827653.1 GCF_001836165.1 Corynebacterium sp. HMSC036D02 | reverse complement strand
TGTCGGCGGTTTCTTACTCTCCCACAACCTCCCGGTTGCAGTACCATCAGCGTTAGCAGGCTTAGCTTCCGGGTTCGGAATGGGACCGGGCGTTTCCCTGCTGCTATAGGCCACCGACAAACACTCGGAGCAACTGTTTGTGTCTGGTTGCTGGTGTTGTGTCAGATACTGTGTAGTGGACGCAAGCGACAGTGTGAATTAGTTGTTTAATGTTGTTTGTTGTTTACACACCCGTTGGGTGTGTGTGTTTGTTTTGGTCTATTAGTAC
>NZ_KV827652.1 GCF_001836165.1 Corynebacterium sp. HMSC036D02 | reverse complement strand
TATAGATGCATTCACCGCCTGAACTCGCCTGAATCAGAGGCTATAACTTTGGCAGAACGGGCAGTTGCTCGGCATGTGGCGGGGCGCCATGTTAGCGTGGAGGCCTACTTTCCGGGGGGAAATGACATGAACCATGGCATTGTGCGTGGCCTATCAAAAGGTGCGCTTGCAACTCGTGTGCGCCGAGGGGAGATTACTAGGATCGCCAAGGGGCTCTACGTCTGGGGCCGGCCCGAGCCATTAGAGCTTTTGAAGCTGCTGCAGGATCACCGGCCATTCCTCAAGGCGACAGGTACAACGGCTGCCCAGGTACTCCTTGGCGCACCTGTCGCTTTTCCACTGCGGCTTGCCAGCGTGGAGAGAATGCCGGCATCGACTTTTTATGTGCACTCGCGGGTGAGCATCGAAAGCTTTGTTACCTCGTCTGGGATCCGGATTCTTAATCCACTTGTCGCCATGAAGACAGTGAGTCCTGAGCTGGGGATTCGCGTCTTCGAATCCATTTATTCCTCGAAGGCGGGGCGTGCTCGCTTGGATAGTCACCGCGAAGCACTCAATGTCACCCCTGTTGCTAGCCAACGGATGCTGGAGCAAGCCGCATTGTTTACGGATTCCGGTGCGGAGGTCAAGGTGGCCAAGGGATTGAAAAGGCGTGGGCTCAAAGTCGAGTGCAACGTTGTAATCGGCCACTACACCTGGGACATCGTGCTCCCAGAGCTCAAGGTTGCGGTAGAAATCAACGGGATGAAATTCCATTCCCAGCAAGAGTCATGGTTGCGGGACCACTGGAAGAACAACGAAGGTGCTCTGATTGGGTGGTTAACGCTGCGCTACACTGGTCATTGCGTGGCTCATCATCTGGACTATGTCATCGACCAGATAGCTAATGCCAGGAATCCAGACTTTGGGAAGCGCTACTTCAAGTTCATCGGCTTCTGGCATGAGGGCGTGCTGCCACCCAAGCCAAAGCCATGGGAATACAGCGAGCACTTGGGGTATTTACCGCCTGATTACCCGGAACCACCCGGCTTCCCGCAGCCGCCCAACTGCCCTAGATGACGAAGTTATTGCCAGATCTTGAATCAGCGGCGATAACTTTGGCAGAACGGGCAGTGTGGAGCGTGGTCCTGGCAGTAGGACGCGGTCGTTAGGCAGCAACCAGCCCCTCAACAATGAGAGCCAAGGCCGCGCTGATAGCTACGACGAGGACAATGCGGTTGAGCACCGTGGCGTTGATGAAACGGTTGAGGTAGCCGGCGGCAATGAGGCCCAGGATGGCTATCGGCAGGTAGGCCGCGGCGGCGGTGAGCTGCAGGCTGGTGATTTGCCCGCTCAATCCCAAGATGGCTAGTGAGATGGTGCAGCCGATAATGAAGGTGCCCGACAAGGTTCCGCGTATGCGGGCTGGGTCATAGCCTTTAAGCACCAGCGCCATGGGCGGGCCACCGATGGACGTCGACGTGCCCAGAAACCCGGAAGCAGCACCCGCGACAGCAATGTTGGCGGTGGTGCGTTTGGGTGACCAGCCGAGGCTGGACAAGGTCATGGCGAAGATGACGGCGCAGCCGATGAATAAGGAGAGCCCGCGGTGGGAGAGGGAGGCAATTGCCCACGCGCCCGCGAGCGAGCCGGGGATGCGCGCGATGGAGGAAATGGCCACAATGTCCCACGACACTGCCGAGCGTGACTTGAGCATCGTCGTGGTTGAAATGACGAATGCCAGCAGGAGGATGAGCGTGGGAACCAGCTCCGGCTTGATCAGCGCCAAGATTGGGGTGGCGATGGTGCCCAGCCCAAATCCGATGGTGCCCTGGCAGATTGTGCCCACGAGGATGAGCACGCCGATGAAGATATAGAGCCAGCTGAACATTGCTCTACTATCTCACGACAAGCTTTAGGAGCGGACGGTGACCTTCTCGTTGGCCGCGATTTCCTCCAAGCGGTCGGCCGAGCACAGGCCCGCCACAATGACGGCGGAGCCGCCCGCAGCCAGTGGTTCAAGGACGGCCCGCTGGAAGGAGGCGCTGTCCGTCCAGCCTTGGGAAAGCACGCGCTCAGCGCCCAACTCGGTGGGGAAAAGCTCCGGTAGCGGGGTAGTGGTGCCATAGAAGTGATCGCCATAAAAGCGCACGGTGGGGCCGAAATCGATGGTGCCCAGTGGCAGCTCGCCGCCGCTTTCGACAACGCCGCGGCCAAAAGGATCCTGGGTGACTAGCACCGTATCGACCAGCGGTGCTGATGCAGAGCCGGCGCCCGCGTCCGCCGCAGCCTTGAGGTAGGCCTCCGGAGAGGTGAAAACCACGGCGATTTCGTCGGCGTGCGGCTCGGTAGCGGCCGCACCGTCTGTTACGTCGAAGGGGATGCCGGCGGCTAGCGCCCCAAGCGCAATGACGGCAGCCTGCCAGGACACCGGAAGGTCAATGAGGATACGGGAGTCCGTGTCCGGTTCGAGGTCGAGCTCCTCCAGCAGCATGTTGGCGATCTTGGAGGTCCAGTTCTCCAGCGTTTGCGCCGAGAAGTCCATGCGGGTGCCGTCAGTTTCGTTATAAACACTGAGCCGGGGAGCAGAGGCATCGGCGGACAGGAGATGCTGTAGGAGTTCCATGTCCGCCCATCGTAGGTGGCAGGCGCTCAGCCCGCCACGAACGGCCGGTGACTAGGCCTTTGGGCGCGCGGCGAGCTTCACTCGCGGCACGTTTAGTTGACGCAGCGCGGGCCGTCGCCGCCGGCGTCGATCTCAGGCGAAACCTCCGCGGTACCGAAGTCATCGCCCGGGGTACCTACCTGCTGGGTTTCACCGCCTTGGTCAGGCTCCGCAGCAGCCTCTTCTTCCTGTGCGGAATCATCCTTCGGGCCGGCGTAATCATCAGTGGCCACCACGATGAAGGTATCCGGCTCGAGCTCCTCGTTGGCCGTGACCGGCAGTCCGCCGAGCTGCTCGGCTAGGGCCAGGGCGCGCTCATCGTTAGCATCCGCAGCCACAATCTGGGACTCGGTATACAGGCCCGACTGCGCATTGGCCGTGCGCTCCACGGTGTAGCCCACGTTCTTCAGCCATGCGCCGATTCCGCCGGCCATTCCGTCGACGTTGCCGGCGTTGAGGACGTGCAGATTGAGGTCCTCAGCCACGGGCTTTTCGCCATTGTCGTTGCCCTCGTCCGTGGCGGCATCCTCAGACTTTTCGTCTTCTTCGGCCTTTTCCTGGGACTTGGCCAGATCCTCCATGAAGCGATGTACCTCCGCGGTATCGATGGTCACCACCGATTCGCCATAATCACCCACGCCGGTAATGGAGGTCACCGGGATCGTCGTAAAGGTCACGTTGCCGCCGGCCAGCCCAGCCAGCTGGGTAACGAAGCCCATGATGTCCCAACCGTCATCGATGACCACGGAGCGCTCCACGGCATCGGCGATCTTGTTGAGTTTGCCCGGGGACGTCAACGTGCCCGAGTCCAGCACCTTCGAGGTCAGCGATGCCATGTAAGCCTGCTGGCGCACGATGCGGTCAAGGTCACCGCGCGGGAGATCATAGCGCTGACGCACGAAGGACAGGCCCTCGGAGCCCTGCAAGGTCTGGCGCCCGGCCGGGAACTTGGCGCCCGACATCGGATCATCGACGGCGTCGTTGAGGCAGACGTCGACGCCCCCGACGGCGTCGGTAAGCAGCACGAAGCCCAGCAAACCCACCTCAGCGTAGTGATCAACGCTGACATCAGTGAGTTGGTGCACCATCGAAATGAGACCAGAACGGCCGGCTTCCGTGCTTTCCTTCTCGATCTCCTTGTCCGTGTGAGGTGCCTTCTCGCCCGCTGCCTCAGCCTCCGCGTTGTCCTGCTGCAGCTCCTCCATCTTGGCTAGCTTGTGTTGCGCAAAGACGGCGTTGATCTTCGTGTTACCGAAGTCTTCGTCGTGGACATAGGTATCGCGCGGAATGGATACTGCCGTGGCGCGCGAGCCATCGTTGGGAATACGGATCACCATGATGGTGTCCGTGTTTTCCTCTCCTTCGTCCACGCCGGCATGCAGATCTGCCAGCTCCTGTTCGGAAAGCGGATTGCCCTTGGCATCGGTGCGGGAGTCCTTGCCCACGAGCAAGATATCGACCGCGCCATCGAGACTGTTGTCCTTGAAACCACCCTGGTTACCCAGTGCCAGGTTGGAGGCGGAGGAAATATCATTTCCCAGCTTTCCCACGGTGAAGTAGCCCACGCCAGAGAGCACGAGGACGACGGCCGACAGGAATGCGAGGACGGCTTTCACCGGCGTCGATCCTCGTTGGGCGGTGGGCGCGGACTGCGAGGGCGCGGCCTGGATATGGCGGGCGGCGCGCGGGGAGTTCGGGGAAGTCACGGGACTAGTTTAGGTGAGCTCGCTGCAAAAACGTGAAGCAGTGTCGCGGGCGCGTGCGCGCGCTGGCGTTGGGTACGCTCAAATTCATCGTGAAGAATATACAGAAACCCCTGGCCGTGGTCACCGTGACCTTTTCTCCTGGCCGTTACCTCAGTGATTTCTTGTCATCGCTGCGCTTGGCGACGTCCCTGCCTACCCTCACCATCCTCGCCGATAACGGCTCGACCGATGGGGTGCCGGAAGCTGCCGCGCGGGAGCACGCGGACGTGGAATTCCTCGATACTGGGGGAAACCTTGGCTATGGCGCCGGAATGAATGCCGGCGCGCGTTTCGCTCGAGCGAAAGGCGTCGATGAAGAGTTCTTTCTCATTGCTAACCCGGATGTGACGTTTAGCGAAGGTTCTCTGGATGAGCTGATCGCGTGCGCGCGCCGCCACCCAGATGCCGCGGCGGTGGGGCCGCGCATCGTGGAGCCGGATGGCAGCAACTATCCCTCTGCGCGCGCGGTGCCGACGTTGTTGACGGGTGTGGGACATGCGCTCTTTGGCACGATCTGGCCTTCCAATCCGTGGTCGCGTGCCTACCGCGATGATGCCGACATGGACAGCGAGCGCCCCGCCGGCTGGCTATCCGGTTCCTGCCTGCTGGTGCGATGGGAGGCTTTTGAGCAGATCGGTGGCTTTGATGAGCGTTACTTCATGTATTTGGAGGACGTGGACTTAGGCGACCGCTTCACTCGCGCCGGCTGGCGGAATATCTTTTGTCCCACGGCGGTGATTACTCACGCCAAGGGCCATTCGACGCAGGCCCATCGCGGCGCGATGCTGCGTGCCCACCATGATTCTGCCTATCGCTTCCAAGCGGATAGGCACCCGCACTGGTACCAAGCGCCACTGCGCGCGGCTTTGTGGCTGGGATTGCGGGTGCGCGGGCTGGTTTTAAGCGCGTGCCGCGACGGCTCCTAGGGCTGGGGCGCTTATACACTAACGGTGGCTTATCTGATAAGAGATTAAGGAACGATATGACTGAATCAGCGCCCCAGTGGGGATCGACGGCCGATGCCGTCATTCTGGTGGGAGGTCGCGGCACTCGTCTGCGCCCGCTGACGATTGGCACGCCGAAGCCGATGTTGCCCACGGCCAACTACCCATTCCTGCAGCACCTGCTTGCGCGTATCAAGGAAGCAGGAATCGAGCACGTGGTGCTCTCTACTTCCTACAAGGCAGAGGTCTTCGAGGAGTACTTCGGGGACGGCTCCGAGCTGGGCCTGGAGATTGAGTACGTGGTGGAGGAGACCGCTCTGGGCACTGGTGGCGGTATCCGCAATGTCTATGACAAGCTGCGCCAGGATACGGTCATGGTGTTCAACGGTGACGTTTTGTCCGGAATGGATCTCAACGGCATTCTCGATACGCACCACTCCAAGGACGCGGACGTGACGATGCACCTGCTCAACGTTGCTGATCCCCGCGCCTTTGGTTGCGTTCCGACGGATTCTGAAGGCCGGGTGACGGCCTTTTTGGAGAAGACCGAGGATCCGCCGACGAACCAGATTAACGCTGGCTGCTACGTGTTCAAGAAGGATGTTATTGAGACCATTCCGGCTGGCCGTGTGGTTTCCGTGGAGCGTGAGACTTTCCCGCAGCTGCTGGAGTCGGGCCGCCTTGTGGTCGGACACGTGGATAATTCCTACTGGCGCGATATGGGCCGTCCGGATGATTTCGTCCGCGGTTCTTCTGATCTGGTGCGTGGTATTGCGCATTCGCCGCTGTTGGTCGGCCGCACGGGTGAGTCCGTGGTGGATGAGTCTGCGGGTATTGCCGGTGGTGTGCTCCTTCTGTCCGGTACGGCGGTGGGCCGCGGTTCCGTCATTGGGGCGGGTTCGCGTTTGGATGGCACGGTGGTCTTCGATGGTGCGACCATTGAGCCGGGTGCCATCATCAACAACTCCATCATTGCCTCGGGTGCCCACATCGGTGCGAATGCGCACATCGATAACTGCGTTATTGGCGAGGGTGCAATCATTGGTGCGCGCTGTGAGCTGCAGGGTGGCATGCGCGTCTTCCCGGGCGTGAGCATTCCGGACGCGGGCGTGCGTTTTAGTTCCGACGCCTAAGCGCTGCGCCGTAAAAGGAGGACAAGGCACCGAGGAGGAAGGAACCTTCTCGGTGCTTTCCATATCTTTTGGGCGTGACGCATGGTTTTCATGGTGCGATTGAGATCCATGTGTTTTGCCTAACTGGGTGGCGACACGCCGAAGCAACCTTAGAATTGTTCACAGGGTTGGGGGTGGCCACTACATGTAGTACCCCCGATGATTGCCCCCTAGATAGGTAATCTGTGACGGATGTGAAAGTTGAGGATGCTGTACAGCGTTTTCGCTGGAGCCGCCGAAAAATCTCCCGCGACAGGTTGACGATATTTAGTGATTCGGTGTGAAATGACATCAGTGTAATCAACGGCACGGCGGGCACGGCACCGAAAAATCTTTTCGGTGTAGGGTCGGTGCCATCGAATCAAGAGAGAAACGACCTCGGAGAAAGGAAGCGGCGTGGACAATACAACGAATAACAGCGCTATTCTCCGTGGCGGTGCTGCTGCAGAGATGTCGCTCGATGAACTCTTTGGTGCCGTCGAGCAGGAGTGGCAAGACCAGGCGCTGTGCGCCCAGACGGATCCAGAAGCATTCTTCCCGGAAAAGGGAGGCTCTACCCGCGAGGCCAAGCGCATCTGCCAGGCCTGCGCGGTGCGTGATGAATGCCTCGAGTATGCCTTGGAGCATGACGAGCGCTTCGGTATCTGGGGCGGGCTTTCGGACCGTGAGCGTCGCCGCCTCAAGCGTGAGATTGGTTAGAGCTCAAAGCAGCTACTAACTAGCACCAGTACTCCCCCTCACTGCACAGTCCTATGTCATTCGGCTCGGGTCTCGGCGGTGAGGGGGAGTAGTGGTTTTAAGGCAGGGTCGCTCCGCACCCCTAGCCTTTACCAAGTAAAACGCGGATCGATATCACCGGGATCGACGTTGAGGTAATTGGCAACCAGAGCGGTCAACACTGTGGACAGTAGCTCTTCACGCTCCTGCGCGGAGTGCACGCGCTCCTCCACGGGCATGCGGAAAATGACGAGCCGGGCGCGCGTGGGCTGCCCTTCGGAATCAACGCCCGCCGGGACAATGCGCCCGAGCGGAACGGGGCCATCCGCGATGATTTCATCCGGCAACACAGTCATATCAGCTGAGAGGCGCATGCGGGGCACGGTATCAACGGCGAGATCGAGCCCGGTGAGCTGCTCGGCAAAGGCATTGTGAATGGGGGAGTAGGCCTCGAGCACGGCCATGTCGAAGCGCTCGGCGCTGCTGCGGTAGCGCGGCGTATTCTGCGGCAACAGCGGCCCGCGGGCACCACGGCCATGGCGGTGGCGGGCCGGGCGAATATGCGGGCGGGGCGTGGTCATGCGGCTTAGTCTAAGCCGCTTCGAGGCGGGCTCGTGGCGAGACGCGCCGCGCTGAACTATCTAAATCTCAAGTTAGGGTTTAGACTTGGGCCCGTGAATAGCTCTCGCCATTGCTCCCGCCCCGGCTGCGGCCGTCCCGCCGTGGCGACGTTGACCTACGCCTATGCGCAGCAAACCGCCGTCGTGGGCCCGCTCTCCGAAGAAACCGATCCCCATGCCTGGGATCTGTGCGAAAAGCACAGCGCACGAATTACCGCCCCGCAAGGATGGGAAATGGTGCGCGTTGACCGCATCGAGCTCGATGAGGATGATGACCTTACAGCTCTCGCCGAGGCGGTCCGGGAGGCCGGGCGCGTGACCACTGGCTTGGTGGATGATTCCACTGCCGGTTCCGGCGCCGATCCCATTGACTATTCCGCTACTTTCGACGGCGCGGATCCGCGAAATTCGAACCACCCCGTGTTCCGAACCCGCCGCGTCCACGATGCCCGCCAGCGTCGCCGCGCTCACCTGACGGTGGTTCCGGACGCAGAGTAGCCACTCGGGCGCTTTCTAGCCCGTCGGACACTGACTGGTCCGTCGGACGCTTTTTGGCCCGTCGGACGCGGTAGCTCGCGTCCGACGGGGGTATGCTTGTGGGCTATGCGAACTCGTGAACAGCTCAATGCAGTGATCAAGGCCTATGACGTCCGTGGTGTTGTGGGCGAGGACATCGACGAAAACCTCGTGCGCGATACTGGCGCGGCCTACGCCGCCATCCTCCGCGGGGAAGGGGAGACCACCGTGGCAGTGGGCCACGACATGCGTCCGTCCTCCCCGCAGCTGGCCGCCGCCTTTGCTGAGGGCGCTGCCGCGCAGGGCCTCAACGTCATTCAGCTCGGCTTGACCTCGACCGATGAGCTGTATTTCGCTGCCGGCCACCTGAATTGTGCGGGCGCTATGTTCACCGCCTCTCACAACCCGGCTAAGTACAACGGCATCAAGCTCTGCCGCGCGGGTGCTGTTCCGGTGGGACAGGAGACCGGTCTGGAGCAGATCAAGGACATGCTGATTGACGGCACCCCGGCCTTCGATGGCGAGCCGGGCACCGTGACCGAGCGCGAGGTTCTGCCGGACTACGCGGCATTCCTGCGCGGCCTGGTGCCGCTGGAGAACTCCCGCCCACTGGTCGTGGCTGTCGACGCCGCGAACGGCATGGGTGGGCACACCGTCCCGGCGGTCTTCGAGGGGCTGCCTTTCGACGTGCGTGACCTCTACTTTGAGCTGGACGGTACCTTCCCTAACCACGAGGCCAACCCGCTGGATCCGAAGAACCTGGTGGACCTGCAGAAGTTCACCGTTGAGCAGAAGGCGGATATCGGCCTTGCCTTCGACGGTGATGCGGATCGTTGCTTCGTGGTGGATGAGAAGGGCCAGCCGGTGCCGCCTTCCGCTATTTGTGCGCTGGTGACGGAGCGCTACCTGGACAAGTTCCCTGGTGCCACCGTCATCCATAACCTGATTACTTCCAAGACCGTTCCGGAGCTCATCGCGGAAAAGGGCGGCAAGGCCGTTCGTACCCGCGTGGGCCATTCCTTCATCAAGGCCCAGATGGCCAAGGAGAAGGCGGTCTTTGGCGGCGAGCACTCCGCTCACTACTACTTCCAGGAGTTCTGGAATGCGGACTCCGGCATGCTCGCGGCCATGCACGTACTGGCGGCCCTGGGTGAACAGGACAAGCCGCTGAGCGAGCTCATGGCGCAGTACTCGCGCTACGAGGCTTCGGGTGAGATCAACTCCACTGTGGATGACCAGAAGGCCACGACGCAGCGCGTGTTGGATGAGCTGGCGGACAAGATTGAGTCCGTCGACGAGCTCGATGGCGTGACCGTACAGCTGAAGGGCACCGATGCGTGGTTCAACGTTCGCGCCTCTAACACCGAGCCGCTGCTGCGCCTCAACGTTGAGGCCAAAACTGCCGAAGAGGTGCAGGCCATCGTCGACGAGGTGCTTGCCATCATCCGCGCCTAGCGTGAAGGCATGTGCCTTCACACGAAGGCCTTGAGACTTGAGGCGAAAACTGCCCTATCTGACGATTTCCCCCGCGTTCATTGCGGCGGGAGCGATAACTTCGTCAGATAGGGCAGTTGTAGTTGGGGAAGACCCAGCTTGGCCGTGGAGGCTGGGCTGAGGGGCTGGGCCATGGGGCCCCGCCTTGAAACAGCGGACTAGCCGCGCGAGTGGTTGACCATCTCTTCCCACTCGACGAACTTCTTGCGCTCGCGACCCTCGGCCTCACCCAGTGCGCGCTCGGCGGCGTCGAGCTTCTTCCAGCCCTCCCAGGTCAGGTGCTCCAGGCCCTTGGACTCGAAGAGCTCGACGATGTCCTCCTCGCGGGAGTGGGAGAGGTTGCCTGCTTCGGCGTCGGCAAGCAGCATGCCGATGGTCTCCGTGGCATCGGACTTGGTGTTGCCGATAAGGCCCACCGGACCGCGCTTGATCCAGCCGGTGGTGTAGAGGCCCGGCACGACCTCACCGTCGAGGTCAACGACGTGGCCGCCGTCGTTATTGATGACGTTCTTCTGCTTATTGAAGGGCACGCCCTCGATGGCATCAGAGCGGTAGCCCACGGCCAGGTAGACGGCCTGGGCCGGCCACTCGGTGAACTTGCCGGTGCCGGAGACGGAGCCATCGCCGTTGAGTGCGGTGCGCTCGGTCTTCACGGCGGTAACCTTGCCGTTTTCACCGATGAACTCCACCGGCTGCTCGAAGAGGTGAATCTGCAGGGTGTGCGGGGCATCCTTGGGCTCGCGGATGGCGTAGCCTTCCAGAGTCTGGCACACCAGGTCGCAGGACTTGGCCTCTTCGCGGGCCTTGAGGGAGGCCTCGTCGTAGTCGATGTCCTCCGGGTCCACCACCACGTTGATGGTCGGGGAGTGGTCGAGCTCCTTGAGCTCCAGCGGGGTGAATTTCGCCTGCGCCGGACCGCGGCGGCCGAAGACGCGCACGGTGGTGGCCTGGTTCTTGGCCAGGGACTCATAGACGTTGTCGGGAATCTCGGTGGATTCCTTGAGCTCATCGCCGGTCTTGGCCAGGATGCGGGCCACGTCCAGGCCCACGTTGCCCACGCCGATCACCGCGACGTCGGTAGCGGAAAGATCCCAGGAGCGCTCGAAACGAGGGTTGCCGTCGTAGAAGCCAACGAATTCGCCGGCGCCATGAATGCCTTCGAGGTCAGAGCCGGGGATCTGCATGCCTAGGTCGCCGACGGCGCCGGTGGCGAAGACGATGGCGTCGTAGTACTCCTCGAGCTCGGAGACGGTGACATCGCGGCCCACGTTGATGTTGGAGAGAAGGCGAATCTGCTCGGTGTCGAGCACACGGTGCAAAGAGTTGACGATGCCTTTAATGCGCGGGTGGTCCGGAGCCACGCCGTAGCGGATGAGCCCGAAGGGGGCGGGCATCTGCTCGATGAGATCGATCTGAACGTTGCCGCCGGTTTTCTTCACCAGGATGTCGGAGGCGTAGATGCCGGCTGGGCCGGCGCCGATGACGGCTACTTTCAGGGGCTGCTGGGTCATGATGGCCTTTCGGAATGTTGTAGTAACTAACGAAAGCTTAGGTCTAAACAAGCGTGGGTTTCATTGAACCGGCTTGTCTGCTGTAGGGCAACTGGGCCTAATTACATTCGGAGAACATTGTGGCATAAACCCAGCGTGCTTTGCATATTCGGGAGAAAATAAAAAAGACTGCTTTGTCTGTTTTAGCTAGACCGGTAGGTTTTCACTAACCGACGAAAGGCAGCAGATTATGACCACCGCGACGAAGCGACCACCCCGCGCAAAGAAGCCAGAAGGCCAGTGGAAGATTGATGGCACCGCGCCGCTGAACTCCGACGAGGAGATTAAGCAGGCCGATGATGCCCTAGCAGTGCGCCAGCGCGTTATCGATATCTACTCCAAGCAAGGATTTTCCTCGATTCCCGCAGAGGACCTCGCCCCACGTTTCAAGTGGTTGGGCCTGTATACCCAGCGCAACCAGAACTTAGGCGGTGAGATGACCTCCAAGCTCAGCAACACCGAGCTACAGGATGAGTACTTCATGATGCGCGTGCGCTTCGATGGCGGCCACGCGGATCCCGCTAAGCTGCGCGCGGTGGGAGAGATTTCGCGCGATTATGCGCGCTCTACCGCGGACTTTACGGACCGCCAGAACATCCAGCTGCATTGGATTCAGATTGAAGATGTCCCCGCCATCTGGGAAAAGCTGCGCTCCGTGGGGCTAGATACTCTACTGGGCTGCGGCGACGTCCCCCGTGTCATCCTGGGCTCACCGGTAGCGGGAGTGGCTGCTGACGAAATTATCGACGCCACCCCGGCCATCGAGGAGATCAAGAATGACTACCTCCTGCGCGATGAATTCCATAACCTTCCGCGCAAGTTCAAGTCCGCCATCTCCGGAAATGTGCGTCAGGACGTGACCCACGAGATTCAGGATGTCGCCTTCGTTGGTACGGAGCATCCCGAGTATGGCCCGGGTTTCGATTGCTTCGTGGGCGGAGGTCTGTCCACCAACCCGATGCTCTCGCAATCCCTCGGCGCGTGGATCCCGCTCGAGCGCGTCCCAGAGGTGTGGGCTGGAGTCGCACGCATCTTCCGCGACTATGGCTTCCGCCGCAACCGCAACCGTGCGCGCCTGAAGTTCCTGGTGGCGCAGTGGGGCATTGAGAAATTCCGAAAGGTACTGGAAGAGGAATACCTCGACGCACCGCTTCTCGACGGCCTCCCGCTTCCCGTCGCTCCCGGCAACCGTGACCATCTCGGCGTGCACCGCCAGCAGGACGGAAAGTTTTACGTGGGCGTCAAGCCCACCGTCGGGCATGCCACCGGCGAGCAGCTCATCGCCATCGCGGACGTGGCCGAGAAGTTCGGCATCAGCCGCATCCGCACGACGCCGATGAAGGAGCTGCTCTTCCTCGACGTGGAAGAAGAGGACATCCCTGCGCTGTCGCGCGCCCTGGATGAGACGGGCCTGTACTCCCAGCCCTCGGAATTCCGTCGCGGCGTCATCTCCTGCACCGGCCTGGAATTTTGTAAGCTCGCGCACGTGACCACCAAGGCCCGCGCCATCGAGCTCGTCGACATCCTGGAAGATACCCTCGGTGACCTCGACGTCCCGATTTCTATCGCCCTCAACGGTTGCCCCAATGCCTGCGCGCGCTCGCAGGTATCAGATATCGGCCTTAAAGGGCAGATCGTGACCGATGCTGATGGCAACCGTGTCGAGGGTTTCCAGGTCCACCTTGGCGGCGCTCTTGGCCTCTCCCCGGACTGGGGCCGCAAGCTGCGCGGACACAAGGTGGTGGCGGATGAGGTCCCGGACTATGTCATTCGCTTGGTCAACAAGTACAAGGAGCAGCGCGAAGACGGCGAGCAGTTCCGCCACTGGGTCCTGCGCGCGGACGAGGAGGACCTGCAGTGAATTTTCGTCGTCAGCCTAACCCGAACCGTAACCACCCAGCCTTTTGCCCCTACTGCGCCGGAACAAACCTATTTCCAGATGAGGAAGATGATTTTGCCTGGAAGTGCGAAGAATGCCTCCGCATCTTTTCCGTACGCTTCCACGGCCAAGACGATGCCCCCGTAGCGCCCGCGCCGGCGGTCTCCTCCGCGGAGGCGCTGCAGCGCTCTCTCGCTCGCCGCGGCCATTCCACCGCGAAAACTCAGGATTAAGGAAACCCACCATGACCGCCCCGACCGCTACCACTGCATTACTAACCCTGTCACACGGCTCACGCCACCCCGAAGCTGCAGCAAACGTTATGGCGCTGACCCATGCCGCTGGTGAGCTTGCTGGTGTGCCGGCCACCGCCGCACACTTAGAATTCAATGACCCGCCACTCGATGAGGCGGCGCGCTGCCTAGCAGCGCAAGGAATACGCGAGGCGGTCGTTGTGCCTTTGCTCTTTACCGAGGGCTACCACCAGCGCATCGACGTTCCTGAAGCTTTGGCCCAGGCTTCTGCGGCGTCGGGAGTGCGCCTTCACCAAGCCCGTGGACTCGGTACCGGCGAGGACATGGCGCGTCTGCTGGCAGAGCGAGTTCCAGAGGGAACAGATACCGTTGTCCTCTATTCTGTCGGCTCCTCCGATGAGCGTGCCAACGCCGCTGTCGCTGATCTAGCGCGACGCGTCGGCGAGCTGGCCGGTTGCACGGCGAAGGTTGCCTACGCCACGCGCGGTGAGTGCCAGCCCGTTGAGCCAGATGGCAATCAGGAGGTCGTCGTGCCACTCTTTGTGAGCCCGGGGCTGCTTTTAGATCGCCTCGACGAGGAGGCGGAGCACGGCGGCGGGGAGCCCCGGCAGGTTCTCCCTCCGCTGGGTGAGGCACTCGCCGGCATTGTTTCCCACCGTTATACGGAGGTGGCCCATGCGTAGCCTCATCCTCATCGCGATTGCGGGTGCCGCCGCGCAGCTTGTCGACGGCGGCATCGGCATGGGCTTCGGCGTTACCTCCACCACCATCCTGCTACTGGCGGGATTGGGGCCCGCGACGGCCTCCGCCGTGGTGCACACATCGGAGCTAGGCACCACCTTGGTCTCCGGAATTAGCCACTGGCGTTTTGGCAATGTGCATTGGCCCACGGTGCTCAAGCTCGGTGTGCCGGGAGGCCTGTCGGCCTTCATCGGAGCGACGATTCTGTCTAACCTCTCGCTCGAGGCCGCCGAACCCGTGACCTCCGCGATTCTCTTAGTCCTAGGCATCAACCTCGTCTGGCGCTTCTCGCGCCCACGGAGCAGCACATCGCAGGAGACTCGACAGCACTCCACTCCCCTCCTCGCGGGGCTTGGCGTGGTGGGAGGCTTTGTCGATGCTTCGGGCGGCGGTGGCTGGGGGCCGATTTCCACCTCGACGCTCATGGCGGTCGGCCGCGAGCAGCCGCGGCGCATCGTCGGCACTGTTAACACCGCAGAATTCCTCGTTACTTTTGGAGCCACGGCAGGCTTCATCGTTGGCCTCTGGGAAGAGATCGTGGCTAACGCTGCCGCGGTTGTAGCGTTGCTTATCGGCGGAGTCATCACCGCACCGATTGCAGCGTGGCTCATCTCGCGCATCAACCCCACGCTCCTTGGCGGCTTCGTGGGCACGGCTATCGTGACGCTCAACATTCCTAAGGCCCTAGGGTGGGCGCTGGCGCATCAGCAGATCCTTCTTCTGCAGGTCGCTGCGCTGGTCCTCGGAGTTGCTCTCACGGTATGGGCGAACCAACGCCGGGCTCGATCCGCACAGGGCGAGGAGGGGGATAGCACTTCGCAGCAGCGCACTGGCAGCCGTGTCGTCGAAACGACGGAGCCGACTGGCCGCGAGGGCGCCCATGCAGGCAGCTCCGCGGAATCCGAGGAAGAGCGCGTCAGAGTTGATTAGAAGGAGTTGACTAGAACTCGGGGCTCGAGCCCGGCAACCTCACCGATGACGATGACCGCAGGGGGAGCCACCGAGTTTTCTTCCATCGTGGCCCCTAGCTCAGCCAACTCGCACTGGAATGCTCGCTCGCCATCGAGGGAGCCTTCCTGAATGATGCGCACGGGGGTGTGGGGGGAGAGGGAGGCGTCGATCAGCGCGGCGGCGATAGCGGCCGCGTTCTTGACACCCATGATGACGGACAAGGTAGCCCCGGAACGTGCCAGTGCTGCCCAATCCACCAAAGACTTGGGATGGCCTGGCGGCAGGTGTCCGGAGACCACCGTGAAGGCATGGACGACGCCGCGGTGCGTCACCGGCGTCCCCGCCAGTGCGGGCACCGCGACCGCCGAAGTCACCCCGGGGACGACTTCCACCGGGATGCCTGCCGCAGTGAGCGCAGTGAGTTCTTCGAAACCACGCCCAAACACATAAGGGTCCCCACCTTTGAGGCGGACCACGCGGCGCCCCTGGCGGGCGTTGTCAACCAAAATCTCGTTGATGCGCTCCTGGGCCACCTGGGCGCGGTAGGGGATCTTGGAGACGTCGATAAGCTCCTTGGCGTCAATATCGCACAGCTTATCCAGCTGGGCGGTAGGGCCGAGGTGATCTGCCACGATGACCTCAGCATCCTGCAGCGCCCGCATGCCACGCACGGTGATCAGATCCCACGCGCCGGGGCCGCCGCCGACAAGGACTACCGGATGAATGCTCATGGCCACTAATCCTAGCTATGCTCGGGCCTATGACTTCCTATGACCCCGAAACCGTGGGCTTCTTTGACATCGCCCACGAAGGCGCCCAAGCGCGCGTGGTGGCTGCATCCGTGCCGGAGCTGGCCCGGCTCCTGGGTGGGCTGCGCCCGCGCAGCCTCGTCATCTTGGCCGCGGATCAGATTTCGCGCGCCGCCGCGCATGTTGCTGTGGGCCTAGCCGAGCCCGCTGAAGTCCCCATCATGGTCAGCGAATCACTGCCGCACTTTACTGGTGCACTCGATGTCGTGGTGGTGGCGGGGGATAGCCCGTGGGCGGAGCGTGCGCTGCATACTGCTGCGCGCCGGGGTGCCACGACAGTCCTTCTCAATGAGATCGAGGATGCTCCCGAGGACACCATCGTCATCGACACCTTGCCCACCGCCGAAGGGATTTCCCCGGTGCGCGTGATTACAGCTGTGCACGCCGTGTACGCGGTGCTGAGTGAGGACCCAGTTCTCGTTTCCCGCCGCGTGGAGGACATCGCCGATGCCGTGGACCGTGAGCTGGAAGCACTATCCCCGCAACGTGACTCCACGACGAACCCTGGGCGCGCGTTGCGTGAATTCGTAGAGGGCGGGCGAGTCATCCACAGCTGTGGGCCCGATCCTTATGCGCTGTCGGAGGAGCGCACGCGCGTGCACCTCGACGCGCTTGTTGCCCGCATGGCTGGCGCGCTGTGGGCAGCCCACGGGCTGGGAGGGACCGTTGTTGATGCGGAAGGCTTAGGGCCGATTCTGCAGACAGACCCGACTGACATCTTCTATGACCCGTTTGAAACGGAAGAGCCTTTGGTACCCTTGAAAGTTGTTTTATGGGGACAGGAAGAGGCGAACCTTCCCCACTCTTTCGCAGCAGCGAGCGCCGACACCTCCTGTGGGGAATTGGCCCGCGCGCTGCAGCTGATTACGCGCAGTTATGCCGCGACCGCCTACGACGTGAAATAGAGGATTTCAATGAAGTTGCTCACCAGCGCTGCCCGCAATTATTCGTGGGGTTCGCGCACGCTTATCCCGACGCTGCTCGGCGAACCAGAAGCCCACAGCCCGGTAGCTGAGCTGTGGTTCGGTGCGCATCCGGCTGACCCTTCAACGATTGGGGAGGAGAAGCTGGATGAGATCATCGCGGCCGACCCCGAAGGACAGCTGGGGCAGCGGGTGGCGGATAAATACGGCGCCGGCCTGCCCTTCCTGCTGAAGATTCTGGCGGCAGCTGAGCCGCTATCGCTGCAGGCGCATCCTTCGAAGATGCAGGCCGAGGAAGGTTTTGCCCGTGAGAACGCGGCGGGAATCGAACTCACGGCAGCCAACCGGAACTACAAGGATGACAACCACAAGCCGGAGCTCATCGTGGCGCTCACCGAGTTTTATGCCATGGCGGGCTTCCGCCCCCTCGCGCAGACCCGTAGCCTCTTCGCGGCTTTGGAATGCGAAGAACTAGCGCACTATGAAGGCATGCTCGACGCGGATCCAGCCGCCGAAGGCGATAGCCTCCGTGCGCTGTTTACCACGTGGATTACTATTCCTGGCGCCAAGCGCAAGGAGCTGATCAGCGCGGTAGTGGCCGCTGGTGAGCGGCTCCGCAGCGCCCAGGCTGGTGAGCCGTGGATGGCCACCGTAATGGGTACCGTGGCCAAGCTCAATGAACAGTACCCAGGTGATATCGGCGTTCTGGGAGCGCTTCTGCTCAACCACATTGTCCTGCAGCCGGGAGAGGCGATTTACCTCGACGCCGGGCAGCTGCATGCCTATGTCTCCGGCTTAGGCGTGGAGATCATGGCCAACTCCGATAACGTGCTGCGCGGCGGATTGACCCCGAAGTTCGTTGACGTTCCTGAACTGGTCAAGGTCCTTACCTACGAGGCGGCTGAAGACCCGCGCGTGGACCTGGTGGATGCCTCCGAAACCGGAAACGTGAAGGGTGCTAAGGCATGGTCTTATCCGGTACCGATTGAGGAATTCCTGCTGGACCGTGTGGAGCTTTCCGGCGAGGAGAGCGTCGACGTCGACAGCGATGGCCCGATGATTCTGTTGTGTACCTCCGGCGCAGCTGCGTTGAGCAACGCAGAGGGAGAGAGCCTCAGCTTAAGCGCGGGCCACGCTGCGTGGATCCCTGCTAGCGACCCGGCAGCCACCGTCCGCGCTGCCGGTGCCGAGGACACTGAGGTATTCATCGCCCGCGTCTAAGCCCGCGGCGGGGCGGCAAGCCTTAAAACTGCAGAGCTGCCCAGGCTTTGTTTGCGCCTGGGCAGCTATGGGGGAATTTAAGCAGACTCTGTGAACGCCGGTCTGGCAGTTGGCTCGGGGGAGCTTTCAGCTGGAGCAGTGGCGGAGGGGGTTGCTGCAGAAGGTTCCTCGGCAACGGGGGCATCATCCGTCGGTGCAGCTGGGGTGGGAGCCTCGTTGCTTCGGTGGGTTTCGGTTTCGCGCCCCAGCGCTTTCACACCATTGCCGCCTTGTGGGGCGGTTCCTTCCCACGGCTTCTTGCCAGCTTCGCGGGGGTCTGCGGGATCCTTCCGCTCCTCATAAGGTGCGGGAGCTTCGTGGGTGAACCCAGCTGGCCGCGGATTGAAGGTTCCAGGGGAGTCGGAAGGTTCTGATCGCGGGGGAGTGGGTTCCTCAGGCTGTGGCTGAGGTTGCCCGGAGGACTGCGGGCCAGCGTGGTGGTCCTCCGTTGGGCTCTCCTGCGGAACGACGGTCGGTGATTCCGGTGTGGTCGGCGGCTGCGTCGGCTCTGAGCTCGGCTGAGGAGAACCCGGTGCTGGCGACTCAGGGGCAGTCGTAGCGGAACCCTCGGATGGCGGCGCAGTGGGCGCCGTGCTGAGCGGCGCTTGCGGGTACTGAGTGTTCGGGGTTACCTGTGGCTGTTGGTTCTGCAGCGAGGAGACATTGTCAGGGCGGTAGACAGCCGTGGGTGCAGCCGGTTCCGTGCGGTTTACTACGGCATTCGGTGCCAAGTACGGGTCCTCCGCGGGTGCGGCAACCTGGGTCTGGGACTGCTTGGAGCGCGTCGAGCTCGGGGAGGCCGTGGTGGTGTAGGAGTGCGTTGCCGAGGATGACGTGGCCGGAGCGCTCGACGCAGCGGTGGCGGCGGAGGGCTTGGAGACCACGGAATCCGGCGCGCTCATGCGCCACACTGCGATGCCAACGGCGACGGCACACAGGAGGCCTACCACGACGAAAGCCACAATGCGGCGAGGGGTGCTCGTCATGCGGGGCGCTCTCCTTCCTACTTAAAATGCTGCGCAAAAGCCTGCTCAAATGTCACAAGACGGTAACAACGATAACACGAAACTGAGGATAGTAAATGGGCTGGGCAATAATCCCCGTGCATTTCTTATGCAAGCCGGTATTCGGAGCGCTGTAGAAGGAGAGAAATGTGAAAGAGGAAGGAAAGGTAAATAGGTAGCTCTGTAATAAAACGGGACTGCAGGACCAAGCCTTGCATACGTGCGCCTAAAGAATGGTAGAAATTGGATTAGATAGCGGCTGCGCGGCGTGCCCCGCCCGCGAATCCGCACCGGCAACCGTGGATAAAAGAACACAGACCCCTAATTCACCAGAGCATTAAGGAGAAAACAATGAGCTCATGGGATGAAGACATCTTCGCTGACGAGGCCAACGTCGACTTCTTGGATGAACTGGCTGATCTAGAGGATGAAGAGATCGTTGCTGCGGTCGATGATGCCTGCGCGCTCGCGGTCTCAGGCGAGGCGCAGACTGAGGAGGAACAGCGCAACGCCCTAGCAGCGGCCACGATCGCCGCCATCTGGGCAGGTGCTCCGTTCAGCGCCGGGGAGGTCGTTGAGGACTACCCCTTCATCCGGGATCTCGCCGGATCCGGCAGCGAGAACCTGAACGAAAATGCCCTCGAGCTCATCGAAAGCGTGGAGGAAGACTATGATCTCGAGCCCTTCATTGAGGCTCTGTCGTAGAGGCAGCTTTCCTAGACACAGCTCGAGCACCAGATACACCAAGCATGCTGATCAGTATTGAAGGAATTGACGGCGCGGGTAAAAACACCATCACCCAGCGCTTGCGGGAAGAACTAGCCTGCGATGTCGAAGTCTTAAGCTTCCCACGCTACGAAGACTCCATCCATGCTCAGCTCGCGCAGGAGGCACTCTACGGGCGTATGGGTGACCTCACCGATTCGGTCTACGGGATGGCCACGCTCTTTGCGCTGGATCGGCGGGGCGCCAAGGAGCAGCTCCTCGCCGCCGCTGAATCCACGGATACTCTGCTTATTTTGGACCGCTATGTGGCCTCCAACGCCGCGTACTCCTCCGCGCGAGTGGGAGGGGAGCTCATCGTCGATTGGATTTATGAGCTCGAATTCGAGCGCTTCGGCCTACCAGTGCCGCAACTGCAGATCTTTTTGGATACCGACGTTGCCCTTGCCGGCCAGCGTGCCGTGGCCCGTGCAGCCGAGGATGAAGGACGCAATCGCGACCGCTATGAGCGCGATGCCGCGTTGCAGTCACGCACGGCGTCTGCCTACCGCCGCTTGGCAGAGCAACAGTGGGCAGGGCAGTGGATCGCTACAGCGGATGCCGATATGATTATCCAAGCTGTCAAGGAGCTTGTAGGAGAATAATAAAGTGGCACCGAAAATCTTGGTCGTGGATGATGACCCGGCAATTGCCGAAATGCTCACCATCGTGCTCGAGGCAGAAGGGCTGGAACCTATTGCCGTCAACGATGGTAATGAGGCCATCCCGGCCTTCCGCGAGCACGACCCAGATCTGATCCTGTTGGATCTCATGCTTCCGGGCATGAACGGCGTTGATATCTGCCGTGCCATCCGTACCGAGTCCTCGGTGCCCATCGTGATGCTCACCGCAAAGACCGATACCGTCGATGTGGTCCTTGGCCTCGAATCAGGGGCGGATGACTACATCACCAAGCCCTTCAAGCCGAAAGAGCTCATCGCCCGCATCCGTGCGCGCCTGCGCCGGATTGACGGAGGTACAGGCGAAATTATCGAGGTAGGGGACCTGCTTATCGACGTCCCCGAGCACACCGTCACCCGCAAGGGCGGCGAGGAGATTTCGCTGACCCCGCTGGAATTCGACCTCCTGCTGGAAATGGCTCGAAAGCCCGGACAGGTGCACACCCGCGAGGCGTTGCTCGAATCTGTCTGGGGCTACCGCCACGCTTCCGATACTCGCCTGGTCAACGTGCATGTTCAGCGCCTGCGCGCAAAGATCGAGCATGACCCAGAGGATCCGCACATCGTGCTCACGGTACGCGGTGTGGGATACAAGACTGGAAAAGTCGCCGAGTAAAGGACTACCGCTATTTTTGGTTGGTTAAGGCGAGCCCGGGATGGCGTCGTCGAGCGCTGGCGCACGTCCCTGCAGACACGCGTCTTGGGCATGATGCTGGTCGCCTCCACGGTGGTCATGATCATCCTGGCTTATGCGCTGGTGTCGGTGTTGACACAACAGCTGGTGAGCCAGAAGGAAGACACTGCACTGCAGGAGCTCGACCGCGCCCGCGTGGCCGTGGAACAGCAGATCGACGCCACCGGCACAGCAAATTCAACGCAGGTGCGCATCAACTCTGCTCGCGCCGCCTTGGGCCAAATGTCGGCGCAGCAACCCGATGCCCAAGCTGTGTATGAGCCGGTCATCGTCGTTGAAAACTCAGACGGCACGGCCACGACCTCGCCGGAGGGCTACCGCATTCCCGATGGCATGCGCGAGCTCGTCGGCCGCGGTCAGGTTGTCCAGCAATACGCCACGGTGGACCAGCAGTCGGGGGCGACTTATAACGCGTTGATGGTGGGCACGCCCATCGAAAGTGATATCCCGAATACCCAGGTCTACCTCGTATTGTCCATGGAATCCGAGGAATCCACGATGGCGCTTATGCGGGGTTTGCTCTCGGCCGCCGGAGTGGTGGTTGTGGTCCTCCTCGTCGGCATTGCCTGGCTGGCCACCCAGCAGGTGATCGTTCCGATTCGTTCCGCATCCCGCATTGCGCAACGATTTGCCGCCGGCCACCTGCGCGAGCGCATGGTGGTCAACTCGGATGATGAGATGGGCCGCCTTGCTTCCTCTTTCAATGACATGGCAGACAAGCTGTCAAAGCAGATTACCCAGCTGGAGGAGTACGGCAACCTCCAGCGGCAATTCACGTCCGATGTCTCTCACGAGTTGCGCACGCCACTAACGACGGTGCGCATGGCGGCGGATGTCATCGCGGAAGACGCAGAAGAGTTCAATCCCTACACCAAACGTTCGGCGGAGCTGCTCATCAAGGAGCTGGATCGTTTCGAAGACTTGCTCGCGGACCTGTTGGAGATCTCTCGCCACGATGCAGGCGTTGCTGATTTGTCCACTGCCTCCATCGATATTCGCTCCTGCGTGGACTCCGCACTGAGCCAGGTGGAGCACCTCGCCGCAGAGTTGGGGGTGGAGGTAATCGTTCATGCCCCAGAGGAACCCGTGGCTGTGGAATGCGATTCGCGCCGCGTCGAGCGCATCTTGCGTAACCTTCTCGCGAACGCCATTGATCACTCTGAAGGCAACCCCGTCACCGTGGATATCGGGGCGACTGAGGATGCCGTTGGCATCGCCGTCACCGATTCTGGTGTGGGACTCAAAGAAGGCCAGGAGGAACTGGTGTTCAACCGCTTCTGGCGCGCGGATTCCTCGCGCAAGCGCCACTCAGGCGGGACCGGCTTGGGCTTAGCCATCGCTCGCGAGGATGCCGTGCTCCATGGAGGCACTCTGGATGCCATCGGCTACTTCGGCGTTGGCTCGCGCTTCCGTCTGATCCTGCCACGCACTCCGGGGGAAGCGGTGGAATCTGAGCCCATTGCCCTCGAGGTCCCCGGTGCTTCGAAGCCCGTCGAAGCGGAGGAACAGTCTGCGTTCGAGGTGAGCACTGAACCAGGAGCCCTTGCAGTAAAGGCAGAGCCAGATAACGGGATAGTGTGGCCCTCGGAGCGCGAAGCGCGTGGAGCGGAAGCACCGTTCAATCAAGACATCGTCCCCGATTTCGACGAGGAGGCCCAGCGATGATTCCGGCCCGCCGCCCACTCGCAGTACTCAGCTGCGTTGCGCTTACTACCCTCGTCGGGTGCTCGACCTTGCCACATAACACCGATCCCCAGGTGATCGGCACCTTTGAACCGCATGAGCGGGCAGATGATGCCGTCGTGGAGCCCCGCACCGATAGCGAACCGGACCTTTTAGTCCGTGACTTTTATTCGGCCGTGGCGATTCCCACTGGTAACTACGCTGCTGCCCGCACCTTCCTTTCTTCCGAAATCGCTAATTCTTGGGATCCCACGGATACCGTGCTCGTCGTGGACTCCATCGACCTTGTGACCTCAAACATGGAAGACGGTGCCCTCGAGTATTCGGTGCGCGGCAACATCATCGGCCGTCTGGCGAATGGCGGGGCCTATGTCCCGGATAACTCACGCCTTGAGGCGACTGTCCGACTGCGCCAGTTCAATGGGCAATGGCGCATTACGGACCTGCCCACCGGCGCGGTGATCGAGCGCACGGAACTGCGCAACCGCTACCGCCCGCAGTCGCTGTACTTCTTCGGTATAGCCCAGCGCCTACTAGTGGCGGACCGCAGGTGGCTCTACTCAGGGAAGGACTCGATCGCTTCAGAGCTGGTCACCCTCTTGCTACAGGGCCCGTCTTCCGATATTGCTCCGGCGACGTCCACCCTGATCCCGAAGGATGCCACTTTCTTAGGCATCAACGATGGCGTGTATGAATTCAGTGGTATGTCAGCAATGAGCCAGGAGGAGCGCCTCAAATTTGCCTCCCAGTTGGTCTGGACTCTCAACAATGCGGAGATCACTAGTTCGGTGCGCGCCACCATCGATGGCAGCCCCTTGGTTGACAACATGGAGGAGATGACCATCGATGATTTCGCCGAGTTTAACCCAGAGGTAGCTGCCCAATCCGTGCCCAAGCTCTACGCCGTCAACGACGGCTCGCTGCTGGAAGTCAAGGGCGAAGGTAGCACCGAGGTACAGGGCATGGCCGGCCAGATCCACGACATCCAGTCTGCCGATATCTCGGATGAGGGGATGGTGGCCGCGGTGCGTAAGCGTTCTGAGAAGGAATCGCAGCTGGCGATGGGCGAGCTCGGCCACGAACTCAAGGATTCGGTCAAGGGCGAAACCCTAGCCCGCCCCACCTTCGAGGTGGGCGGCCAGGTGGCGTGGACCGTCGTCGATGGCAAACATGTAGTCCGTGTGACGCGTTCGCCGGCGACTGGCGAACTGAGCACTGCCGAGGTTGACACCTCCGCACTGGAGAACGTAGAGGGAGAAATCTCGGTCATCCGTCTGTCCCTCACGGGAGCCCGCATCGCCATGATCATCGACGGCAGCATTTATACCGGCGTGGTGGCCCGCGCGACTTCGGGCGAGCGGCGCATCGTCAACATCCACCAAGTTGGCCCAGAGCTGACTGGCT
This sequence comes from Corynebacterium sp. HMSC036D02, assembly GCF_001836165.1. Taxonomy (GTDB): domain Bacteria; phylum Actinomycetota; class Actinomycetes; order Mycobacteriales; family Mycobacteriaceae; genus Corynebacterium. The sequence continues at coordinate 37,828 of NZ_KV827652.1, read as the reverse complement.
CGGCCTTGTCCGTGGAGTGGCAGACGGATGGTTCTTTGCTCGTGGGTACCTCGGCGTCGAACTCGCCCGTGTGGCGTATCGAGCAAGACGGTTCTTCTGCTACCACCTTGCCCACCGGAAATATCACCGCGCCTGTGGTGGCGGTGGCTTCCTCACCGTCGACGCACTACGTCACCGATGCGCATGCCCTACTGCAGCTTCCCGCAGGCGGATCTGAACGCTCGTATTGGCGTGAAGTCGAAGGTCTGCAGGGAGTGCGCTCTTCCCCCATTATCGCGCGCTAGAGTCGCGCTACAGTGGGGTGCATGCCGAAGAATCGGGGGATAGGGGAGGCCACGGTCGCTCTCGTGGAGCTTTTCTTGCCACGTCCCTGCGCCGGGTGCGGGGGAGAAACAGCTGCGGGCGGGGTGTTGTGCACGTCCTGCCAGGAACACTTGCGGCAGGTTCCGCGCCGGGTGGAACGGCCGCAACCTTTGGGGTTTCCGGCATGGGCTCTTGGACCCTATTCCGATACTCGCCGTGGGGTCATCATTGCCATGAAGGAACGTGGGCACCGCGCAGTGCGTGCTCATCTCGGGGCGGTGTTCGCCGCCGGCATCGATTACTTGCGCGCCCGAGGTGATATCCCGGAGACCGGGTTGCTTGTGCCGGCGCCGACGCGTGTGTCTTCGGTGCGTCGCCGCGGTGGCGATCCTGTTGCTTCGCTGTGCCAGGCAGCGGCTGCCAGACTTCCGGGCTGGGCTGTGGTCAATGCCTTGAGTACGGCTGAAAGCAGCGCGGACCAATCGGAGCTCAGCGCCGCGGAGCGCGCTGATAACATGCGGACAGCCGTGCTGTTGCGTCCCGCCGCCCGCGAACTGGTGGGGAAGAGCGTGCTGCTTGTCGACGACGTCATCACCACCGGCGCAACGCTGCGCGCCAGCGCCGCGCGTGTGTGGGCTATCGGGGGTGACGTTGCGGGCGCGATTGTGCTGGCAGATGCGTAGGGTGGGCCGCTATCGAGCTTAGGTGGAGGGGGCCAGTCACCGCGTTGGTTATGACCAGTGGTAGCATGAGGGGTGTCACAGGGAAGCGGGCTTTCGGCCCCTCATCACAGGCTTGTGGAAGTCCGCAGAATGTGCAGTCATTCAGTCCCCACGAGTATAGGGAGGCATTTCATGTCCCAGCAGACCAACGCTCAGGTCACCATCACCGGCCGTAACGTGGAGGTTCCGGAGCACTTCCAGGAACGTGTCACTGAAAAACTAGCCAAGATCGAGCGCCTTGATCCGACCCTGACCTTCTTCCACGTGGAGCTGCAGCACGAGCCGAACCCGCGCCGCGAGTCCGAGGCAGAGCGTCTGCAGATCACCGCTACCGGTAAGGGGCACATCGCTCGCGCCGAGGCGAAGGAAGATTCTTTCTATGCGGCACTCGAGACTGCCCTGGGCAAGATGGAGCGCTCCCTGCGCAAGGTTAAGGTGCGCCGTGAGAACGTGAAGTCCGGCCACCGCGCCCAGAAGGGTACTGGCCAGATCGCTGCTGAGCTGGTCGCTGAAGCTGAGGCAGCTAAGCCTGCTAAGGAAGAGCGCTACATCGATCCCTACGCCGAGACCGTCGAGGATGTTCGCCCGGGCCAGGTCGTCCGCTTCAAGGAGCACCCGGCAACCCCGATGTCTGTCGATGATGCGCTCAGCGAGATGGAGCTGGTCGGCCACGACTTCTACCTTTTCATCAACGAGGAGAACAACAAGCCTTCCGTGGTTTACCGCCGTCACGCATTCGATTACGGTCTCATCTCCCTCACGGATGCTGATGCTTAAGGCCTAAGCCTTAAAGGCCTTGGGGCCTAGTGCACAGGCTCCCTGCCCCGCAGCGCACACGCGCAGCGAGACAGGGAGCCTTCTTATTTCTCTATTAAGCATTGTTAATCTTTGATCTTCTCTTTTTCGTGACGGATGAGGGGGCGTCCTGCAAACGCCGGGGTGGGGGGGGCAGAATTACGCTTTGGTCTGGGTGGCGAACTGTAAGGGAAAAGCTAGTGAGTACAATGGCGACGAGTTAACTTATTTGTCGCGACAAGAAGGACTATCTAGACGTGTTTGGACTTTCCAAGCTGCTCCGTGCCGGTGAGGGACGCACCGTCAAGCGCCTGGCCAAAATTGCAGATGATGTTATTGCCCTAGAAGATAAATTCGCGGCGCTGTCGGACGACGAGCTCAAGGCTAAGACTGATGAGTTTAAGAAGCGTCTGGCGGATGGCGAAAAGATGAATGACATCCTGCTCGAAGCCTTCGCCACCGTGCGTGAGGCCGCCTGGCGTGTGCTTGATCAGAAGCACTACAAGGTGCAGATTATGGGTGGTGCCGCCCTGCACTTCGGCAACGTCGCTGAGATGCGCACCGGTGAGGGCAAGACCCTGACCTCGCTGCTGCCGGCCTACCTCAATGCGCTGGAGGGTAAGGGCGTACACATCGTGACGGTCAACGATTACTTGGCCAAGCGTGACGCCGAGATGATGGGCCGTGTCCACCGCTGGCTGGGCCTCACTGTTGGCGTCATCCTCTCCGAAATGCGCCCTGCGGAGCGCAAGGAAGCTTATGCTTGCGACATCACTTACGGCACTAACAATGAGCTGGGCTTTGACTACCTGCGCGACAACATGGTCCGCTCGCTCAATGACACGGTCCAGCGTGGCCACAATTACTGCATCGTGGATGAGGTTGACTCCATCCTGATCGACGAGGCCCGTACCCCGCTCATTATTTCCGGACCGGTCGACGGCTCCTCCCAGTTCTACGGCGTTTTCTCCAAGTTGGCGCCGAAGATGCGCGAGGGCATCCACTACGAGGTGGACCACAAGAAGCGCACCATTGGTGTGCTGGAGGAGGGCGTCGAATTCGTCGAGGATCAGCTGGGTATTGAAAACCTCTACGCCCCGGAGCACTCCCAGTTGGTGTCCTACCTCAACAATGCTTTGAAGGCGAAGGAGCTCTTCACCCGCGATAAGGACTACATTGTCCGCAACGGCGAAGTGCTGATCGTGGATAGCTTCACCGGTCGCGTTCTGGCTGGTCGTCGCTACAACGAAGGCATGCACCAGGCCATTGAGGCAAAGGAAGAGGTGGAGATCAAGAACGAGAACCAGACTCTCGCCACCGTTACGCTCCAGAACTACTTCCGTCTCTACGACAAGATTTCCGGCATGACCGGTACTGCAGAGACCGAGGCTGCTGAGCTGCACTCCATCTACGGGCTAGACGTGGTGCCGATTCCGACTAATAAGCCGAACCAGCGTACCGACCACTCCGACCGCATCTACAAGACCCAGGAAGCCAAGTTCGCTGCGGCGGTGGATGACATCGAGGAGCACGTTGCCGAAGGCCAGCCGGTGCTGGTAGGTACCACCTCCGTGGAGCGCTCCGAGTACCTCTCGCAGCTGTTGAGCAAGCGCGGAATCAAGCACTCGGTGCTCAATGCGAAGCACCACGAGGAAGAGGGTCAGATCGTCGCCCGTGCCGGCCGCCCCGGCGCCGTAACCGTAGCCACCAACATGGCCGGCCGCGGTACCGATATCGTGCTCGGCGGTAACCCCGAGGTCATCCTGGATGAGAAGCTGCGCGAGCGCGGCCTCGATCCCTTCGAGGATGAAGAAAAGTACCAGGAGGCCTGGGACGCAGAGATCGATCAGGAGAGGGAACGCTCCAAGCGCCTGGGCGACGAGGTCCGCGAGGCCGGCGGCCTGTACGTATTGGGCACTGAGCGCCACGAGTCGCGTCGTATTGATAACCAGCTGCGCGGCCGTTCCGGCCGTCAGGGTGACCCGGGTGAGACCCGCTTCTACCTGTCCATGCGTGATGAGCTCATGGTGCGCTTCGTGGGCCAATCCATGGAAAATATGATGAACCGCCTCAACGTGCCGGATGATGTGCCGATTGAGGCCAAGATGGTGTCTAACTCCATCAAGGGTGCACAGGCGCAGGTGGAGAACCAGAACTTTGAGATGCGTAAGAACGTGCTCAAGTACGATGAGGTACTCAATGAGCAGCGCAAGGTTGTATACGCCACCCGCCACGACATCCTCGAGGCCAGCGACATCAAGGACAACATCCGCGAGATGATCAACGATACCGTGTCTGCTTACGTGGCGGGCGCGACAGCCACCGGATACGTGGAGGACTGGAACCTAGACGAGCTGTGGAATGCGCTGGAGTCCCTCTACGGGCCGACTATGACGCACGAGGAGCTTGTCGACGGTACCGAGTACGGCTCCGCCGGCGAGATCTCTGCGGAGCAGCTGCGCGATGCACTGTTGGTTGATGCGAACTCTGAGTATGACCAACTCGAAGAAGCCGTGAGCGCCATCGGCGGCGAAAGCCAGATGCGCAATACCGAGCGCATGATCATCCTGCCGATTATTGACCAGAAGTGGCGCGAGCACCTCTACGAGATGGATTACCTCAAGGAAGGTATCGGTCTGCGTGCCATGGCGCAGCGCGATCCTCTGGTGGAGTACCAGAAGGAAGGCGGCGACATGTTCAATGCCATGAATGACGCGGTCAAGGAAGAAACCGTGCGCCAGCTGTTTATGCTGCGCAAGCAGTTCAAGGCGCAGGAAGAGGCGAATGCCGCGGGTGAAGCGGAAGCATAGGACAACACTGAAGCGCCAGCGTTAGCCAACGCAAGACGCCGTGGGAATCTTTCCCCACGGCGTCTTTTTATTGGAAGTAGTTAGGTATATACTGGCAGAACGTTAATTGTTTTTCTTCGGAGGTTGAGTTAGTATGCGTCGCTTGTCTCTGCGAGTAGGTCTATCCGTGTTCGCATCTGCCACCCTGCTGGGTGGCGGCGCAGCTGCTTCGGCTTTGGAACTAACCCCGGAAGAGCAGTGTCAGCTGGCCTCCGTATTGGACTCTCAGAGCGATGACTCCTTGAAGGACGCTGCACTTAGCTCACAGGATGTTGTCTCCACTCAGTGTGGCGCGGTGCCTGAACCGGAAAGCTTTGATGAAGCTACTGCGAAGCTTCCCGTGGTTGGGGCCACCATGTTTGGCGGCATCAGCCTAGCTTTGGTGAGCGCTTCTGCGGCCTTCGCCGGAATCGATTGGACACCCATCCTGATCAAGCTGGGATCGCTGTTCTAAGACCAAGGCTAAGCCATAGGTTTGCTTTCTAATCCTCTCTAAAACCTCAAGAACCTCGTCCTCAGAACCTCTTTCTCTTGAGTCAGTGGGTTTGCAGGCCGCCCGAAAGTAAGCGGAATGACCGCAGGTATCGGCCGGTTGCAGCGCCGGTAAAAGCGCGCCGTGTTGAGCCTAAGAGCACCGAACCGAAGAACTCACCATTTGAGCGCGCGTGTAAGCTGCGCAGCGTCATTCCTCCGTGTGATTCCGCCGCTGCCTGGGCTTTCCTCCAGGCGCGCACATGCTTAGTGATTTCCGGGGCAAAGCGCGGGTTATTGAGATGACTCAAAGGCCGCAAGGCGGCGGCGACTTCGAGAACTATGACAACGAGACCACGGATCTCTTCCCGCGTGGCTAGGTCGCGAGCTGTGGGCTCGCGCTCGTAGCGGATGCGTTGCGGGGCAACATACAGTTGTAGGTGGCTCATGCCGGGGATGGGGGTGTACATGTCAATCGCGTCCTCTTCCGCAATGCGCGGTACGGAGGAAGGCGCTGAAGCAACGAATGGGAAAGGGCACAGAGAAGGAAGCTGGATGCACGTTCATTGTGCCATGGCAGCCCCGTCTGCGGCTAGAGCTTTGCAGCGCATCGGCCGGTGAGAGCAGGCGGGCGGTATGTTCGCTATACTTTCGGACGATAAACACAGTTCAATGCGAAGGGTAGATAAAATGCGTGGACTCATCGTCGATTTTGTAGGCGTGCTTGACGGCACCGAGGAGGACGTCAAGCGCTGGAGGGAATTATTCGCCGCCGCGAAATCCAACGGAGTTGCCACCGCTATCCTTTCCAACGATCCGGGCGGCCCAGGCGCGGAGCACATCCGTGAGTGGGAATACCGCGGCATCGTGGATGCCGTGGTGCTCTCCGGCGAGGTTGGCGCTGAGAAGCCGGACCGTGCTGCCTTCCAAGCCGCGGCAGATGCTATCGACCTGCCGATTAATGATTGCGTCATGGTGGATGATTCCATCGTTAACGTGCGCGCTGCTGTGGAGAACGGCATGGTGGGCATGCTCTACACGGTCTTCGATCGCACAAGCGTTGAGGTCCAGGCAGTCTTCGACATTGAAGGTGAGTTCTAAGTGTCGAAGGATGTGCGCGTCTTCCTGCCGGCTACCTTCGGCATGCTGGCTGAGCTTGAGGAGACCGGCCAGCTCGCCGCCCGCAGTGGTTGGGGTTTTGCGTTAACGCCCGCGTTGCGTGAGTTCTACACCGAAGGCGACGAGGAAGAAATTGAGTACTCTGCCTTCCTTGAAGCGTCCATGGCTTCATTGCGCCTGTTGGCTGTCGGGGATGAAGAAGAGTTTCCCCACCGACGCGTGGTCATCTCCGTCGACGTGGATGAGTCCGTGGTGACTCCGAAACCGGACATGGGCGAGCCTGTCGTGGCCCTCAATCCTGCCACGATCACGAAGGCTAACCTGCAGGCCATCCACGTGGATATCGAGGAATCCGAAGCCGCTACGGCCAAGGCTATTAACGCTATCGACAACGCTGATCTCGGGGATGAGGACGCTGAGCTCGTAGTCGGTGATGCTTTGGATAATTTCATGGCTTTTTATGACCCCACCGAACTACCCATCCTTGTGGAGCTTCTTTAGGGATCTTCTTGCCAACAATCACCGGTGCCTCACGCGTGGTGCTAGTCTAAGCCTCTAACGCCATCGCTTAAGAAGGAGCACCACCGTGAAGAGAGCCCGTCTTGCTAGCCTTGTCACCGCCGCTGCCCTGAGCACCGCTGCGCTTGTCGCCGCACCAGTTGCCGGCGCAGAGGAGCCTGCAGCGCCGATCGTGCAGGAGCACGCGGAGCGCAGCAACCCAGACCCCAAAAATCCGGATCCTGATATGGGTGTAACGACCCCATGGCTGCGAATCCTCGAGGGCTCCTCGCAGGGGCCAGTGGCCGTCGTTATCGCCATCCTCTTCGGCATCATCAGCATTGGCTTCGCCGCCTACAAGGAGTTTGGTGATTACCTGCCCAAGTTGGGCTGATTGCTGATATTCTGCGGGGGTAAAACTCAGCTCTATCGAAAGGTTTACTCAGTAGGTCTTCCTCCCGTCTTCGCCGTGTGGTGGCTACCTCGACCTTGTCCGTCGCGCTTGTGGCTGGCGGTGTCGTTGCCCCGACTGCCGGTGCAGTGACCACCTCCATCAAGAACGATAAGTGCACCATCACCTTGAACGAAGAGGAAGCCAGCGACCTGAAGAATGCGGAGTCGAAGGATAATGACGTCGACAGCAGCTTGCTGAAGAATGGCCTGAAGATTTCGCCCAAGGACGCGGAGAAGCGTGCTCGCGACGTAGAGAACCAATCGGACGAGCTCTACCGTGTTCTGGCTGGCTATGAGGCAGAGGTCGAGCTCGGTGATGAGGACGCCGTCAAGCGCGCAAAGAACAACATTGCGGTGGTAGAGGCCTTCCGTGGGATTGCGCCGGACTACGTCAAGGCCCTCAACGCCTGTGCGAAGAAAGAAGAGTTCAATAAGGAAGAGGAGACCGGTGGCAACACCTCCTCCAATATCGATACCGGCGGCGCTATCATCCTCGGCGTTTCCGGCGGCTTGGCCGTGATCCTTATGGTTCTCCGCGCGGCTGGTCCCTTCCTTAAGACCGTTCTGCCGCCGCAGCTGGCGGCAATGCTTCCGCTCTAAAACTTAGGTGCCATTAGAGCGCGTAAAGCTCTTCCTGTACTACGCGTAAGGCCTTTCCAGCGCTACGCCTAAGGCCTTTAGGCTTTAGGCCCAATCGACGTTGGTGCGCAGGGAAGCCAAAAGGCCCCGCACTGCGTCGCGACGGCGCGCAGACGCCGTTCCTTCTTCGATGCTGAGGTCCAATCCGCATTCGGGGTCCGCGGGTGGCCCGGCGTGGGTGCATCCACGCGGACAATCCTCAATTGCTTCGGCAAGGTCATCGAAGACCTCAATGACGTTTTCCGCATCAATGTGGGCTAAGCCGAAGGAGCGGATGCCTGGGGTATCAATGATCCATCCGCCATGCGGGGTGCTCCCTTCAGCAGGCAACCGCAGCGCCACCGACTGCGTCGATGTATGGCGGCCCTTGCCCACAGCGGAGACTTCGCCGGTTTCGCGGTTGGCATCCGGTACCAGCCGGTTCACCAGCGTGGATTTTCCTACGCCCGAATGGCCGATGAGGGCCGTGACATGTCCATCAATTGCGGCACAGACCTGCTCCAGCCCATCGTCCACGCCAGCTTCCACCACGGTGACATCCAAGTCCGCGAACTCTTGGGCGAACGGAGTGGGGTCGGTGAGGTCGGTCTTCGTCAGACACAGGACGGGCTGGATATTGCCGGCGAAGGCCGCGATGAGAGCACGCTCCACGAATCCGGAGCGCGGCGGTGGATCCGCCACGGCGCTCACGATCAGGAGGCGGTCCGCATTGGCCACCACGATGCGCTCATAAGGATCCGTATCATCCGCGGTGCGCCGAAGGACGGAAGTGCGCTCCTCTAGCTTCACGATGCGCGCGAGGGTGTCCTTCTTACCAGAAGTATCGCCCACGACGCCGACCCGATCACCGACCTCTACGGGCGTGCGGCCCATCTCGCGGGCGCGCATGGCGGTAACAACCGGGCCATCATTATCAAGGGCAACTCCCCAGCGCCCGCGGTCCTTGGTGATGACCATGCCGAACTTGGCATCCTTGTGCTTCGGACGGTCCTTCGTGCGAGGGCGCGAGCCTTTACCCGGCCGGATGCGGACATCTGATTCGTCGTAGCTGCTCGCGCGCCTAGCCATGGATCATGGCCTCCCACATCTTGGCGAAGCCGGGCAGAGTCTTGGACGTGGTGTCGATGTCCTCGACCTCGACACCGTCGACTGCCAAGCCGATGATGGCGCCAGCGGTGGCCATGCGGTGGTCGGCGTAGGAGTGCCACTGGCCGCCGTGGAGTGGGGCAGGGGTGATGCGGAGGCCGTCGTCAAGCTCGGTGACGTTGCCGCCAAGGCCGTTGATCTCCGTAGCGAGGGCCGCCAGACGGTCCGTCTCATGGCCTCGCAGGTGCGCGATGCCGGTCAGCGTCGACGGCGTTGAAGCCAGAGCGCACAGCGTAGCCACGGTAGGGGTGAGCTCACCGATATCTCCCATATCGAGATCGATGCCGCGCAGGCCTGCTAGACCCTCCTGCGGGCCGGTGACCTGCAGGTAGGGATCCTGGCGAGGGGCCTGCGGGACGTACTCAACCTGTGCCCCCATCTGCTCCAGGATGCCGCGGAAAGCATCACCTGGTTGGGTCGTTTCCTCCGGCCAATTCAGAATGCTCACGCTGCCGCCTGAGACGGCGGCAGCGGCAAGGAACGGAGTGGCGTTGGAGAGATCTGGTTCGATGTACCACTCGCGTCCCTTAATCTTCCCGGGCCGGACGACCCAATTGTCGTCGCCCGCGAGCACGTGCACGCCGGCCTCACGCAGCATGCTAATGGTCATGAGAATATGCGGTTGGGAAGGGACGGTGCCGCCTTCGTGGCGCACGCTGATTCCGTTGCGGTAGCGCGCCCCGGCCAGAAGCAGCCCGGAGACGAACTGGGAAGAAGCGGAGGCATCAATGGTGACTTCGGCGCCCTCCGGAGTGCCATGAGGCGTGATGCTAAGCGGCAGGCTATCGCCTTCGATGTCGACCCCCAGCTCACGCAAGGCCGTGGTCATCGTGGACATGGGGCGCTTCCGGGCATAAGGGTCACCGTCGATGACAACAGGCCCATCCGCCAGCGCTGCCACCGGAGGCAAGAAGCGCATGATCGTGCCAGCCAGGCCACAATCCACGGTCGCCCCATGGAGCTGACCCGGCGTCACGCGCAGGTGCGGTCCCCACTCGGAGATACCTACGCCCATGGCCTTCAAAGCTTCTTTCATCAGGTCAGTATCGCGGGACACCAGCGGGTTGTAGATGATAGAAGGTGAGTCAGCCAACGCAGCGAGGATGAGGGCGCGGTTGGTCATCGACTTTGACCCGGGAACTTCCTGAGTCCAGGACAGCGGGCCGGTGGGTTGGGGAGCACTCCAGAATGCAGACATGTAGTCCATAATAAAGGGCATGTGCGGAAGATTTGTTCTGTTCACCGAGTCCCTACTGGAGGAAATCGGAGCGTGGGAGTCCATCACGGAGGTCCACGCGCCGGAAGGCCTGCCGCCGGCACGCTATAATATTGCTCCGACCCAGCCCATAGCCATCGTGCGGGTTGCGGAGGAGACCGCCCGCGTGGAGCCAGCCCGCTGGGGGCTTATCCCGCATTGGAAGAAAGACCTCGATGGCCCGCCGCTGTTTAATGCCCGCGCGGAAACTGTGGCGCAGAAACCTTCCTTCCGCGATGCCTTCAAGGCGCAGCGCTGTGTCATCCCGCTGGATGGCTACTACGAGTGGAAGGCTGGAGAGGACAAGAAAGCCAAGAAGCAGCCCTACTATGTGACCGGGCCCGATGGTCTGCTGTGGGCGGCTGGTTTGTGGGCCACGGGGATGGATAGGCTTTCGGCCACTATGGTGACCACGGATGCCACGGAGGAGATGGCGTGGCTGCACCACCGCCTGCCCAAGTTTCTGTCTACAGAAGAGATCGCGCCCTGGCTGGCGGGAGAGGCACTGCTGGAGCCGAGCTCCGTGCGCGGCTTTCAGGCACGCCCGGCAGACCCCGCGGTGGGCAACGTGCGCAACGACTACGCAGAGCTTATCGACGAACCACCGGCCACCACCCTCTTCTAGTTCGCGAGAACTAGTCGGCGAGAACGTCGGCGAAGGAGAGCTCCAGCACGCGGGGGAGATCCTCCGGATTCATCTCGATGTCGAGGCCACGCTTGCCTCCGGAGAAAAGGATGGTGTCGAAGAGCAGCGCGGTCTCGTCAACGACAGTGGGCAGGACATGCTTGTGCCCCAACGGGGAGATACCGCCGGGGATATAGCCGGAGGACTTGGAAGCGTCGACAGGCGCGGCCATCGTGGCCTTGGATGCGCCGAAAGCGGCGGCGGCTTTCTTGAGGCTGAGCTGGTGAGTGACTGGAAGGACACAGACGGCGAGTTGGCGTTTAGGGCCTTTGCCAGCGCTCAGATCAATGACGAGGGTTTTGAAAATGCGCTCAGGGGCAACATCGAGGGCCGCAGCGGCTGCCTCACCGAAGTTTTCGCGACCGCCCTCAAAGGTGGAGACGTGGTGGTCAATACCTGCCTCTTCGAGGAGTTTGAGGGCGGGGGTAGCGGCACGCGGGGTCTTCTTGGACATATAAACCACCCTAGTCCGGAGCGCTAGGATGGTCGGTATGGCCACAGAAACGACGAGCGAGATGCTTCAGAAACAGCGGTTGTTTGAGGAGCAAGCCTTGCCCTTGCTGGACCAACTCTACGGCGGAGCGATGCGTCTGACGCGCAACCCGCAGGACGCAGAGGACTTGATCCAAGAGACCTACCTCAAGGCCTTTAGCAACTTCGATTCCTTCAAACAGGGCACGAACTTGAAGGCGTGGCTGTACCGCATCATGACGAATGCCTACATCAATTCTTACCGGAAGGCCAAGCGCCGCCCGGTGGAATCCTCAGCGGATGAGCTGAGCGATTTTCAGCTGTATACCACGTCCGGGCATGATTCCACGGGCCTGGAATCAGCGGAGGTCGAAGCACTCAAGCAGATGCCGGATTCGGAGATTTCCGAGGCCATGAATGACCTGCCGGAGGACTACCGCATGGTGGTGTACTACTCGGATGTGGTGGGTTTGGCCTATAAGGAAATCGCAGAAGTGATGGGCACCCCATTGGGGACGGTCATGAGCCGCCTCCACCGCGGAAGAAAATTGCTTCGCGCGGCGTTGAAAGACGTAGCACGAGAAAAAGGCATTGGTCGCAACCACCCAGAGATGGAGGAGAAGTAATGGAACGCGCAACAGGACGCAATTGCGGTGCGTGTAACTCTCCCGAGGTTGAAGCGCTCTTTAGGGAGCTGTTCGATGAATCGACGAGCTACGCGCGGGCTATGGCAATCCGCGAGCATCTTGCGCAGTGCGATGCCTGTCAACAGCGCGTCGAGAGTGAAGAAGTAATCCGAGCACTCGTGCGCAAATGTTGCGGGGGACAGGCAGCACCGCAGTCACTGCGCCAGCGCATTTGCGTGGAAATTACGCGGACTGAGATTACCTGGGGCTAGGGCCGTTGAGGCCACATTAACGCCTAGGCCAAGTTAGATAGGCCTCGGCGTATAAGCAAAGGGCTCGTTCCCGTCCTCTGAATGAAGAGGGAAACGAGCCCTAATTGATTGCTGACGTTATGCGTTAGGACGCTTGCCGTGGTTAGCGGACTTCTTACGGCGATCCTTGCGCTTACGGCCACGCTTGCTCATCGCGTACTCCTTCTGTTAAGGGTAAATGAACTTATTCAACTGTAGCGGCAGGGTATGCCGGGGTGTTAATCGGGGGTGCAGTTTTTGAGGACTCTTTAAGCAGAGACGCGGGCACGGCCGCGGCTGCGGTTGCGGCGCTTGATAGCGCGACGCTCCTCTTCAGAGAGGCCGCCCCACACACCGGCATCCTGTCCGGACTCGAGGGCCCACTTGAGGCAGGAAGAAGCAACCGGGCAGCGGTTGCAGACCAGCTTGGCCTTAGCGATCTGGGTGAGTGCAGGGCCGGAATTGCCGACAGGGAAGAAAAGCTCCGGGTCTTCGTCGCGGCAAACAGCTTCGTGGCGCCAATCCATGATTGAAATCTCCTAACAAATTTTTGACAGCAGTGAGTGAAAGCAGGCGCACCAAGGGCAGTCCACAGCCGTGAACTGTTCCGAGTGCTCCGGGGGTTTAAGTGAACTGGTCTGCGGTCAGTGGGGCCCTGTCTCGAGTTAGGGCCAGCGTCGCCGCCGCCATGGTTCACTTGCGGTTAACTTGGAGGTTTCTCCGAGTTAAGAACTGATTTAACAGCTCGTTGTTTTTGCTACCTGAGAATAATGACACGTTTACTCAAACTCCGCTAGGGGTAGAGGTCAAAAAGTGTCCAAAGTCACTAAATAAATTCCGTCAATTCATACATTTGTTATGGATTGGGTCCTGTAAGAACCCTGTCAGTAACGTCTCAACCTGCGGTGATGGGGGAAATGGGGTGAGTGTGGTGACCTGGATCGCGTCAAATCCGGATTGCTTCCTCTGCCCCCGAAACGTGGAAGGCAGGTAGCTCAAGCTGAGCCTGGTGACGTTGTATTCGGAAAGGGGATATCTGTGGGCGCGTGAAGCACTGGCGTGGAGTAGGCCTAAGCGTGGAATAGAGACGTAGACTAGATACCCGTGAATAAGAAGCAGAAACAGTCCTCGACCACGCCTGCCCGCACAACCGGAGGCCGCGCCCCGGGGGCGGTGATAGCGGCTGCCGGCATTGCCGTGCTCCAGTCCATCGCGGTTATTATCTTCGGAATTTTCCTCGTTGTTCGTGAGCTAACGGGTGCTGAAAATGACTCTATGGTTTCCGATTCTGGGGCGGCGGGCTTCGTCGGCCTAGGTACGGCTATCTTCGTCTTTATCGTGTTCGGCTTTGTCATCCTTGCCTCGTGGGCCTTCGTTAAGGGCAAGCGCTGGGGCCGCGGAGCTATCGTGCTCGTGGAATTTATTTTGGGTGCCATCGCCTTCCAGATGTTCAGCGGAGGCTCCGCAGCGCTCGGCACCGTGACGCTGGCCAGCGCAGCGGTGGTACTTTACCTGCTCATGATGCGACCCGAGGCGGCGCAATGGGCTGAAAGCCACTTCTAGGTGAGCTGCTTCTTAAACAACTAAGAAGCTAAGAGGCAGTGAGCGCCACGGCGGTGTTTCCACGCTGCTCGGTGATGGCCGTGCCCGCAAGAGTCAGCGAAATTGGACCGGTATAGCCGTCACGGTCAATAGGAATGCTGCGCTCGGTCTTTCCAGTAGCCCAGTCCACCACGTCGATTCCTTCCTCCGTGGGCACTAATAGCCGCTCGCCGACGGCGATGCCGGTGCCGACTGCCTGCTCCAGAACGTGGTCCACTTTGAGCTCGGTTGGGCTAAAGAGATAAAGACGCTCACCGTCGAACCACGTCATGTGGTGGGGCAGATCAGCGACCGCGGGGGCGAAGGGGGAAGCGGAATTCGTGATGGCCTTTGAAGGCTCCACGTCCGTGGAGGAGAGCGCTTTGCCCTCAAAGTCATAGGAGACGATACGTGGCACATCGCCCGGCAGGAAGACCGCAGCGGCCTCCTGACCATAGGCAATGAGACGCGCGCCTGGGTTATTAATCTCGATATCCTTGGAGATTTCCGGCGAACGCGCATCCTCTGGAGTGGCGTTTTGGATGCGCAGCCACGTGGAGTCTAGAGAATCCGGACAGGATTCGGTCACCGCCATCGTTTCGGTGCGGGTCAGCGCTGAGGTGATGGCGCAATCCTCGTGGGGTTGGAGGTTCGGTTCTTGTTTGGCTTCGACATCGCCATATTCAACGGTGCGCACTAGGTCAGAGCGCCATAGTTCTACGCGCTCGGCGGAAACGGTGCCCACGCGGTCATTCGACACAATGGGGACCACCTGCTCGGAATTGCGGGCGCTGCGGGTATCGGAGTACTGGCCGGATACCGCATCGATGGCTACCACATCGCCGCAGCCATTTCCCACATCATAGGTGGCCACGATCTTGTTCCACGCCGTGCCGAGCGAACAGAGGTCGGCATCGCGGCGCTGGTAGGTCCAGACCGTATCGCCAGAGGCATCCGAAGCGCGGAGGGTATCACCGTCATGGGTTATCAGCAGCCCCTTGGTGGATATCGCGCGAGACTGGCCCGGCACCACAGTGTTAGGGAGGCTGAAGGATTCAGTGAGGGAGTTGGGGACGGACTCGAGAGTCTGAGTCTCGGCATCAGACGCGGTATCGACAGCGGGAGTAAGCTCCGACTTGTGGATCGGTGCCGTAATCACCGCGCCGCCAATAGCAATGGCACAGACCGCGCTGATCGCGCCCACAGCAAGCCAGTCTGCTTTGGTGGAACGCAAGACGGGAGCCTTCTTCGCAGAGCTTGGCTTCTTCGCGGATTCCGGGCCCTGCTCGGTGCTCATCGGCGTCCTCCTTGGCGGGGCTTGCGCGTGCGGGAACGGGTGCGGCGCGAGGCGCGGGCAGATGCCGTGGAGGAACGTGGTGAGCCTCCACGCGACGACTCCCCACGTGAGTTCGAGCGCCGCGGTGCACCCAGCACTTTTGTGGGTGGGCCGACGGTGTCAGCAACCGCCTCTGGGATATCGAGGGCTTCCGCAAGCTCCGGGGAGGTGCTGAACCACTGCGGTGGCTCTGGCTGGCCCAAATCAAGATCATCGTTGATGACTTGCCATTTGCCCAGCTCGTCGTAGCCGACGAGAGTGATGGCCGTGCCCGTGTGCCCCGCGCGGCCAGTTCGTCCGATGCGGTGGACAAAAGTCATCGGATCATCGGGTACCTGGTAGTTGATGACGTGGGTGACATCCTCAATGTCGATGCCGCGAGCGGCGACGTCCGTGGCCACGAGAATCTCCACGGTGCCTTCCCGGAAGGCATTGAGCGAGCGTTCGCGTGCTTTTTGGTCCAAATCGCCGTGGACCGCGCCCACGCGAAAGCCGCGCTGTGCTAGCTCGTCCGCGACGGCGGCGGCTGAGCGTTTCGTACGCGTGAAGATGATGGTGCGCCCGCGGCCTTCTGCCTGCAGGACCTTTCCCAAGATCGCGATCTTGTCCATACGGTGTGCCTGGAAGGTGACCTTGCGCGTGGAGGAATGGGTGTGCTGGGCGTCACCAGACTCGGCGCGGATGTGGACCGGTTTGTCCAGGAAGGTACGTGCCAAGGTCACGATGGGCCCAGGCATGGTGGCGGAAAAGAGCATGGTCTGGTGGGGGTTGCCGTGCAGGAGCGAGAGGATCTTCTCGATATCCGGCAAGAAGCCCAAGTCCAGCATCTCGTCGGCCTCATCCAGAACTAGAACGCTGACGTGGTCGAAGGAGAGATGCTTCTTCTGGCAGAGATCGAGCAGGCGGCCTGGGGTGCCGACGACGACGTCCGCACCCGACTCAATCTGTTGGATCTGTTCTTCATAGGGGCGCCCGCCACACAGGGTGACCACGCTGAGCGGAAGGTTTGTGGCGGCGAGCTCCAAATCCCCGCTGACCTGGATGGCCAGCTCGCGCGTTGGTGCAATGACCAGTGCGCGGGGAGTGCCATCGAGCTCCGGAATGTCGGCGTCATCGAAAACGCGATCCAGTAGCGGGACACCGAAGCCATAGGTTTTGCCCATGCCGGTGCGCGCTTGACCGATCAGGTCCTGGCCATTCAAAGCGATGGGCAGCGTGAGCTCCTGGATGGCAAAGGTGCGCGTAATCCCGTTGTCAGCGAGGGCATCGCAGATCTCTACAGCGACGCCGAGTTCGGCAAAGGTAGGGGATTCGCGGGAATCGCGGGATGATTTCGGGGCAAGCACACCTTGATAGTAGAGGACGTGGCTATAGTGGGGCCATTAGAGCGCCGGGGCGCAGTTCTCACGGCACCGATTAAAGAACACGATTTAAGGGAGATGCACCACATGGATATCAAGTTTGGTTTTGCCGATACCGCCCGCGAGCTGGTTATTCACGCGGATGGTGAGCGCGAAGAACTAACCCAGACCATCAACAACGCCTTGGCAGACAACTCCACCCTCGAATTGAAGGACACCAAGGGCCGCTCCTACATCGTGCGCACTGAGCGAGTCGTTTACGTAGAGATCGGCACTGCACGCGCGCACACCGTCGGATTTGCGGGCTAAGTACGCGCGCGCTGGCTCAGCGGGTAGCCTAAATGGCCATGGAGAATCCCGCGGATTTTAAGCAGCACCCACACCCCGCCTCAGCGGTGGAGCGCTTCGCTCGTGAGTACGGCTGGTGGCGTGTGGTGGCGATCCCCGTCATGGTCGTCATCACTGTGTGGGTGCTGGTTGATGTTTTCCGCTCGCCTGCCCAGGATGCGGAGGTGACGGCGGCAGGGGAGACGTCGGCAAGCAGCACCGCCGCATCCGCCTCCTCGCGTAAGGGGCCTGACCCTGCCAACGCCAGCGCGGTCGCCGCCGCCAAGGATGGTTTGCCTGCAGGCGGTGACTTCACCGAGCAAGGTGAGGAAACCTACCGCGATGCAGGGCCGTCCACCATGCACGCGGGCAAGGGCGGGAAGCAAACCATCCGCTTTTCCGTTGAGATTGAAAACGGCATCGACACCTCCGCATATGGTGGGGACGGTGCTGTCGTTGCGCTTGTCGACGCCACCCTGGCCGACCCTCGCGGGTGGACGGCCAACGGAGACTTTGAATTCATCCACGTCAAAGCCGATGACAACCCCGATACGCACATCCGTCTGACATCATTGGGAACCACGGCGAAGTTGTGCGGCGCGCAGTTGGAATCAGAAACCTCCTGCCACACGACCATTACGGGGGAGTCCGCGGTCAACCTCAACGAGTCTCGGTGGGTGCGTGGCGCGACGCCCTTTGAAGGAGACTTGGGCAATTACCGCCAGTACCTGATCAACCATGAGTTTGGCCACGCTATCGGTTTTGCAGCGCATCAGGCTTGCGGCGGGGACGGTAAACTCGCGCCGGTCATGATGCAGCAAACGCTGAGCTTGAACAACGCCCAGCTTTTTGAGAAGGAACCCAACGAGGTTTATCCGGACGAGGATGTCACGTGCGAGCCGAACCCGTGGCCCTACCCGAACCCGGCTAATTCTGATCACGCTAAGCCCGAGTAGGTCGCCCACAATTTAAGGATTGTTTCCCCATGCCATTGCCACCTGAGCCCGTTCTTGCCGCTTTCAACGCCGAGTTTCACCCGCGCCGAACACAGGGTGAGCTCGTGGGTCCTGCGTGGGATAGCGGGATCCGCGTGGGCGATATTGTCTTCGCCGAGGCGCGGCCGTGGACTGGCTGGTCCGCCAAGGTTCGCGAGAAACTCAGCCTGCCGGGAGCGCGTATTGCCCGGCCAGTGCTGACTGCGGATGGTCGCTACACTGCTGCCGGATGGAAGGCCACACAATTTGTGGAGGGGCAGTTGCGGGGGCGCATCGATGAAACGGTGCAGATGGCGCTACGCCTCGATGAAGCGCTCGAGTTGGCGCCGTTGCCGACGGTTGATCGGCGCGATGATGTGTTTGCACGGGCAGAACGGGCAGCGTGGGAGGAGAGCGGCGAGGCCTATTCCGATGCTGAGCTTGCGCAGCTCCCACTTGTCACCGCCCACATGGACGTGCTGGGCACCACGGTTTTTTCTGGGGCGAACCCGCCGGCGCTGACTGATATCGTTCCTTCCGCGGCACCGCGCCCGGTTGGCTGGTCCGCCGCGCTGGTCATGGTGGATGGCCTCATCGCAGGGGTGGTGGATGATGATATTTGTGCCCGCTTTGCGGCGGTTCCCGGTATGCGGCAGCTGCTCTTGCGCGCGGTGGCGTACCGCCGTTACGTCAATACCCTGCACCCGCGCTCTAAAGCGACCGTGCGTTCGAATATAGAGAGGGTGGAAGAGGCCCTCGTGTCCGCGGCATCTGACACACTATAGGGCGTGAAGTACAGCAGCGAATCCCCCACACGTACCGGCGTCACGCTTCCTCCCTCACCGGAAGTCCGCCTCATTCCCCGTAGCCGCCGCGCCACGTCGCGCGAATGGGATGTTCCTTTGCCGCAGCAAGGTACCTGGCGGGTGCTTGGTGCGGCGGGGTCAGGGGTGTCAAGCCTGCTGATCGACGTTGTCTTGGCACAGCTGAATGCTGGAGCCGATGCCTCCGGCATCCTTGTTGTTGCCCCATCCAAGGAATCCGGTTCGCTGCTGCGCCGGGAATTGGCAGAGAACCTTGATGACTATGCCGCACAGACTTCGATGGTGCGCTCGGTGCACTCATTGGCTTTTGCGCTGCTGCGCCAAAGCAGCGAGGAGGAGCTGCGTCTCATCACCGGTGCGGAACAGGATGCAGTGATCCGTGAACTGCTACAGGGCCATGCGGCCGATCGCCGGGGCGCGTGGCCAGAGGAGATGCGCCCGGCCCTGGAGTACGTGGGCTTTGCGCGCCAACTGCGTGACTTGTTGCTGCGCGCCATCGAACGTGGCCTGGGCCCGACAGACCTGGAAGAGCTGGGGGAGCGCTACGGCCGCCCCATGTGGGTGGCTGCCGGAGATTTCCTGCGCGAATATGAGCGCACTCAGGCGCTGGCGGGTTCGCATTCCTATTCCGCTGCGGAATTGGTCAGCCAGGTGCTTTTGCGCCCGGAGCTGTTGCGCGAGCACCCGTGGCACACCATCGTGGTCGATGACGCGCAGTTGCTGGACCCGACCTCCGGCCAGCTGATCGCGGAGCTGGCGAAGACCGCACGCCTCACCGTGATTGGTGGTGACCCCGACCAAGCGGTCTTTGCCTTCCGCGGTGCTAATTCAGATTTCCTCACCACCTGGAAGGCAGAGAATGAACTTCGCCTGAGTTCTACGTACCGCAGGCCTTCCCCGGCGTGCGTGAGCGTCGTGGATTCCCGGGGTACCTTGCGTGATGTCTTGGCCAATACGGTTCGCCGCCGGCACTTAGAGGACGGCGTGGACTGGCGAGATATCGCAGTGATCGTGCGCTCTACTGGAGACATTGGACCTGCCCGGCGCACGCTGCTGTCTGCCGGCGTGCCGGTGCACATCAACCCCACGGACGTGGTGCTCGCTGAGCAGCGCTTGGTCAAAGCGGTGCTTTTGGCCCTGCGTGCTCTGGAGAATGAGCTTGAGCCCGCCGAACTCGAGGACCTGGTTACCGGTCCCGTGAGCGGCGCTGATCCGGTGACGCTGCGGAGACTCATCCGCGGCCTACGCCGCTGGAAACCGGAGCAGCGCGGAATGAATACGCTTCGAGAGTTGCTGGACGGTGAGCTGCCGGACTTCAATAACCTCCTCACCGAGCGCGAGGAAGCGATTTTGGCGCGTATTCGCGGGGTGCTGTCTGCCGGTCGTGCAGCCTTGCGGGAAGGCGCTGCTGTTGAGGAAGTCCTCTGGGAGGTGTGGCAAGCCACGGGTTTGGACACGCGCCTGCAGGCAGCAGCCCTGCGCGGTGGCGCCGCGGGTTCGCAGGCGGACCGCGACTTGGACGCGATGATGGCCTTGTTCGACGCCGCCGGCGATTACGCCGAGCGCCGTCCGGCGGCATCGTTGGAGTCCTTCATTCTGCATATCACGGAGCAAGAACTGCCCACCGGCGTGCGGGATCGCCGCTCGGCCTTGCCCAATGCGGTAGAAATTCTCACCGCGCATGGCGCAGTGGGGCGCGAGTGGGACACCGTCATCGTGGCGGGCGTTCAGGAAGGAACGTGGCCCTCGGTGGGGGAGACCGGCTCTCTTTTTGGGCAAGAAGACCTCATCGATCTGTTGGATCGTGGCATCACTCTCGGCACCCCAGTCAGCCACGTGTCGGGGCGCTTGGCGGAGGAGCGCCGCCTCTTCCACGTGGCCACCACCCGTCACAGGCAACGGCTGCTCATCGTGGCGGTGGACTCACCGGAGAGTGATGTCGTGGAAGAACCCTCGCGTTTCATCGACGAGTTCCTTTCTACTCGCGGCGTTGATGTTCCCGGCGCACAAGCGCGCCGGGAGGCAGGCAAGCGCCTGGCACGCCAGGCCTGGCCACGTGAGCTGGGTCTCGAGGTTCCGGAGCCGAATCCGGTGACGCTGCCCAGTGCTGCTAGTGGGGAGGGAGAGCTCGATCCCCTTGATGTCTCCGTGCTCTCGGTGCCCGCCTTCGTGGCGCAACTGCGCCGTTGTGCAACCGATCCGGAGACCGGCGAGGTGGAGCGCTCCCAGGCGGTCCGGCAGTTGGCCCGTTTGGCGGAGGCCGGGGTCCCCGGGGCGCATCCGGATCAGTGGTGGGCCGCGCGCGGAGTGGCTTCGCAATTGCCGCTGCGTGGTTCGAGCACAGTGTCGCCATCCCGGGTTGATGCTCTGCTCACGTGTCCGCTCAACGCGGTGCTGGGGCAGCTCGTGGAGGATGATTCTGCGAATATCAACCTGCTACGGGGTAATTTAGCGCATGCTTTCTTGGAAGCGCTAGGCCGCGGTGCTGCCGCCGAGCCCGCGAAGCGGCTGGTGCTCGATGCCTTCGATGCGCTTCTGGAAGGGCCAGCGTGGCACCGCGAGGCTGAGCGTGCGGACTTTGAGCGCCTTATCGACCGCACTCATAGTTGGGTGCTCTCGAGCTCGACATCACTCGAACCCGTGGGCGTTGAGGTCCCCGTCACCGTGGACATTGCCCCCGATGTCACCATTCGTGGGTTCATTGACCGGTTGGCGAAGGCCGGCGAAGACTACGTCGTGGTGGATCTCAAGACGGGGACAAAAGTCCCGTCGGCGACCAGTGCCCAAGACAATACCCAGCTCATGACCTACCAGCTGGCGCTGGCGCACGGTGAGCTTGTCACAGCGCCCGTAGAACCTGGCGGCGAGTCGCAGGCTGTGTCTATCCGGACCGGTGACGGCCTGCCGCGTGGCGGGGGTGTTCTGGTGTATCCGCGATCCAGTACTGCCGCCGTGTCCACCCGGGAGCAAGCCACCAAGCCTCCTGAGGAGCTCGAAGAGTTTGCGCAGTCGCTGCCCGCACTCGTGGCTGAGCTGCGTGGTCCGGGGCTGACCGCGCGCGAAAACGCTGATTGTGATCGCTGCCCAATCCGCTCTATCTGCCCTGTGATGAATGAAGGAGGTCTGGTGACCGATGCCTAAGAATCCCGCTCAAAACTTCAGCCCTGAGGAGCTGGCTGCTGCGCTGGGCAAACCCTTTCCGCCCACCCCGGAACAGGCCGCCGTTATTGATGGCCCGCTTGGCCCGAAACTCGTCGTGGCCGGCGCAGGCGCTGGTAAGACGGAGACGATGGCCTCGCGCGTGGTCTCACTCGTGGCAAACGGTTTGGTGCGGCCCGAGCAGGTCCTTGGCCTGACCTTTACACGCAAGGCAGCCCAACAACTAGAGCAGCGCATACGCCGCCAGCTGCTGACCCTGCGTTCCTCTGGAATCCTTGCCCCAGGCAGCTCGGCGGCAGAGGCGGTGGAAAATATCGCGCCAAACGTGTCCACCTATGACTCTTATGCCGGTGATCTTGTCCGCGAGTATGGCCTGCTCATGCCGGTCGAGCCGAATGCCCGCATCATCACCGAGGCGGAGCGCTATGCCATCGCCCACGAGGTGGTGAGCAATTACTCGGGCTCGCTCAGCACAGATAATGCGGTGGCCACGGTCACCGCTACCTTGCTCAAGCTCGCGGAAACGATGGACGGAGAGCTTAAGAATCCGCAGGATCTCTATGAGCATGAGGACATCTTCCGCAAGACCGCTGAGGACCTAGAAAAGAGCAAGAGGACCAAGGGTGAGTTCAGCAAGGACTTGCAGAAATACCTGGATACCCAGCGCTTGCGCCTGGAGTACCTGCCCTTGGTGGAAGCGCTCAAGAAAGAGCAGGCAGAACGTGGGGTGATCACTTTCGGTGAGCAGATGTCCATCACCGCCACCCTGGCCAAGAACTTCCCGCTCTTAGGCGAGCAACAAAGCGCGCGCTACCGCGTCATCATGTTGGATGAGTACCAGGACACCTCCCACGCGCAGCGCATCTTGCTGCGCTCTCTCTTTGGCGGCGAGCGCGAGGGGCTCTCGGTCACTGCGGTGGGTGATCCCATGCAGTCCATCTATGGCTGGCGCGGCGCTACGGCAGAAAACTTGGAGGCCTTCGTCACGGACTTTCCGCAGCCGGACGGCACCCCGGCGCCGAAGGATCAGCTCACCACCTCCTGGCGCAACCCTTCGACGGTACTCAGCTTGGCTAATGACGTGGCGTCGAAGCTCTTCTCCTCAAGCCCTGGCGAGCGCCCAGTAGATGAGCTGTCGCCCAAGCCCACCGCACCGGCCGGCAAGGTAGAGCTGGGTTACTTCGCTTCGGAGGATGAGGAGCGCGCGTTCATCGCTGAGCACCTCCGCCGGCTCTATGAGTCCACGCCGGAAGGCGAGGATTTCAGTGCCGCCGTTCTCGTGCGCACCAATAAGCAATCGCCGTTGATCGCCGCTGCTTTGGATGAGGTCGGCGTGCCCAACGAGATCTTTGGCCTCGGTGGACTTCTCTGGCAGCCGGAGATCCAAGATCTCGTGGCGGTGGCCACGCTTTTGGTGCGGCCACAGGACACCGCTGCGGCGCTGCGCGTGCTTACTGGGCCGATGTGTGGCCTGGGTATCGCCGATATTCAAGCGCTGCATTCGCGTCAGCGCAACCTTGCAGGTGCCACCGAGGGACGCACGCGGTGGGAAGGCGGTGATCCCCTGGCACACCTGGCTGCCCAGGTCGAGGAGATCACGGCGGAGGGGCCAGACCAGGTGCTGGGGCTTGCCGACGCCCTCGCAGACCTCGGTGAACGCGATCGCTACAGCACCGAAGGCTTGGAGCGCATGGAGGCGGTCTCCTCTAAGCTGCGCTATCTCCGTACCTATTCTTTGGGCAAGACTCTCAACGACATCGTGGCCGATATTGAGCTGCTCTTTGGTCTGCGCACCGAAGTTCTTGCCTCCGGCAAGCCGGGGGGAGCAACGCACCTTGACGCCTTCGCCGATTTTGTCGCGGGCTTCCACGGTGATGGCTTGGCCGGTCTCTTGGACTATCTTGAGTTAGCCAAGGAAAAGGAAGACGGGCTCGAGCTGGGAGAGGTCCCGCTTGTGCGCAACCGCGTGCAGATCATGACGGTGCATAAGTCCAAGGGCTTGGAATGGGAGCACGTCTGCGTGGCACATGCGGATTCCTCGAGCTACAAGGCGCAGGCGGAGACCTTCCTGACCAAGATTGAAAAGGCCCCAGGTGATGAGGATGCCATCGATGTTCCTGAGGATGCGGTGACGCGCTCTGACTTTGATAAGGCCTGCACGGCTTTCAAGGAACAGAACCGCGAGTTCCAAGCAGAGGAAGCTGCCCGTTTGTTCTATGTGGCGATGACCCGCACCGAGTCCACGCTGACGGTGACTGGTTCCGGCACGAATAAACTCAAAGGCAAGAGCAAGAAGGGCCCCTATTCCTACCTGCAGCTATTGGCAGATAAGCATCCGGAGCTGATTGTTCATTGGGATATCCCCGAAATCCCTGTGGAAGAGGAGAAAGGTGGCATAGTTGAATCCTCTTTCCCCTCATTGACCCCGCAAGCGGAAGCGCTGCAGGCAGCAGAGGCGGTCCGCGCAGCTATGGAGAACCTCCCCCCGCTTCGTGATGGTGAAGTCTTCGGGCTCTGGGAACAGGAGGCGAGCGCGCTCATCGAAGAGCACAAAGCCCTCCAGGCCCCAGTGGTCGATGTTGAACTGCCCGGCGAGCTGACGGCCTCCGACATGGTGGCCATGTCGGCAGATCCCACCCAATTCGCGCGCCGCCAGCGTCGCCCCATCCCCTTCAAACCCAACTCCTATGCCAAGCGCGGCACTGCTTTCCACGCCTGGTTGGAGGATCGTTTTGGCGCGCCTGCCTTGTTGGGGGAGGATGAGCTGCCCGGCTCTCATGATGAACCGGACCACGATTTGGAATCCCTCAAGGAATCCTTCCTAGCCTCGGAGTGGGCACAACGCACGCCGGCCTTCGTGGAGGCCCCTTTCGAGATCACCATTGGGGATTCCGTCGTCCGCGGCCGCATGGATGCGGTATTCCAACAGCCGGATGGTTCGTGGCTCATCGTGGACTGGAAGACTGGCCGCCGCCCCCAGGGCGCTGCGTTGGCCTCGGCGCAGATTCAGCTCGCCGTCTACGCGGAGGCATGGCGGCGCATCCACGGCGTGGAGACTGTCCGCGCGGCGTTCTTCTACGTGCATGAGAACTATCTTCTGGAGCCGGAGGACTTGCCCACCGGACCACGGTTGGCTGAGTTCTTAAGCTCTGCAGTTTCAACCCCACCAGGGTTGAGTCTAAGGTAGTCTCACGAGGAATTCCGCACTGTCAAGGGAGGTTGGCACTTCGTGCCCAAGCACTTAGGTAAACGCTTTAAATCGCGTTTCTTGTCGCAGGTTGAGCTGACCTCGCAGCCTGATCACGCGCTCATTGATGTCATCACGATTCCGCGCACGCAGAGCACCAGCCCGTGGAAGCAGCTGGCAAGCCGCGTTATCTGGGCCATGGGACTCTTGGTTTTCGTCACCATCGTCGTCTTTTTTGACGGTGATGGCTACAGCGAAGACCTGTCCTTCCTCGATGCCGCTTATTACTCAGCGGTGTCGTTGACCACTGTGGGCTATGGCGATATTGTCCCGGTGACTCCCACCGCGCGCTTCATTAACCTCATTATCGTTACCCCGGCCCGCCTGCTCTTCCTTGTTTTATTGGTCGGTGCTACCTTGTCGGTTCTGACGGATCGAGCCCGCCGCACCTTTGAAATCCAGAATTGGAGAAAGCAATTGCGTAACCACACCGTTGTCATCGGCTATGGCACCAAGGGTGCCGGTGCGGTCGCCGCGCTCATCGCTGATGATGTTCCCGCCTCCCAAATCGTGGTTGTTGATAACAACCGCGCGGCCCTGGCCAGCGCCGAGCACCACGGCCTCGTCACCATCTATGGCTCCGGAACCAAGCAGGACGTCCTGCGCATCGCCGGTGCGCAGCACGCCTCCTCCGTGGTGGTGACTCCGTCCACGGACGATACCGCGGTGCTGTGCACGTTGTCCGTGCGAGAGCTTAACCCTAAGGCCAAGGTGGTCGCGTCTGTGCGTGAATCTGAAAACCGCCACCTTCTCCTTCAATCTGGCGCTGATTCGGTGGTGACCTCGGCGGAGACGGCCGGCCGCCTCCTGGGCCTCGCTACCGTAACGCCAACCGTGGTGGAGATGATGGAGGATCTCCTCTCACCAAATGAGGGTTTCTCCGTGGCGGAGCGCGCAGTGCGCGAATTCGAGGTGGGCTCCAACCCGCGCCACCTCGCCGACATTGTCCTGGCCGTCTTGCGCAACAACGAGCTGCACCGCGTCGACACGGCAGATGCGTACGCGCTCAAGCCCGGTGACCGCCTGCTCTACATCAAGCACGAGATGCAGCAGGCCGCGGAAGATTCCGATGAAGACGAGGACGAAGGCAACTAATGTTCCTGCCTGTCACCGAGACCGGCCGCGTCCCGGTTACGCCACAGGGCCAGCCGGTTTTTCTGGCTGAGTCAGCGGGGGACATCGTGGTCACGGCCGGGGCCATCCATGCTTTCCTACTGGGCACCGAGGCCGCCGAGCGGCTCGGCGCGCTGCGTGATGCCACCTTCTTTAACGGTCAGCGCGACATCCTCAAAGCCCTGCACCTGATCCGTAACCGTCGGGAAGCGCGCTTTGATCCGCGCAGCGGCCGCGAGCTGTCTTATCCCGCGCCCGGGGCGGTGGGCCGCGACGGCGAGCACCTCGTATTTCCACGCCTTGATCCCGCCGTCATCGGCATTATCCGTCACGAAGAGTCGGACCAGATCCTGTTGGCTCGTAACCGTCACCGCCCGGACTTCTTCTCCTTGATTGCCGGCTATGTGGACCCCGGTGAGACTCTCGAAGAAGCGATGATCCGGGAGGCGCTGGAAGAGACCGGCCGCCGCGTTGAGTCAGTCAAGTACTGGGGTTCACAGCCTTGGCCACCCAGTGGCTCCTTGATGGTGGGCTTTTCCGCGGTCACGGAGGACGTCCAGGCCGTGTGCGACACTGACGAAGAGCTCGCGGAAGTGCGGTGGGTGTCCCGCGCTGAGCTGCCAGAACTGACCATTGCCCGCAAGGGCTCGATTGCACACACGATGATTATGGAGTGGTTCCACGGTGATGAGACCGGATCTGTCCCTGCTCGATGAAGACCAGCGAGCCGCAGCCACGGCGCCGCGCGGCCCAGTCTGCATCCTGGCGGGTGCCGGAACGGGTAAGACCCGCACGATTACCTATCGCATTGCCCATATGGTGGACCAGGGTTTCGTCAACCCGCAGCGCGTTCTGGCCGTTACCTTTACCGCACGTGCCGCGAGCGAAATGCGCGAGCGTCTCAATCAGATGGGCGTCGGGGGAGTACAGGCCCAAACTTTTCACGCCGCAGCGCGCCGCCAGCTGAAGTACTTCTGGCCGCAGGTTGCGGGGGATTTGCCTTGGCAGCTCATCGACAACAAGTTCAGCCTGGTCGGCCGCGCGGTCCGCTCGCTTGGCCTGGACAACAACAAGGACACCATTCGTGATTTCCTGGGGGAAATCGAATGGGCAAAGTCTTCGCTGATTAGCCCCGAGGGCTATCCCGGTGTCATCGAATCCACGGACCGTGAAGCACCGGGGGACCCAGCCAAGGTGGCGGAGGTCTTTCGTCGCTATGAGGACA
The DNA here is from genome assembly GCF_001836165.1 of Corynebacterium sp. HMSC036D02. Taxonomy (GTDB): domain Bacteria; phylum Actinomycetota; class Actinomycetes; order Mycobacteriales; family Mycobacteriaceae; genus Corynebacterium. The sequence continues at coordinate 10,359 of NZ_KV827652.1, read as the reverse complement.
TGAAAGCCACCCCGGATCTCATGTACCTCGATTTCGATGATTTGCTCATGCATATTGCTGGTGCCATCGAGAACGTGCCTGCGGTAGCCGAGGTTTTCCGCGAGCAGTACCGCACCTTTGTGGTGGACGAGTATCAAGACGTGACCCCGCTCCAGCAGCGCGTCTTGGAGGCTTGGCTGGGGGAGCGCGATGACCTGACGGTCGTGGGCGATGCCAACCAGACCATTTACTCCTTCAACGGTGCTTCCCCGGACTACCTTCTAAATTTTTCCCGCACCTATCCGCAGGCCACCGTGGTGAAGCTGCAGCGAGACTACCGCTCCACTCCGCAGGTGACGGATTTGGCCAACGAAGTCATCTCGAAGGCCACGGGCCGCGCTGCGGGAACCCGTCTGGAGCTGCAGGGTATGCGCGAGCCAGGGCCCGAGCCCACGTTTAAGGCCTATGAATCTGAGGAGATTGAGGCCAAGGAGGTCGCGGGCCAGGTTCTGACCTTGCTCAACCAGGGAGTTAAGGCCTCGGAGATTGCGATCCTCTACCGTATCAACGCGCAGTCGGAGCAGTTTGAACAGGCGCTTGCCGACGCCGGAGTGGTCTACCAAGTCCGCGGCGGCGAAGGCTTCTTCCGCCGCCCAGAGATCTTGGAAGCCATCCGCGTGCTCATCGCCGCCACCCGTCGCGATGATCTGCCGAACGATCCGGTGGCCGTGGCGCGCGCGGCCTTCGTGGAGCTGGGGCTGTCCGCCACGGAGCCGCAGGGCGCGCAGGCTCGTGAGCGCTGGCAGTCGCTCACCGCACTGGTGGATCTCATCGCACAAATCGTAGAGGACCACGAGGGCATCGACCTTCCCGGCGTACTCGGTGAGCTGCACCGCCGTTCCGAGAACAAGCACAACCCCACGATGGAGGGCGTCACCTTGGCCACCATCCACGCCGCCAAGGGCTTGGAGTGGGATGCGGTTTTCCTCGTGGGCCTCACCGAAAAACTGCTGCCCATTAACCACGCTATTAAGGCTGGCGATGAACACGTGGAGGAAGAACGCCGACTGTTTTATGTCGGCATTACCCGTGCCCGCGAGCACCTTGCCTTGTCGTGGGCGTTGGCAAAGACCACCGGCTCGCGCGCCTCGCGTGAGCGAACTCGCTTCCTGGACGGGGTGGTCCCGGGAATCGAGGAGAGCCAGTCATCGAACCGTCGCTATCGCCCGCGCCGTTGCCGAGTATGTTCGGGGCAGCTCAGCAGCCCAGCGGAGAAGGTCCTCGGCCGCCATGAGTGGTGCGAGTATGAGGGTGATGAGGATGTCTTCAACGCGCTGCGCGCGTGGCGGGCATCCGTGGCGAAGGACTCTCAGGTTCCTGCCTACGTCGTGTTTTCTGATGCCACCCTGCAAGCGATTTCGGAGGCTCTTCCCACCAATGAAGCGGAGCTATTGGATATCTCCGGGGTGGGCCCCTCCAAGCTGGAGCGCTATGGAGCGGAGGTGCTGCAGATCATTGCTTCTTCCCGCGGCTAAGAGGAACTACGAAGCAGCACAGTACGTGCAGCGGGGATGTTCCATAAGTAGTCTCCGCTGCTCTAAGCCGTAGAGGTCTATCTCCGTGAGTTCGCCGGCGAGCGGCTTGCCACCGGGGGCTCCTGGTGGGGCCGGCCTCCCCAATAGCCGGCGAATAATCACCACCGCATGCATCACTATCGCAGTGCGCACGATTGGGTCTCCCGGTGCTTCCACTGCCGCGGCGCGGTGGGCCACCTCGTGCCATAGCTCGTCTGATTCGATGCGGTGCAGGTGCGCGCATAGCGGGCAGGGGCCAGCCCCGTCGATGCGAACCGGTCCGATGATGCCGCGGGCATCGATCATAGATACCGGCAACCAGGTGGCTGGGGAATTGTGCATGGCCTGTGCCCATTCCGTGGCGCCATCCAACATGTCGACAGCCACGATAGGCAGGTGCCCGGCCACGTTTGCGATGTACTCGGCGGGGGTTTCGCTGTGGAGAGGGGAGCGTGGTTGAAAGGAATCACCAAGCAGGACATCGCGCAGTTCATTGGCCAGGGCGGAGGTTCCCAGCACGGCCACGCGCTGCGGCCGGGGCGCCGGCCACAGAACTCGGTAGCTAATCAGATCCTCCACTAGGCTGCGGGCAGCTGAGGGGCTCATGCCTGTATTCTCAATGGATTTTTCAATGGTTTGTCGGGTCAGCGGCGTGCGCAGCCTGTTGAGCAAGCCTGCCAGCTGTGGGTGGGCTTCGAAAACCCCGACGCGCGTGGCATCCATCCCACACTGGAGCATTCCGGGTTCACGCTCAAGAATCGTGGTTTCCGGCGCCAGCATGTACGTCTGTGCACTCAAGACTGTCCTCCCCGTTTTTATGACCCACCCCAGGTGTGTTTAGACACCATTGCACCACAGGTAGAATGCCCTGTCATGTCGAGCAATCCCGAGGTACGCGTCATCCGTTCAGCCCGGCGCCGTCGCACCGTCCAAGCCCGCGTGGTCGACGGTGTTTTGGAGGTGCGCATCCCCGCTTGGATGTCAGCGGCGGAGGAGCGCGAAGCGGTGGATGGCATCGTGGCGAAGGTGCGCAAAAAACAAACCTCTTCGCAGCTTTCCGACGATTCCCTGGCCGACCGCGCCCGCACCTTGAACACTCGCTTTCTGGAGGGCCGCGCCACGGTGGGTTCCATCCGGTGGGTGAGTAACCAAAAATCCCGCTGGGGTAGCTGCACTACCTCAACGGGAGATATTCGGATTTCTGACCGGCTGCAGGATGTTCCTGACTACGTCCTCGACGCGGTCATCATCCACGAGCTGACGCACACCTTCATCCCGGGCCATGGTCCGGACTTCTGGGAGTGGGCTGACCGCGCGCCCAAAGCGGAGCGCGCGAAAGGATACCTCGAGGCGTACCAGCGTTTCCGCTAGTTCTCTTCCTCCGGCTTGTCCTTTTTGTTGTCGTCGCCGTCGGCGTCTGTGTCCTCACCAGTGCTGTCGCTGGTGTTATCGCTGGCATTGTCACCGGAATCCTGTTGGCGGAGCATCTCCTCCAGCTTGGAGAATTCTGCCTCAAAGCCCTCATCAGGGGTGTCATCGAGCAAACCGTCGATGAAGGACGCCGGGTTCTCCAGGTGCTCGGCCGTGGGCAGAAGATCCGGGTGGTCCCAGGCGGAATCGCGCTTATCGGAGCCTACCGCGACGGTGGCGCGGCGCCAGAGTTCAGTGGCGGCCTCCACCTTCGGGGCGTTGAGCTCGATGCCGACAACTTGGGAGAAGGCCTTCTCCGCGGAGCCGCCAGTGGAGCGGCGGTGCGCCCACGCTTCAGTCATTGCTTTCGTGGACGGGATGCGCTCTCCGAGTGCTTCGGTCACGACGTGCTCTACCCAGCCCTCGACGAGTGCCAAGAGGGTCTCCAGGCGGGAAGCCGCGCCCGCGTTGCGAGAGGTGATCCGCGGGGACAGGTCCATGCCTTGTAGCTTGCTCATCGCGTCCTGGATGGCCTGCGGGTCGCCGGATTCCAGGTTGAGCTCGCGGGTAGCTTCCTCGATGTGGGAGGTATCAATAACCAAGCCCATGGCGTATTCCTCAACGGAGGAGACGAGGCGCTCGACCAGCCATGGCACATGCTTGAACAGGCGCTGGCGGGCAGCTTCACGGGCCCCAATGTAGACGAGCACCTCCTGGCCCGGAACGTTGAGATCACGCGCGATGGCCTGAATATTGTGCGGCAAGAGTGCGGTGGTGCTTGCTGGGGAGACCGGCAAGCCGAAATCAGAACCGGTCAATGCCTGCGCAGCCAGATCACCTAGGGCGTGGCCCAGCTTCATACCGAAGTTCATGCCGGACATCGAGTTCATCATCGAAGTCATCGGGCCCATCATCTCGCGGGCCTCCTCCGGCAAGGATTCCAGCTGCGCGGAGTTCATGTGCTCCGCCACCGGGGTGACCATGCGCTGCCACATCGGCAGAGTCGAATCCAGCCACTGCGCGGAATTCCAGGCAGTGACGGTGCCGGATGCGGTGGGGAGAATCGTGGCATCATCCAGCCACAGTTCCGCCAGCCTCACGGCTTCTTGCACGGCGGTGCGGTCCTGCTCGCTGACCTCTTTATCGCCGGAGATCTGCTGGTGCGCGATGCGCTTGGCCAAGTCATAGTTGACCGGGCCGGAACCCTCCGGGGAATTCATGGAGGAGCCCATGCCGGACAGCATCTGGCCGAACTGATTCAATAGGTCTCCTAGGCCACCGTTGCCCGCGCTGAAGCCGAAGGCGCCGAACGGGTTCTGGTCGCGACGATCGTTATCATCGTCATCGTCGTTATTGGGGAAGGAAAAACCGAATCCGTTGCTCATGGGGCCTAATCTACTAGGTTTCCTAGCGCGGATTCTAGGACCACGGCAACGCTGAGAGCGAACAAGCATCACGAGGCTGTAGGCTGATCCTCCGTGAAATCTTCGCAGAACCCCCGAACTCGCCGCCTGTCCACCCTGACGTGGGGAGCCATTCCGGTGGTGTTGACGGGAGCCCTGCTCAGCGTTGACCACATCCCCGGTACCGACATCACCCTGTCGGTGCCGTACGCCGCCGAAGGACCAGGTCCGACCGTGGACACCTTGGGTGAAGTGGAGGGAGAACCGGTGGTCAACGTCGAGGCCCCAGAAACGTTCCAGCCGCAGGGGCATCTCAACATGACGACGGTCTCCGTGCGCACCAATATGACGTTGGCTCAAGCTTTGGGGCGGTGGCTTTTCACCGATGACACCATCGTCCCCATCGACAGCGTCATCCCGCAAGGCAAGACGGATGAGGAAGTTCAGGAAGCCAATCAACAGGCTTTTACCCAGTCTGAGTCAGCGGCCACCGTCGCCGCCATGAACTACCTGCACAAGCCCGTGCGTATCGAGGTAGCACAGGTGCTCGACGACGGCCCCGCAGCGGGCGCGCTTGACGACGCCGACATCATCACCGCCGTCAACGGCGACAAGGTCACGGAGCCTGGCCAGGTACAGGAGAAGATCCGCGCTCTTAAGCCCGGTGATGAAGTGAAGCTGGGGATTATTCGCAAGGGCGAGGAAAAGACTGTCCGGGTCACCCTCGGCTCTCACCCCGAGCAGGAGGACGTGGCCCTGCTAGGCATCCTTATGACCTCGGTGCCCACCGAAGACATCACGGTGGATTACAACCTGCAGGACATCGGCGGCCCCTCGGCTGGCATGATGTTTACCTTGGCGGTGATTGACAAGCTCTCTAGTGAGGATCTCACCGGCGGCCGGTTTGTCGCCGGCACCGGCACTATTGGTGAGGACGGCGAAGTCGGCCCCATTGGCGGTATCGTCCACAAGGTCCACGCAGCGCAGGAAGCGGGCGCCGAACTATTCCTCGCCCCAGCCGACAACTGCGCGGAGGCGGTCAGCCGCGATACTGGGGACATGGTGGTGGCCAAGGTCCACACGCTGGACGATGCCATCGAGGCCATGCAGGACTTTGCGGAGGGCAAGCCCGTCGAGACCTGCGAAGGTTAGACCGCTACACCAAGCCAAGCTCCTTGAGGCGCTCCTCCGGATCGTCCTGATCCGTGGAGATCATCTGCTGCATGATGAGGCCCTCATCGTTGTCAACGACGGTGAGGATGGCCGTGTTGCCCAGCATGGACCAGCCCACGACGCGGTTGCCGCTGTCCTCGATGACGCGGGAGCTGCGCAGCTCGGTGAGCACCTGGGTGGTCTGGGAAGCCTTGGTCTTGGACTTGAAGAACTGGAACTGTCCCACCTCGGAGCCGGAGCAGTTGAAAGAATCCGTCACGCCATTGGGATCGCAGCGGTCGAACTGCGCGAAGATCTCTTCCGGCACGAGGCCACCGAAGATCTTATAAGCCTGCTCCACAGAGTCGGTGAACTTGCCGCTGGGCTCCGCGGACTCGCTGGCGTCCTTGTCTTTGTCTTTGCGGTCGGCGTAGCTGCGGGTTGAGGATTCATCCTCCGCCTCCGAGCTGTCTGCAGACTCGGAGGTGGCGGGAGTAGTCGTCTCGGATTCCTCAGCGGAGGTTGCCGGGGCCGGGGCGCTGGTCTTCTCCGCGGCGGCGGTCGTTGCTTCGCTCGCAGGCGCTGGTTCAGGGGAGGGGGCATCGTCCTTCCCACATGCGGAGAGCAGGCAGCCGGTGGCAAGCACGGCCGATGCTGCGGCGGTGAAGCGGGATGTCAAGCGCACGAGAGACTCCTCTATCAATTGCGTGCCCAGCCCTGAGAGCTGAGCGCTAATGGCCACTGCAGTCTGAGTTTAGTCGATTAGAGCATTTCCTCCGGATCTTGCTCCAACCCGTAGCGCAGTGCAGCGATGACCCCAGGCGCCACATTCGGTCCGCCACGCAGTTGGATATCGTCCTCCGCGAAGGGGCCGGCCTCCGCCAGTTCTTCCTCGGTGGGGCGTAGCTGCAAAAGCGTGAGCTCGGCGCCATCGTCGTCGAAACTCTCCGCATCGGCTGTGGAGCTTCCGTCCAGGGCGGTGGCTCGCAGGACTCCGGAGAAGAGGCGGGCGGGACGGGCGTCGCCAAGCACGGCGTCCGAGGTGTCCTTAAACATGATCTCCTGTGCCAGAATGACGCCGGCGATCTCTCGCGGCCATGCTAGCCGCGAGACGTAGTCCGCGAGGTGCTCCGAGCCCGGTTCGATGCCTTCCGGCAACTCTTGCACCACGAGGGTGAGGGAAGAGGAGTCATCGACGTCCCCAAGTTGGGCGGCCACCAGCTCAGTGGGGACGAGAGCGAAAAGGGTAGGAGGTGCATCCCAGCCTTCGGCGTGGATGAAATCCACGGCCTCGCGCATGGCCTTGTTGAGCGCGCGGTGTACAGCAGGCTGGGAGGAAGGTTGGGAACTCATAAGCGTCCTTGTTCGTTGACGGTCATAGTGCTTCTCTAGACTAGAAGCTTGATACCTCTATATTCGCACGACACTTGATTGGAGCTGGAGTTGGCTTCCGGACTCAACCGACCCACCGCCCCGATGAAACGTCCGCCCAAATTTCTCTCGTGGGTTGTCGCCATCATCGCGGTCCTCTTGTTCATTGGCCCCATGTTGGTGGGCTTCTATACGGATTGGAAGTGGTTCGGCGCGATTGAGTACCGCGGGGTCTTCACCAAGACCCTGATCACGCGCATCGTCCTCTTCGTCCTCTTCGGCCTCGTAGCAGCGGCTGTTACCTACGTAGCGGGCCTGATTGTGTGGCGGGGGCGCGGCGACTCGATGGACATGGCGGACTTCAATTCCCCTGTCTATCAGTACCGCAAGTCCATTGAGAGCACGATGAGTGTCTTCCTCAAGGTCATCCCGGTCCTTGTCGGCGTTGTTTCTGGCCTTCTGGGGCAGGCAAACTGGCGTACCGTCATGCTCTTCCTTAATTCCCATGACTTTGGGGTGACGGACCCGCAGTTCAACCACGACCTTGGCTTCTACGCATTCCGCTTGCCGGTGTGGTCAATGCTGGTCAACGCGGCTTCCATGCTGGTCGCAGTGTGCTTCCTCATTGCACTCGTGGGGCACTACATTCTTGGCGGCATTCGCTTGGGCAATCGCGCCGCCGGCGTGCGTGGTTCGCTGTCGAAAGCAGCGCGTACACAGCTCGCAGTAACCGGTGGTATTTGGATGCTGCTCCAGGTGGCCGGCTACTGGCTGGGGCGTTACGAGTTGCTGTATAACCAGCATTCGTTGTTTACGGGTGGTTCCTACACGGATATCAATGCCTACCTGCCGGCAAAGATCATTCTCATGATCATCGGCGTGTTCGTGGCCGTGGCGATTTTCTCTGCTGTGGTGATTAAGGACCTGCGCATTCCGGGCCTGGCCGTAGTTCTCATGGTGCTGTCTTCCTTGGTCATTGGCCAGGGCTGGCCGCTCATCATGGAGCGCTTCTCCGTGAACCCGAACCGTCAGGCTAAAGAGGCTGAGTCCATCTCCCGCAACATCGAGTCCACCCGTTTTGCCTATGGCCTCACCGATGACAAGGTGACCTACGAGGAGAACTGGGGCGCGGAGGACGTCGCCGATGACAAGGTCGCCTCGGATGACTCCACCATCTCTAACCTGCGCTTGCTGGACCCGGATATTTTGGCGCCGACGTTTACCCAGATGCAGCAGCTGAAGAACTTCTACGGCTTCCCAGAGACGCTGGCGATGGACCGCTATGAAATCGACGGCGAACTCCGTGACTTCGTGGTTGCTGCCCGCGAGCTGGATCCGAATGAGCTGCAAGAAAACCAGCAGAACTGGATCAACCGCCACACCGTCTATACGCATGGCAATGGCTTTATTGCGGCGCAGGCGAACACGGTCGATGAGGTGGCTCGTGACGCCGGTTCCGCCCGCGGTGGTTTCCCCATCTTCACGGTGGCTGACTTGCAGACCCAGGCAGGTAAGGACGCCGAGGGCGAGGGCGAAACCAAGAATGCTGAAGAATCCCTCGGCATCAAGGTGGACCAGCCGCGCACCTACTTCGGCCCGGTTATCGCTAGCGCCCAGGACGGTATGGACTACGCCATCGTGGGCAAGACCGGTGATGAGTCCGTCGAGTACGACACCGATACCTCCACCTACACCTATGACGGCAAGGGTGGCGTCGACATCGGCAACATCGTTGACCGCGCTGCCTTTGCGCTGAAGTACCAGGAACTCAACTTCCTGCTGTCGGACCGCGTGGGGCCGGAGTCCAAGCTGCTCTATGACCGCGACCCGCGCGAGCGCGTGGAGAAGGTTGCTCCCTGGCTGACGACGGATTCCTCCACCTACCCGGCGGTTATCGACGGCCGCATCAAGTGGATCGTTGACGGCTACACCACCTTGGATTCCCTGCCGTATTCCCAGCGCACCTCCCTGACGGAGACCACCCAGGACGCGCAGAATCCGACGGGCACGACGCAGCGCCTGGTCAATGATCAGGTGGGCTATATCCGTAACTCGGTGAAGGCGACTGTCGACGCCTACGATGGCACCGTCGATCTCTATGAGTTCGACACCGAAGACCCCGTGCTTAAGGCATGGGAGGGGGTCTTCCCGGGCGTCGTCAAGCCCGAGTCGGAGATCTCCGATGAGCTGCGTCAGCACATGCGTTACCCGGAGGACATGTTCAAGGTGCAGCGCAACCTGCTGGCCAAGTACCACGTGGATGACCCGGGCGTCTTCTTCAACAACGATGCCTTCTGGTCCGTGCCGGAGGACCCGACCGCTGGTGAGTCCCAGGGCCTGAACCAGCCTCCGTACTACGTGCTGGCTTCCGATCCGGAGACCAACAAGCCGAGCTTCCAGCTCATTACCTCCTACCGTGGCCTGAACCGTCAGTTCCTCTCCGCCCACATGGCGGTGTCCTCCGACCCGGATTCTTACGGTGATATCACCGTGCGCGTGCTGCCGACGAATACCCAGACCCAGGGCCCGAAGCAGGCACAGGACGCGATGATGTCCTCCGACCAGGTGGCCCGTGACCGCACGCTGTGGCAGGGCTCGAATGACCTGAAGAACGGTAACCTGCTGGCCCTGCCGGTGGGTGGAGGAGAGATCCTCTACCTCGAGCCGATCTACTCACAACGCAAGGGCCAGGAGTCCGCGTTCCCGAAGCTGCTGCGCGTGCTGGTGTCCTACAAGGGGCGCGTGGGGTATGCGCCGACGATTGGTGAGGCCCTGGAGCAGGTCGGCATCGACCCGAAGGCCGCCCAGGACATCACTGAGATTGAAGGCGACTCCGGCAAGCAAACCGAAAAGGAGTCCGATAGCGGCGACCAAAAGGAATCCAAGGATTCCAAGGATGCTGAGGCTTCTGCGCCGGCATCGGCCCCGAAGGCTTCGAACGAAGGCGAGGCTATCGACGCCATCAACAAGGCTCTCGACGGCGTGGACAAGGCCAAGAACGGCTCCTTCGAGGAGTACGGAAAGGCTTTGGACGAGCTGGACAAGGCAGTGGAAGACTACCGCTCCCTGCAGTCCCAGTAAATCCGGATAGGCGCCGACGAAAAACTCGGCGCCTCACCTATGAAATGGCGTCTGCCCAGGGGATTTGGGTAGGCGCCAAGGTGTCTGTATAGTTACATCCGTCGCCGGCACACGGGGTTTCAACCCTAGTGTTTATATCCAGTGTGCTGAAGCGTTTGATGTATGGAAGTGCATCTCGACGCGGGGTGGAGCAGCTCGGTAGCTCGCTGGGCTCATAACCCAGAGGTCGTAGGTTCGAATCCTGCCCCCGCTACCAACTTCCAAGCCCCTGCCAGGAGAAACACTGGTAGGGGCTTTAGTTATTTCTCTTAAGGCGCACGTCCTGGGACTCAAATCGGGACTTTAGCGATGGCATTTTGTGGCCTAAACGACAAAACGTGTTGTTTTCC
>NZ_KV827651.1 GCF_001836165.1 Corynebacterium sp. HMSC036D02 | reverse complement strand
CCCTTATTGCCAATGGAGTTGTGAACATCCCAGTAGTCCCCGGTGATTGCCGGGGGAGAAAGGAAAGTGTTCATGGCTATCTCCATCCCGCCAGAGGATATGGTTCCGCAAGGTCGGTATACCGCAGAGCAAAAGGAGAAGGTGGTCCTTGAGTACTACTCGGTTAAACATGGGCAGCGCCGGAAGTACTTGGACTCCATCGGTGTCAGTTATAGCTCGTTTAAGCGTTGGCGGAAGCAGTTCGCCGGCGGGGATCTAGCCACAGGGCTTACGCCAAGGCACAATATCCCTGTGTGCCCAGAAAATATCAATGAGTACAAGCGCCTCCGCAAAAGCAATGAGGCCTTAAGCGATGAAATAGCCAGGCTCAAACAGCAGTTAGCGGAAAAGGACGAAATCATTGCTCGTAAGGCCGAGCAGACTGAAGCTCACTGTCGGGCAGTTGATGCCATGGGAAAAGCTATCGCCATCATGCAGAAGTATTCCGAGGATTAACGCGTGGTGGCCGTACTTTAACTGCTGAGCAACGTGCTGATTATGTTGAGTTTCTTAAAAGCGAAGAACTCATCGTCGAAGGCTTGGTTGAGGCGGGCTACTCTTTAACCCGCGCGTTGAAGATTATTGGTCTTGGTCGAACGACCTGGTATTACCGGCACAATCCTCGACCATGCAAGGCACCTAGTGAGTCTTTGCCTCATCCTCGCAAGCTAGATGAAAGTGATTACACACGCATTGCTGAGCTGCTTGTTCGCGGGCGGGCGCAAGGCTTGTCAGTTGCCAGAATCTTTTTTGATCATCTTGATGGTCCCGATCCGCTTTTAGCGTCGATTCGGACGTTCTACCGGATTAACGCTCAACTGTTTCCAGCATTAGAACGGCGCAGGCGGCCAGCTACACCAGCGCGAGGGGTTCCTATTGTCACCGCAGATAGGCCCGGGCAAGTACTGTGCTGGGACATCACGTGGCTGCCAGGATCTTTTGTCACTAAAGGCTTTCATCTTTACACGGTGTTGGATTTGTACTCGCGCAAGGTCGTGGGATGGACTGTCCAACACCGACAGG
>NZ_KV827650.1 GCF_001836165.1 Corynebacterium sp. HMSC036D02 | reverse complement strand
GTGTGTGTGTTTGTTTTGGTCTATTAGTACCAGTAGCCTTCACACCTTGCGGTGCGTCCAGGTCTGGCCTATCAACCCCATCGTCTTTGGGGGACCTCAAATGAAACCTCATCTTAAAACAGGCTTCCCGCTTAGATGCTTTCAGCGGTTATCCCTTCCGTACGTAGCCAACCAGCGATGCTCCTGGCGGAACAACTGGCACACTAGAGGTACGTCCGTCCCGGTCCTCTCGTACTAGGGACAGCCTTCTTCAAGTTTCAACGCGCGCGGCGGATAGAGACCGAACTGTCTCACGACGTTCTGAACCCAGCTCGCGTGCCGCTTTAATGGGCGAACAGCCCAACCCTTGGGACCTACTCCAGCCCCAGGATGCGACGAGCCGACATCGAGGTGCCAAACCATCCCGTCGATATGGACTCTTGGGGAAGATCAGCCTGTTATCCCCGGGGTACCTTTTATCCGTTGAGCGACACCACATCCACAAGTAGGTGCCGGATCACTAGTCCCGACTTTCGTCCCTGTTCGACATGTCTGTCTCACAGTCAAGCTCCCTTGTGCACTTACACTCACCACCTGATTGCCAACCAGGCTGAGGGAACCTTTGGGCGCCTCCGTTACATTTTGGGAGGCAACCGCCCCAGTTAAACTACCCACCAGGCACTGTCCCCAACCCAGATCATGGGCCAAGGTTAGACATCCAATCCGATCAGAGTGGTATTTCAACAACGACTCCACACACACTGGCGTGCATGCATCACAGTCTCCCACCTATCCTACACAAACCGAACCGAACACCAATACCAAGCTATAGTGAAGGTCCCGGGGTCTTTTCGTCCTGCCGCGCGTAACGAGCATCTTTACTCGTAGTGCAATTTCACCGGGCCTGTGGTTGAGACAGCAGAGAAGTCGTTACGCCATTCGTGCAGGTCGGAACTTACCCGACAAGGAATTTCGCTACCTTAGGATGGTTATAGTTACCACCGCCGTTTACTGGGGCTTAAATTCTCAGCTTCGCAGTCAAAGACTACTAACCGGTCCTCTTAACCTTCCAGCACCGGGCAGGCGTCAGTCCATATACATCAACTTAACGTCTTCGCATGGACCTGTGTTTTTGATAAACAGTCGCTTCCCTCTATTCTCTGCGACCCCACAACCCACCACCAACGCACAGTTGGCTTAAGTCGTGTGGTCCCCCTTCTCCCGAAGTTACGGGGGCATTTTGCCGAGTTCCTTAACCACAGTTCACCCGAACGCCTTAGTATTTTCAACCTGACCACCTGTGTCGGTTTAGGGTACGGGCCATACATCCACATCGCTAGAGGCTTTTCTCGACAGTACTAGATCACCAACTTCACCCAACAAGGGCTACGCATCACGCCTCAGGCTTACTCGGTGTGCGGATTTGCCTACACACCACCTCACACGCTTACACCAACAATCCACTAAGCGGCATGGCTACTACACTGTGTCACCCCATCACTTGAACCACACATCAGGCCCCACGACATCAACAAACACCATGCTCAAAGAACACGCTGAAAGTATCCGCGGTGGTTAGTATCAGTGCTTCATCATGGGCGCGGACATACGGGTACCAGAATATCAACTGGTTATCCATCGACTACGCCTGTCGGCCTCGCCTTAGGTCCCGACTCACCCTGGGAAGACGAACTTGACCCAGGAACCCTTAGTCATCCGGCGGGAAGGATTCTCACCTTCCAATTCGTTACTCATGCCTGCATTCTCACTCGCACACACTCCACGCCTCCTTACGGTAACGCTTCAACACATGCACGACGCTCCCCTACCCAAACAAAAAATGTTTGCCGCGGCTTCGGCGGTGTGCTTGAGCCCCACTACATTGTCGGCGCAGGACCACTCGACCAGTGAGCTATTACGCACTCTTTCAAGGATGGCTGCTTCTAAGCCAACCTCCTGGCTGTCTTCGCGATCCCACATCCTTTTCCACTTAGCACACCCTTAGGGGCCTTAACCGGCGATCTGGGCTGTTTCCCTCTCGACTATGAAGCTTATCCCCCACAGTCTCACTGCCGCACAACACATTGATGGCATTCGGAGTTTGGCTGACATTGCTAAGATTGTAGTCCCGCTCAACCAACCAGTAGCTCTACCTCCACCAAGCTACATGCGACGCTGCACCTAAATGCATTTCGGGGAGAACCAGCTATCACGGAGTTTGATTGGCCTTTCACCCCTACCCACAGCTCATCCCCGCAGTTTTCAACCTACGTGGGTTCGCGCCTCCACAGCATCTTACTACTGCTTCACACTGGCCATGGGTAGATCACCCCGCTTCGGGTCCAGGACATGCCACTAAAACACCCCATTAGGATTCGGTTTCCCTACGGCTACCCCACACGGGTTAACCTCGCGACATGCCGCTGACTCGCAGGCTCATTCTTCAAAAGGCACGCCATCACACAATAAAAAGTGCTCTGACGGATTGTAAGCACATGGTTTCAGGAACTATTTCACTCCCCTCCCGGGGTACTTTTCACCATTCCCTCACGGTACTAATACACTATCGGTCACACTGAGTATTTAGGCTTACCGGGTGGTCCCGGCAGATTCACAGCAGATTCCACGAGCCCGCTGCTACTCGGGCAACCCAACAACTAATGCATTGAAGCCTTCAACTACGGGACTATCACCCTCTACGGTAGGCGTTTCCACACCACTTCACCTAACAACAACACACAAGCACGATGATGGTAGTCACCGTCCATTGGGGCCCACAACACCGCACACACAACCCCTACCAAGTATCACATGCACACGGTTTAGCCTCATCCACGTTCGTTCGCCACTACTAGCAGAATCATAAATTTTATTTTCTTCTCCTACGGGTACTGAGATGTTTCACTTCCCCGCGTAAACCCCCACAACAGCTATGAATTCACTGAAGGGTAACACCCCATAACAGGTGCCAGGTTTCCCCATTCGGACATCCTCGGATCAACGCTTTATTGACAACTCCCCGAGGCTTAACGCAGCCTTACACGTCCTTCATCGGCTCAGCATGCCAAGGCATCCACCATGCGCCCTAAATAACGAACACACAACCA
>NZ_KV827649.1:101727-182007 GCF_001836165.1 Corynebacterium sp. HMSC036D02 | reverse complement strand
TAGTCACCACGGGTTAGCCAGCACGTTCGATGCTGTATGGTTTGGGTAGTGTCGCGTGCGCGCGCAACGAAGAGAAAGGAAAGCTCGTATCAAAGGTAGCCGCACGAGCCCTGTCTGAAACCCCGCCAGCGTCAGGGATAGACTGGGCACAGTTAACCGCACGAACACGTATGAAGGGATTGTGTATGACTATCAAGGTAGGCGTCTTGGGGGCTAAGGGGCGCGTGGGCCAAGCAATCGTGGAAGGCGTTAATGCGGCGGAGGATTTGGAGCTAGTTGCTTCCATTGACCGTGAGACCCCGCTGGAGAAGCTGGTTGAGGCGGGCGCCGAGGTGGCTGTCGACTTCACCCAGCCGGCCTCGGTCATGGACAATCTAGAGTTTTGCATCGCACATGGCATCCACGCTGTTGTTGGTACCACGGGATTCGATGCAGAACGCCTAGCCAAGGTGGAGGAGTGGACTAAGAAAGAGGGCGCCGGCAACGTTCTCATCGCGCCGAACTTCGCTATTTCAGCTGTGCTGACCATGGTGTTTGCCGCCCAGGCGGCGAAGTTCTTCGACAGCGCTGAGGTAGTTGAATACCATCACCCGAACAAGCTCGATGCGCCGTCCGGTACCGCGGTTCACACTGCGCAGGGTATTGCGAAGGCTCGCCAGGAGGCAGGCTTGGACGCTATGCCGGACAAGACCGAGCAGTCTCTCGATGGAGCGCGCGGCGCAGACGTCGATGGTGTTCACGTCCACGCAGTCCGTATGCAGGGAATGGTGGCTCATGAAGAAGTTATCTTCGGCACTCAAGGCCAGTCCTTGACCATCCGTCAGGATTCCTATGACCGCTCTTCCTTTACCCCCGGTGTTCTGCTGGGTGTACGAGAAATCGCATCCCACCCAGGCTTGACCGTGGGACTTGAGAAGTACTTGGGGCTGTAATGGCAAAGGTCTCTGAGCTTGATGTCCAGCTCATTGCGGCAACCGCATTCCATGCGCCGCGAGGAGTGGACTGGGAGGTTGATGAGGGGGCGTCGGAAAGCGAGGCTCTAGTCGAATTTGCCGGACGCGCCTGTTATGAGTCCTTCGACAAGCCGAATCCCCGTACCGCCTCAAATCAGGCCTATCTGCACCACATTCTGGAGGTAGGCCACGATGCATTGCTGGAGCATGCTACGGCGACGCTCTATATACGGGGACTATCGCGGTCGGCGTCGCATGAGCTGGTTCGCCACCGTCATTTCTCCTTCTCGCAGCTCTCGCAACGTTTCGTGCATTCCGAGGAGGCGGAGGTAGTCCTGCCCAAATTCATTGCGGAAGATGAACAGCTAACGCGGTTGACCCTCCAGGCGGCCGACGAAGCGAGGTTTGTCTACGAGGAGCTCCTCGACGCTCTCGAGTCCAAGTTGGAAGAGGAGCCAAATGCATTGCTGCGCAAGAAACAGGCTCGACAAGCAGCGCGTGCGGTATTACCTAATCTCACGGAATCCCGCATCGTCGTGACGGGAAACTATCGCGCGTGGCGTCACTTTATTGGCGCGCGGGCGACTGAACAAGCCGATACAGAGATGCGCCAGCTCGCCGTCACGTGCTTGAAGCTGTTGCGGGAGCAATCGCCGGTGCTTTTCGACGACTTCCATATCACCACCCTGGCTGACGGCACCGAAATGGCTTCGAGCCCGTACGCTTAAAGGCTTTGCAGGAGACTCGCGCACGACCCCGATGCGGCCAATAGGGGCGAAAGCAGGTAATCTTGACGCCTATGAGCACAGGTATGACAGCACAGGCAGGCGTCGACACCTTCGGACGCGTAGGCGTAGCTATGGTCACTCCATTTGACCAGGACGGCGCCTTGGACGTGTCCGCTGGTCGTCGCCTAGCAGCTCATTTGGTTGATAACGGCGTTGATTCGCTCATTTTGTCTGGGACCACGGGCGAATCACCGACGACGTCGTTGGATGAGAAACTGGAGCTGTTCGCAGCTGTAAAGGAAGAGGTAGGCGGCCGCGCTAAGTTGTGCGCTGGTGCGGGAACTAATAACACCGCCACCAGTATTGAGGCCGCGCGCGCTTTCGCTGATGCGGGAGCAGACAGCCTTCTGGTCGTGACCCCGTATTACTCCAAGCCTTCCCAGGCTGGTGTGTACGCGCACTTTACTGCTGTGGCTGACGCCGTGGACCTCCCCATTTGTCTGTACGACATCCCTGGCCGCTCGGGCATTCCGATTGAGACGGAGACCCTTCTTCGCCTCGCGGAGGTGCCGAACATCAAGGCTGTTAAGGACGCCAAGGGCGACCTTGTAGCAGCCGCACCGCTTATCCAGGAAACCGGTTTGGCATGGTACTCCGGAGATGACGGACTGAACTTGCCGTGGCTGGCCCTCGGTGCTTCGGGCGTTATTTCCGTGATTGGTCACCTCGCTCCGCGCGCCCTGGCTGATCTCTACGTGGCCTTCGATGAAGGCGATATTGCACGTGCACGAGAGATTAACGCGAAAACTTTGTCCCCGCTCGTCGAGGCGCAAGGCCGCCTCGGAGGAGCAACTCTTGTTAAGGCTGCCCTGCGTCTGCAGGGTATTGAAGTTGGAGAACCTCGTCTCCCAGTTACCGCGGCTGACGCGGAGGAGATCGAGGCTCTCCGCCACGATTTGGAAAAGGCTGGAGTCCTTTAAGAATGACTGAATCCCGTAATCGCTCCCGCAAGGTAACCCGTAAGGCGGGTCCGCCTTCGGAGACTGAGACCGCCTCGAATGAGGCGGCTTCGCCGGTTTTTCAAGCGCCGAACGAATCGGCTGCATCCGGCAATAATTCGAACGAGTCTAATAACTCGAATTCTGAGGACGGCAACCGCCGTTCTCGCTCCCGTGGTTCCCGTGGCGGCCGTGGTCGCGGTCGCGGCGGCAACAACAACCACAACAACGGTGGCCGCAACAACAATCGCAACCGTAATAACAACCGTGGCCGCCGCAACGTTCCCAAGTCCATGCAGGGCGCGGATCTGACGAAGCGTCTGCCGGAGCCGCCGAAGCAGCAGAAGGATTCGCTGCGTATTTATGCCCTGGGCGGTATTTCTGAGATCGGTCGTAACATGACCGTCTTCGAGTACCAGGACGAGATGCTCATCATCGACTGTGGCGTGCTCTTCCCGTCCTCCGGTGAGCCTGGCGTTGACCTGATCCTGCCGGACTTTGGCCCGATCGAGAAGAAGATTCACAAGGTCAAGGCTCTCGTTGTAACCCACGCTCACGAGGACCACATTGGTGCTATCCCGTGGCTGCTGAAGCTGCGCCCGGATATTCCAATCGTGGCATCGCGCTTTACCATCGCGCTGATTGCGGCGAAGTGTAAGGAGCACCGCCAGAAGCCGAAGTTCGTTGAGGTCAACGAGAAGTCGGATGTGAACTACGGTTCGTTCCGCTGCCGTTTTTGGGCAGTTAACCACTCCGTTCCGGATGCACTGGGCATCATGCTGGGCACCCCGGCTGGCAATATCATCCACACCGGTGACATCAAGCTGGACCAGACCCCGCTGGATAACCGTCCGACCGACCTTCCGGCGCTATCTCGCTACGGTGATGAGGGCGTCGACCTGATGCTCTGCGAATCCACCAACGCGAACATCCCGGGCGTTTCCGCATCCGAGGGAGATATCCCGGCTACCTTCCGCCGCCTGGTGTCCAATGCTAAGCAGCGCGTCATCATCGCAACCTTCGCGTCCAACGTGTACCGTGTACAGGCAGCTATCGACGCCGCCGTTTATGCTGGCCGCAAGGTTGCCTTCAACGGCCGCTCGATGATGCGCAACATGGAAATCGCCGAGAAGATGGGCTTCCTGAAGGTTCCGCGCGGAACCATCATCTCGATCGACGAGGCTGCCAAGATGGCACCGCACAAGGTCTTGCTCATCACCACCGGTACCCAGGGCGAGCCAATGGCTGCGTTGTCACGCATGGCACGCCGTGAGCACCGTCAGATCACCGTCCGCGACGGCGACCTCATCATCTTCTCCTCGTCCCTGATTCCGGGCAACGAAGAGGCCGTTTACGGTGTCATGAACATGCTCTCCCAGATTGGTGCTGAAGTTATCACCAACAAGGAAGCCAAGGTTCACGCCTCCGGCCACGGCTACGGCGGCGAGCTGCTCTTCCTGTACAACGCTGCGCGTCCGAAGAACGTTATGCCGGTCCACGGCGAGTGGCGTCACCTGCGTGCAAACAAGGAACTGGCAGTCTCCACTGGCGTTGACCGCGACCGCGTGGTTCTGGCACAGAACGGCGTTGTCGTTGATCTGCGCAACGGCCGTGCAGAGGTTGTTGGCCAGATTACCGTGGGTAACCTCTACGTCGATGGCGTCTCCATGGGTGACGTCGACGCAGATACCCTGGCAGACCGCACCAACCTCGGCTCTGGCGGCGTCGTTTCCATCACCTGTGTGATTGATAACCGCACGTCCCGGCTGCTTGAGCATCCGGCTGTATCCACCACTGGTTTCTCTGACGATGACCGCGGCATCGTGCCGGAGGTTGCCAAGTTGGTTGAGTCCACGATGAACGATCTCGCCGCTGAGGGCGAGAACGATACCTACCGCATGGTGCAGAAGCTGCGCCGCAAGGTATCCAAGCTCATGGATTCCAAGTACAAGCGCGAGCCGGTCATTCTGCCGACCATCGTGCCGACGAACTCGGATGTCCTGATGCCTGACGACGATGAAGTTCACGCCTCCCGTGAATCGCTCTAACGTCTAGGTAGACAGTGCCCCAGCGTTCCTGCTTCTGGTAGGTATGCTGGGGCGCATGTCGTTTTCCTCAGCAGAACGCGCCAAGATGGTGGCGTTATTCCGTGAACTTGGTCCCGATGCTCCAACGTTGTGCGAAGGGTGGACGGCCCGCGACCTCGTGTCGCACCTCTGGATCCGCGAAAACCGGCCCGACGTCGTCATCAGTTCTTTTGTTCCAGCGCTGACTTCCCATGCGGACAGCATCATGGAGGAAGTCCGTGCGCGAGATTTTGAGGAACTGGTGGATGACTGGGGTAGGGGATTGGGAAAGCTCAACCCTCTGCGCTACGTGGATTCAGTGCTCAACACCGCAGAGCATTTTGTGCACCACGAAGACCTACGCCGGGCCAATGCGCACAGCGAACCGCGTGATTTCTCGCTAGCGGTGCAGAAGGAGTTGCTCGCACCGCTAAAGTTTCTCGGGTTAAGGCTGTTGGCGCACTCTCGCCTCCCGGTAGTGCTGGAGCCGGCTGGGTTTGCGCCACTCGTCGCGGCGGATAAACATCGTGTGGCAGCGAAGGGGGACAACGTGGTGCGGGTCCGTGGGGCAGTTTCCGAGTTGCTCCTATGGGCGTTCGGCCGCGAGGCGGCTCGCGTTGAGATTGACGGGGATTCATCCGCCGTCGTTAGGTCAAGTCTGTAGGCTGAACTGTCTAAAATCTTCAGTGCACGCGTGTGGCGCATGTTGTTAATGGTGTGTTTGCTACTAAAGTGGCAGGCATGTCTGTCAAGAACGCTCCGTCTCGCGCCTCCGGCCGAGGTCGCACCGCCAATCGGTCGCGGCCGTCCGGCCGCACAAGCTATTCGCTGACCTCCGCAACCCGCGCTGCCGAGACCTCCGAAGAGAGGACCGGCAGCGCCTTTCGCGCCGTTGGCCGAGGACTGGGAACCGTTTTTGGCGCTACCGCCCGAGGCGTGGGAAGCATGGCGCGAGGGGTCGGGCACGGCCTTGCCGGTCTCAAGCCGGTAGATGCGGGGAGTCGAGATGACGACCTCTATGACTCCGCCTACGATGCTGCTCATGACGAGGGTGCCTACGATGATTACGACGAGTTGAGGGAGCCAGGGGAAATTTCTGGACGCGCGAAGAACAAGAAAAAGAGCAACAAGGCCGATAGCGCTGTTCCGACAAAGAGCAAGGTAACGCGAGCACGCGACGTCGACAGTGAGATGCCGACGACGGTCATGGGGCGTCCAGCTCACACTGAGAAGAGCATCCGCGTCTCCAATCCAGATGCGGTGGCTCTTGTGCTTATCGGCGTGGCCATCATCCTTGCTTGCGCGACGTGGTTCCAGGTGGCCGGCATTATCGGTGAGTACCTCACCAACGCTGTGCGCTATGTGATTGGCGCGGGCGCCTATGTTCTTCCCGTTGCGCTGGTCGCCGTCGCCATTGCGCTCATGATGGATCTGTCCGGTCCGGCGGGCCATTTCAAGCCACGAGTGGTGGGCGGCACGGCCCTCATCGTCGTGTGCATGCTGAGCCTCATTCACATCTTTGCCGGTCTTCCGAAGCTGACCTGGAATAACAACGCCGCCGGGGAGGCAGGCGGTGCCATCGGCTTTGGAGTCGGCGAGCTGCTGGTGGCGGCCTTTTCTAGTTATGTCGCGGTGCCTTTGCTTTTCTTGCTCATTGTGTATGGGGCACTCAATATCACGGGCATCACCCTGCGTGAAGCATATGATTTTGTGGCCGCGCAATGTGCGGCGCTCGTCGGCGGCCTGCGTGACAGGAAGAATCGTTCAGATCAGGAGCTGCTTGACGACGCCCCCGCGGACGACTACGACTACGTCAGCGATGACATCGACGCCATCGCCGAGGGGCGTGAGCGTCCTGTGCGCCCGGCATACACTTCGCGACCGCGCCCGAAGCAGACACCGAAGCCGATGCCAAAGCAGATTCTGGATGACAATGCCACCGTCTCTTTCGACTCGGCAGCTCAGCCAGTAAGCCAGGAGCCCGTACAGCACGGCCGCCCGAGCTTTGATAGCCGCGCGGATGATACCGACGAGTTCCCCGTCGTACCGGATCCTGAGCCAGCCCCGCAGCCAACTCCGCAACCGGAGCAGAAGTCAGCGCCACAGCCAGTACCGAAACCAGCACCGAAGAAGCGTCCGCGCGTGGACGTCGGCGGTGCCGCCGGCGCGGCACTGGGAGCGGCGGCTGCGGAGACGTCGGCAAGCGCAGCGTCGGTTGGCTCGGCGGGAGAGGACGTGGTCTCCGCCGCGCATTCCGAGGCAGTGCGCATGTTCCAGGAACGATCCGGGCGTGATGCGCGAACGGGTGCCAAGATTGAGGACGAGGCTCAGAGCGTAGCCGAAGAAACGACTGCAGCTCCGAGCGGTGCGGAAGACACTGCCCTGGGCGGCGGCTACGATGTGCCGACGACGGACCTGCTCACCGCTGGCAAGCCTGCGAAGGCACGCACGGAGGCTAACGATCGCATCATCGAGGCCATCACCGAGGTCTTTGAAGAATTCAAGGTCAATGCCCAGGTCACTGGTTTTAGCCGTGGCCCGACAGTGACGCGCTACGAGATCGAGCTGGGTCCAGGCGTCAAGGTTTCGAAGATTACGAACCTACAGTCCAACCTGGCTTATGCTGTGGCGACGGATAATCTGCGCCTGCTCACCCCGATTCCGGGCAAGTCCGCAGTCGGCATTGAGGTGCCCAATGCGGACCGCGAGATGGTGCGTTTGCGCGATGTCTTGGATTCCCCGGCACTGCGCGCTGACCATGACCCCATGCTGATCGGCTTGGGTAAGGATATCGAAGGTGAGTACACCTCCTTCTCCGTGAAGAAGATGCCGCACCTGCTCGTGGCCGGTGCTACCGGTTCCGGTAAGTCGGCCTTCGTGAATTCCATGCTGGTCTCGCTGTTGACCCGCGCGACGCCGGAAGACGTTCGCCTCATCCTCGTCGACCCGAAGATGGTGGAGCTCACGCCGTACGAAGGTATTCCGCACCTCATCACCCCGATCATTACGCAGCCAAAGAAAGCTGCGGCGGCCCTGCAGTGGCTGGTGGAGGAGATGGAGCAGCGCTACATGGACATGCAGGCTGCCCGCGTGCGCAAGATCGAGGACTTCAACCGGAAGGTCCGCAGTGGCGAATACCAGGCTCCTGCCGGCTCCCAACGAGAGATGCGCCCGTACCCGTACATCGTGTGCGTCGTGGATGAGCTCGCGGACCTCATGATGACGGCGCCGAAGGAAATTGAGGATTCCATCGTTCGCATTACTCAAAAGGCACGTGCGGCCGGTATCCACTTGGTGCTGGCAACGCAGCGCCCGTCCGTGGACGTTGTGACCGGTCTTATTAAGACCAACGTTCCTTCTCGTCTGGCTTTTGCGACGTCCTCGCTTACGGACTCTCGAGTTATCCTGGATCAGGGTGGAGCCGAGAAGCTCATCGGTATGGGCGATGGCCTCTTCATCCCGCAGGGCGGCCGCCCGGTGCGTATGCAGGGTGCGTTCGTCTCCGACGAGGAGGTGCAGGCGGTTGTCGACGCCGCGAAGGCACAGGGCTCGCCGAACTACACGGAAGGCGTGACGGACGATAAGGCCTCGGAGGCGAAGAAGGAGATCGACGAGGAGATCGGCAAGGATATGGACGATCTCTTGGAGGCCGTCGACCTTGTGGTCACCTCCCAGTTGGGCTCGACGTCGATGCTCCAGCGCAAGCTGCGCATCGGCTTTGCCAAGGCCGGTCGACTCATGGACCTCATGGAGTCGCGCGGTGTTGTCGGGCCTTCCGAAGGCTCCAAGGCACGTGAGGTTCTGGTCAAGCCGGAGGAGCTCGACACTATCATCTGGATGATCAAGGGCGCTGACCCAGCAGAGGCCCCGAAGGAGGTCCAAGACGCCGAAGGTGCCGGCGGGGTAGACGACGCTGAAGCCGATACCCGCACCGTTGAAATCTCCGCTAACCCCTCCACAGGTGCGTTCTAAGTTCCGTGTAGGATAGGACGAGTCTTGGAGGGGAGTACCCCAATCCACGGCGTCGATCGTCAACACGGCAACTGCGGTACAGTTCCCGGTCGCGTCGGCTAGCGAGGCTGTGACATCGGCTTGCTAGCGGGGGAGACCTCCGGTCTTTATTGTCGTGTCGACCGGAGGGATAACTCATTATGCATGTGCCACTATGGGTCTGGGCCATCACCATCGCGGTGATCCTAGGCTTCTTCATCTTCGACTTCTACAGTCATGTTCGTTCACCACATGAGCCGACCATTAAGGAATCCGGCGGCTGGACCCTGTTTTACATGGCGATGGCCGTTGTCTTTGGCGGAGTTGTGTGGGTGCTGTGGGACAGCGAACACGCGGCACAGTTCTACACCGGTTGGGTGACGGAACAGGCTTTGAGCGTGGATAACCTATTCGTGTTCTCGCTCATCATGGGCTCCTTCAAGATTCCCCGCAGGTATCAGCAGAAGGTATTGCTCATCGGTATCGTCCTAGCGCTGGTTTTCCGCCTTGTCTTCATCTTGATGGGCGCGGCCATTATTGCGGCATGGTCGGATGTCTTCTACCTGTTTGCCATCTTCCTTATTTACACCGCAGTCAAGCTGCTCATCGATGAGATCAACGGGACGCCCGAGACCGACCCCAACGACATGCTGGTAGTCAAGTGGCTGCGCAAAGTGATCCATGTGACCCCGCGCTACCACGGTGACAAGCTCACCCACCGTGAGGAATCCGGTGAGAAGAAGGGCAAATTCGCCCTGACGCCGCTTTTCGTTGCTTTGGCGGCTATCGGGCTGATCGACGTCATGTTTGCCTTCGACTCCATCCCAGCTATCTACGGCATTACCTCGGAGCCTTTCCTCGTCTTCACCACCAATGCCTTCGCTCTCATGGGGCTGCGCCAAATGTTCTTCCTCATTGATGGCCTGTTGGACCGCCTGGTCTACCTGCCTTATGGCCTGGGTATCATCTTGCTGTTCATCGGTGTCAAGTTGCTCTTCCACGCTTTGCATGAGAACAACGTGCCCTTCATCAACGGCGGCGAGAATGTCAGTGCGGTACCGGAAATTACGACCATGGTGTCGCTGCTGGTCATCGTTGGCGTCCTCTTCGTGACGGTGTTGTTGTCGGTGTGGAAGGACAAACGCGACCAAGCCCAGGGTGGTGTGGTGATTTCCCACAACCACTACGACTGGGACGATTATGGCAACAAGATCGTTCGCAACAAGGAGGGCGAGCTCGTCGGCAAGGCGGACGAACTTCCCAAGTCCGAGCTGCCTTAAACTCGGGCCGCGGGGATTTAGAAGGAATTAATAACGGGATTCCACTCGCGGAAAGCGCGCCCAGTAACAGCGCCTTCGGTGTAGAAGGGATCCTGGTCCATGAGGGCGATGACATCGGCCACCTTTACGGACTCATCCTCAAATTGCAGGACGATGAGCGCCCCGCCCTTGGAATCGGTGTAGGGGCCAGAGCCACAGATCTGGCCCTTGTCGTGGAGTGCGCCGATGAATTCGCGGTGCTTCGGGCGAACCTCAGCAATAACCGGGTTAGATGGATTGTATTCATAGGAAACTGCGAAATACTTCATACCGACCATGGTAGTGCTCGCTCGAGTGGCAGGGAGGCCACGGTAGGATGAAGAGCGTGAATGATTCTCAGGCTGCGCGCAACCAATCTCGAACCACGGATGTAAACCCCGAGGTCTCCAATTGGAACCTGCCCAACATCCTGACTAGTTTGCGCATCCTCTTTATCCCCCTGTTTGCCTGGCTGGTGCTCGCCGGCCATGAATGGTGGGCTTTCCTCTGCTTCGCGCTCTTGATGCTCACGGATAAGTTGGATGGCGATATTGCACGCGCGCGGGGACTCATCACTAACTTTGGCAAGATTGCGGACCCGATCGCGGATAAAGCCCTGATGACCGCGGCCCTCGTGTGCCTCAATATCACCGGGGCTTTGCCGGTGTGGATCACCGTGCTGATTCTGTTTCGCGAATTCGGCATTACGATTTGGCGCTTCTTCTTGCTGCGTCAAGGGAAGGTGGTGCCGGCTTCCCAAGGCGGAAAGCTCAAGACAGCGTTGCAGACTGTGGCGGTGGCGTTGTATCTTTGTCCGCTGCCAGGGTGGATGGACCTTCCGAGCCTCCTCGTTATGTTGGCCGCCGCCTTCGTTACCGTCCTGACCGGCATCCAGTACCTCATTGATGGCCATAGGGAGAAC
This sequence comes from Corynebacterium sp. HMSC036D02, assembly GCF_001836165.1. Taxonomy (GTDB): domain Bacteria; phylum Actinomycetota; class Actinomycetes; order Mycobacteriales; family Mycobacteriaceae; genus Corynebacterium. Next base: position 171,052 of record NZ_KV827649.1, on the reverse strand, counting down.
CAATGAGCATCGAGGCGCAACTAGTATCCACGCTCAGCGAACGCGGTGAAACTGTGGCGTTCTGTGAGTCCCTTACTGCTGGTCTAGCCGCTGCGACTGTGGCGTGCATCCCGGGAGCCTCGGCGGTGCTGCGGGGTGGGCTGGTGACGTATGCGACAGAGGTCAAGGCTCATTTTCTCAACACCACCGTGGAAGAACTTGAGGAGCAAGGCGTGGTGTCTGCTGCGACTGCTGCGCAGATGGCTGAGGCGGCGGTCGTTGAAACGCGTGCAGATTGGGGGGTAGGGCTGACTGGTGTAGCCGGGCCGGACCTCCAGGAAGGCAAACCCGCGGGCACGGTGTACGTGGGGTTATGCGGGAGGGGTGGCGGGGGCGTCGCCAAGCGCGGCGTCCTTTATGAGCTTCCTGCTGAGGGGCGCAACGCGATTCGTTTCGCTGCCATTGAGGCGGCATTGAGTCTTCTCCTATCAACTCTTGAAGAAAATTAGTTGATTGTGGGAACAAGTACGACTGCTGAGCCGTTGTACGGGGTGATGAACACTTCAGTTGCACTACTCGATAAACCCACCCAGTCCCCGGCGCGGTCGACGCGGACTCCTGAACCGCTGCTGCGTGAGGCCCTCGGATTAACGCTTCGCGCCTTCCGCGCGGATAAAGGCGTGACCCTCCGCGAACTCGCCGGTGTGGCGCGTGTTTCCCCGGGATATCTTTCGGAGCTGGAGCGTGGCCGCAAGGAGGTTTCCTCCGAGCTGCTGGCCTGTGTCTGCCATGCACTCGATGTCAGCGTCTCCGATGTCCTCATTGAGGCGGCCGGCTACATGGCGTTGCCGTCGATGGATGAGGAGCTCGCATCCACCGCACCCGCTGCATCGGAACTATAGAACCGCAACGGAATACTGTCTGCTTCGCTACTATTAGGCAGGCAGGAAATATTCTTGTTACACACCTTATTGACACAACGAACTGCTGAGAAAGGCACCTCCTGTTATGGCGAACCCATTCGTAAAAGCCTGGAAGTACTTGATGGCTCTCTTTGATTCCAAGATCGAGGAGAACGCCGACCCGAAGGTTCAGATTGAGCAGGCAATCGAGGAGGCGCAGCGCCAGCACCAGGAGCTGTCACAGCAGGCCGCTGCGGTCATTGGTAATCAGCGCCAGCTGGAGATGCAGCTGAACCGTCGTTTGAGTGAGATTGAAAAGCTGCAGCAGAATACCCGTAACGCCCTGAGCCTTGCGGACAAGGCCCGTGCCGAAGGCGATGCACAGAAGGCGACCGAGTACGAAAACGCGGCTGAAGCCTTCGCTGCCCAGCTGGTTACCGCTGAGCAGTCTGTTGAGGACACTAAGAAGCTCCACGATCAGGCTCTACAGCAGGCGGAGCAGGCCAAGAAGGCCGTTGAACGCAACGGCATGGCGCTTCGTGAGAAGGTCAACGAGCGCTCCAAGCTGCTGTCGCAGCTCGAGCAGGCCAAGATGCAGGAGAAGGTCTCCGAGTCCCTCAACTCGATGAACGAGCTCTCCGCAAACGGTAACTCGCCTTCCCTGGATGCTGTGCGTGACAAGATTGAGCGCCGCTACTCCAAGGCCCTGGGCCAGGCAGAGCTCGCCGAGAACTCAGTGTCTAACCGCATGCAGGAGATCGAGCAGGCTGGCGTGCAACTGGCTGGCCACTCCCGTCTCGAGCAGATCCGCGCGGAGATGAATAACCCGAAGGCAGTGGAGGGAAACTCCCAGCAGGCAATCGGTTCGGCAGAGGCTAAGGGTCAGCCGAACGTGCAGGAGGATGCCGTCCAGGCTCGCCTACGCGAGTTGCGCGGAGAATAAGGTTTAGTCGCCGACGCCGCGGGCTTGAAGCGCCTCACCCATCGCGCGTGCTCGGCGGATTGAGCGAATGATAACCGGGGTGCCAAAAGCGGTCAGTGATGCCGTGGCACCCCGGGCTTTTCGTGCATCAAGCACCTCGACCACGGTCCCCAGCATGAGGGGGAGCAAACGAATTGTCAGGGACATCGCCAGCGTGATGTTCTCAACCGGAACCCCGAGGCGCCCCAGTGGCGCGAGGGCCCGATCGAGGGAGTCCATCATCTCCGACACCTTCGTTGTCAGCGTCAGCAGCACCGCCGCGCTGATGGCTGCGTAGATGGTGAGAAACATGATCGCGGCCGACAGCAAATCCTTCTGCCACCACTGAAAAGCTGCGAGCGCAACGAGGAGGTAGAGCGGAGGAACAAGCTGTCCGAGTGCGACGCGAAACGGGATGCGGGCGACGGGAAAGAGCACTAGTGGGAGGAAGAGGCTGGCCGACGCCCAAGGAAGCGTGTGCACGGCGAGCGAGGTCACGAGGATGAAGCCGATGAGCACGAGGAATTTCACCGCGGCCGGTATGCGATGAATGATGGTATCGGCGTCGACGTAGTAGCCGAGGGGGATGTTTTTAGGCATGACTCTAGAGCGGGCGGGATTTCATGAGTTCGGTGTAGAAGGAAATGACCTTGTCGGGAGATCCGTCGGCTACGACGTGGTGGTTATCGATGCACAGAACGCGGTCAAAGTCGGAGAGGAAATCGAGGTCGTGGGTAACCACGATGAGCTGCTGCTCCAGGCTGGCGAACTCGCGGCGAATGCGGTCGCGGTTGCGCAGATCCAGCAGGGTCGTCGGCTCGTCGGCGATGATGACGGTTGGTTCCATGACAAGCACCGCCGCGAGCGCGAGGAGTTGCTTCTGCCCGCCAGAGAGCGTGTGTGGAGATTGCTCGGCCAGAGCCTCAAGGCCGAAGCGTTCGAGGGCGGCGTCGACGCGCGCGGTGCGCTCCTCCCGGGATAGCTTGAGGCGGCGCAGAGAGAACTCCACGTCATCGCGTACCTGCGGCATGACGATTTGGTTCTCGGCGTCTGAGAACACGAATCCCACGCGGCGCCGGATTTCTTTGCCGTGCTTGGCGACGTCCATGCTGTCCACCAAGACCTCACCACGCGAGGGCTCACCGAGACCGTTGATGAGTCGGACCAGAGTGGACTTGCCGCCGCCGTTGGCGCCGATGATGCCGATGCGTTGTTCGCTCAAGTTGAGGGAAACGTCGTTAAGCACCGGCGTCTCGTCGAAGGTGACGGACACATTGCGGAATTCAATCTGCGGCACGGGAGCTACTTCGCCCTAGCGGTGCGCCGGTCCATCAGGTCAGGGAACGCTGCATGGACACCGACTGCGATGACAACCATCACGGCGACCTTGATGAGATCGGGGATGAGGAATGGCCCCTGGGCGATGGTGGCTGCACTGAGGGACATGTCAGAGCGGTACATCAAGCCGAGAATTCCGCAGAAGTACTGGACGGCGAGGCCAACGACGCCGGCGATAGCGAGGATGAGAGTCATTCCGCCCTTGTTGCGCGGGGCGCGGTAGGCGATGAGTCCAGCGATGGCCGGGGCGACGACGTAGCCAACGAGGTAGCCAACCGTGGGGCCGGCGAGAGCGCTCAACGCGCTACGTCCGCCGGCGAGGATGGGCAGGCCGACGAGGCCGAGAGCAATGAAGAGCAAGCCCACGAAGAGGCCGCGGCGGCCGCCGAGTACGAGGCCCGCGAGAATGATAACTGCGTTTTGAAGAACGATGGGCACGCCCGCGGTGGGAGTGGGGATAGAGACAAAAGCAAAGACTATGATGAGCGCGGTAAAGACCGCGACGTACGCGATGTCAGTCGCGACGGAATTCTTTTTCATGGGCCAAAGTTTATCCAGTGTGATAACTGTGCAGCAAATAGCACCTTTTGAACAGTGTTCAACCACGATCTTTGGGCCGCGCATCCACCCCGAACGGGGTGCCCTCGGGGCATGGAAATTAGGCAGAAACAAGCATGGCTTAATGGTCTAGGGCGTCTAGGGGTGCGCTACGGCGCAGTAGTTCTTCTTTCCGGCGTGGCCATAGGTGGCCTAGCTGGATGTTCGTTGGTGAATTCCGCGAACGTCATTGAAAATATCGATGCGGCCGCTGGGGTCACGGAGGGGGAGCCGGGAAGCGTAGACATGCCGATCGGTGACATCTTCGATTCGGAGTATGAACGGGTGATCATTATTTGCCCCGGCGCTACCGAAAGGGATGTCCTCGCCGCCAGCGATGGAACCTGGCAGGGAGGTACAGATGAGGACGATGAGTGGGTGCCACCGGCGGCGGGTAGCGTTGAGCTCTATCGTGATGTGCAAGGGCCGGGGTATTCCAAGTATATGAGTAGCAGGGCCGACCTTGACGACCTGGATGTTTGCAGCTCGTTAGGGGAGGGAGTGGCCGTTCTTCAGACTGCTGAAAAGGTAACCTTCTCGCGGCAGGAACAGGACGGCCCGTGGGTGCTTCAGTAGTGGAGGCTGTCGCTGGGACACGCGCTTGGGCGAAATGGAAAATCGAACACTTGTGTGTGTATTGTGGGACGTGGTCCGGCGGGCACGTTAGGGTGACTTCGTGGCTTGAGGAGAGGGCGCTAAGGCTGTTTGAGTCGCGCCAGGGAACCTCAGCTGCCACGTGGCAGTCTAATTAGGTGCCACCTTTAATTAACGCGTAAGAACGCACTACAACTGACGCACGATAGTGAGGAAATGAATGGCTACGAAGAAGAAGTCCTCGGCAGCAAGCAAGGGCGATGATCGTCAAAAAGCCCTTGACGCTGCCATGGCGATGATTGAGAAGGATTTTGGTAAGGGCGCCGTTATGCGCCTGGGTGACGATGAACGCCCGCCAATCCAGGCTATTTCCTCTGGTAATACGGCTATCGATATTGCTTTGGGAGTCGGCGGCTTCCCGCGTGGCCGCATCGTGGAGATTTATGGTCCGGAATCCTCGGGTAAGACCACCGTTGCCCTGCACGCTATTGCATCGGCGCAGAAGACTGGTGGCATCGCGGCATTTATCGATGCTGAGCACGCTCTCGATCCGGAGTACGCACGTCTACTCGGCGTTGATACGGATAACTTGCTTGTCTCCCAGCCAGATACTGGTGAGCAGGCTTTGGAAATCGCCGATATGCTTGTCCGTTCGGGAGCCATTGACATCATCGTTATTGACTCGGTCGCTGCGCTGACGCCCAAGGCTGAGATCGAGGGCGAGATGGGTGATAGCCACGTTGGCCTCCAAGCCCGCCTCATGTCCCAGGCGCTGCGCAAGATGACGGGTGCTTTGTACAACTCAGGAACCACCGCCATCTTCATTAACCAGCTGCGTGAAAAGATCGGCGTTATGTTCGGCTCGCCGGAGACCACGACGGGTGGTAAGGCACTGAAGTTCTACGCCTCGGTGCGCTGCGATATTCGTCGCATTCAGACTTTGAAGGACGGCCAGGATGCCATTGGTAACCGTACCAAGCTCAAGGTTGTGAAGAACAAGGTTTCCCCGCCGTTCAAGATCGCTGAGTTCGACATCATGTACGGTGAGGGCATCTCGCGCGAGTCCTCCATCATTGACCTCGGCGTTGAGCATGGCTTCATTAAGAAGTCCGGTTCCTGGTTTACCTATGAGGGTGATCAACTGGGACAGGGTAAAGAGAAAGCCCGTAACTTCCTCAAGGACAATCCGGATCTAGCGGATGAGATTGAGAAGAAGATCTTCGTCAAACTCGGTGTCGGTGCCGCCGCTGCCGAAGCAGGCGAGGATGTAGCCATGGACGTACCAGGCGCGGACGATCCGTTGACGGATGAGGCAGTGGATTTGGTGCCAAACGTCGACTTCGACGACGATTAAACGGAATCAATGGCAGAACCTTCACCGGAGAAGCTCAAGAAGCTGCGCCAGGCCCTCGAATCCTATGAAGCAGGTGACGCGGGCGGGCAGCTGGTTGATGCAGAAGCCGAGGCAGCGAAGGCTCCCGTGCGTTCCCGTGCGCTGGGTCTGCTGGATCAGAGGGCGCGTTCCCGCAAGGAACTGCGTGACCGCCTCGTTGCTGCGGACTTTGAACCCGACGTGGTTGAGGATGTCGTCGATGACTTGGCAGAGGTTGGACTTGTTGATGATGAATCCTTTGCCAAGGAATGGGTTCGCCAACGCCATGCGCGGCGCGGCAAGTCGGCCCGCGCCCTCAACCTAGAGCTCAAGGAAAAGGGCGTCGAGGCCGCCGACCGTGCGGCAGCTTTAGAACAGATCACCGAGGAATCTGAAGAGGTCGTTGCCCGCCAGGTAGCTGAAAAGAAAGCCCGGACGCTTAAAAGGGTTCCGGCTGACCGGCATGAGAGGGACAAGTTCTTGCGCCGCATCGTGGGAACGCTTGCTCGGCGTGGGTACAACCAGGAGCTCGTCATGCGTATCTCCATCGAAGTTTTGGACGCACGCATTGACGAACTCTCGGATGCTGCCGAGGCATTATGAGTAGTCGGACTGGCCAGTTAGAATGTCCCCCCGTGACCTCCCCCGTAAGTAATACTCAGCCCCGCACCTATGAGGTGCGGACTTTTGGCTGCCAAATGAACGTTCATGACTCAGAGCGCATCTCCGGCCTGCTAGAGGAAGCCGGATATTCGGCAGTACCGGATGGCGTCGAGCCTGACCTCATCGTCTTCAACACCTGCGCAGTACGCGAGAACGCCGATAAGCGTTTGTACGGCACCCTGGGTGCGCTCAAGAAGACGAAAGAGAACCACCCCGGCATGCAAATTGCGGTGGGCGGCTGCCTGGCGCAAAAGGACAAGGACACTGTCCTTGATCATGCGCCGTGGGTAGATGCGGTTTTCGGCACCCACAACATGGCGGCTTTGCCGACACTTCTTGAACGCGCCCGCCACAATGATGAGGCCCAGGTCGAGATCGTCGATGCACTTGAGGCTTTTCCCTCCGTGCTGCCGGCCAAGCGCGAGTCCGCCTATGCCGGGTGGGTATCGGTCTCCGTGGGCTGCAATAACACCTGTACTTTCTGCATCGTTCCTTCCCTGCGCGGCAAGGAAGAAGATCGCCGCCCCGGTGATATCCTCGCAGAGGTTCAAGCCCTGGTGGACCAGGGCGTGTCCGAGGTGACGTTGCTGGGACAGAACGTCAACGCCTATGGCGTCAATTTCGCCGACCCAGACCTGCCGCGGGACCGCTTCGCTTTCTCCAAGCTACTGCGGGAAGTAGGAAAGATTGAGGGACTGGAGCGCCTCCGCTTTACCTCCCCGCACCCGGCAGAGTTCACCTCCGACGTCATTGATGCCATGGCGGAGACGCCGGCTGTGTGCCCGCAGCTGCACATGCCGCTGCAGTCTGGTTCGGACAAGGTGCTCAAAGATATGCGCCGTTCCTACCGCACGAAGAAGTTCCTGGGCATTCTCGATGAAGTGCGGGAGAAGATGCCGCACGCTGCCATCACCACCGATATCATCGTGGGCTTTCCCGGCGAGACTGAGGAAGATTTTGAGGCCACCCTGGATGTGGTGCGCCGCGCCCGCTTCGCTTCGGCCTTCACCTTCCAGTACTCACCGCGCCCAGGCACCCCGGCTGCGGAGATGGAGGATCAGATACCGAAGGAGGTAGTGCAGGAGCGCTTCGAGCGCCTGGTAGCGCTGCAAGATTCCATTCAGGCTGAGGAGAATGCGAAGCTCGTTGGGACCGATGTAGAGCTCTTGGTCCAGGCGGAGGGCGGCCGCAAGTCTGCCGAAACTCATCGACTCACGGGCCGTGCGCGGGATGGGCGCCTGGTTCACTTTGCGCCTGTTGATGGTGAGGGGAAGGACATCTCCACGGAGATTCGCCCCGGTGATGTCGTGCACACCACCGTGACGGATGCGGGTTCCTTCTTCCTCGTCGCTGATTCAGGCGTCAGCGAGCACCGTCGCACTAAGGCTGGCGATATGTCTGCTTCTGGCCAGACACCTACCACAGCACCGATTGGGGTGGGTCTCGGGCTGCCGGGCGTCGGCAAGCCCAGTGCTCCCGCTGATTCCTGCGGTTGCTAGAAGGGAGTAGGCTCCGTTCCTATGAGTGATGATTTGAAGCAGGTGCGCGATGCAGTTGCGGCAGAAAAGCGCGCAGCGAAGACCATCGAACTGGGAAAGCACAAATACGCGCTCATCGTGTCCGTCGTGGCGTGGGTTGCGTACTTGGTGTTGCCTTATGCCGGTGAGGCTCGCGGATGGGAGGCACTCTTCGTAGGTGGGACCGCCGAGGGAGTCCGAATCTCGCTCATGGAGACGGTCAGTGCGTGGTTGGCGCTCGGCGGCGTGGGGGTGTTGAGCACCGTCACGCTTCTTACACGACGAACGTCTGTTGCCTTGGTGGCGTGGATGATGACCACGATTTCCTTCTTCGCTAACCTTTGGGGCTTCTGGTACCGCGGCGGCGCGGCGGAAGGTGCTTCCATCGGCATGTATGTGGGAGCAATTTCTACCTTTGTGGCCTTCCTGGTGTACTGCCAAGTGGCGTTGCGCCGCAGCCCCGAGCAGCTCGCCGCAGCTGAGCGGGTGCGAGAAGTTTCCGGGCAGCTTGACCACGTGGGAGTCTTGCAGACCGAAGCTGCAACCGAGCTGCCAGCGGAGCAGAATCCGCTGCTTATCGACGATCGCCGTTCACGCGCCGCCTCACGCCATCGCCGCCAGCACGGTGAGGAATAAGCATTCTTAGATTCGTGTTGTGGAGTGCATGGCTACACTCTTTGACTCATTAGAATTGGGACGACTAACGCTGCCAAACCGCGTGACGATGGCAGCCTTGACCCGCTCACGCGCAGGCCGTGATGGTGTCCCCACGCATTTGCATGAGAAGTACTACACGCAGCGTGCCTCCATGGGGCTTATCGTGACTGAAGGTGTGTTCCCCACGGTGACCAGCCGTGCCTTCCCAGGCCAGCCCGGTATCGAAACCTTGCAGCAGATTTTCGGGTGGCGTCGCGTCGCGGATTCCGTTCACGCGTCCGGCGGGCGCATCTTTATGCAGGTGATGAATGGAGGCCGTCTGTCACATGCCAGTCTCCTCGAAGGGGCGGAGCCGGAAGCACCCTCTGCGCTGGCCTCCGGTACTGCGGTAAGAGATTTTGAATCACGTAAGGAGTGCCCGGTTCCCCGAGCACTCGAAAGTAAAGAACTTCCGCGCATTATTGACGAGTTCCGTCAAGCCGCACGCAACGCCATCGACGCAGGCATGGATGGCGTAGAGATCCACGGTGCTAACGGCTATCTTTTGCACCAGTTCCTTTCCCCAAGCTCCAATCATCGCGAAGATACCTATGGTGGAAGCCCGCAGAATCGCTATCGCCTTGTGGAGGAGATCCTGCGTGCGGTGGCTGATGAAATTGGCGCTGACCGCCTCGCGCTGCGCCTTTCGCCGCAACACAATATTCAAGGTATTGAGGAAAGCGACGCTGAGGATGTGCGCGCCACGTATGGTGGGCTTCTTCGCGCCATCGAAGACCTCGGCTTGGCATATATTTCCTTCCTTCACGCAGAGCCAACTGGTGAGTTCATCACTGAGCTGAGCACTCAAGCTCGCGCCAATGGGCGTACCCGCGTCATAGTGAATTCGGGATTCGGCCAGGTAACTCAACGCGCGGAAGCTGAGGAGCTAGTGCAGCACGGCGATGCCGTCGCCGTGGGCCGGTTGGCCATTTCGAATCCGGACCTAGTTCGCCGCTGGCAGGAGGAACTCCCTGTCACCGCGCCGGATGAGAGCACGTTCTACACGGGCGGGGAGCGCGGCTACACCGACTACCCCCTCTACACGGTGAGCTCGTAGGCGCTGCTGGCGGAGATGACGTGCGCGCCGAGGCGCGCATAGAGCGCGTTCATCGCTGGATCGGCCTGGGCCACAGAGCAGTAGGCCCGGCGAACAGTGGGCCAGTGGTGTGCCACCGCGTACTGAGCGTGCTGCTTGGCGCGCGTGGCGAGCCCGCGGCGGCGGCATTCACGGTCGGTGACAGTGAGAGTCCACTCGCACACCTCGGGGTCTGCGTCGCCGTGGCGGGAGAGTTCCGTGAGCGCGACGACTCGCCCTTGGTCGAGAATGCCCACGAGCAGAGTGTGCGCTCTGCGGGAACGTAGTCGGGCGTGGGCTTCCTTGAGGCGCTGCCGCGTCCACACGATGGGCTCGACACTCAAGTCACCGTAGACCGCGTCAGCGGAGGCAATGGTGAGCAAGCGGAGGACGTCGTCAAGCAGAGCGTCCGGAATGTCGTAGTCCGGCCAGACTTGTGCACCGAGCACTGGGGTGGCGGGTGCGATGTCGACATACATCTGGCGCTCGGCATGCTTGTGATGAAACCCCAGTTCGAGGTAAGCCTGCGACATTGGATCGGAGGTATGGTCCGCGTCCGGTGGATACAACATGCCAACTTGAGCATTCCTGCGGCCTAGCTGGCGGGTTAGGCGCAGCGCTTCACGGGCAAGGGTCCGGGTGACCTCGAGGGCTTCTGCATCTAGCTTTTCCCCGGGCAGTGGGAGGTAATCAGCAGCGAGGACGCATTCGATATCGGCGTTATCCGTCTCCTCCAGAAGTGGCAGTGAGATATGGATGAAACCGTCGAAGTCGATGTGCGGACTGGGTTCGGCCGCTGAAATGACCGGCAGGCCCAACTCTCCGGCTGTGCCCATAGCGGTTTCAGTGAGCCCAAAAAGATAGGTCTGGGACTCCGAGGAGCCCTGCAGGCGCTGGAGCACGCGGCGCGGAGAGCCACTGACTGCGGGATCGCCGCTGGCCTCTTGGGCAGCGAGGTTGGCGTCGAAGACGAAGCTCCGGAGGCAATCCGCCGGCTCAGCGTTGGCTGAGCCTGGCGGGGCGACTATGTGAACGAACACTCAGGCTGCGTAGCGCTACTTGTCGTTGACAGCAGCCGCTGCGGCATCCGCAAACTCCTGCCACTGCTTCGCCTGAGCACGCAAATCCTCCGCCTTCTTGGCGTTGCCCTTAGCCTCGGCAGCTTCCGCCTGTGCGGTGAATTCATCCACCTTGGCCTGGAACTGGGCCACGCGGGCCTGGGCCTCCGGATCCGTTCGGCGCCACTCCGAATCCTCGGCTTCGCTCACGCGCTTTTCCAGAGCCGCAATCTTGGCCTCGTACTCGCGCACCTGATTGCGCGGGACGAAACCAATCTCTTCCCACTTTTCCTGCAGCTCCCGTAGCTTGGCTTTTGCCGTGTCGATGGACTTGGCCGGGTCGATCTGGGAGTCATATTCCGCAATAAGCGCGTCCTTGGCGGCCGCGTTTTCCGCGAACTGCTTATCGCGTTCATCGTTGACCGCGTTGCGGGCGTTGAAGAAGTGGTCCTGCGCGGCACGGAAGCGGGCCCAGAGCTTATCGTCGATCTCGCGGGGAGCGCGGCCAGCGGCCTTCCACTCCGTCATGAGATCACGGTAAGTGCGCGCCGTTTCACCCCAATTGGTGGATTCCTTGATGGCTTCTGCGCGCTCAACCAATTCTTCCTTCTTGGCGCGGGCAGCAGCGCGGTTGCGATCGAGCTCAGCGAAGTGCGAGCCGCGGCGGCGGTTGAAGGAATCGCGGGCGCGGGAGTAGCGCTTCCACAGGGCATCATCCGTCTGACGGTCGATGCCGCGAATCTGCTTCCATTCCTCAAGAATGGCGCGGATGCGGTCGCCGGCGGCTTTCCACTCCGTCGAATTGGCAGCGATGTCTTCGGCTTCGGCGGCCAGCTTCTCCTTCTTCGCGATCGCCTCTTCGCGGCGACGAGCCTTGTCAGCCTGCGCCTGCTCACCGGCCTCAACGGAATGCTCGATGACGGTGCCCAGACGCTTGTCTAATGCGGCAATATCACCAATCACCGCCTGGGTGGGCAGAGATTCCCGTAGTTCTGCCGCGGTTGTCTTGATCGCTGCAGCATCGCCCGGATGTGCCTTGAGGCGAGATTCCAGCAGCTCGATTTCGGTAGACAGATCATCGTAGCGGGCGCCAAAGTGAGCCAAGCCTTCTTCCGGTGTACCGGCCTGCCATTCACCGATCTTGCGTTCGCCTTCGGGTGACTTCACGAAGACCGAACCATCAGCATCAACGCGGCCCCACTTGGCGGGATCATTCTTCGCAGGCTGCACCGGACGAGCTGCCGGGCCGGAGAAAGAAGGGCCGGGGCGGGCGCCCTTGCGGGGCATGGCTCCAGGGGAAGGAATAGCGGACATGGTAAGAAACCACCTTCGGTACTATCGCGCCGCGCGACACGGCTGCCAGAACTTATGTGACACAACACTACCGTTTCCGCCGTGCAGCCGCGTGTTAACCCCGGAAAACGAACCTTATAGGATGGGAATTGATGCAAAATCTCATGGTTATTCCTGCCTCACCGGCGTTGGCAGAAGAACTCTCGCCCAACGATGATGCTTCGCGTGCGCTGCTCAGCGCCGCCTGCGAACTCGTCCGTGACGCTGCACGCATCAGCGCAAGCAGCCCCCTCAAGGTAGATATTGTGGGTTCGCGGGATGCTCGGTGGCGTACCGAGCACACTGGAAGCTTGCGGGCATGGGGCGCACCGCAGGTAAATGTCGGCGGCGGCAACTACCTGCCGGAAATTATCGCCCGCTACGTGCTCAGCCATGCGCTTAGTCATACTCCCGAGGTACCAGGCTTCGTGGTAGCGGATTCCCGCGCTGAACTCGGTGAGGTGCGCCCCGGCCACCTGACCGTGGTGTGCGTCGATGGCTCAGCTGGTCTGACCGAACGCGCGCCGCTCGCCCTCGTCGAAGGCGCGCGCGATGCACACCTGTGGTGCGAGAGCATCCTGGCGGGTGGGGAAGTACATTGTGATGAAGCGCGCCTCCAATCCGCTGGGGTGCTTGAGACGAGTCTCTGGGCACAACTGGCGGGCGTGCACCCGCGCCACGCGGAACTGCGGGCAGCGGACTCCACCCTCGGGGTGGGGCGATATGTGGCGGGGTGGCAGTGCTGATGCTTGATACGCACGCTTATGCTCCGACTCCCATCGCAGTGGTGGGGCCCACGGCCTCCGGAAAATCGGCGCTCGGTGTAGCACTGGCACACGAGCTTGATGGGGAAGTCGTCAACGTTGATTCAATGCAGCTCTACCGTGGCATGGATATCGGCACAGCCAAGCTGACAATGGAGGAACGCGAAGGCATTCCGCACCATCAACTGGATGTGTGGGACGTGACGGAAGCGGCGTCGGTAGCGCGCTATCAGGCTTCCGCCATCGCGGATATTGACGGCATCCGTGCGCGCGGTAAGACCCCGATCCTGGTAGGCGGCTCCATGCTGTATGTCCAATCACTCGTGGATAACTGGCAATTCCCACCCACCGACCCGCAGGTGCGGGCGCGCTGGGAAGCCCGGCGCCAAGAGATTGGTACTGATGCTCTGCATGCGGAGCTTGCCGCTGTGGACCCAGCGGCCGCAGCCATCATCGAGGACAAAGATCCGCGCCGCACCGTGCGCGCGCTGGAGGTCATTGAACTAACTGGAAAGCCCTTCAAAGCCAGCCAGCCACCGAAGAATGCCCCGCCCCGGTGGGGCACGATAATCCTCGGCCTGCGTACCGAATCCAGCTGGCTAAACCCACGTATTGAGTTGCGCAGCCGCCTCATGTTCGACAAAGGGCTCGTGGAAGAAGTCGAAGGCCTCCAAGCCCGCGGCTTGAAGGCTGAGTCCACGGCCGGGCGGGCTATTGGCTATGCCCAAGTTCTCCAAGCCCAGCGAGGAGAGCTGACATGGGAAGAAGCAGTGGAGCGCACCATCACCGGAACCCGCCGCTATGTGCGCCGCCAGCGCGCCTGGTTCAACCGTGATAAGCGAATCCAGTGGCTGGATGCTGCGGCCGATACGACGGCGCAGGCCTTGCAGGTCATCGAAGGACGTTAAACTCTACAGCTATGAAGTTTGCAAAAGGCCACGGAACAGAGAACGACTTCGTCATTGTGGAAGGAACCAATCCGCTGCCACCGGAAAAGGTAGTGGCGCTGTGTGATCGGCGCGCGGGAATCGGTGCCGACGGTGTACTGCGCGTTATCCGCGCCGGTCAGCTGCTTGCCAATGGGGAGATTGAGGAACTCGCGCCGGGTATCGAGGCCGATGACTGGTTCATGGACTACCGCAACGCAGATGGCTCCGTGGCGGAAATGTGTGGCAACGGCACCCGCGTCTTCGCGCACTGGGTCCGCTCCCGTGGGTTGGTGGATACGGATACCTTCACAGTGGGAACGCGGGCTGGAGCCAAGCAGGTGACCGTGCACTCCTTCAACGACACGGCGGCTGAAGTCAGCGTGGAGATGGGGCCGGCGCAGGTGCTCGGTGTTTCCACAGCCTCGATGGCGGGGGAGAGCTTCGCTGGGCTGGGGGTTGACATGGGGAACCCTCATTTGGCGGCGGTTATTCCGGGGCTAAGCCCAGAGGATCTGGCTGGCAAGCGTCTCGAGCAGCCGGTTTTCGATACGGATTTCTTCCCGGCAGGCGTCAACGTAGAGCTGGTGACGCCCTTGCAGGACGGTGCGATTCACATGCGCGTCTTCGAGCGCGGCTCGGGCGAGACCCGTTCGTGCGGCACCGGAACGGTGGCGGCAGCGTGTGCTGCGCTTGCCGACGCCTCCCAGGTCTCCGGCCGCGTTCGCGTCATTGTTCCCGGAGGTGAGGTAGAGGTAGAAATCACCGAGGATGGCTCCACCCTGAGGGGGCCTTCGCGCATCGTGGCAACTGGTGAAACGTCACTATAGGGCTTTCAGGACGGCGTTTAGCGTCCGTCCTCCTTTTCGTAATTGGTACCCAAAGCCAAGGCGGCGCGGCGGGCGGCGAGCCAGGCTTCTTTGAGCTCGGCGGCACGTTCATCAGCCACCTTAAGTAGCGATTCAAGTTCACCAGTTTCAGCATTCGGTGAGTTCACTCGAGCATCGAGGCGGCGTAAGAAGCGTTGCGCGCCGTGCATCTCATAGTGGAACGCTTCGATGGTGGGGTTGGCGCAGTCGGCGTCGACAAGCGCGGGGCGGTGTAGCGTGCGGTCGGCGAGGGACTCTGCGTCGTCGCTCGTGGCAAACGTGGCGTAGTCCTCGAGGACCCCGGTGATGTCCTCCACCGTGAGAGCAATAGAAGCCCGCAGTGCTGCATGTTCCGAGGCGTTGGGGCGAGCGTCAGCAAAGAGCCACAGCGCTGCGCACACAAACGCGGCGAGGATAACTCCCGGCAGCTTCAGTGTCAGAATCAACACCGCAGCGGTAACCACGGCGAGCAGGAGCGCAAGGCCGCGACGCTGAGATGCGGAAAAACTCATGTGAACTACTCTACGGAAGTTCTAGTGACCGCCGCAGCCGCCGGAGCCGCAGGCGCATCCGCCTTCGCCGCCACAGCCACCGGTGGGCAGCGCAATCGAGGCGGTCAACATTGCCGAGCCGGCGAGAACGGAATCCTTTGGCGGCAACTCGCCAAAGCTTTCCGGCAGGCAGAGATCGAAGGGGAAGGTGCCATCCATGACCAAGTGCATGAAGCGATGTCCGGTGAGCTGGTTGTGGCGCCATTCGGATTCCATGACCCGGGCAGAAAAAGTGCAGCCCGGGGTGGGGGTTTCGGAACCGGAACCGGCTGCGACCACCGCTGCGCCTGTGGACTCAAATGTGGCTGGGTAAGCGCCCTTCTCAGCCTCGTAGGCGTCAGTGCTGTCGTACACGGTGACATTGAGGCCCATCGCGGTGAGCTCTACTTGCTGCCATTGCTGAGTGTCCTCATCGGCTAAAAGCGGGCCCTGTGCCAGGTTTGCCGTCGCTTGCGCGAGGACGTTCCCGAAAGGATCGATGATGTCCAGGTAAGCCAAGACATCGTTGATCATAGAGACGTGGGCGAAGCCCTGGGTAACGCCCTCGAAACCGATGAAGGTGGCGAATGGCTCGACGGCAAGGATATTGAGCTGCGCACCGGAAGGATCCGCGAACTGGATAAGTTGTCCCCCGCGAACCTCCCCGGTCACTGCCAGTTGATTGGTGGAAATGGCTGCCTCAACGGCGTCCTGCCAGCGCTCGTAGTTGAGGCCGATGGCCTGCATCTCTGGGTGGGAGGTTTCTTTCACGGTCATGCGCACCATTGTATCTGTCGCAGAGGGGACTCAAAAACCATCGCTGATACGTCACCGCGCTGCGGCAGTCTGCGGGAACAGGAAGCGGAGATTCCCAGTTGAGAGGGGCAACGTGCAAGAATAGGGAGCATATGACAAAAGAAACCCATGAAGATCTCCTCGCGCAGGCTTTTGGTGAGCCCGCGCCCAAATCACAGGAGCCAACTACCGGTGATCTCGACCTTGCGGAGCGCAACGCCTTCCGGCGAGTAAACCGCGAGACCACCATTCGCGCAGAAGACACCACCGATGGCTACGAGGTGGAGTACCGCAAGCTGCGCCTTGAACAAGTAGTCCTTGTGGGAGTGTGGACCGAAGGCACCGTGGCCGAGGTTGAGGCCACCATGTCGGAGCTCGCGGCGCTAACGGAAACCGCAGGAGCCGAAGTAGTAGAAGCCCTGTATCAAAAGCGAGATAAGCCGGACCCGGGCACCTATATTGGTTCCGGCAAAGTAAACGAGCTCAAGGACATCGTGGCTGCCACTGGCGCGGATACCGTGGTGTGCGATGGTGAGCTAACCCCCGGCCAGCTCTCTGCCTTGGAGCGTGCTCTCAACACCAAAGTTATCGACCGCACCATGCTCATCTTGGATATCTTTGCGCAGCACGCCAAGTCCAAGGAAGGCAAAGCCCAAGTCTCGCTCGCGCAGTTGGAATACCTTTATACGCATACCCGTGGTTGGGGCGGCAACCTCTCGCGCCAGGCGGGCGGCCGTGCTGGTTCCAACGGCGGCGTCGGTCTGCGCGGCCCCGGTGAAACCAAGATCGAGACGGACCGCCGGCGCATCCGCACGCAGATGGCGCTGCTGCGGAAGGAGCTTAAGGCGATGAAGACGGCGCGTGAGATTAAGCGCTCTCGCCGTGCCTCATCGACGATTCCGCAGATCGCGATCGCCGGCTACACCAACGCTGGTAAGTCTTCGCTCATCAACGCAATGACGGGCGCTGGCGTGCTGGTGGAGGACGCGCTGTTCGCTACCTTGGACCCCACCACCCGGCGCGCCGAGCTTGCTGATGGCCGCCAGGTCGTGTTCACCGATACCGTTGGTTTCGTCCGCCACCTTCCCACACAGTTGGTGGAGGCCTTCAAGTCTACCTTGGAGGAGGTCCTCGCAGCAGATCTGATGCTGCACGTCGTGGATGGCTCAGACCCTTTCCCGCTGAAGCAAATTGAGGCGGTCAATGAGGTCATCTATGACATCGTAAAGGAAACCGGTGAGGACGCCCCGCCGGAGATCATCGTCATCAACAAGATCGACCAGGCCGATCCGCTGGTGCTGGCGGAGCTGCGCCACGCCCTCGACCGCGATAACGTGGTTTATGTCTCCGCTAAGACGGGGGAGGGCATCGACGAGCTCACCACGCGCGTGGAGCTGTTCCTCAACTCTCAGGATGAACACGTGCGGCTTCTCGTGCCGTTTACCCGCGGGGACGTGGTCGATCGCATCCATACCCAGGGCACGGTGCGTAGCGAGGAGTACACGGGGGAGGGCACGCTTGTCGACGTTCGCCTGCCCGCTTCCATCGCCGCGGAACTCAGCGAATTTCGCGTGGCTGGTGAGGATACTTAGGTTTCGGTGCTTGTGTGAGCCATAATTATGGTTCGTGAGTAATTTTGGCTGGGCCGTCCACGGGGACGGAAAGACGATTAAGCCGGGCGCGGTTGTCGCACCCGAAGAACGATTGAGCTGGGGCCGCACCATCGGCATCGGCATGCAGCACGTGGTGGCCATGTTCGGCGCGACGTTGCTGGTGCCCACCCTGACCGGATTCCCGGTCAATACGACGCTGCTGTTTTCAGGCCTGGGAACAATCCTATTCCTCCTGATTACCCGCAACCGCCTCCCTTCCTACCTGGGCTCCTCCTTCGCGTTCATTGCACCGCTGAGCGCCTCCCAGCAGTACGGCATTGGCGCGCAGGCAGGTTCCGTCTTAGTGACCGGCCTGGTCTTGGTGGCGATTGGTTTCGCGGTGAAGGCGGCGGGCCGCAAGGTCCTTGACGCCGTCATGCCGCCGGCCGTGACCGGCGCCATCGTGGCACTGATCGGCCTTAACTTGGCGCCCAATGCTGCCACCAACTATTCGAGCCAGCCTCTGGTCGCTACGGTGACGCTGGCGGTCATCATCTTGGCCACCGTGGCCGGGCGCGGCATGGTTTCGCGTCTGTCGATTCTTATTGGCGTCGTCGTCGGCTGGGCTTTTGCGGCCGCCACGGGCAACCTCGGTGAGGGCGCGGTGGAGTCTATCCGCGAGGCGGCTTGGATTGGCTTCCCGCAGTTCCATGCGCCGGAGTTCCACGTTTCAGCCATCGCGGCAGCACTTCCGGTGTTGGTCGTTCTGATTGCTGAAAATGTCGGCCACGTCAAAGCCGTCTCTGAGATGACCAAGCGCGACCTCGATGATCTCGCTGGCGACGCTCTCATCGCGGACGGCCTGGCCACCTCCCTGGCCGGTGGTTTCGGCGGCTCCGGCACCACAACCTACGCGGAGAATATCGGCGTCATGGCCGCCACCCGCGTCTACTCCACGGCCGCCTACTGGGTAGCTGCAATCACCGCCATCGCTCTGGCCTTCATCCCGAAGTTTGGCGCGCTTATCTTCACCATCCCCACCGGCGTGCTGGGCGGTGCTTGCATCGTCCTTTACGGCCTTATCGGCATGCTTGGCGTGCGCATCTGGATGGACAACAAGGTCAACTTCAACAACCCAGTGAACCTCACTGCGGCGGCAGTGGCGCTCATCGCGGGTATTGGTAACCTCACGCTCGACGTCTTCGGCGTGACGCTCGAAGGTATTGCCTGGGGCTCGGTTGGCATCATCGTGCTCTACCCAGTGATGAAGAAGCTCTACGGCACCATTGGTGAGGGACGCGGCGCGAAGTACTAGAGGCGCTTCCGCCGACTAGCGAGGATAAGGGACCGGAGTAAAGGCACCATCTGGACGCGTATTTACGCAAAACCCCAGATGAATGTGTGCAGAAGTCTGCATAAGGTGCTTTTACTTCGGTCCCTTTACAGCTCTCTTCACGAACTCGTCATTCAGCCAGACATCATCACTGTCGGCATGAGCCTGTACGTAGTCCAGTAGCTCTCGCACCGTGTGTATGTATACCTCGTCGGCGGTATGAGTTGGCCACGAAATGGTTTCGGGGTTGGCGAAGTCTGCTTTTCCAATCGGATAGTCTCCCGCTAACTGATCCGCCCAGAGGAATGAGGCAACTCCGTGGTAGAGAGTTTCGGTATCGAGGTCGCCGCGGAGCCGGGACATCGCCCCCATGATCTCGTAGCCCACAAAGGCCAATCCCTGTTCGCATTCAGTCTCAATGGCTAGGACTGCGTCGATGGCCAGCTTATTCCTTATGAGCGCGACGACGGTGAATTTCGGTTCCTTCCACGAGCCCTCGTGCCGGTAATGATTCTCGGAAGCGGTAAAGCTATCCAAGCGCGGGGTTAAGGATTCCGCAATCAGCGCCAGATTTAGCGCTTCGATGCCGAAGTCTGGGGGCGTTATGGGCTGGTCGGTCATGTCTTTGACTCTACACAGCGGGTCACTTCAGCCGAGTGGCGATGAAAAGCGAAAGAGTCCGCGGAGACGAGGTGAAACGAAAAGCTCCCGCCACCCTCAGCGTAAGAGGGAAGCGGGAGCTGCCGTTCTATAAACGGAAAGTGCTTTAGGAAGCGTCGAGGTCCTGCTCGATGAGGCCGGCGATCTTCTCGACAGCCGCCTCGTTCTCGGAGGTCACGGTGACTTCGTCGCCCTGCTCGGCGCCGAGAGCCATGATCATGAGGGAGGAAGCAGCATCGGTCTCATCCTCGTCCTCATCGCCAACGAGGGTGAGGAAGATGTCCTCATCGAACTCAGCGGCAGCATCGGCGATGATGGAAGCCGGACGTGCGTGCAGTCCGACGGAGGAACCAACCTTGACGGTCTTAGAAGCCATGATGATAATCCTTTCGAATTACGGTGTTTCGTGCTTACAAGTGTACGCGGGTTAAGCGCTAGGCGGCGGCCTTGGTCTTGTCTGCCTTCGCAGCAGCCTCTTCAGCAGCCTTATTGGGCCAGAATTGCTTCATCGCGATGACCGCAATGGCGGACACGATGACGCCGGCAAGGATAGCCACGAAGTAAGCCCACGCAGGTTCGATAGCGAAGATAACAAAGATTCCGCCGTGCGGAGCGCGGGACATGACGTCCAGGGACATCGACAAAGCACCTGTTACTGCGCCACCGAGCATCATCGAAGGGATGACACGCAGCGGGTCGGCAGCAGCGAAGGGGATAGCACCCTCGGAGACGAAGGACAGACCCAGCAGCCAAGCGGACTTGCCGTTCTCCTGCTCCGCAGGCGTGAACAGGTTCTTGCGGACGAAGGTAGCGATGGACAGCGCAATCGGCGGAACCATGCCGGAGGCCATGACAGCGGCCATGATCTTCATGGAAGCCTCATCACCCGTGGACAGGCCAGCAGTAGCGAAGAGGTAAGCAGCCTTGTTGACCGGGCCACCCAAGTCGGAGCACATCATAAGGCCCAGGATGATGCCCAGAAGGACAGCGGAGGAACCGGACATGGAGGACAGCCAGTTCTGCAGGCCTTCCATGATGGCGGCCAGCGGTGCACCGAGCAGCAGGTACATGAGCAGGCCAGTAACCATCGTGGCGAGCAGCGGGATGATGACTACAGGCATGAGGGAGCCGATCCAGCGCGGGACCTTCCACTTGCCAATCCACATCGCAACAAAGCCAGCGATAAGGCCGGTAACCAGACCACCGATGAAGCCCGCACCGAGGGTAACAGCAATGGCACCACCGGCGAAGCCCGGCGCGATGCCCGGGCGGCCTGCCAGGGCAAAGGCAATGTAGCCGGATAGCGCCGCGACGATGAATCCCATCGATGCTTGACCAATCGCGAAGAGCACAGCGCCGATGTATAGGGCGAATCCTGCCTTCTGGAAGGTCATCATTTCGCCATCAACCATGACGTCATGGCCCGGCAGGTTGGTCAGCGAGTAATCGGTGGTGATGGCCTGCCAGCCGTTTGCCATGTCGTAGCCACCGAAGAGGAAGCCCAAGGCCAAGAGGAGGCCACCGGCGGCGACGAAGGGAACCATGTAGGACA
Organism: Corynebacterium sp. HMSC036D02; assembly: GCF_001836165.1. GTDB lineage: Bacteria > Actinomycetota > Actinomycetes > Mycobacteriales > Mycobacteriaceae > Corynebacterium. Next base: position 149,947 of record NZ_KV827649.1, on the reverse strand, counting down.
CGCCGGTCATGATGGCCTGCTGAATGCGCTTGCCCCAGCCCAGTCCTTCGCCTTCTTCCGCGGAGCTAGAGGAGGCTGCGCCTGCAGTGCCTGCGACCTTGTGTGCGTTGGGGTTCTTGGAAGCAGCGATGGCTTCATCGAGCATCACGCCCGGCTCGTTGATGGCGCGCTTGACGCCCGATTCAATGACGGGCTTGCCGGCGAAGCGCTCCCGGTCGCGAACACCGACATCGGTGGCGAAAATGACGGCGTCGGCAGCCGCGATGGTTTCTGCAGAAACAGCGGTGTTATTGGAAGATCCCTGGGTCTCGACTGTGAGCTCGACATCGTCGCGCTCCTCGGCGGTCTGGGTGAGTGCGTCGGCTGCCATGTACGTGTGGGCAATGCCAGTCGGGCATGCGGTGACGGCCACGATGCGGGTCTTCTGTGAATCCGCAGCCTTGCTTGCCGCAGGCGCTGCAGCCGCAGCGGCAGGTGCCGATTCGCTGGCGGCAGCCTTCTTCTTCGGCTTTTCGGCGTTGACCACGTCGAGGACCAGAGAGACGATTTCCTCCTTGGTCTGCGCGGTGCGCAGAGCCTCCAAGAAGTCCTTCTTCACCAGCGCGCGGGCAAGCTTGGAGAGGATCTTCAGGTGTGCCTTACCGCCACCTTCCGGGGCCGCGATGAGAAACACCAGGTGGGCGTCACCATCGGGGCCGGAGAAGTCGACCCCGCGCGAGAGGCGGGCGAAGGCCAGGGTGGGTTCAGACACGGCAGCAGAGCGGCAGTGTGGGATGGCAACGCCACCGGGAACACCGGTGCCGGCCTTGGCCTCACGCTCAATGGCGGGGCCTGCCAGTTCCTCCACGGAGGTGGCGCGGCCGGTGTCGTGAACAAGCGTGGCCAGATTGGTAATGACTGATTCGATGCTGTCACCGAAGTCGGCGTCGAGCGCCACGAGGTCGGTGGTGATGAGTTGTGATGACATCGGTAGGTACTCCTCAGTACTACTAAAGGTCGGTGACGGCCGAAACCGTCGTGTGTTCGATATCCAGTTCTTCGGGGGTTGGAATCTGGGTTCCCGGGAGTGCTGCGGCTGCTGAACCGTAGGCCACAGCCTGGCGCAGAGCTTCGGGGTACGAGGCACCGGAGCGGCGGGCGAGGATATAGCCGGAGAGCGAAGAATCGCCGGCACCCACGGTGGAGCGCAGGGTGATGGGCGGGGGAGTAGCAGCCCATGCTTCCTTGGCCGTGACCAGCACCGCGCCAGCGCCGCCCAGGGTGACAAGAACCTCGGGGATGCCGCGCTTGACGACGACCCTCGCGGCCTCAACCACTCCGCTGAAGTCGCCGTCTTCGGCGGCGGCCTCAAGGGCCTGACCATCGACGCCTGCAAGCTGGCCCAGCTCGAGGCCGTTTGGCTTGATGAGGTCGGGGCTGGCTACTTCGAGGTTGTTACCGAGAGCCACCATGGGCGCATCAGAGGTATCGACGGCTATGCGGATGTCGGGGTTGGCTTCGCGAGCGACACTGATGAGCTGCGTGTACCAATCTGTAGGAACGCCTTTGGGAAGAGAGCCCGCCATGACGATCCACTCGGCGTCGGTGCAGCGTTCAGCAACGGCCTGTGCCACGTCTTGCTGAACTGATTCATCGAGCGTGGGGCCAGGTCCGTTGAGTTTGGTCGTGCGGCCATTCGGTTCGGTCAAGGTGGTGTTGGTGCGCACCGCGCCCTGTGTCGGCACTGCGTGTACGGGGATAGATGCGTCAGCGGCGAGGGTCAAGAAAGGGTCTGAGGCCATAGCCGGGAGAAGGGCCAGACTGTCGACGTCGGCGAGCGTTACTGCATGCGTAACGTTGACGCCTTTACCGCCAGCAACGCTGGAGACAGACTCGGCGCGGTGGACGGCACCGGGTTCGAGCGCCTCGTTCAGGCGCACGGTGGCGTCGATGCTTGGGTTGGGGGTCAAAGTAAGGATCATCGTGGAGAATGTCCCCTTTCGCGGAGTGCGTATATTGGGGGCAAACGCGCCTCAGGGGCGTGAACAAGAGCTTCGGTGCGGATTGCCCGTTGTCAGCGTGAAATTAATGTTGCTTAATGTTGATTATTGCCCGTATGTGTCCGAATGTCAATGGAATCACTGTGGGTTTCGTTGCATTTTTGGCCGACTTGTGATGATCTGGAAAGAGAAAACATCGTCTCCGTAAGGAAATGTGTCATGGAAAACGCATCCCCATCCACCATTAAAGGCACCGGTGTCGTCGCCGGCGTTGCATACGCTGAGGCGGTGTGGGTTCGCCCACGCCCAGAACTGCCCACGGCTGGAGAAACCGTGGCGGAGGAGCAGCGTGATGCTGAATACGATCGCTTCCTCGAAGCGGTCGACATTGTTGCCAGCAGGCTAGAGCAGCGTGCCGCTGGTGCGGAAGGCCAGGCAGCAGAAGTCCTGGGCGCTACCGCCGGAATGGTCAAGGACCGAGGTTGGCACAAGGCAGTGCGCAAGGGTATTCGCAGCGGCAAGAACGCCGAATATGCAGTTGTGGGGGCCACGGACAGGTTTGTCACCATGTTTGAGGCTGCCGGCGGCGTGATGGCTGAGCGCACGACTGACCTCAAGGACGTTCGCGACCGCGTCATCGCACAACTACGCGGTGAGCAAGAGCCGGGCCTGCCCATGGTTGAAGGGGAAGCCGTGCTGCTGGCGGATGACCTTGCACCGGCGGATACCGCAACCTTGGACACCACCCACATCAAGGCGCTGGTGACCGAGCTGGGCGGTCCCACCAGCCACACTGCAATTATTGCTCGTCAGCTCGACCTTCCGTGCATTGTGGCGGTCGGCGCTGAGCTGCGCACGATTGAGGCGGGAACCCAGATCTTCGTCGATGGCTCCGTGGGCACAGTGGCCCTTGGCGCGGATCGCGCCGCCTCGCTCAAGGCTGTAGAGGAATACCGCGAGAAGGCGGCACGAGTAGCCGAGTGGCGGGGTCCGGCCCAGACCAAGGACGGACACCGCGTGCAGTTGCTAGCCAATGTTGCCGACGGTAACGCAGCTCGTATCGCCTCCGATTCGCAGGCAGAAGGTATCGGTTTGTACCGTACGGAGCTGTCTTTCCTCTCCGCGAGCGAAGAGCCCACCGTGGAGGAGCAAGCGCGCATCTACGGCAAGGTTTTCAACGCTTTCCCGGACTCCAAGGTCGTTGTTCGAACACTCGACGCTGGTTCTGATAAGCCGATCTCCTATGCCACGTTGGACTCTGAGGAGAACCCCGCCTTGGGCGTCCGCGGCCTGCGTATCGCCCGCGACAACGAGGCGCTTTTGACCCGTCAGCTCGATGCCATCGCACAGGCCGCAGAAAAGCGTGCCGAGGGTGCCACGACGTGGGTTATGGCACCGATGGTGGCCACCGCAGTCGAGGCAAAGTGGTTCGCTGAACTCTGTCGTGAGCGTGGGCTCACGGCTGGCGCGATGATTGAGGTACCGGCTGCAGCCCTGATGGCGGATACTATCTTGCCGCACCTCGACTTCGTGTCCATCGGTACCAATGACTTGACGCAGTACACCATGGCCGCTGACCGCCTATCGCCCCAGCTGGCCTACCTGACCGATCCGTGGCAGCCGGCCGTGTTGCGTTTGATTCAGCACACCTGCGTGGTCGGACGCGATAACAACGTTCCGGTTGGCGTTTGTGGTGAAGCAGCAGCTGATCCCATGCTCGCTTGCGTACTGACCGGCCTTGGTGTGACGTCGCTGTCGGCGGCGTCGACCGCCGTCGCAGGTGTTGGTGCACAGCTTGCTGAGGTCACTCTTGAGCAGTGCCAGAAGATGGCTGAGGTAGCAGTAAATGCTGAGGGCCCAGCTGATGCCCGCGCCGCAGTGATTGAGCTGTTGGAGCAATTCCAAGCGTCCTAGCTTGTTGAATGCGCAGGAGGTGTGCGCCCCTCAACACGAAGGGGTGCACACCTCCTGAAACGATCTAGGGGGGTAAGGCGCCTACTTCTCAGCAGCAATAATCACCTCAATGCCGTGTTCACGCAGCGCTGCAACGTAGGATGCGGGTGCGCCGGCATCGGTGATAACGACATCAATTTCATCGAGGGATGCAAAGCTTACTAGATAGTCATTGCCCAGCTTTGAAGAATCGCACAATACGACGACGCGGTGCGCATTGGTTACGAAAGCAGATTTGATTGCAGCCTCTTGCGAGTCAGCCGTCGAGAGACCGTGGTCAATGGTCAGTGCATTGGTGCCGACAAAAGCGACGTCGGCACGCATGAGCGCCATGGTGCGAAGAGCAGTATCACCAACCACGGCCTGGGTAATTGCCCGTACTGTACCGCCGAGGAGCTGGACTTCGGATACCCCGTTGCTTGCCAGCGAAAGGGCAATCGGCAGGCTGTTGGAGACGATGCTGAACTGGCCTGCCGAATAGCGCTGGCCGATGAGATCAGCAAGCGCATTCGTTGTAGTGCCGGCGTCGAGGAAGATGCTGCCGCCGTCGGGAAGCTGTTCCAGCGCAGCGCGCGCGATGGACATTTTGGCGCCCGTGGCCGAGCGCTGACGGGTATCAAGGGTTAATTCAGCGGTTTGGAAGGATTGGGAGGCCACCGCGCCGCCATGGACGCGATGCACGACTCCTTCCCGATCCAAAACCGCGAGATCACGACGAATCGTCTCAGCGGTGACATCGAAGCGTTCAGAAAGTTCGGTGACATTGACTCGGCCTTCGACGGCGGTCAATGAGGCAATTTGTCGGCGACGCTCTTCTGCGTACATAGTTCCTCCCAGTGAAGTCTGCCTGTGGTGGTCACTGCGCCCGCCGCGGAAAGGAAACGGGGCTGGGGCGTGTGAACGAAAAAAGCAACGAATGTTGCGGCGATGTCTCCATTGTCTCACCGAATATGAAGAAAACGGAACTAAACAAAGAAAACCTCACATTGCGGTTGCGGCCTTAGTGAAAAATTCCTCTATAACCTGCATATATGCAAATGTGTGATATCGGACGCCAAAGCGGCAGGAATCGGGCATGTACACACACAAGGGGGTAGAAAGAAAAAATCCCCCGGCCCTTTACGCCCGCACCGAGTGGGCTGGCACTGCGAGGTGGGTAGGGCCCTGGGGGGATGGCTGAGAGGTGATGATTTCTAGAGCTTGCGGAAAACTGACACTACCTTGCCCATGATCTCAGCCTCGTCGCCCTTGATGGGGGAGTAGGCGTCATTATGGGGAAGGAGCCAGACGCCTGAAGAGTCGCGGTGAAATTCCTTTACGGTGGCCTCTTCGCCGTCCAGAAGGGCGGCGACGAATTCGCCTTCCTCTGCGACGGATTGTGAGCGAATAATCACCCAATCGCCGTTGAGAATTCCGGCGTCTTGCATAGAATCGCCCACGACCTGCAGCATATAAAGCTCGCCGCTGCCGAGGATTTCGCCCGGCATGGGGAAATAAGCATCAACGTTTTCTTCGGCGGTAATTGGGGAGCCTGCGGCAATGCGGCCGACAACCGGGATGTAGTTCGGCGTAGCTGCGTCCTCGGGGATATCAGGGGTGGAAAGATCTGGAGACTTGTTTGCCTGGCCTGTCTTGCGACCGGGCTTCTTCGAATCTTCGGCACCGGGGAAGTGGCGGACGTCAACGGCGCGTGGCTTGTTCGGATCGCGGCGCAGGAAGCCCTTCTCTTCAAGCTGCTTCAGTTGGTAGGCCACGGATGATGTGGACTGTAGGCCGGTGGCATCACCGATCTCCCGAATGCTTGGCGGGTATCCGCGGAGCATTACGGCATCATGGATAACCTCTAGGATGCGGCGCTGCCGGGGGGACAGGGTGTCGAGGGAAGGGTGGTCGCTTCGCTTGGGTTTGCGGGCCATTCTTTCTCCTAAAACTATTGCGATGTGCACATTCGTGGCCGAGGCTTTGGCGTACCAGGCATGTATGGGGGCTGCCGGTGGTTCTTCCGCTTTCCTTTTTAGCACGACAGGAAAAAATGTTCGACTAGCGTCGCCGAAATGTGGACAAATTTTCGAGAGGGTGCTATAAATCGAACATACACGCTAAATCGAACGGTTGGTCGATGGTGATGTTCGAAAGTGTCCGCCCGGATTCTTAGACTTCGGATATTACGTCGATGGAGAAGGAAGATCTAGAAAGGAACCGTCATGGCTATCGCTCTCAATAACGCCTCTGTACTGCGTAGGGATGTTTGTCGGAAGTCTCACAATCCAGCCGTCCTGGTCCCGCCGGCGGCAATCTGGGATCCTGTGCAGCATCAGACACGGGCCCATGAGCTGTCACCTACTTCTTCACGTGGCACGACTGTTGTTCGAACGCTTTCTTCGGACGGTAGAACACAGGGGCGTACGACAGGCTCGGCATCATCCTCCGTTTCTTTCCAGCGGAGTGTGCCACGGAGTCGGCGCGGCGGGTCGAACGTAGGCAACTATGTTCTGGGCGCGGTCTTTGGCGCTGCAGTCTTTATTGGAACAGTGTGGGGCGGCCTCAGCATCGATAGTGAGGTTCCTAATGTCAATGGTGCTTCGGCTACCGCGGTGGCAACTTCGCGCTAGAATTTCTTGGGCCGGGGAAGCAAAGCGCATCGGCGGAGAGGAAGGTTACGGCACTGTGTATTGCCCGTTCTGTCACAATGAACAGTCACGAGTCATCGATTCGCGTGTGATTGATAGTGGAACCTCAATCCGGCGGCGTCGCGAATGTGCTGCATGTAAAGGCCGTTTTACCACCATTGAGAAAGCGGTCCTGTCGGTAGTCAAGCGTAATGGCTTGGCTGAGCCCTTCAGTCGCGACAAGCTGATTCGCGGCGTCAAACGCGCGTGCCAAGGGCGTGATGTAAGCGATGACGCTCTGAAGAAGCTCGCGCAAGAAGTCGAGGAGACCGTGCGCAGTCACGGTTCCTCCCAAGTCAATGCCAACGACATTGGCCTAGCCATCTTGGAGCCTCTCCGCGATCTCGATGAGGTTGCCTACCTGCGCTTTGCCTCCGTGTATAAGTCCTTCGAAAGCGCAGACGATTTTGAATCGGAAATCCGCCTGATGCGGCGGCGTGACCGCGATAGCTTCTAACGCAATTTATCTGCGGCCTTTTGAATTCTCCGAACAGACACCGCATGAGCGGTTCCTAGGCGTTGTGCGAAGAGCGATACGCGCAACTCCTCAATCATCCACAAGATCTCCTTAACCTCACGAGTCTTCTCGCGGCCTGCGGGCAAGGAACGCAAACGATTATTGAGGTATGCCTTGGCCTCGTCGACATCTGCCTGGCGGTCAGCGTCACGATCTGGGTCCAGGTTCATATCATCAAGCCTGATACGTGCAGCCTGGATATAGCGCGGCAGGTGGCGCAGGTGTTGGATCCCATGAACGGTGATGGCGTGCGGCGGCAAGAGGAAGTCGAGCTGGGCGCGAATATCATCGATTGCCGGCCCCTCCCAGTGCTTCAGCTCAGCGTTGAGGTTGGAGTACTCCGCCAACCCTGGGGCAATAGCCACCACGGCCTGACGCACACGGCCCGGAACCTCAGGCTTGACAGCGTTCAGCAAGCCGGTAAATTCCTCAGGGGTTCTTACAGGCCCGCCCTTGTCCATCATGATGTCGCGCACCGCGGCGACTCGTGCATCGTTGACCAACCCTTTGGCCCCGCCGTGTGGGTAGGAGTCGACAGCTACCCGCTGCTGTAGGGGCAGCCCCTTGACCATTTGTTGCGTATTCACGGAGATTTCCCGAAGCAACAAGGTGAGGGTGGCAGTGATCATGGAGGCGTCGGCAGCCGCTTTTGTCGGGTGGACCTTGAGCGCGACACCTTCCTTCGTGGCTACGAGTGCCGGATAGGCGGTGACCTCGTGCCCATCAACGACAGTGGTCACCTCTTCATCGATAGCACCAAGCGTGTCCTTTGACCATTCCTTGACGGAAGTGGACTCAGCTGCCCGGCCAACACGCGAGACGGAGGAAGAAATATGCCCGGCCTGGCGTTGGACCAAAGCCTGCAGATTGCGGTCGGAATCAATAACCTTGCCCCGCTTATCCACTGCGGCATAGTTCATCCGCAGGTGGGGTGGGAGTTGATCCGGGCGGAAATCGCCGGCGTTGATGCCTTGGCCGCCCATGTCCTGCAGCACGGCCGCAAGCTGTTCACAAAGCCCGCCTTCATAGGGCACAAGCTTGGGCAGCGCTCGCTCAGCAAATTCGGGTGCTGGTACCACAGTGCGGCGAAGAGCCTTTGGGAGTGAGCGAATCAGCTCTGTCACCAGCTCCAGTCGCAGGCCGGGTACGAGCCAGTCGAAGCCCTCGGAGTCCAAGCCCGCGAGGAGCGGGACGGGAACCATCAGCGTGACACCGTCGAGGGGGTCACCGGGTTCAAATTTATAGGAGAGGTCGTAATCGATGCTTCCCTTCAGCCAGCGGTCGGGGAAAGCCTCCTCTGTAACAGCGTGGTCCTCTTCCAGGAGCGCTTCTGGGTCGAAGTCCAAAGAGTGCTTGTTCTTCTGCTTCTTCCACCAAGAATCGAAATGCCGAGCAGTGGTGACAGATTCGGGGATTCGCTGGTCGTAGAAGTCGAAGAGTGTGTCTTCATCCACCACGAGCCCGCGCCGACGGGCCTTCTCCTCATATTCGGAGGCCTCGGCAAGCTTGCGCTTGTTGTCGTGGAAGAAGTGATGGTGGGTGGTCCATTCGCCGTCGACAAGCGCATTGCGAATGAACATGTCGCGTGCCGCCGCAGGATCGACGCGGTGGTAGGGCACCGTACGGTCCGCGACCACGGTGACACCGTACAACGTCGAGCGTTGGGTAACTACCGCTGAGTCGCGCTTGCGTGACCATGTTGGATCGGAATAGTTGTGTTTCAACAGATCCTTCGCCAGTTTTTCCACCCAGGCCGGGTCGATGGCGGCAACATCGCGTGCCCACAGTCGCGAGGTTTCCACCAGCTCGGCTGCCATGAGGAACTCCGGTGGTTTCTTCGCAAGCGCTGATCCCGGGAAAACCAGGAAGCGGGTATTGCGTGCGCCAATGAACTCCTTGGAGTTACCGTCACGTGCGCCGATATTGGACAACAGGCCAGAGAGCAACGACATGTGGATGTCATCGGGGCGCCGCTCGGTGCCCTCTTGAGCGTTCCAACCGAGCTGCTTGGCGACGTCCCGCAGCTGCCGCACCAGGTCGAACCACTCGCGGATGCGCATATAGTGCAGGAAATCGGCCTTCATCCGTTTGCGGAAAGCATTGCCGCTCATCTCCTCGCGGGCTTCTTGGACAAAGTCCCACAGGTTGAGCATTGCCATAAAGTCTGAAGTCTTGTCTTTAAAACGAGCATGGGCCTGGTCAGCCTGCGCTTGCTTGTCGGTAGGCCGCTCACGCACATCCTGGATGGTCATTGCGGCAACGATGACCATGACGTCGTGGAGGCATCCGGAGGTGTTGGCTTCAACGAGCATGCGGGCCATGCGCGGATCCACGGGGATGCGGGCTAGATCTCGCCCGATGCGTGTCAGGACCGGCAGCCCATCTTTTTCTTTGCCCTCGAGTGCGCCCAATTCGTGGAGGAGGAGCAGGCCATCGCGCACGGCCTTCGGTTCGGGGGATTGCACAAAGGGGAAGTCAGCGATATCACCGAGGCGCAGCGAGATCATTTGCAGGATGACGCTGGCCAGGTTGGTGCGCAGGATCTCAGGGTCGGTGAATTCCGGCCGGGAGAGGAAGTCCTGTTCACTGTAGAGGCGGATGGCAATGCCATCGGCAACGCGACCACACCGGCCTGAGCGCTGGTTAGCGCTTGCTTGGGAGATCGGCTCAATGGGCAGTCTCTGCACCTTGGTGCGAGTGGAATAGCGCGAGATGCGCGCGGTGCCCGTGTCGACGACGTAGCGAATGCCAGGCACCGTCAATGAGGTCTCAGCAATGTTGGTGGAGAGCACGATGCGGCGACCGCGGTGTGAGCGGAAGACACGATGTTGTTCCTGGTTGGACAGGCGTCCGAAGAGCGGAGTGACCTCCACGTTGCGCCAATGGCGCCCTTCGATGGCTTCCATGGCGTCGCGGATATCGCGCTCGCCCGGGAAGAAGCACAGAATGTCTCCTTCGCCTTCGGTCATGAGTTCTTCGATGGCTTCGCAGAGGGCGTCCAAGGGATCGAGGTCGATGGTCTTTCCACCTGATTCGACCTCGAGCGGGCGGTAGCGGATCTCCACGGGGTAGGTACGCCCGGAGACCTCGATGATCGGCGCTGGCGTACCGTTTGCGTCAGCGAAGTGCTTGGCAAAGCGCTCCGGGTCAATCGTGGCGGAGGTGATGATCACCTTCAGGTCTGGGCGTTTGGGCAGCAGCCTTTTGAGGTACCCGAGAAGGAAGTCAATGTTGAGCGAACGCTCGTGTGCCTCATCGATGATGATCGTGTCATAGGCGTTGAGGAAGCGGTCACGCTGCATTTCTGCCAGCAAGATACCGTCCGTCATGAGTTTCACAGCGGTGGTGGAGGAGACTCGGTCATCGAAGCGGATGGCATAGCCGACTGAGTCCCCGATGGGCTGGTCAAGCTCTTCTGCAATGCGCTCAGCAACCGTGCGCGCTGCCAAACGGCGTGGCTGAGTGTGCCCAATGAGCCCTCGGCGCCCGCGGCCGAGCTCCAAACAGATTTTGGGAATCTGGGTGGTCTTTCCCGAACCAGTCTCACCGGCGATGATGACTACCTGATTATTATCGATAGCTTCGGCGATATCATCGCGGCGCCCAGTGACGGGAAGCTGTTCGGCGTAGGTAATGGGTGGCACATGTGCATCGATGGTGCGCACCTTGTCTTGGGCGGCTGCGATATCGGCTCCAATGGCATCCAGGGCCTTGGGGGAGCGGGCCTTGCGCAGGCGACGGCGGAAAGCGCGCTCATCACTCAAGGAAACCGAAGTGAGAGCGCCGTAAAGGTCTTCGCGAGTAGCAGTCATAATCGACCTAAAAGTCTACTCGGAAGGCTATTCGCTCACAGGTCGAGGTGGAGATATTGGTACCCTTGTGTTTATTGCGTGAACACTAATCAATGAAGGGTATGAATTATGACTAATCCTTTTGAATCGAAGCCGGAGGATAACGGCTCCAACAGAGGCTTTGGCAGCAACCCGGCTCATAGCTCCGGCGACTCCTCCGGAAATAACGGCGGGCTTCCCAAATACGAGCCCACTTCTCACCCAGAAGATCAGGCCGGTTTCGGCCAATCCAGCAGCTACGGCAATTATGGCGGCGGCGCCTACGGCTCCCAGGCCTATGGCGGGTACGAAGCCGGCCAGCCGGGCTATGCCGGCGCGGGCTATGGAAGCGATTCCAGCTACGCCGGCCCAGGCCCAGGCGCCGGCCCGGCCTACACCGGTCCGGTCAGCGCTATCGAAGCTATCAAGTGGGGCTTCAAAGCCGCGCTCAATAACGCACTTTTGTGGGTGCTGGGCGCCGTCGTCGTGTTTGCTATTCAGTTTGTTCCACAAATTGGAATCAGCGTTGGTGCGCAGAACGCCGATGGGGCGGAGACCTCCATTATGTTGGACCTCTTCTCCTTCGCGGTGTCCATCCTGTCCTTTGTCATTGCTCTGGTTGTTTATCGTTTGGCCTACCGTGAAATCGACAAGCCGAGCCCCACATGGGGCACCCTGTTCCAGGGTGTTCGCTGGGTACCGCCGCTCGTGGTGAACATCGTCTTGGGCATTCTTGGTGCGATTGTCTTGGTGATTGTCATCGTCGGCCTGCTTATGGTGGGCCTCGGTGGTGTGGCAGGTGTGGACCTCCAGAACCCAGAGCAGCTCAGTGAAAATGATATTTTTGCACTCGTTGGCTCTATCTTCGGCGGAGTCATCATCGTCATGCTGATTGCGCTGTTCATTCAGCCCTTCTTCACTCTCATGCCGTGGTTGGCAGCCGATAGCTCCTCCGTTGGTGAGGCTTTCTCCCAGGGTCTGAAGCTGGGCAAGGAAAACTACGGTCACATCTTGCTGTTCATTGTCCTGTCCGGTCTGATGGCTTTCGCCTCCCTCATCACCCTGGGCTTGGCACTGATCATCATCGCGCCGGCACTGCAGCTGGCAACCGCACACCTGTGCCGCCAGTGCCAGGGTCGCTATGCTCCTGCAGCCTGAGGCTTAAGCTGTCGAATCGATATGCAACGCCGCCCCTGACTTCATGAGGTGAGTTAGGGGCGGCGTTGTCGTCTTCTTTAGCTCTGATGCTGGAGCTGGGGAACAGTTAGGAGGCCGTGAAAAGTGTCCGGGAACGCTCCGCGGCGTCGTGGAAGGCAGCGGTGACCAAGGTCCCGAAAGCGCTGAACTCATCGGCACGGGCAGCGGAAGAGCGGAAGACAAGCCCCACGTGCCGCTCCGCCGTGACAGAAGGGGCAAAGTGTGCGACGGAGAGCCGCGGATTCTGGCATTCCGTTGCCAGGGCGGACTCGGGGACGAGAGTGGCGCCGAGGTTTCCCATGACCAGCTGCAAGATAGTAGTCAGCGATGAGGCTCGAGTGACGGCATTGGTGGCTTCGGAGGGATTGACCTTCGCGCGGCGGCACAGGTCGAGGACTTGGTCGCGGAGACAGTGGCCGTCGTCAAGCAGGAGCAGATCAAGGTGCCCTAGATCCTCGAGCGTGAGATCCTTTCGACCCGCAAGTGGGTGCTCTGCCGGGGTGACTGCGGTGAAGGCCTCGCTGTAGAGAGGAATCTCCACCATTCCGGGGGCTTCGGTGGGCAGAGCAACAATGGCCAGGTCCAGGTTGCCCTCGCGCAGCTTGTCCAGCAGGTGCTGGGTCTGTTCCTCGACGAAGCGGGGTTCTAAATCGGGATAGGTTGCGCTGATGGACTGCAGCAGTCCCGGCAAAATATAGGGCGCGATGGTGGGGATGATGCCGATAGTGAGGGGGCCGGTAAGCGTGCCGCTAGCGCCGCGCGCTTGGCTGAGGAAAGCATCGGAAGCTTCGAGTGCTGCCTTGGCATAAGGCAGTAGCGCTTCACCTGTGGACGTCACGATGACCTTGCGGGTCGAGCGTTCGATCAGCTGTACTCCCAAACCTTGCTCGAGTGCGACGAGGGCCTGGGAGAGCGAAGGTTGGGAGATATCGAGTTTGGCGGCTGCGGTTCCAAAGTGCTTGTTTTCCGCAATCGTGACGAAGGTGCGCAACTGGGCGAGGGTTGGGCGATACTCCTTATTGTTCATGCCTATAACTCTAACATCTCTAATTCGTGGAGCCTATTGACGTGCCAAGCCTTCCGTGGCATACTTAACAAGCGAGCGACTGCGTACCAGCCAAAAGGCAAAGTGGTGTGCGGTCGTAGAGATTTGCATCACTTTTGTGCATTGTTGTGACTATTGAAGGAGATGAGTCTTCTATGCCTATCTTGACCGTTGGTGAGAAGTTCCCGGAGTTCGAGCTGACCGCGCTGAAGGGTGGCGACCTCCACGACGTCAACGCTAACCAGCCGGAGGACTACTTCGAGCAGGTATCTCTGGACAAGTACCAGGGAATGTGGAAGGTCGTGTTCTTCTACCCGAAGGACTTCACCTTCGTCTGCCCGACTGAAATTGCGGCCTTTGGCAAGCTGAACGAGGAATTCCTGGACCGCGATACCCAGGTTCTTGGCGGCTCCACCGATAACGAGTTCGCGCACTTCAACTGGCGTGCAACCCATCCGGAGCTGAAGGAAGTTCCGTTCCCGATGTTCTCTGATATTCGCCACGACCTGATCCGTGCCCTCGGTGTGGAAAACGCCGACGGTGTTGCTGACCGCGCTACCTTCATCATCGACCCGGACGGTGTTATCCAGTTCGTGTCCGTGACTCCGGATGCTGTCGGCCGCAACGTAGATGAAGTTCTGCGCGTGCTGGACGCCCTGCAGTCTGAAGAGGTCTGTGCCTGCAACTGGGAGGCTAATGACCCGACCAAGAACATCGACAAGCTCGAGGTTGTTAAGTCCGCTCTGTAAAACAGCACTAAGCACAACCGCCCAACCTTAAAGGAGTTAGATCAGTGTCCATCGAAAATCTGAAGTCCGCGCTTCCGGCATATGCCAAGGATCAGAAGCTCAACATTGGTTCCCTTACGCGTAGCACCGAGCTGAATGAGGAGCAGCTGTGGGGCAGCTTGGTTGCTGCCGCCGCTGCGACCCGCAATGACCTGGTGCTGTCGGAGATTCTTGAGGAAGCTCGCGAGCACCTCAGCGAGGAGGCAATTGGCGCAGCTCTCGGCTCCGCCACGGTGATGGCTATGAACAACGTGGCCTACCGCGCAAAGAGCTGGTTGGGTGATGATTTTGCCCAGGTCAAGTTTGGTCTGCGCATGAATATCATTGCTAAGCCTGGCGTAGACAAGGCTACGTTCGAGCTGTGGAGCACAGTCGTCTCCGCCATCAACGGCTGCGAGCACTGCCTGTCCGCACACGCTAATACTCTCCTCGAGGAAGGCGTGACCAAGGAGCAGATTTGGGAAGGCATCAAGGTCGCTGGTGTGGTTGAGGCCGTTGCACAAGCGCTCCAGGCCGAAGCCGTACGCTCCGCTGAGTAAATGACTCAGTGCGCTTTCCCAAGCGCAGTTAAGCAGTCCCACTCACCGCTCGCACTGCGGTGAGTGGGACTTTGTGCATTGTCGGCTTGGGCCCGGACCTGGGGCAGAGGAAAGTGTCCTAGCATGGGCTAGCCGATGACCCCGCCGAAGGCTACGCCGATGCCATAGGTGATGGCTAAGCCGAGCGCACCACCGATAACCAGGCGGCAGACGGAGCGCGCGGCATCCGTGTCAGCGAGGCGTGCCGAAACGTAGCCCGTGATTGCCAGGGCGATCAGGGTAACAATGGCGACTGTTGCTGCAGCCATGCTCATGGGTGCGAGGAAGATTGATAACAGGGGGAGTGCGGCGCCGGCAAGGAAGGATACGGCCGACCACAACGCGGCGTGCCAAGGATTTGTCAGGTCTTCGCCATCAATGCCCATCTCCAGTCGAAGGTGTGCCTCGAGAAGTCTATCTTCGGCAGCGATCTCGCGGGCGGCAGTATCCGCGGTTTCGGTATGCATGCCGTAGCTGGCGAGCATAGAAACGAGCTCGGCATGCTCTTGCTCGGGGAGATCTGCCAGCTCGCGGGTCTCCTTGTCTATCATCATGCGCTCGGAGTCGCGTTGTGCCGAAACAGAGACATATTCTCCGAGTGCCATGGAGGCAGCGCCCGACACCGTTGCGGCTAGGCCGGCGGTGAGGATGGCGCTTGCCGACGCCCCAGAACCAACGACGCCAAGTAGAAGTGCCGCGACGGAGACGATGCCGTCGTTAGCCCCAAGTACACCTGCGCGAAGAGAGTTCAGACGAGCGTTGTGTGAGGCTCCGTGGGGTTCGCTGATATGTTGTGGCATTGCCAGCTCCTTGGATACCAGAATATGCGTGGCTCTCTAGTGCTTTCGCAGTTGTCTAGAGAACTTCTTATGTTCCAGTATCGCCGCTGGTCAGGGCCTTGTAAAGCGTGTGTAGGCTTAGCTGAATGCAGAGAGTGAAGGCTTAGATTATAGTGCCGGTCCATTCACCGCATGCCGCACCGTCCACGGAAAGAGCCATGGTAAACACTTCTTCCGAGAGGTTGAAATGAGCGGTGGGGAGGGTAACAGTCAACTCTTCCGGGGTGTACTCGTAGGGGTAATCAACCCGACGGTGGGCGTCCCTGGTGTCCTCGCCGAAGGAAGAGATTTCCATCGACGTGAGCTGCTCTTGTTCGAAGTGAGCGGTGAGCTCCAGATCGAGGGTGTGCAGGGTGAACACGACGTCACGGTGGTGGGGCATTCCTCCAAGGAGCCAATGCACGGTGACGGCGTCTTCGTGCGTCTCAAAATGAACGCCTGCGAGGCGGATGCCGGTGGGCGGGGTGTTCTGTTCGTTCATAGCGGTCCCCACTGTACTCCCCGGATACCTACTTAAAGTCGAGAGAAAAGTACTCAGCCCTAGTCAGGTGCAGAACCTTTTCAAAGAGCCAGCAAAAGAGCAGCGCAAGGGCGAGGGGAAGGATGACATAAACGAAGGTAATAATCATCACGTTGCTGGCGCTCCAACCCCAGCCTTCGTAATTGAGGGCTGCCAGTGGGCCCATGAGGCCGGAGATGCCAAAGCCAGCAGAGATAGGGGTGCCGGAGATTCCTAAAGCGCCACCGACGCCGCCCAGCACGGCAGCGGAGCATATCACGGGCAGGAAGGTGACTGGCTTGGATAGCATGTTGGCCATTTGCACCTTCGGGGAACCCAAAACATGCAGGATAGAGGTGGCGAAGCCGTTGACGCGCCAGCCGGCAACGAGGAGTGTGAACCCAGCGGCGACGGCGCCCAGGTTCGCGGTACCGGAGGCGATGCCGTCAATGAAGATGGCAGTGGCAATGCCGACTGTGGAGACTGGAGAGACAATCATGATGGCGAAAAGGACGGCGAGGACAACACCCATGAGAACCGGCTGCAAAGTAGTTGCCCCATTGACCAAGTTGCCCAGCCAAAGAGTGAAGACCTTGACGATGGGGAAGGTGACAGCCCAACCGATGGTGCCCGCCACCAGCGTCACGATGGTGGATAGCAACAAAATAGAGTAATTTTTCAGCCTGTCGCCGATAAAGAGCAATAATCCCACTGCTATGGCTGCGGTAAGGCCTGAGTTGATAACAAGACCGGTGCCTTTGAGGAAGAAACCGCCTTCGGGATTAACAGTGGCCACGCCTGAGCCGCAGAAGGAAGCAATGCCGACCGCAGCAGTCTGGATGGGGGTCATCTTGAATTCGATGCCCACGAGGACACCAATCATTACCGGCAAGAGGCTTGCGGCTAAGCCCGTCAGTGCAATGACGGTGGCTGCGCCGGACCACAAGGGGAGTAGCGCCTTGGCTAATTCACCGAGCAGTGCTTGTGGGACGAGCGACACAACGACGGCGATGGAGATGCCGTTGAGGACCTTCATGGTGAAGGAGCCGGGGGTGAGGCGCTCGGCCGCAGGCGCTGCGCTGGCGTGAGGGATAGGGGAAAGCTTGCGTTCGTCTATCTGCTGTGGCGTACTCATTCCCCAATCATACGCATAATATGCGGTGTGTAGAAAATATTAATTCAGAAAGGGGGGTATTAATAGTCCCTGCTTATGCGCCCTAGTACTCCACGCGCAGCTCGGATAGCCGTACCTCCCCGGCTTCATCGGAGGCATCGAGATCTACGGTGCCAACGAGCTGATAGGAATTATCACCCTCTGGGTCCTTAAGGATCTGACGCACGGTCCACGACCGCGAGCCGCCAACGCCACGAGCGCCCGAACCTGCGTCGCCCTTGTCCAGGAGGAAGTATTCCTGGCCCCTAGCCGCTGGCCCAGTGTCAATGTCATCGTAGTCATCGAAGTAGTCATCGAGGGCACGGCTAAAGTCAGGAATCTCCTCCAAGTAGTCCAACAGGTCTGCCAAGCGCTCTTCCTTCTCCAACGCAAAGAGTTGGGCAAGGCGGAAGAAGTAGTTGCGCACCATGATGCTGAAAGCCCGCTGATTCGCGGTCAAGGCGGTGGGATCCTCGACTCCGAAGGCCAACTCGCGGTCCAAATCTTCCTGGGAAATGGGGGAGTCCTCGCCAGCCATCTCAGCCCACTCGTCGACAAGCGAAGAATCGACTTGGCGGATAAGCTCCCCGAGCCAGACGATAATGTCCTCGAGTTCCTCTGTGAGGAACTCCGCAGGAATGGACTGCTTGAGCGTGCGCCAGGCATCGGTCAGGTAGCGCAAAATGACGCCTTCCGAGCGGGCCAGACCGTAGGTGGCGACGAGATCGGAAAAAGTCATGGCGCTCTCCAGCATGTCGCGCACTACAGACTTAGGCCGCAGCTCGAACTCCTTCGCCCATGGGTTGGTCTGGCAGAAGGTCTCATAGGACTGCTCGAGGAGCTCTTCCAGAGGCTTTGGCCACGTGATGTCTTCCACGATGGCCATGCGCTCGGTATAGTCCACGCCCTCCGCCTTGAGTGCTGCGATTTCCTCGCCGCGTCGCTGCTTTTGCTGTGCGATGAGAACCTGGCGAGGATCATCAAGTACCGCCTCGAACACGGAGATGACATCGAGGGCATAGGTCTCGGACTCGGGATCCAGCAGGGTGAGCGCTGCCAGCGCGAAGGGCCCTAAAGGCTGGTTGAGGGCGAAATCGCGCGGCATCTCTCGCACGACGTGGTAGGGACGGCCGTAGATATCGAGCCCCTTCGTAGACTTTTGCACCACGCCCGAATTGAGAAGTCCCCGGAACAGACTCAATGCCGTCAGGATGTCCTCGTTCTGGCGGGCACGCGTGTTGTGGCTGGTGCGCAGCAGGTGCTTGAGATGCTCGTAGCCGTTGCCGTGCCGGGCGAGCACGTTGAGCAACATGGAATTGGACACTCGGAATTGGGACGTTAGTTGCTCCGGTTCGGCGTCGATAAGCCGTGCGTAAGTCTGTTCCGACCACGACACTTCACCGTCGCGCGCAGACTTCTTTTTCAGCTTCTTGAGCCTTGCTGGGTCATCGCCCACACGGCGCCGCGCCTTGGCGTTCTCAATCTCATACTCCGGCGCCTGCACGACGACGGTGCCTTCCGTGTCATAACCGGCGCGGCCAGCGCGGCCGGCAATCTGGTGAAACTCGCGAGACTTCAGAATGCGCTGGCGGGTTCCATCATATTTGGCAAGGCCGGTCATCAGGACTGTGCGAATGGGGACGTTGATGCCCACGCCCAAAGTATCGGTGCCGCAAATAATCTTGAGAAGGCCCTTCTGGGCCAGGCGCTCAACCAAGCGCCGATATTTCGGCAACATACCAGCGTGGTGCACACCGATTCCCTTACGCAGAAGCTTAGAGAGGTCTTTGCCAAACGTCGTGGTGAAGCGGAAGCCCGCGAGCTCAGCTGCAATGGCCTCCTTCTCCTCCGGGGTGATGATCTTCGACAGGGAAGTCAACGCCTGCGCGCGCTCTGAGGCCTCGCGCTGGGAGAAGTGGACGACATAGACAGGGGCCTTGCCATCGGCGAGCAATTCTTCGATGGTTTCGTGGACCGCGGAAAAGACATAAGAGAAGTCGAGGGGCACTGGGCGAGTTGTTCCCGCTACCAGAGTCGTCGTACGGCCGGTACGCTCCGTCAAATCCTTCTCCAGCCAGGCGGTATCGCCCAAGGTGGCGGACATGAGCAAGAATTGGGCCTTCGGTAGCTCCAACAGCGGAACCTGCCAGGCCCAGCCGCGATCAGGCTCGGAGTAGTAATGGAACTCATCCATGATTACCTGATCAATGGCGGCTTCCGCGCCATCACGCAGCGCAATATTGGCCACAATCTCAGCCGTCGCGGCGATGATGGGAGCGGAGCCGTTGACCGTGGCATCACCGGTCATCATGCCGACGTTCTCGGGGCCGAAAATCTCGCAGAGCGCGAAGAATTTTTCGCTCACCAAGGCCTTGATGGGTGCGGTGTAGAAGCTGCGCTGGCCGCGCGCCAAAGCAATGAAGTGGGCGGCGTTGGCCACCATGGATTTGCCGGAACCAGTGGGAGTTGCCAGGATGACGTTATCCCCGGCAAGAATGCCGAGGGAGGCTTCTTCCTGCGCTGGGTAAAGCGAAATACCACGGCCAGAAGTCCAGGACAAAAATGTGTCCCAGATGGCCTCATCAACCATCGACTCGGGGACTTCGGCGAGATCGGGCAACATCTGAGAAAGGTTCACCCGTCCCACCTTAGGCGAAAAGCACCGCGGACTAGGCCTCCGCCCTAGAGTCCCCCGGAGGGCTGTTCTCGGTGCTTGTGTTCGTGCGGTATACCTAACCGCGATTAGACGTCATCATCCATATCCGAGCCGGGGCCTTGCTCCCGCCCGTAGTTGTCTTCGCGGTCATCGATCTCTTCGGAGAGGATATCCGGGTTGTCGTCGAGGCCCGCGAGGAAAGCTTCGAAGTCTGCTCCGATTTCCTCACCAGTAGGCATATGCTCTTCGCCCGGCATAATGGCCTGCGGGTGGCGGGAGCGGTAGCGCTCCATGTAAGCGTCATATTGCTCCTCCAGCTGGTGGACCACGCCTGCAATTTCCTCAGAGTTGGTAACCTGCTCCTCCAACTGCTGGTTAACGCGAGTCACGTCTGCTTCCAAGCTGCCCAGTGGGATGTTGAGGCCAGCTGCGCTCGCCACCGAATCCAAAAGACGCAGCGTGGCCGACGGGTACGGGGAGGCGGCCAGGTAATGCGGAACATGAGCGGTGTACCCGGCGACGCGGCGGCCCTTCTTGTCCAAAGCTCGCTCGATATACAGGGCGGCGGCGCCGGGGACCATCATGGTGGATTCCATGCGCACCATTGAGTTAAGGAGCTCCGGGGAATTGCCGTGCGCCGTTACTACAGTGGGGCGGGTGTGTGGCACCGGCATGGGGGCCGAGTAGAGCATGATGGTGTTCTTGATATCGAATTTTTCGACCAAGTTCACCACCGCATCCGTAAAGGCCTCCCACCGCAAGTCCGGTTCAGGGCCCGAAAGAAGCAAGAATGGAGTGCCAGAGTTATCCCGCAGCACCTTGATACCTAAGTCAGTGTTCTCAATCTCCATCGTGCGGTCATGATCGATGGTGACGGCGGGGCGGCGCGAGCGGTAATCAATGAGCTCATCATTGTTAAACGAGGCCAGCTGGCGGTTTTCTAAAGCGGCCTTGAGGTGATCGGCACTGGCTTCGACGGCCTGTCCGGCGTCGGCATAACCGTTCATAGCAACGATCATCGTGGGGCCGTTGTCTGGAGTCGAATCATCCTTGACCACTGGAGCGGGATACTCCAGTTCATACATGCGGCGCTGTTCTTCCTGCATGGTAGTGACTCCTCCTTCTCATCGTGCGCTTCTTAACGAGCGTACGGACTTCTTCAGCGTTCTGTGTCATGCAACGCTTAAGGCTTGTTGCCTATTCCCAGCTGAAATGGTGCTCCAAGGAGAACACATACCCGGCAGCCTGCCTATGCAGAACTGTCTGCGGGAACTGGTAATGATCGTACAAGCATGCCATACAGTCACTACTTCTTCCAGGCTGGCCTTTGCCCTGGTGTGGATAACCCAGTGGATTCCCAAGGATTGAGTGACAGCCCGGACTTGTTATCCACAGATATTCCGTGCGCGCCGGGGTATCCCTAGCGGTGGCTACTGCAGGTGGTTCAGGCTACAAGGCATGAACACTTTTTCAACGCACACAGACCGTATGCCACCGATAACAACTCCAGGTCATCTCCTCGCTAACATCCCCGGGCTCCTAGGTTTCTATCCCACCGAATCGGTGGTGTTTATGGCCATCGACACCACTCCACGCGGCCCAGCCATGGGGCCGCTCGCTCGCGTCGATATCACGGATGCCCAAGGAGCAATCACAGACATCGCACCGCTCCTAGCGGAGCATGCCCGCGAAGGTGTCTTTGCCTTCCTCATCTCGAAGCAGCCTCTTACCCAACTGCGGGCAGTGTCCCACTGGCTTTATGGCCTGGACCGCGCTGAGGATGGAGTGGAGATCGACGCCGCGTGGTATGCCCAGGAAATCACCCAGAATGAGCCCTATATCTTGCTGCATGGAACCGTCAATGCGGACGGTAGCGGGCCGATGAAGAAGTGGGTTGAAGGGACTATACCGGCGCTAACCGACGCCCCCTCGATGCGCTCTTGCGTCGACCACAATGTGGTACCTGAGCTAAACAGGGAGGATTTCTTTGCGGTCTTTGCACCTGGGAATAGCTACCTCGACGCCGAGGAAGCAGAAGTCTTAGCGCAGCAAGCTCGCGATGCGGCGACGCGATATCGCGAGCAGGTGGCTGTGGCACAAGGAAAGAAGCGCACAGACCTGCTGGATCACTTTCTTGAGGATGCCCAGTGGGCGCTTGAACAAGTCGCATCCGTGGAAGAAGCAGAACAGGATAGCAAGCTACTGGAATCTTGCGCAGTGTGGTTAGCGACAACGTGGACGCGTGACCTCGTGGTAGATATTTGCGCGAAGGCAGGCGAATCTGGGGCGGACCTTCTCCTCGCAGCGGCCCGCACATTCAGCGGGGAGCTGCGGGCGAATGCACTGACCCTTTTCGCATTAGCGCAGTTGGAGCAGGAGTGGGATATCCTCGCCGGGCCAGCATTGCAACTTGTCACGGAGGAGTTTCCCAGCCACCGCCTCGGCGCGCTGCTGTGCCAAGCGTACCGCCATGGCCTGCACGAAAAGATACGAGATTCGATTCATACAGGGGCACTCAAGGCTTATGACAACGCCCTAGGGGAGGAGCCTGCAGAAAAGACGCTTAGCGCCGAGCGGAATGGGCCCGCTCGCCGAGCTGCCGGGTGAAGTTCCAAGCATCCGTGACGATGGTCTTCAGGTCGGTGCGGCTCGGGTTCCATCCGAGCTCGGATTTAATCTTGTCTGAGGAAGCCACGAGCGTCGCAGGGTCACCAGCGCGGCGCGGCGCAAGCTCTGCTGGGATGGGGTGTCCAGTGATTTCGCGGCAGGCCTCAATAACCTGCTTGACCGAGTAGCCGTCCCCGGAGCCGAGGTTATAGATGCGGTGGGTGCCAGTGGCATTGCTCTCCAGCGCCAACACATGGGCTTCGGCCAAGTCACGAATGTGGATGTAATCGCGCACTGCGGTGCCATCGGCGGTGTCGTAGTCATCGCCAAAGATGAAAATCTTCTCGCGATGTCCCAGCGCTACCTGCAGGACAAGCGGAATGAGGTGGGTTTCCACCTCGCGGTTCTCTCCGATATCACCATAGGCGCCAGCGACGTTGAAGTAGCGCAGGGAAGTCGCCCCCAAGCCATAGGCCTTGGCATAAGAGGTAATCATGTAGTCGATGGCAAGCTTCGATGCGCCATAAGGGTTCGTCGGCTGGGTGGGCATCGTCTCCGTGATCGGCACCTGCGCCGGCTCACCGTAGGTGGCAGCGGTTGAGGAAAAGACGAGGTTGGTGACCTCGAATTCACGCATGGCGTTAAGCAGCGTAAGCGTAGTGACCACGTTGTGCTGCCAATAGTCAGCTGGGGCCTCCATAGATTCGCCCACGAGGGAGCGCGCCGCGAAGTGCAAGACTCCTTCGAAAGCGCCCTCAGACAATACCTCACGAGCGACATCAGCCACGTCGCCTTCAACGAGGCGCGCGTTCTCCGGGATGGCCTCGCGGTTGCCTGTGGAGAAATTGTCGATGATGGTGACATCATGGCCTTTTTCAACGAGGACGGCCGCGCATACGCTGCCGACATAGCCGGCTCCGCCGGTAACTAACAGCTTCATTGGTTTAGTCCTCCTTGACGCGGATAGCGTGAGCAAGGTCGTCGACAAGCTCGACGGTGTGCCCTGATGTCGTTGTCAGCCTAATCGTCCCGCTCTCATTGACCACGGTGACGTGCGAGCCAACCTGGATGCCGCAGGCATACAGGTCGTGGAAGGTGGAATTATCAGCTTGCAAGACCTCATTGATTTGCACGATGGTGGCCTCGGTTTCTTGGCCCGTGGGAAGGTCGATGGCGCGGGTACCCAAGTCGAGCTCTACCGGAGCCATACCCAGCTGTGCCAAACCGGGGATTGGGTTGCCGAATGGTGAGCGGGAAGAATCCTCCAGCACCGCGACGACTCGCTTTTCCACCTCTTCGCTCATCACGTGTTCCCACCGGCAGGCCTCGTCGTGGACCTTGTGGATATCCAAGCCAAGGACATCCGTGAGCAACCGCTCAGCCAAGCGGTGTTTGCGCATGACGTTGGTAGCTAATTCGCGGCCCTGCTGAGTGAGATCAAGGCTGCGGTCGGTGCGCACGTGGAGAAGTCCATCGCGCTCCATCCGGGCCACGGTCTGGGAGACGGTCGGTCCGGACTGCTCTAAACGCTCTGCAATTCGAGCGCGCAGTGGGGTGATACCTTCCTCTTCGAGCTCGTAGATGGTTCGCAGATACATTTCCGTGGTGTCAACTAGGTCCCTCACGTGGGCTTACCTTTCTGCGTTGTCGGCGGTCCGTAGCCACATAGGTTTAGGCGCGGTAATAGAAGTCTATTAAGAGAATATCTTAAACAATAGCGCATTTTTCGAAAGCTGAGAGCGCGCAGCACTGTGCGTCTGGCAGGGGGAGTGGGGCGGGATTGAAAAGCCTTGAGGATCACCGTGCGGTAACACAAAAGCCACCGAGCAACGTCCTCTGCGGCCCAGCAACACAAGTCAACTGGGCAGCAAGGGCATTCCTCGATGGCTAAGGCTGGGAAGGAAGCTAAGGCTTAGAGCGCGTACTCACGGAGGCGGTCCGCACGGTTACCCTCGCGCAATTTAGCCATAACCTCACGCTCGATTTGGCGAACGCGCTCACGAGAGAGGCCGAACTTGCGGCCAATCTGGTCGAGGGTTCGCGGGACACCATCGTCCAAGCCATAGCGCAGGCGGATGACATCCTGTTCGCGTTCCTCGAGGGAACCAATCACGGAGCGGATATCGGAGTGGCGCATGGAGGCCACCACAGCGGTCTCGGCATCCGTTGCTTCAGCATCCTCAATGAAGTCACCCAACGGGGCTTCCTCATCGGTGCCGACTGGCATGTCCAAGGAGACAGGATCGCGGGACTGGCGCAGCAGCATCTCGATCTTGGACTCTTCGATTCCGGATTCTTCAGCGAGCTCCTCATTCGTGGCCTCGCGGCCCAAGGACTGGTACATCTCGCGCTTAATGCGGGAAAGCTTATTTACCTGCTCTACCAGGTGCACAGGGAGGCGGATAGTGCGGGACTGGTCAGCCATGCCGCGGGTAATGGCCTGGCGGATCCACCACGTTGCATATGTGGAGAACTTGAAGCCCTTGGCATAATCAAACTTCTCCATCGCACGAATCAGGCCCAAGTTACCTTCCTGGATGAGGTCCAGCAGGGGCATGCCACGGCCGGTATAGCGCTTAGCCAGGGAGACCACGAGACGCAGGTTCGCCTCCAGGAGGTGGGAGCGTGCCTTCTTGCCTTCGCGGGCCAAAATCTTCAGGTCGCGCTTCTCAGCGCGGGTCAGCTTTTCGGCATTGGCGAGCTTGTACTCGGCGTACAGGCCAACCTCGATGGCCTGTGCGAGCTCAACCTCGTCCTCAGCACTCAGCAGCGCAGTTTTGCCGATTCCGTTGAGATAAACGCGGACCAAGTCCGCGGAGGGATTGTCATTTGTCTGGTTACGGCGTGAGCCGCGGTCAACTTCCTGTCCGTCCTCGTCCTGGACGCTAGCAGCGGATGATGTGGCCATCTCATGCCTCCTAAGTTGCGGCTTGGTTCATCTCCTACAACGAGCTTTCAGCGCAGTTAGTTCCCGTGGCACGAAAAATGTTCTAACACCCCACGGGAAGAAGGAGGTTTTAGGCCATTTTGGGGGAGGCGCGCCGCATCTAGACTTCCACGAGCACGGTGAATGGCCCTTCGTTGACCGAGGAGACGCGCATCATCGCTCCGAAGCGGCCTTCCTCCACGGTGATTCCGCGGTCGCGCAGGCGCGCAACAATTCCCTGAATCACCGGCTCCGCGGCTTCTCCTGGGGCAGCATCTGACCACGAAGGGCGGCGGCCTTTCGCGGTTCGTCCGTAGAGAGTGAACTGGCTGACCACCAGAACTGGCGCACCACTATCGACCACGCTGGTTTCGCCCTCGAGGATGCGCAGCTCAGCGATCTTGCGCGCCATCGTGTCCATCTTCTCTTCCAAGGTCGGGCCGTCGCTAGCGGTGGCGTCACCGCCTGCCTCGACGTCCTCTCGCGATACACCAATGAGTGCCAGGATGCCGCCGGTGTCGGGGCAGGTAATGGACCCAACGACGTCGTTGTTCACGGTGACAGAGGCTTCAGAAACGCGGGTTAAAACAGCACGCATGGGAGGGAAGTACACAGCCTTTCTGTAGAGGAGTTCTTTCTCGGATGAGAAGTCTGCGGGGACTGAAGGAGGAAAGTGGCTCGTAGCGGAGGAACGAGGCTACTCAGTGTTGCTAAAAGCTAGCAGCTCGGTCGGGATGAGAAGCCCATGGCGGATAAGATCCACGATGGCCGGAAGTGCTGCACTGACCAACTCGGCTTCTTCAAAACCCTGCGCGGCAGCGTAGAGCTCGATGGTTTCACCGATGCTCAAACCATTCGGGTTAAGCCCGGCGACAATGGCAGCGAGATGCTCATCGACATCGTGCTGCCAGCGGGGACCATCGGTGCGGCTGAGCCGCAGCGCCGCGCGTTCAAAGCCCATGCCTAGGTCTCCATCGGGCAGTGCAACGTCTTCACGGGCCACCCCGGGGCGCAGCTGCACATGCTTAGTTTCCAATTCACCCGGCACCAGGTTGCGCAGCCATTCGACGCGCGCGAAGTACTCTTCCACTTCAGGGCCGAGCGGATCGATAACTGGCTGCGCCATGGTCTCCGCCAAGATATCCGAGGGCTCGTCCTCACCGATGCGCTGGATGGCCACGAAACCAAACCCGATTCCGGTGACCTCATTTTCACGGAAGTGCTCCAGCCACCGGCGTGACCGCTCTTGGCCTTCATGGCTGCGAACATCCACGGATTCATCGCTCAACCAGGTTGAGACATATAACGCTGGGTCCGCTACATCGCGCTGAATGATCCATGCGGCCACGCCGGTATCCGGCAGCCACGAGGCGACGCGCTGCTGCCATGATTCTTCGCCTTGATGCACCCAGGCTGCGAGTATGTGCGCTGTGCCCCCAGGGTTGAGATGCTCGACTGCCTGGGATACCACTAGCTCGCTTGCTCCATCCAGGTTGAGGCCGGAGTCTCGATAGACATGCCCCACTTCGGGCAAGCCAACCACGAATGGAGGGTTAGCCACAATGCGGTCGAAGCGCTCATTCTCAACCGGTTCGTACCAGGAGCCGTGGCGTAGCTCAACGCGGTCTTCCGCCTCCGCCGCGAGGACGGTGGCGCGGGCGAGTTCGAGGGCTCGCTCATGGACGTCGGTAGCCACAATGCGTTGCGCAGAATCCAGCTGCCCGAGGACCTGGACGCCCGAACCTGTGCCCAAATCTAGTACTGATTCCACCGGTGTCGTTGGCGTGGAATGCAACAAAGACAGGCTGGCCGAGCCTACTCCCAACACATGCTCAGAGCCAGGTACGTGATCCACCAGCGATGCATCAACATCGGAGAACACGACACGATTCTTGCCCACGATGATGTGCGGTCGAATGTCATAAGCCACGTAGGCGGTGCCGTGTTCATCGCTGAACACGACACCGCAATCAATGAGCTGGGCAGCTAGGCGCGCACCGAGGACGTCGGAAAGCAGCGTGGCTGGTACATGTTCATGTAGCAAGAAGATACGGATGAGATGGTCCAGGCGGGAATCACCGTTTGCGCCCAGGGCAACTGCGGCGGGCTCTCCGCGATGCAGGGCTTCGGTGAACTCGGGTCCCAGGTGGCCTGCGATGCCATCCGCACTAAACCCTGCGTCCGCAAAGACTCGGGAAAGTTCTGCCGCAACGTCCGCGATGGGGTGTTCCGGGTTCATCGCTGGGCCAAAAGGAGAAGGCTGCTGGGTGCTCACAAGAGAATCCTTAAATGCATCGGGGAGGGAAACAGTGATGTTCTAATCTTCGTGGTCAATTGTGTCAGTTGCAGTACTGTTTGCGTCTGCTCCTGACGAGGGATTGTGCCGCCCAGGCGCGCCGGGCAGTTCACCGTGGGAACCGCTGGTGAGTTCCTCACGTTGCGCCTGCGCCATTTGCCGGGCAAGGGCTGGTTTATAAACAGCTTTTTCGCGTTTGTCTTTCTTTTGACCCCGGCCATTGCCAATGACCACAGCGATCCAGGGGAGAGGGAAGGTGACGGCGACGACGAGGGCAGCGGGAATCCACCACTGCCAAACATAAACCATGGCTCCGGATATCAGGAGGGAGGGAACGCGCAGAAACTGCAGTATGGAGTAGATGATCTCGCGGCGATGCCGGTCTTGACCCGGGGCGAGTTTTGCCGTGGTGATGAGGTGCGTTTCGCGCCCGAATCGACGTCCGCGCCGCTGCCCCGATCGTGGGGTATGGCGGGTGTTATCGCGCGAGTTCGAAGGGGTCATGCCTATCAGCGTAGCTGGAGGACTCGCCAACTTCGATACTGATGCGGCATGATAGTGGGCGTGAGTACGACGACTAAGACTATTGAGCGCCCTGATGTCCGCGAGGATACGTCGACCAACGACGACACCCCGAAGTTCTTCCACTACGTGAAGAAGAACCAGATCCTCGACTCCGCGGTCAACGGCAAGTACGTCGTTGCCCTGTGCGGAGAGACCTTCCCGGTAACCAAGCAAGCCAAGCCTGGTTCGCCCGTGTGCCCTGACTGCGAGCGCGTCTATAAGAGCTTGCGCCGCCGTTAAGCTGTGCATCGACGTTCATCCTGCGTCGATGCCAAGCATTAAGGATCGAGAACTTCAGAGAAGCGGGATGTTGGGATAACTAGAGGGGGATAATCGCTGACCGTGTCTACACAGACTCCAGCACAGAGATTTGCCAATAGTGGTTCGCTTCGCGTGTGGCAACGCGCAGCTTTGGATAAGTTCCTAGCCACCAAGCCGAAGGATTTCATGGCGGTGGCAACGCCAGGCGCAGGTAAGACTACCTTTGCTCTGCGTGTGGCCACAGAGCTCATGGCGGACCGCACCGTAGAGCGTGTCATCGTGGTGGTGCCCACCGAGCACCTCAAAGTGCAGTGGTCGGAATCCGCCTCCCGCGTAGGGCTAGCGCTCGACCCCAAGTTCACAAACTCCTCGGGAGTCAACCCCGCGATGGACGGTGTCGTGGTGACCTATGCGCAGGTGGGCATGCACCCGTACAAGCACCGCGCGGTTGCCTCGGCGCGGCGCACCCTGGTGATCCTCGATGAGATCCACCACGCCGGTGAAGCCAAGAGCTGGGGCGATGGTGTGCGGGAAGCCTATGATGATGCGGAGCACCGCCTCGCGCTGACCGGTACTCCCTTCCGCTCCGATGACTCGCAGATCCCTTTCGTGCGCTACGAGGAGGATGGGGAAGGTCACCTCGTATCCCGCTCTGATCACACGTATGGCTATGGCGATGCGCTTGCTGACGGTGTCGTGCGCCCCGTCGTCTTCCTCAGCTACTCCGGCGAGTCCCGCTGGCGCGATAGTGCCGGTGAGGAACATGCGGCCCGTCTCGGAGATATTCTCAATCCGGAGCAGACCGCCCGCGCCTGGCGCACGGCCCTCGACCCGAAAGGCGAGTGGATCCCCACCGTCTTGCAGGCGGCGCACACACGGCTGATGCAGATGCGCCGCAACATGCCGGACGCCGGCGGCCTTGTGCTCGCTACCGACACGACAACCGCGCGCGCCTACGCCAAGATCCTCAAGCAGATTTCCAATACCCCAGTCTCTGTCATCCTCTCCGATGACCCAGGCTCCTCGGCGCGTATTGCGGAGTTCTCTGAATCCACCGACGAGTGGATGGTGGCCGTGCGCATGGTGTCGGAGGGCGTCGACGTTCCCCGCCTCGCAGTGGGCGTGTATGCCACCTCTGCTTCGACACCGCTCTTCTTCGCACAGGCCATCGGCCGCTTCGTGCGCTCCCGCATGCCCGGCGAGACAGCCTCAGTCTTTCTTCCTTCCGTGCCGGTGCTCTTGGGACTTGCCGAGAACATGGAGAAGCAACGCGACCACGTTCTGGGAGGGGAGAAAAACCCCGACAAGGAAGGCTGGGACGATGAGCTGCTCGAGGACGCCAATAAGAAGAAGTCCGAACCGGACATGCTCGAGCCTTCCTATGAATCCTTAGGCGCGGAAGCAGAATTCTCAGGACTGCTCTACAACGGCTCGCAGTTCACCACGGGCAACATCACCGATGAAGAAGAGGATTTCCTCGGCATCCCCGGGCTTCTCGACGCCGACCAGGTCAAGGACCTTCTGCGCAAGAAGCAGTCCGATGAGCTGGACCGCCGCGAAGCAGAAGAGAAGGCGCGCCGGGCTGCAGAGGCGGCGGAAGAACAACGCCGCAAGCTCTACGGCACCCCACATGCGCCCAAGCGCGGGGCGGAGGCGTCGGCAAGCAGCGCCGGTTCCCAGCCAGGTGTGGTGGATGAGATTTCCGCGTTGCGCAAAGAGCTCAACACAGTAGTGTCTATCACCGCCCAACGCACCGGACGTCCACACGGCGCCATCCACACCGAAGCTCGCAAGGCCTGCGGGGGCCCGCCCACCGCATTGTGTAATGCTGAGCAGCTCCAGGAGCGCATAGATTACCTGCGCAAGTGGTAGCGCGCGGACGCAGTAGAATTCGGCACAGTATCCGGTAGCGCGGGTAGGCTCGGCAGCAATCCGTAAAGAGTGCTCGAGGCCAATGAAAACCTAAGGAGATGGATGATGAAAAAGCTCATCAACTTACCGGACAACGTAGTAGCCGAATCAGTGGAGGGCTTTGCTTTAGCCCACGGTGACATCGTCACTCGCTCCACCGATCCGCTCTTCGTTGCCCGCAAGCAGGGGAAAGAAGACGGCAAGGTTGCCATTGTCTCTGGCGGTGGATCTGGGCACGAGCCGTTGCATGCGGGTTTCGTTGGGCATGGCATGTTGGACGCGGCAGTGCCAGGTGCCATGTTCACGTCGCCTACGCCGGACGCTATCCAAGCCGCCACCGAAGCTGTGAACGCTGGGGCGGGGGTGCTCTACATTGTCAAGAACTACACCGGCGATGTCCTCAACTTTGACACCGCGGCGGAGCTGGCAGAATTCGATGACATTGAGGTCAGCCAGGTCGTTGTCGATGACGATGTTGCGGTGGAAGACTCCACCTTCACCGCCGGTCGCCGCGGCGTTGCCGGAACGCTGTTGGTGGAGAAGCTGGCAGGTGCCGCAGCTGAACGCGGAGATGATCTCGCGGCAGTAACTGCTGTGGCGAAGAAGGTAGTGGAGAATACCGCGACTATGGGAGCAGCGCTTTCTGCCTGCACCGTGCCCCATGTGGGCAAACCCTCCTTCGGCCTCGGGGAAGACGAAGTCGAACTCGGCGTGGGTATCCATGGCGAGCCGGGCCGCAAGGAAATTCCTCTGGTTTCTGCCGATGATGTCACGGACCACCTGCTCGATCCCGTGCTGGCGGATCTTGAACTGAACAAGGGGGAGCGCACTATCGTTGTCGTCAACGGTATGGGAGCCACCCCGGCGTCCGAGCTGTACGTGGTCTATCGTCGCGTCGCCCAGCGCCTGCAGGAGGCAGGCGTGAGCATCGAGCGCTCCCTCGTGGGTAACTTCGTTACCAGCCTAGATATGGCCGGATGCTCCGTTACCGTCATGCGCGCGGACGAGGAAGACCTCGAGCTTTTTGATGACCCGTGCCACACCGCTGCACTACGACAAGGAATGTAGATATGACCAACAGTGCGACATTGTCAACAGCGTGGGCCCAGGCGTGGATGAAAAACTGCGCCGCAGCGGCACACGAACACCGCGAGGAACTCATCGAGCTTGACCGCGCCATTGGGGATAGCGACCATGGTGAAAACGTCGATCGCGGTTTCCGCGCCGTCGTGGAGAAAGTGGATTCGGATATCTCACCGGAGACTTCTTATGTTGCTGATGTGTTGAAGCTGACGGCGAAGACACTTATGTCCACCGTTGGTGGAGCCTCTGGTCCGCTGCTGGGAACAGCTTTCCTACGCGCGGCTAAAGCCGCTGGCCCTGGAGAGATTGATGCGCCCACGACGGTTGCTCTCATTGAAGCCGCACTTGAAGGAATCACCGTCCGCGGTAAGGCAGCTGAAGGGGAGAAGACAATGGTCGATGCCTGGGCACCGGCCGCACGGGCCGCTCGTGATGCGGCGGATGCCGCGAAGAGTCCCGCTGAGGTACTGCGCGCGGCTGCCGACGCCGCAGCAGCAGGCGCGGAGGCGACTATCCCGATGGTGGCCACGAAGGGCCGCGCTTCCTACCTAGGGGAGCGTTCTGCGGGGCACAAGGATCCGGGGGCTACATCCTCGGCTCTATTTATCGCTGCGGCTGCCGACGCCGCCGAAACCCTCAAGGAGGAAGCATAGAATATGGCACAGCCCCGCGTTGGACTCGTTCTCGTATCACACTCGGCCAAGCTCGCTGAAGGGCTGACTGAGCTTGCTGCTCAGATGGCTCCCGACGTGACCATCCTTCCTGCTGGTGGTTTGGAGGAAGGCGGCATCGGAACGTCTTTTGACCTCGTCGAAGGTGCCGTTAGCCATGCACGTGGCCAAGGTCTTAGCGTGGTCGTCCTTAGTGACTTAGGCTCGGCCACGATGACCGTTGAGTCCGTTCTTGAGTTCCTTGACGAAGAGACGGTGAAGTTTGTCGATGCCCCCTTTGTCGAAGCCACTATTGCAGCAGCCACTGCCGCTCAACAGGGTGATGGACTTGCCGCCGTGGTCAAAGCCGCGGAACGCGCCATCGAGGTCTTCCTTCCGAAGCAGTCCTCAGCCACTGCGTCTGCAGACGAGGATAACCCAGACACAAACGCTGGTGAGTACTCACTGACAGTGACTGTGGCCGATGAGGCGGGTCTGCATGCCCGTCCGGCGTCAAGGATTGCAGAGTTGGCTGCGGAAGCAGCAGGGGATGTAACCCTCTCCTGTCACGGAGAGTCGGCAGAGGCAGATTCTGCAATGATGCTGATGTCTCTCGGGGTATCCCAGGGCGCTTCGGTGACCATCAGCGGAGAAGTTTCCGATAAAGACGTCATCGATCGGATCGCCACAGCGATTGAGTTGGGGATCGAAGGCTAGAAATCCCATGAGTCTATCGGCTCCATAGGGTAAAGAAAAGCGGCGAGGAGGGCTAAACCTCCTCGCCGCTTTATTCTTTCAGTTTGCTTAGTCTAGGTAGTCGCGCAGCACCTGGGAACGCGATGGGTGGCGCAGCTTAGACATGGTCTTAGACTCGATCTGGCGAATACGCTCGCGGGTAACGCCGTAGACTTGGCCAATTTCGTCTAAAGTGCGCGGCATGCCATCGGTCAGGCCGAAGCGCAGGCGAACCACGCCGGCCTCGCGCTCGGACAGGGTAGTGAGCACATCCTGGAGCTGATCCTGCAACAAAGTGAAGGACACAGCGTCGACGGCAATGACTGCCTCAGAATCCTCAATGAAATCACCGAGCTGGGAGTCACCCTCATCACCGATTGTCTGATCCAAGGAAATAGGCTCGCGGGCATACTGCTGGATCTCCAGCACCTTTTCCTCAGTGATGTCCATTTCCTTCGCCAGCTCCAGAGGGGTAGGCTCGCGGCCCAAGTCCTGCAACAGCTCACGCTGGATACGGCCCAGCTTGTTGATGACCTCCACCATGTGCACTGGAATGCGAATGGTACGTGCCTGATCCGCCATGGCGCGGGTGATGGCCTGGCGAATCCACCACGTGGCATAAGTGGAGAACTTATAGCCCTTGGTGTAGTCAAACTTCTCAACGGCGCGGATCAGGCCCAGGTTGCCTTCCTGGATGAGGTCCAAGAATGCCATGCCGCGGCCTGTGTAGCGCTTAGCCAAGGACACCACGAGGCGGAGGTTCGCCTCGAGAAGGTGATTCTTTGCCTTGCGTCCATCACGGGCGATGGCGCGCATATCGCGCTTCTCCATGGGAGAGAGCTTGGCGGCCTTGTCGCCCTCGGCACGGGCCTTTTCCATCTCATCCATGCGGTATTGAGCGTACAGGCCGGCCTCGATGCGCTTGGCCAGGGAAACCTCCTGCTCTGCGTTGAGGAGGGCGACCTTGCCGATTTGCTTCAGGTAGGCGCGGACAGAGTCTGCCGAGGCCGTTAGCTCTGCGTCCTTACGAGCCTGACGCAGGGCTGCGGACTCATCCTCATCCCAGACAGATGAGCCGTCATCCTCTTCTTCGGAGTCTTCGCCCTCGAGGTCGTCATCGTCGTCACCGAACTCGTCGTCCTCGTCCAACTCTGCGTTGTCCGGATCGAAGTCGATATCGGCATCGTCGTTGGTTTCGGCATCCAACTCGTCGTTCTGATCCTCTGCGAGCTCTTCAGCAGACTCAGAGCTTTCAGGCGAGGTTGCCTTCTTCGCCGCCGACTTACGCACAGTCTTCTTGGCGGTCTTCTTCGTCGCCTTCTGAGCAGACTTGCGAGTCGTCTTTTTAGCAGCCTTCTTGGCTGTCTTTTTAGCCGTCTTCTTCGCAGTCTTTTTCGCGGTTTTCTTAGCCGTCTTCTTGGCTGTCTTTTTTGCCGTCTTCTTGGCGGTCTTCTGTGCAGGTGCAGATGCCTCGGAGGTGCTCTCGCCCTCGCCGAGTACCTGGTCTGAAGAATCAGTGGCTGCCACGTACGCCCTTTCGACTTGCTCTTTGAGTGGAAACTATGGGGACGCGCAAGTTTATCGCGACTAGTCCCCGATGCTAGCCCGCCTCCGTAATGAGCAGGGGAGGCGCGCCGCTGGATATTCGATAATCGACAGCCCAGTATAGATCATTTTTGTTACCAGGCGGTGACTGGGGTCAACTGGGGAAGATAGGTTCTGCTCGGTTTATGGGCGAATGCCTTCCTTCGCTGCCATTGCGGCCCCGACGATGCCCGCGCGATTGCGGAGCTGAGCTGCAACGACTGGGGTTTCGATGCTCAAGTGCTCGCCCCACTTGTCAAACTTCCGAGAGATTCCGCCGCCGATGACAAAAGCTGAGGGATTAAAAAGCGCCTCGTATTCGTGGAGCACTCGGTTGACGCGCTTTGCCCACTGCTTAGTCTTGAGCCCCTCACGTTCCTTGACCGCGGAAGAGGCTTGGTGCTCTGCCTCCTTTTTCCCGACGATGAGGTGGCCGATCTCCGTATTGGGGAAGAGCTGACCATCGAGCAGGAAGGCGGAGCCGATGCCGGTGCCCAGGGTAAGGAAGATGACAGGGCCGGAGCGCGCAACGTCATCGCCGTAGGCCACCTCGGCGAGGCCGGCTGCGTCGGCGTCGTTAAGCACGGTAAAAGGAGCATCGAGGTACTTGCCCAGCAAGTCCTGCGCGTCGACCCCAATCCATGACTTATCAATATTCGCTGCGCTGCGAATAATCTGTTCTTTGACCACCGCGGGCATAGTAATTCCGACAGGGCCGTCCCAGTTCTTCTCAGCGACGATCTGGGCGATCACCGTGGCAACGGCGTCGGGGGTGGCAGGCTGTGGCGTGGCGATCTTGAGGCGGTCGCCGACGAACTCTCCTGTCGCGAGGTCTACTACGGCACCCTTGATGCCGGAGCCTCCAACATCGATGCCGAAGGCATGGCTATGGTGCTGGGTGCTCGGATTCGTATCCTGCTGCTGTGTTTCTTGCACGGTCATACTGACAGTCTATGTTTAGCCGCCCGATGATGTGGTGATACTTCAGCATTTGCGCCGAAGGTGTGGGGAGAGTCGCTCCGATTTTTGCCGTCTGGCGCATCGTTCCTCAAAGCATTGTGGGTGGGATGTGAGGAGCTTTACCCAGAAAAATCTTCCACGATGCGAAAGGCGCAAACTCGCAGCTCACAACTATGAAAGCAGGAGCGGAGGGGGTAATAGGGTGAGTCGCGTGGTGCCCCCACGGCGGGGCGAGTGTGACAGGCGGGCCTGTGTGGTTTAGGATGCCGTCGATAAATACACGTACCTATCTATCTAACTCACAGAGGCAAGTATTATGGCCACCGACTATGACGCACCGCGTCGCCGCGCTGAAGATGAGCTCGAGGCTGACTCCCTCGAGGGCTTGAAGGCGGCTGAAAATGACAACAATGGCATGGATGACGATGGCGAAATCGTCGAGGCTTTCGAGCCGCCGTCAGTAGACCTGACGGGCGAGGAACTCAACGTCACTGTCGTGCCGCGCAAGGAAAACGAGTTCACCTGCTCCGTGTGCTACTTGGTGCAGTCCAATAAGCGCCTGGACCATGAAGAAGACGGGCAGCCCGTCTGCATGGACTGCGCTTAGCTCATAGGGGTTCAGCCAATTAGCTGATCTAATGAGCTCCCTGGTTTTGCACGCAGCATTTAGGCCTTGGCAGCAGCGGCCTGTTCGGGAACGAAGGCCGTAAGTAGCTTGTCGGGATTCTTAGAGCCGATCAGCCAATAAGGTGTCGGGTCCTCTGGGTCATCGAGGACAAGCATCACATGTTCTGGCACCCAACCATGCGTCACGAGGAATGCAGCGGGATCGAGCTGTGGGCCCAACGCATTGCGACGCGCGGTGGCCGGCACCGCGGTGCTGCGGGAGACGACATCATGCGGCAGCTGCGCATCCTTCACAGTGAGCCACCGCGTGCCGTCGGCATCTTGTTCCACTTGCACCACCGTGTTGGACCAAGCTAAGAGAACCCACGCGGCGATGGCGCTGAGCAGAATAGCGGGGATGATGACCCACATGATTCCGCGGTTGAGGCTGACCGTGGCTGTAGAGATCGCCACAACGGCGGCCGCCATCAACCACCAGTGCCACGGCACCCACTGGCGCTCGCGGTAAAGGATGACGGGGGATTCGGCAGCCGTCGAGGGGGAAGCAGACGAAGAACTCGAAGTCATGGCTTCAGAGTCTAGTCGTCGGGGAAGGGGAGAACCCAACGCGCCGAGTAGACGCAGCCTCTAGGCCCCAGCCCGTGAGTAGGGCACGGCGGGGGCAAGGTAGGCTGGGCCGCGTGAATGAGCAACATCCCCTCGTAGATCCGGTAAGTCCTTTTGGTGAGATTCAGGTCAAGCGCCTTGATAAGGAGCTTCCGCTGCCGCAGCGCGCCCACCGTGGCGATGCCGGTGCGGATCTCTATGCTGCACACGATGTCACTCTGCGTCCCGGCGAGCGGGCTTTAGTTGGCACGGGTATAGCCCTTGCCCTGCCGATGGGCACGGTTGGCTTGGTCCACCCTCGCTCCGGCCTGGCAGCCAAGCACGGGATTTCCGTGGTTAACACACCAGGCACCATCGATGCGGAGTACCGCGGTGAGATTAAAGTCTGCCTTATTAATCACGACCCAGTAGAAACTTTTGAGGTTGAGCGGGGAATGCGTATTGCCCAGCTCCTTGTGCAACGCGTGGAGTTGGTGGGTTTCCGTGAGGTTGAGGAACTCGATGACACCGCTCGCGGTGAAGGCGGTTACGGCTCCACTGGCGTCAACTGACTCGAATAGACCGGTAACACACACGAATTAAGGAAGGCACTAACCATGGCGATGTGGCCCTTTGGCAAAAAGAAGAAGGACGAGAATAAGACAGAGGACGCGGGGAAGAACCCGGATGTCCGTCAGGACGAGGCTGTTTCGGAGGCAGCAGAGGCCGTGGACGATACCGTTGCCTCGGCTCCTGCCGATTCCAACGCTGGCCTAGTCCGGGAAGACAACGATGATTCTCATGGTGTTACCGGGCTGAAGGCCGTGGCACATGATGCCATCAACGGGGAGATGGGACCCTACGACGGCGATAACGTTGATATTGCCGAGTTCAACTTTGAGGATTTTTCGGTTGGTTTGCTGGACTTGGGTTCCATGCGTATCCCGCTGCCCAAGGGCTCGCAGGTCCAGGTGGAGATGGGCCAAGACGGCCCGCGCATGCTCCACATCCTTACCCCGCACGGCCGCATGACCCCCGTGGCCTTTGCCGCGCCGCGCACGCCAGGGCAATGGGCGGAATCTGCGGAGGATATCGTCCAAGGCTTGGAAGCCGATGGGTTTGCCGCGCACCCAGAGGACGGGCCTTGGGGATCTGAAATTGTTGGCTCCAGCGACAAGGGCGGTATCCGCATCATCGGCGTGGAGGGACCGCGGTGGATGTACCGATTGACCCTGGCTGCCCCGGCGGGCAAGGAAGAAGAGCTCGCAAAGCTGGGGCGTGAAGTCGTCGCCCGCACCTTCATCTATCGTGGTGAGGAGCCTATCCTGGCCGGAAGTTCGCTTCCTGTTATGCTGCCGCAGCGACTCGCTGAGCAAGTTCAGCAGGCCCTGAAGGAGCGCCAGCAGCAGGCCGCCGATGCAGACAACGCTGCAGCACCGGAGGCAGGATCAGCTACCGAGGGCGCCGAGAACGCCGCGGAAGTCCAAGCCCGCGAACAGTTGCGGGACCTCGAAGACAACGAGAAGAACTAGACCCTTAAACGTTGTTTTCTTTCCCCGGCACTAGCGAAAAGGATTCTTAGAACACGTGACCACCCCTACGCCTGAAGAGCACGATTTCACCGAGCGCGGCACCGACCCCAACCCCGCATATACCGCGGGGCCGAGTACCGATACGTCACCGCAGGCAAGGGCCGTGGTCCCAGATGCCGAGGCGGAACCATCGTTGCTCGAACAGATGGGAGGCCTGACTGGGCTCGTGTCTGCGACCTTGCCAGTGCTGGTTCTCATCCCAGTCAATAACGTTTGGGGTCTGGGACCAGCTCTGGCTGCGGCGCTCGGCGTGGCATTGGCCATCAGCCTGTGGCGTTTGGCCCGCAAGGAGACTCTGCAACCAGCTTTCTCCGGGCTATTGGGAGTGGCTATTTGCGCCGCCATTGCGTGGTTTACCGGGGATGCCAAGGGATACTTCCTTTACGGAATTTGGATGTCGCTCGTACTGTTCATCGTGGCGGTGATCTCCATCATCGTTCGTTGGCCGCTCGTGGGCGTGGTCTGGAAGGGCCTCAACGGCGATGACATGGGGTGGCGCACAATCCCGAAGGCTCGGCAGGCTTATGCCTTGGCAACGGCGGGGTGGGCCGCAGTCTTCATCGCCCGGTTCATAGTGCAGCGCGCGTTATACGACGCCGATGAAACCACCACCCTCGGCATCGTTCGCATCCTCATGGGGTGGCCGTTGACCGGAATCGTCACCATCCTGACAGTCTGGATGGTGCGCCGCGCCAACGCTGCTGTTGAGGAAGCGCAGGGCTCCGAAAATACTCAAGGAGAAAACTCATGACTAAGACTGAGCGGAACGCTGAGAGCGCAGCCATCACCAAAGGCCAGTCTTTCGATACCACCATCGAGCGCATGGGACACGGCGGTGTCGGAATCGGCGCAGCACCCGACGGGCGTGTGTGTTTTGTCCCCGGCGCCTTTCCCGGAGACCAGGTGACGGTAACCGCCACAAAGGTGAAGAAATCCTTCGTCGAAGCGGAAGTCAATGCAGTGCTCAAGGCAAGCCCTGACCGCGTTGAATCTGCGTGCCCGGCTGCGCAGCGAGGTGCAGGGTGCTGCGATTTCGCCGAGCTAGATTCCGCGGCGGAACCAGGCATCAAGGTCGCGGTTTTGCGGGACCAGCTGCGCCGAGTGGCTCGCCTCGAGGAGGTGCCCGACATTGAATCCATCGATGTGGCGCCCCAGCGTGGATGGCGCACGCGGGTGAGGTTGGGTGTCGACAAGCAAGGCCGTGCCGGCGTGCGCAAGCGTGGCTCCACGGAGCTGATTACGGATGTGGCCTGCAGCCAGCTGGCACCGGGCCTCGTTAGCGGTCTGGTGGGACCGGAGGCTCGCACATTTAGCCCTGGCGCGGAGGTCATCGCGGTTGTGGACAGCGACGGTAACCGGCACGTCGTGGAGACCCGGAAAGCGCCGCGCGGCCGACGCATCGAGACCATTCGGGAGGTCATTGAAGCCCCGACGCAGGACGTAGTTCAACGTGCAGATGGCCACGAGTTTCACTTTCCGCCCACCGCCTTTTGGCAGGCGCACATCGGCGCACCCGATACCTACACGCGCCTGGCACGCCAGTGGCTCGCGGCAGAGGCTGGAGAGAATAAACCTGCACAGGAATCCGAGGCCGCTGCAGTGGCTTGGGATCTCTATGGAGGAGTGGGGCTGTTTGTTCCCGCTCTTGCTGAAGTCACCGCACCTGAGGGCGGCCATACTACGGTGTATTCCGTCGACTACTCGCCGGCGGCCGCGGCAGCGCAGCCGGGGCTTGCGGACATTGATGTGCACTTCCGGACGGCTAAGGTGGAGCAGGCCGCAAGCCAGCTGCCGCGGCCAGCAACGGTTATTTTGGATCCCCCGCGTACCGGTGCGGGTGTTGAGGTGGTGGAGGCCATTGCTGCCGCGGCGCCGCAGCGCGTCCTTCACATTGGCTGTGACCCCGCGACGTTTGCACGTGATATCGCTGCATGGTCTGAGCACGGCTACCGTATAGAGCGTTTAGCCATGGTGAATGCCTTTCCGGGAACACACCATTTTGAGACCTTGGCGCTGCTGGTTCCTGCGGCATAAGGCAGGATGCATCCGCGGTGGAAGATCCCGGGGTAATGATTGACGTGTCACGTGTATAAGCGGGTACGGTGGTAGAGAAGAAAACGATCGATGAAGGGGTTTAAGGCAAGCTCTATGGGCATTCTGGATTCCATTCAATCACCAGGCGATCTCAAAGCCCTGAGCAAGACGCAACTGGTTGAGCTCGCGGCGGATATCCGCCAGCGCTTGATTGAGAAGGTGTCCGCTACGGGCGGTCACCTCGGGCCCAACCTGGGCGTTGTGGAGCTCACGGTGGCGATCCACCGCGTCTTCGATTCCCCGCGGGACCCCATCGTCTTCGATACCTCCCATCAGTCTTATGTGCACAAAATGCTCACCGGCCGTGCCAACCAGTTTGATTCCTTGCGCCAGAAAGGCGGCTTATCTGGGTACACGGACCGTGGGGAATCGGAACACGACTGGACCGAATCCTCACACGCCTCGGCAGCGCTATCCACGGTGGACGGCCTTTCCAAGGCATTCAAGATTCGTGGTGAATCGCACCGCAATGCTGTGGCGGTCGTCGGTGATGGTGCCCTCACCGGTGGCATGTGCTGGGAGGCACTGAACAACATCTCTGCGGATAAAGACCGCAACGTCGTCATCATCGTTAACGACAATGGCCGCTCCTATTCGCCGACCATTGGTGGACTTTCGGAGAACCTCGGGCGCATTCGTGCACAGCATGGTTATGACGAGTTCATGGAGCTGGGCAAGAAGCGCCTGAAGTCGATGGGCTGGGTGGGCGAGCGTACCTTTGATGCTCTGCACGCAGTCAAGGAGGGCGTAAAGTCCACCGTTCTGCCCACCGAGATGTTCCCAGAGCTGGGAATCAAATACATTGGCCCCATCAATGGCCACGATATCGACGCGGTGGTCCGGGCGCTGAGCTATGCCCGGGACTACGACGGTCCCATCATCGTGCACACCGTCACGGAGAAGGGGCATGGCTTTGCCCCGGCGGTCAATGAGCCGAAGGACCAGATGCACTCCACCGGAGCTATCGACCCGGTCACCGGTGTATCCAAGGGACAGAAGCAGCCGGGATGGACTGCGGCTTTTTCCGAGGAACTCATCAAGGCCGGTCATGCGCGCGAGGATATCGTGGCTATTACCGCTGCTATGGCGGGGCCGACGGGCCTTGCGCCCTTCCAGGAGGAATTCCCAGAGCGATTCTTCGATGTTGGCATCGCGGAACAGCATGCCATGGCCTCCGCCTCCGGTTTAGCGCTGGCAGGAATGCACCCAGTGGTGGCTGTGTACTCCACCTTCCTTAACCGTGCAGTCGACCAAGTTGTCATGGACATTGCGCTGCTCAAGCTGCCCGTCACCATCGTGCTCGACCGCGCCGGTATCACGGGCTCTGATGGCCCTTCGCACAACGGAGTGTGGGACATGGCGTTGATGAGCATCGTCCCGGGGATGCGCATTGCCGCACCACGCGATGGCGCTCGTCTGCGTGAGCTTTTCAATGAGGCCATTGCTATTGAGGATGGTCCCACGGTGGTGCGCTTCCCTAAGGGCAATCTCCTGGAGGACCGTGAGGCGATCAAGCGCCTCGATGACGGGGTAGACATCTTGCGCTATACCGATGCTGCCGAATCACCGACTGAGGCAACCGATGTGCTCATCGTCTCCGTCGGAGCGATGAGTGCTCGTTCCTTGGGTGCTGCCGAGTTACTGGAAGCACAAGGTTTCAACGTGACCGTCGTCGATCCGCGCTGGCCGGTACCAGTCCCGCAATCCGTTGTTGCGTTGGCGGCAGATCATGATCTTGTGGTCACGGTGGAGGACGGCCTCTTGCGGGGCGGCGTTGGTTCAATGGTTGCGGAGGCACTCGACGCCGCTGATGTAGATACCCCGGTGCATCGCCTCGGCGTGCCTGGTTGCTTCCCGAAGCATGCCAGCCGCGGAGAAATCCTCGAGGAATTCGGGCTGACCCCGGAGGGCATCGCGGAATCCGTGAATGAGTGGGTAGCTACGCGGAGCTAAAAGCGCGGGGGAGCGGGGTGCTACCGCGCCAGTCCGCGACGCAGGAGCGGCGTGGACAGCTCCACCTGCCATTCGCGCGCGCCCTGGGAACGCAGGAAGTCGGGGATATCGGCGTCTGCTGCGATTTCGCCCGCCACGCCGCCTTCAGGTCCGCAGGCCGCCCAGACTACAGTGCGGACCAAGCTGGGTTTGAGGATCAGTTCGTAGCTCATGCCCAGATCTTCACCGAGGTCTTCGAAATCACCACGGATCTCGGTATAGAGCTGCCATAGCTCGGGGAAATCCCGGTTAAAAACTGATTTGGAAGGAACCGGGTGTGGGCTGCGCAACGCCTTCGGCCACTGCTGGCGCGGGCTAGCAAGGGCGGTCTCGACGGCATCGAACCAGCGCAAGGTGGCGCCGCCGCGGCGCCGAGGGAAGCCTTTAATCTGGTTGATTTCGTGCGGGGAATGGGGTACGCGGCGCGCGATTTCTACGAGCACGCGGTGCGGCAGCACTCGGTTCGGTGCGATGTCCTGGGAGCGGGCGATGGATTCGCGTCGCTGCCACAACTCACGGGCTACCGCGAGTTGC
This sequence comes from Corynebacterium sp. HMSC036D02, assembly GCF_001836165.1. Classification (GTDB taxonomy): domain Bacteria; phylum Actinomycetota; class Actinomycetes; order Mycobacteriales; family Mycobacteriaceae; genus Corynebacterium. Next base: position 107,243 of record NZ_KV827649.1, on the reverse strand, counting down.
TCACGGGAGCGTAGAGAGGAGACGCCCTTAAGATCCCGCCAGGAACGAGGCTCGGGGCCAGTGATACGTGCGTGGTCTTCGACAATCTTCTCAAACTCTTCATAAGCCCAGTCGAGCTTGTCCTGTTCCGCAAGAATATCTCGCAGTGTCACGGCGAGCTCGTTGAGAAGCTCCACGTCGAGCGCCGCATAATTGCGCCACTTCCGCGGGATGGGGGTTTCGGACCAGTCGGAATCGCCGTAGCCTTTCTCCAGTTCAACGTCGAAAAGCTCCAGCACCATTGCGGCCAAGTTAGGGTGTGCGAAACCGGCGAAGCGGGCAGCCAGCTCAGTATCGAACAGTAAGCCTGGGTATAAACCTAGCCACGCTAGGCTAGGGAGATCGGAGGGGGCGGCATGGACCACCCACTCTTGTCCATTGAGCACCGGTGCGAGTGCTACGCGGAGCTCATCGCGGTGGTGCTCGGGGGCGAACAAAAACGTGCCCGCACCTTCTCGGCGGATTTGCACGAGGAAGGCGCGGTCATCAAAACGGTAGGACGAGGCGCGTTCGGTGTCGATGGCAAATGGCCCAGTTCCCGAAGCTAAGCGGGCGGCACCGGCCTGAAACTCACGGGGAGAAAGCAGGACTTTCGGCGTTCCATCAACCGGTACCTGGCGCAATTCGCTCATCTTAGCGTCCGAGTTCGGCTACGCCCTCTGGTGGCAGACCAGCGACGAGGGAGAGGACTTGCGCAAAAGCTTCGACGTGTGGGGCGAGATCCAGGCCGGATGCGGTCCACGAGGCGCGCATTTCTAATTGGTAGGCGCGCGGTGGTCCGCCGATTTCGCCGAAACGAACGGAAGCGGTCGAGGTGACGGTGCCGCCCAAGTTCGTATGGGTAGCCTCGCGCACGTCGAGGGATTCAGTGAGCCATTCCCAGGCGACGTCGGGAAGCAGCGGGTCGCCGGCGACAGCATCGTCCAAGTCTGCCTGGATGTAGGCCACCAGGCGCATCGCCCCTTCCCAGGCTTCTTCCGCACCTGGGTCGTGCAGCAGGATGAGGCGGCCGAAGGCATCGCCTTCAGAGTCAGTAGGGATGAGGTCCCCGTGTTCTTTGCGCTCAACCTCGAGGCCGATGGCGTGGCTGAATGGGGCCAGGCGTTGCGGTGGGCGGATGGTGCCCAAGGTGATTTCTGGGCGCAGCTGTGCGGCATGGAGGGACTCGACGGCCTCCGTGAAGGCGGTCGGAGTGCTCGGCTCCGCAGGGCGCGATTCGGTAGAAGAGGCGGCGGCGCGATCGTGCAGGTTGGTCGGTGCCCCTGCGAGGTTGCGCGAAGAAACGTCGGAATTGCTCACGGGGATCAAAGTATAAGCTCCGCCCGTGTGGCGGTGGAAGGCGCGCCGAAAGGCTAGTGGCGCGCGGGGGCGCCTCCAACTTATGATGGATAAGAAACTCTGTCGGTTGAAAGAAGGAGAAAGGCATGTCGAAGGTCAACTTCGCCGAGCTCAACAAGGTCCAGCGCTATTCGCAGCACGCGGTATTTCAGGTCATCCCGGGTGCGTTGGGAACGGAGCGCGAGGAGATCGTCGCGCAGGCGCAGAAGTTCTTCTCTGAGCTTGAGGAAGCAGGCGTGGTTACCGTGCGCGGTATCTATGATCTGTCCGGGATGCGGGAGAGCGCTGATTACATGATCTGGTGGCACGCGGAAGAATTCGCCGACATTCAGAAGGCCTTCGCGGACTTCCGCCGCGAGACCGTCCTGGGCCAGGTTTCTGAGGTGACGTGGGTAGGAAATGCTTTGCACCGCCCGGCAGAGTTCAACAAGTCTCACCTGCCGTCCTTCATTATGGGCGAGGAGCCCGGTGAGTGGATTTCCGTTTACCCCTTCGTGCGCTCTTACGACTGGTACACCATGGATGAGGAAAAGCGCCGCCGTATCCTCATGGAGCACGGTATGCAGGCGCGCGACTACCCGGATGTGCGCGCGAACACTGTGCCGGCCTTCGCACTGGGTGACTACGAGTGGATCCTGGCCTTTGAGGCCCCGGAACTGCACCGCATCGTGGACTTGATGTACCTGATGCGCTACACCGAGGCTCGCCACCACGTGCGCGAGGAGATTCCCTTCCACACCGGCCGTCGCGTGAAGGACGTGGCTGAGCTCATCACGATCCTGCCTTAAAGGGGCGCGATTTTGCCGGAAGCCGGTTGAGGAGTTAGTCCTCGACCGGCTTTTCTTCTAGATCAAGGCAGATGGAATTAATGCAATAGCGCAGGTCCGTGGGCGTATCGTAGCCTTCGCCTTCGAAGACGTGACCGAGGTGGGACTCGCAGCGAGCACAGAGCACCTCGATGCGGCGCATGCCCAGCGAATTGTCCTCGCGCTCTATGACGGCGTCGCCGGCCAAGGGGGAGAAGAAGGACGGCCAGCCGCAGTGCGATTCAAACTTTTCCGTGGAGCGGAAGAGCTCGGCGCCGCAGGCTCGGCAGGAGTACACGCCCTCGGTGGTGGTGTTGGTGTATTCACCGACGTGCGGTGCTTCCGTTCCGGCCTCGCGCAGGACGCGGTACTCCTCGGCGCTTAGCCGCTTGCGCCATTCGGTATCAGCAATGAGCTTGAAATCAGTCATGCGGGGATTTTATCGCCCGCCTGAGGCTTTGGGCTAGCCCCTCGTTCCGCGGACCACCAGCCGGCCACGGAGGCGGCGCTCACCACAATGAGCAGTCCCCAGCCAATCGTGGCGATGAAGACGCTCATCCAGTGTGCGGCGGTGGGCATGCTTGTCGACGTCCATTCGAGCGGCGCCAAGAATAAAAATGCGGCCAACCATGCTCCCCACGTGCGGAAGACCGAGCGCTCGAGCATCACAGTAAACAGCATGGGGATAAGCCACATGGAGTAGTACTGCTGGCCTAAGGAAGAAAGGAAGAAGATTCCGACCATGATGGCACCACTGGTGCTCAGCGCCCAGAAGGTGGGCTCACTTTCGCGCCAGCGCAGCAGACCGAGGATCGCCACTGCGGCCAGGGCCGCGAAGAGCAACCAGATGGGGTAGTAGACGATGCCGGGGAGTTCGAAGTAGGCGCGCACACCCGGCCAGGAGGCGTTGGCATAATCGCGCGTGGTGGCCAGGTAGGGAAGAAGGTTGGCGCGGAAGCCCTCCACGCCCGGAACGAACGGCCAAGCCGCAAGGTTGCTCACCAGCGGTATGGCCACGCCCAAACCTACAGTGAGCCAGCGCTTGCGCACCAAGGCGAGGAAGAGCAGCGGGGCAAATTGCGGCTTGACCAAGATTGCCAGCCCGATGCACAAGCCAGCGGCCCACCCGTGTTTATCCAGCAAAGCCAGGAACGCCACCATCGCGAGCAGAAGCACGCCGTTGATGTTGGTAAAGACCAACGTGTTGATGACTGATTCGGTAGCGAAGGCTGCGGCGATACTGACCGGCCACAGCGGGCCTCGCAGGCTGTGGCCTACGAAGCGGGTCAGCACGGCCAAAGCGGCAATGATGGCGGCGGCGTTGGCCAGAATGAAGGCGATGCGCGCGTGTTCCTCGGACACGAGACCCAAGGGGGACAGGAGAACCGTGGCGCCTGGGTTATACAGGTAGAGCGGTTCGACGAAAGAATAGTTTTGCTCGTAGACCGGGGTGCCCTCCCACAGGTTCCGGATCGCGCGGTAGACGGTGCCGAAATCATCAGTCACCGTGCCGTTGAAGGCGAGCACGAAGATGCGATGAAAGACCAAGACGATGGCGGCGGGCCACGCGGCGGCCGTCCATAGTCGCGCAGGAGCTGAGAGTGAGGGAGCCGGAGAAGTCACGGCAGCACAGTTTACGGGGTCTGAGTGCGCCGGTAGCGCAGAAACACCGTGTTGGCGACGGCGGTGACGTTCTCCAGCTCGAGCTTAAGCGCGGGGGAGGTGGCCTCGCCGTTAACGACGGGCTTTTCGACGGAAGGGGATAGGTGCGGATCAAGCGTCAAATAAAGCTTGCCCACGAGGCCTTCTGCGATAAAGGCGGAGTAGACTGATGGTCCACCTTCGCAACTGATGCGGCGTGCGCCCTGGGCACGAAGAGCTGAAATAGCCTCGCTCATGGTTCCGGTACCTGTGCTGATGATTTCGGCACCAGCGTCGGCTAAGCGCCGTGCCTCGGGTGAAGATGCGCGTTCCTCCGGGGTGAGAACAACGGGGCCAGAGGCTATAAAATCTTCGAACCCGGCAAAGTCAAGGGAGTGGCTGAGTACAGCGAGGCGCGTGTTGCTCGCGGGCCCATAGGATTCTGCCTTCACCGTTGCTGAGCCCACCACGGTAACCTCGGCCCATTCGCGCAAGGCCGCGAAGAGCTCGGCGTCAGTGTCGTTGCCCATCGGACCTGAGGTTCCGTCGATGGTTGCGGATCCGTGGAGCGTACTCACGGCGTTGAGTCGGATGCCCTCACTATCAGGGCCAAGCAGCGTGTCGATGAGTGCGGTGTTGTCCATGTGGCCAGCGTACGTGGCCTAGGCTCAGACTCAAGTGCGAGCAAAAGTCTGGGTTAAGGATAGTCCGATAAACGAAAAAAGACCGCAGCTAGCTGCGGTCTTAAAGAGTGGTCCTAGCTGGGATTGAACCAGCGACCTTTCCGGTGTGAACGGAACGCTCTCCCACTGAGCTATAGAACCTCGGTGCAGAACTTAAAGTACACTGCGGTGATGGCAACCCCCTAATCGTCCAGCTCAACTAGGGTGAGCAGAGTTTGACGGAGCTTGTAGCTCAAGGTGGTGGCGCACGCCGGTGTGCTGTGTTGTCGAAGTCTCAATGACATCGATGTAATCTACCTGCTGCAGTGTGGCCTGCGAATAGTGCTGTGGGCTGCGGATTTGGAAACTGGGGCGGTGCACGATAAAGTTTCTTCTCGCACCACGGCATACCAGCCGGGAACGTGCAATGCGGATGTAGCGCAGTTGGTAGCGCATCACCTTGCCAAGGTGAGGGTCGCGAGTTCGAGTCTCGTCATCCGCTCCAGCACATGTAGTGTGTGAGGCGGTATCGCCACGGTGGAATGGCCGAGTGGTGAGGCAACGGTCTGCAAAACCGTGCACACGGGTTCGATTCCCGTTTCCACCTCAAGAGCTGGCACCCAATTCTGGGTGCAGTGAGCGCGTTTAGCTCAGCGGGAGAGCGCTTCCCTGACACGGAAGAGGTCACTGGTTCAATCCCAGTATCGCGCACAAGGACTTAGTCCTAGAAACCGGGCCTGGTTTCGAATGCGGATGTAGCGCAGTTGGTAGCGCATCACCTTGCCAAGGTGAGGGTCGCGAGTTCGAGTCTCGTCATCCGCTCCAAGACTTTCTTGATATCACGCTTATTGGTATCGATGAACGGAAGGTCTTGATAAATGCATAAGCGCGATTAGCTCAGTGGGAGAGCGCTTCCCTGACACGGAAGAGGTCACTGGTTCAATCCCAGTATCGCGCACAAGGAGTTCCTTGCGGACTCCATGGCAAGCTCCGCCTTGCCACGCGGATGTAGCGCAGTTGGTAGCGCATC
>NZ_KV827649.1:0-101627 GCF_001836165.1 Corynebacterium sp. HMSC036D02 | reverse complement strand
TCGCGAGTTCGAGTCTCGTCATCCGCTCCACATTGAGTGCCCCTCCAGTTTGGAGGGGTACTTTTGGTTTTCTGTATTACGACTTCCAAGGCCGGCGGAGGGGGCTCTTCCCCGTCGACGAGAGAACCGCCAGCCGGCTGTTTATGATGTTTCTCACAGTCTTGCCGTCTCAAGAAAGCAGACATCATGAAAGCCATTTCTCCACCTTTGTCTTCCCCGCAGGGCCTGTTACGCGGGGTCTTTGCTATTCTCGCAGTGCTTGTCATCGCGTTTCTCAGCCCGGCGTCGGTGCCAGCTTTTGCACAGAATCCCACAGGGGTGACTTCCAGTGCCGAGCCGAGCTCTGAAGCCGTCCCCAATGGGGGTGCCGCCGATTCCCAGAGTGGTGCAACGATGCTTGTCCTCGACTCCTCTGGCTCGATGAATGTGCAAGACGCTGGCGGGCAGACTCGTCTCGACGCGGCGAAAGACGCAACGAAGAAATTCGTATCTGAACTCGGTGGCACCATTCCACTGGGACTCGTTACCTATGGCGGTACGGTCGACGAGGCACCAGAGAACCAAGAAGCAGGGTGCCAGGACATCCACGTGGTCAGCGGTCCTAAAGAGGACGTAGGGGACTCCTTCACGGGTCCTAATTGATGCACTCCAGGCGAAGGGCTATACCCCGATTGGTGATTCCCTGAAGAAGGCCGCCGAGGGATTGGGCGGTCAGCACGGCACCATTGTGCTTGTCTCTGATGGAATCGATACCTGCGCGCCGCCGCCAGTATGTGAGGTGGCCAAGGAACTCCACGAGCAGGGCATTGACCTAGTCATCAACACCATTGGCTTTAACGTCGATGAGGAAGCCCGCAAGGAGCTTACCTGCATTGCAGACGCCGCAGGCGGCGAATATCTCGACGCCGATGATGCAGACTCACTGGCGTCAATGATTAAGAAGGCCGCTGGACGCGCCGCGGACATCTACCAATCCGATGTCGAACACATTGAAGGTAGCAAAGATATCTCACAGCCAACGGAGCTGCCGCGTTGGGAGTCAGGAGAGGACTTCATCTTTCGCGCCGAGTTGGATGCCCCGCCGAATGCTGGCAAGGAGTCTCGTACCGATTTCCATGCTGAGTCATGGTCTATCCCCGTCAAGCCGGGTGAGCGCTATGTGGCGACGATGTACAAGACACTCGAAGGTGCAGTGGGAACACCGAACGACCTGTTTTTGAAGACGTTTTTCGGCGATGGTAGGGAACCGCCAACGGGTACGCATGGTGGTGACGAAGGCGCAGATGATTGCACAGCTGACTGGGACAGTGCGGACACCGGCTCTGTATCTGAGGCCTTGCCAAACACTAGCGCGTATACCTACGAAATCGGTTCCAAGAATTGCCAGGGCGACTTAGTCTTGACGGCGATGCGCGCAGGCCAGTACAAGGCCGATGAACCTATCGACGTGGAGATCCTGCTTCACCGTGTTGACCCAGTATCCAACATTGACGAGCTTGTAAGTGGTCTTAGCAGCGAGCTGGACGGCGAACTCCATGCCAACGCCAACGGTGCTGAACAGATGGCTCCCGGAAACTGGTTTGACAATGCCACGGAGCTTCGTAGCGGTCAGACCATCGAAACCGACATTGTTCAGGGCGAAGCGCACGTCTACAAGGTCCCCATGAAGGAAGGGCAGCAGTTGGCTGCCGCAATTAGAGCTGGAGAGGTTTCGGATGAGAAGGCTCTCCAGTACTCAGGCCTCGATGTGTCTATTCTCAATCCAGTTCGTGAGAAAGCTGGAGAGCATGAGTTTTTGATCTGGCCCAATGAGGGGGATGAGGGATCGGCTTCGGCAGCAAGCCCTACTGCTTTTACCAACCGCTTCAGCTCGGATGCCGCACCCTCTTATGGCAACGCGAACTGGTTGGAGGGGGACTACTACATCGTGGTGACGCTAGGAGCGGGCAAGGGGGATGATTTAGGGGAGAGCGGCGACAACCTCACTGATAAGCGTGCCACCATGAAGTATTACCTCACGTCCAAAGTGTTGGGTGATCCTATTCAGGGGCCGAAGTACGAGCCAGTCAGGGACAAAACCGAAGAGTCTCGCCCTTTGGACGGAATCAAGACGGATGCGAAGGAGCAAGGTCGCGGTGCCGATGACAAGTCCGGTAAGACGATGAGGGGGCTTCTATACGTACTGGGGCGGCGGGCCTTATCTTCTTGATTGCTCTCATTGTCCTTCTGGTATTTCTTCTCCGAGGTCGTGGAAGGTAAAACTCGCAGCAAACGCTCGCGATGAAACATTTTTCAACAAGATTCGCTGCGGCGGGGAACTTTCCTCCTCGTCGCAGCGACTAGTTGTTAACCTCGCACATTCCGTGCGGGGTAAGGATTGGCTCGAGGATCCCTCCCGGCGATAGGATGAGGGAACCTTCAATCAAAAGTTTCATCAGACCATCAAGGAGTAGTCCGGGAAATGCAGCTGCGTCAGGTCACTACGGGAATTGCCGCTGGGGCCGCGGGCCTTGCGATTGGGTTGTCCGCGCCGCTAGCGGTGGCACATGACTCAGTCATTGGCGGAAACGTGGTGGGTGACGCACCGCTGGAGGAATTCCCCCGCGAAATCACGCTGGAGTTCTCTGGTATTCCCCGGGATGACTTCAATACTTTTGCCGTGAGCGATAAGTCAAGCGGCGAGGTGCTTTTTGACGCCACCCCAACCATTGATGGCCGCAATCTCACTGTTGAGGTTCCTCAGGACATTGAACCTGGTGATGGTGAATACCAGGTAGGTTTCCGCATTACCTCCTCCGATGGTCACTCCACGCTCGGTTCCGTGCCGTTTAGCGTGGGCTCTGGGGCCGGCGGGAATGAGGCCGCAGATGCTTCGGCCGATGGCTCCCAGGAAGGCGAAGAGGCACAGGAGTCTCAGGATCCGTTGAGTTCCTTGCCCACCGCGGCCAAATGGATCATTGGCGTAGGAGCGGTTCTCGTCGTCGGCGCAGCGCTCTTTGCCTTCGGAGCAAAGACCCGCCGCGCAGGTGGAGAAGGCTCAGAAGACTAAACACCACCCGCCTCCGATGAGGCGAGGGTCAATCCGCACTTTCCTTAACTACTGTTACTGCAGAAAGGCATGTTCCATGCTGAATACCCGTTCTTTCCTCCGAGTCTCCCTGGCGGCTCTCGCGGCTGGTAGCCTGACCTTGGCGGCTTGCTCCCCGAGCGAAGAGGATTCCGCCGCAGCTCCGTCGAGCGCTGCAACCAGCGCTGAGAAGGACAAGGATGCAGAGACCAGTGCTTCGGCTTCTTCCTCCGCTGAGTCTGGCGTAACTTTCGAGGATGCTGTTGTGCGCGCTATGAAGAAGGACTCCGATATGACCGCTATCTTCGGCACTCTCCACAACGACACGGACAAGGACATCAACGTGGTTGGCTTCAGCTCTTCGGTGAAGGCGAAGCACTACGAGATCCATGAGGTTGTCGATGGCGTCATGCAGGAGAAGGAAGGCGGCTTCGATATTCCTGCCGGCGAATCCCTCGAGCTCGCGCCGGGCGGTTTCCACTTCATGTTGATGGGAGTGACCGAGCCTGTTATGGCCGGCGAGACTGCCACCCTTACACTGGAGCTTGCCGACGGTTCCACGATCGAGCTCGGTGACATCCCGGTGCGCACCATTGGTGCCGGCGATGAAGACTACGGCGATATGGGTCACATGAACCACGGCGATATGGACCACGGATCCATGGACCATGCAGAGCACATGGACCATTCGGAGTCCGCAGACATGTCTGACATGAAGAAGGAAGAGCACGCGCACTAGAAACCAGCGTGTTCCGGGCCAAGGTAGGCAAGAAATCGGTTCTCACGAGATAGGGAGAAATCAAAGATGAGCGGGTTCGTGGAACCTGTCAGTCGGCGTGGATTGCTCGCCGGAAGTGCTGTGGCGGCAAGCGCGGTAGCGCTTGCAAGCTGTGCGAAAGGGGATGAACCTGGACAGGCATCTGCGGATGCCTCCCGCGCAGCGCAGGCTGGTGACGCCGGAAGCACCGGCCCGGAAAGCCGCGAGGAGACCATGGGTGGCGATATCGTCGCCTTCGACGGCAAGCACCAAGCGGGCATCCAAACTCCAGTCCAGGCGCACGTGGAACTGGTGGGCTTTAACCTGAAAAAGGGGACCACCGCTCGCGGCGCGGCCGCGCTCATGCGCCTGTGGACGGAAGATGCCCGCCGCCTGTGCACCGGTGAGAACCCGTTGGGCAGCCTCGAACCCGAATTGTCTACCACCCCAGCAAACCTCACCATTACGTGCGGTTGGGGAGAGGGATTTTTCGACACGGTGGACGTCGCCAAGCCCAGCTGGCTGCGCGATATCCAGCCTTTTGACCACGATGACCTCCGCCCGGAATGGGGCCAGACGGATATCGTCCTGCAGATCTGCAGCGATGATCCTTTCACTGCTGCCTTCGTGATGCGGCATATGACCCGCGCGGGCAAAGATTATGCTGAAGTTGCCTGGATCCAGCAGGGATTCAGCCATGCCTATGGTTCTGCACCGAAGGGTGTTACTCCGCGCAACCTCTTCGGGCAAAAGGACGGAACGGTCAATCCCCGAAGCGATGAAGACTTCAACGAGCAAGTGTGGATCGAAGAAGGCCCCTTCGCTGGCGGCAGCGCCATGGTGGTGCGCCGCATCCACATGAACCTGGACACATGGGAGCAGCTTGATCGCGCGGCACGCGAAAACTCGACTGGACGCACGCTTGATACCGGAGCTCCTATAGGCGCTAAGGACGAGTTTGACCCGGTGGATCTGGATGCGCGAAACGAGTTTGGGCTCAAAGCTATTGATGAAAACTCGCATGTCGCCAGAGCGCATCCGCCGGCAGAGCATCCGGAGCAAAAGCTTCTGCGTCGCCCGTATAACTACAACCTGCCGCCGACTCCGGAGACCACCAAGCGCGGAGAGCTCAGTAACGCTGGATTGATCTTCATCTGCTACCAGAAGGATCCAACGGCCCAGTTTGAGCCCATTCAGGCACGTCTTGATGAAGCGGATCGTCTCAACGAGTGGATTACCCACATTGGTTCGGCCGTCTACTACATGCCGGCCGGAACTGAGGATGAAACCTTCTGGGGCGAATCGCTCATCCGCAGTTAAGAGGGGTAGACTAAGCCGCTGTAACTTTCTCGTTGAGTGCTGCTCGGCCAGGTATGTCGAGTGGCGCGTGAGCGCAAAGGAGCGCACCAAGTCATGGCGGAAATGATTCCAGCAGTCCCGGTGAACTACGAACCAATCACGGTCCCGGCCGGTACTGCCGTGGGAGCAGCGATGCGCGAGCATGAGCTGCCCAACAAGGGCCCCGAAGCAGTAGTCGTCGTCCGCGGCGCCGACGGTACTCTCTACGACCTTTCCCACACGCCGGACACTGACGCCGAGTTCACTCCGGTTGCTGCCTGCGAGGAAGATGGCCGCGCCGTTATCCGCCACTCCTGCGGACACGTCATGGCCCAGGCCGTGCAGGCGGAATTCCCCGGTACCAAGCTGGGTATTGGCCCGGCCATCGAGAACGGCTTTTACTTCGACTTCCAGACCGCTGAGCCCTTCACCCCAGAGGACCTGAAGGCCATTGAGAAGCGCATGAAGAAGATCATCAAGGGCGGCCAGCGATTTGAGCGCCACGTCTACTCCTCCCCGGAGGAAGCAGAGCAGGCGCTTGCTGCCGAGCCGTTTAAGCTCGAGCTGGTCCAGGACAAGGGCAACGTGGACCCTGATTCCGACGAGGCCGCTGAGGTGGGTGCCGGGGATCTGACTCACTACGACAACGTCAACCCGCGCACCGGCGAGGTCGAGTGGTTCGATCTGTGCCGCGGCCCGCACGTTCCGACCACCAAGTACATTCCAGCATTTGCCCTGACGCGTTCTTCTGCCGCCTACTGGCGCGGTGACCAGTCCAAGGCTGGTCTGCAGCGTATCTACGGCACCGCCTTCGAGTCCAAGGAGGCCCTGGAGTCCTACAAGACCATGGTCGAAGAAGCTGAGAAGCGCGACCACCGCCGCTTGGGCGCTGAGCTGGACCTGTTCTCCTTCCCGGATGAGATTGGCTCTGGTTTCCCGGTGTTCCACCCCAATGGCGCCACGGTGCGCATGGAGATGGAGGAGCACTCCCGCCGCCGCCACATTGCGGACGGCTACTCCTTCGTGTCCACCCCGCACCTGACCAAGGGCGACCTGTTCAAGAAGTCTGGTCACTTGGACTTCTACGCGGATGGTATGTTCCCGCCGATGCAGCTCGACGGTGAGTGGGATGAGGACGGCAACTGCACCAAGCAGCCGCAGGACTACTACGCCAAGCCGATGAACTGCCCAATGCACAACCTCATCTTCGCTTCCCGTGGCCGCTCTTACCGCGAGCTGCCGCTGCGCCTCTTCGAGTTCGGGACGGTCTACCGCTACGAGAAGTCCGGCGTTATCCACGGCCTGACCCGCGCCCGCGGCTTTACCCAGGATGACTCCCACATTTACTGCACCCCGGAGCAGCTCGAAGAAGAGCTGACCAAGGTTCTGGAGTTCATCATTTCCTTGCTCAAGGACTACGGCCTGGATGACTTCTACCTCGAGCTGTCCACTAAGGACCCGAACAAGTACGTTGGCTCGGATGAGATCTGGGAGCGCTCGACGGCTATCTTGCAGTCGGTTGCGGAGAAGTCCGGCCTCGAGCTGGTCCCGGATCCAGCGGGTGCAGCATTCTACGGCCCGAAGATTTCCGTTCAGGCTCGCGATGCCATCGGCCGTACCTGGCAGATGTCCACCGTGCAGCTGGACTTCAACCTGCCGGAGCGCTTCGAGCTTGAGTACACCGCGTCGGATGGCTCCAAGCAGCGCCCGATCATGATTCACCGCGCACTTTTCGGTTCCATCGAGCGTTTCTTCGGTGTGCTACTGGAGCACTACGCCGGCGCCTTCCCGGCATGGCTGGCACCGCATCAGGTGGTGGGAATCCCGGTCGCCGATACCTTCGCCCCGCACCTTGAGGAAGTCTGTGCACAGCTGCGCGCACGCGGCCTGCGCGCTGACGTGGATACCTCTGATGACCGCATGCAAAAGAAGATCCGCAACCACACCACCGGCAAGGTGCCATTCATGCTCCTGGCCGGTGAGCGCGACGTCGAAGCAGGTGCGGTCTCCTTCCGCTTCCTCGACGGAACCCAGGTCAACGGTGTACCGGTCGAAGCGGCAATCAATGTTATCGAAGCATGGGTTCGTGAGCGCAACAACGAGCAACCGACGAAGGACAGCATCGCCGAGCGCGTCTAGATGCATGTGCATCTAGGCAGAGGCTAGAAAGGGAGAACACTAAGAGTGGGAGAGTACGTCGATACCGGCCTGGGAACCCCCGACCGCTTAGAGCGCCTGTGGGCGCCGTACCGCATGAGCTACATCAAGCGTGAGGGCGGCGCCGGCGACGTGCCGAAGAAAGCCCATAATCCGTTCGTGGAGATTCCACAGATGTCGGACGAGGACGGGCTCATCGTTGCCCGCGGCGAGCTTGTCTACTGTGTTCTCAACCTCTATCCCTATAACGCAGGGCACATGATGGTGATCCCATACCGCCAAGAATCTGAGCTGGAAAACCTCACCGAGCAAGAATCTCGCGAGCTCTTCCAGTTTGCGCAGGCCGCCATCCGCGTCCTTAAGAAGGTCTCCGGCCCCGATGCCGTCAATGCTGGCTTTAACTTGGGACGCGCCTCGGGCGGCTCGGTGGGGCAGCACCTCCACATGCACATCGTTCCGCGCTGGAGCGGAGATTCAAACTTCATGACTATCGTGGACGGCGTCAAAGTGCTGCCGCAGCTCCTCAAAGACACCCGCTCCCTGTTGGCGCAGGGGTGGGTGGAGCTCGCCGCCGAAGGAATTATTTCAGGAGAAGCGCATGCTTAGTGTTCATGGGCGCAAACCCGCCGCCGTGGTTGTGGTCCCAGTGGCCAAACTCTTCCTGAAGATGGGGCTGACACCCAATGTCGTTACCGTCGTGGGCACGATCGTCACGATTGCTATTTCGGTTATCCTGATCCCGCTTGATCACCTCTTTGCGGCTGCTCTGCTGTCGGGACTCTTCGCCGCTTTCGACATGCTTGACGGCACCATGGCGCGCCTGACCACCGGCGGATCCAACTTCGGCGCGACACTCGATGCCTCCTGCGATCGCATTACCGACGGCGCTTTGTTCGCGGCGATCGCCTATTGGATGGTGTACGTCGATAACGCCCACCCTCTCAACTTCGCTGCCTGCATGATGGTGCTCGTGAGTTCCCAGGTCATCTCCTATGTCAAGGCGCGCGGAGAAGCCTCCGGTTTTAAGATGGTTGGCGGACTCGTCGAGCGCCCCGAGCGGCTCATCTTGGGCCTCGGCGGCGTGGGCCTGGAAGGCTTGGGCGTGCCTTATGCACTCGAGGTTGCCCTGTGGCTGCTGGCCGTGGGCTCTGCCTTCACCATCTACCAGCGGATGCGCCAAGCAGCGCGTCAGGACACTAAAGCGCGTTTCAAGAAGGATCTGAAGCACCTTTAGCCCGACACCCTCTTCCACCCCGGAAGGTATCGCGCCCCCGGCCCACACAGAAAGGCTCCCGAACCGTGGCTCTACTGGACCGTGACCGGCTGACCGCCGCCGCATACATCGCGTGCTGGAAGGTTGTGCGCTTCCTTCCCCAGCCGCTGGCTGCTTGGCTGTTTGAACGCGGTGCGGATCTGGCAAGTGATAACGGCCAAGGCATGGAACAGCTGCGCCAGAACCTGAGCAGGGTGGTGGGGGCGGAGAATGTCACGCGGGAACTGGTCCGGGATTCGATGCGCTCCTATATGCGCTACTGGCTCGAGGCTTTCCGTCTGCCTGCCATCCATTCGGACCCTGATCTGCAGAGGCGTCTATTGGCGGGCCTGCGCGGCAAGGAACACGCCGATGCCTCCGTGGCTTCCGGGCGCGGGGTGATTTTCGCGCTTCCGCATTCAGGCAACTGGGACATGGCGGGTGTCTTCTGCGTGGGGCACTATGGTGGTTTCACTACGGTGGCTGAGCGCTTGAAGCCAGAAGTGCTTTTCGACGCCTTCGTGGACTACCGCGAGAGCCTTGGCTTCACTGTCCTGCCACTGACCGGTGGCAGTTCTTCTCCTTACCCGCGTCTGAAGGACACGCTGGAACGCGGTGGGGTGGTGTGTTTGTTGTCCGAGCGGGACCTCACGCGCACCGGCGTGACGGTAGACTTCATGGGCGAAGAAGCTAATGTTGCCGCCGGCCCCGCCCAGCTGGCCATCGAGACAGGAGCTGCACTCCACGTCGTGCACTCGTGGTTTGACGGTAAGGGTTGGGGGTTGTCCGTCAGCCCCGAAGTGGAGGTCACTGATCTGCAGGAGACGTGCCAGCGCCTCGCGGATGGCTTTGTGGAGAACATCAGGACACATCCAGAAGACTGGCACATGTTGCAGCCACACTGGAACGCCGACGTAGAACGCCGGCGCGCTTCCCGCCAGAAGAAGTAGAAAGGCAGAACACAGACCATGCGCATAGGTATTATCTGCCCCTATTCCTTCGACGAACCTGGTGGGGTTCAGGCCCACATCCTTGACTTAGCGACCGTGTTTATTGAACAAGGGCACCATGTGGAGGTACTGGGGCCGGCGTCGACAAGCACGCAGGTCCCCAGCTTTGTTCGCAAGGGCGGCTGGGCGGTGCCGATTACCTATAACGGTTCCGTGGCTCGTCTTGCCATTGGCCCGCACGTGCACCGAAATATCAAGCGCTTCATCCGCGAGGGGGATTTCGACATCCTCCATATTCATGAACCCAACTCCCCAAGTTATTCCATGGCTGCTCTGGCTGTGGTGCGCGGGCCCATCGTGGCGACGTACCATGCTTCGGCCTCGAGCTCTCTGGTATTGACCCTGGCTAAGCCTTTCCTCCGCCCGTACTTGGAAAAGGTTCGGGGAGGTATTGCGGTTTCAGAGATGGCGCGCCGCTGGCAGGTTGAGCAGTTGGGAGGGGACCCTGTGCTCATCCCCAATGGGGTCGACACCTCTGTCTATGCGCGCGAGCGTGCCTGCGCTGAGCATAAAGAGAATAATTCAGAAATTGAGATTGTGTTCTTGGGCCGCCTCGATGAGCCGCGAAAAGGCCTGGACATTCTTCTTGAGGCACTCACGCTGCTCCCGCAGCCGGTCCGGGTGACGGTTATGGGCGGGGGACACCCGCGACGTGTTCCGGGGGTTGACTTCGTGGGGCGTGTCAGCGATGCCGAGAAGGCGGCCATTTTGGGGCGCGCTGATATTTATGTGGCTCCCAATACAGGCGGCGAAAGCTTCGGCATTGTTCTTGTTGAGGCAATGGCCGCTGGATGCGCAGTGGTGGCTTCGGACCTGGAGGCTTTCGCTGCGGTGTGCAACGCAGACTCGGAGGAACCCGCGGGTGCCTTATTCAAGAACGGGGATGCTACGGACTTAGCGCGGGTGTTGGAGGATTTGGTGACCCATTCCGACAAGCGGCAGGCCTTGATTAAGGTGGGGGTGGAGCGTGCTCGCGAATACGACTGGGATCATGTGGCCGCAGCTGTCATGCAGGTATACGAGACCGTGGCGGATGGCACGAAGGTTCGGGTGTCATAAATGGCTATCGAGATAGTTATCGCCCTCGCTGTGCTCCTCGTACTCGGTATGTGGGCGCTGTACACGGCGCAGCGGCTCAACTCGCTCCACATCCGCACCGATGCAGCTTTGGCGCAGCTTGAAGCCACTCTGGATCGCCGCGCAGCAGTGATAAGTGCCTTGGCTCCTGAGCTTGAGGTCATCGCGGCGCGTGCAGAGTCAACGGAGCTTGCGCAAGGGCATTTCGATGAAAGAGCCACCCGGGAACGGGAGCTCTCGGCGGCTATTGCGCAGCGCTTTGAGTCACGTCCGGCCGTGCTTGCCGACGCCGAGGGCCGCATCCACCTAGCGCATCGCTTCTACAACGAGGCAGTCAGCGATACCCGCGCGCTGCGCCTGCGTCCCGCGGTCAAGCTGCTGCGTCTGGGAGGAACAGCAAAATTGCCGGAGTACTTTGAGCTTAGCCAGATTGACGTGTGATTCTCCCGCGCCTGTCACCCCGCGTCTGATTCGCTCGTGCCACGCGGTACTCAAGCAGGTGCCAATAGACGGCAAAAGCGGTCATTGCCAGGATGAGCAGGTTGCGCAATAACAGCGCGTAGACCGGATTGGGGTTTTCTCCCACATGGAGCCAGATGTAGTTATAGCCATAGGGGTAGATAACGGTTCCCAAGGCAGCGGTTCCCACGGCGAGTACCGCAATGATGGCACGGATCCCTCTGATATCAGCGGCCACCTTCTTCGAAGCTGTAGGTGGCGCGGGGATAGGGGAGCGGAGCGTCACCGCTAGTATCGGCCCAAGCCACACGATGTACTGCGGGGAGAAGACCTTGTTCGTCGCGATGAGAAGGAGGATCGCCGCGATGAAGAAGACGAGGGTGGAGTGCGGACTCCAATTCCCGCGTAGAAAGTGCACGAGTGCTACTCCCACGATCCACACGAGGGCTGCTCCCATGGCAATGCTGCTCAAAACAATTGCCGTGTCGACGCCAGGACCGGAAATTTCATAGCTTTTCGAGGCCGCGTATCCCATCGTCCACACATCAGGCTGGCGATGAGCTTGGTACACGAACCACGTGGCGGCCAGAGATTCGATCTGGAGGCCGCGCTCTCCTTGATAAGTCAACGGGGAAAGAACTCTGTCCATGCTGGTCATTGCTGCCACGCCGATGCAAAGGGCAATGAGGCTTCCAAAGAACGCGGCTAGTCGCTGCCACGTAGCGCGGGAGGTTGCGCGCCCGACAAGCCCGGCAGCGAGGACACCAGGCCACAGCTTCGCTGCGGTGGCCCAAGCCAACAGAACCGAGGCAAGCCGCGGGCGGGTGGCCAGAAGTGCGCCCGCACCAGCAACCAGCAAGGCGGGGTAGAGATCGAGCCGCCACGTGAATACGTGTCCCGCCGCGGTGCCGAAGAATACCCAGAACCACCCGGCGCTATACGCCCCTGGGGTGGAGCGGTGATGGCGAAGGAGGAGGGCGAGGAAGGTGGCGTCGGCAAGCAGCATCATTGCCGTAAAGCCGATGGCATAGCGCTCAAAGTCGTAGCCGGTAAGCCACGCGAGCAGAACGCTGGGCCAGGTACCGACTTGGGGATATTCCGTCATGTCGCTGGGGTTAGCGCCGTAGACACCCTCGAGGTAATACCGAACGTCCCCGAGCGGACCCTTCTCGTTGAGGAGTAGGTAGATAAGGAAAAGGCGTGCCAGCACCCAGCCAGCCCAAATACTTGGGGCCTTAGCGATTATTTTCAATGGCGGACTCGACGTCGACGGGTGGCCCTAACATGAGCAGAACGCTGAAGACTACGGCTACGACGAGCAGCGCAATGAGCGCGGTGCGCACCGGATGGCGAATGGCCTGCGCCAAGATCGTGTCGAAGACACCGTGTGGCTCCGCGTCATCGTCATTGCTAAACCGCCACGGGCCGGCGACGAGTCCGCGCCGCGATACCCATACAGCAAAGGGCAAGGCCGCGAAAGGGATTACGGTTACGGCCAACCCCAGAATTCCCACGCCAAGTGACCACCGGTTATTGATCCAGACCAGCGCCGTCATGAGCAGGAAACAGAGGAAACCGAAGCCGTGGATACCTCCCGCGATGGGGGTGAGTACTTCGGTCGTGCCGGAGTACTTGAGGATCATGGAGAAGATCAGCAGGCCCCACGTGAACATTTCCAGGTACGCGGCCACACGGTGCACGCTGTGCGGGGTGGTTGAAGTCATGCGGAATATAGTACGCAACTCCCGAGAGCGGATCAGCACGTGAGTAGGATGGTCGGGGTTAGTGTGGCGAGCGCCATAACAGAAAGGAAAGGGGAGCAGAACATGGCATCGGTGGCCCAGGCGGTCGATATCGAGCGGATCGGTGACGACGAGTTCCGCGGCCCTGTGGTTCCCTCGCTCATTACACGCACCTTTGGCGGACAAACCATGGCGCAGGCGCTGCGGGCAGCGCAGCTTACTGTCGATGAGAAGCTAGTGCACTCTATGCACTGCTACTTCGTGGGCCCGGGCGATTCCAGCGTTCCCACTACCATCCAGGTCGAGCGGATTAGGGATGGCCGTTCTTTTGCTCATCGCCACGTGCGGGTCTACCAAAAGGACCGCATGATTTTCATGCTCAGCGCCGGTTTCCACGCGACTGGGGATATCGGCCCTGAGCATCAAGCCGCAATGCCACAGGTACCGCCACCGGAGAGCATTAAGGACTCGCCATACTACACCCGCATCATTTTGAAGGAATGGGAAGACTGGGACGTGCGGCTCATTCCGGACGCGGAGCGCGATGCTGTCGCCGCCGAAACCACCGGGGCAGGGTTTAGAAATATCTGGTTCCGCAACACCGGTGACCTGCTTGGTGCTACCTCTGACCAATCCCTCCACCAGGCAGCGTTGTTGTATATGTCTGACATGACGTTGATCCGCACGGCGCTTCTCCCGCACCAAGGCGAAAGGATTCAGCTAGCCAGCTTGGATCATTCGCTGTGGTTCTTGCGCCCGGTCCGGGTGGATGAATGGATGCTGTATTCGCAGTCCAGCCCGTCAGCGCAATCCGGTACGGGACTTGCCCAGGGAAAGATTTTCAACCAGCGCGGCGAGCTACTGGCCGTGGCGATGCAGGAGGGGCTGACGCGCACCTTGCATCCGGATAGTGATGGCTCCAGCGCCAATGGCAATTGGCAAAACGTCTAGGATGCAGGCGGGGCACGGCCCCCTGTGCTGGTGGAGGCTCGGTGAGGCCGTATAATTACAACAGTTTCCACACAAGTCTTTTAAGCCACATCGAAAGGGATGACATGGCAGGCCACTCTAAATGGGCAACAACGAAGCACAAGAAGGCGGCGAACGATGCCAAGCGTGGCAAGGAATTTGCCAAGCTGATCAAGAATATCGAGGTGGCAGCACGCACCGGCGGCGGTGACCCCGCAGCCAACCCCACCCTTGATGACATGATCAAGAAGGCTAAGAAGGCCTCCGTTCCCAACGACAACATTGAGCGCGCCCGCAAGCGCGGTTCCGGCGAAGAGGCTGGTGGTGCCGATTGGGAAACCGTGATGTACGAGGGCTATGGCCCGAACGGCGTGGCCATGCTCATCGAGTGCCTGACGGATAACCGTAACCGTGCGGCGACGGACGTCCGCACTGCGATGTCTAAGAATGGCGGCAACCTCGGCGAGTCCGGTTCCGTGGCATATATGTTCTCCCGCACCGGTCTGGTTATGGTGGAGAAGGGCGAACTCAGTGAAGATGACATCCTTCTCGCCGTCCTCGAGGCCGGCGCCGAAGAGGTCAATGACAACGGCGAGAAGTTTGAGATCACCTGCGCACCGGGCGATGTTCCTGCCGTGCGCGAGGCGCTCGTTGCTGCCGATATCGAGGTCGATGACACCGATACCGACTTCCGTGCTTCCGTTGAGGTGCCGCTGCAGGCAGATGATGCCCGCAAGATCTTCCGCCTCATCGATGCTCTCGAGGATTCGGATGATGTCCAGAACGTTTATACCAACATGGACTTAAGCGAAGAGGTCCTCGCCGAGCTGGACGAGGACTAAGAAGGCTAGTCGAGCTCGAGGCCTTCCATGCCATGAGCAGTCACCGTCTCTGACAATGGTGCGCGGCCCGGGGCAGTCTTGAACACGGGGCTGGACTGGTCTGCTACGCCGAAAGTTAGGGCGGTGACGAGTTTGTAATCCTCGTCCACGCCCAGGAACTCACGGACGGTTGGGGCGAGCAGCGAAATCATGCCCTGCGGGACGCCGTGATAGCCGTGCGCCTGGAGCGAGAGCAAAAAATTCTCCGCATAGGTGCCTTGGTCAAAAGCGGCACGGATGCGGTCACCCATCGGGGGAATGAAAAGCAGCGCGGTGTGCGGGGCGCCGAAGAAGCGAAGGTTTTCACGGATAAATTCCGTGCGGGCTTCTTTATCCTCACGGGCAATGCCGAGGAGCCCATACATTTTGGCTGCCAGTTGCTGAGAGCGCTGCGGGTGAACGCCTTGACCGTAATCAATCGTGAAGTCTGGGTTGATGCCGTTCTTATCGAATTCGGATATGAGAGCAGCGCTTAGTTCTTGCAGTGCCGTACCGCCGACGAGGTGCACATTCCATGGTTGGGTATTGGAATTGGAGGGGGCGGATCGGGCGTCGATAAGCACCTGCTTTATGACATCAGCGGGGAGCGGCTCCGGAAGGAATGCGCGCGGTGAATGGCGGGAACGGATAAACTCTGAATAGTCATTAGGATGTTGAGACATGCGCGCCACTCTACGCCGCGCAGTAGGAGAGGCGAGTAAGCGGCTTGGGGGACTGCCTAGACTAGAACACATGTGTGTACACTGTTCCTAGATAAACAAGCGCTTCACAAGGGCGCGTGTAACAAGGGCGAGGAGGCGGCCGTGAACTTGGAGGGGTTGCGCGTTATGGGCATTGATCCCGGTCTGACGCGTTGCGGTCTGTCAGTTGTCCAAGCCGGTTGTGGGCGTGGGGTCATTCCCATCGCCGTAGGGGTCGTCCGCACCCCCAGCGACAAGGACTTAGGGGAGCGCCTGAAGCGACTATCGGTGGCAGTCCGGGAATGGATGGATGACTATAAGCCGGATGTCGTGGCCCTCGAGCGCGTATTCGAACGCGGTCAAGTCTCAACCGTGATGCAGACCGCGCACGCAGTTGGGGTATTGGTCCTTGCCGCAGCAGAGCGGGATATTCCGGTGCACATGTACACCCCTTCCGAAGTCAAAAAAGCAATTTCGGGCAATGGGCGCGCTGATAAGAAGCAGATGACTGCCATGATTACTCGAATCTTGGGGCTCAGTGAAGCGCCTAAGCCGGCCGACGCTGCGGATGCCCTAGCCCTAGCCGTGTGTCACTGCTGGCGTGCGCCAGCCCTGGCATGGATGACCGGTGGTGATGCGAGCGCTGGCGTCGGGGCCGGGGCACGAACGAGCGGAGTACGCGGCACCTCGCCGCGTACCGCATCCGTCTCCCGGGCGGCGAAGACGACCTCCTAAGCTAACTGGCACAACCACTCACACCAAGGAACCCTATTAATGATTGCATCTTTGCGCGGAACCGTCCTAGACATCCAGCTTGATCATGCCGTGCTGGAATGCGCTGGCGTGGGCTATAAGGTCCTGGCCACCCCGGCCATGCTGGGAACCCTACAGCGTGGCGAGGAAACGCGGATCATGACCACGCTCGTGGTAAAGGAAGACTCGATGACGCTTTACGGCTTCACCAGTCAGGATGACCGCGATATGTTCCACGTCCTCCAAACGGTTTCTGGGCTGGGGCCAAAACTGGCTCTAGCTGCTCTGTCCGTGATGAGCGCGGGCGATTTGGCACAGGCGATTGCGGGGGAGGAGGCCGCACGCTTGCAGAAAATCCCGGGAGTGGGCAAACGCGTCGCACAGCGGTTGATTCTGGAGCTCAAAGATAAGGTCAAGGCTTTCGCCCCGGCAGAAGGCGCGGATCTCTCGGCTGCTGCCCCGGCTGCCGCCGGGCCGGTGGTTGAGGATGTCGTTGAGGCTCTTATTGGGTTGGGCTTTACTGATAAAATGGCCCGCCCCGTGGTGGAATCCGTGGCGGCAGAGCAACCCGATGCGGCGACGCCGGTGGTGCTGCGCGCAGCGCTGAGCCAGCTTGGCGCCAAGAAATAGGGGAGAGTGGGTGACATGTCAGACGTAGAACGCACTGAATTTAAGCTTCCGGAGGGGATGGATTTAAGCTCGCCCCCGCAGCGTAACCAGGATGTGGACGCCACAGAGCAACAGGGCGAGCACGATATTGAGCGCTCGCTGCGCCCGAAGTCCCTCGATGAATTCATTGGCCAACCCAAGGTGCGCGAGCAGCTATCGCTCGTGCTCAATGGCGCGAAAAACCGCGGTGTCACCCCGGACCACGTATTGCTCTCCGGCCCGCCTGGGCTGGGCAAGACCACCATGGCGATGATCATCGCCCAAGAGCTGGGAAGCTCCTTGCGTATGACCTCGGGCCCAGCGCTGGAGAGGGCCGGGGATCTAGCGGCGATGTTGTCGAATCTGATGGAGGGGGATGTGCTCTTCATCGATGAAATTCACCGCATCGCCCGCCCAGCTGAGGAAATGCTCTACATGGCAATGGAGGATTTCCGCATCGATGTCATCGTGGGCAAAGGCCCAGGAGCGACGTCCATCCCGCTGGAAATCCCGCCTTTTACACTGGTAGGAGCGACAACTCGTGCGGGCATGCTGACTGGTCCGTTGCGTGATCGCTTCGGTTTCACCGCGCAGATGGAGTATTACGATACTGAGGATCTCACCCGGGTAATTAGCCGTGCAGCGCGGATTCTGGAGGTGGACATCGATCAGGATGCCGCGGTAGAGATTGGTTCCCGCTCGCGTGGCACTCCGCGTATTGCCAACCGGCTTTTGCGCCGAGTCCGAGACTATGCCGAAGTCAACGGGGATGGACATATTAATGTTGCAGCTGCCCAGGCAGCGCTGCGGGTCTTCGACGTCGATGAGCGCGGATTGGACCGTCTTGACCGCGCGGTGCTCGGGGCTTTGATCAAAGGCCACGGCGGTGGCCCCGTAGGAGTGAATACCCTAGCCATCGCGGTGGGCGAGGAACCATCGACGGTGGAGGAGGTCTGTGAGCCCTATCTCGTGCGTGCCGGCATGATCTCACGAACCGGCCGCGGCCGCGTGGCCACGGCGGCGGCATGGCAACACTTGGGACTGGAAGCGCCCGAGGGGACGGTTGGCGGGGCGCTCTTCTAATTGGCCCAGAAGCTGGGCTGTCTGGCACACTGGCCTTTTATGAACGGAACCCAACTTATTCTCCTCCTAGTCCTAGCCGTCCTCGTTATTCTGCCGAGCTTTATGTCTATGCGCGCACAGCGCAAGCGCCAGGCGCAGATGCACAAACTCCAGTCGTCTTTGCAGCCGGGCCAGGACGTGATTACCGCCGGAGGCCTCCACGGAACCGTCGTCGAGGCTCGCGGGGAGCAGGTTGATCTGCAGGTGAAGGACGGCACCGTGATGACCTTCGACACGATGGCCATCGTTCGTTCCGCTGAAGAAGCCGGCATGAATGAGGATGCTCCGGTGGAGTCGGAGGACGAGAGCGACGAGCGCTTCCCGAAACTCTAAGATTGCGTTGCGCTCGTCACAGTGCGGGCGCGTACCTTAAGTCTGTTAAGGAAAACAACGGTCCATGACGTACCATGGTGGACTGTGCTTTAGTCATGGTGGCACCGCGGCGTCCAGTGCGTGCGCGGCGTTAGCTGCCATGACCTATGATTTTTAGCCCTGTTCCTCACAACACAGGAGATCTTTGTGTCCGCTTCGAAACGTGGTGGCGTTAGCAGCCGTCAACGGCAATGGCCCAAGCGTGCGATGGCGCTCTTCGCGCTCATTGTCATCGTGGTTTATGCGCTGATATTTTTGACCGGTGATAAATCACCAACCCCCAAGCTCGGCATTGACCTGCAGGGCGGAACCCGCGTAACCCTGGTGCCACAGGGTGAAGACCCCACCCAGGAACAGCTGCAGCAGGCGCGCACCATCCTCGAGCAGCGCGTGAACGGCATGGGCGTATCCGGCTCTGAGGTCGTCATCAGCGGCGACAGCTTGGTCATTACCGTTCCCGGTGAAGATGCTTCCCAGGCGCAGGCCGTGGGCCAAACCTCCCAGCTGTTGTTCCGCCCAGTGGGCGAGCAGCCAATGCCAGATATGGACAAACTTGAAAAGACCATGACGGACATGGCTAACCGCTGGGTTAAGTACGGGGTAGTAAGCCCGGAGCATGCCAACCAGTCGCTGGCCTCCATCCACGAAGCACTCAACCAGAGTGCCGACGCTGCCCAGGGCGGCGATCAGAAGGACAAGGAGAAGGATGACAATTCACCGGCTCCGACCGTGAGCGAAAAGCCGCTTCCGGACCCAGCGAACTCCCTTGAGGAAACTGAGCGCCGCGACAAGGTCACTGAGGTTCTGCTCAAGGACCGCCAGTCCGAAGACCCTACCGTGCAGACCGCAGCCCTGGGGCTGATGACCTGTGATGCGGAATCTGATCCGCTGGCAGGTACCGACGACCCCGCAAAGCCCTTGGTGGCTTGTGATTACTCGAATCAGCAACCCTACATTCTTAACCCGGCTCCGCTGCTGGACGGTATTGACGATCCGCACGGAACTCGCCTGACCGGTAATGAGATTGATAACAACGCCCCGATTCAGGGCGGGCTGAATTCTCAGACCGGACAGATGGAGATTAACTTCGCCTTCAAGACCGGCGATGGGCCCAATGGTTCGCAGACCTGGGCCACCCTGACCCAGGAGTACCTGCAGAAGCAGGTGGCTATCACCCTTGACTCCGCCGTGATTTCCGCGCCGGTGATCCAAGGTGCGACCCCGGTTGGTTCTGCTACTTCCATCACCGGTGACTTCACGCAGGAGGAGGCCCAGAACCTGGCCAATAACCTCCGTTATGGTGCGCTCCCGCTGTCCTTTACCGGCGCTAACGGCGAGCCGGGCGGCACGGTAGAAACCGTTCCGCCATCGCTGGGTAAGGCAGCTCTTGAGGCAGCGCTCATCGCGGGCATCGTGGGCCTCATTCTGGTTTCGCTGTATTCCATCTACTACTTCCGTGCTCTGTCTTCGGTGGCCCTGTTGGTCCTCAGCGCAACCTGCGTCCTGCTTTATGGCGCACTGGTTCTGCTGGGCCGGTGGATCGGTTACTCGCTTGACCTTTCCGGCATGGCGGGCTTGGTTATCGGTATTGGCGCCACGGCTGACTCCTTCGTGGTTTACTACGAGCGTATGAAGGATGAGCTCTTGAGCGGACGTACCTTCCGCTCCGCCACCCGCACTGGTTGGGAGCGTTCGCGAGCCACGATTGTCACCGGTAAGGCCGTGACCCTCATTGGCTCCGTGGTGGTCTACTTCTTGTCCATTGGCGCAGTCAAGGGCTTCGCCTTCACCATGGGCCTCACCACCATCTTCGACCTCGTCGTATCCTTCCTGATCATGGCACCGCTCATGCAGCTTCTTGGTAGCCGCCCGGCCTTTGCCAAGCCGTCCATGAACGGCCTGGGCGGTATTTACAACCTTGTGGAGGAGCGCCGTGAACGCGGCTTTTATGCCAAACCGGCCAAGAAACTCGTGGCTACTGCTACGGATGAGGAGAAGTAACCATGGCTGTCGAAACTACTAACCGCAAGATTTCCCGTTTTGACCGTCTCTATGTGGACGGCAGTGGATTTGACTTCGTGGGCCGGGCTAAGACCTGGTACACCATCGCCGGCGTGCTGCTTATTGCCTCGATCCTGGCTATCGTACTTCGCGGCTTCAATCTGTCTCTTGATTTTGAGGGCGGAACGAAGCTCAACATGCCTGCCGGCGATCTTTCTACTGAACAGGTAGAAGAAACCTTCACTGAAGCCACCGGTGTCACTCCGGAGCTGGTGCAGATTGTGGGTGCCGGTTCCTCGGAGACTCTGGAGATCACCTCCGAGCGCCTATCGCAGGAGGAGGTTAACCAGGCCCGCCAGGCCATCTTTGAGACGTACCAAGTCAAGGACGACAACGGCAAGCCGAGCCCGGATGCAATTGGCTCCTCGACGGTGTCGGAATCCTGGGGTTCGTCGATCACCCAACGCATGGTCGTTGCCATGGCGGTCTTCCTCGTACTGGCCACCATTTATGTGGCGGTCCGCTTGCAGCGCGATATGGCCTTTGCCGCAATCCTCGCGCTCATCTTTGACGGCGTCTTCATCGCGGGTATCTACGCGCTCTTCGGCTTCGAGGTGTCCCCGGCCGTCATCATCGGTCTGCTGACAGTTCTGACCTTCTCCCTCTACGATTCCGTCATTGTCTTCGACAAGGTGGATGAGAATACAACGGGCCTGGAAGGCCAACGCAGGAAGACCTACGCCGAGCTCACTAACTTGGCCGTTAACCAGACCGTGATGCGTTCCATCTCGACCTCCGTGATTTCGGCCTTGCCTATCATCGCGCTGTTCGTCGTCGCTGTGTGGTTGATGGGCATTGGTACTTTGCGAGATCTGGCATTGGTCCAGTTCATTGGCGTTATTGAAGGTGTCTTCTCCTCTATCTTCCTAGCCACCACGTTGCTGGTGACCTTGTCGAATCAGCGCAAGAGTGTCAAGAAGCACAACGAGGTGGTCGCTGCCTACCGTGCTGAGGGTGGGAGCGCCGAAGCAGAGGGTGAGGATGCGCCGAAGGCAACGCGCACCGTGGCATCCCCGGCCGCAGCTTCCGCACCAGCCGTAACGCAGACCGAATCCGGGCCGCGTAGCGACGAGTCTGGTAGGGCGTCCTGGCGCCCTGGGCGCTAAACCGTGCGTATTCCATCAGTCGCGGCGCTGCTTGCAGCCGTAGCGCTTGCTGTGACCGGATGCGGGGCACAGGAAGGCGGCACTGACAAAGACACACCACCTTCGCGCTTTGCGGTGCTGGCCGACGCCCCCATTGCCACCAGCAATGCCGCCACGGCGTGGGGGGATGCGGTGGGTGCTGCCCAGCTGGCAAGCCGCGTGTTCCCGGCACTCTACGTACCGGGCCCGGCGGGGCAGATGGTCCCTAATTCAGATCTCGCCGATGCTGAATTCTTCCCCGCCGAGGGGGAAAACGCTGGGGCGCACGTGGACTTTACGCTTACCGAGCAGGCGCGTTTTGCCGACGGCGAACCCGTGACCTGTGACGACTACCTTTTGGCCTTTACCGCCGGGCAGTTGAGCGAGACTTTCGGTTCCCACCTTCCACTGATGGAGGAAGTGACGGAGGTGGAATGCGCGCCCCATAGCAAGAAGTTCACCGTATGGTTTACACCCGATTCCGGTTCGCGGTGGCGCTACTTGTTTGGGCCGGGTTCGGTAGTCCCAGCACACGTGTTGGCCAAGCGGGCCGAAATGAGCATCGAAGAACTCAATGCAGCTCTGCATTCCCAGGACGTTGCGACTTTGCAGCCGGTAGCAGAGGCGTGGCGCTATGGTTTCTCTATGGAACCAGGCCGCTTTGACCCGGAGTTACAGGTTTCCTTCGGTCCTTATAAAATCGAACGCGTGGAGGATGACGGTGCTATCGTGCTGACCTCCAACGAAAACTATTACGGCGATAAGCCGACTCTGCGCGAAATCCTCATGCTTCCGAGAAGCGCAGACGCCGCCGCGTTTGTCGCCTCAGATGAGCTCCGCGTTGCCGAAGCCGCCACCGCGTCACCGTCGTGGTTCGACCGGGATGCAGAGGGCAAGCCAGTGGAGGTGACGTCTGTAGCGGGAAGTCTGACAGACACCTTAGTATTCTCCGATGCTGGGACTCTTTCCCAGCCGTGGGCACGCGCTGCCTTTGCGGCCTGTGTGGATGCACAGCGTTTGGCGCAGGTCTCGTCGAAGGAATCGGGCGTGGACGTTCCTGCTGTCACAGTCCGTACCGTGCGCAATGATGATCCGGTCGCGGCGCAGATGTCCTCGCTGACAACCGTTCCGCTAGACAATGCAACGGCATCCGGCCTATCCGGCTACACCATCGGAGTGGGTTACCTCGCGCCTAACCCGCGTTATAAGGCGATGGTGGAGGAGCTCCGCGCGGCGTGCGAACCGGCGGGAATCACGGTGGAGGACCGTTCCGGTGAGCGGGTTTCCCGTGCGCAATTGGCCGCAGATCCTGCAAGTGGGCTGCCGGAGATAGATGTCTACCTCGACGCCGTGGATCCGATGCGTGAGCATTCCGCGCCGTCCTCTAGCGTGAAGCACGCGGCGGCGCTGCGGAATCTGGAGCAGGAATTGTGGGAGGAGCTGCCTTCTATTCCCATCGCCGCGCAGCCTCGCACATTCATTGTCGACCGCGCTGTCACCGGCGTGGTGCCCTACACTGGCCTTGCGGGTATCGGGTGGAATCTCGACCGTTGGAGCTATAGCCCCACAACAGCAACTGAAACAAAGGAAGAGTCGTGAGCGAGATTTACGTCGCAGCAGCACAAGCCTTGAAGGATAAGGTGCGCCTTGTCCAGGATTTCCCAGAGGAGGGAATTCTTTTCGAGGATCTGACCCCGGTGTTGGCTGATGCTGATTCCTTCACCGCGGTTGTCGATGGCTTGGCAGAGGCCTGCAAGGAGCTTGGCGCTGACATGATCGGTGGCCTCGATGCACGCGGTTTCCTGCTGGGTTCAGCCGTAGCCTACAAGCTGGGACTAGGTATTTTGGCTATTCGCAAGAAGGGCAAGCTCCCGCCGCCCGTCTTGACCCAGGAGTACGAGCTGGAATACGGCACTGCAGCACTGGAGATCCCCAATAGCAGCATTGACATTAAGGGCAAGCGCATCGTGCTTGTCGACGACGTCCTCGCCACCGGCGGCACACTCCACGGCGCCACCTTGCTCTTGGAATCCGCTGGAGCTGAAGTCGTGGGCAACGTCGTGGTCTTAGAGGTTCAAGGACTTGAGGGCCGCGAGCGCCTGCAAGGTTCTCCGCTGATTGTGCTCAACCAGATGGGGTCGAAGGACTAAGGTTGTATGCCTAAGCTACTTCGCGGAGGCAGACATGACGACTGAAAAGCAGGACAAGACTGCATGGCGGCCAGGCAGCGTGCGCGGCATGTCCGCCCGCTTGGCCCGCTCCCTGACGGGTGGCCGAGTAAAGATTAACCCGGCGCTGGACCCTTTGATGTCTATCCACCGGGAATTTCATCCGAAGGCGGACGCGGAGCTGCTCAACAATGCCTACACCACGGCACAGCGCCTGCACGAAGGCGTTTTCCGTAAGTCCGGCGAGCCCTATATCACGCACCCGTTGGCGGTGGCGACCATTGCGGCTGAAATTGGTATGGACACCACGACTGTCGCGGCGGCTTTGCTCCACGACACGGTGGAAGATACTGACTATTCGCTGGAGGACCTTACCCGTGACTTCGGTCCCGAGGTGGCCCGGTTGGTCGACGGCGTAACGAAGCTCGACAAGGTCGCCCTCGGTGCCGCCGCGGAAGCAGAAACAATCCGCAAGATGATCGTGGCCATGGCCACCGACCCGCGCGTGCTCGTCATCAAGGTGTGCGACCGCCTGCACAACATGCGGACCATGCGCTTCCTGCCACCCGAGAAGCAAGCGAAGAAGGCACGCCAGACCCTCGATGTCATTGCGCCGCTGGCTCACCGCCTAGGAATGGCCAGCGTCAAATGGGAGCTTGAGGATCTGGCCTTCGCCATCCTGTACCCAAAGAAGTACGACGAAATCGTGCGCATGGTGGCGGATCGTGCTCCCTCACGTGATCGAGCGCTGAAGGAAATTAAGGCCCAGGTAGGCCAGGCCCTCAAGGCCAATGGCATTGAGGCCGAGGTCATGGGGCGCCCGAAGCACTATTGGTCGATTTACCAGAAGATGATCGTGCGCGGCCGTGACTTCGCGGAAATTTTTGACCTCGTGGGAATTCGCATCCTCGTCGATGACATCAATTCCTGCTACGCGGCCATTGGCGTGGTGCATTCGCTGTACCAAGCTCTTCCAGGGCGCTTTAAGGACTATATTTCCTCGCCGCGCTTCGGCGTCTACCAATCACTGCATACCACCGTGATCGGAGCGGGTGGGTCCACCCTTGAGGTGCAGGTGCGCACGCACGAGATGCACTATAACGCGGAGTTTGGCGTGGCCGCCCACTGGCGTTATAAGGAAACTAAGGGCAAGAATTCGGGCCACCAAGAAGAAGTGGACCAGATGGCGTGGATGCGTCAGCTGCTGGATTGGCAGAAGGAAGCTGCAGACCCCAACGAGTTCTTGGATTCCCTGCGCTATGACCTTACGGCCAAGCAGATTTTTGCCTTTACCCCCAAGGGTGACGTGGTTAACCTGCCCGCCGGTTCTACCCCTGTGGACTTCGCCTATGCGGTGCATACTGAGGTCGGGCATAGGTGCATCGGTGCCAAAGTCAACGGCAAGCTCGTAGCCCTGGAATCGGAGCTGAAATCTGGCGATAAGGTCGAGATCTTTACCTCTAAGGATCCGAATGCTGGTCCCTCGCGGGATTGGCAGGACTTCCTCGTATCACCTCGGGCAAAGACGAAGGTGCGGCAGTGGTTTGCCAAGGAGCGCCGTGAAGAGCACCTCGAGGCCGGACGCGATGCCTTGGCTGCTGAGGTACAACGTGGCGGTTTGCCCATGCACAGGCTGTTCACTGCCAGCTCGATGAAGCAGGTGGCTGAGCAGCTGCACTATCCAGATGTGGACGCGCTGTACACCGCCATCGGCGCGGGCCACGTGTCGGCACAGCACGTTGCCAACCAGCTCATGGCCCTTTTCGGGGACCAAGACGATGCCGTCGATGCCTTGGCTTCGCGTACCCCA
This sequence comes from Corynebacterium sp. HMSC036D02, assembly GCF_001836165.1. Taxonomy (GTDB): domain Bacteria; phylum Actinomycetota; class Actinomycetes; order Mycobacteriales; family Mycobacteriaceae; genus Corynebacterium. The sequence continues at coordinate 76,180 of NZ_KV827649.1, read as the reverse complement.
CTGAGCGAGCTGGAAAACTCCCGCGCTCAGCACACGAAGGATTCCGCTGCCGGTACCGGAATCTTGGTGGAGGGCAGCCCAGATGTCATGGCCAAGTTGGCGAAGTGCTGCCAGCCGGTGCCTGGTGACGCTATCTTTGGTTTCGTCACCCGCGGCGGTGGTGTGTCTGTCCATCGAGCGGACTGCACCAATGCCGAAAAGTTGAAGTCCGAGCCGGAGCGCATGATGCAGGTCGAGTGGGCCGGCGGACCGAAGTCTTCCGGCGCATTCGCCGCAACCTTGCAATTGGAGGCGATCGACCGCCAAGGCCTGCTTTTTGAGCTCACGCGAATCTTCAGCGAGCAGAGCCTCAACGTGCTGTCGATGACGTCCAATCGCGGTGATGATCACATCGCGACCGTGCGCTTTTCCTTCTCGGTATCTGATACCAAGCAGTTGGGGCAGCTCATGACAACGTTGCGCAACACGGAGGGTGTCTTCGACGTTTATCGCGTCACCGCCTAAGCCGCCACCCCTGATTCGGGGGTGCATGGCTGAACTCAAGGTTGCGCGTGGGTGAAACTGGGAAAGATCTTTGATGAACGCGCTGGTGGCGGATTCAACGTGCGCTGCGCCTTCGTGATACATGCGTTATAAACACGTGGACAAGATTCCTCTCATTCTCAGGAGAACCACGTGAACTTCCGTCGCTTTGGCCAGCTACTGGCCGCCACTACCGTTACCGCCGTTGCACTCTCCGGCACACCTGCTTTCGCTGCTGAGGCTGACCAGGTGACCATTTCCGTTACTAATTTCACCGACTTCCACGGCCACCTTGAACCTGCGAACGACCGTGCGGGCAATCCTGATGAGCTCGGTGCTGCACGTATGGCAGCCCTTATCAAGCACGTCAACCAGGACCAGGAATACGCGTTGACCTCCTCCGGCGACAACGTCGGTGGTTCTCCGTTCGTGTCTGCCATCACCGGTGACAAGTACACCACCCAGGCCTTGAACGCCATGGATCTGGCTGCAACCGCCGTTGGTAACCACGAGTTCGATAAGGGCACCGAAGACCTTACCGGGCGCATCATGAAAGAATCTGATTTCCCAATTCTTGGCGCCAACGTGATGAAGGACGGGAAGCGCCTGCTCGAGGCTTCCGCAGTCCGTGAGATCAACGGTGTGAAGGTCGGCTTCGTCGGTACCGTCACCGAGAACACTAAGTACAAGGTGTCCGCTGCGTCCATCCCGGGTGTCGAGTTCACCGATCCAGTACAGGCCACTAACGAGGAGGCCACCCGTCTGAAGGAATCCGGCGAGGCCGACGTTGTTGTCGCCTTGTTCCACGAGGATGCACAGGGCTTTGCCAAGGACTTCAACAAGGACGTTGACATCCTCTTTGGCGGAGATACCCACCAGAAGACTGTGGGCGAGGTTGAGCGTGAAGGTGCGCTCCCGCTGCAGTGGGCACAGGGCCACGAGTACGGAAAGCTTCTGAATGACGCCGACATTACCTGGGACAAAGCAGAGAAGAAGGTCACCAAGATTGAGCTGAAGCAGTACACAGCTGCCGACGCCGCAGAGCTTGCCGACGACCCAGAGGTTGCCGAGATCGTTGCTCAGGCCAAGGCCGAGTCTGACGAGGAAGGCAACAAGGTTGCCGCCACCATCGAGCAAGCCATGTACCGTGGTTCCGATGAGGGCGGCGAGCCAGGCTCCAACCGTGGTGTGGAATCCACCCTCAACAATTACATTGCGGATGGCCAGCGCTACGCACTGTCCCAGCAGATTGGCAAGGACATTGACCTTGGCATTATGAACGCCGGCGGCGTCCGCGCAGACCTCAAGGCAGGGGAGGTTACCTACAAGGACATCTTCGCGGTCCAGCCTTTCGGCAACCAAGTTATCACAGGCACCGTTTCCGGTCAGGAGTTTATCAACGCCCTAGAGAACCAGTGGCAGCCAGGCAGCGAGCGCGCTCGACTGGCTATGGGCCTGTCCAACAACGTCACCGTGGTTTATGACCAGAAGGCAGAGCAGGGCAACCGCGTCAAGGCAGTGACCATCAACGGCGAACCGCTCGATCCGAAGAAGGACTACACCATTGCGATGTCCTCTTTCCTCGCTCCGAGCGAGACCGAGAAGGGCGGCGATGGCTACTTCAACGCCGGTGCGCTGAAGGACCGCAATGACGTCGGCTACATGGACACCCAGGCGATGATTGACTACGCCAAGTCCGACAAGGCTGAGGTGCGCACCGGCCAAGGCCAGATCGGTGTCCACATCGAAGGTGATGTGAAGCCGGGTAACGAAATCGCTATTGACCTGTCCTCTCTGAACTACTCCAATGCGGAGGAGCCGCAGGCTAAGAAGGTCAGCGTTGCTCTTGGTGATGCAAAGGCAGAGGCCGAAATCGACAACGCCGCGCAGGAAGGGGACAAGGGCTTCGGTGAGCGTGGCCGCGCAACCGTCAAGCTCACCATCCCGGAGGGGCTGAAGGGTGAGCAGAACCTCGTCATTACCACCGATGCGGGTACTGAGGCTGTTCTTCCGCTGTCCCTTGATGGCCAGGATGGCTCGCAGGATGGTGGCTCCGCTAAGGACGCCGGCTCCTCCATAGGCTTGGGAGTAGGCATCGCTGCCGCAATCGCTGCTGCCATCGCGGCAGTTATCGGTGCAATTAATATGCCGGTTGCTGCACTCCCAGCGCCGGTACAGCAGATGATTGAGCAGCTGCGCAAGCAGTTCAACATCTAGTCACTTCTAATGCACAGGCCCGCACTACGGTGCGGGCTTTAGCTTTTTCACCCGGAAGGTAGGGTAGTAGGTTGTGGATACACTGAGGCTTTTTGGACGCGAGGCAGTTTACCAGCTCGGCATTGAGCCTCACCGAATCCCCCTGGTGATGCTCGCTACGCTGGGTATCTATCTGGCCTTCATGGTCTTGGTCAAGCTTTTCGGCAGCCGTGTTCTGACATCCATCACTGCCTCTGACGCCGTCATCATCATTATGTTCGGTGCGGTCTCTGGCCGCGTCATCGTGGGAAACCCACCGACGCTCGCTGCGGGCGTCATCGGCCTTTTCACCCTGATGCTTTTGGAAGCTGCATTCGGTACCTTCCGGCAATTAGTGACGTGGTCACGGTTTATCGACCGTAGGCCTGTCTTGCTGGTCTATAAGGGGCAGTTGCAGGAAGACAACATGAGCTTCGCCCACATCACTGAAAGGGACATTAATTCCGCCGTGCGCAAGGCTGGCCTGGGTCGGCGCAGCGACGTCCAGTTGATGATCTTGGAGCCAACCGGCCAGATCTCCGTCATCCGTCGAGGCCAGCTCGTTGATGCCTCCGTGTTCAAGGATGTCCTTGGCGCCGAGCGCATCGAGGAAGTAGATGAACAGGACTAAGAACTGTCTTCCAGGTTGCAAGAGTAGCCGCGCTTAGAAGCCGCGTCGTGTTTGGATGTTGAATCCGCTGTTAGGAAAAACGAAAAATCTCCCCCTGCGCGGATTGCGCAAGGGGAGAGAGCGGCGCTTGTGGCTTACTTGATGCCAGCGAGCTTATCGCCGAGACGCAGAGCGTCATCCATGGCGCCGATGATGGAGGTGAAAACCTTGATCCACTCGCGGATCTCCTTCGGCGTAACGTTGCCTTCATCGTCGGAGGAGAGAGCGAAGAAAGCCTTGGAGGAACCCTCATCCTCAGTCGGAGCTGCGGAAGCAACTGCGGTACCGGAGAAAGCGATGGTTGCAGCGGTAGCAGCAGCAACGATGGACTTACGGGAGAAGAACTTCATAGTGTGTCCTAATCTGTCTCGAAGGTGAACGAAAAGTCTGACTTATGTGGTCTGACTTACTTAGCGAAGTTCTTGTTGTAGAAAGCAAAGACGGTGCCCAGGGCGCCGATGATGGCGGTGAAGACAGCGATCCAGTCACGGATCACCTTCGGGTCCATGTCGGAGAGCGAGGAGCCCTCGGAAACGCTGGAGGACTCTTCGTCCTTCTTCTTATTGCCGTCGGTGTTCTGATCCTTGTTCTTACCGTTCGCGGAGTCGTCGGTGTTCGGTGTGGCTGCGACCGGGGTACCCTCTGCAGGGGTCTCAGCAGTAGCAACGGTCACGCCGGACAGGGAAACGGTAGCGGCGGTAGCGGCGGCAACAAGTGCCTTACGGGAGAAGAGCTTCATTCTCGTTCCTTAGGTATCTCGGGAATTTCAAAGACCTCACAAATGCTACTGAGACGCTGTGTGTTTTGCAAGGGTTCTGTCATTTGGATGGCCAGTCTGGAGGACTGCTGACCGTCGCATGTGAGCTGGGTTTATCCCGATGTGACGCCTGTGACTAAGCATGGTTTGGCAAACGAACAGCTCAAGGCTAAGAAATTCTTAGTACGCGATGGATAGTGTGGGATGGGAAAGGAAAAGCCCCGCTCACTGAACGTGAGCGAGGCTGATCACCGTAAAGGGGGTAAAACTTAGCTTTCGATGGTGGCCTTAGTAATGCGAACCTCTTCAGCAGGTTCACCATCGGATTGCCCATCCTTGACGCCCTTAGCGGCAATGGCGTCGATGGTCTTCTGGCCCTTCTCCGTCAGGTTGCCAAAGTAGGTGTAGGCAGGCGGAAGCTCCGAGTCCTTGTAGTTGATGAAGAACTGGGAACCATTGGTGTCCTCGCCGGCGTTAGCCATGGCGATGGAACCCTTCGGGTACAGAGCCGGCTGGGCCATTGCGGCGTCGTCAGCCTCATCGGTGGGGTACTCGTTGGCAAACTGGAATCCCGGTCCACCCGAACCCTTGCCGGACGGATCACCGCACTGCAGGACGAAGATGCCGCCATCAGTCATGCGGTGGCACACGGTGTCGTCGTAGTACTTCGCCGAAATCATGTCCGTAATCGCGTTGACGGTGCACGGAGCCAGGGAGCGATCAAGAGTCATTTCAATATCGCCTTGCTTGGTGGCGAAGTTGACGGTCACCTCACCCTTGGCAGGAATGTCCTTGCCCTCCGGAGTGGGGACCTCACGGGAAGCGTCGCCGGACTCGGGGTATTCACAGGTGACGGTCTCACCAAGGGGCTTAGCGCGCTTGCCGCTCAAAGCCTCGGCAGTGGGGGCTTCGGTGGTGGTTTTCCCAGCGGAGGTCTCTTCTGCCTGGATTTCTTCTTCTGATGAGCGCGTGGACAGGAACCAGATACCGCCAACGAGGGCGATAATGACCACGGCCGCCATGAGAACAACGCCTAGCGGTCGGCTCTTTTGTTTGCGGTCACGGGACTTCAGCTCGCGATCGAGCTGATTAAGCGCATCATCCAAGCGCTGGCTGTTAGTAGACACCTATGTTTCCTTCACTGTGGTGGTTCACAAACTTTCGACCCACTCATCCTAACCGCACCGTTATTCACCGTGGCGAGCCGCCCCGCGGGTCAGTACGCTTGGGTGTCATGGCTACAACGAATTTTCAGAATGAACCCGTCCAAACCAACGCAGAGCTTCCCAAGGTTGGTGACGCCCTGCCGGACTTCGCCCTCGTGGGAACCGACTTGGCAGAGCTGACCAACGCTGACTTTGCAGGCAAGCGCTTGGTGGTGTCCTGCTTCCCATCCGTAGACACTGGTGTGTGCGCGGCACAGCTGCGCAAGTTCAACGAAGAGGCAGCTGGTCTAGAGAACACCGTTGTCCTGTCCGTTTCCCGCGACCTGCCTTTCGCGCAGGAGCGTTTCTGCGCTGCAGAGGGCATCGAAAACGTCGTCAGCGCTTCTGATTTCCGCTCCGATTTCGCCGACAAGCTCGGTCTCGTCCTGGAAGGCTCCCCGCTCAAGGGCCTGTTCGCCCGCGCGGTTATCGTCACGGACGAGGACCACAAGGTGACATACACCGAGCTGGTTCCGGAGGTCACAACTGAGCCGGACTACGACGCAGCTTTGACAGCACTCAAGTAATGAGCGCTCCCGAAATCTACGGTTTCGCCGCTGGGCCCTATAAAACCAACACTTATGTGGTTGCTAACGGTTCCCGGGCGTTCATCGTGGACCCAGGGATGCACACGCGCGAGAAGCTCGAGCAGCTCGCGCGTGAGAAGTCCCTGGAGTTTGAAGCCGTCGTGCTCACCCACGGTCACATCGATCACACACGTGATGCCGCCGAGTTTGACCTACCGGTTTACATCCACCCGGATGACGCGTTCATGCTGGTGGATGGCTCCGGAGTATCTCCCGAGTCGCAGATGCTCTTTGCTGCCGCCTCCATGAAGCAGGTAGCGGACCGCCGCGACTTGATCGGCGGAGAAACGTTGAGTCTAGTTGGCCTTGAATTCGATCTGCTCCATGCACCGGGGCATTCGCCGGGATGCGTCATCCTCGTGGCTGAGGGGATTGGCCTGACCGGCGACGTGCTGTTTAAGGGCTCCATCGGGCGCACTGACTTGCCGCACTCTGACCACGCCGCGATGCAGCGTTCACTGCGCGGTCCGGTGTGGGGACTTGATGACTCCCTTGCTATCTTGCCGGGCCACGGTCCAACGACGACCATGCGCCGCGAACGCGCGACTAATCCGTTTCTCCGTGCGGCGGGGGATGTACTCTAAAGGGCGTGAGTGATAAGAAGCAGTTCAAAGCCCTGTCCGCGCCCAAGGGTGTGCCGGACTACGTTCCGCCGCAATCGGCCATCTTTGCCAAGGTCCGTGAAACCTTCGTGCATCAGGCACATCTGTCCGGCTTCCAACACATCGAGCTCCCCGTCTTTGAGGACACCTCACTGTTCGCCCGCGGCGTGGGGGAGTCCACGGACGTCGTGTCGAAGGAGATGTACACCTTCGCCGATCGCGGCGACCGTTCCGTGACTCTGCGCCCCGAAGGCACCGCGGGTGTCATGCGCGCAGTTATCGAGCACAACCTCGACCGCGGCCAGCTTCCAGTGAAGCTCAACTATTTCGGCCCTTTCTTCCGCTACGAGCGCCCGCAGGCGGGCCGCTACCGCCAGCTGCAGCAGGTCGGCGTCGAGGCCATTGGTGTCGATGATCCGGCGCTGGACGCGGAAATCATCGCGCTGGCGGATCGCTCCTACCGCAGCTTGGGGCTTAGCCAGTTCCGCCTCGAGCTGACCAGCTTGGGTGACCACGACTGCCGCCCGGCCTACCGTGAGAAGCTGCAGGAGTTCCTGTTCAAGCTGGATCTAGATGAGGAGACCAAGGCCCGCGCGGAGCTTAATCCCCTGCGCGTGCTCGATGACAAGCGCCCAGAGGTCCAAGAGCAGCTTGTCGACGCCCCCCTGATGCTCGACCACCTCAATGCCGAGTGCCGCGAGCACTTTGAAACGGTCACCGGCCTGCTCGATGACATGAGCGTGCCGTACACCATCAACCCGCGCATGGTCCGCGGTCTTGACTACTACACGAAGACCTGTTTCGAGTTCGTCCACGATGGCCTTGGCGCGCAGTCCGGCATCGGTGGTGGCGGCCGCTACGACGGCCTCATGGCCCAGCTTGGTGGACAGGAACTGTCCGGCATCGGCTACGGCCTTGGTGTGGACCGCACTATTCTGGCCCTCGAGGCAGAGGGCGTCGAGCTTGAGGGCGTCGACGAGCGTGTAGCTGTTTATGGTGTGGCCTTGGGTGCTGCGGCAAAGCAGAAAATGGTCAGCATCATTAATGACCTGCGCAAGGCCGGCATTTCTGCCGATATGTCCTTCGGTGACCGCGGCCTTAAGGGAGCGATGAAGGGCGCTGACCGCGCCAACGCCCGCTTCGCGCTCGTCCTCGGTGACCAAGAGCTAGAGGCTGGCTCCGTGGCGCTCAAGGACCTGCGCGCGCACGAGCAGCAAGACGTCCCCGTTGGGGACATCGTCAACCAGCTCCGTCAGCTGGTTTAGCACTCCACCTGGGAGACGGTGAAGCCCATCGTCTTCGCTAGGCCGCCGAGCGAGGTCTCCTTGTACTTGGAGAGCATGTCGCGTCCGGTTTCGGCCATGGTGCGCACCGCGTTGTCGAGGGTGACGTGGTGCGTTCCCTCACCCATGCGGGCCAGGCGAGCGGCATTGATGGATTTGACGGCGCCGATGGCGTTGCGCTCGATACAGGGGATCTGCACGAGCCCGCCGACAGGGTCGCAGGTCAGGCCGAGGTTATGCTCAAGCGCGATCTCGGCGGCGTTTTCCACCTGTTCTGGGGTTGCACCGAGCAGCTCCGCCATGCCGGCCGCCGCCATGGAGGAGGCGGAGCCTACCTCACCCTGGCAGCCCACCTCAGCGCCGGAGATGGAGGCATTGGACTTGATAATGATGCCCACGGCACCCGCAGTGAGCAGGTAGCGGCGAGCATCGGCGCGCGTAAAGTCCGCCATGAAGTCGCGGGCATAATGGAGTACCGCCGGTATGATGCCACAGGCGCCATTCGTCGGCGCAGTAATGACGCGGCCGCCGGCGGCGTTCTGCTCGTTGACGGCGAGCGCGTAGAGGTTTACCCATTCCATCGCGGAAAAGCCACAGGACTCGTCGTCTTGCTTGGCCAACAACTGCTGGTACATCTGCGGCGCGCGGCGGTTGACGCGGAGACCACCAGGCAAGATTCCCTTGGTGGAAATTCCTTCGGTCACGCATTCGCGCATGATGTCCCACACAAGGTCGAGGTGCTGGTAGACGTAGTCGAGCCCACCTTCTTCGCGGTGCAGGACTGCCTCATTGGCGGCGACGATTTCCCAAATGGCCATGTCGTTGGCCGCGCACAGGTGAAGCAGGTGCTCACCAGATTGGAATTCATAAGGAACGGTGTCCTCGGCGGTAGCCGCAGCGACACCGGCCGGAACGCCAGTGTCGGTTTCGAGCTGGGCGTTGTACTCCTCGCGGGACAGAATGAAGCCGCCGCCGACGGAGAAGTATTCCGCGTTCTCGGCGAGGATGGAGCCATCTTCGTCCCAAGCGGTGAAAATGAGGCAGTTCGGGTGCTCTGGCACCGGCTCGTTGTTGAACTCGATGATGTACTGCACATCGCCTGCAGGGCCTGAGATGGAGCCCTCGCTAGGGATGAAGGCATCAGCGCGCGGCTCGGCGTCGAGCGGTACTGACAGCGGGTCCCAACCAGCAAGGCCCAAAATTACGGCGCGATCCGTAGCGTGGCCGCGGCCGGTAGCAGAGAGCGAGCCGCGCAGCACGACGTGGACCTTTGCAGGGTGTTCATCCAGTGTCTCGAGGAAAGCCTTGGCGGCCCGCATGGGGCCGACGGTATGAGAGGAGGAAGGGCCGATGCCGATGGAGAAGATATCGGTCACGCTAATTGTCATGTGGGGTCAAACCTCCTTAGAAGCGTTAAATAAGTTACGCCTTACGATAGTACCGAGAGCCCTCCATACCTGCTTAGTCCGGTTGGCCGTCGTGGCGGGACAGGAGTGCGCGGAAACTGGCAGGATCCGAATCCAGTATGGCTTCGGAACTGTCCTGCGGCGTTTCCTGCGTTTCGCTGAGGGGGCCGGTAAGCCCAGCGACGCGGTCGAGCGGGCGCACCATGAGGTCCGCTAATTCCCCAGCGGCGCGCTCGATGCGCCTTTCATTACGCGCGCCTTCCGCGGTGCCATAGTCCTCCGTGGCTTGGAAGACACCGGTAGGGACCACCGTGGCGTGCAGGTAATTGAGTAGAGGCCGCAGGGCATAGTCCAGGACCAGTGCGTGCCGGCTGGAGCCGCCTGTGGCCGCGATGAGGGTAGGAAGCCCCTCCAGGGAATGCGGCTCTAAGGTATCGAAGAACATCTTGAACAGGCCCGAGTAGCTTCCTTGGAAGACTGGACTGACGGCGATGAGACCGTCGGCATTCAGTACGGCGGACTGTGCCGCGTTCAGACGAGGCGTAGGCGAGACCCAGTTGGTCATGGCTTCGGCCAGCTCACCCGCGAGCTCGCGTAGCTCCACGACGGTGATATCCACGCCCTCACCCCGGGCAGTGACGTGAGTGGTGGTGGCGGATGAAAGGGCGTCGCCAAGCGCGCGCGTCGACGACGGCGAGGACAGCCCAGCCGTAACAAGCACGAGTGAGCGCATTTATTTCTCCTCTCCAGGGCTGACCAGTGCGTGTGGGGCATAGGAGCCGAGCGTGGCGTGCGTTGGCGGGTCAGAAGGTACATGATCTGGGCGGCGTTCCTCAAAGCGGCGGCGCAGTTCCGGCACTACCTGGGTGCCGAGGATTTCGATCTGCTCAAGCACCACCTCTTGCGGCAGTCCGGCGTGATCGATGAGGAAAAGCTGGCGCTGATAGTCACCGACCCAATCAGCAAACTGCAGCGTGCGCTCTACCACTTGCTCTACGGTGCCTACCGTCAACGGGGTCTGAGCCGTGAATTCTTCTAGGGAAGGGCCGTGGCCGTAGACCGGAGCGTTGTCGAAGTAGGGGCGGAAGAAGTCCTTCGCTTCCTGCTCGGTAGACCCGATGAAAACATGTCCGCCGAGGCCCACGATGGCCTGATCGGCACGGCCGTGCCCATAGGATTCATAGCGGTTGCGGTAGAGGTTCACCATCTTCGCGGTGTGTTCTTTGTTCCAAAAGATGTTGTTGTGGAAGAAGCCATCGCCATAGTAGGCGGCCTGTTCGGCAATCTGTGGGGAGCGGATGGAGCCGTGCCAGACAAAGGGTGGGACGCCATCGAGAGGTGCGGGCGTGGAAGTAAAACCCTGCAGCGGGGTGCGGAACTTTCCTTGCCAGGACACGACGGGTTCGCGCCAGAGGCGGCGCAGTAGGTGGTAGTTCTCAACGGTGAGGGGAATGCCCTCACGGATGTCCTTGCCAAACCACGGGTAAACCGGGCCGGTGTTGCCGCGGCCTAGCATGAGGTCGACGCGCCCATCTGCCAGGTGCTGGAGGAAGGCGTAGTCCTCCGCGAGGCGGACGGGGTCGTTGGTAGTGATCAGCGTGGTGGCAGTAGAGAGTTGAAGGTTCTTTGTCTGTGCCGCGATATAGGCCAGGTGAGTGGTGGGTGCCGATGGGACGAAAGGTGGGTTGTGGTGCTCGCCGGTGGCGAAAACGTCGAGACCTACCTCCTCCGCCTTGAGCGCGATCTCCGTTATCGCGCGGATGCGCTCGGCCTCGGTGGGGGTGCGGCCGGTGGTGGGGTCTTGCGTGACGTCACCGATGCTGAATACTCCAAATTGCATGCCAATCTCCTTTCTGTGACGTGTCAACAATAATGTACCAGGAGATTATTCCCATTCGAGGGCGTCGACCAATACTGCGAGATCCCCCGGTGTCGCGATACCCAGCGGACGCTGCGAAGGCTTTCCGTGCTCGGTGAGGAGAACTGCGCTGGCATGGACGCCATCTGCGGTGGGCTCCGTGAGAGCGTCGATGACCTCTTGCGCGCTGGCTGTGCGAGGCAGAAATTCGGCGCGGTCCTTCTTCTCGGCGAATTCCAAAACGGCGCTAATCGACGCCGCGTTGACCACGCCATCGTCTCCCAAATCGGCCGCAATCCACCGCGCGATGACGTTGGTCGTGAGCAGCGCCTGGTATGCCCCCGACTCATAGATAGGTATCTGAGAATAGCCGGTCTGGTTAATGAGCCGCAAGGCCTCCATGATTGGGGTATCTGGGGCAAGGATCGTCACGTCACGGTCAGAAAGAAGGGACTGCGCCGTAGGCGGATCCGTGAGCAGGCGTCGCAGGTTTTCCAGCTGCGTGATGACCTGTGGGTGCGGGGTGGCGATGGGTGCGCCGTCGAAGTAGCGGCCATGGGCAATGGCATTGCGTAGGTTGCCAAAGTCTTTCAGTTGTTCTGCTTGGCGCTTGCCCAATAGATGCTTGTCGTGTGCGCGATCAACAATCCACCAGAAAGAATCTGAATTCTTCGCCCCAATAGCCTGGCGGAGAAATTGCTCAATGTCGTTGAAGGCGGAAAAGAATCTAGCCAGGGAGTTATCGCTCATGGGCACCCAGTGTACGGATCTGGCGGTGCGTGCTGTGCCCAGTCGCTAAAGCACAATCGCCGCGAGGTCCCCGGCTGATGGGGGCACTCGCGGCGATAGAGCACTATTGTGCTGTGCGCGTGATGCGCTGAAGTCTTAGAAGGCGACGCGCAGGATGGAAACCGTCACGGCTGCGATGGCAGCTGCTGCGGGGAGGGTGATGACCCACGCGAGGGCGATAGGCTTCATCAGCTTCCAGTTGGCGGCGCGGTTTACGATGCCGACACCAAGGACAGCACCGATGAGGATGTGGGTCGATGAGACCGGGAGGCCCAGGAGGGAGGCTGCCATGACGACGGCCGCGGCGGCCAGCTCAGCGGCGAAACCGGAGGAAGGGTGCATCTGAGTCAGGCCCGAACCGACCGTCTGGATAACGAAGCGTCCAATGAACCAGAGGCCAGAAATCAGGGCGATACCCATGGCCACCATGACTGGGAGGGGGACAGTGACTTCATTGGAAATCTGGTTCGTCTGCAGGACGTCGAAGACGGCGGCGAAGGGGCCAATCGCGTTAGCGATATCGTTCGAGCCATGTGAGAACGCGAAGGCCGAAGCAGTGAAGACCTGCATCCAAGAGAAGAGAAGGAAGGTCGATCGTGACAGGGACTTCTTCTTCAGGGAGCGGGCGAAGATGAACACTGCCATCCAAACCACGGCGCCAATCATGCCCATGACCAGGAAGGTCTCCAGGGTGGAGAAGTCAACGCCGGTGTTCTTCAGACCCTTGAAGAGCATCATCGCGGAGATAATGATGGCGCCCAAAGCGGCTAGCAGCGGGACCCAGTTCTCCAGTGCGCGATGCGCGTTGATGTCCTCGAGATCCTTGTTGAGGTTGTGCAAATCCCGGTAGTAGTCGGACTCGAGGGCCTCTGGGTCGTAATCATCTTCCGCGGTGAGGGCGGCATCACGGGCCATGGCGTTGGTGTAGGAAATCTGCTGTAGTTCGTTCATGCGCTCGAAGCGGGTCTTGTGCTCCTTGCGCAGCGCGGCGCGGCGAACCTTGATCTCGCGCAGGCGCTCGTCTGCGGTGTCGTTGTACACCAAGATGGACGTCTTGATCCACTTGAAGAGCAGGAAGGCGGCAACACCACCAAGAACTGGGGAAAGGACCCAGGAGAAAGCGATGGTGCCAATGCCGCCCCACTGCACCATATCCATGCCGCCCTTGCCGGTGATGAAGCCGACGGTCAGTGCGGCGCCGACGATACCGCCGACGATGGAGTGGGTCGTGGAAACTGGCCAGCCCATGCGGGTGGCGACGAGCAGCCAGATGGCAGCGCCAAGCAACGAGGCCATCATGATGTAGACGAACTCCATGGGGTCGAGCCCGTCAATCGCTTCCAGGTCCACGATGCCGGAGCGGACGGTATCGGTCACCTCGCCGCCTGCGAGGATGGCACCGGATACCTCGAAGACTGCTGCGACCGCGAGGGCCTGCTTCATCGACAAGGTTCCTGCACCCACGGAGGTACCGAAGGAGTTGGCGACGTCATTGCCGCCAATGTTGAAGGCCATGAATACGGCGAAGATGATCGCTGTAACCAGGACTACGCGATTAGCCCCCTCAGCAACTTCGCCGTTGCTCCAAATGATGAAGAAGATCAGCGTGACAGCGGTGATGGCGCCGAAGAACAAGTGCCAGATCCAGTCCTTGTTCTTGCCATTCATCGATTCGAGGTCAGGCATCGTCGGCGTGGCGGTGCTCAAAACGTCGTTCCTTTCATGAAGAGAACGTTGCGTGATGAGGAAGCGCGGGCTGCCGCGGGCAGGGCGGATGCGCCGTGAAAGCAGGGGATAGTGTGCCTGTCGCGGTGCAGGGTGATGGCATCACGCATGGTTCTTTTATGCTTTTAAAGACAGAGCGGAACCCACCGCAAACCGGCGGGAACTTGATCAGGGTAAAGCATCAAGATTGCCAGCAGGTAAACACTTCATGTATTTGAATTTAATCTGCATTTTTGTGGCACATTTGGGGGTGGTGCGACCTTGTGGCGACCGCACTAGCACTATTTAAGCTCAGTATTAAGACTTGTATACGCCTCGGCCCAAGGTGTCGCACTGTTCCATCTTGCCGGTGTTATATCCAGCGAGGAAGGCCTGAGCGCGGTCCTCGGAGGAGCCGTGCGTCCACATGTCTGGGCGTACTTCGCCGCCCGAGCGGCGCTGGATGTTGTCATCGCCCACAGCACGAGCGGTGTTCACGGCATCGGTTACTTGTTGTTCAGTAATCGTCTCGAGCAGAGCGTCTTCGCCCTCATCGGCGTAGTGTGCCCAGAGGCCGGCATAGCAATCAGCTTGCAGCTCAATCTTCACAGCGTTGGAATCCTCGCCGGGCTCGTTGTAATTGGACAAGCTGAGCGTGCCTTCCAGCTTTTGAATGTGGTGGCCAAATTCGTGGGCCACGATGTACATCTGTGCCAGAGGAGCATTCTCGCCGCCGAAATTGCGGAGCTGATCAAAGAAGGCGGTGTCGAAGTAGGCCGACTCATCGGCCGGGCAGTAGAACGGGCCCGTGGCGCCGGAGGCTTGGCCACAGCCGGACATGGTGGTGTTGTTGAAGATGACGCGGCCCGGTTCGATGTACTCGATGCCTGCCTGATCCGGCAACTGCTGGGCCCAGACCTTATCGACGGACTGGGCGGCAAACATGACGCGGCAATCGTCGTACTTATTGCCGTCCTCGGCAGTTTGGCAATGCGCAAATGCGTCTTCGCCGCTTTCCTCTGGTCCCACCTGGGTCTGGTCGGTCTGGGGATCGCTTCCGGTGATGGCGCCAGGATCGCCGCCGAGTAGTAGATAGAGACCAATAAGAAGGAGAGAGCCAATGCCGCCGCCGGTAGCGATCATGCCGCCGCGGCCTCCACCGCCGGAGCTAGCTCGCTTACCATCAAAATTGGCGCCAGATTTAAAAGTCATGCCAGAGATTTTGCCACAAGCTGTAGGTGGTGTCTGCTCGATAAGTGGACTGCCGACAAGCACATGGTGTTCACCCTAGCGCTGAGCAAGTCCGGTGCGGGCGGTAGACTTGGGCCGTTCAAGTACTTGCATCCCTCGGCGCGTGCTGTCTACGCGTGGCGTGAGTGGGTGCGAGCGTCAACGATGAGAAGGGATTGAACGAAAGTGCTGCGTACACATTTGGCAGGCGAACTGCGCAAGGAGATGGCGGGGGAGACCGTCACCCTGACGGGTTGGGTAGCACGCCGTCGCGACCACGGTGGTGTTATCTTCATTGACCTGCGTGACCGTTCCGGCGTTGCCCAGGTAGTTTTCCGCGAGACCGAGGTGGCTGAGCGTGCCCACGACCTGCGTTCTGAGTACTGCGTGAAGGTCACAGGCGTTGTGGAGCCGCGCCCTGAGGGTTCGGCTAACCCGAACCTGGCCTCCGGTGAGATTGAGGTCAACGTCACCGATCTGGAGATGCTCAACAAGTCCGCAGCACTGCCGTTCCAGATTGATGATCCGTCTTCTTCCGGCGAAGTCGGTGAGGAAACCCGACTGAAGTACCGCTACCTGGACCTGCGCCGCGAGCGTCAGCACGAGGCGCTGCGTCTGCGCTCGGCAGCGAACCGCGCCGCCCGCGAAGTTCTGGACAGCCACGACTTCACCGAGATCGAAACCCCGACCCTGACTCGTTCCACCCCGGAGGGCGCTCGTGACTTCCTCGTGCCCGCCCGCCTCAAGCCGGGTAGCTGGTACGCACTTCCGCAGTCCCCGCAGCTGTTTAAGCAGCTACTCATGGTGGCCGGCATGGAGCGTTACTACCAGATCGCTCGCTGCTACCGCGATGAGGATTTCCGCGCGGACCGCCAGCCTGAATTTACGCAGCTTGACGTTGAGATGTCCTTCGTGGACCAGGACGATGTTATTGCCCTAGCGGAAGAGATTGTATCCGCTCTCTGGAAGCTCATCGGCTACGAGATTAAGACGCCCATCCCGCGCATGTCCTACGCCGATGCCATGAAGTACTACGGCTCTGATAAGCCGGACCTGCGCTTCGACATCAAGATCGTGGAGTGCACTGAGTTCTTCAAGGACACCACCTTCCGTGTCTTCCAGAACGAATACGTCGGTGCTGTTGTCATGGACGGCGGAGCTTCCCAGCCGCGCCGCCAGTTCGACGCTTGGCAGGAATGGGCAAAGCAACGCGGTGCGAAGGGCCTGGCTTATATCACGATCGCCGAGGATGGCACCCTGGGTGGCCCAGTGGCCAAGAACATTACTGATGCCGAGCGCGAGGGCATTGCCGAGCACGTCGGTGCTAAGCCGGGTGACGCCATCTTCTTCGCCGCAGGTGACGTAAAGTCTTCCCGTGCTTTGCTGGGCGCAGCGCGCGGTGAGATTGCAAAGAAGCTGGACCTCATCAAGGACGGCGACTGGGCCTTCACCTGGGTTGTGGACGCACCGCTCTTCGAGCCGGCCGCTGATGCCACCGCTTCGGGCGACGTTGCTCTGGGCCACTCCAAGTGGACGGCAGTCCACCACGCCTTTACCTCGCCGAAGCCGGAGTACCTGGATAACTTTGATGAGAATCCGGGAGAGGCCTTGGCCTACGCCTATGACATCGTCTGCAACGGCAACGAGATCGGCGGCGGCTCCATCCGTATCCACGACCAGGATGTGCAAAAGCGCGTCTTCGATGTCATGGGCATTGGTGAAGAGGAAGCACAGGAGAAGTTCGGCTTCCTACTCGAGGCTTTCCAGTTCGGTGCTCCGCCGCATGGCGGCATCGCTTTCGGCTGGGACCGCATCGTCTCCCTGCTGGGCGGATTCGATTCCATCCGTGACGTCATTGCCTTCCCGAAGTCGGGTGGCGGCGTAGATCCCTTGACCGATGCTCCGGGCACCATCCCTGCTGAGCAGCGCAAGGAGACCGGCGTAGACTTCAAGCCGGAAAAGGCCGCTAAGGCTGCACAAGGGGAGAAGGCTGGGAAGGAGTCTTAAGACCGCGCAGCGCCGGTAATGTAGTTGGGCCTACGACAAGTGGAGGCAGGCAAGCAAGTGAATTCGATGGGACACGAGTCCATGAATAGTTCTGCGGCTGATGCCGTGGTGACGGAAGCATCGCTGATGATTTCCCGCCGCTATGGCGGCGAGCCTGAGCTGAGTGACATTCAACAGCTCACCGGCTCGGGCAATGCTGTGGTACTTCGTGCCCGCACGACACCAAGTGCCTTCTTTCCACATCGGTCGGTCGTCATCAAGTACAACCCGGTCACCGGGCACACTATTGATGACGCTGCGCTTCTACGCGAAGTGGTGGCCTATCAATTCACCACGGCGCTGTCTGAAGAGGTCCGCCCAGGCCCAGTCCTGCTTGCGCACGATGTGGAAAAGCGCATCCTCGTGCTTACCGACGCCGGCGATGGCGACACCTTGGCGGATACCCTCGCCCACAGCAGCGATGAGGATCGCGGTGAGCTGCTCCGATCCCTGGGCAGCGCGCTGGGCAAGATGCACGCAGGAACGGCGGGGCGCGAAGAGGATTACGAGGCCCTGCTGAACCGTCAGCTGCGCCGGCATCCCGAATATGCTGAGCACCAGGCGCTGCGTGATGATTCGCTGAAGCGCTCCATTATGATCGGCGCTGACATTCTCAGTGAGGCCGGACTGGAACCGCCGGAGCACGTCCGCGACTTGGCTCGCAGCGCCATGCAGAGCTTTAGCTCTGGCCGCAACCGCGCTTTTACTCCCTTCGATCTGTCCCCAGACAACATCATTGCGGGGACAACGTTGACCTTCCTGGATTATGAGTGGGCTGGTTTCCGTAACGTTGGTTTCGACGTGGCCTGCGTTGTTGCTGGCTTCCCGCAATTCCTGTTCTCACGGCCGATTACTGATAGTGAAGCGGATGTCTTCATCCAAGCCTGGCAGCGCCGCATCGTCGATGTATGGCCCCAGTTTGCTGATGAGAAGACACTGCATGAATTGCTCGTGGCCTGCCTCATCGGTTGGGCTCTGTCGAGCGTGACAACCATGTATGCCGGTGGGATCGAAGGTGTTGTAGCTCTGGCGGAGGGCAATGCCGAGATTTATCGTGACCCGCGTCGCTCGCTGCTTCGCCGCTCCGATCAAGGGCCCTTCACCGAAGATGAGGCCCTCATCCGCCGTGATCTTTATGAAACCTTCGAGGCGCTGTCGCGGTTTGCCGCGCAGTGCAAGAATGATGGATGCTCCGCGGTGGCCGCATTTGGCCGCGCAGTAGCTTCCCGTCTCCGGGAGTCCTGATGGGGCAGGAGTCACTCTTCGGCGATGACCAGTCAGCGCCACGCCTGCCGGGTGGCCCCGATATGTTTGCAACTCATTCCGGCTCACCCCTTGCCGCTCGTATGCGGCCGCAGAGCCTTGATGAAGTGGTGGGGCAGAAGCACCTACTGGAGCCGGGGACCCCGTTGCGCCGGCTGGTGGAGGGCTCGGGGGAGGCCTCAGTCATCCTCTACGGCCCGCCGGGAACCGGAAAGACAACGCTAGCCTCCCTCATCGCTTCCTCCTTGGGGGATAACTTCATTGGGCTTTCTGCCCTAGACTCTGGGGTTAAGCAAGTCCGCGAAGTGATTACTCATGCGCGCCGCGAGCTCATCGAGGGCCGCCGCACGGTGCTCTTTATCGATGAGGTACATCGCTTCTCCAAAACCCAGCAGGATGCATTGCTGGCTGCCGTGGAGAACCGCACTGTCCTTCTCGTGGCCGCGACCACCGAGAATCCTTCGTTCTCTGTGGTGGCGCCGCTGCTTTCGCGTTCGCTGCTGCTGCACTTGGAGCCGCTTGACGACGCCTCCCTCCGCAGCCTCGCGGAACGGGCGCTGAGGAGTGAGCGCGGTTTGGCGGGGCGAATAACCGCATCGGAAGACGCTTTGGATCAGCTGGTGCTGCTCGCCGGCGGTGATGCGCGACGCACGCTGACCTATCTCGAGGCGGCTGCCGAAGCGGTACCGGATGGCGGCGAGCTCACCGTCGACATTCTCAAAGACAACGTCAACCGCGCGGTGGTGCGCTATGACCGTGACGGGGACCAACACTATGACGTTGTCTCCGCCTTTATTAAGTCCATCCGCGGCTCCGACGTGGACGCAGCGTTGCACTACCTCGCCCGCATGATTGAGGCCGGTGAAGACCCACGCTTCATCGCGCGCCGGCTCATCGTGCATGCCTCCGAAGACATCGGGATGGCGGATCCCACCGCTTTGCCCACCGCCGTGGCCGCGGCGGAGGCTGCGGCCCTGATTGGCCTGCCCGAGGCGCGCATTCCGCTGGCGCAGGCCACAATCCACCTGGCCACGGCGCCGAAGTCGAACTCTGTTATTAATGCCATCAACGCCGCCCAAGCCGATGTCCAGGCCGGTAAGAGCGGGCACGTGCCCGCGCACCTGCGCGACGGTCACTACGAGGGGGCTAAGCGCTTGGGAAACGCCGTCGGCTACCAGTACCCGCACGATGATCCACGCGGTGTGCTAGCCCAGCAGTATTTGCCGGAGACGCTGGCTGATGCCGAGTATTATCAGCCCACCGACCACGGCGCGGAAAAACGGGTGCGCGAGTACCTGGGGAGGTTGCGGGACATCATCCGGGGGCGGCGTCGCTAAGCACAGCACCGGACGGGTAAAGTTGAGCGCTGACTAGAAACCATTCAACAGTGAAGGACTTTTGCTCGTGAAGACTCATGAGATCCGGGAACGCTTTACCCAGCACTTCGTCAAGGCCGGCCACGAGGCTGTGCCCAGCGCATCGCTGATCCTGGATGACCCGAACCTGCTCTTCGTCAACGCCGGCATGGTTCCCTTCAAGCCCTACTTCTTGGGCCAGCAGAACCCGCCTTTTGCTAACGGTACGGCGACCTCTATCCAGAAATGCGTGCGCACCTTGGATATCGAGGAAGTAGGCATCACCACCCGCCACAACACCTTCTTCCAGATGGCAGGCAACTTCTCCTTTGGCCAGTACTTCAAGGAGGGGGCCATTACCCACGCCTGGAACCTTCTGACGAACTCGGTAGAGGATGGCGGCTTGGGGCTCGACCCCGAGCGTTTATGGGTCACGGTCTACCTCGATGACGATGAGGCAGCTGATATCTGGCACAACAAGATCGGCGTTCCCCGCGAGCGCATCCAGCGCCTCGGAATGGAGGATAATTACTGGTCCATGGGTATCCCCGGCCCGTGCGGTCCGTGCTCCGAGATCTATTATGACCGCGGTCCGGAATATGGCCAGGACGGTGGTCCCGTCGCGGACGATAACCGCTACATGGAGATCTGGAACTTGGTCTTCATGCAGAACGAGCGCGGCGAAGGCATCGGCAAGGGCAACTTTGAAATCATTGGTGAGCTGCCCAAGAAGAATATCGATACCGGCATGGGCATCGAGCGCGTCGCCTGCATCCTGCAGGGCGTGGACAATGTTTATGAGACGGATCTGCTGCGCCCGGTTATCGACGTAGCCGAAGAGCTCACCGGTGCGAAGTACGTTCCGGATGCGCCGAAGGAAGACCTGATCCGTTTCCGCGTAGTGGCAGACCACTCGCGCACCGGCATGATGCTCATCTTGGATGGCGTTACCCCCGGTAACGAGGGGCGTGGCTACATTCTGCGTCGCCTGCTTCGTCGCATCATTCGCTCCGCTAAGTTGTTGGGCGCGAAGGGGGCGACCATGGAGCGTTTCATGAACACCATCATGGACACCATGACCCCGTCCTACCCGGAGATCGCAGAAAACCGCGAGCGTATTCTGCGCGTTGCCGTGGCGGAGGAGAAGGCCTTCCTGAAGACGCTGGAGTCGGGCACCAAGCTTTTCGACGAAGCCGTGACCGAGCTGAAGAACACCTCTCGTGCGGCCACTCCGAAGGTCCTCTCCGGCGAGAAGGCTTTTGAACTGCACGATACCTATGGTTTCCCCATCGACTTGACCCTGGAGATGGCGCAGGAAGCCGGTTTGACCGTAGATATGGACGGCTTCGACGCCGCCATGGGCGAGCAGCGCCGCCGTGCCAAGGCTGATAACCAGGCCAAGAAGCATGGTCATGCTGACTTGTCGCTCTACCGCGAGTGGGTGGATAATCACCCGACCCTGTTCACGGGCTATGAAACCTTGGAGTCCGAGGCCAAGGTCATCGGCCTTGTGCGCGATGGCGAGAAGGTCACTGAGGTCGAGACAGGAGACACCGTCGAGGTAATTCTGGACCAGTCGCCGCTCTACGCCGAAGCCGGCGGCCAGACCGCCGACCGGGGCCGCATTATCGCTGGCGAGACCCTCCTTGAGGTCAACGACGTGCAGAAGATCGGCAAGAAGCTGTGGGTCCACAAGGCCACGGTGACCGCCGGCGGCCTTGAGTTGGGCAACGGCGTGACGGCTGCCGTTGATGAACAATGGCGCCACGGCGCCGTGCAGGCGCACTCCGCCACGCACCTCATCCACGCCGCGCTGCGCCAGGTACTGGGCCCGACTGCAGTCCAGGCTGGTTCCTTGAACCGTCCGGGCTACCTGCGCTTTGACTTCAACTACACCGACCAGCTCACCCAGGAGCAGCTCGATGAGATCGCTTTGGTGACTAACCAGGCAGTGGACCAGCACTTCCCGGTCAATACCATCGAGACCTCCTTGGACAAGGCCAAGGAGATGGGCGCGATGGCCCTCTTTGGTGAGAACTACGGTTCTGAGGTCCGCGTCGTGGAGATGGGCGGACCCTTTTCCATCGAGCTTTGTGGTGGTACGCACGTAAAGAACACCGCAGAGATCGGCCCGGTGTCTGTCCTCGGCGAATCCTCCGTGGGCTCGGGCGCGCGCCGTATCGAGGCTTATTCGGGCCTGGATGCATTCCGCTACTACTCGAAGGAGACCGCCCTCGTAGAGGGGGTCTCCCGCGAGCTCAAAGTCCAGACTGAGGACCTGCCGGAGCGCATCGCGCAGTTGACGGAGAAGCTCAAAGCCGCTGAGAAGCAAATTGCCGAGCTTCACAAGGCCCGGCTCATGTCCCAGACCGCGGAGATGATCTCGACGGCGAAGACCATCAACGATTTCACCCTCGTGGCTGCCAAGCTACCAAAGGGCGTGAACGGCGGTGACCTGCGTACGCTGGCCTCCGATATCAAGAACCGCCTCGGCGATGTCGCTGCTGTGGTCGTCTTGGCGTCGGAGAATGAGGGCGGCAAGTTGCCATTCATCGTGGGGGCTACCAAGGCTGCCAACGAACGTGGTGTCAAGGCTGGGGACTTGGTTAAAGTGGTTTCCGGCTATGTTGACGGCAAGGGTGGCGGTAAGCCCGATATGGCACAAGGCTCCGGCGCCAACGTCGAAGGCCTCCAGCAGGCCTTCGACTCCGTCCGTGATGAGCTCGAAGCCCACTAACGAGCGCGCCTTAATTGGCGTGCAGTTGTAGCTGACTCGCAGAACCAGGAGGAGCACGATGGCCGTAGAACCCGACAAACCAGGTGTGGACGATCCCGGCCCGGGGCGCCGATTGGGCCTCGATGTCGGTACCGTCCGTATCGGCGTGGCGGTATCTGACCGGGACGCGCGCTTGGCCATGCCGGTCGAAACCGTCCGGCGTGAGACCGGGTTTAAGGATCGCGACAAGGGCGATATTGACCGTTTGCTTGACCTGATCCATGAGTATGACGCCGTCGAGGTGGCTGTTGGTTTGCCGCGTGATCTCAAAGGCAATGGCTCATCAAGTGTTAAACATGCCAAGGAAATCGCGTTTCGTATCCGCCGCCGCTTGGCAAAAGATGACAGGATGAAGGAACCTCCGCCCGTGCGAATGGTGGATGAGCGCCTCACTACGGTGGTGGCAACCTCTGCTTTGCGGGCCTCTGGCGTGTCAGAGAAGCGTGGCCGCTCGGTCATTGACCAAGCGGCCGCGGTGGAAATTTTGCAGTCCTGGCTGGATGCGCGCCATTTCGCGTTGAACGGCCACAGCCCTTCAAACGTAGGAGACGAAGTACGTGAGCCGTAAACCTTCACGCATCGGACGCTCGATGGAACCTCAATATGTCAAGCGCCGTCAGCGCGGCATGGCCGTGCTCATTGCGAGCTTGGTCCTCATCATCGGTGGACTCGGCTACATCGGTTTCCGCCTGTTGGGAGGAGGCAGCACCTTGGACTACGAGGGACAAGGTAATGGAGTAACCCAGCTCGTTCAGGTCCCAGAAGGCTCATCCATGGGTGAACTGGCACCCGAGCTGGCAGAAAAGAACGTGGTGAAGACATCCGAAGCTTTCTCCTCAGCGGCCAACTCCAACCCACGCGCAAGCCAAATCAAGCCCGGCTTCTACCGTCTCCAGGAGGAGATGAGCGCGAAGGCAGCCGTCGAAGCGCTGCTCGATGAAGCCAATATGGTGGACCTCCTCGACGTCCAAGGCGGTGCAACGCTGCTCGATGTCAATGTGCTCGGCGGTGATGTTCGCTACGGCATTTACTCCTTGATTTCCCAGGTTTCGTGTAAGGAAGGCGGCTGCGTTTCCGCTGAAGAGCTCGAGAAGATTGCGGCCACCGTGGACCCGGCTGAGCTGGGCGCACCGGAGTGGGCCCTGGAAGAGGTTCGCGCACGAGGCGAGGACCCGAAGCGCCTTGAGGGGCTGATTGCCCCAGGCCAGTATGTGCTCGACCCGAACATGGATGCCCAGGAGATTCTGACGGATCTGATCACCCGCTCGACGAAGAAGTACAACGACACCAACATCGTTGACCGCGCCCAAGCAATTGGTTTGAAGCCCTATGAGCTTCTGACTGCGGCTTCCCTGGTGGAGCGCGAGTCCCCGGCTGGTGAATTCGACAAGGTTGCTCGAGTGATCCTCAACCGTCTCGATGAGCCGATGCGCCTGGAGTTGGACTCCACCGTGAACTATGGCCTCGAGGACGTGGAGCTGGCCACCACCGATGAGGACCGCCACCGCGAGACGCCATGGAATACCTATGCCAAGGACGGTCTTCCTGATTCGCCGATTGCCTCTCCTTCGGAGGAAGCTATCCAGGCCATGGAGAACCCAGCGGAAGGTAACTGGCTCTTCTTTGTCACCGTCGATGACAAGGGCACCACGGTGTTTACCGATAACTACGATGAGCACCTCGCCAACGTTGATGATGCGGTGCGCTCCGGCATCCTGGACAGCCAGCGCGAGGCCGTTGGTGAGGCACCGGCCGAGGAGCAGTAATCTGATGCCGCGCGCCGCAGTCTTGGGCAGCCCCATTGCCCACTCGCTTTCACCAGTCCTGCATAACGCAGGGTATGAGGCCTTGAGCCTGAAGGAGTGGGACTATACCAAGCATGAGGTGACGGACTTGCCCGCCTTCCTCGCCGAAGTAGGCGAGGAGTACTGCGGTTTCTCCGTCACCATGCCGCTCAAGTTCGATGCCCTCGCCTGTGCTGATATCGTCAGCGATCGAGCTGAGCTCATCGGCTCCGCGAACACCTTGGTGCGCACCTCGGAAGGGTGGCGCGCGGATAACACGGATACCGAAGGCGTGCTGGGCGCGCTGGATGAGCTTCTGGGCTCTTCCCAGCCGTCTTCGGCGCTGCTCATCGGCGCCGGCGGTACCGCGCGGCCGGTCCTGTGGGGTCTGGCTCAGCGCGGCGTGAAGCATGTTACCGTGTTGAATCGCTCCGACCGTTTAGCAGAGCTGCGCCCGCTCGCTGAGGCCCTCGGTCTCACGCTCTATGCGGCAGACTTCGAGGATGATCTAGCAGGGCTTGCGAGAGCAGCAGATCTCCTTGTCTCCACCGTGCCCTCTGCTGCGGTGGAGGGATACCTGACGCAGCTGGCCAAGGCGCCGGTCTTTGACGTTATTTACGATCCGTGGCCTACTCCGCTCACAGTGTATGCGGCCGCTGATGGCTACCCGACCGTCGGCGGGCACATCATGCTGGCGAACCAGGCCTATTCACAGTTTGAGCAATTTACCGGGCACACCGCCCCGCGGGCAGAGATGCTGGCGGCGCTCAACAAGGCGCTCAAGCTGCTCTAAGCAATTCCCCGCAGCTTACCGCGTGCGTCTTGTCCGCCCACGCGGTAGGCTGCGGGACCATGGGGGACGTGCTTTTCTTGGCGTGGGGGTGCACCTTAATTATTTATGACCTGCGTTTCAAACGCCTGCCTAACTATTTGACCCTGCCTGCCGCCGTACTGTCGCTGTGGTGGTTCGACCCTGCCGGGCTGCTGTGGCCAGGACTTTATATTCTGGTTGCCTTGCTGAGCCGTGCCGGAAGCGTGGGCGGGGGAGACCTAAAGCTGGCGCTGCCGCTAGGAATGGTGACCGCCCATGCGGCGGGAGTACCGGGGGTCGCGCTGGCGATGATGGGGGCGTCGTTAAGCACGGTGCTCTGGGGCTATATAGCCAGGGATAGGACACCTGCGCATGGACCCGGGATGCTGATTGCCGCAGGACTTGTCGTGATATTTTGCCCCGACACGGTGTAATAGTCGGCCTAGTGGCCCCGAAGGAAACCCTGGCGTGTGATAATAGTCCGCATGCTTCGTTGGACTACCGCAGGTGAATCTCACGGCCAGGCACTCGTTGCACTCATTGAGCACATGCCAGCCGGGGTTCCCATTTCTCAAGACGATATTGCTCTCCAGCTCTCTCGCCGCCGCCTCGGCTATGGCCGGGGCGCCCGCATGAAGTTCGAGGCCGATGATCTCACTCTGCTCAGCGGCATCCGCCACGGTCTTACCCTGGGAAGCCCCATCGCGATCATGATCGGCAACACGGAGTGGCCAAAGTGGACTACCATCATGTCGCCCGAGGCCTTGGATCTTGAGGACCCAGAGGTCGCTAAAGCTATGGCCTCCGGTCGCGGTGCCCCGCTGACTCGCCCGCGTCCCGGTCACGCCGATTTCGCTGGAATGGTGAAGTTTGATCACTCCGAGGCTCGCCCCATCTTGGAGCGCTCCTCCGCGCGTGAAACCGCTGCTCGCGTGGCCGCAGCCACGGTCGCGCGCAACTTCCTCCGCGAAACCCTGGGAGTCGAGGTGCTGTCCCACGTCATCTCCATTGGTGCCTCTGAACCTTATGAGGGCCCGCACCCTAGCTTCGCGGACCTTGAGGCTATTGATGCTTCACCGGTACGTGCCTGCGATAAGGCCGCAGAGGAATCGATGATTTCAGAAATCGAGACCGCCAAGAAGCAGGGCGATACCCTCGGCGGCATCGTAGAGGTCATCGTGGAGGGCTTGCCGATTGGCTTGGGCTCGCACACCTCGGGTGAAGACCGCCTCGACGCACAGCTCGCCGCCGCCTTGATGGGTATTCAGGCGATCAAGGGCGTCGAGGTCGGCGATGGTTTCGCTGAGGCCCGCCGCCGCGGTAGCGAGGCACACGATGAAATGGTCCGCACTGACAATGGTGTGGATCGTGAGACCAACCGCGCTGGTGGTCTGGAAGGCGGTATGACCAACGGCCAGACGCTGCGTTTGCGTGCGGCGATGAAGCCGATTTCCACGGTCCCGCGTGCCCTGAAGACCGTTGATATGTCCACCGGTGGGGCAGCCACTGCCATCCATCAGCGTTCTGATGTCTGCGCAGTTCCAGCGGCTGGTGTAGTGGCCGAAGCCATGGTAGCTCTCGTCCTTGCGCGTGCCGTGTTGGAGAAATTTG
The DNA here is from genome assembly GCF_001836165.1 of Corynebacterium sp. HMSC036D02. Lineage (GTDB taxonomy): Bacteria > Actinomycetota > Actinomycetes > Mycobacteriales > Mycobacteriaceae > Corynebacterium. The sequence continues at coordinate 49,686 of NZ_KV827649.1, read as the reverse complement.
GTGGCGATAGCTTGGCCGAGACCAAGCGAAACATTGCTGCCTACCAGGATTACGTGGCTAGCCGCCTGGATTGGGGTGAGGCATGAACTCCCCGCACGTCGTTCTCGTAGGGCCTCCCGGTTCCGGAAAGACCACGATTGGCAGGCGCCTCTCCCGGGCGCTGAACTGCGAGGTTGTTGACTCCGATGCCCTTATCGAGGCCCGCTACGGCAAGGCTTGCGGCGAGGTTTTCTCTGAGCTGGGTGAACCAGCATTCCGTGAGGTCGAAGCCGAAGTAGTGCGCGAGGCACTCGCCACTACTGGTGTGGTGAGTTTAGGCGGCGGGGCAGTACTGACTGAATCCACGCGAGCCCTGCTCGATGGCCTGACTGTTGTATTCCTTGATATCACTCCCGAAGAAGGCGTAACCCGCACGCTGGGGGATAGCAACCGACCTGTGCTGGAGTCTGCGGACCCGCTGGCGCACTACACCCAGCTTTTGGAAGCGCGCCGGCCCCTCTACAGCGAGGTGGCTGACCTAAAGGTGCGCACGGGTGTGCGCTCCCCGCAGCAGGTGGTGGGTGACATCTTGAGCTTCCTCGAAACCTTCTAGGAAAACGAACCTTCTTTACCCGCTACATGTCAACGCCTCACGAACCTTGCCACCCCAGCCAAAGGAGCACCACCCATGCACACCATTGCTGTTAATGGACCATCACCTTATGAGGTCACTCTTGGCAGTGGCCTGAGTACCGCCATGATTAAGCGCGCCGCGGCGATTGGTGCGGCTAAGGTCGCAATCATCCACCAACCGCCGCTCGCGCAAGCTGCCCATGACCTAGTTGAACAGGCTCGAGCACAGGGGATTAAAGCCACCTCAGTTGCGGTCCCCGATGCCGAAGCCGCAAAGCAGCTCGACGTGCTCGCTCGCTTGTGGGATATTTTCGGCGAGGCAGGGTTTAGTCGCCGTGACGCAGTCATTGGCCTAGGCGGTGGTGCGGTGACAGACCTGGCTGGGTTTGCTGCGGCCACGTGGATGCGCGGTATCCCGGTGATTCAGGCACCGACGACGTTGCTCGCCATGGTGGATGCCGCCGTGGGCGGCAAAACCGGCATCAACACCGCCGCGGGAAAGAACCTGGTTGGGGCTTTCCACGAGCCGGACTCAGTCTTTGTTGATCTGGATCATTTGCGCACGCTACCGGCCGACGAAATAGTCGCCGGTTCTGCAGAAATCATCAAGACTGGCTTCATCCATGACCCGCAGATCATTGAGCACTACCTGAAGGATGCCGCTGCATGTCTTGAGCCCGACGGCCTGCTGCCGGAGCTCATCGAGCGTTCTATTGCGGTCAAGGCACACGTGGTGGGCCAGGACTTGAAGGAATCCGGGCTGCGCGAGACCCTCAATTACGGTCACACCTTCGGCCACGCAGTGGAGCGTCGCGAGAATTACTCGTGGCGCCACGGCCGCGCGGTGGCGGTGGGAATGATGTTCATTGCTCACCTATCCCACGCGCGCGGGCTTATCGATGCCAACCTCGTGGCCACGCACCGCGACATCTTGACCCGGATCGGGCTGCCGACCACTTATGAGCAGGGACATTTCGAGGAGCTGCTGGATGCAATGCGCCATGACAAGAAAAACCGCGGCGGCCACATCCGCTTTGTAGCGCTCACCGGGATCGGGGAAACCACGCGATTGGAAGATGCCACTGATGAGGAGCTGCGCGCAGCCTACGCGCAGCTCACCGCTTAGGAATTTAAGGAGTTCGCCATGACTATTCTCGTCCTCAACGGCCCGAACCTTAACCGCCTGGGCAAGCGCCAGCCAGAAATCTATGGCAGCGAAACCTTGGAGGATATAGAGACTCGCGTCCGTGCGGCGGCGGGGGAGGAAGAGATCGTCTTCTTCCAATCCAACCACGAGGGCGAACTCATTGAACAGGTGCATCGCGCTGCCGATGAGGGCTGGCCGGTCATCATCAACCCGGGTGGTTTTACACATACCTCGGTGGCCCTGCGTGATGCCTTGGCGGAGGTAGCCGATGGCCCAGGATTCGTTGAGGTACACCTCTCCAATGTGCATGCGCGGGAAGCGTTCCGGCAGCACTCTTACATAAGCCCCATCGCTCGCGGTGTTATTGCGGGCCTCGGTTCTTATGGCTATGTCGCGGCACTGGGGTACTTCCTGGCGCATTAGCTATCATGAAGTATCGCTTGAATTGATTGGAGTGGTTCTCTCATGGCATTAGCCGATACTCGTTATAGCAACCGCCGCCGCAAGCTCATGACTGAGCTGACTGGTCAGCGCATTGACGCCATTATCGTTACCCACCTGACGCACGTGCGTTACTTGACCGGGTTCTCGGGGTCGAATGGTGGACTGCTGTTGCGCAAGGACCTCTCCGCGCTCATGGCAACGGACGGTCGCTATACCACGCAGATCGCCGAAGAGGTTCCAGACATTGAAGCCAGCCTCGGTCGCGATGTGGGCCCGCACTTGCTGGGGCAGGTTTCCCAAGATCTACGCGTGGGCTATGAAGCCGACTACCTCACCGTCTCACAACTGGAGCGTCTGGAGAAGGCGAAGCCGGAGGGCGTGACGCTGGTACCGGTCACCGGCGTGATTGAGAAGATCCGCTTGGTCAAGGATCGTGTTGAGCTGCAGAAGCTCGAGGAAATCGCTGCCCTGGCAAATCAGGCACTCACCGATCTCGTGGAGGCCGGGGAGGTTGCCGCTGGGCGCACGGAACGTCAGGTCGCTGCTGATTTGGAGTACCGCATGCGCATGCTCGGTTCGGAACGTGTGAGCTTTGACACCATTGTGGCTTCCGGTGAGAACTCCGCTAAGCCACACCACGGCGCGGATGACCGCGAGTTGCGCAAGGGAGATTTGGTCACGATCGACTTCGGAGCCCACCTGCGCGGCTTTAACTCCGACTGCACCCGCACCTTCGTTATCGGTGAGGTCACTGACTTCGCCCGTGAAATCTACGACATTGTCCTGCGCGCCCAGGAAGCTGGCGTGAAGGCGGCGGTGCCAGGTGCCAAGCTTGTCGACGTCGACGCGGCCTGCCGTGACATCATCACTGAGGCCGGCTATGGCGAGTATTTCGTTCACTCGACTGGCCACGGCATCGGCCTCGACGTGCACGAAGGACCCTCCGCTGCGCAAACCGGCAAGGGCGAGCTGGCCGAAGGAATGACGCTGACCATTGAGCCGGGCATCTACGTTCCGGGTAAGGGCGGTGTACGTATTGAGGACAGCCTCTTTATCACCTCAGGGGCGCCAAAGATCATCACGGCCTATCCGAAGGAACTTCAGGTGCTGTAGCCAGCACCCCTTCGCGCCGCTGGTGCGGCGCGTGAGGTATGCTTAGACACTGTTTTCATAGTTTCGACTACAAGTAATTTGGGAGAGTCATTTCATGGCAGATACCACTGATTTCAAGAACGGCCTCGTTCTGAAGATCGACAACAAGCTGCAGCAGATCGTTGAATTCCAGCACGTCAAGCCTGGCAAGGGTCCTGCATTCGTGCGTACCAAGCTCAAGGATGTGGTCTCTGGCAAGGTCACCGACAAGACCTTTAACGCTGGCGTGAAGGTGGAGACCGCCAACGTTGACCGCCGCGACATGACCTACCTGTACAACGATGGCCAGAACTACGTGGTCATGGATGATAAGACCTACGAGCAGTACGAGCTGCCGTTTGATAAGTTCGGCGACGCTGGCAAGTTCCTCCTGGAAAACATGCGCGTGCAGGTCTCCTTCCATGACGGCGAGGCTCTGTTCGGCGAGCTGCCGATCTCCGTTGACCTGAAGGTTGAGCACACCGAGCCGGGTCTGCAGGGTGACCGCTCCAACGGCGGCACCAAGCCGGCGACACTCGAGACCGGCGCCGAGATCCAGGTTCCGCTGTTCATCGAGATCGGAAACGTTCTTAAGATCGATACCCGTACCGGCGAATACCTCTCCCGCGTCAACAACTAAAATGACCCAACCAGAGCCAAACTATAAGCGGCACACCGCGCGCTACCGCGCGCGCCGCCGAGCTGCGGATATTCTCTTCGAGGCAGAATCACGCGACGTTGATCCGGTAGCTATCGTGGAAGACCGCGTCGAGCTTGCTCGTGATCCGGAAAACGGCGTGGCGCCGATCGCGGACTACACCCGCGAAATTGTCAGTGGAGCAGCTGAAGAGCTGGATGCCATCGACGATGCGATTGCTCGTTACCTCTCCAGCGAGTGGTCGCTCGAGCGCATTCCCGCCGTTGACCGCGCGATCATGCGCGTATCGGTATGGGAAATCCTCTTCAACGCGGATGTTCCGAACGCTACCGCGCTTGTTGAAGGCGTGGAGCTTGCTTCCGAATACTCTAATGACAAGGCCGCGCCTTATATCCACGCGGTGCTGGATGACGTCATCCAATCCCAGTCTGCGGATAGCCCGATGGCCTCGGCCTCTTCCGAGGAGTCCGAAGAGCCCGCTGAGACTGCGGAAGACGAAGGCGACTCCGAGTAGAGCCCACGTCTTTCCCTGAAGCCCGAAACTCCGGCCAGTTACCCTTTGCGGACTGGCCGGAGTTTTGTCTTGGACGGGTTCAAGTAGAGAACTGCCCAAGCGTTCTACAAGAGCGAAGAGAGGAAATCCTTCGTCCGTTGGTGCTGAGGATTGTCCAAGACCTGCTCCGGGGTGCCGGTTTCGATGACGCTGCCGCCGTCCATGAAGACGATGTTGTCGGCGACCTCCCGGGCAAAGCCCATCTCGTGGGTCACGACGAGCATGGTCATGCCATCGGCGGCAAGTTCCTTCATCACGCGGAGCACCTCACCGACGAGCTCGGGGTCGAGGGCCGAGGTGGGTTCGTCGAAAAGCATGAGCTTCGGGTCCATGGCAACCGCGCGGGCAATGGCGACACGCTGCTGCTGACCACCAGAGAGCTGTACCGGGTAGGCATCCGCCTTGTGCGCGAGGCCAACCTTTTCCAGCAGCTCCATGGCCTTCTTCTTCGCCTGCTCCGGGCTCTGCTTCTTTACCTGGACGGGGGCCTCGATGATGTTCTCCAGCACGGTGCGATGGCTAAACAGATTGAACTGCTGGAAGACCATGCCGATATCTTGGCGCTGGGCTGCAGCTTCCTTCTCGGAGATTTCATAAAGCACGCCATTGCGCTCGCGGAAACCGATGAGTTCGCCGTCGATGTAGAGGCGGCCGGCCGTGACCTTCTCCAGGTGATTACAGCAGCGTAGGAAGGTGGACTTACCGGAACCAGAGGGGCCCAGTAGGCACGTGACCTCGCCAGGCATGACGGTGAGGTCGATACCTTTGAGAACTTCGAGCTGGCCGAAAGACTTGTGCACATTCTGCGCGGAAATCATGGGAGTCGGCATTAGTTCTTTACCTCCGGGATGACAGAGACGTTGCGGGGGATAGTTCCTTCGGCGTCCGCAAGCGCGGCCAGCTGGCGGCCGGTGAGCTCGCGGGTGGCGCCGCGCTCAAAGCGGCGCTCCAAGAAGTACTGGCCCACCATGAGCAGGGAAGTGATGGCCAGGTACCACGTCGCCGCGACCATGAGCAGGGGGATGGGCTCGAAGAGCGCAGCGGAAATGTCCGTGGCGCGGCCAAAAATCTCCGCCGTGTAGGGAATTGCCACGACAAGAGAAGAAGTCTTGAGCAGTGAAATAAACTCGTTGCCAGTCGGCGGGATGATGATGCGCATGGCCTGCGGGAGCACCGTGCGGCGCATGGTCATCCACCAGCCCATTCCCAAGGCCTTGCTGGCTTCCTTTTGGCCCTCCGGAACAGAAGAGATACCGGAGCGGACAATCTCCGCCATGTACGCGGCCTCGTTTAGGCCCAAGCCCAAAACCGACAGGAGGAATGCGTTATTAAGTACCTCGGTGAGGGAAATCTCTGTGAATCCAAGGTTGATGGATTGATAGAGGGCCGAAAGTAGACCCCAGAAGACCAGCTGTACGTAGATTGGGGTGCCACGGAAGAGCCACAGGAAGACCCACGACACGCCACCCAGCACAGGGTTAGGGGACATACGCATCACCGCGAGGGCCGCACCGCCCACGACGCCAATGATCATCGCCAGAATCGTAATAGCAATGGTGTGCAGTGCAGCGGTGGCAATCCGAGTATCGAAAAGATACTGGAAGTAGGTTCCCCATCCGAAGGCTTCATTGCGCGCCGAGGAGATGATGAACCATACGGCAAGCAACGCGAGGAGGGTAGCAAAGACCCAGCGCCAAGGGTGGCGCAGTGGGCGGGCTTCGATCTTTTCTGGGGTAGTCGAAGCCGACGACTCCGACGCTGCTGGGAGAGAGGAGTTAGTCATTGATCGGCCTTTCGTTAATCATTGCGTGTTCGACGAGTCCGTCGTTAACACCCCATTTATCGAGAATTTCGGCGTATGCCCCGGTATCGATGAGATGCTGGAGCGCCGCCGCTACGGCAGGGCCGAGGTCGGAATCCTTCGGGACGGCGAAGCCGTAGGGCGCGGCGTCGAACATCTCGCCGACCATGGACATACGTCCATCTGAGCGGTTGACAGCCCAAGCAGAGACTGGTGAATCTGCTGAGAGCGCATCCGCGCGGCCCATCAAAACCGCAAGAGCGGCGTTATCGCTTGTGTCATAGGGCAGGATGGTCAGATTGCCATCGCAGGCCTCCTGTTTGGGGCGCAGATCGTCGGTCTCCGACACCGTGGTGCGTTGCACCGCGACGGTGAGGCCACAAGGGTTAGATGGGTCTACCTCGTGGGGGCCATCGGTGAGCTTGGCCCACTGAATACCGGCGTAGAGGATGTCGACGAAATCGAAGTTCTCCCGGCGCTCTTCGGTATCGGTGAACCCGGAACCGCCGAGATCAATCTGTCCCGACTGAACCGCCGGCAAGATCATGGAGAAGTCTTGCTCTACCGGCTGGAACTCGAGCCCCAACACTTGGGCGACTGCATTGGCTAGGTCCATTTCCAAGCCGATGATCGAGCCATCGGAATCCTTGAACTCGAAAGGTGCGAATGGTGGGTTCGTGCCCACGGTGAGGACTCCATCTGCGTCCTCATACATCGCGGCAATCTCGGGAACTTTCTCCACGTTGGGCTCGGACCAGCCTTCTGGCAGCGCCGGCTCCTCGTTGGTGACGCAGCCGGAAAGAACAGTAGCGGCAAGTGCTCCGACGACGCCCACGATGCCCGTTTTCTTAATCATGCTTTAACTCTCTTGGTAGCTTGCGGCTTTGCGCCGGTCCACAACGATGAAAATGGCCACGATGATGCCGCCAATCGCGAACATAAGCAGGATGAGCGGTGTGGAAGCATCTTGGTCAGCGCCCCACGGCCACAACGCGCGCAGGGAGCCGAGCATGAAGCCGGCCATGGCCGCGAGGGTGATATCGCGGTGATTATCCAGCAGGTAGTTCAACACCTTGACGAAAGCCGCGAGGCCGCACACCGCGCCGAGTGCGAAGACACCCACGACGATCATGTTGCGGTCCGAGACTGCACCGATGATCGGCGCGTAGAGGCCCATCGTCAGCAAGATAAGGGAGCCTGAGACACCAGGAAGAACGAGCGCACACACAGCCACCATGGCCGCTATGAAGACCACGACAAGGTTGGGGTCTTCTACTGGGGTGGAGGTGAAGCCGGTGACGAAGAAGATTGCGACGGCGGCGATAACAAGCGCGGCGATGGACGCGGGAGAAAAACGCGACATCATGCTCAGTGGCACGACGATGGAGACGGCGACCATGCCGAGGAAGAGGGCGCTGGATAGCGAAACCTGACCCTCCACAAAGTTATGGAGGATCGTGGAGAAACCGAAAACAGCGGCGAACATGCCGACGGCTACGGAGACGAGGAAGCCCCATTCGACCTTCTTGAAACGGCCGGAGATGAGATCATTGGCGTTATGCAAAGCGCGCTCATAGATGCCGACGATGAGCGCAACGGTGCCGCCGGAGATTCCGGGGACTAACTCGGCCATGCCAATGAGGGCGCCGCGAATGGCGTTAAAAAGATAATGCATAAACCGAAAGTAACCTTGACTGTCTACCCGGTGGGATTGCCGTGCCGGGAAGAGTGGGTGAGCAGATGACTTTTTATTCTCTCACCGCACAACAGGCTTATGCAAACTATTCAATTTACGGAAGGTTATACGCCTTTTACATGGGCAGGCGCTTAGCTATCTCGCCGTAGATTGAACCCAAGATGGCGAAGGCAGCGAGGCCTACAAGGCCATCGAGAAGCACAGTGGCGAAAGTGTTGAGCTGCGGATCATCCGAGAAAGCCGCAGATTTACGCAGCTCTTGGTAGTAGGAGGAACCTTCGATCTTGGGAAGGACCTCTTTATTAGCGCTCGATTCTGCAGCGGTAGCCACGGTGGTACCACCCAGAGTAAGGGCAACCGCGGTGCTCAAAGCGATGATAGTGCGACGCATAGAAACGGGTTCCTCTCAGTTGAAAAAACGCTAACACCCCACAACAGACTCTGTTGTGGGGTGACATTGTGCCCCTGGTGAGACTCGAACTCACACTACACGGGTTTTGAATCCGTTGCCTCTGCCAATTGGGCTACAGGGGCGCACAAGCAACGATAGTAGCGCAGTAGACCAACGTGAACCTAATTGCCTGCCTAAGGCCCTCAACGGTGCCGCTCCATGCAACACGTTAGGATGGGCCGGGTGACTACTTCTCAGCCCCGACTCTTGCTCATTGACGGCCACTCCATGGCCTTTCGCGCATTTTATGCACTGCCCGCGGAGAACTTTTCAACCTCGGGCGGCCAGCACACGAACGCTGTGTACGGATTCCTTTCCATGTTGGCGAATATCCTGGCCGAGGAGAAGCCAGACTTCGTCGCTGTAGCTTTCGATGTGGGCCGCAAGACCTTTCGCACTGACATGTTCCCCGAGTACAAGGCGCAGCGTGAGGCCGCCCCCGAAGAGTTCCGCGGCCAAGTTGAGCTCATCCGGGACGTGCTGGAAACGCTGGGAATCACCACGCTCTCGCGCGAGAATTTCGAGGCAGATGACATCGTGGCCACGTTGTCCACCGAGGCGGGCGCAGATTATGAGACCTTCTTGGTCACTGGTGACCGCGACTATCTGCAGCTTGTCGACGACTCCACGACCGTCCTCTATCCCATGCGTGGGGTGTCCAAGCTGCATCGCTTCACTCCAGAGGCGGTGAAGGAGAAGTACGGCCTGAGCCCCAAGCAATACCCAGATTTCGCAGCCCTGCGCGGCGACCCTTCCGATAACCTGCCGTCTGTCCCTAAGGTGGGGGAGAAAACCGCCACGAAGTGGATTACCCAGTATGGCTCCCTCGATGGCCTCATCGAGCATGCCGAAGAAATCAAGGGCGTGGCGGGGCAGAACTTCCGCGATCGCATCGAGCAGGTCAAGCTCAACCGACAGCTCACCCAGATGGTGACGGATATGGACCTAGAGGTCGGCCCGGCGGATTTGGAATTCAAGGGTGCGGTCGCCAACGAAGTCGCGGCACGTTTCGATGAGCTGGAGTTTGGTACCAACTTGCGCGAGCGAGTCCTCAACGCCGTTCCTCATGACGCCGCCGCCGAGGCTGCTGCGGTAGAGGAAGCACCAGAGGTAACGGTGACCGTGGTGGATACACGGCTGACTGAGTGGATCAAGGGCAAGGAACATGTCGCGGTATTCGTGCAGGGCGATGGGACCCCGGGCGCGGGTGATGCTGCGGCACTGGCACTGGTTGATTCCTCCTTTGAGGGCCGCCAGATTGAGTTAGCAGATCTCGATGCTGAGGACGACGCCGCGCTCGCCGCGTGGTTGTCGTCAGATGCGCCGAAGTATTTGCACGAGGCAAAGGCTGCTTGGCACATGCTGGCGGGGCGAGGGATCGAACTGCGCGGAATCGCCCATGACACAGCCCTCGCTGCCTACCTCCTGCGTCCGGGTCAGCGCACGTATGCGTTGACGGACGTGTACCAGCGCCATCTGCAGAAGTCCCTGGGAGCAGCGACAGAGCAGCTTTCCATCTTGGATGAAAACCCGCTGGTGGATCAGGCCGCTGCCATTATGGAACTAGCAGCAGAACTGACGCGTCAACTCCAGGAGATTGACTCCTTCGAGCTGTATACAGACCTTGAGTTGCCACTCGTGAGCATCCTGGCCCAGATGGAGGCCGCTGGTATTGCGGTCGACCGAGACGTCTTGGAAACGCAGCGCGATGCCTTCATTGAGCAGGTCAATGAGCAGGAACGCGCCGCCCGCGAGTTGGCTGGTGATGAATCACTTAATCTGAACTCCCCGAAGCAGTTGCAGGCGGTGCTCTTCGATACCTTCGATATGCCGAAGACGAAGAAGACTAAGACAGGTTATTCGACCGCCGCTAAGGAAATTGAGCAGCTTGCTGCCACGCACCCGCACCCGTTCCTAGACCACCTGCTGGCGCACCGCGAGTACCAGAAGATGAAGACGACGCTGGAGGGGCTCATCAAGACCATTCAGCCAGATGGTCGTATTCATACCACGTTTAATCAGACGGTGACCTCAACCGGACGCTTGTCGTCGACGGAGCCGAACCTGCAGAATATCCCGGTGCGCACGGAGGCTGGACGCCAGATCCGTTCGGCCTTCGTGGTTGGTGAAGGCTACGAGACCTTGATTACGGCTGACTACTCACAGATTGAGATGCGCGTCATGGCGCACCTCTCCGCTGATCCGGGGCTTATTGAGGCCTACCGCGAAGGTGAGGACCTCCACAACTATGTCGGCTCCAAGGTCTTTGACGTTCCGGTGGATGAGGTAACCCCGGAGCTGCGCCGCCGAGTCAAGGCCATGTCCTATGGCTTGGTCTATGGTCTCTCCGCCTTCGGCCTATCGCAACAGCTGGGAATTCCGGCGCGTGAGGCCAAAGAGATTATGGAGAGCTATTTCGAGCGCTTCGGTGGCGTCAAGCGTTACCTCGACGAAGTTGTCGTGCAGGCCCGAAAGGATGGCTACACCTCCACGGTCTTTGGGCGTCGCCGCTACTTACCGGAGCTGAACTCTGATAATCGTGTTGCCCGTGAAAATGCGGAGCGAGCTGCTTTGAATGCACCCATCCAGGGAACTGCAGCAGACATCATCAAGGTGGCCATGATCCGCGTGGACAGGGCGCTTGAAGGTTTAGCATCGCGTGTGCTGCTCCAGGTTCACGATGAGCTTGTCGTGGAGGTGGCTCCCGGCGAAGCGGAGGACGTGCAGCGCATCTTGGAGCGAGAGATGGACAAGGCTATCGGGTTGACTGTGCCCCTTGAAGTCTCCGTTGGTGTGGGTAAGAACTGGGATGCCGCGGCGCACTAGGCCTTAGGTTAAGCCCACCGCGCGCTCGTCCTCGGTGGGCGTGCGGCGCTCGACCAAGCACCCGGCAAGGAGGTCGAATGGGGTTTGTCCCAGCAGCAGGACACTGAGACCGAGGATGCCCAGGATGGTTGCCTCCACGAAGGGGAGTCCTGTCAATGCCAGAAGTGTGAGGAGGAGCCAGCTGTTGCGAACGGCTGCGCTGCCGATTCCGGGATGCTCAGCAATAACCTCTAGCCTCAGCGACCACTTGCCCAGGGAGGTCTGCTTTGCAGCCTCAATCCACACTCGGAAGACGTAGAAGACGAGCGCAAGGGCGACGATGTCATAGACCGCGCCCGCTCGGCCGGTTAGCACTCCATCGGTGATGAGGTTGATAAGCCACTTGAGCGCCACGATGATGGCGGCGGCGAGAAAGGCATCAATCCACCAGGCCACTGTGCGGCGCACGAAAATCCCGAGGCGTTCTAGAAGCATGCCTGTCAGCTTAGTTCGCTGCAGCCGATTGATTCGATACCAGGGGAGGCAGTGTCTGACCTAACGTGCTTCGCACACGAAGATGGCGGTACCGGGAAAGACCGCACCTCGCTCAGGAGACCACTGGCCCCAAGTGATGTCGAGGCCCTCTGGCCACTCGGGTTCAATGAGGTTGCAGATCTCGAAAGAACCGCGAGCCTGCAGTGCTCGTACCCAATCACCCATCGTGCGGTGGAACTCGGCGTAGGTGAGCTCACCGTTAGCGTCCTGTTCTAGGTAGGCGCGCTCAAAATAGGACAGCTCCGCGGTGAGGTCCTGTGGATTGTCAGGGAAAACCCAACGCATAGGGTGCGGCACGGAAAAGACGAAGCGGCCATGAGGTCGCAGAACACGGTGGACTTCGCGCAGTGCCGCGTCTAGGTCGGCGACGAAGGGTAGGGCGCCGAAGGCAGAAAAGGCGATGTCAAAGACTTCATCACGATAGGGAAGAGCTAGGACATCAGCCTGAACGAGCGGTAGGCCACCCTCGGCATGGGAGAGCATGCCGGACGAGAGATCGAAGCCCGTCGCAAAGCGTGCGCGTCCTTGCAGCCACCGCGTGCAGGGCGCGGATCCGCAGCCGAGCTCGAGGACGGTCGCGGAGGAGACATCGCCAAGCAGCTGCGCATCAGCCTCGTGCAGCATCTCGGGGCACCAGTAGAAAGAGGATAGATACTCGGGATGTTCGGCGTGGTAGGAATCGGCGTCACGATCCCAAAAATCACGATTGGCTGAGGACGCAGAAAAAGTTACAGAAGACATTGGTCTTTTTCGATTCTTATTCCATGGCGCATTTGCCGTTTTAGCTGCGAGGATGTAGGGTTGTACGGGCGTGTCTATGACTTGGGACGCGCTGGGCTACTGTAGGAGAGCTCAGCTCGGCTGCGAGTCGGGATTGAAATCCATCTTAAGTCTTGCGCATCTGCGCTGCTTAATGACGCTTTTCAAGAGACACGTAACTGTCCAATTACGATCTCCTACGTTTATTCGGAGCATAACTACATGCCAACTTCTAACACCCCTCAGGTTGCGATCAACGACATCGGAACCGCAGAGGATTTCCTCGCTGCCGTCGACGCCACCATCAAGTACTTCAACGATGGTGACATCGTCGAGGGCACCGTGGTCAAGGTTGACCACGATGAGGTCCTGCTCGATATCGGCTACAAGACCGAAGGCGTCATCCCGTCCCGCGAGCTCTCCATCAAGCACGACGTCAACCCGGATGAGGTTGTCGAGGTCGGCGACCAGATCGACGCACTTGTTCTCACCAAGGAGGACAAGGAAGGCCGTCTGATCCTGTCCAAGAAGCGCGCACAGTACGAGCGCGCTTGGGGCGCCGTCGAAGAGCTGCACGCCAAGGAAGAGCCGGTTACCGGTACCGTCATCGAGGTTGTCAAGGGTGGTCTCATCCTCGACATCGGCCTCCGTGGCTTCCTCCCGGCTTCCCTCGTTGAGATGCGCCGCGTTCGCGACCTGGAGCCGTACATCGGCCAGGAGCTCGAGGCCAAGATCATCGAGCTGGACAAGCAGCGCAACAACGTTGTCCTGTCCCGCCGCGCATACCTCGAGCAGACCCAGTCCGAGGTCCGCTCCGAGTTCCTGCACCAGCTGCAGAAGGGCCAGGTCCGCAAGGGCGTTGTCTCCTCCATCGTCAACTTCGGCGCCTTCGTCGATCTCGGCGGTGTCGACGGCCTGGTTCACGTTTCCGAGCTGTCCTGGAAGCACATCGACCACCCGTCTGAGGTTGTCACCGTGGGCGACGAGGTCACCGTCGAGGTTCTTGACGTCGACCTGGACCGCGAGCGCGTGTCCCTGTCCCTGAAGGCAACCCAGGAGGATCCGTGGCGCGTCTTCGCCCGCACCCACGCTGTGGGCCAGATCGTCCCGGGCAAGGTCACCAAGCTCGTTCCGTTCGGTGCCTTCGTTCGCGTCGAGGAGGGCATCGAGGGCCTCGTCCACATCTCCGAGCTGGCTCAGCGCCACGTGGAGGTTCCGGACCAGGTTGTCAACGTTGGCCAGGAAGTCATGGTCAAGGTCATCGACATCGACCTCGAGCGTCGCCGCATCTCCCTGTCCGTTAAGCAGGCAGACGAGGACTACACCGACGAGTTCGATCCGTCCAAGTACGGCATGGCTGACTCCTACGACGAGCAGGGCAACTACGTGTTCCCGGAGGGCTTCGACCCGGAGACCAACGAGTGGCTCGAGGGCTACGACGAGCAGCGCCAGGCTTGGGAGGCTCGCTACGCAGAGTCCGAGCGTCGCTTCAACCTGCACACCGCTCAGATCGAGCGCAACCGTGCTGCAGCCGCTGAGGCCGCCGAGTCCGCTGCCAACTCCAACTACTCTTCCGAGTCTCAGGATGCAGCTCCGGCATCCGATTCTCAGGCAGAGGTTGGCGGCTCCCTCGCTTCCGACGAGCAGCTTGCTGCTCTGCGCGACAAGCTCGCTGGCAACTAAAAACTAAGTCCTCTCGGATAGGCTCCGCCGCTTAGTCCGAGACGATGTAGTTCTTGCAGAAAGGCCGCTTCTCCCCGCTGTGGGAGGGGCGGCCTTTCGCGTATCCTAAGCCGGTATGAAACTCATTGGACTCACCGGCGGAATCGGCAGTGGAAAATCGACTGTGGCGCAGCTTCTCGTGCGCCACGGCTGGGAATTAGTGGATGCCGATCAGATAGCCCGGGACATTGTTGAACCGGGTCAACCAGCGCTCGCTGAGTTAGCGGACGCTTTCGGGGAGGATATCCTTCAAGCCGATGGAAGCCTCGATCGAGGGCAGCTGGCTTCTCGCGCCTTCGCCAGCCGGGAGAAGACCAATCTCCTCAACTCCATTACGCACCCGCGTATTCAGGAGGAGACCCAGGCCCGCTTTGACTCCGCGCGCCGCGCTGGAGCCGATTTCGTGGTTTATGACATGCCGCTCCTCGTGGACAAGGGTCTACACAAAGATATGGACGCCACCATCGTCGTTGACGTTGAAGTGGCGGAGCGGGTGCGCCGTCTTGTGGAGTATCGCGGGCTGGATGAGGAGGATGCACGCCGCCGGATAGCGGCGCAGATCCCAGACGATGTGCGTCGTGCCGCTGCTGATTTCATCATTGATAACAACGGTGCTCGCGATAAGCTCGATTCGCAGGTTGACGGGCTCGTCGAAAAGCTCCGCGCTTTCCTAAGAGCAAGCAGCGCTACGTGGTCAGAAAGCTAGTGGTATTTGGATTTTCTTTGCTTTCTCTTGCAGAGGCCGGAGTAGTGCACATCACGTATCCTGCGCCGGAGAGCGCCAACTTTTAAAGGATATGGTGGCCAAAATTTACCTTGTGCTCGCACCCCGTTCACTTTCCCTGCTTAATCTGCACCTTCATGGGAACGTGGGATGTTGGGCCTTTTGATAATCACGCCGCGTGCGAAGTGCTCGCGGCAATCCGTGATGGCTCCTTCGATCTTGATACGTTTAAGAGAAGCTGCGTGGATTCTCCCATCGATGTCGACGATGCTGGGGTAATCATCGCCCTGGGTGCATTGGCCACCACGCCTGTAGATAGGCTCCCCGCTGGAATTAGCGCGGATGACGTCAAGGTATTGCGCACACCGCAGACCCGGGCCTGGTTGCGCAAGAAAATCAACACAGCGATGGAACCCAACAGTTCCCCGATTTATGCGCTGTGGGAAACCACGGGTGAGCTTGAACTGTGGTTGCGCAGGACGCGCGCCGCGTTGCCCTAAAATGCAGTGAGGTCTCGTTCCACAGGCACAGATGAGGCAGGTTGCCCAGCCTGTGGGGCCTAGCAGGTTTCGTGGTGGGCGCGTTAGACTGGTCAGCATGGCTTTTGCTGCTGAACACCCCATCCTGCCCGTCTCCGAACATCGCCCTGTTGGTGAAATCGAGCGGCGCTCAGCCGAGTTCCGTGTTGAGTCCGAATTCCAGCCCGCTGGCGACCAACCCGCCGCCATCGCGGAACTGGATGAGCGTCTCAGCCGCGGCGAGCGGGACGTGGTACTCATGGGTGCCACGGGTACCGGTAAGTCCGCGACCGCCGCCTGGCTCATCGAAAAGCAGCAGCGTCCAACACTCGTGATGGCGCCGAATAAAACGCTGGCAGCGCAGCTGGCGAATGAGCTGCGCCAGCTTCTCCCGCACAACGCGGTGGAGTATTTCGTCTCTTATTACGACTACTACCAACCGGAAGCCTATATCGCGCAGACGGATACCTACATTGAAAAGGATTCCTCCATTAACGGGGACGTGGAACGCCTGCGCCACTCCGCCACGTCAGCTCTTTTATCCCGCCGTGATGTGGTTGTGGTTTCTTCTGTGTCGTGCATCTATGGCCTGGGCACGCCGCAGTCCTATCTCGATCGTTCTGTTGTGCTGGAGGAAGGGGAGGAGATCGACCGGGATCGCTTCCTGCGCTTGCTCGTGGATATCCAGTATGAGCGCAATGACGTGGGCTTTACGCGCGGAACCTTCCGCGTCAAGGGCGATACCGTGGATATTATCCCCGCCTATGAAGAGCGCGCTGTGCGCATCGAGTTCTTCGGCGATGACGTGGACGAGCTCTACTACATCCACCCCTTGACGGGCGACGTGCTGGAGCGGGTCGACGAGGTAAGAATCTTCCCCGCAACGCACTATGTAGCTGGGCCAGAGCGCATGGCTCGTGCCATCGAGGACATCAAGGAGGAACTCACGGAGCGCCTCGCGGAGCTGGAGAACCGCGGCAAGTTGCTCGAAGCGCAGCGCCTGCGCATGCGTACCGAATATGACCTTGAGATGATCGAACAGGTGGGCTTTTGCTCCGGCATTGAGAACTATTCGCGCCACGTTGACGGACGTCCCGCTGGTTCCGCGCCGGCGACGCTCTTGGATTATTTCCCCGAGGACTTCCTCACTATCATCGATGAGTCTCACGTGACCGTCCCGCAGATCGGCGGCATGTTTGAGGGCGATATGGCCCGCAAGCGCAACCTCGTGGAGTTTGGCTTCCGTTTGCCTTCTGCCGTAGACAACCGGCCGTTGACCTTCGATGAGTTTGAGGAGCGCGTGGGCCAAACCGTCTACATGTCGGCCACACCAGGTGACTTCGAAATGACGGCTTCCGGCGGCGAGTTCGTGGAACAGGTCATTCGCCCCACCGGCCTCGTAGATCCCAAGGTGACGGTCAAGCCCACCAAGGGCCAGATCGATGACCTCATCGATGAGGTCCGCGCCCGCACCGCTAAGCAAGAGCGTGTACTGGTCACCACCTTGACTAAGCGCATGGCAGAAGACCTCACCGATTACCTTCTGGAGCATGGCATCAAGGTGCGCTACCTCCACTCGGATATCGATACGCTGCAGCGCGTGGAGCTATTGCGGCAGCTGCGCTTGGGTGAATTCGATGTCCTCGTGGGCATCAACCTGCTGCGCGAGGGCCTCGACCTCCCTGAAGTGTCACTCGTCGCCATTTTGGATGCCGATAAGGAAGGTTTCCTGCGTTCCACTACTTCGCTTATTCAGACAATTGGCCGCGCCGCCCGAAACGTCTCTGGTGAGGTCATCATGTACGCGGATAAGATTACGGACTCGATGCAGGAGGCCATCGAGGAGACTGAGCGCCGCCGTGAGAAGCAGATTGCCTATAACAAGGAGCACGGCATCGACCCGCAGCCGCTGCGCAAAAAGATCGCCGATATCTTGGATCAAGTCTATGAGAACGCCGACGAGCAAGGGCAGGACGCGGATCCCACGGCGATCGTCGACAAGCCGGATGTGTCCTCCATGGCTGCCGACGAGGTGCAGGCGCTTATCGACGACCTAACGACTCAAATGCGCGAGGCAGCCCGCGAGCTCAAGTTCGAGTTAGCAGGGCGCTTGCGCGATGAGATTGCTGATCTGAAAAAGGAGCAACGCGGTCTTAAGGAGGCCGGGATCTAGTGGCGCGCGTCAGGGCTCAGAGTTTTGCCCACTCAATGTGCGGGTAAAACCCATCTCTGTGCAGAAGACCGTGTCATACTATTAAGGATTAATCGCTACTTATAAGGAGAATTATGCTGAGCTACAACGTGATCGCCGTCGGAACCGATGGCTCGCAGACTTCCATGCGCGCTGTCCAATCTGCCGCATCAATGGCGCGCGCCTATGACGCCACGCTGATTATCGTGTCCGCTTTCTACAACCACTCGGGTTCGATGCTCGGCGCCCCGAACTCAGAGGACGCACGAGTACCGGTGGTGAGCGAAGAGATGTCCGAAAGCTTCCTCAACAATGCCGCGGAGATTGCGCACGGTGAGGGTGCGAAGCGCATTGAAATCATTGCTAAGTCCGGTGATCCTGTGAATTCGCTCCTCGAGGTGGGCAAGGACTACGACGTGGATATGTTCGTCGTGGGCAACAAGGGAATTCACTCGGTGCGGGGTCGCGTCTTTGGCTCTGTAGCGACGGAGCTCACTCGTAAAGCCCACGCCGACGTCGTGGTGGTCAACACCACTGACTAGGACAGAACATGGCGCGCTGCGCCTCGTGCGCGCTGATCGACGTGAACGCGCCAGCGTTGTTAGACTAGCGGGTGCGCAAAAGCTTTAAAATTTTGTCAAGCGGTGGCCTCATGGTTGGGGCCAGCGAAGAAAGGTCATCATGAGCGATTACAACAAGATCGTGGTCGGCACCGACGGTTCCAAGTCCTCCCTGCTTGCAGTGGAGCGCGCCGCCAAGATCGCCGCAGCCTTCGATGCCACTCTCATCATCGGTTGCGCCTACTACGAGAACCAGGAGCAGGCTTCCAAGACTTTGCGCCAGGATTCTGTGACGATTCTCGGTGATGAGAAGGCCCAGGCCAACCTCGCCTCCGGCAAGGAGCACGCAGAGAAGTTCGGCGTGACGAAGGTGGAGACCGCTGTGCGCCCGGGCACCCCGGTTCAGGCCCTGATGTCCATTGTCAACGACAACAAGGCAGACCTGCTCATCGTGGGTAACCGTGGAATCAATTCCCTGACCGGCCGCCTGCTTGGTTCGGTTCCGGCGGATGTCGCACGTCAGTCTGATTGCGATGTCATGATTGTCCACACCGTCAACTAACGCTTCATTGCGTTCACGGCGCGCAGCGCTCAGAGACCTTCAAAGAAGAAGCCTCCTGGGCCGCTGCGCGCCTTTTCTTATCGTCCTAACTGGAAGGAAGCGTGCGGTAGGCACGGGCAAGGGCGTTACCGTCAGTGCCTTGAATGAGCGGAATATTGAAAGAAGACTGTTCGTTGACCTTCACCAAGGGAGCGAGCGAACCATGGGAGAGCAGCTGCTCCTGCGGGGTGAGGTTGCGTATGGCAACTGCGGCCACATGGTTGGGGTGCTCCGCTGCCGCGTCGGCATAGGTTAAGGGATCGTGCTGGCCATCATCACCGATGAGCAGCCAACGCAGTTTGCGGAAAGCGATGAACAGGTTTCGCAATTGGACGCGCTTGTGCTCGAGGCCATTGCGGAAGAGGCCGGTGGGTGTCGGCCCCCAATCCGTCAGCAGTAGCGGGCCGCGAGGGAACCCGTTTTCCGCCATGAAATTCACCAAAGTGTCATAGGTGTTCCACGCACCGGTGGAGAGGTAGATGAAGGGAGCCTCTGGGTGCTGTTGGGAGATCTCGCGGTAAAAGCTGGCCATGCCTTCTACGGGTTTGCGCGTATTGGTGCGCTTGACCCAGGAATTCCACGCCGCAATCATCGCGCGTGGTAGCCACGTCACCATGATGGTGTCATCGATATCGCTGACCACACCGAAGGTCGTGTCTTTGTCCACGATGAGGACCTCCGCGCTGGCCTCCGCGGCGCCCTTGGCACGGATGGTGACCCCGTGCCAACCGGGTTCTAGCCCGTGGTCATGGACTAGCACGTCGATATAGCCGTTGTCGTTCGTGGCGCCCGCTACCGTCTTCCCGCCAACAGTAACTTCGACCTCGTGGTGAGTGACTTGGATGGTGAAGAACTGGCGGTATCCGCGTTGAGCCCACGTATCGCGCTCTTCGGCGGCAGGGTCATGCATGAGAACCCGCCCCAGCACGTGGACGAATTCCTCATTGCCGTAGCCGGCATAGCCAGTAACACTGGGGCGCCAGCCCTTGCGTGCTGAGCGCTTGAGAGAATAAGCATTCGCGGTGGATTCGACTTTGCGGGCGATATCGGAAAGTGCCATGCGCACCAGATTAACGGAAAACCTCCGCGTAGCGGCCGGCGATGGTGAGGGATTGCGTCGCACGCGTCAGCGCCACGTAGAGATTGTGCAAGCCCTGCGGGGACGCTGCCACGATGTCATCCGGGTTGACTACGGTGACGTGGTCAAACTCCAGGCCTTTGATCTGCTCAACATTGGCCGCGGTGATCACAGCGCGTAGGCGCCCGTCAGCGTCCTGGATGGTTGCTGGCTGCAGGTCGCTCTCGCCGTCCTGCCAGATAACGTCCACACCGTCGCGCACCGCGATTCCTGGCGTGGCCTCCGGGTTAATGGATTGAAGGAGTTGGTTGGCCAGCTCCGTGATCGGGCGTGGGGTTCGGTAGTTAACGCTCAGGCCGTGCAATCGGAAGCGCTGGCCGACGAAAGGTTCGAGTGTCTCGCCCCAATCATCAACGCCGGCGGGGGCTCCAGTCTGGGAGGTATCGCCGACGAGCGTCATCCACCGGGAGGGGCTGCGACGGAAGATCATGCGCCACTCCATCGGGGTCAGCTCCTGGGCCTCATCGACGATGACGTGCCCGTAGGCCCACGTGTAGTCCTCGCGGGCACGTTGAGCGGTGGTGCGGGAATCCCGAACTTCGTGGCGTCGAGCGAGGTGCTCGGCATCGATGACGTCGTGGGCGGAGAGAATCTCCGCTTCGAACATGTCATCATCGTTGTCGGTGGAATCGGAGGAGCTCAGAATATCGAGGGCATCTTCTGCTTCAGCAACTTGCTCACGCCATTCCTTCTCCTCGGCAGCGCGTTCTGCCTCTGGGTCAGGCATACCGATGAGGACAGCGAGCTCGTCGAGAAGCGCAGCATCGGACGCCGCCCAAGCCCTGCCATCCTCGCGGTAGAGGGCACCTCGGGTTTCCTCATCGTAGGCGCTGGCCGCCGAATCGATGCGTTCGGTGCTGCTCAGTAGTTCGGCGAGTACCTCGGTAGGCGCGAGATGGGGCCAGAACTCGTCGATGAGTTCTGTGACCTGTGGTTCCTCGGCTAGATCATCGTGGAGCTGGTCCACGTCCGCGCGGGAGAGCAAGTTGGCGCCTCCCAGCGGATCAGAACCGATCCGTTCGGCCATCTGTTGGGCCAACGATTCGATGAGGTGTTCCGCAAACGCCGCTTGAGCATCGTTGTGCGGCTTGCGGGAGCGCCGTGCGCGGGTTCGTGCTGCCTTCACCATCTGGGGGTCCACGGTGAGCTCGAGCCGATCGATCTCCAGCGTGCGCGGATGCTCGGGCAAACGCTGGTGGTCCTTCACCGCGTTGCCGAGGATCTCCACCATGGCTTCGGAACCCTTAATCTCGCGGGCGAGTAGAGACTCAGCGTGCGTGGCCTCGATGCCGGGGAAAAGGGAAGAAATGGTGGAGAGCACAACGCCGGTCTCACCAAGTTCCGGGAGCACTCGGGAAATGTATTCCAGGAAGGTGGAATTGGGGCCCACGATGAGCACGCCCGTGGCGGCTAATTGTTCGCGGTAGGTGTAGAGCAAGTAGGCCACACGGTGCAGCGCTACCGCAGTCTTGCCGGTTCCTGGTCCGCCTTCAACTACCATGACACCGCGCGTGCTGTCACGGATGATTTCATCTTGCTCGCGCTGGATGGTCTCCACGATGGATGGCATATGGCCGGTTCGGGCGCGCTGCATGACGTGGTGGAGGGCGGATTCGCTAGCGACATCGCTGCTTTCTGCAGCGTTGTCTCCTTCGAGGATCTCGTCGCTGATACCGGTGACAGTGCGACCAGTAGTCCTGATGTGCCGGCGTACGTGAACCCCTTCAGGGTGTGCAGTGGTTGCCAAGTAGAAGGGCCGTGCCATCGGGGCACGCCAATCCAAAAGAAGCGTGCGGTAATCCTCCTCCCGGGCATCGAGTCCCATACGGCCGATATAGCGGCGGTCTAGGCCTTCTGGGGTGGGGTTATCGCCAGGTGCATCAATGTCGATGCGGCCGAAAACTAGACCGAGTTGGGCGATGTTAAGCCGATCTAATTTTGCTTGCAGGCCGTGGTATTCGGTTTCGCGGCGCACGAGCGCATCAGCATCTGGGGTATGAGGGTCGACGGCTGCTTGCACCTCGTTGAGGCGCACATTGGCGGCGTGGACCTCGTTGTCCAGACGCTCGAAGAGGCCATCGACATAGGCTTGCTCGCTAGCTATTTCCGCGCTCTGCTCGCTCGCGTGGGCGTCGACTTTCCCGGTGTGAGTCGCGAATGAAGATTCAGACACAAGGCTCCTTGGGTGCGTATGAAGACTTCTCGTGGACAGACGGGAAGTTAAAAGGAGATAAGGATGGGTGGACAGGAAAAAGAACAACGGCCCAGCATACTAGCTGAGCCGTTGATGTCTCCACCGCGGTCATTATCGCGGTGTGTTGCGGGGCTTTCCGCAGCGTAGGAGGGAGAGCTTAGAAGCGGTCTCCAAACTTCTTGAAAGCCTTATCCAGCTTCTTGGAAGCTTCCTTCTGCAGCTTTTCGGCGCGCTTGCGAGCCTTCTTCTGGGCACGCTTTCCATCGAGCGAATCCGCCTTGGCCAGTGCTTCGTCAGCGCGGTCCTGTGCCTTGCCGGCTGCCTTTACCAGACCCTTGCGGGCGGTTTCGGTGTTGTCACGTGCAGCGTCGAGCCAATCATCCTTGTTGTCTTCAAAGAACTCACGAGCGGTTTCAGCCTTGTCCTCGACGAAGGAGCGCGCGGAGTCGATGAAGTCCCGGCCAGCGGACTCCCAATCATCACGGTTGTCCTCGACGTATTCCTTGGTGGTTTCGAACCAGTCATTGGCCTTGGTGGTCACATCAGAAGAAATCTCGTTGGCGCGGTTGGAGAAGTCTTCTGCGAACTTCTGCTGCTCGGACTTACCCGGCAGAGCCTGCTGGATCTTCTTGTTGGCACGCTCCGAGGCCTTGGCAGCACGCCAACGCACGGAGGGCTTGCCCTCAGTGTCCTGCGTAACAATGGCCAAGGCGCCAAGCAGGGCGGTGTTGGTGATGAAGCTGTTGCGCTGTGCTTCCTTGTCCTTCTTGGAATCGGCGGTCCAGAAAGCATTGCCCACCAGGTTAGGGACGTGGGTCAGCGCGAGCACTGCAGCCGAGGTACGCGGGGCCTTGCCCAGCGCCAAAGTGGTACCTGCAGCGGTCTTTGCACCGCCGAGTGCGCGGGTAACCAGCTCTGGGTCATTCGGGATGTAGCCTGCGTATTCGCGGGGCAGCACCTTGCGTAGGCGCTTGAGCACGGACTCGGTGTCCGCGACGTGCTCCGAGGTGTTGCGGAGCGTATCCACACCATCCCAAACAAACACGGAGGCCAGCATAGGACGGGCAAATTTACGAATCATAACGTGCTCCATTCAATAGATCTGTAAAGACGTTCGTCACACCATAGTACGCGGGTTAAACAATTGCCGCTGTCAGCGCAGCAGTTAATACGCAGTTACCAACGGCGCTTCCACCACGCATCTATGTGCGGGCGCTCCGCGCCAAGCGTCGTGGGTGCGCCGTGCCCGGGGCGGACGATCGCTTCGTCCGGGTAGACATCGAAGAGCCGACGGGTGACATCCTTGTACAGGCGCACGAAGTCACCTTCCGAGGTGGTCTTGCCCACGCCGCCGGGGAAGAGGGAATCACCGACGAAGAGGTTGGTAACGCCATCAATCTCTGCGGCAATGGCCGCACCTCCGGGGGTGTGTCCGCGCAGGATAATGACGGGCAGATCGTGGCCGGCGAAAGAAAGCGTATCGCCATGCTCCAATTCGACGTCGACGGGGGCGGGTAAGGCAGGCGAGTCCAAGAAAGAGGAGTAGTGCACGGCGCCGGTTTTATTCAGGACCTCTTTGAGCGCGCGCACGTGGTCCCAGTGGCGGTGCGTGGTGAGCACTGCGGTGATTTTAACGCCGTGCTCGGCGGCCAAAGCAAGCAGTGCCGGGGCGTCAGCGGAAGCGTCGATAAGCAGCGCCTCGTCACCAGCACACAACAGGTAGCAGTTGTTGTCCATTTCAGAAACGGAAATTTTATGAAGCTTCAGGGCGTTGTTCATAAGTCCAACCATACGGGTAGATTCTGAGTGAGAACTCTCTGAACACACATTCTTTTGTGTAGGAAGGCAGCAACTAGTGGCTGATCGTTTGGTCGTACGAGGTGCGCGTGAGCACAACCTCAAGGGCGTGGATATCGACATTCCACGCGATAACCTGGTGGTGTTTACCGGTCTATCAGGCTCCGGCAAGTCCTCACTCGCCTTTGACACCATCTTCGCCGAGGGCCAGCGGCGCTACGTGGAGTCCTTAAGCTCTTATGCGCGTATGTTCCTTGGCCAAATGGATAAGCCGGACGTCGAATTCATCGACGGTCTATCCCCGGCGGTGTCGATTGACCAAAAATCCACCAACCACAACCCGCGTTCCACCGTGGGAACCATCACAGAAATCTATGACTACCTGCGTTTGCTCTTTTCCCGCGCGGGTACTGCGCACTGTCCTGAGTGCGATGCCGTCATTGAGCGCCAAACCCCGCAGCAGATCGTGGATGAGGTCTTAAGCCACGAGGAGAAGCTGAAGTTCCAGGTCCTTGCCCCTGTGGTGCGCCGCCGTAAGGGCGAGTTCGTTGACCTCTTCGCAGACCTCGCGGCGCAGGGCTACTCCCGTGTTCGGGTGGATGGTGAGCTTTATCAGCTCAGTGATCCGCCGAAGCTGAAGAAGCAGATCAAACACGACATCGATGTCGTCGTGGACCGCCTGCAGGTGAAGGCTTCCCAGAAGCAGCGGCTGACGGATTCGGTGGAGACGGCACTGCGCTTGGCAGACGGCCTCGTCACCCTGGATTTCGTTGACCACGAAGAGCTCACGCACACCTACTCGGAAAAAGCTGCCTGCCCCAACGGCCATACGCTGACCATTGAGGAATACGAGCCCCGCGCGTTCTCGTTCAACGCGCCTTTCGGTTCCTGCCCGGTGTGCGATGGCTTGGGCACGCGCCTTGAGGTGGATGTGGATCTGTTGATCCCGGATCCGGATGCCCCGGCTGTGGAGGCCATCCAACCTTGGACGTCGAGCCCCAATGCGCGGTACTTTGTCAAACTAGTTGAAGGCCTAGCGAAAGCCCTGGACTTTGATCCGCGCACCCCGGTGTCCGAGCTGAGCAAGGAGCAGCGCCACGCGCTGATTTATGGCACGGATGTGGAAGTCAGCGTGCGCTATAAGAACCGCTATGGCCGCCAACGCAACTGGTCCGCACCGTTCGAGGGCGCCATCGGCTTCTTGGAGCGCAAACTCGATCAGGCGGATTCCGAATCACAAAAGGACCGTCTGCTTCAGTACACCCGCCGCGTACATTGTAACGCTTGCGGCGGTACTCGGCTGAAGCCGGAAATCTTGGCGGTGCGCTTGGCCTCCACCGCGCATGGCGAGCAGTCCATCGCTGGCTTGACGGCGCTGTCCATCGAGGAGGCAGCGGAGTTCCTCGACTCGCTCGTGCTGGGCCACCGCGAGGAGATCATCGCCGGTGCCGTGCTCAAAGAAATCCAGGCTCGCCTGCGCTTTCTTCTCGACGTCGGCCTGAACTACCTCACCCTCGACCGTGGCGCCTCCACGTTGTCCGGCGGTGAAGCACAGCGCATTCGCCTTGCCACCCAGATTGGTTCTGGTCTGGCGGGAGTCTTGTATGTCCTGGATGAGCCCTCCATCGGTCTGCACCAGCGCGATAACCAACGCCTTATCGCCACGTTGAAGCGCTTGCGCGATATCGGAAACACCCTCATCGTGGTGGAGCACGATGAGGACACCATCCGGGAGGCAGACTGGCTTGTCGACGTTGGCCCGCGCGCCGGCGAATTCGGCGGAACTGTGGTTTACCAGGGCGAACCCGCCGGTATTGAAGCCGTGGAGGAGTCCCTGACAGGGCAGTACCTGT
Source organism: Corynebacterium sp. HMSC036D02 (assembly GCF_001836165.1). Classification (GTDB taxonomy): domain Bacteria; phylum Actinomycetota; class Actinomycetes; order Mycobacteriales; family Mycobacteriaceae; genus Corynebacterium. Next base: position 23,776 of record NZ_KV827649.1, on the reverse strand, counting down.
CAGGTAAGAAGAAGCTCACGGTCCCGGATACTCGCCGCGAGATTGACCCCGAGCGCATGCTCAAGGTGGTCGGCGCGCGCGAGAATAACCTCAAGGGTATTGACGTCGAGATTCCACTGGGCGTCCTCGTCTGCGTCACTGGTGTGTCTGGCTCAGGAAAGTCCACGGTGGTCAACCAGATCTTGGCCAAGACCTTGGCGAATAAACTCAACCGTGCACGCCAGGTGCCCGGTCGCGCCAAGCGCGTTGAAGGCGTGGAGCACCTAGACAAGCTGGTGCAGGTGGACCAGAGCCCCATCGGCCGCACCCCGCGCTCGAATCCGGCAACCTACACAGGGGTCTTCGACAAGATTCGTAATCTTTTCGCGGAAACCCAGGAGGCGAAAGTCCGCGGCTACAAGCCAGGCCGGTTCTCCTTCAACGTTAAGGGCGGACGCTGTGAGGCCTGCCAAGGCGACGGCACCATCAAGATTGAGATGAACTTCCTGCCCGATGTTTACGTGCCGTGCGAGGTTTGTGATGGTGCTCGTTATAACCGCGAGACCCTCGAGGTCCTCTATAAGGGCAAGAACATCGCCGAGGTTCTCGATATGCCGATTTCGGAGGCAGCCGAGTTCTTCGAACCCATCACCTCTATTCATCGCTACCTCAACACCTTGGTGGAGGTAGGCCTGGGATATGTCCGCTTAGGGCAGGCCGCCACGACGCTTTCTGGTGGTGAGGCGCAGCGCGTGAAGCTGGCATCCGAGCTTCAGAAGCGCACGAATGGGCGCACGGTCTACATTTTGGATGAGCCGACGACCGGTTTGCACTTTGAGGACATCCGCAAACTTATGCTCGTCATCCAGGGGCTGGTGGACAAGGGCAATTCGGTCATCATCATTGAGCACAACTTAGACGTCATCAAGGCCGCCGACTGGATCGTAGATATGGGGCCAGAAGGTGGTTCCGGTGGCGGCACTGTCGTGGCCCAAGGCACGCCGGAGGACGTGGCGCAAGTAGAAGGCTCCTATACGGGAGGGTTCCTCAAGGAGATGGTGTAATGGTGGGGCTGAAGCGTGCGAACGCGGCTGCGTTAGTCTTCGGCTTCGCTGTGGTCGCAACGGCGACTGGCTGCTCTGAACCCGGACAAAGTCGAGATCAGCCAGCAGCTGAAGCGTCTCGAACAGACGATGCACAAAATTTCGATGTGTCATCGGAACTGCGAGCGGTCATCGCTGACGTAGAAAGCGAGTTTGACGTCCGTGCCGGTGTGTCCGTGGCGGATCAAGAGGAGACGTTCAACGCAGGGCTCAAGGGTGATGAACCCGCATGGTCGACCGTGAAGGTTCCCATCGCCATCGCTGCTCTGCGTGATGGAGCCAGTCCCGAGCTCGTGGACCTCGCGATTAAAGAATCTGATAATGACGCAGCCTACGCACTGTGGTCCCACGTCCAATGGTCTGAAGGGGATGCCGGCAGCGCAGTGAAAGCCCTATTGAAGGAGTATGACACAACCGGCGAATTTGCCGAGCCCTTTGGCTATTCCACGTGGGTGCTCGAAGAACAAGCTAAGTTCGGCGCGCACTTGCCGTGCATACCAGAAGCTGAGCAGGTGTATGAAGCGATGGATGACATCGTGGAGTGGCAAGACAATGGGCTTGATAAGCTGCCGGACACCCGCGCCAAAGGCGGATGGGGATTATCTGAAACTGATAACGGATATACCCACCGTCAAATTGGAGTTCGAGAAACTGCAGGCGGCGGGACTGCGGAAAATGGCGCCGTGGGTCTGGCCATTGAGGTGACCATGCCAGGGGAATACGCAGAAGAAGCGATACCCGCCCTCGACACGCTAGCTGCCGGAGTGGACCGAGTGGTTTCTGAGGCGCTGGAAGCCGGGGCGCTAACGCCACAGGTAGGCTGCGCGCAACCCAGTGCGCCATCTGCGGTGAAAGGGACGTCCTCAAGCACTGCGAGAGAGGTATCGGCAACCACCTCGGCACGCCGATTTGGTTCGCGATGATCGCGGTGATAAAGTAGTGCCCACTACCGCCCGTAGCGCCTCCTCCAGGAGGTACTTGGGCCGCAAGCGGAGTTTCTCCCACCCGATGCCGCGCAGGATGAATTATCCGGCGCAGGATAAAGGTTAAGAGTAGGCGCCATTTATTGGCGCGTGCTTGAGAAGAAACTCCCGGATGCCTACGGCACCGGGATTTATTCGTTTGTGGTCACGGTAGGCACACTACTAGCCCCACAATCGAGGAGAACCACAATCAGCGCTGAAGCTCGCATTAATGAGCGCATCCGAGTACCCGAGGTCCGTCTTGTTGGCCCCGGTGGTGAACAGGTGGGCATTGTCCGCACGGACGATGCTCGCAAGCTCGCATACGAAGCAGACCTTGACTTGGTCGAGGTTGCCCCGAACGCGAAGCCGCCCGTAGCCAAGATCATGGATTACGGCAAGTTTAAGTACGAGCAGGCCCAGAAGGCCCGCGAGTCCCGTAAGAATCAGCAGCAAACCGTGGTGAAGGAACAGAAGTTCCGTCCGAAGATTGATGATCACGATTACGAGACCAAAAAGGGCAACGTGGTGCGCTTCCTGGAGAAGGGCTCCAAGGTAAAGGTAACCATCATGTTCCGTGGTCGCGAGCAGTCGCGTCCGGAGCTCGGTTTCCGGCTGCTGGAGCGTTTGGCCGACGACGTCGCAGAGGTTGGCGTCGTGGAGTCACGCCCCAAGCAGGATGGTCGCAATATGACCATGGTTCTTGGGCCCGTCCGCAAAGGCAAGAAGTAGACCACGCTCCACTTAGGATTTAAGGATTTAATTCTCATGAAGCAGAAGACTCACAAGGGCACCGCCAAGCGCATCAAGGTGACCGGCTCCGGCAAGCTGCGTCGCGAGCAGGCTAACCGCCGCCACCTCCTGGAGGGCAAGCCTTCCAAGCGCACCCGTCGCCTGAAGGGCACCGAGGACGTTGCCAAGGCAGACACCAAGCGCGTCAAGCGCCTTCTCGGCCGCGCATAGTCAGCGCCGAAACACTCCATTTCCACACACCACAATCAAGATAAGGAAGTATTACTGTGGCACGAGTAAAGCGCTCAGTTAACGCCAAGAAGAAGCGTCGCGCGATTCTGAAGTCCGCTAAGGGCTACCGCGGCCAGCGCTCCCGCCTCTACCGCAAGGCCAAGGAGCAGTGGCTGCACTCCATGACTTACGCTTACCGCGACCGTCGCGCCCGTAAGTCTGAGTTCCGCAAGCTGTGGATCCAGCGCATCAACGCTGCTGCTCGTATGAACGACATCACCTACAACCGCCTCATCCACGGCCTGCGCCTGGCTGAGATCGAGGTTGACCGCAAGATCCTGGCTGAGCTTGCCGTTAATGACTTCGAGGCTTTCTCCGCACTGTGCGAGGCCGCCAAGGCTGCACTGCCGGAGGACGTTAACGCTCCGAAGGCTGCTTAAGCTTTCACTAGCCTGCTCACGCCCACCGCTTTCTACTTCAAGAAAGGGTGGGCGTTTGGCGTTCCAAGCTTCAATTGGGGCACAGCACAGCCAATGGGGAATAGGCCCCAGTGGGGTGAAGAAAAAGGGGACATAGCGTGTGCTTTGTGTTACCTTAATCAAGTTCCCACGTTCTCTTCCTGTGTGTGCAGGCTTAAAAAGGAGTCTTTCTCATGACGAACCCCAACGGCGGTTTCCAGCAGAACAACCCGAATGCTTCTGGCAATAACCCTCAGTACTCCAATCCGTTCGACTCCAACGGAAACCAGTACCAGGGCGGCAACTACGGACAGAATCTGCCGGCTCAGCAGGGCGGGTACCAAGGGCAGGGCCAGTACTACTCTCAGCAGGCCCCGGTCAACGCACCGCAGAAGTCCTGGCTGGCAGCGTTGCTCCTTGCATTTTTCCTTGGCGGGTTTGGCGCTCACAACTTCTATATTGGTCGCACAGGACGCGCCATCGGCCAGCTATCGCTCTGCGTCTTTAGTGTTTTGACGTCCTGGCTCGGTATCGGAGCTATCTCGGCGGGTATCCTCTGGATCTGGGTGATTATCGAGTTCATCATGATCATCGCCGGTGCAGGCGGTTATGACCGAGACTCCAATGGCATCCCGCTGAAGAAGTAGTCTTTAGCAATACTCGTGTGGCCCACCGCCTCCTACAGTTTGGAAAGCGGTGGGCTTGCTGCATTGTGGTGTACCCACTCGATCGGCGACCTCGCAGGCGGCCTCGGTAGGGTGGAGGCCATGAAACTGGACTTTGAGAATGCCTTCACCGAGCGCACGCCGCGGATAGTCAATGCCGCCAAATTGCATCGCGCCGCTAGCCGTCGGAAGGCAGAGCGCTTCCTTATTGAGGGTGAGAATGCTGTCGATGCAGCGGTGTCGACAGGCTCGGCCACGGATGTTTTCGTAACGGAGAAGGCCGCCGAACGCTTTGCACATATCGTGCAAACCTGCGGCTACATGGACGTCTATGTCCATCCCATCACCGACAAGGCAGCAAAGCACCTCTCCGATACGGCGACGAGCACAGGCCTTTTTGCAGTGTGCCGTCCTGTCCTGTGGAGTGCAGGTAAAATCCTGGCGGGCAAGCCGCGTTTGGTCTCAGTCCCAGTGCTTACTTCCGAGCCGGGAAATGCAGGTACCTTGATCAGGACTTCGGATGCCATGGGCGCCGATGGCGTCATCTTCGCGGGCGAGACGGTCGATCCATTGGGCTGTAAAGTCGCGCGCGCATCAGCAGGCTCACTCTTCCATATACCCGTGGCGCGTGATCCCAATATCAAAGATGTTTTGGGTAAGTTACGGTCCTCCGGTATGCAGGTGCTGGCAACGGCCGCTGACGGTGAAGTAGATCTGGCTGAAGCCGATCTTTCCCAGCCCACCGCATGGCTGTTTGGAAACGAAGCTCATGGACTAGGGGAGCTGTTGGATGAAGCCGACATGCGCGTGCGCATTCCAATTTTGGGCCGTGCAGAGTCGTTGAACCTTGCCACGGCAGCCAGCATCTGCTTGTACGAATCTGCCAAGCAGCAGAACCGCTAGTCTTTCCTTGGGCTGGGGCTGGTGGCCACAGAAGTCGGGGAGCACGGTAAGATAGCTCGCGTTAGTTTTTGTGCGAGAAGAAGGTAATCAAGGCACGTGTCCGACACACCTCAGATCGAATTGACCGAAGAGGCCCTCGAGGCCGCCGCGCAGAAGGCCATTGCCGCCTTCGAGGCTGCATCCGACCTCGACGAGCTCACTTCCGCCCGCCGTGAGCATCTTGGTGACGGCGGCTATATCCCGCAGGCCCGCCAGTCGCTGGGGCAGCTGCCAAAGGATCAGCGCAAGGACGCCGGTCGTGCGGTGAACATGGCGCGAGGCAAGGTGGAGAAGACCTTTGCCCAGGTCCGGGAAACGCTCGAGCAGGAGGCTCGCGCCGCTCAGCTCAAGGCGGAGAAAGTCGACGTCACCGTCCCAACTACCCGGGCGCAGACCGGTGCCCTGCACCCAATTACTGCGCTGTCGGAGCGTATTGCCGACATCTTCGTGGGCATGGGCTGGGAAATCGCCGATGGCCCAGAGGTCGAGGCTGAGTACTTTAACTTCGATGCTCTGAACTTCAAGCCCGACCATCCGGCACGTACGTTGCAGGACACCTTCCACGTGGGTAAGGAGGGCTCCAAGCAGGTTCTCCGTACACACACGTCGCCGGTGCAGGTACGTACGATGCTTGAGCGTGATGTACCGCTCTACATCGCCTGCCCAGGCCGAGTTTTCCGTACCGACGAGCTCGACGCGACTCATACGCCGGTCTTCCACCAGGTGGAAGGCCTTGCCGTGGATAAAGGACTGACCATGGCCCACCTGCGCGGCACTCTGGAGCACTTGGCCAAAGTTCTCTTCGGCCCAGAGACCACTACTCGCATGCGTGTGAACTACTTCCCGTTCACTGAGCCTTCTGCCGAGGTCGATGTGTGGTTCCCGAACAAGAAGGGTGGTGCCGGCTGGATCGAGTGGGGTGGCTGTGGCATGGTCAACCCCAACGTTTTGCGTGCGGTTGGCATCGATCCGGAGGAGTACACCGGCTTCGCCTTCGGCATGGGCCTCGAGCGCACCCTGCAGTTCCGCAATGGTCTCACCGACATGCGCGACATGGTGGAAGGCGATGTCCGCTTTACCTTGCCATTCGGCGTGCAGGCATAGGAACCCAGAGAAAGGATAGAAAGAAAACAATGCTTATTTCCCAAGACTGGGTTACCCGCCTCCTTGGCACCGCAAACTCTGGCTGGAACGTATCCGCCGAAGAGCTAGACTCCGGTTTTGTCCGCGTCGGCTTCGAAACCGAGGGCTATGAAGCTCTTCCGGAGACCACGGGGCCGCTGGTTATTGGCCAGGTCGTTGAGATTGAAGAGCTCACCCAGTTCAAGAAGCCAATCCGTTACTGCCAGGTGAATGTTGGCCAAGCCAACGGCACCGGCGAGCTACAGGGCATTATCTGCGGCGCTCGTAACTTCCGCCTCAATGACTATGTCGTGGTTTCCCTGCCGGGTGCTGAGCTGCCGGGAGGCTTCAAGATTGCTGCCCGTGAGACCTATGACCACATCTCCAACGGCATGATGTGCTCCGCGGCTGAGTTGGGCTTTGGTCCGAAGGCCGATGGCATCATTGTTCTGGGAGAGGAAGTCGCCGACAAGATCGGTGAAGACGCTCGCCCCATTATTGGCCTCTCCGATACGGTTTTCGACGTCAACATCACCCCAGACCGTGGCTATGCTTTGTCGGCCCGTGGCCTGACACGTGAGATTGCCTCCGCCTTTGACGTGGCTTTCGCAGACGTGGCTCAGGATCCGAGCGTTGCCGGTATCGATATGTCCGATGTACCGGCGCCGAAGGGCGAGCTGATCGCCGTCGATCTGCGCGAAGAAACCAAGGCACAGCGCTTTGGTCTACGCAAGGTTAGCGGCATTGATCCCGCTGCCCGCACGCCCTTCTGGATGGCGCGCGAGCTCATGCTCTCTGGCCAACGCAGCGTCAATCTGGCGACCGACGTCACCAACTACGTCATGCTGCTCCTCGGTGCACCGATGCACGCCTTCGACGCAAACGTCGTGAGCGGCGACCTCGTGGTGCGCAACGCTAGCGAGGGAGAGACGTTTGAGACCCTCGACCATGTCAAGCGTGAGCTTTCGGCGGGTGACGTGGTCATCTGCGATGACAACGGAATTCAGTCCCTGGCGGGTGTCATGGGTGGCACGACTTCCGAAATCTCCGAGACGACCACTGACGTGTACCTCGAATCCGCCATTTGGGATCCGATTACCGTGGCTCGCACGTCGCGCCGCCACAAGCTGTCCTCGGAAGCCTCCCGCCGTTTCGAGCGTGGCGTCGACCCGGCCATCGTGGAGGTTGCTCTCGACGTTGCGTGTGCGCTGCTCCAGCAGATCGCGGGCGGCACCATTGAGGAGGGCCGGACGCTCGTGGGGGACGTCGCCAAGCGCGAGCCCATCACGCTGCGCGCAGCCAAGCCGAGCGAGTATGCCGGCGTTGGGTACTCCCGCGAGACCGTGGTAAAGCGCCTTACTGAGGTGGGCTGCGAGGTCTCTGGCGAAGAAGAGCTTTCCGTCGTCCCCGCGTCTTGGCGCACCGACATCGAAATGGATGTGGATCTCATCGAGGAGATTCTGCGTCTGGAGGGGCTCGAGGATATTCCGACCATTCTTCCTACCCCGGTAGGAGGTCGTGGCCTTACTCCGGCACAGAAGCGTCGCCGTGCAATCGGACACGGCTTGGCTTATGCGGGCTACGCCGAGGTTCTGCCTTCGCCGTTCATTGCCAACGACACCTTCGACACCTGGGGTTTGGATAAGGAAGACCCGCGCCGCCGCACTGTTGCCGTGCAGAATCCTCTCGAAGCGGATAAGGCCGTTCTGTCCACGACGTTGCTTCCGAATCTCCTGGAAGCAATCGCCCGCAACGTGGCTCGTGGCCGAAGTGACCTCGCCCTCTTCGGTCTCCAGCAGGTGGCAATCAAGCGCGCCGATGCGTCTCCGATGCCTTCGGTGGAGTCGCGCCCGGAGGATTCCGTCGTGACCGAGCTCGTGGAGTCGCTGCCGCTACAGCCGTTGCATGTGGCCACGGTCGCTACCGGCAACATTGAGCACGAGGGCCCGTGGGGCTCCGGTCGTGCTTATAGCTACGCAGATGCCATTGAATCCGCGCGCCAGGTCGCCCGCGCTGCTGGTGTTGACATCACTGTCAAGGCAGCCGAGCAGCTCCCGTGGCATCCGGGCCGCTGTGCCGCTTTGGTCCTCGCTGCAGACGAGGAGACCGTCGTGGGCTATGCCGGCGAGCTGCATCCGCAAGTACTCGAGGCACTCGAGCTTCCAGCCCGCACGTGCGCCATGGAGCTCGATGTCACCGCACTGCCGTTGCACGAGAAGTTCCCAGCACCAGTCCTCTCCTCCTTCCCAGCCCTGCACCAGGACATCGCGCTGGTGGTGGATGAGGATACCCCGGCGGAGGCAGTCCGCCGAGTGGTTGAGGAAGGCGCCGGCGAGCTCTTGGAATCCGTGGAGCTTTTCGATGTCTTCCGCGGTGAGCAGCTCGGTGAAGGCAAGAAGTCCCTTGCCTTCCAGCTCTTGTTCCGCGCGGATGACCGCACGCTGACTGATGAAGAGGCTAACGAGCACCGACTCGCTGCTGCAGACCTAGCCAAGCAGCGTCTTGGCGCAGAGATGCGCGCTTAGCGTTCACTGGCACCTTCGGTTCCTTAACCCGGCTCACGCACCCCGTGAACCGGGTTTTCTCATACCGCAACGAGCGAAGGGATGGGGATAGATCCCCTAGCACTGGATGCAGTGTGGCTTGGCTCATAACCTCAAAGGGGCAGCGTTTCCACACCGAAAGGATTGTTCACACCATGCGTTTGATTTCACGTCTTACAGCTACCGCCGCCGTCGTCGGCGTACTGACCATCGCCCCACATGCCTCTGCAGACTTGTCCCAGGGTTTCTCTAATGCTGATGGCACCGTCAACTGCGAGGCAGCGAATATTGAAGGAACTTACATCGCCTGCTTGTCGAATGGCGCTCGCGCCACTAGTCCAGAATGCAACCCACCGGGTCAGTTGGCCCCACGCTTCTTTTACCACACAGGCCGCTCCAAGGCTGATTGCTTCAACCAGGGGCTAACGCCTTCCAGCTTCAAGCGCCTGCAGCCCGGCCAAGTTCACCAATTCAATGAGGTCACCGCCATCGCGGACGCCCAGGGTGGCATCCACTTCGTTGGCCCACAGGGGTACCTGGGCTACGCAGGAAAGAAGGCCGTATCAGGAGCCGAAGGGCTCGGGCAGGTCTCATCCCGCGTCATGTAGGTTTCGCTCCTATCTCTATTGCAAGGCTCGGATTTCGCAGGACACTGCGGAGATCCGGGCCTTATTCTCGGTGGAATGAAGAAAAGTGCTTCCAATTTAAGTGAATAACATACGGCGGGCTGCATTATTTGCTACTGTGGCTGCATGACTATTTCAGTAGCTATCGCCGGAGCCACGGGATATGCAGGAAGCGAAATTCTGCGTCTCTTGCTGTCGCACCCAGCGTACCTTGCGGGTGATCTGCTCATCGGCGCGCTGACGGGGCACTCCAATGCTGGTCAGCGAGTCTCCGAACTCATGCCGCACCTGCCGCAGTTAGCAGATCGCGTCATCGAAGACACCACTCCGGAAGTCTTAGCGGGCCATGACATCGTTTTCCTCGGTTTGCCGCATGGGCATTCCGCGGAGATTGGCCGCCAGTTGGGGGAGTCCGTCACCGTCATTGATTGCGCCGCCGATTTCCGCCTCCGCAACAAGGAAGATTGGGATGCATTCTATGGCGGGGAGTACGCCGGTGCATGGCCTTATGGAATTCCTGAAGTTCCCGGCAACCGGGACAAGCTTAAAGGCAGCAACCGTGTGGCCGTCCCCGGGTGTTTCCCCACCGCGATTACTCTCGGCGCTCTGCCCGCCGTGGCGAAAGGGCTGATTGAACCGGACCTGTCCGTTATCGCGATTACCGGTGTTTCCGGAGCGGGAAAGAAGGCCTCCGTGGCCCAGCTCGGCGCGGAGACGATGGGCAATCTCAAGGCTTATAAGCCGGGTGGGACCCATCGACACACTCCGGAGGTCCTGCAGAACTTACAGCCCTTTACCCAGGATTCGGTTTCGGTGAGCTTTACTCCGGTGCTCGCGCCGTTGCCGCGTGGCATCTTGGCGACGATTACGGCGCCTCTGAAGGGGGACGTCGACAAGCACAGCGTTGCTCAAGCCTTCCGCGACTTCTATGCGGAAGAGCCGTTCTGCCTGGTTCTGCCGGAAGCTCAGCAGCCGGAAACACAGAACGTAGTGGGTACCAACATGGTCCACATCCAGGCGCACGTGGACGAGCGTGCTCAGCGCCTGGTGATAACCGCGGCTTTAGACAACCTGTGCAAGGGCACCGCCGGTGCAGCTGTCCAGTGCATGAACCTGACTTTGGGCTGGGAGGAAACCTTGGGTCTGCCGCAGGCGGCCGTCGCACCCTAAGCACTCGAAATACTCGCGCGCGTTCCCCGCGCTATCCAATTCCCCGGGGACTTCCGTTCTGTTAAGACAAGGAGAACATAAAGATGATCACCGCACCCGCCGGCTTCCTGGCAGCGGCTACGAGGGCTGGGATTAAGCCCTCGGGAAAGCCAGATATGGCACTCGTGGTTAACCAAGGGCCGAATTTCGACGCCGCTGCGGTCTTCACCCGCAACCGCGTAGTGGCCGCACCCGTGAAGCTTTCCCGCGAAGCAGTAGCCGATGGCACACTCCAAGCAGTTATTTATAACTCCGGCAACGCTAATGCCTGCAACGGCGAGCAGGGGGACAAGGACGCCGCGGCGATGGTTGCCGCTGTCTCCGAGCATACGGGTATTCCTGTAGCTAACATTGCTGCCTGCTCGACGGGCCTCATCGGAGAACCACTGCCCATGGAGCAGGCTCTCGCGGGCATCGGGGTGGTTGCCGGGGAGTTGGGGGCGGATAAGGCTCACGGTCAGGCCGCGGCAGAGGCCATCATGACCACCGATACCGTAACCAAGGAAGCCGTCGTCGAGTCCGACGGCTGGTGCATGGGCGCGATGGGCAAGGGCGTGGGGATGATGGCTCCCTCCCTGGCCACCATGCTGGTATGCGTGACCACGGATGCCGTGGCCTCCCCGCAAGCATTGCACTCCGCCCTGCAGGCCGCTAGCGATCAGACCTTCAACACACTCGATGTGGACGGCTCTACGTCAACGAATGACACCGTCATTATCCTGTCTTCTGGCGCCTCCGGTGTAGAGCCGAGCCAGGAGGAGTTGGACGCGGCGGTCCTAGCCGTGTGCTCCGATATCGCGGATCAGCTCCAGGCAGACGCGGAGGGCGTGACCAAGCGCGTAAAGATTACCGTGGGGGGGACAAGCACCGATGAGCAGGCGCTGAACGCTGCGCGGACGTTGGGGCGGGACAACCTCTTTAAGTGCGCGATGTTCGGCTCGGATCCCAACTGGGGCCGCGTGCTCGCCGCAGTGGGCATGGCGGATGCTGATATGGATCCGGAGAATATTTCCGTGTTCTTCAATGACCAGGCCGTGTGCGTTAAGTCCACCGGTGCGCCCGGCGCGCGCGATGTCGACCTTTCTGGCGCCGACATTGACGTGCGCGTGGACCTCGGAACCGGAGGAAGCGGTACTGCCTTTGTGCGTACCACCGACTTGTCCCACGACTATGTGGAGATCAACTCCGCGTATAGCTCTTAGTTCTCACAGGGAGGAAGAATGCTTCCGGGATTAAGCAATGCTGACCGCGCCACGGTGCTCGCGGAAGCTTTGCCATGGCTGCAGCACTACCGCGACAAGATCGTCGTCGTCAAGTACGGCGGGAACGCGATGGTGGATGACTCGCTCAAGGCCGCCTTTGCCGCCGACATGGTTTTCCTGCGCACCGTAGGCGCTAAGCCTGTGGTTGTGCATGGTGGCGGCCCGCAGATCAATGAGATGCTGGGCAAGCTCGGCATTGAGGGAGAATTCAAGGGCGGCTTCCGCGTCACCACCCCGGAAATCATGGACGTGGTCCGCATGGTTCTTTTCGGCCAGGTGGGGCGCGGTCTGGTGAACCTCATCAACTCCCACGGTCCCTACGCCGTGGGAACATCCGGTGAGGACGCGGGTCTGTTTAAGGCCCGCAAGCGGCTTGTCGACGTCGACGGCGAGCCCACCGATATCGGCATGGTGGGAGACATCGTCAGCGTCGATCCCTCCGCCGTCATGGACATCATCGAGGCTGGGCGCATTCCGGTGGTCTCGACCATCGCTCCCGGAAATGACGGCGAGGTCTACAACATCAACGCGGATATCGCCGCCGGTGCATTGGCACGAGCACTGGGTGCTGAGCGCCTTGTCATCCTCACCAATGTGGAGGGCCTGTACACCGACTGGCCCAATCGCGATTCACTGGTGTCGAAAATTGAGGTCGACAAACTCAAAGCCCTGCTCCCAGGCCTGGATTCGGGCATGATTCCGAAGATGGAGTCCTGCCTCATGGCCGTCGAGGGTGATGTGAGCGCCGCCCACGTCATCGACGGGCGTATCGCCCACGCCGTGCTATTGGAGCTGCTCACTACGGGCGGCATCGGCACGATGGTGCTGCCCAATGATTACAACCGTGAGGACTACCCAGAAGGAACGGTCTTCAGGAAGGACGATAACAAGTGACTGCGCAGACCACATTGACGCAACGGTGGGGAGAGGTGTTAAGCAACACCTATGGCACCCCACCCGTGGCCATCGTTTCCGGCAAGGGAGCCACGGTGACTGATGAAGACGGTAAAGAATACATCGATATGCTCGCCGGCATTGCGGTGAACTCGCTGGGCTATGCCCACCCGGCCATCGTAGAAGCGGTAAGCACTCAGGTGGCGACCGTGGGGCATGTCTCCAATCTCTTCGCCAGCAAACCCGTCGTCGAGGCTGCCGGAAAGCTGCTGGAGAAGGTGGGGGACAGCGACGCCCGTGTCTTCTTCTCCAACTCCGGGGCCGAAGCCAATGAGGCTGCCTTTAAGCTGGCTCGCCTGACGGGGCGCCGCCGCATTCTCGCCGCACATCATGGTTTCCATGGCCGGACGATGGGCTCTCTCGCCATGACGGGGCAGCCTGCAAAGCGCAAGGCCTTTGAACCTTTCCCGGGCGGGGTGGAGTTCTACACCTACGGCGACATTGAATACTTGACCACCTTGGTGGAACAGAACCCGGAGGATACTGCCGCCATCATCTTGGAGCCCATTCAGGGGGAGACCGGTGTGATTCCGGCGCCCGATGGATTCTTGAGCGCAGTGCGCGAGCTGTGCACCACACACGGGATCCTCATGATCGTCGATGAAGTGCAAACGGGTGTGGGGCGCACCGGCGATTTCTTTGCCTTCCAACATGAGGACGTCTTTCCGGATGTCATCACCATGGCCAAGGGCTTGGGCGCGGGCATGCCGATTGGCGCCACCATTGCTCGTGGTCAGGCCAAAGGCCTTTTCACTCCGGGTTCGCACGGTACGACCTTCGGCGGCAATCCCGTCTCCTGTGCGGCGGCAGCGACGGTGCTGGAGCTTGTCGACGACCCCTTCCTCGCCGACGTTAGCCGCAAGGGCGAGTGGCTACGCGCCGAGCTGGCTAAATCTCCGGCTGTGCAGTCTGTCCGGGGCCGAGGGCTTATGCTAGGAGTTGTATTAAATAAGTCGGTGGCTAAGGACGTTGTGGCTGCGGGCCTGCAACACGGTCTTATTCTCAACGCCCCAAGCGGCGAGGTCGTGCGCTTGACCCCGCCGCTAGTGATTACCGATGAAGAACTCGCGCAGGCTGTGGAGCGCCTGCATAAGGTACTGGAGGATATTGGATGAGCGTGCGCCATTTCTTGGCCGATGATGACCTCACACCGCAGGAGCAAGCGGAGGTTCTTGATCTTGCGCTGAGGTTGAAGAAGGATCCTTTTGCCGAGCGTCCTTTGGAGGGCCCGAAGTCAGTCGCGGTTCTTTTTGATAAGACGTCGACGCGCACGCGCTTCTCCTTCGAGGCAGGAATCGCTCACCTAGGCGGCAACGCCATCGTTACGGAGACTAAGTCCACGCAAATGGGGAAGGGCGAGACATACCAAGACACCGCAGCCGTGCTCTCCCGTTTCGTCGAGGCTATCGTTTGGCGCACCTATGCGCACCAGAATTTGTTGGAGATGGCTGAAACCGCGACGGTACCCATCGTCAACGCCCTGTCCGACGACCTACACCCCTGCCAGATCCTGGCAGATTTGGTGACCTGCCGCGAGAATTTCGGTGACCTAGCTGGCCGCAAGGCCGTTTACTTGGGTGATGGCAACAACAATATGGCTAACTCTTATATGTTGGGCTTTGCCACCGCGGGCATGGAGATGACGATCATTGCGCCGGAAGGTTTCCAGCCGCAGCCGGAGTTTGTGGAACGTGCCCGCAAGCGCGGCACGGTGACTGTGACTGATTCTCTCGACGCCGTCGACGGCGCCGACGTTGTTATCACTGACACGTGGGTTTCCATGGGGCAGGAAGATGACGGCAAGGACCGTCGCACCCCGTTCCTGCCTTACCAGGTCACCCCAGAGGTCATGTCCCGTGCCAAGGATGAGGCAATCTTCCTGCACTGCTTGCCGGCCTACCGCGGTAGCGAAGTGACCGCTGAGGTGATTGACGGACCACAATCTCGTGTCTTCGACGAGGCGGAAAACCGCCTCCATGCTCAGAAGGCGCTGCTCGTGTGGCTTCTTGCAGCTCAGGAGGAGAACTAAGCGAATGACGACGACCCCAACGACGCGCAATGCCCGCCAAGCAAAGATCTTGGAGATTCTTGACCGCACACGGGTCACGAGCCAAGTCCAGCTCTCCGAGCTCTTGCTCGATGAGGGAATCGACATCACGCAAGCCACCTTGTCGCGTGACCTCGATGAGCTGGGCGCCAAGAAAGTAAAACGCGATGGTGGCCGGTCCTTCTACGTGGTGGGCGGCGAGTTGGAGCAATTCGAAGACCAGCTCAACGGTCCGCGCGAGAAGCTGCGTCGCATGCTCGAAGAACTCGTGGTCTCCCACGATTTCTCCGGCAATATCGCGATGCTCCGCACGCCCGCGGGCGCTGCCCAGTACCTAGCTTCCTTCATTGATCGTGTGGGCCTGCCAGATGTGGTGGGGTGTATTGCGGGCGATGACACCATCTTTGTCCTAGCACGTGAAGGACTCGGAGGCCGTGAGCTTGCAGAAAAGCTCACCAGCCGCAGCATTTAACATTTATACGTAAGTCTGTATAATATAAATAAGTTCAATTTTTAGCACCTGTCTGTCTTAAAAGGAGCAAACTACTATGACTGCACGCGTTGTGCTTGCCTACTCTGGCGGTCTGGATACTTCCGTCGCCATTCCCTACCTGGCCAAGATGACCGGCGGCGAGGTTATCGCCGTGTCCCTTGACCTTGGTCAGGGCGGCGAGGATATGGAATCTGTGCGCCAGCGTGCTCTCGACTGCGGTGCTGTCGAGTCCATCGTTGTCGACGCAAAGGATGAGTTCGCAGAAGAGTACTGCTTGCCCACCATCAAGGCGAACGGCATGTACATGAAGCAGTACCCGCTGGTGTCTGCTATCTCGCGCCCGCTCATCGTCAAGCACCTCGTGGAGGCCGCTCAGGCCCACGGTGGTACCCATGTTTCTCACGGCTGCACCGGCAAGGGTAACGACCAGGTGCGTTTCGAGGTCTCCTTCCGTGCATTGGATCCGGCGCTGGAAATCATTGCGCCGGCGCGTGACTATGCCTGGACCCGTGATAAGGCGATTGCCTTCGCTGAGGAAATCAACCTTCCGATCGAGCAGTCCGCTGCGTCCCCGTTCTCGATTGATCAGAACGTGTGGGGCCGTGCGGTCGAGACCGGCTTCCTCGAAGACCTGTGGAACCCGCCGACAAAGGATCTCTACGCCTACACCGAGCAGCCAGACCTGGGCAATGCCCCGGACGAGGTGACCATCACCTTCGATAAGGGCGTGCCCACTGCCATCGACGGCAAGCCGGTTACCGTCCTGCAGGCTATCGAGGAGCTCAACCGCCGCGCCGGCGCCCAGGGCATTGGCCGCCTCGACATGGTGGAAGACCGCCTGGTGGGCATCAAGTCCCGCGAGGTCTACGAGGCCCCGGGCGCCATGGTTCTCATCAAGGCCCACGAGGCATTGGAAGATGTCACCGTGGAGCGTGAGCTGGCCCGCTACAAGCGCCTTACCGACGCCCGCTGGTCCGAAGAGGTCTACGACGGCCTCTGGTTCTCGCCGCTGAAGCGCTCCCTGGATGCCTTCACCGAGTCCACCCAGGAGAACGTCACCGGCGATATCCGCATGGTTCTGCATGCCGGCACCGCCACCGTCAATGGCCGTCGCTCTGGCCAGTCGCTGTACTCCTTCGACCTGGCCACCTATGACACCGGTGATACCTTCGATCAGACTGCGGCCAAGGGCTTTGTCCAGCTGCACGGTCTGTCGACGCAGATCTCTAACCAGCGTGACCGCGACGGCGGTTTCCCCACCGGCAAGTAAACCAGCACAGTCAAGGTCAAGGTAAGGAATCGATGCACAAGACTAATGAGGGCGCGTTGTGGGGAGGCCGCTTTTCGGGCGGCCCTTCCGAGGCGATGTTTGCCCTGTCCGTATCCACCCACTTCGACTGGGTCCTCGCCCCCTATGATGTGCTGGCCTCCAAGGCTCACGCCAAGGTCCTGCACAAGGCCGGATTGCTGTCGGACGCAGACTTGGACACCATGCTCAACGGCCTCAGCGAACTAGGGGAGAAGGTTGCTTCTGGCGAATTCACCCCACTGCCGACGGACGAGGACGTCCACGGCGCGATGGAGCGCGGACTCATTGACATTGTTGGCCCCGAGGTTGGTGGACGCCTGCGCGCTGGACGCTCACGCAACGACCAGGTAGCCACCCTGTTCCGGATGTGGATCCGCGATACCATCCGCGATATCGCGCTCCAAGTCACCGACTTGGTGGAAGCTTTGGCTGGTCAGGCCGAGGCTCACCCGGATGCCATCATGCCGGGCAAGACCCACTCCCAAGCAGCGCAGCCAGTTCTGCTTGCGCACGAGCTTCTCGCACACGCCCAGCCCTTGCTGCGTGATATCGAGCGCCTCCAGGATTTGGACAAGCGCTTGGCCGTGTCACCTTATGGCTCGGGTGCACTCGCGGGTTCCTCGCTGCACTTGGACCCGGAGGCTATCGCCGAGGAGCTCGGTTTCGACTCCTCCGCGGAGAACTCTCTGGATGGCACGGCAGCACGGGACTTTGCTTCCGAAACGGCCTTCGTCCTTACCCAGATTGCCGTGGACATGTCGCGCTTATCCGAAGAGATCATCTACTGGTGCACCCCGGAATATGGCTATGTCACCTTGGATGATGCCTGGTCCACGGGCTCGTCTATCATGCCGCAGAAGAAGAACCCGGACGTACCGGAGTTGACCCGTGGTAAGACCGGCCGGCTCATTGGCAACCTCACGGGCCTGCTGGCAACGCTTAAGGCGCAGCCCTTGGCCTATAACCGTGATCTGCAGGAGGATAAGGAGCCTATCGTTGACTCGGTGGCGCAGCTGAACCTCTTGCTACCGGCGATGACCGGATTGGTTGAAACGCTGACCTTCCACGAAGCTCGCATGCGCGAGCTCGCACCGCGCGGTTTCACTCTGGCCACTGATCTTGCCGAGTGGATGGTGCGCCAAGGCGTTCCTTTCCGCGAGGCTCATGAGGCTTCCGGTGCGTGTGTGCAGATCGCAGAGTCCCGCGGCGTTGACTTGGTGGATCTCACGGATGAGGAACTGGCGGGCGTCGACAAGCGCCTGCTCCCAGAGGTCCGTGAGGTGCTGACCATTGATGGGGCAGTGGCGTCGCGCTCCACTAAGGGCGGCACCGCCGGTGTCCGTGTGGTGGAGCAGCGCGAAAAGGTTCGCGAGCGTGCTCGTGACGCACGCGAATGGGCGCAGACTCCGCTGCGCTAAACCCGCCAGCTTCTTTAACCGCATGGTCCTTATGGCCATGCGGTTCTTTTCTTATGTGGGGTGACATGGAGTAACCCATTGCTGAAGCACTTCGGACCCCTAGCGCGGAGTCTCAAGATTAAGAGAAAGTGCTCTATGTCTCGGAGGAACAGGTCCTCCAGAAGGGGATGAGCAACCGGTAGCTGCAGATGATTGCCATTGTCTCTGCTATCGGCTCCGGCTTGCCGCTCGGCACACTGACATCGTTGGGGCTGGTTCTATCCTTTAAGTTCGTCAACGGTCATCCTTCCAGTCCGCGTACGGATTCCAGACGGTTCCGGCCATCGGCGTGCTTGTCGACGCCGACAATATCTTTCCCACCTTCGTGGCACCGACTTAGAGTCCGAGATTGATATTATCGCTAACCCTGAGGTCCCGAAGGACCTCTACTTTTTGGTGGCGAACGTTCCTTCTCTTCTTTAGAGAACCGGGTGGGGCAGGGTGGCGGGCCGCCGCTTTACCCCCTCACCCCTTCCTTTACCCAGCAATGAGAAGAAGATCACTTTATGATTTAGATCATGAGCAGCACATCGTCGACGAAGCGCACCAAGTCCTTCGTGATTGCCGCAGTGTTCATCGTCCTCGCCGTGGCCTCCCTCGCGGTAGGGCGTGGCGGAGATTCCCTGCCGAAGTTCAACTTTTTCAAGGACACGACCCTTGTCACGGGCGCAATTAGTCCAGAACTGGAAGCCACCTTTAACGACCCTGCCATGCTCAAGGCTTTAGAGAAACACAACATCGAGGTCGAACTCGATGTTGTGCCGGCTGGGGACTTCGTTGAGCACAGTAGCAGCGTGGACAAGGACTATGACTTCATTCTGACGGATCCCAATGGCGCTGCGTGGGTGTCTGATCTGCGCAATGCCAACCCGGAGCTGGCGGAACTGGATGAAGGTTTTCCGATGGTGTTTGGCAATCAGTTGCAGGTGCTGGTGCATAGTGACCTAGTCGAGGACATGAAGGACCACGACTTGGTCACGGAATCCGGCAACTTAGCTTCGTTGAATGTAGAGACCTTGGTGGACATGTCCCAGGAAAACACTCGCTGGCGTGACATTAGCCCAGCCTTCGGATCGCCGCGTGTCGTGGACGTGGCAGTGCCCCAGGTAAGTCAGTCTTTTGCCGCATTGCGTTACGCACGCCTTCTTCGCACCGTTGGGGAGGATTACGCGCAGAAGGAGCTAGGACGTGATGACAAGGCGAAGATTGATGCGGAAGCTGATGACATCATGCGGCATCTCGTAGCGGAACAGGGCTACAGTGAGACCACCGAGCAGGGAATCCTCGATGCTTTTCTTCGGGTGGATAAGGGGGAGATGCCCATGGTCTTGGCAACTACCGATCAGTACGTGCGCCTGCGCAATGAGGGCGAGGACCTGTCCCCCTATACACCCCTAGCTCTGGATCCACCGACGACGTTGATCAGCATCGTCATTCCTCGCACTGAGGAGGGAGTGCTGTTTGCTAAAGCAATGAATGAGGACGGCATCCCTGCGGTGATGGAGGGCCTCGGGCTCAGTACGCAGGGCTCCGGCTTCAACCCGAAATTTGATCCATCCAACGATCACAGTATCCCCGTGGACGGCGGCGAATATAGCCAGCTGCGGTGGGCGGATTTCGAGGAAATTCTGCAGGTAGTCGGTTAAGGCTCCGCAGCAACAAGCATCAGGAAGGTTGTGAGGGAATGTTTCGGTCACTGAGAGTGCTGCTCATCCTAGTGGGCACCATGGCGCTGACGGCCTGTTCGATGGGGGATCTGTTCGATGACTCTCAGAAACCCGGCTCCGGGAATTCATTCAGCGGCGGTCTCAGAATCGTGGCGGCAACGGAGCTCGAATCTCTGGAGCCCGTGCTTGCCGACGCCTCCCAAGACCTCGGCTTCGACATCACCATGACCACCGAGGACGGAACGCTGGCGAATTCCCGTACCCTTAAGCAAGGTGGTTTCGAAGGGACCTATGACGCGACGTGGTTTGCCACCAATCGCTATGCGCGCATTATTGGTGCAGATGACCAGCTGGGAAGAGAGCACAGCGTGGCGCGTTCCCCAATAGCTCTCGGCGTGCAGTCCTCTGTGGCACAAGAGCAAGGCTGGACCAGCAAGCAGCCGTCGTGGCAAGAAATCGCTGACTCCGGAATAACTTTTGGCATGACGGATCCTTCTACCTCAAATTCGGGTTTCTCCGCACTATCGGCAGCAACGACCGCTTTTGCGGACACAGGACGCGCCCTCACGGAAGAGGACATCAGGCAGTCCACTGGAAAAGTGCAGAAGCTCTTTGGCAACCAAACCCTGACATCGGGTTCCTCTGGCTGGTTGGCCGACCGCTTCCGCGAGCACCCAGAGCAAGCCGATGCAATTTTTAACTATGAATCTGTGCTCTACCAGCTCAAAGATGAGGGAGCAGACATAGAGGTGGTCATCCCCTCCGATGGAGTGATTTCGGCTGACTATCCGCTGTCTTCCTTGGCGAGCTCTTCGGACAAAGACGCAGAAGCGAAAGTGCAGGCGCTTGCTGAATGGTTTGCGGAGCATCCAGACAAGCTCACAAGTTTCCATTTGCGAGTAGATAGTTCTGACTTGCCCGGCACTGTTTTTGAGCTGCCTTACCCGGCAAACGAGCAAACCGTTGATGCGCTGGAGGCTGCCTTCGCCCATGAACTGCGCAATCCTGGCAACACGGCTTTGGTCCTCGATACCTCCGGCTCCATGGAAGGCGAGCGCATGGATCTACTCAAGAGTAGTTTGCTCCCGCTTATCGACGGCTCAGCTGACGGCACCCCAGATGGCGAAGGTCAAGTTGCCTTCCGAAATCGCGAGCATATCAAGCTGATTCCGTATTCTTCAGAGCCCCAGCAGCCAACTCGTGCACGCGTGGATAAGGATAAGCCGGCAACTACCAAGGAGCTTGCAGACCGCGTGGAACGCCTCGTTGCGGATGGCGATACCGCGACCTTCGAGGCCGTCCTGAACGCTTTCGATGAAGTGGATACCAGCGGCGGCGATATTGGCACAGTGGTGCTCATGACCGACGGCGAAGTTACACGTGGGCGCACATTTGCACAGCTGAAGGAAGCTTATGCGCAGTTGCCCGAGGACAAAAAGGAGATTCCTGTCTTTGTCATCTTGTATGGTGAAGCCAATATCCAAGAGATGGAAGAACTAGCTCAGCTGACTGGTGGCAAGACCTTTGATGCGCTCAACGGTGACCTTGCTGCCGCGTTCGAAGAAATTCGTGCCTACCAGTAAAACAATTCCACCTTTCCCAGGAGGATCTGCACTACATGAACGCCCTGAACTCGCGAAAAGTTGTCGTCGGCGTTGCGGTTACCGCGCTCGTCGTTGTCCTTCATGTCTTAAGCGGCGGTGGATTGGGTTTCCTGTGGCCGGTTGTCGCAATCTGCACAGGTATGGCGGCTGGGTTCGTGACGCCGCCACGGCAGGAGAAGGTTCTGGAGCCTCCCAAAGCCGGAGAAGGCGAGCTTATCCATACCTTGGAGGAAGTCCGATACACCTTTACAGCGCACAAGCTTCCTAGCCCTGTCCAACGAGCGTGGGATTCTTTCGATGAATCAGCAGTGTGGGTGTTGGACAACTGGCACCGCCTCGATGAGGCTCCGCACCAGCAAGCCCTCGTGCGCGACATGATTGAACAACACTCCAAGGAGCTGGTGAGGTCTTACCTCGATGTGACAGACCTGAAGGATCCGGTTGCTGTCGAGGAGATGAGTGAATCGCTCAGTATCCTGGGCCGCGAAATGGAGCAAATCAAGGAGGCGATTTCCCAGAACTCGGTCCGCAAGCTGCGCAATCATTCTATGGCGCTCAAACTCGAATATGGTGGGACCCTTCCTTCCGTGGAATCTAGGGAAGTGTAGGCTTAGCGCTTATGAGTCTCGATTCGCAACTGCTTGACATCCTGGTGTGTCCGCAGGATAAAGGTCCGTTGAAGTATCTGGCCGAGGAACAGGTCTTGGTCAATGATCGTCTTGGCGTGGCCTATCCCATTGAGAACGACATCCCCGTCATGCTGGTGGACCACGCTACGCCGTGGCCGCGCCAGAACTAGATCTCAAAAGAACGAATCGATTTTCAAAGGAGCCTTCATGAATATCATTGATGAGCTGCAGTGGCGCGGCCTCATTAACCAGTCCACCGATCTCGACGCACTCCGTGAGGCTTGCGAAGAACCCATCACCTTGTATTGCGGTTTTGACCCGACAGGTGATTCGCTGCACGCCGGCCACCTCGTACCGATGATCATGCTTCGTCGCTTCCAGAAGGCTGGCCACCATCCGATTGCCCTGGCAGGTGGTGCGACGGGCCAGATCGGTGACCCGCGCGATGTAGGGGAGCGCACCATGCTCTCGCAGGAGACTATCAACGACAATATGGTCGCCATTAAGAAGCAACTGCGTCAGTTCATTGATTTTGAGGGCGAGAACGCTGCCACCATGGTCAACAATGCTGACTGGACTTCGAAGATGACCGTCATCGACTTCTTGCGTGATGTGGGTAAGAACTTTTCTCTCAACACCATGCTGGACCGTGACACCGTCAAGCGCCGTTTGGAGTCTGATGGCATCTCGTACACCGAGTTTTCCTACATGCTCCTGCAGTCCAATGACTATGTTCATCTGCACGATGAGTTTGACTGTGTTCTGCAGATCGGTGGTGGCGATCAGTGGGGCAATATCGTCTCTGGCGTTGATCTCAACCGACGTGTCAAGGGAGCCAAGGTGCATGGCCTGACGGTTCCGCTCGTGACGGATGCCCAGGGGCAGAAATTTGGTAAGTCCACTGGCGGCGGAAAGCTCTGGCTCGATCCGGAGAAAACATCGCCGTACTCCTGGTACCAGTACTTCCTCAACGCGGGTGACTCCGTGGTCATTGACTACTTGCGGTGGTTTACCTTCTTGAGCCAGGAAGAAATCGCTGAATACGAGCAGAAGGTAGCCGAGGAGCCCTTCCGTCGTGAGGCACAGCGCCGCCTTGCGCAGGAGATGACCACCTTGGTGCATGGCGAGGAAGCCACGAAGTCCGTCGAGCTCGCTGCGCAGGCGCTGTTCGGCAAGGCAGAGCTTTCTGACTTGGATGAGCAAACTCTGGTTGGCGCGCTGTCGGAGACTACCGCGGCTGACATAGCCGCTGGTGAACCGCGCACCATTGTCGACTTGTTGGTTGCCTCCGGCCTTGCTGATTCCAAGGGTGCGGCCCGTCGCACTATCAAGGAAGGCGGCGCATACGTTAATAACCAGCGCATTGAATCTGATGACTGGGAGCCGGCTGCCGACGACCTGCTCCACGGGGCATGGCTAGTGCTGCGTCGTGGTAAGAAGAATTTTGCTGGTGCCAAGCTCAACTAGCTAGTGGGTGTCCACTGCGGACCTGAATTAGGTCAATCCCGTCGCGTACTGCGGCGGGATTCGTCGTTTTACCGTGGGGCAATCGGCAAAGCAGTTAAGGAAGTCGAAAAACATGGTATGAACTGCGGATTTGTTCAAGTATGGGGGTGTGCGTATATTAATTCGAGTCGCCGCAAGACGCCGGTGACAAGGAGATTAACTCCCAGTTGACAAGATTTAAACTTGTTGGCTAGAGTATGAACTCCAGCCGCTCAGAGCAATGAATAAATAGCTTCAGTGCAAAGAGTGTGCGGATGATGTTTGAGAACTCAATAG
>NZ_KV827648.1:215175-250017 GCF_001836165.1 Corynebacterium sp. HMSC036D02 | reverse complement strand
CCTCACCAACACATCCTGTCGTTTAGGCCGCAAGCTTGTGCATGCGGCGCGTTAGGCCCCGACCAAGGCTCCTTGAGCAAGGGGACCAAAGCAAAGGAACCATCTGTAGACCCAAATCCAGAAAACCCCAGGTGATTACATGCCTTACTTCGCATAAGGTTCCTATAGTTTGGTTCCTTTGCAGCGCGCCCCCTACTCGAACGCGGGAGCCTCGAAGCCATCTTCCTTGAGCCACTCCACGTGCGGCGGGGTGTTCATGCCCCATTCGGTGCGGGCAAGCAGGAAGGCCTCGTCCACCTCGGGCTCCGTGTAACCGCCATCGCGCAGGTACTGACGGAACCCGTTGGGCCCCGGTTCTTTGATCCACAGCCACACGTAGTCATCCAGGGTGCTATCGCCCAGAATGTCCTCCATGCCCGCCGGCAGCAGCTCGCGCCCGGCACGTACGCGCTCCTCCAGGTCCTCATCGAAGAAGTCGTAGAGATAATCCAGGCCCTCTTCCCGCTGGGCGTACTCATAGGCTTCCATGCTGCTCCGTTCTACACCGTTCCATCCCAGACGAAGGGCTCGCGTGAAAGCTTATCGGGACTAAAGCGCTGGAGCAGATCCTTTGCGCTTTTGAGCCCCTCGGCGTCATATCCCAGGGAGTGAGCGAGTAGGCGGATCACATCGCTTACCTCCCGCTCCGGCTCCGCGAGTAACTGGCGGAGAGTCACCGCCCCATCGCGCTTGGACAGGCGGACGTTGTTCGAATTCAGCACGAGCGGCACGTGGACGAACTCCGGCTCCGGATAGCCCAGTTGGTGCGCGAGGTGCGCCTGGCGCGGGGCCGAAGACAGCAAGTCATCGCCGCGCACGATCTGATCTACGCCTTGGAAGGCATCGTCGACAACAACCGCCAGGTTATAGGCCCAGTCCATGCCCTGGTTCGGGTCGGCCGGGGGCTGCCCGCCACGGCGCAGGATGAAGTCATCCACCTCCCCGGTGTACTCGCCCGCGAAGGCGTCGTGGATGGTGAAGGAGGAAACGTCGGCAAGCAAGCGTATGGCTGGCACGCGGTTCTGGGCGGCGAGTTCAGCGCGTTTGGCGGCCCGTTCATCGTCGCTAAGCGCACGGCACGTTCCCGGATACTGCCCGGGGATGGCATGCGGGGCGCGGGAGGCTTCCTGGATATCTTTGCGCGAACAATAACACTCGTAGGTAGGAAGCTGCGCCAGCGCCGCCTCATAAGCCGCGTAGCGATCCTGCTGGTAAATGACCTCCCCATCCCAGTCCAAGCCAAGCGCGGCAAGGTCCTCTAACTGACGCTGCGCCGACTCCCGGGAGGAGCGCTGCGTGTCAATATCCTCCACGCGCACAAGGAAGCGGCGCCCGCTGCTTCGGGCGTAGAGCCAAGCCAGCAACGCTGTGCGCAGGTTACCCAGGTGAAGATCGCCGGACGGGCTCGGGGCATAGCGCCCGGCGGGGCTGAGAGAATCCATGCCCACGAGTCTACGAGGAGGCCCGCGCGCGTCGGAGTCCTCTACTAGAATCTCCCCCATGGCTTCTGACGCGACGTATCCCCTGCTTGATTCTGCCGACGCCGAGCGCATGCTCGCCTATGCGCGTGCCCAGGCGCCGGGGCTTTCTCTTCCCACCGATGAATCCGCCCACATTGATGAGCAGATCAACCGAGTACTCGCAGATGACAGGTTCCTGGGAAGCGTGGAGGACGCCCTCCCCGCCGCCCAATACTTGGAGGCCCGCGAAACCCTTCGCGTGGCTGCCGGCACCATCGAGAACATCGACGATTCTCTCACCATTGCCTCACTAGGCGCGCTGACCGGACAGCCCGCGCTCGTGGCTACCGGCTATACCCGCGTGGCCCGCGCCTGGTTGGATAACAACAACACTGAAGAAGCAGAAAAATTTGCGGCCAAGGCAGCTGCAGCTGGCGACGACACGGCGTTGAATGAGATTTCCGCAGCGCGCACCGCGGCCAGCCAGAAAGACTTCTCCGAATCCGCTCCCGCCAGCGCGGAGGTGTCCTCCGGATCCGCAAGCAACACATCGCTGGCCGAGCTACAAGAGCGCCTAGAATCCGCCAAGAGCGGTGATGCGAAGACACACGCTGCTGAGTTCGTGGCTATCAACGACGCCGTCACCGGAGGAGATTTCGACGGCGCAGGGGCCACGATGGGTGACATCCTCCGCACCATCCTCGAATCCGCCGTGGGCGCGCTTTGGGCATCTAATTCTGCCGCCGACTGCGAGCGCGTGGCTACGCAATCTTTCACCATCCTCTCCAACGCACGCGCGGACGAGGAGTACCAGCAGCTCCCCGCAGTGATGCTGGCCCGCTTCTATAGCGATGCTGCACAGCACTCTTCTTCAGACTTGGAGCAGCGGGTGGCCTGCTTTGCCGCTGCTGCCCGCGAGTTCCAACGCTGCGGAGACCTCGATGGCGAACTCCATGCTTTGCTCAAGACCGTGGCCCTCGACATTCGCCACAGCGATCCAGAGGAGGCCTATGACATCCTGGCCTCGCGCTACGTGGATTCGCTGAAGCTCGAGAGTCTTCCCGTATCTGCCAAGTGGACCGTCCTGTATTCCGAAAGCCTCCGCGTGCAGGCGCAGGACATGTTTAAATCCACCCAGGTTTTGCTCGACTTCTTGGACCGGCACCCTGTCTCCGAAGCGACGACGCCGTCGGAGCACAACGCCATGGCGGAGGTCGCCGAGCTTTTAGGTGATCGCTACTCTTCCGCCGACGCAGCAGACCGCGCGCGCAAGATGTACCACATTGCGTTCAACCTCTTTGCCGCGGCCAACAATGTCCGCGCGCTCGAGGAGCTGCGCAAGAAGGCCTAAGCCCCGCTATGCACGGGGCCTAGCCTTATCGCGCTTGGCCGCCGAACCACTGCCGGTTCGCCGGCAGCCACAGCAGCACAATGACCACCGCCGATGCAATGGACGCGGGCATGACCGAACTCGCCGGAATGAGCAGCACCACGATGGCGCTGATAACGGTCAGCGCAATCCGCGCGGACTGCTGCGCGTGCAGCACATAGGTGGTGAGGGCGCACACCAAGAGAACCAGTACGGCGAGTAACACGCCTAGCTCGGTGGAGAGCTGGTCCGTGCGGCTTACCGCCGCCGGGCTGTTTTCAAAGGCGATGAGCCGGCAGATGTTATATACCGCGTAGCTCGTGATGAAGACCTCCAGTACCGCTGCAATCTTCAGCGGCCACGGTGCCCATTGCGCCTTCATATCAGCTGCGCGGCGGGTCTGACGGACCGATTCGGTGACTGCACCGTAGCGATAGTCCGGCGCAGGTGCGGCAGGCGAGCCCGGCTGTGGTGCTCCTGGGGGTTGTGGGCTGCCGAAGGTCATGACACATCCTGCGCAAAAACGCCGCGGCGGCTCAGCAGCCAGCGGATGGGATCCAAAACGCGGTAGGGCGCAATGCCGCTGCGCGCTAACTGGCGACCCGTCGGGGCCTCCCCCAACGCGGAGACCACGAAGAAGCTACCGTCGCGCGGTGCTGCCGAGTAGAGCTTGTTGATGAGGTCATTAGCACCCAAGAAGCGCAAGAGCGATTCGGCTTCAAGGTGGACCATCCAACGGTCCGAATCGCGGAAGTTCCATCCGGTATCCCTACGGAAAGCGGAGCCGCGGTTGGCCATGAGCTTCTTCCAGCGCACGTCATCCACCTGCTCAAGTTTCTGCACCGTGTCGAACTTCGAGATGGTCACGGCCAGCGGCGGCGGAGTATCCGTATCGAGCAGCGCCAGCAGGTTGTCCAGAACCCGCAAGGAATCCGCACCGAGCTCACCAATATTGGGAATCAGGCCGTGGATAAAGTCCTGAATCTGCTGCACACGCAGCGGGTCAAAGAGGAAAATCACCAAATCCGCGTGGGAGAAGAACGCGAGGTTCTCACGGTCGGCTTCGCTCTCCGGAGGATTCTCCAAGTCCTCACCCGCCACGTCACGGAAGACCAAGTAATTCATGCGCTCGTGTCCCTGCTCATCAGGCCACTTGCCGAGCTCAAAAATCAGCGGGTCGCGCTGGTAGGCGTCGGTAGCCACCGCGCTCGGCGTGGGGTCCATGGCACGCATCTCTTCAAAGAGCGGCTTCTCATAAACCTCGGCGTAGCGCTCGCGCGTGGATTCATCCGCCGCTTGGACGGAGCGGTTGTGCTTGTGTGCCAGCTGCTTGAGCTGCTTAATCATCACCGCGGTGTAGAGCGACTTACCGGAGTTACGCGCACCGGCCATGGCCACGCAATGTGTCACGGCGTCGGTCCATCCCTGCGGCAGCTCCCGGTTGGTGTACGGGCTCACCGTCACACCATCCTCGAGCGGTTTAAAGGTCCACGGGCAACGTGCCTGGCTCATTAGTTCCTCTCTTTCAGCATGGCGGTGACGCGATCGGTCAATTCCGAAAGCTCCGTGTTCGCGCCGGATTCGAGCTGCTTGACGACGTCCTCGTCGATCACCGCATAGGCCACATGAGCCGGGGTTCCGTTGATGCGCGCGAGCTCCAGTTCCTGACGGCCGATGGCGCTCGTGATGAGCACGACGGTGGGGACTTGGGTCTCCAGCATGGAGGCCACGGGAGAGTCGGTGACGTAGATGACCAGCGAGGACGTGGAAGTGAGAGTCGGCAAGCGCCACGGCCGCTGGCCTACGCGCTCCGCTCCACTATCAATCACACCCGCGATGAAACGGGTCAGCTCATCCACCTTATGGGTCTCGATGCTGTCCTGCCCGTCAGTGGCGCGGAAGTGCCGGAAAGCATCAGAGAGCGCATCGATGTATTTGGCGGTCGCCTCGACGATCTTCGGTGTGACATTGACCTGCATGGAGGCGGAGCCATCGACGACCACGGTGACATCATCGAGGCCGGCGACGTCCAGCTCCGCGCGGCGCATCTTTGAGCGCACCTCGCGGGCAGAATCTGTAATTCCTGCACCTTCAGTCGTGCCGAATGCTTCCAAGCGGTAGCTACCGGATTCCGGCGTGACCTCAGCGAGGCGTTCGGCGGAGTCCTCGGCGGCGTCGATAAGCACGCGCGGGAACGTCACCGAATCACCGGCGTTGCTTACCGTCAGGCGGACCTCGCTGCGCAGGCCGAAGGTCCCATTCCGCTTCGGGCGTACGACGATGGTGGCGCGCTCAGGCAGGGAGTGCACCATGATGGAGAGGTCGTGGACGCGCACGGCATCAACGCCTTCTCCCAAAATCGCCAGCTCCATCGAGGCGCCACCGGTTCCCATCTCGAAGGCTTCGACGCGCAAGATGCCGTCTGAGCCGATGCGGCGGGACTCTCCGTCCCGCAGTGTGTATTTAGCCATGACGCTTCTCTCCTTCTCTTACCTTCCAGGGAATCCTGTGTTTTGACCGTGACCGGGAGCGGCTCCCCGGTGCTGCCATGCTGTGTTCGGTTCAAAAAGCGATGGTCCTGGTCGCTGCTGCATGGGCGCTGAGCGCTCCGCCAGCAACTGTGTCGTGCCATCCAGCAACATGGCGACGCGCCCCGTGGCATAGCGCTCGCAATGATCCAGTGCGATGATTCCCGCAAAGTGCGTAGCGGTGAGGTATCCGATGTGCTCGAGCTCGCGGTTCTCCCAGGGCTGCAGGGCATCCTCTGCCAAGAGGTTGAAATCCCGCGGGAAGTAGAAGACCCAGGAAGCAACAATCGCGGACATCAGCAGCTTGTCCAGCCCCTCACCCAGTGATGATTTGTCGAGGTAGGCCAACTGGATTGAGCGACCACGGTTGACGTCTAGGTGCTCGATCCACCAACGCGGATCGAATTCCTTGAGTCTATGCCACTCCGCGGCGCTGAGCCCAGGAACGTTGGCGTTGCCGCCCGCTGCCGTTGCCGGCGCGGTGTCTGCACCAGCAGACGGCGCGGCCTCCGCCTTCGTGGCAAAGGGGTTCTCCTGCGACGTGCTCAACTCAGGCGCATCGAGGGGATTCGGCGGAATACCCGCAGGGCCAGTGCCCGAGGGCGCAAAAGGTGAGGAGTCTACAACAGGCGCTCCGAAATCAGCTGGGTCCTGACCCCAGGAATCATCAAAGCTTTGGAAGCTCTGCGCGTCTCGCTGTGCAGGTTCGCTATCGGTTGCAGCGTTCTCCTCTGCTGTGGGTGTCGAAACTGTGCGCTGCTCGGCCTGCTCTTGCTGTGGCTCTGGGGCCGCAGACTCAGCTTCTTCCGTGGCACTTGCTTCATAGGAGCTGACGTCTGGAAGGGCCTCATCGAGAGCGAACACGACTGGATTACCGGGGATCGCCGTCTCCGCGAGACGCTGCTTCTCGCTCGGCGGCACCACGAGCATGGTGGAGGTGCTCAGCGGGAATTCATTGATGGCGGCGGCCTTTTCGAAAGTAGAGAAGCCGAAACCATCCTCCCCCACCTCGCGGGCGGTGGCAGCAATCCACAGCGCTGCCTGGTTATCCGGGGCCACGAGAATGACTAGGCCGTTGCGGGAATTCAACACCGTGGCCATGGCAGAAACCAGCGCACGGTTGAAGCTCGGATTCGGGTTCGGGGTTACCGCCTTGAACGGTGCGGGAAGCTTCTCTGGGTAGCGGAACTCGCCATCCAGAAACTCTTCTAGCAACACGTCCGAGTGCAACGGTCCGCGCGCTGAGATCTTTTCCGGAATCTGTACCTTGTCCACCTCGTAGATGGAAAAAGGCGCTGGGACGTCAGGAGAAAACAGAACCGTCGCCGGTGTCGGCGGGGTTCCCGTGCGCGAAATCGACGTGTAGGTGAAGACGTTGCCTCCGCGGCCGGTCGCATCCAAGCCCGCGGGGACAGACACCATGGTGACCCACTTTTCCGCCTCAGGGGTGAGCGCAAAGACCGCGGTACGACGAACCAGTTCCGCGCGCTGCTGGGCAGAGGGGAAATCCGGGATCGTCGTGCCGTTATTGAGAGAGGTCGGTACGAAGGACACGAGCTCAGCCAGCTCTTCCTGGGTGATATCACCGGCCTTCTGACCTACTCCCCAGCCACCGGCGCGGCCATTGGCACGGGAAAATGATGCATAGCTAAAGGCGCCGCCCATAACTACTGGCCTCCTTGGAAGTACTGATCCTGCGAATAATCCTGCCCGTAGTTCTGCTGCTCGTAGTTCTGCTGCTCATACTGCGCCTCATAGTTAGGAGCCTGATTCTGCACGGGTGGGTACAGCCCCAGCCTGTAGGACACATCGCCTTCTACCACCACAGCTTTATCCGATGCGCTCAGCGTCGAGGAAGCATCGCTGTAGCTTTCCGCGAAGCCACTGAAGGCATCATCACCGCCGAAGCTGTCGAACGAGGTATCAACCTGGCTATCAAAGCCCTCGACGGCGAACAGGCGGATGAAGCCGCCGCGCTGAATGCGCTCCCCGAGCGACACCGTGAAATCTGGGTGCTGCCCGCGCATCGGGCCCAAGCCATGAGCCACGTGCGTGGTGCTCTGCAGGTTGGTCTCCACAATGCCGAGTGCCTCGCCGTCTTCGGGGAAGAGCGGCAGGCGGTCAGCACGGTAGACCACCTGGCAGGAGAACTGGCGCTTATCGCCGTTGCCCAAACTCCAGAGGAACACCCTGACTTGGCCTTGGGAGTTATCGACCTCAAAGTCATAGGTCACTGGGCGCAGACCCTCGTACTGGATCACGCGCTCGTTGCCCTCGGTGCGCTTGCCCGCGAAGACCGCGTAAGGCTTCAGCCGCACGGTATCGCCGTGCTGATCGAGGTGCAGGCGGATGCCTCCCTGGAGGTCGTAGTCCTCTTCGCGGATCTGATCGTGCTCGCGGTTGGTGGAGTACTCCACCGCCGTCGCGCCCTTCGGCCAATCGAAGGTGATGAGCTGGCTGTCCACGCGCTCAATGAGCCGGAACTGGTCATCCTCAATAGACTGCACGCGCTGCAGCACCTTGGATTCGCCCACCCAGGCATCAGCATCGTTGAAGTTCACTGGGGTGATGTACACCTCGTACCAATCTGGCGGCCACGGCACCGTGGTGGTTTGGAAGGAACCCGGTTCGGACACACCGCGGGTCTCACTGATAGCACTCGACAGCGCGCTTTCGACGTAGGTCTTCGGCACTGCGGACGTGCGCAGGTCCGCCTGCGGAGCGGTGGGCGTGAGATAAATCTTTACCTCGCCGGTCTTGGGCGAGTACCAATCCACCTCGATGGTGTCCTGTCCATATTCACTGCGGCGCTCACAACGGGAGAGCTCCAGCTTCTCCAGCTCGCTGGCGAGCTTCACGGAGCGCTGGACTGCGACTTCGTCTTGGCTTTGCTCAGTAGCGCCGTGGAACTCCGCCTGGCCCAGCAGAGAGATGACGACGGTCTGTCCGGTCTCTTGCACCGGAATAGTCGCTTTGCGCCCGCTGCTGTCCACGTCTTGTTCGAAGCGTGGGGACAGCTTTTCCTTCTCGCTATCGCGGCAGGCATAAACCATGGCGCTCGAGTGTCCCGGCAGCAGGTCCCAGGACACCTGGATGGCTCCCTTGATAGTGGACACCTGAACATTCACCGGCGGGAAGACCACGCCCGTGTCTCCCATGAATACCGGCTGGCTGTTGACGAGCTCGCGAAGGTTGCGGCCCTTATAAGCCCATACCGCGTAGTGGCGCAAGCCTGTCTCGCCCGGCTCGTGTTCGCGGTACGCGGTTCCCTTGGTGTAGACGAGGGTGTCACCGGCATCCGGGGACGCCACCATCTCTGCGTCATCGGCGACGACTCGGTAGAACACCACCTCATCCGGTGCGTGCTCCAGCTCCGGCCACCACAGGCGCACCGGATGGCGCTGATCAGAATCCTCCGGCTCCGGTTCTGGTTCTATGCCGTATCCAGGCTCTTCTTGAGATTCCTGCTCCAGCGCCGCCTCTTGTGGCACCTCAACTTCAAAGTCGATGCCAGGGGCTTCCCAGTTCGGGTCCTGGCGGAACTGGTACTCCGCCTTAATCCCAAAGTCTGGGATTTTGATGTAATCATCTTCGTTGACCTGAGTCTTTTGCTCTTCCTCAGCCTGCAGTGCCTCCCACTCGGCGAAGAAATCGTGCGGCTGTGCCGCTGCTGGCACCGGTTGGGGTTGAGCCGCAGAGCCTGCCTGCGCTACACCGCCGGCTGCAGCGGCACGCTGTGCTTGCTCGCGTTGGCGAGCCTGCGCTTCAGCTTGTGCGGCGCGCTCGCGTTCTGCGCGCTCCTGTGCCGCCCTCTCTTGTGCCGCGCGTTCCTGCTCGGCACGTTCTTGGTCCACCACAGCATTGCGCGCCTGCGCGCTCATCTCCGGATACTCCACCGCTTCGCCGTTATACGCGGCGGCGATCTGCTCGGCGAACTGCCTAAACGGCGCTGATACAGCCGCGCGCACATCGTCGGCGTTTACGCGCTTGAGCTGGTGCAGGGACTTAAGCTCACTCAGCGGCACATCCGCAATCGAAGGTTTCTGGTTGTGTGTCATCAACGTTCCTTAAGAAGGTCTCGTCAGAAAGTTTCGTCGAGGTCTGAGAGGTCCGGTGCTTCCGGCTGGCCAAACGTCGGCGGCATGGTCGGGGCTTCGCTGGTGCTCTGCCCCGGCGACTTAAAGCCCATGTGGTCCATGTCATCCAGATCATCCAGAGAGAAGTCCGAGGAATCCTTAAAGGACGGAGCACCAGACGCCGCATCCGGGATCAAGTACTTGAAATCAGTGATCTTTCCGTACTGCACCACCGTCACAGAACGTGAGAGCTGACTGGTCAGTGCGGTCTGGCTGTCCACCTCCACGATGCGGGTGCGGGAGCCGTCGATTTCGGTATATCCTTCAGCGCCACCCGCGTTGGTCAGCGCATTGGGGCTAAAGGCCTGAAGAGCGCCCTTTTCCTGGTTCATGCCGTCGAGGAACTCGGCGGTACTCTGAACGCGGCTGCCGCCTTCCTCACGGAAGGTCACGCGGCTGAGGTATTGCTGCAGGCTGCGGGCCATGCGGGGATCCGTAATAACCTTCTGCCATTCCTGTTGCTTGAGGTCGCGGTCCTGCATATAAGGGTGGTCAAGGCTGCGCGATAGGTTATCCAACGCAGTGCTGGAACCGAGGCCAGCCATGCCCCACATCTCATTGAGTGCCACTGCCGAGTGGCCAGTGCGGTTGCGCTCAAAGGTGTCATTCATGTCATCGAGCAGGGACTTGAGCGAGCGGTGCGCCCACTCCGTCTGGAAGATGTGGGAGCGGATTTCATCCGTCATGCGCACGGCATCATCGCGGTTGAGCACGGCCTGGGCAATGCGAGCGTTCTCCGGAAGACCCGACTGCGGTGTCCGCAGATGATCGCTCGACGTCTCCTTGCGGCCAAAGGGCGCGTAGATAGCGCGGCCCAGCAATGCCGACCAGCTCAAGAACTGGTTATAGGCATTGGAGATACGCGAGATTTCTGCCGAGGCCGTCGCCAGATTCTGCGCGGCGATCTCTTGGTTGCGGTTCAACAGCTTGCGGCGCTGCACGTAGTCAAAGATCTCGCGCTGGGCCTTGGTAAAGACCGCCCAAGAACACACGAGGAAAAGAAGAACAGCCAGGATAATACCCACGACGTACCACGGCCAGTCGAACCACTGCAGGTACTCACCCAACGGCAAGTCCGCGTTGTAGCGGCCGGCCACCATGTAGGTCATCAGAGCAAGCACCACGAAGAGCACGATCCACATCGTGCGCAGCTTCCGGGTCAGCGCTTTGTTCTCCGCATTGAAGTCACGCGCTTGGAAGCTGTTGGCCAACTCTTGCAGTTCGCGTGCCTTGGCGTGCGCGTCGCGGTACTTCTGCTGGGCGTGCCCCAGCTTCTCCCAGAGGCCCTGGCCCACCTTCCACGCGAAAGTGGTGCTGTTCTTTGCTCGCCACGAAGCAAACTCGTGCTTCTTGCGGCTGACTGCTTCATTGCGGGTCTGCTGGCTGGTGTACTCAATATCGGCAGCGAAGCGCTCGGCACCCACCGGATCGAAAGGCGCAACGGTTGCCTGGGACTCGTGCGTATAGCCCAACGTGCTGGTCATGAGCGGATGGAAGCCCTCGAAAGAAGCGCTGACATCCTGCACGGACTGGCCACCGTATTGCACGATGTACATGTTGCCCTGGTTATTGCGCAGGCCCTTGGTGTCGATGCTGTCGCGCCAGGATCCGTCGACAAGCCCGAGCGCATAATCGTGATAGGCCTCCCACGTGCGCGAGAGCTGCGGCTCCTGGCCCAAGGAGAACTGTTGCTCGCGGGCGACCCGCATGGTGTGCTCACTGGCTTGGCGCAGCTCGTCGACGCTCGTCGCGCCGCTGCCCTTGCCGGAGTGCCCGGCCAAGACGACCTCCACGCTGGAGTCCGCACCGTAGAGCATCTTCTGCAGGAAGGTAGCCGCGTTCTTGTTCATTGCGCCGCGCTGGCCCTCGACCCAATCTTGCGGCTTGCCCACCACGGTGGACCAGTACAAACGCAAGTTATCCTTCAGCGCCGCCCAGCCGCTGACCTTGTGGGACTGCAGCTCCTCATAGGCGGTCGGAGCGCTCACCAACGGGGAAATCTCCTGGTTGATGAACATCTGGGCGCACTGATCCGTCAGTTGCTCCGGATTGGCGAAGTGCACGGCGCGGGAAATGTTATTGACCTGCGGCTGCGGTAAGCGCTGGCCGGGATCGAAGACGGCCTTCCTGACCTTGTCCTCGATATCACCGGCATCGATGGTGCGGTGGAAGGCGCGCACCAAACGGAAGCGCTGCCGGTCACCGGTCTCAATGACGCGATGCGTATCCGGATCCAGCACTGCCGGCTCGGGCATGCCGCGCCACAGACCGAAGATGCTGGCTACGGCTGGGGCCGCAAACTGTGCAAGCTCGAAGCCATCTGCGGTGCGCTTGATGGGGCGAATACGCGAAGAAGCCGGGGTTCCACCCTCCTCCGGGGAGAGCACGAGGTTGCTCCAGCCCTGCAGCGGAGCGATGTCCACGCTCTCACGTGGCAGGGCGGAGAGCAGCAAACGCACGCGCAGGTTGGAGGCTTGAATCAGGCGCTGATCGACGGCCCCGACCCACTCCGTGAGCTTGGCGACGTCCTGCGGTTGTTCCGCATCCATCGGGTCAATGGTGGCGAGGAGGACGTCCCCGCTGAAGCTGCGGAGGGCATCGTCGAGCGTCGACAAGCGCGCCGTGCCCTCCTCAGTGAAGGAGCGCACAACAGCCCCGCTGGTGGGGTGGGCATAGTCAATCCAGAGGAAGTCCTGCAGGAGGCCAACCGCACGCAAATCGCTAAGTCGCGAACGGATGTCATCCGCGGTGGCGCCGTGTCCGAAAAAGATTACGTTCGTCATTAGAAGGTGTCATCCAGGTCGTTGAGGTTGAATTCCGGTGCGACGTCCTGGCCAAAGCCGGAATCGGAGCTGCGCACCTGCGGGGCAGGCTGGGCGACGGGATTTTCCGCCACAGTCTTAGCCTGGTTCAGGTAGTTGCGGATAACCGGAACTACCTCGATGACGTCCAGCGCCAAGTCACGGTAGTACGGCGTGTGCGATGCGACCTCGCGGGAGCGTACCTCCGCAAAGGGCTTTTCCTTACGTCCCTGTCCCGGCAAGGAGTTGGTATGGCCCGGCACAAAGTGATCTGCGCCGCGGGTGAACTTATCCAGCTCCTCCACGAAGGATTCGTAGCGGTCCTGGATGGAGGTACCCATGACTCCACGGTTCGGAGCTTCACCGGATGCCAAGAACTGCGCGAGGCGGTGAACCACCGGGTGCGTGGACGCACCGGAGTGGGCGAAGTCCAGGCCGTCGTCGAAAAGCCCACGCAACAGCTGGTACGGGTAGAGCGAGGAAGCGAATCCGTAGCGCCCGGTTTCCTGCACCTTCGCGTAGGCGATGAAGATGGACTCCAGAACCGAAGGCATCCAATCGGACTTCTTGATCATGCGGCGCGGCGAGATAAGCAGCGGATCCGGGAAATCAACCCAGCCATTCACGCCACCATCCGTGTCATCAAAAATGTGGGCTGCTGCATTGGCTGCATCGGCGTTGGAAATGTAGACGCGGCCGGTGATGCGTCCGATGATCCAGCCTGCCACCATGGCTTGACGCTCCGTCTTCGTCAACGGCAGGGCTGCCGGCAGCGGGCGGGTGCGGCGTTCCGACCACCAGGAACCGTCGAAATTGTCCTGCTTCTCGATGTCTTTGGCGATGTAATTGAACATCGAAGAGAAGACGATCGGCGAGTAGTTGGGGTAGGAACCGAAGATCTCGATGTGCTGGACATGGTCCGACATGTTCAGCGAGTTGCGCAGCGCCACCGTGGAAGGTCCGTCAATCTCCGGGCGGCTGAGCACCGACTCCAGCTGGGAGGCAATGCCAGTTTCTGCAGAGCCGAGCTCCGCAAACGGGATATCGGAGAAGGAGTAGGTGTACTGCACGGACTTGCCGTGAATGCGCTGCACCATGTCATCGTTAACAGCGGCCAACGGGCGGGCATAGCTCAGGGCCAGCTGGAAAGCCTCGATGAAGCGGCGCTGGCGCTCTGCGTGCTCGACCTCGTTGATGTCCGGGGTAAGAGTGAGGTAGCGGCGCAGATCCACCGAGTTGAACTTTTGGAACTCATAGTCACGGCGGTTAATCCACTGGCGCGAACGCTCCAGAAGATCAGTCGGGCGGATCTTGGCATGGTAGTGCGCGCGCTGGGATTCGCGGGATTCACCAGTTTGCGGATGGCGCGAGAGGTACTTGGACACCCAGCCAGCACGGTTGGAGTAGGCATCGTTGGTGCGCTTCTGCGGGGCCAGGGTGTCATTCGGTGCCTGGGCCGCATCGAGCGATTCCCATTCACCGCGGATGACCGCACGCACCGCAAAGGGATAAGCCTGCTCGTAGTTGGTGACATCTGAGGTGGACTGCTGGCCCTGGATGGTACGCAGCATCTGGTCACGGTAATCCGAGATGAAGGTATTGACGTCCGTCAGCATAATCTCGTTCTCGGCACCCTTGAAACGGGTTTCCACGACCTCATCGAGCTCCGTCGGCCACGAGTTGACTTCGTCGGTGCGGACGTCAGCCAACTTGTTGGTCTCCGGGCGCTTCGACACGGCCTTCTCCAGCACCGCGTGGGCATCCCCCAACTCACGCTTGAGGTGGAAGAGGTTCTCATCGGCGTAGTCCTGCAGGACATCCTTAAGCAGGTGAGCAATGGCCATGAGGGCGTAGCTGTAGAACTGGTTGAAGTACAGGCCCATCAGAGCGTTAACCGTAGGAGTCGGGTCCGTCATCTGGCCCTTGCCGGTCAGCGGGCTAAGAATAGGATCCGCGCCTTCCGGCTTCGCCAGCACGCGGGTGTTTTGGTAGTAGCCGGAGTACTCAGACAGGCGCGGCAGGAGGCGGTCGGAGTTGGTGAGCACATCCGTGATCTTGGAGAGCATCTCGCGCACATAGGGCACACCCACCGCAGCCAGCTCCGACTCCACGGTGGCGAGGACACCATCGCTGAAGAAGTTGGCGTAGCGGTAAACAATGTCATAGGCGGCATTGTTCAGAACCGATGCGATGGCCTGCTCATTGCGAGGATCTGCCATGTTGCCCTCAAACTCTTCACGCCATTCGTTGACGTTGCGACCCTGGCCCACCGGAATAAAGTTCTGCAGGTGCTTCGCAGCGCTGTCCGCAGCCTGCTGGGCCTGACCGCCGAACACGCTGTTGAGCCAGTTCCAGACGCTGCCGCTATCGATTTGTCCGCCCTGCGCCCAGGAAGGATCAAGAGTCATAGAGCTAAAGGCGTTGGGCAGACGCTCCTCTAGCTTCTTAGCAATCTGCATCTCACCGGCCTCGGGGTTCTGCGGGTCGAGGTGCCCGTTGAAGAGGCGCTCGAAGGCGCTGCGGGCAAGGCGCTGGGACGAGTATTCGGCAAAACGGTCGCGGCCCATCGAAACCTGGGCATAGCCCAGCGAGCCCCACGGTAGACGGCCCCACGGCGTGCCGTCTGGGCGATCCCAGCCGAAGAAGCGGCGGCCGCCGTCACCGGCCGGGGTGTTAGTCAGCGCGTAGGACACGAGGTTATCGCTGGCCTTGGTGGAAGCCATCAGCCCCGCCAACGCACGGCCCAGGCCGCGGTAGATGGACATGGCGGAACCATCGCCGAAGCGAGCGCTGGTAGTACCCATCTTGGAACCGATGGGGAAAATACGGCCGAAGGTTTGCCCCTCCGGCGGGGTGCCCATGTCGAAGGCCTCGAAGATAGCGCGGTCATGCTCATAGGCGTTGCCCATCTGCGCGGCGACGACCTCACCGAACATAGCCAGCGAGTTCGGCCACGCGCCGGCCATGTCATCCGCCTTGTTATCGGCGAAGATTTCCGGGGTGTACATGAAGATGAGGGTGCCCTGCGGGTTCACGTTCGGAATAGTGGTGAGCACACGGCACACATCCAAGAACATCGAGGCACCCGCGCCACCCGCCATAGATGAGACAACGAGAACAACCGGCTGGGAATCACCGGTATCGGTGTCCAACTTGGTCTGCTTGTAGTTGAGGCGGTTGAGCTCCTGGATTGCCTCCTGCGTGAACATCTCATCCACCGCTTCCTTGAGCGACTGGCGGATCTTCTTGAGATTCGGAAGGGTCAGCATGCGGCCAATTGCGCGGTACTGGCCGGCGCCGTCAGCCAGCTTCACGTCGTTGGTGGAGGGGTTGCGGGTGGCCCACGTTGCGATCTCACCGAGCTTGCCGGCACGGCCCAGGATGCTGGACACGCCCTCATCGAAGGTGTTGTAGTTCTGGCGGGCACCAATGCCTACGTAGTGGCCGCCGTTCTGGGTAACATTCGGCAGCTTCTGCGGGCCCGCTTCCTCTTCGAGCGGCACATCGATGTTGACGAACTGCCAGGCCTTGGGCAACTCGGTCATATCCGGGTCAATGCTTCGCAGCTCGGCCTTGAGCTGGTCCATCATGAACGCCAGCGTCTTGGCGCCGGAGCCACCGCAACCGACGACGAGGAACTTCTTCATCTTTAACTACCTTTCGAAGGGGAGGTTCGCTTCTGTGCTGTTTATGGCTGTTGTGTGCTGCTCAACCGGCTTAGCCCTGGGAGCCGAATCCCGGGGCTGGGGGCCAGCCGCCGTTATTACCAGGGTTACCAGGATTGTCTGGGCGCTGCTGGCCCGGTTGGCCAAAGCTCGGGCCGCCGCCGAAACCAGATCCACCACCAAAGTGTGGTGCTCCGCCGAAGCCGGGGCGCCCCGGCTCTTCAGCACGACCTGGCTGGCTCTGCGGTGATGGGCCCGAAGGCTGGGACTGGCCGAAACCACCAGGTTGCGACGCCTGTTGCTGCCCACCAGGGCGGGGAGCCCCAGGTTGCGGAGCACCCTGCTGCGGGGCGCGTTGCGGCGGCGGACCGCTCGGCGGCTGGGAGCCAGGCTGGTTCTGCGGGACCGGCTGCCCCGGCTGGCCTACCTGCGGCGGCGTCTGGGCCTTCTCAGCCTTTTCGGCTGGGAATTCGACTTGGTCAAAGAGTTGCAGGGCCTGGCGGCTGATTTCCTTCGACATCTCGTCGCACGCGCTAGCCTGTGCCAACGTATCGATGGTCATGACAATCTCGCCGGAATCGCGGTCCTTCTTGTTGCCGATGAAGAACCACGTATTCTGCACCGCAAGCGGCAACACTGCCCGGTAACCGGACTTCTTGCCCTTGCCGGAAATAGTGCCATCGCGCTGGACCTCCACGTGGGCCGCAGTGAAGGGGCTCAACCCCATCTTTACCTTGGCATCGTTGCTGCCCAAGCGCGCAGAGCGTCCGGTGGTCTCTACCGGAACAGCGCCCTGGAACTCTTCCTTGGACACCGCGAACGGGCGGCCATTGTCGGTTCGCACGAGGTTAGCGCCCTCGCGGCGTACCGGGATGGTCTTCGCAAACATTCGGGGCTTTTCCGGAATACGGCCGCTAACCCACTTCATGAGGTACAAGATGGCCAGCGGAATCAGCAGCGCAAGCAACACCGCGAGGACAAAGGAGAGGCCAAAAGCAGACTTGCTCAATGGTGCGGTCATGGAGCCCTGCAGCGTCAACGGCAGCTCCATTTGCTGGTTATCCTCAGCAGATTGCAGGTTAATGACCGGCTCCACACGCAGCGGGCCATCCGCCATCTCTTCCACGCTGAGGGTTACCGGGATGGTCGCCTTCTCATCCTTGGAAAGCTCGAGCGCGGAATCTTCCGAGTTGTGCTTGGAACTCACCGCAACGGAAGGAACTCCTGCGGGAAGCATTCCGCCCTCAGAATCCATGGTCTGGTCCGCTACCCACACCTTGCCGGGGCCGGTCACGGGGACGTCGACAGTAATCTCTTTCTCCGTCATGGTGATCGTCTGTGCTGAGCCCACCGTTGGCATATTGACCGGGGTAACGGTCAACGGCGTTTCTGCATTGATGGGATCCAGCTTCGAGCCCGGACGCTCACCGGTGTCCTTAGTGGTGATCTCCACGCGGGTGACGAGCTGACCAGATGCTGCGCTTTCCACCTTCTCCAGCGGAATATCTACCTGCTGCCCATCAGTGATCGGCGCATTCTCTACGAGGGTGACCGGGGAGCCGTCCTCTGGTACGAACT
Organism: Corynebacterium sp. HMSC036D02; assembly: GCF_001836165.1. Classification (GTDB taxonomy): domain Bacteria; phylum Actinomycetota; class Actinomycetes; order Mycobacteriales; family Mycobacteriaceae; genus Corynebacterium. The sequence continues at coordinate 232,441 of NZ_KV827648.1, read as the reverse complement.
CCGCATACAGGGTTCCCTCACCCTCTAGTGCACGGGGTTCGCCTTTGCCATCGACCAGCTGTCCCTTCAGGATCTTGTCCGAGTTGATGCCGCCTTCTACCTTGGCCCCGTCTTCGGTCTTGAGGTTCAGGTTAAGGCCCGGCACCATGACGACGGATGCGAGGTACTCACCTTCCGTGCCTTCAGCCACCTTGTAGCCAAAGGTCCAGGCACCTTCCCAGGCGTCGCCCTCCTTTTCCATGGCGATATCAACCATGCCCGGCAGCTTGTTGTTCTCCGTCACGGAGACCTTCGCGCCGGCGACGCTCGTGGTATCAGGTTTAAGCTCCACGGTTTCGCCATCGGGACCAGTCAGGGTCGGGATAAGTTCGCCCTCACCCACCGAATTCTTCGGCACCGCGGACAAACGCACGGGAGACACGGAGTTATCAAGGACGAAATCAAACTGGTCCTTGAAGTTACCGTCCTTAGTTACACCACCCGAGGTAGGGATGAGGTTACGGAAGGCCGCGAACAGCGCTGCTGGGTCCTCACCCGCGTCAAAGAATGCACCGTTCGGGGCACCCTGGCCGCAGTCCTCACCCTCCGCCATGCGAGTGAGCTGGCGAACCTGATCCTGAGCTTCCGCAGCTGGCACGAGGCCCACGTTAAAGAGGCGGATATTGGAGTTACGGAACGCGGTGACAGAGGAATTGACCTCACACAGCTTGTCCTGAGCGCCCTGAAGATCGTTGGCCTCGGCGTCGGTGTAGTACTTACCATCGGTAAAGAACACGATGCCGCGGCAGCTACTGCCTTGGTGAGAAGCGAGTTCCTTCAACGCGCCTTTGTAGGCCGCGCCATAGTTGGTCTCTAGATCCGCAACGCGGTCCTCCTTGCGGAATTTATCCAGTTCACCCTGCAGGGCATCAGCCTTACCGGAGACATTGGTCCATCCGCCATACTCGGCCGGATCGCTGTAGTAGTCGGATCCAAAGCCAGCGAGTTTCACGTTAATGTCAGCGCCATTGTCTTCCCCGAGGTTGGCCAGCTGCTTCACGATGTCCGCCGTGGCATCAACGCGGAAGGCATCGGCGTCCGTCGGCTGCGAGCCCTCATAGCCCACCAAGGACGCTGATTGGTCAAGAACGAAAAGCAAGTCCGCAGACTTCTCGCGGGCAATACAGGAGCCGAAATCGGAGAGGTTCTTTTGTGAGACTTCTGAAAGTGCGGATTCGGAGCCGATTCCCTCAGGGCGCTCTTCCGGCTGCGCTTCCGGGGCGTCCGGGGCTTCCGGGGGCGGCGGAGCATCCTGCGCTACCGCTCCCAAGCTGCCACCGAACCCAGCGATTGCCATCGCAGCGGATAAAGCAAGTACTCGTGTGAACTTCTTCATTAGGCGCCAACCGCCTTTCCTACGTAGAAGGCGATTTCCACCGCAGCAACAATGACAAGAACAAAGCTTCCACCCATGATGATGCGGTAAAGCAAAGTTTGCGTGGTGTCCTCAATATAAAACGTCTCAGCTTGGCGCTGCGTATTCTTCAGCGTGTAAAGACCCAAGAGGATAAAGGACACGATTCCGGCAAGCAGCCATCCGCCGATAGCCAGAACAAAGAACAGAGTCTGCGTCGGTGAAGCGACGAGCGGCGCAATCACCAACAGGATCAGCGCGATAACTGCAGAAACGCCAGCGGCAATGAGCAGCGGCCACGGCCCCTTCGTTGGGCTCGTCGGTGCTGCCACCTGACGGCGATAATCTGGCGCGGGCGAGGATTCACCGAAACCGTCAGACGAGCCCGGCGCGCCGAAAGAGCCGCCTGCCCCTGAACTAGGGTTAGTACCTGCAGGGCTTCCCTGGGCAGAGCCGAAACCGGAGCCTTGACCAAAATCAGGACCGGAGGAAGGGTTCTGCGCCGGATTCGGGGCACCAAAGCCACCAGGGCCCCCAGACCCACCGGGCGCGCCGAACCCGGAACCTGCACCTGGCTGATTAGCTCCTTGCGGCGGGCGCCCGCCAAACTGCGGCGACGATCCTGGGGAACCAAACGTCATATCGATGACCTTCCCTTAAACAAAGTTGGGCCACCGGCGAACCTGGTGCCTCCCCCATCTAGCGACGCAGAAGGTAGAAGATCCGCCGGAAAGCTCTAAGGATTAGAAACCAAGGTAGCCGCACCCCCTGACATGACGTGTCTTTCTCTGGCTTCGAAATTCGAACGCGCCCGAATCTCTTCGAGCGCGCACCACGCACACAATAGACAGGAAACGTTCAGGGAATACGAAAACGTTGCAAGCAAAAGAATGCCATACCAGAGGCGTTTTTTCTGCCCACTTCGTAGATCTTTATGGGCTCATCGCCGAGAGCACACCCCCGAAACAGCCAGTTCCACTGCAGGTTCTCAGGAAACAGCTGGGTGAGGGAGCACTCCCCATTGAAGGAGAATCAAACTCCCCATTTCTACTTCCCCCAGTTTCGTGGAAAAATGCTGTTCCATGACAACTCAATCGGCAACCGCAACCACCACAAACGGTGGCGAGAGCATCCGATTCATCCCGGTACATTCCACTTTGTACCCGTGGCTGGTCGCGGTGTTCGTCGTTACCTTCCTCATCTCGAACATCAACGCCACGAAGGGCGTCCAGCTCGGCCCGCTCATCACCGATGGCGCCTTCTTCCTCTTCCCCATCGCCTACATCGTGGGCGATGTTCTCTCCGAGTGCTATGGCTTCAAGTCCACCCGCCGCGCCGTTTATATCGGTTTTGCCATGGCGCTTCTGGCCGCAGTTTCCTTTTATATTGCAATCTGGCTGCCCGCGGCTGATTTCTACGAAGGCCAGGAAGCTTTCGAAGCAACTCTTGGCCTCGTTCCGCAGATCCTGCTGGCTTCCCTCGTCGGCTACGTCGTAGGCCAGCTGCTCAACTCCTTCACCTTGGTGAAGATGAAGGCTCGCAGCGGTGAGAAGGGCCTCATCGCCCGCCTTGTTACATCCACTGTCGTCGGCGAATTCGGCGATACCCTGCTGTTCTGCGCCATCGCAGCACCCGTCATCGGCATCGACTCCTTCAGTGGCTTCCTGAACTACGTCATCGTGGGCTTCCTCTGGAAGACCGCCTGCGAGGTCATCATGCTTCCGCTGACCACCCTGGTTATCTCCTGGGTCAAGCGCCGCGAGGACTACGTGCCTATCGACGAGGCCGAAACCTCTACGGCAGCGCCGTCTAAGTAGCAGCGACCCGTCCCGAATTCCCCCTTGGCACGCACTGTGCTGAGGGGGTCTACTTCTCTCTTCCCTTCATCCATCATGCGTAATACGATGCATTCACAGGAGCAAAGGAGAATAAATGGCTGCAGAGGATTCCGGCGAGCGGTTTAATCTTGATGAGGTCTTAAAGGACATCGACGATGCATAAGCATCTACGAACTTCCCTCCTCCCCATCCTTGGCCTGGCCACAGCCTTCAATCTTGTGGCGTGTTCGGGCACGGAAGAAGAGTCGTCGCCCGAAACGACGAGCCACGCGGCACCGGAAACGACGACGGTGAGCAGTGAGGCGTCGTCAAGCGCAGCGCCCACCCCTCCCCCGCTCAACCAAGGCCCAGCACCCGCCCTGACCGGTACGTTTGAGATGGACGGCCCAGCCACCATCACGGGCGCGACCTATGATTCGATGCCCTTCGTCGTGCCCCTCAACCCCGCCGGGCCACAAGAGACCATGGTGCGCTGGGTGCAAGACTGGGGTGAGTCACCCGCCACGGCGGAGCAGGGCACCACCTACGTATTGGGACATGCCTGGGGCCAACAGAAACTGGTGTTCAACCCCTTCTCCGAGGTGGTCACCGCCAACGTCGATCTGAGCAACCCCACCACCGTGGAGGGCCTCGACGGGGCGCAGGTGCAGCGCTTTGCGACGCCCATCCTCAACGGCTCCCACATCCGCATGACCTCTGCCGATGGTGCCGGGCGCGAGTGGATCGTGGATAACGCCTTCCTCGTGGACAAGGAGCAACTCGGCAGCGACGCCGACCTGATGAATACCGAGGTTCCCGGGCGCATCGTACTCATCGCCTGTGCCGTAGACGGCGCAACAGACTTGGAGTACAACGTCATCGTCACCGGTCACTTGGCGTAATAGCGCCCCAGGAATTCATCGCGGTAGGCCTCGTAATAGCCGCCGTCGATGGACTCCCGGATGTTATCCACCAGCCGAATCATGAACTCTAAGTTGTGGATGGTGCACAGCGTTCCCGCCAGGAATTCCTTGGCCTTGAGCAGGTGGTGGATGTAGGCACGGGAGTAATTCTCCGAGACATAGCCGCCGAATTCCTCGTCCACGCCAGCAAAGTCCCGCTTGAAGCGCGCATTGGTGAGGTTCATGCGTCCATCGAGGGTGTACACACCACCGCGGCGCGCCAGACGGGTCGGCGCCACACAGTCGAAAGTATCGGCACCAGCCTCAACGGCGGTAAAGATGTCATCCGGTTCAGAGATACCCAGCAGGTGCCGGGGCTTATCGACGGGCAACTCATCGCACACCCAGCCCACAATCGTGCCCAGGTTCTCCTTCTCTAAAGCGCCACCGATGCCGAAGCCACCGAAGCCGCGACGACCATTCGCCTCGGCGCGATCGGAAAGCTCCACCAGCCCGCGAGCGGCCTGACGGCGCAGGTCCTCGTATTGCGCGCCCTGTACCACGCCCCACAGGGACTGGCGCGGCTTCTGCGGGCCGCGGGCAAGCGTCAGGCGATCGTGCTCATCCAGGCAGCGCTGCGCCCAGCGGCGCGTGCGCTCCACAGATTCCTCCTGGTAGGTACGGGTATCCACCAGCGTGGTGAGCTCATCGAAGGCAAACATGATGTCCGCGCCCAGACCATGCTGGATCTGCATGGAGACCTCTGGAGTGAAGCGGTGCGTGGAGCCGTCGATGATGGACTTAAAATCCACGCCATCCTCATCCACCTGCGCCATGCGTTCCTTCTTGGCCGCGCGGATGTCGGAGTCCGTCAGGTCCGCCACATCCATGGCGAGGACCTTCTTAAAACCCACGCCGAGGGACATGACCTGGAATCCGCCCGAGTCGGTGTACGTCGGCCCATGCCAATTCTCGAAGGTAGCCACGCCACCAGCCTCGTCCACGATGTCGTGGCCCGGCTGCAGGTAGAGGTGGTAGGCGTTGGACAGGATGGCCTGCGCGCCGGTCAAGCGAATCTGCTCCGGGGTCAGCGTCTTCACCGTGGCCTTGGTGGCCACCGGGATGAAGGCCGGGGTCTGAATATCACCGTGCGGGGTATGGATAACACCGGTGCGGCCGTGCTTCCCCGGTTGTGCTGGACCGCTTAAGTCCAGCTCCTTCTTCACGTCGAAGGAAAGGTCGGTCTCAAGCTGCGGCTTAGGGTGAGTCATAGGGAACTATTCTACGGGCTGCGCTGCCTTATCCTCTGCTTCACGGGATACTGCCGCGTGTTTGCGCTCCCATTCTTCCTCGAGTGCGGTGCCCTCGATGTCCAGCTGCGGGATCAGCTTGTCCAGCCACTTCGGCATCCACCAGGTGGTGTGCCCCATGAGGAACATGGTGGCGGGGACAAGCGACATGCGGACTAAGAATGCGTCGAAAAGCACGCCCGCCGCCAGCGCGAAGCCGAAGATCTGGATGAAGGGCAGGGGCTGGCTGATGAACGCCACAAAGACGGAAATCATGATGATGGCTGCGGCGGTGACCACGCGGGCACCGGCGGTAAAGCCGGCGATGGTGGCCTCGTCGTTGGCGTTGTACCGACTGTACTTCCCGCCGCTGCCCTGCGGGTAACGGGAGAAGTGCTCGCGCATGCGGGTGACCAGGAAGACCTGATAGTCCATGGCCAGGCCGAAGGTCACGCCGATGAGGAAGATGGGCATGAAAGAAATCAGCGGGCCGGGTGCTGGCACCAAGCCGGTGAGGCCGTCTTGCCACACCAAAACGGTCAGGCCGAAGGCTCCGCCGACGGAAAGCAGGAAGCCCAGGCCCGCGACCAACGGCACCAAGATGGAGCGGAACACTGCCAGCAGCAGGAAGATGGCCAGGCCCACCACAATGGCGAGGTACGGCCCCATGGCTTCCTCGAGGCGCTCGGTGATGTCGAGCTGCACCGCGGTCAGGCCCGTCATGCCGATCTCGGCACCGGTGGCATCCTCCAGCTCCGCACCGGCAGTACGCAGGGCGGCGGCGGTGCCAACCGTGGCCTCATCCGTAGGCGCTGTGGTGGGGCTGACCATGATCTGCGCGGACTTCATGTCTTTGCTCACGCCCACCAGCTGGGCGTGCTTGACCCCGCCCACCTGGTTGAGGCGCTGCACGGAATAGATGAAGGAGGAAAGTGCGGCCTTCTTCTGCTCATCTTCCTCATCTTCTTGGCCCTGGATATAGGGCTGTAGCGCCGCGGATTCCGGGTTGGCATTGGCGCCATCCACGATCACCAGGAAGGGGCCGTTGATGCCGGGGCCAAAGCCTTCGGACAGGAGGTCCGCCGCCTTGCGCTGGGTGGTATCCGGGTTGGAGGTGGTATCCGCTGGCAGGGCCAGCTCCATGTGCAGAACCGGGGCCGTCAAAGCTCCGAGGCCAAGCACCACCAGCGCCATGACGATGCCCGGGGCGCGCTGCACCGCGCGCACCCAACGGTTACCCATCGTTGGCTTCGTGCGGCGCGGGCGGCGCTTCGTAGGGTTGCCGGCAACGCCGGGGATGCGTCCGGCGAAGGCCTTATCACCGAGCAGCCCCAGCATCGCGGGCACCAAGGTCAGCGCCACAAGCACGGCCATGAAAACCGTGCCCGCAGCGGCCAGGCCCATGGCGGTGAGGAAGCTAATGCGCGCCACGAGCAGCGCAAAGAGTGCGATGAAGACCGTCGCGCCGGCGAAGACCACCGAGGAACCCGCCGTGCCAACAGCCATGCCGGCGGCATCCGGCCCGTCCATGCGGGAGCGCTCCTGCCGGTAGCGCGACATGATGAACAGCGCATAGTCGATGCCCACGGCCAGGCCAATCATGACGGCCAGCACCGGAGTGAGGTTGTTGAGCTCCATCCAGTGGGTCGCAATCATGACACCCATCGCTCCCAGGCCCACGCCCACGACCGCGGAGATAAGCGGCATGCCCGCGGAGGCCAAGGAACCGAAGGTAATAATGAGGACGATAAACGCCACAGCTAGGCCAATGACCTCAGAAATCGAGTTGACCTGGATTTCATCACCGAAGCCCGCGCCGCCGGCCTCTACTTCCAGACCCGCCGCACGGCCAATATCCATGGCTTCATGGACCACGTCTTTATCCGCAGGCTCTACCGAGTAGGGGCTTTCCGCATCAAAGTCGAAGGTGGTGTAGGCGATGGTCTCATCAGCATTGACCATGGCTAGGTTGTCGGCATCCGCCCGCGCGGTCTCCTCCGGCAAGCCCATGGAAGTGAACTGCTCAATGACCTGCTGCTGAAGTGCTGGCGATACGTCGAGCGGGTTACCCCAACGCTGCTGGCTGCCCTCTGGGATATCAAGGCCTTCAGCAATGTGGTGCACCACATCCTCGACAGCTTCTTTGTTCTGCGGATCGCTGAGCTTCTGCCCTTCTGGGGCCTTGAAGACGAGGTTGACCGACGGCGCATTGGCCGGGTTACCGTTCTCCGGGAAGAGCTCCACCGCGCGGCGGGTGGCGTCAATAGCGGGCGTGCCGCTGATGGAGTACTCCGTGGTCATCGGCTTCATCAAGCTCAAGGTCGCTCCGCCCGCGGCCGCCACGATGAAGATCCAGGCGATGATGACCTTCCATCGATTGATGTAAGACCAGCGGCCTAGGTGGTAGAGCAGCTTTGCCACGGAAATTCCCCTTCACATGCGCGATTATTGCTCGCGGTAGCTTTGGCGGTGGACACGAATGTGCACCAGTTTAACCAGTTGGGCTGTGAAGCCCTAACGGTCTCGTAGGAGTTCAACTAACCCTCCAGAGCGTGACCTGCGTTACAATACAGAATTACTGAAATACCCTAGGAGACCCGCTTGTCTACTTTCGTCATCGTCGCCATCGCGGCCATCCTTCTCATTGCTATCCCAGCAGGCATGATGAGCCGACGAATTCACAAACGCACGGAAGACCACGATCCCGAGGCACGCCAAGCCGCGCTGGATTTCCAAAGAGATGTTGATAGAGGGCGGGCCGGCTTCTAAAACATAAAAAGTCCGGCACTCCAGAGCTAAGAACTGGAGTGCCGGATCTGGCGGTGGCGGCGGGATTTGAACCCGCGGTTGGGGGTTACCCAACAATCGCTTTCGAGGCGATCACCTTCGGCCGCTCGGACACGCCACCGCGTTCCAGACTACGGGAGTCATCCCGAGCGACAAAATCGCTGCTCATACCACGCGGCGCGGACAGCGATTCAGCTATTTAAGGCTAGGAATTAGTCCTTGAGGTTACCGATGACCTCGTTGGCCTTATCCTTGACGCCCTCAACGGCGTCGGAAGCCTTCTGCTTAGCCTCGGAGGTGACCTGGTCGGCCTTGCCCTCGTTCTCCAGCTTCTCGTTATCGGTCAGGCCGCCAGCGGCTTCCTTAGCCTTGCCGACGAACTCGTCCTTCTTGTTCTCAAAATCAGCCATGATTCTCTCCTTACTCTCTACTTCTCTCACGTGGACCACCCATCCTACACCCAAATTGCAAGGCGGCTCAGGGGCCACTAACCAGTTCAGGGGCTAAACGCCGCTGCTACGAAGACCCCCGAAGAAGCCCGTGAGCAGCTCCGCGCACTCCTCCTCCAGCACACCGCCGCGTACCTCGGGAACGTGGAGGGCACCGGGGGCGCGCAATACCTCCACCAGCGAGCCGCACGCCCCCGTCTTCGGCTCAAAGGCACCGAAGACCACCGAAGACACCCGGGAAGCCTGAATCGTGCCCGCGCACATCGCGCAGGGCTCCAAGGTGACAACCAGCTCGCAGCCCTCCAGCCGCCAGCCATCGCCGTGCACGCGCACCGCCTGGCGGATGGCTTCCACCTCTGCGTGTGCCGTTGGGTCATTCAGCTGCTCGCGGCGGTTAACGCCGGTGGCGAGTTCGTTGCCGGAGGCGTCGTAAAGCACGGCACCCACCGGGATATCCCCCGCCGGCGTCGTGCGCGCGACCTCCAGGGCGCGGCGCATACGGGCCTTCGCGCGCACCAGCCCCTCCGCTGGTTTAAGAGTCATCCGAGTCGAGGCCGTCAATGAAATCCTCCAGCTCATCGCCAAAGCCCAGCTCGCCGGCGATGCGCAGGAGCATGTCGGAAGGCCAGTCCTCATCGTTATCGATGATGTAGCCCAGCTGGTCCTCATCGAGTCCGAGGTCAGCGAAGATATCAAAGTCGCCGTCGCCGTAGGGGTCGGCGTCCTCCCACTCGTCCTCGTCCAAATCCGGGATATCGATATCGCGCAGGTCCAGGAAATCCGCGGCGAAGTCGTCTTCGGAGGCATAGGTGGCGTCGGAAAGCAGCATGCGCACATCCCCCGGAACCGGGCGCACAACGACGAAATAGTCATCCTCCACGCACAGCAGCGCAAATGCCGCGCCCTCCGAACGGAGGTTGCGCACCGCCTTGATGGAGGTGTTGACGTCGGTGTAGTCATCCTTGAAAGGGCGAATCACCCAGCCGCCTTCGGCACTGGCGACGGTGATGGCAAAGGACAGATCGTCGTGGCTCATACCTCGTCAGATTAGTCGGGTTGTGCCACAATTGTCACCGTGAGTTCTCAAGATGTTCAACGCCCCGTCTGCATTATCGGCCTCGGTCTCATTGGAGGTTCCCTCCTGCGAGACCTAGCTGCTGCACGCCATTCCGTGTACGGCTATAACCACTCCACCTCTGGTGCCCGAACGGCCATTAAGCAGGGCTACGACGTCACCGATGATCTGCCGGCCATCCTGCACCGGGCCGAGGAGGACAACGCGCTTATCGTCGTCGCGGTGCCTATGGATGCGGTTGCTTCGGTCCTCGACTCCATTCAGGAACACGCCCCGAGCTGCGGTTTGACGGACGTGGTCTCGGTCAAGACCGAGGTGCGCCAGCTCATTGTGGAGCGCAACATGCAGGCGCGCTACGTGGGCGGCCACCCCATGGCCGGCACCTCCAAGTCCGGCTGGGAGAACTCCCACACCGGGTTGTTCAACCGCGCTGCCTGGGTTATCACCTATGACTATGCCGCCGAGTGTGAGGCCCGCGGCGAGCGCATCCCCGCCGAGTGGGAGAACATTTTTGCGGACGTGGTCCGCATGACTCAGATGGTTCACGCGGAGGCGGTTCCGGTGCGCGTGGCTAACCACGATGCCGCGGTTGCCCGCATTTCGCATCTGCCTCACGTGCTGGCGGAGACCCTCGCGGTGGTCGGCGATAATGGCGGCATCCTGGCACAGTCCTTGGCGGCTGGCTCCTTCAAGGACGGAACCCGCGTGGCAGGCACTCGCCCGGACCTGGTTCGACAGATGTGCGAGACCAATGCACCCGCACTGGTCCAGGCCCTCGACGAGGCCCTCGAGTTGCTGCACGATGCGCGCGAATCGCTGGCCTCGGATCAGCCTTCCATCGCCGCGCTTGCCGACGCTGGCTTCCGCGCCCGCACCCGCATCGAAGCTCGATCAGGTGCTCGGAAGGAATCGGTCTCCCCGGTGAAGATTTCTTCCCGCCCGGTCTTGCGGCTGCACCCGGGTGCGCCGAACTGGGTGGCGCAGCTGCGACAGACGGAGTCTTTGGGCGGGCGCATCGAGATTTTCTAGCCCGTTGGCCAGCTTCGAGCTCTGACCTTCCGCCCTAGCAGGCGGTTTCCCAACGGGTTCCCCTCACCTGGTTCCAGTCAAAAGGTTTGTTTGCCCCCAAACGAACCTTCTACCTGGTTAAAGATGATTTACTTGCCCCCAAGGGAACCTTTTGACTAATGACTTCTGAGTGGAACCTTTTGCGTACTGCTGGGCATGGGGCGGTTTCCAAAAGGCATCTTGCAAATGGCATTTTGCAGATGGCATTTGTCAAAAGGCGTTTTCTCGCCTGAAAACGCCTTTTGGGGTGTGCACATGGCGTTTTTGGCCCCAAAGACACCTTCTATCAGATGCCTTTTGTGGGGTGCCATCTGGTGACCGGCTGTGAAGCAGCATGCGCCGCAGCGTGGGACGGCGCGGGGCGGCACGACACGACGCGGCGTCGGGCGGCGTAGTGCGGTGGCGTGGGGTGGTGCGGGGCGCTTAGTCGCGGAAAGTGTCGTCGCGGCGCTTGCGGGCTTGGGACTCATCACGCGTGATGCCGAGCAGCGGGTATCCCGCGAGGCCCGCTGCTAGGCCCACCGGCAACATCCACAGCATGCCGGAGGCCAGCCACAAGACCACGCCGAGAATGGCGCCAGCGATGAGACACGGAACGATTTTCTCCTTCATGGAGAAACAGCCTAGTTGCTACCCTGCTCAGCACCAGACTTGCGGCGAAGCAAACGTGAAGCGATGGCCAGCACGATCAGGCCCACCACCCCGGTCACGCCGGCCGTTAGAGCTACGGGCGCACTGACCTGCATCGTGGCTGGCGGTTTCGGGGAATTGTCGGCATTGAGGACGCCGTCGGTATCGCGGCCGCTAGTGACGTCCTCGATCCAGTCGCGAACTTCGACCACGGACGTAATCGCTGCGGTCGGGGAAGGCAGGTCCGGATCCGCATTAGACGTGCCAGCCGTGGCCACGCCCACGAGGCGGCCGTCGACAAAGAACGGTCCGCCCGAGTCGCCGCCCTGCATTCCCTCACCATTGAGGGACTTCACGTCCATGATGGCAGCCGCAATCATCGGGCCCACTCCCCCGAGTTCACCGGCCGGGATACTTTCCGCGCCGTCGGGTCCAACAGCGATCTCTGGCATGTCGCCGCCCTCCATCACCTGGGGCGCGTCGGACGAACCAGGGGCGGGAGCGACCATACCGCCGGGGGCAGGCACTGCCATTTCGCCAGGAGCCATGGCCCCGGAATCACTCGGAGCCACCGGCGTCATCTTCTGGCCAGACTCGTCTGGGGTGGCCGGCGGGGTGCCGCCGGAGAGCAATTCGCCTACTTCCATCTCCGCCATCGGTAGCTGGCCTTTACGGGCCATGCGGGAGCTGCTGCTCCAGCCGTAGAAGTGCCCCTTCTCGCCGGCGGTGGGGACCGCATCCGCGAGCTTAGCGGGCTTGATGCCCTTGACGGGCTCGGTCAGGTGCATGAGGCCGGCGTCGATAGTCGGCGAAACAGCCCAGGAATCCACGTCATAGACGCGAGTGTCCTTGCCCTGGCCAAAGCGGGCCTGCGAGCCCTCGTTGTTGACGGACTCCAAGCAGTGGCGGGCGGTCAGCACCCACTGCTCAGCCACCAGCGTGCCGGTGCAATCGCCGAAGTTTCCGATTTTGCCCATGCGCAGCGCAGCCACGGCGGCGCTTTCCTCCGAGTGAGGTGCGGGCTGGGCGAATTCCAAGGCCATGGCCGGCGCAGCGCCTAGCCCCACGACCAGAGAGCTGGCCACAACAGCAGTTATCTTTCGTGCCACCATTACGCAGCCACCTCCTTGATTGCCCAAGCCACGACCCTCTCGGCCGGACCCTTTCCACAGAACTTCTTCCACAGCGCGCTCAACAGTAGGAACGCGAGCACAAAGCCCAGTGCCGCCATGGTGTTGTGCAGCGAGACGTGCGCTTGCCAGAAACGAGCGGTGAGAATGTGCAGGATATAGATGGTCAAAGACATCGAGCCCATTGCCGCGAAGGGGAAGGTCAAGCGCGGCAGCTGACGGCCGATGATCAGGCACAGGTGCAGCACCACCGCAGTGACCGCCACGGAGAGAAGGATTTCACCGAGCACACCTGTATGCCCGGTAAAGCGCAGCCAGCCGGCGATGTCAGGGTTAAAGCGCTGCCACAGGCCGATGCCGGTAACGACGACGGCCACCGCGCTCGTGACGATCTGGGTGCGGGTGGGGCGGGTGAGGTAGACGTCGCAAAGCAGCATGCCTGCCACCATGTACGCCAGGAATGCCACGAGGGGGTAAACCTGCGGGAGGGTATAGGGAGCGTAGAGCACCGTGGCGCCCGCGGTGGCCAGCGCGAAGAGCAGGACCTTCCAGACAGTGGCGAGCGGCGGCACCCACGCGGTGAGAGCCATGGCCGCGCCCATCACGACGAGCACCACCTGAATCTCACCGCCGACGGGCAACAGCGCCACGCCGATGAGCATGACTATCAGGCCGCGGGCGACCAGCTTGAGGAAGACCCGCAGCGAGTAGTCGCGAGCAAGGATCATCATCGTGGTTCCTGCAATGATGGCGAACCCCGCCGCCGGCAGCCCAGAGAGCACCACTTTGGCGCCCCAGACCAGATTGGCCATGTGCAGAATAATCATCCCGATGATGGCCAAGGAACGAGCAATATCGAGGCCCACTATTCGGGCGCGCGCTGACACCTATTCATCTCCTTGCAGTTGAAAACGTTTAAAGACCGACCAGTGGCTCTGGCCGGTCTTCTTTTTTGTGTCCGTTTTCAGCTCTGCATTTCACCCAGCGCTGCGTGATATGCGTCTCAGCTACTAAGGGCGATCGCTTACTCACCGCGCACAAGGTAAATGCGCTCAGGCGTTGCGGATGCATCGGGGTCCACCATCACCGTTACTGGTCTTTGAAGAAAATCTATGAGGGCCCCGTCCGATTGCGGGCCAAAGCAGATGCTGTCCGACATCAAATCCCACGTGATATCAATCTCACTAGCCTCGTTGCTCTCAAAGTGGAAACCGGCGTTATTGCAGGAGAACTCCAAGTACTGCTCCCTAAAGTTCACGCGAAAGGAATCCGGCTGCTACGCGGACTCCCACTCGGAATTCACCACGAACTCCATCTGCTGCGCATTGGCGGTGACCAGGTCTGCGGGCACGCCAGTAACAATGTTGCGCTGCGAGGATCCAGCTTCCGCTATGCCCGAGCTCCCCGGCAACTCCGAGGAGCCTGCACCCGAGAAGAGGGAGGAAATGAAAAGCAGGATAGCGGAGAGAATCGCTTTGATCATATTTCAGAACACTACCGGGTTTGCCCAACCCACGGAGCCGAAAACGAGAAAAGCCGCCCGAAGGCGGCTGAGGTTTGGTGCGCCCGGAGGGATTCGAACCCCCAACCTTCTGATCCGTAGTCAGATGCTCTATCCGTTGAGCTACGGGCGCAGTCCGTTGGCCTGCAGTGCTTCACACCTTAAGTGCGCGCCCTGCTGTGCAACGAGATGTAACTATACCCACGCTCCGGAAAACAAACAAATCACGACGTAGTTGCCCGTTTTCGACGGCAGCGCAGGACAGCAATTCATCTGCCGTTTACCTCGCAGGAGAGGCTACAGAACTAGTCCGAACACCGGAACGGCAAGCAAATAGACGGTGATGGTGATGAGCACGCAGCCAATCAGGTTGAGGCCGATACCGCCCTTGATCATGTCGCCAATCTTGACGTAGCCCGAGCCATAAGCAATGGCGTTCGGCGGGGTCGCCACCGGCAGCATGAAGGCACAGGTTGCAGCCAGTGCCACCGGGATGGTGAGCAGCAGGACGTTGATGTCGCCATTCTCGGTCAGGCCGATACCCACGGCCACACCGCCCATAATCGGCAGGAAGGTCGCCGCAGTTGCGGTGTTGGAGGTGATCTCCGTCAGGAAGAGCACGAGCAGGGCCACCGAAGCGATGAGCAGGATGATGGGCAGGCTGCCCAGCCCCTTGGCCATCTCACCAATCCACAGAGACAAACCGGACTTGTTGAACATCGAAGACAGGGACAGGCCACCACCGAAGAGCAGGAGCACATCCCACGGCATTTCGCTCGCAGTCTTCCAATCCAGCAGGCGCACGCCAGTCTTCGTGTCGGCCGGGATGGTAAACAGCAGCAAACCAGCGGCAATGCCCACAATGGCGTCGTCGTAGTTGGATTCCTTGCTCACAAAGAAAGGAATGATCACCCAGGCCAAGGCGGCACCGAGGAAGATAATGCCCGTCATGATCTGCGGGCCGGTCCATGGGCCAAGCTTTTCAATCTCGGAATCGATGAGCTCGCGGCCGCCTGGAATCTTGTCCATCTCCGGCTTGAACACGGTAACCAGCATGAACCAGGCAATAAACAGGAAGATGAATGCCAGCGGCATGCCCACCATCATCCACTTGCCAAAGCCGAGGACGATGCCGTGAGTTTCCTTCATGTAGCCCATCAGCAGGGTATTCGGCGGGGTGCCGATGAGGGTGCCGAGCGAGCCAATCGACGCCGAATACGCGATACCGAGCATGAGCGCAGTGGCAAACTTCTTCTGGTTAGCCATGCCACCGACGGCGTCGGCAGTCAGCGAAAGCACCGAAATACCAATCGGCAGCATGACCACTGCGGTAGCGGTGTTGGACACCCACATAGACAAGAAGCCGGTGGCCAGCATGAAGCCGAGGATCAGCTGCTTAGGCGAGGTACCTACAACCTTGACCACGAACAGCGCCATGCGGCGGTGCAGGTTCCAGCGCTGCAGCGCCAACGCGATGAGGAAGCCACCCATGAACAAGAAAATCGTGGACGAGGCATAGGGCGCGCCCACATCCTTAATGCTTCCAACGCCGGCCAGCGGGAAGATGACCAGTGGCAAAAGCGCGGTGGCGGCCAGCGGGATAGCCTCCGTCATCCACCACACGCCCATCAGGATGGTCACCGCGGCGACGGCGCGCAGCGCACTTTGAGTGTATTCAACGTCATCCTTGGCACCGGGTGATTGCAGCACAGTATCCACGGCGTTGCTCGGGAAAATAAACCACACGAAGATGGCCAATGCGAGACCGACAAAAAGGCCAATGGCCATGCGACGCCATTCGCGCGTATCGACGCCGCGGTCGTCTTCACCTTCTGTGTGTGCGGTTGAGACGTGAGTGTGCGGGGTAGTCATCTGCCCCCTCCTTTTCCTGGTTAACCAGCCCCCATTCAGCTGAGAGAGAGTTATTAGGATCGCCGAATGGGCCTACAGCTTCAGGTTATCGAGGTCACAGACTGCCAACAAACGCTTTCCGGTTATTACCCCCGCTAGCGCCATAAATCACCCCTGTTAGCAAACTCTATTGCAGAACAACTGCAAAGTTTGCTCACCAATGTGTGGGCAGCCCGCACGCCACAGCCTCCCCACCCAATTCCCCCTCCTCCGCAGATCCCCAGACCTCGTTCCCGCAACCTGCAGGTGGGCGTCGCTAAGCGCTTGCCGACGCCCCACCGCCCACCAGGGAGTTTCGGGATCGAGGTCTGGGGCTTTAGCGCTGCATACCGCTCGCCGCGCGCGATCCACGCCAATGCGCTAAAAGTAAGCCATGAACAACCTAGGCATATTCCACTACATAGACACCCACATGGTCGATCTGCGCACGCTCACCAACGACGACCCCCGATGGGGCAAAATTCACGCGAGGAAATTCCATAAGCTCGCGTGGTGCTATGTCATTCCCCTGCACCGCTGGCTGCAGTTGAAACCCTGGGAGCGAGAAACCGCAGAGGTCTATGCCCATGCGCGTGCCGCACCGCGGGCAACCCTGTTGGGCAAAGCGGCTGCTCGCATCCACGGTATCCCAACGCTTACAACGCCGAGCGAGTATTTCGCGACAGTCCCCTCAAACTCCGTTCCCCAAAGGTCCAAGCGCCAGTACTTCCGCTACAAGCAAACGAAACTCAACAATCAGGTCACAGAAGTCCACGGCATCCGGGTCACTTCTCTCGCGCGTACGGCGATTGATATCGCACGATTCGATGGGTTCGTCGAAGGACTCGTCGCCGCAGACCACGTGAGGTCACGACGGGTATCAAAGGACACCCTCAACTGGGTACTTGGCGACATGGGCCGCGTGAAAGGAGTCGCGAATGCACGGCGGGCCGTGGAACATAGCGTCAACAGCTCCGAATCTCCCTGGGAGTCCTACGCGCGGGCGCTCATCCTTGACGCGGACCTTCCCGCGGTTCGCAGCCTGCGCGCCCAATACCGAGTCAATCAGTACTACGCCGACCTCGCGATCAATGACTGGCTCCTCATTGAGATCGACGGCAATGTGAAATACGAGAACGAGCTGGAAGAGGTGATTCGGGCCGAGCACCAACGCCAAAAGGCACTCCTCAACCAGGGGTTTGTCGTCTTACGCTTCTCACCCCAAGAATTGCGCGAAGCTCCAGACGACTTCATTAACACCATCGCGCGGCACTTAGCTGCAGGCCCCCGAAACTTCCGCTAGATCCCCAGACCTCGATCCCGCAACCTGCAGGT
>NZ_KV827648.1:0-215075 GCF_001836165.1 Corynebacterium sp. HMSC036D02 | reverse complement strand
CAGACCTCGATCCCGCAACCTGCAGGTGGGCGTCGCCAAGCGCTTGCCGACGCCCTACCGTCCACCAGGGAGTTTCGGGATCGAGGTCTGGGGGTTTGGGTTTTGGTGCTACCACAGCGCGAAGAAAGCAACCACCCCAAGAAGCATCGTCCCCAGCGCAACGGCGGCAAGCGCCGGGGCACCGGGCAGGGCGGGCGACGCAGCCCGGGCCAGGATCTCGTCAGCGTCGCGGAGCTTGGTGGTGGCCAACCACAGCACCACCGCCACCACTACCCCAACAATCAGCGCGGCCCATGGCGCAATGGAGCGCACGACGAGCAGCCCCGCGATGAGGCCTGCAAGCCCCGTGCGCTGCCAGGCTAAGCGGGTGCGCTCGGGTTGGAGGCCGGGATCAAAAAGTTCGCTCACGCTAGCAGCTCGCCCACCAGAATCATCAGGCCAATAAGGATCACCACGCCGACAATCAGCGCCAACGCCGGGCTAGCCGGGAGCGGACGCCCATGGCGCATCGCGCGCTCAGAGGCACCCCAGTGAAACCACGCCACCGCCGGCAGGATGATGGCCACGATCAGCATGATGACGGAGACGACGCGAGTCAGCGTGGTGTTCAGCGGCAACTCGAAGGTCTCCAGAGCCACGCCACCCGCGATAAAGGCCAATGACGTGCGGATCCACGCCAAAAAGGTGCGCTCATTAGCCATGCTGAAGCGCGGGTCGGGTTCCTCCCCTGTTCCATACACCGAGCCCGGGAAACGTGCCTTCGTCATAGGCGCTACTGTAGCGCCCCGCTCCTCGCTCCACAGTGTGAGGCGCCCAGAGCGCGCCGACTAGGACTGCGAGAAGGCCTCCAGATCCGCAGGGCTACCAGCGACGACGATGAGGTCGCGGTGGGTGAGCTCGGTGCCGTCGACAAGCGGGCGCCATTGGCCCGGGCCCTCACAGCGAGAAATGAGCTGAACGTTGTGCTCCTTCCACACCTGGTGGAGGTTGAGCGGGCGCTTGCTAATCGACGCCGGCGGGGTCATCGCCGTCACACCATAGTCGGTGGCGATCTCCGCAAAGTCCTCGAAGCGTCCGCCCAACAGGTGCGCCACGCGGCGACCCGTATCGCGCTCTGGGCGAATCACGTGGTGCACTCCGAGTTGGCGCAGGATACGGGCATGAGCATCTGAATCAGCCTTGGCCCAGATATCGCTCACCCCGAGCTCCACGAGGTTGGAGGCCGTAAGGATGGAATCCTCCAGATCCGAACCGATGGCCACTACCACTCGCTCTACCTCATCGACGCCGAGCTGGCGAAGGGCCTCGGCGTCGGTAGTATCGGCGGTCACCGCCTCGGTAAGGTACGCGGCGTGCTCGCGCACGTGTTTCTCCTCAGCATCGATACCGAGGACCTCCACGCCGTGCTCCATCAGCTCGCGGGCCAGGGAAGAACCAAACCGGCCCATGCCAATGACGACGACCGGTGGGATATTAATAGAAGACTTTTCGCGCCGCAGGGCGCTGAACATGTTAGCCAATGAACGGCCTTTCTTCTGGGTAGCGGTAGCGCAGGGTAATGGTCCGGGCGGCCAGTGCCGCCACGAAGGTGGTGGGTCCTACGCGGCCAACGTACATGATGAGACACAGCATGAGCTGCGATGGTGCTGACAAACTTGCGGTAATGCCCGTGGACAAACCCACGGTGGCGAAGGCGGACATCACCTCAAAGGTGACCTGGTCCGCGGTGAACTCGGGGTCCCAGATGCGCAGCGTCGCCACGCCGAGGGCCACGACCACCATTCCGGCGGCCGTGAGCGCGAGGGCTTGGCGGAAGGTGGACAGCGGCAGACGCCGGTGCCCGATGGAGGTGTCCTCCCGGCCCAAGAATTCCGAGATCATCGCGGCGCCCAGAACGCATGTGGTGGTGACCTTGATGCCGCCCGCAGTACCGGCGGAGCCACCGCCGATAAACATCAAGATGTCCGTCACCATCAGCGTCAACGGGTGCGCCTCACCGTAATCGATGGCGTTAAAACCTGCCGTTCGGGGCGAAGCGCTCATGAAGAAGGCGTTGATCAGCTTCTGGCCCAGCGGCATCCCATGCAGCACACCGGAGCCCTCGGAGAGGAAGAAGACCACGGTGCCACCCAGCAGCAAGAACGCGGTGGCGCCCAACGTCATCCGGGCGGTCATGGACATGCGGTGAATGCGGGGCGTGCCGCCGCGCCAGCGCGTTAGCCGTGCGCGGGCCCGTCGCACGAACTCCGCCAGCAAGGGATAGCCCAGACCACCGACAATCAGGGCGAAGGCGAGAGGAATCAAAATCCAGCCATCGGCGGCGAAGGAAATGACGCTGTCTGAATAGGTACTGAACCCGGCGTTGTTGAAGGCTGAAATAGCGTGGAAGATACCTTCCCACACCGCGCGCCCTGGTGCCACGCCGTGTTCGGTGGCTAGGCGCACACCGATGAACACGGCAACTGTGGCCTCGCAGATCAGAGTCATCATCAGGGTGAGCAGCAGGGCATGCCGAATGCCGCCGGAAGCCACAGCACGACCTTCCGCCGCCATGGTCCGGCGGGCTTTGAAACTGATGCGACCGGTCAGAAGCATGCCTGATAGCGATGCCAGGCTCATAATGCCGAGGCCGCCCAGCTGGATGAGCGCGATGATGACCGCTTGGCCGAAGGACGTCCAATAGGTACCGGTGTCCTCCACGACGAGACCCGTCAAGGAGACCGCCGAGGTTGCCGTAAAGAGTGCCGGCAGGAACGGAGTCCACTGCGGCACATTGGCGGAAATCGGCAGCATCAGCAGCAGCGTTCCCACGAGGATGAGCAGGATAAAGCCCACGGCGGTGAGCCGAGCTGGGCCCAGGAAGTGACCGCGTTTCACAGCGGTTCAGCCTACCGCTGGGCGCCGTTTCACGGGACCCCACAAACCTGTGAATATCTCCACAGTTTTATGTAAATAGCATCGGCGGAGCGCTACATCAGCTTGGTCTTCTCCAAGGTCTCCACCCAGCCGTTGGTGAATTTCTCCAGCGGTTTGTGGAAGACCACGCCCAGAATGAGCATCGGTACGGCAAAGAGCAAGAGAGCGAACAGGGAGAGCCAGAAATCACCGTGGTAGGTTCCGGCGATGGCCGCGCGGAGTGCACGGATGGTGTAGGTCGCTGGCAACCAGGGGCTAATGTTCTGGAACCAGTCCGGGAGCACCTGCAAGGGGTAGGCACCGCCCGACGACGATACTTGGACCACCAGCATGAGCACCGCCAAGGCTTTGCCCGCGTTGGCGAAGGAGACCACGAACGTGTAGCAAATCAGCATAAAGATGAGCGAGCTAACCCAGCCCGCCAACAGCATGAGAATCGGGTGCGCGGGCTCAATGCCCACGAAGAAGATGAGGCCCAGAATCAGCATCGTCGACTGCACGAGGCCAACCGCGGCAAACATTCCGAAGCGGCCGAAGAAGCGCTGCATCGGCGAATATGTATCCTTATCCACCACATCCGTGCGCACGCTCACCGCAGTCAGCAGCGCACCCACCCACAGCGCCAGCGCCGTGTACATCGGCGTCATGCCGGCGCCGAAGCTCTTAACCGGGTAGACCGCTTGCCTGTCGACGTCCACCGGCGCCGCAATCGCACGCGCCAAGGCATCCGGATCGGAACCAATGAGGTCCGCCAACTTCTTCAGGTCACCAGATGCCGCAGCGGAGTCGATATCCTTCCGCAGGTCGCCGAACTTGTTGGCCTTATCCTGCAGGCCAGAGGCGAGCTTCTGTACCGCATCCCGAGCATCCGTCAGGGAAGAGGAATCAATGGTGACGGGAGTCTTCGCGGTATCCAGATCCGCGCTCACCTGGCCCAGGGAATCCTGCAGCGCGCGCAGGGATTCACGCAGACCGGAGGTGGAGATTCCCTCCACTGCCTTCTTGGCATCATCGAGGCTGGAGAGATCCGGCTTCGTGGGTTCGGGAGCGTTCGCGGCCGCCGTGAGGCGCGCGTGGAGAGTGCGCTGAGCGTCGATGGCCTCCTCGATACGGCTGAGCGCCTTCTCCTTATCCCCGGCAGGAAGCGGCAGGGCCTCGATGTGTCCGTGCAGGTTCTGATACTGAGCGATGGTGCCTTCTACCTGGCCGGCCAAGGTGTTGAGCGTGGCGACGCGGTCGGCGCGGGAGGCGGAGGCGTCGGCGTAAAGCGCATCAATGCGTTGGCGCACCACGTCATAACTAGCGCTGGTGGCATCGAGGGATTGCTGCAGGGCGTCCGTGGAAATGCTGAGCGAGGAGGACTGAACCTCCGGCAGCTCTAGGTCCGCCGAGTCCGCAATGCGCTGGGCGCTTTCCATGAGCGGAACCGCGGTATCCACGAGTCCAGCCAGGGAGCGCGCGGTACGGGCGGCCATATCGAGCTGGGTCTGCACGCCATCCGCGCGCGCCTGCATCCGGTCCAACACAGCCTTGGTATCACCCTGGCTCAAGAAATCGGAGAGTGAGGTGACCAGATCGAAGGAGACGTCACCGACCGTCGTGGTGAAAGCTTCAGCCACTTGAGCCGACACGCCCTCTGCGCCTTGACCGGTGATCTTCGGCGCCAGCGCGTTCTTCTTCTCATTCATATAGAAGGATAAATCCGCGGGCTGGGAACCATCCGTGTAGAAGTTCATCATGTCGGTACTGAAGTCTTCCGGCAGCACGATGGCTGCGTAATACTCACCGGACTTGGTACCTTCAATCGCCTCATCGGAAGTCGTCACAACCCAATCCAGCTGCTCGTTTGCACGTAGCTCATTGAGCACCTGGTCGCCGACGTTGATGGGCACCGGCAACAGATCGCTTTTATAGCCGGTGTCCTTGCTAGCCACCGCCACCTTGAGCTGGCTGGTGTTATCGAAGGGATCCCAGCTGGCCAGAACGTTAAACCAGGTGAACAGCATCGGGATAACGACGAGGCCCACGAGCATCACCGTGCTCATCACGTTGCGGCATGCGGTGCGCATGTCGTTGACGAAAAGATCGAGTGTTCCACGCATTAGTTATCCCCCTCCGTGGAGTCGGCCCCGATGCGAGCCGGATGTTTGATGTCATCCTCATCCAACGTCACCAGCTCTGCGGACTGCTTCAGACTGATGCGTAGGTAGTCCAGGGTGACCGCGGCGATAATGATGAGGAAGCACCATGCCGTCCAAATAGCCAGAAGCAGCGGCTTCTGGTCGGGCAAGAGACCCGAGACGACGATGAGGATCACCACTCCGATAACACCGGCGATGGCCACCAGCTTGAGCCAGTAGCCCCAGTCATGCGCGCGGCGGTCCAAATCTTTCTTCAGACCACTGCGGCTATCCAACGCCTGGATGACGTCCGCGATGCGGTAGCCGGAGCCGACAACCTGCACATTTTCATAGTCAAAGAGCTCGGTATCCCGCAGCTCGCGGTTAAAGATGACGTTGAAGTGCGCCAAAGCCTTACGCAGCAACAGGCCGAAGACGAAGAACAGAATGAACATGAAGGCGAGCACGCCCATGTTCTTGAAATAGTGGTTGCCGTAGAACCCACCGATGGTTTCACGCATGGCATCGATGCCGTACGTGAATGGCAGTAGTGGGTAGATGGTGTGGAAGAAGTTGGGCAACAGCTCAATCGGGTACAGGCCCGAAGCACCCGGAATCTGGATAATGACAAAGACCACGCAGAGGCCGCGGCCGAGGTGCCCCAGCGACGTCGACAACCCATAGATAATGCTCAAGTAGGCCAGCCCCACGAGCACGCCCGTCAGAATGAAGGCAGGCGCGTTCACGGTCTGCACGCCGATGAGCAGATCACCCACGGTCACCGTGACGGCCTGGATGATGACCATCAGGGCCATGAGGAGGAAGCGGCCCAAGTAGGCCTGGCCCACCGTGATGCGGTCGAAGCCCTCCTTATCGACCTCAACCCGGAAGATCACCATGAGGACGAAGGCACCAATCCACAGAGAGAGGTTAGTAAACAGCGCCGCCATGGCGGAGCCGTAGCTGTCCACCGGGTACACGGTTTCGGTCTTCAGCTCGATGGGCTCCGCAAAGAATTTACCGATTTCTTCCGCGTCCAGCCCGGTGACATTTTGAACGACTTTGGAGTTCATCGCGGCACGCAGCGAACCCACATCGCCCTGCATAGCGCGCAGGCTGTCCTGCAGGGCCAGGAGGTTGGTATCGAAATCGGACAAGGTGTCCTTCGTGGCGCGCAGCTGCTGGGCCACGCCGTCCAGGAGACCATTGGCCTCCTGCATGGTTCCCTTCTGAGCTTCCAGGGTGGAGCTCAAAGCACTCGCCATGGAGCTCAGATTGCTCATGGCACGGTTGATTTCGGGCACAGCGGTGGTCACGGTATCGCGCAGCGTTTGCGAGGTGGCCTTGGTATCTGCCGCCGCCTGGTTGATGGCCTCCGCACTTGCCTGCACGTTGTCCGCTGCGGCCTGGGTATCCTTGCTCAGCGCATTCAGGTTCCCCACCAGCTGGCGGTTGGATTCATTGCCCTCATCGAGGCGCTGGATGGCGTCATCGATCTCCTTGGCCACCTGCGGCGAGAGCGTTGCGGAATCGCGCAACGCCTTGAGCTGCGCAATCGACTCCGCGCTCGCATCAATAGCAGTGTTCGCCCGCTGCGTGGCGTAATCGAAACGGTCACCGGCCTGGTTCAGGCCCGCAGTGACATCCGCGATGGATTCCTGCGCCTTGGCGGTACCGTCCGCCACCGCACTTGCACCACTGACGAAGGCACCGGTGGTCTGGTCGGTGAAGTCACCGATGCCCCCTTGGGCCTGCTCGACTAGGGAGGAGACCTCGGCGAGGGCGGTTTGGGCGTCGCCCAGCGCAGCACTCACATCAGCCACCGTGGACTTGGCGCCCAACGTGGAATCAGCGGCGGCGTCAAGCTTTCCCTGGATGCGCGCGAGGTTCTCACGGTTGCCGTCAATCTCCTGCGCGGTCTCCCCGAAGGCCGAACTAGTGTTGTTCATCGCGCGCGTGACTTTTCGCTCGAAGTCGGTACCGGTGTCCTTGATGTTCTCCGCCGCGACGGTGGCCACCTGCTCCTTGAAGGCCGCCGTGATCTGCTTGTCCAGACCTTTGGCACCGGCATCCGTGATCTTCACGGCGATGGCATTGTTCTTCTCATTGACGCGGTAGACCAACTGGGGCTGCGTGAACTTCCCGTCGAGCATGCTCACGAGGTTCTCGCTAAAGTCCTCAGGAATCGTCACCGAGGCATACACGTCTCCCTCTAAAAGGGCTTTCTCGGCTTCGTCGCGCTCGAGGAATTGCCAGCCTAGCTGGTCATTCTTTTTGAGTTTCTCAATGACCTCGCTGCCGACATCTATCTTCCCCGTCAGCTCGTTGTTAGCACCCTTATCCTCGTTGACCACGGCCACCTTGATGTTGTTGGTATGGCCGTAGGGGTCACGAAAAGCCGCGATGTTCACCCATGAATACAACGCGGGGGTGATGATAAGCCCGATGAGGATGATCCACGCCCTGGGGACGCGGCCAAGCCTGGCTACATCTCTAATAAAAATCTTCCAACTTTGGCGCACTGAAGGCAGTGTACCCGTTGAAGCTTCGAGTCTCTAACCTGCCGAAATACATAAAGTAATTTAAATAATTAACAAATAAACTTTAACATGGTTTGCCGGATCAAACCCCTGGTTTGAACATATGGCGATGAAAACTAGACTTCAAGTAGTTGAACTTTTGGTATGGAGATGCCTATGCGTAAGACCTTAATCAGCCTCACCGGCCCCGCCTTCGTTGCTGCAGTGGCTTACGTCGACCCCGGCAACGTAGCCGCCAACATCAGCGCCGGCTCCCACTACGGCTACCTCCTGGTGTGGGTACTCGTCGTGGCCAACCTCATGGCCATGTTCATCCAGTACCACTCCGCCAAACTGGGCCTAGTCACCCACCGCTCCCTGCCGGAAATCATGGGCGAGCGTCTCTCCCGCCGCGCGCGCCTAGGCATGTGGGCCCAGGCCGAGCTCATCGCCGCGGCCACCGACCTCGCCGAAGTCATCGGCGGCGCCATTGCCCTGCAACTCCTCTTCAACCTCCCCCTGTTCGCGGGCGCGCTCATCATCGGCGCGGTCTCCATCATTCTCCTCATCTTCCAGAAGAAGAACCAGTGGTTCGAGGGGCTTGTCATCGGCCTGCTCCTGGTCATCTGCATCGGCTTCCTTGCCGGCCTCGCCATCGCCCCGCCCGACCCCGCCGACGTGGCCGGCGGCCTCATCCCCCGCCTAGAGGGCAAGGACAGCATCCTGCTGGCCGCCTCCATGTTGGGCGCCACCGTCATGCCGCACGCCATTTACCTACACTCCTCCCTGACCAAGCAGCGCTACCCCGACCTGGAAATCCCCCACGTGCTGGCCGGCACCCGCGCGGACATCGCCGTGGCGCTGTCCATCGCCGGGCTCGTCAACGTGGGCCTGCTGGTCCTGGCGGGCTCGGCCCTCTACGGCGTGGACGGCACAGAGACCATCTCCGGGGCCCACACGGCGATTGCCAGCCACCTCGGCCCGCTGGCCGGCGTTCTCTTCGCCATCGGCCTGCTGGCCAGCGGCCTCGCCTCGACGTCAGTGGGCGCCTACGCCGGCTCCGAAATCATGGACGGCCTGCTTCACATCAAGGTCCCCCTACTAGTCCGCCGCCTGGTCACGCTCATCCCGGCGCTGGTCATCATCGGCTGCGGGGTCGACCCCACTATGGCACTGGTGGTCAGCCAGGCACTTCTTTCCCTGGGCATCCCCTTCGCCATCATCCCGCTTTTCCGCTATGCCGGCTCCCGGGACGTCATGGGTGAGTTCGCCGCGAAACCCTGGTCTATGGCCGTGGGCTGGACGCTTGCCGCGCTGGTCATCGCACTCAATCTCGCCCTCGTGCTCCTGCCGCTGCTCTAGGCCGCCTACAATCAGCAGCCATGATTGAAGTAGCAGCCGTCGTCATCCGCAACCCACAAGGCCACGTGCTTACCGTGCGCAAGAAGTCCTCCACCAAGTACCAACTGCCCGGCGGCAAGCCTGAGGCGGGCGAGGCGCTTGTCGACGCCGCCCTGCGCGAAGTCGCCGAAGAAGTAGGCCTCACTCTCGACGCCGAGAGCCTCAACAAACTCGGCACCTTCGACGCTCCCGCCGCCAACGAACCGGGCGAGGTCGTCGTCGGCACCATCTTCACCTACACCCGCACCGTCACCACCGACGAACCCCACGCCGCCGCCGAAATCGGGGACACCGCCTGGGTCAACCCAACAGCACCCGACCGCGAGCTTGCGCACCTGTTGCGTGACCGCGTCTTCCCCGCGCTGGCTGGGTAGGTACGTTTTCGTAAATTGCATCTCGAAGCCACAGGCCGCATCGCCTGTTTCTACGCATCTGTAGCAGCGCACCTCCGCGCCCATTTTCTCGGCTCATCAACATAAGACAGAGGCAGGTCCGCTGAAATACCCACCCCTACTCAGGCATTTACTTCTTCCCGCTGGGAAGAAACACAAGGACAATGACCAAAACTGCTAGAGCAATCGTGACAGCATACGGCCATTGAACATAAACGGAAAGCGTCATCAGAATAACGCCAATAGTGGCCAAGATTTTTTTCCACATAAATTATTCTCCCTAACCGGTAGATTCTCTTTGACTGCTCTCCAGACAGTTCAGCAACGTCCATATGGCGAAATTCCAAGCACGCTACCCTAAAACCTTCGCCATTTAGTGCAACGATAGTTTTCAAAAACCAACCCGCTGAGGAAGTGCTTTAACTGGAGCGAGAACTGATACTGCCGCAATCAGCACTACCAGAGGCGCACATTTCTTGGGGCAATACATGCCCTTATCCCTTTCGCGAGAAGATGGCCGAGAACTCGGACACCCCCTAGAGTTACATGTGGTAGACAAATTTGGAAGCAAAAATGGAAACCGTAGACGAACGTATACACTTCCCCAAAAATCCTTGCGAGAGCCCGCAAGAGGGCGTATCTTGCCGCAATTCGCCCTGCTGACATTTAGCCTCCTTTAGGCTTCGGCCTACCTGCTGCTTCTGTCATTGTCGGCACCATCTTCACCTGCACACGCACCGTCACCACCGACGAGCCCCACGCCGCCGCCGAAATCGGCGACACCGCCTGGGTCAACCCAGCTGCACCCGACCGCGAACTTGCGCATCTGTTGCGCGACCGCGTCTTCCCCGCGCTGGCCTAGCGCCAACTGTCAACACTTCGGCGTCATTGACCCCGAAGCCATCAAGAGCTACCCTTTTGAACATGTTCACTGAACACGTTCACCCATCGCGTTCGGCCGCCAAAGCTGGCACCGACAGCAAGGTCCTGGCCACCGCCTACGATCTCTTCCTCACCCAGGGCTACGCCACCACCAGCATCCGGACCATCGCATCCGAGGCTGGCGTCAGCGTGGGAACCGTCATGGGAGTCGGCGACAAACAAACGCTGCTCATCCGCACCATTGGCCAACACATTTCAGAGCTCCACGACGAGATTCGGGGGCAATCCGATAGCCTCCTCGATGTCCTCAAGCCATTCCTCCAGATGTTCACCGGCCACGAAGAACTCTCCCGTGCGTTCGGCGCGGCACTCATCCAACAAGGAAATCAAGGCGAAGCACTCACCGCGCTCAAAACACTCCTGACCGATGAAATCACCCTGCGCCTTGGCTCCAGACTCAACAGTGACGATGCAGCCGAGTACTCCAACCTGCTATACAACGTCTACCTCGGCTTTCTCATCGGGTGGGCCGCGGGCCTCTACGACACCGAACAACTCACCTCCCAAGCCGCCTCATCCATCGAACGCCTCAACACCGCATTCGGAGTAACCCAATGATCCTAGAATCCTCCCCCGCTTGGCCCTCCCTGCTACTGGCTGCCATCCTGCTTGGCGACGCCGCCCTCTCCCTCAAACCAGTCCCCTTTATCGAAGCCTGCCTCAGCGGCGTCAAACTCCCCAAGGACTGGTGGTGGGCGCTCATTGTCATCAAGTATCTCGCCGCCGCAGGACTCATTGCCGGCCTCTGGTTCCCCGGCGTAGGAATTGCAACCATGGTTGGCGTCATCGCATACTTCTGCGCAGCCGCAGCAGCCCATGTCCGCGCCCACTTCCTCGGTAGCGCATTCTGGATCAACTGCTTAGGCATGCTCGCACTCTCCATCGGAGTACTGATCCTGACGCTCGCACTGAATTAAGACACCAGTCAACCTTTCACGGCTTCCTGAAGGCAGATGCATCATTGCACCCCTTGATTGATGACTTGATGCTTTCTACTCTAAACGTATGCGCACCAGGATAGACCTCCCCTCCTTCGATTGCGGCGGACCAGCTCTAGTTGATCTCAGCGACAAGGAAGCCGTGTGGGCGGCGCTCGATGATCATTCCTGATGTCAACATTCTCGTTCATGCCTTCCACTCCGCAGCACCACAACATGAACCCGCTCAACAGTGGCTAAGTAGTGCTCTGAATCGGCATGAAACAATTGAGCTCCTGGATGTTGTGGCAACAGGCACCTAAAACTCTGCCATCAGGCTCAATGGTAACTTGGCAAATCCCCTGTAAAGTTTGACGCTTATTTCCACTATCCATATCTGAAAAGGCAGACAACGCAGCACGAAAACTTGGTTCCTCAGAATACTCTCTAATTTTCTCTGGGACTGCAGTAAACGAACGCCAGTCTCCAAGTTCGTTCGTCAACTTCATCACCTCATCAGCCGATAGCTTTCGCTTAAGACCTTCGGAAGGATCTCTGTCGAGCCTCTGTTTATATTGACTAGCTTTTGTTATTTCCACCCATCTCCAGATATTTCAAAATCACGGTCTTATATTCCGGCAAGAGATTTTGCAAACCCGAAATCTCATCCTTTCCAAATAAACCTAGCTTTTCATGCTCGATGCTTTCACTAATATCAATCCCTTCATTCAATGACACGGTGACCCCATATGCGATAATCGCAACCGGATTTTCCACTTTCGGATCTCTTAGAAGAAACGCATCTACTAGGGTATCGGGGAGAGTCTCTAAATTTGCCTCTTCTTTCAACTCGCGCTGAGCTGTCTCGCGAAGCGATAAGTCTCCCCTGTCCGGCCAGCCTCCGAGTAGCTCCCAATCCCCCCTAGGATTAAGCCCCAATAGCACCTTACCGCCGAGGACTGGAATAACCTTCACACTAGCGTGAACAAAAAACCATCCAGTTTGAGAGTCGATCATTTTTCTCCTTAGATCACGTTATTGAATGCTTTTGGGGACAAAAAATCTGTAGCTGAGCAAATTCCCGTTACCAATATTACCGAAAGCACGAATGGGTATCCTGCAGAAGAAGCTTGCGCTAAAGCGGCCCTTCCGGTTTTAGAGTGCCTCGCAGCCACAGGACGCAAGTGCTGAACTAGGTGACCAATAATTCTTCGGAACCACCCTGCCCCCATTTCGCCATCAAGCACATTCGCCCGATAATTACTTCTTTTTCATCCCCTATCTCACTATGCCGTTCGTTGCTTCGGGAAGTGGCTGCGGGGAATAGCACTCATGAATTTTGGAAAGAGCAAAATATTCGGAGAAAGGGATCTGTTCACAGTGAACTTTACCTTTTGAATCCCACGCGAAAGCGTTCAAGCCATACCAAGCCTTGAATTGTCGCTGCAAGCAATCGAAACCGTTAATTCCAAAGAAACTACACAGCTCGGCAATAGTAAATTCAGCTACAACGCTGTCTTCATGCAGCCTAATTCGAACAAAGCTCTCATCGGGATCGATGTTCGCGTTACTTTCCACATCCCAAATTGGCTCTTTTAGTAACTCCATGACGCTCCCAGCCAGCACAGATTAAGGTCAGCGCCTTCATTCTAAGTTCCCTGCTCACGGGCTGTCGGCATACGAAGGAACTGAAAACGTAAAATCCCGAGCCACCGGTGAAACGATGACTCGGGTTCTGTAGTTTGCGGAGACGAGAGGATTTGAACCTCCGGACCTACGCAAGTAAGTCAACTCCTTAGCAGGGAGCCCCATTCGGCCGCTCTGGCACGTCTCCAGCGATTCGCAATGAATCGTCCATCACTCTACCTGAGCGCTTCCCCTAGGGACAAAATGGGGCTTCCCTATTCTTTCCCTGAAGCGCCGCATGCAGCTTGAGGGCCACGTAGAGAGCCGCGCAGCGCCAGCCATCATCCAGCACGCCGGGCCCGAGAATCTCACGCACGCGGTCTAGGCGGTAGTGCAGTGTAGCGCGGTGAATGTAGAGCGCAGCGGCGGTCGCAGAGACGTTGCGGGAATGCTCAAAGTAGGTCAGCAGGGTATGCCAGTAGGAATTGCGGGGGTCGTCGAGAAGCACGGCGGCATCGGGGCTCATCTCCACCACGGTTGCCGGGGTCAGCTCCCACCCGCGCAGCAGGCGCCACGCGCCGGCCTCCTCCCAGCGCAGCGAATCCTGGCCGCAGAGCTTGGCCACGTCCGCCATGAGTCGCGCCTGCGGGGCCGTCGGCGCCGAGCCGCGCGCCACTACCTCAGCGCCGGCGACAAGCGCGGCACTCTGCAGCTCCTCCATGAGGGCCTCGGTGTCCTTGTCGTCGCGACGGCATTCGACAAGCACGAGGGAATCGTGAGAGTCCGCGACCAAGAAAGGCCGGCGTACCAACGGGCGGGCAAGTTCCACGGCCACCGCGCGCTGATCGCCTTCCACCAGCACGCGATGCACGGTCGGCTCACCATCGGCGGGCAGGAGATCGCGCTCCCGCGCACCAGCCAGCGCGGCCTGATCGCCGGTGAGCACCTCGCGGGCCAGCTCACCGAGCTGTTGG
Organism: Corynebacterium sp. HMSC036D02; assembly: GCF_001836165.1. Classification (GTDB taxonomy): domain Bacteria; phylum Actinomycetota; class Actinomycetes; order Mycobacteriales; family Mycobacteriaceae; genus Corynebacterium. Next base: position 201,268 of record NZ_KV827648.1, on the reverse strand, counting down.
GCGCGGGCAGCGAGGGGTGCATCGCGTGCGTCGATAAGCCTGGCAAGGGGCGCAAGCAATGAATCCAGGTGGGCCAAGGGGGCGTCGCCCAGCGCGGGCTCATCAATAATCCACAGGTAGCCCACCAGCCTGTCCTCGTGACGCAGGGGAATGACCACGCGGGGCAGCATGTCATAGCGCGGGTTGGAGGGCAGGCGCACGGGCAGCACAGCCTCCTGGACGCCGAAGCTGAGCATCCACGGGATGGGCTCCGGGGGCGGGGTGCGATTAAGAATCGAGGCCGCCCTGTTCTTATCGATGGCACCGATTTGCGCACTAGCCGCAATCACCGCGATGGCGGGGGTGGTCACCTCAACGGAGCGCTGCAAGATCTGGGCGCATTCGTCGACGATATCTTGGATACTCGTCAGCTGCGGGGGCGGTACTTTTGACATATGTCAAAGGTACTTCCGCTTCTTGTCTAGTGACAAACAAAACTGTGCTGCGCAATAATCTCCTACAGCTAAATGACCCACGTCACACATATACGTTCATGAAGGGCGTCTACATGACCACAACCAACAATTCCGTCAGGGCACAGGACGTTGTCGCCAGCGACAACACCAGTGCAGACGACGGCCTGCAGCGCGGCATGAAGTCGCGCCACCTGCAGATGATCGCTTTTGGCTCGTGCATCGGCACGGGCCTCTTCTTGGGCTCCGGCGCCTCCATCCAGGAGGCCGGCCCCGGCGTTATCGCCGCTTACGCCATCGGCGGCTTCATCATCTTCCTCATCATGCGCATGCTCGGTGAGATGGCCGTGGAGCACCCCGTCGCGGGCTCCTTCAGCGCTTATGCCCGCGAGTACATCGGCCCCATCGCCGGTTTTGTCACCGGCTGGAACTGGTGGTTTACCACCATCGTCGTCGGCATGGTGGAGCTCACCGCCGCGGGCACCATCATGGACTTCTGGTTCCCCGGCATCCCGCACTGGCTCACCGCCCTCGTCGCGCTCGTCATCGTCACCGCCATCAACCTGGTGCACGTCGGCGCCTTCGCCGAGGCGGAGTTCTGGCTCTCCCTCATCAAGGTCGCCGCGCTCATCCTCATGATCGTCGTCGGCGCGGCCATCGTCTTCGGCCTTACCCCGGAGCCAGCCCTCGGCTTAAGCAATATCACTGAGCACGGCGGCTTCTTCCCCAACGGTGCCGCCGGTGTGCTCTTCTCCCTCGTCGCGGTGATTTTCTCCTTCGGCGGCATCATCTCCATCGGCACCGCCGCGGGCGAGGCGCAGGATCCCGCCAAGAGCCTGCCCAAGGCCATCAACAACGTCATCTGGCGCATCCTCATCTTCTACGTCGGCGGCATCGGCATCATCGTTCTGCTCGCCCCGTGGAATGAACTTGATACCTCTACCTCGCCCTTCGTGCGCGCGCTGAGCACCCTGGGTATTAGTGCCGCGGCCACGGGCCTCAACCTCATCGTGCTCGTCGCCGCCGTCTCCGTGTTCAACACCATGACCTTCTCCGGCGCGCGCATGCTGCGGGATCTTTCCCGCGGCGGCCAAGCCCCGCCCTTCTTCAACTCCGTCAGCGCCAAGGGCGTGCCGGTTCGCGCCTTGCTCTTCAACTCCCTGCTCATGGGCTCGGCGGTGCTGCTTAATTTCCTCTTCGAGGGCAAGATCTTGATTGTTCTCCTCGCCATCATCGTTGGCGCAGAGCTCATCTCCTGGTCCGCCATCGCGCTAGCACACCTGAACTTCCGCAAGCGCTGCCCTGACGCCGCTTTCCGCGCGCCCCTCTATCCCATCGCTAACTACCTGTGCTTGGCCTTCTTCGCTCTTGTCATCGCTTTGATGTTCATGCTGCCCGACTACCGCACCGGCGCCATTGTCCTACCCTGTTGGATTGTGACCTTGGCCCTCATCTGGCTGGGCAAGAAGCGCCACGACGCACGAACCAAGTAGAAAGGACCCTCTCATGCAGACCACCATTGGTGATTTCATCCTGGACCGCCTCAAGGCCATCGGCATTACCGAAATCATCGGCGTTCCCGGTGACTTCAACTTGAGCTTCCTCGAGCAGATTGAGGCTTCCGAGGGCATCCGCTTCGTCGGCGCCTGCAACGAGCTCAACGCCGCCTATGCCGCCGACGGCTATGCCCGCCAGAAAGGCGTCGGCTGCCTGCTCACCACCTATGGCGTGGGCGAGCTTTCCGCCCTCAACGGCATCGCCGGTGCCCGCGCCGAGCACGTCCCGCTGGTGTCGCTGGCGGGCGCGCCGCCGCAGTATGCCACGGAGTTCCGCTGGAACCTGCACCACTCGCTTGCCGACGGCGACTTTGCCAACATGCTGGATTCCTTTGCACCCTTCACCGAGGTGGCCACGCGTGTGTCCCCCATGAACGTGGTCGAGGAATTCGACCGCGCCCTGCACACCTGCCTGCGCGAGAAGCGCCCAGTGCACATCCAGATTCCTTCCGATATCACTCACCTGACCATCGAGGTCCCCGACGAGCCTTTCTCCACCGAGCTCGCAACCTCCGATCCGGAACGCCTGAACGCCGCTGCGGACTACGTGCTGGAACACCTAGCGAAGGCCAAGGACCCGATCATCCTCATCGACCAGGACACCAACCGCCACGGTTTCACTGAGAAATTCCGCGCCATCATCGACAAGGCCCAGCTGCCCTACTCCCAGCTCTCCTCCGGCAAGGCCATCTTGTCTGAGCGCCATCCGCTCTTCATCGGCACCTATAACGGCGCGGCCTCTGCCCCGGGCGTGCAGGAGCGCATTGAAAAATCTGATTTCCTGGTCACCACGAACCCGCGCTTCATCGAGGTCAACTCCGGTTCCTTCACCCACAACCTGGCCGATGCCCGCGTCTATAACTTCGGCGACCAGCACCTCAACGCCGACGGCGAGTTCTTCGTGGGCATCAATACGCTGGAGCTTCTCGACGTCCTCCTCGACCGCATCCCGGAAGCCGGGGCATCGACAAGCGCGGCTTTCGAGCCCGAGCCCTTCGAGCCGAACCCGGATGCCCCGCTGACCCAGGAGCGCATCTGGCCGCAGATGCTCGGCTTCATCCAGGAAGATGACGTGGTCATCGCCGAGGCTGGCACCTCCAATATCGGTCTGGGCCAGCAGCGCATGCCCGAGGGCGTGCAGTACATCAACTCCACCATCTGGGGTTCCATCGGCTTCACCCTGCCGTGCGTCCTCGGATCGCAGCTGGCTAACCCGGAGCGCCGCCACGTCCTCTTCATCGGTGATGGCTCCTTCCAGCTCACCGCCCAGGAACTCTCCACCATCGTGCGCCAGGACCTCAAGCCCATCATCGTGCTGGTCAACAACGATGGCTACACCATCGAGCGCTACATCCTGGGCATGGAGCGCGAGTACAACGAGATCCAAATGTGGGATTACACGGCGCTGCCGAAGGTGTTCATGAAGGACACCACGATGGAGTCCTACGTGGCCTCGACCGAGGGCGAATTGGCCAAGGCCCTGGAGGATATCGCCGCCCACCCGGAGCGCGGTGCCTTCCTCGAGGTGCGCCTCGACGCTTTCGATGCGCCGAAGGGACTTCAGGCCTTCGGCCCGCAAACTGCAGAATTCGACTTCGGGCCCCGCGGCCCCCGCAACGCCTAAGGTGGAGAACATGATTCGACCAGACCTTTCCTCCCTGCCCGCCTACGTCCCCGGCAAGAATGCCGAGCACGCCTTGAAGCTCTCCTCCAACGAGGCAACCCAGGAGCCGCTGCCCGGCGCGCTCAAGGCCATGGAGACTGCCGTCGCGCACGTTAACCGCTACCCGGACATGGGTGCGGTGGAAATCCGCAAGGCACTCGCCGAAAACCTTGGCGTTAGCCCTGAGCAGGTCACCACCGGCGCGGGTTCCTCCGCGATTTGCCAGCAGCTGGTGCAGATCACCTCGGTGCCCGGTGATGAGATTGTCTTCCCCTGGCGCTCCTTTGAGGCTTATCCCATCTTCGCGCAGGTCGTGGGCGCCACCCCGGTCAAGGTCCCGCTCACCGCGGATCACCGCGTGGACTTGGAGGCCATGGCGGCTGCCATCACGGACAAGACACGCCTGATCTTCGTGTGCAACCCGAATAACCCCACCGGTTCCATCATCACCAAGGAGGAGTTCGACGCCTTCTTGGCCAAGGTCCCGAAGGACGTCATCGTGGCGCTCGATGAGGCCTACATCGAATACAACCGCAACGATGCCGTCCCGCTGGCCACCGACTATGTCCACACCCACGACAACGTCATTGGCCTGCGCACCTTCTCCAAGGCCTATGGCCTGGCCGGCATCCGTTTGGGCTATGCCTTCGGCAACGCCGAGATCATCGAGGCACTGAGCAAGGTGGCCATCCCCTTCTCCGTGAACTCGGTGGCGCAGGTTGGTGCAGCGGCCTCGCTGGCCGCTCAGAAGGAGCTGCGTGAGCGCACCGATGAGACCGTTAAGCAGCGCGACCGCCTGGTGGAGCACTTCGCGGACTTTGGCGTTCCGGAGTCCCAGGCCAACCACATCTGGTTCGCCGCCGACTCCATTGCGAAGCTGGGCTCCCCGCAGGACGTCGCCGCAAAACTCGCGGAGAATGACGTCCTGGTCCGCGCCTTCCCCGAGGGCGTACGCGTCACCGTCACCACGGCGGAGGAGACCGAGACGCTGCTCAAGGCCTGGGACGCCGCCTTCGCTGCACGGAGCTAGTTTCCGCGTTAGAGTGCAGTTGTGAAGACATTTATCAATTTTGCACTCAACGTCATTGCCGTCGCGGTGGCCTTCTGGGCCGTGGTAGCGATTGTCCCCGGAATCGACATCGTCCCTGCGACCACCCAGAATTTCTTGCTCATCGCGGCGGTCTTCATCATCGTCAACGAGGTCGTCACCCCGGTGCTCCGCTTCCTCGGCGCACCGCTGACCTGCCTGACACTGGGCCTCTTCGCGCTCGTCATCAACGGCGCGGTCCTGCTCCTCGTCAGCGCGCTCATGGACTCACTCGTCATCGACGGCTGGGGTGCCGCCATCATCGGCGCGGTTGTCCTCGCCATTGTTTCCGGCGTGGTGAACTTCTTCACCAGTCCGCTGCGAACTCGACACTAACCCCCAGCAAAGGGCGGGAGAACGTCGACGCGGGAGGCGCGGCCAAGCACGGCGTCCTCGGTAGCGCTCGCGCCATCCACCAGGAAGGTGCAGCGCTCCAACACCTCCGCAAAGCTCATGCCGGCCTCGGTGCTGCCGGTATGCCGAGCACGCAACACGCCCAACAGCTCCCCCAAGGTCGCCGCCTGCGCCGTGTCTTGCGCGCGCCCCGCGGCGGCGCGGGCTGCGGCAAAGTAGTGTATGTCAACCATGGTTGCCACTATGCCAGCCTCTGTGACAGGAAGGAACCCGATGCGCACCTATGAGGAACACCTCGCCGCCGTTCGCGCGGCCCTTCCGCAGCCCCGGGCGGTCTCCACTCCCCTGGCCAACGCCTTCGGCCGCCGCGCCGCCGCGACGTACCGCGCGGAACACAACCTTCCACCTTTCGATAATTCGCAGATGGACGGCTATGCGCTTTCCACATGTGATGGCGGCACCTTTACCGTAGGCCGCACCATTGCGGCGGGAGATCCCCCGGGTTCACTCAATGAAGGCACCGCCCTCCCCATCATGACCGGCGCGAAGGTCCCTGAGGGCACTGCCACCATCGTCCCCGTCGAGCACTGCGAGCCCCCGCACTTCCCATCGGAGGGTGCCACGGTCACTGTGCCGGCAGCCCCCGAGCAGTTCATCCGCCGCGCGGGCTCCGATGTCACGGCCGGCACAACCCTCGTCAACGAGCACGCGCTTCTCGACGCCCCCTCCATCGCCGCCCTCGCCTCCCAAGGCCTGACCGAGGTCCTCACCTTCGCGCCCGCCCGCATCCTCATCTGCACCGGTGGCGCGGAAATCGGTGGCGCGGGCGAGGCCACCATCCCCGATTCCAACGCACCGATGCTCGCGGCCTTGGCCGCGCAATACGGCATAGAGGTGGCCGGCTTCGTGCGCACGAATGACGATCCTTCTGCCCTGCGCGCGGACCTCGCCGAAGCAGTCATCACCCACCGCCCCGATGTCATCGCTACTTCCGGCGGCATCTCCCACGGAAAATTTGAGGTCATCCGCCAAATCTTCGAAGAGGACGGCTGGTTCGGCCACGTGGCGCAGCAGCCCGGCGGCCCGCAGGGCTTGTCACGCTTGGGCGAGGTGCCCGTCGTCTGCTTCCCCGGCAACCCCATCTCCACGCTGGTGAGCTTCCGCCTCTACTTGGCCCCCGTCCTTGGACATGCCTGGGAGCCGGTTCGCGCACACCTTACTGAGCCCGCCGAAGGCCTCAACAACCGCGAACAGTTCCGCCGTGGAACTATCAGCATCTCCGACGGCACTGCCCAAGCCTCCTTCCTCGGCGGTACTAGCTCCCACCTGATGTCCCAGGCCATCGGCGCCAACGCCCTCATCCGCATCCCGGCTAACACGCAGCTTTCAGCCGGCGACCTCGTGGAGGTGTTCCCACTCTCATGACCCGACGCGCACTCGTTATCGTTGCCTCGACCCGCGCCGCCGCTGGCGAATACGAGGACCGATCCGGCCCCATCCTGGTGAATTTCCTGCGTGAGCAGGGCTTCGATACCCCGCAGCCCCTCGTCGTCGCGGACGCCTATATCGACTCCGCCCTGGCCACTGCCTTCGCCGATGCACCCTCCGTCATCCTCACCTCCGGCGGCACCGGCATCACGCCGGATGACCGCACCGTCGAAGCGCTCACCCCACACCTGGAGCGCGAACTGCCCGGCCTGGCCCACGCCTTCTACGCACACTCGGCGGCCATCCCCACCGCGGCACTCTCGCGTACCGTTGCCGGAGTTTCTAACAAGACCTTCGCCATGGCCCTCCCCGGCTCTACGGGTGCGGCCAAAGACGGCTGCGCGGTCCTCGAACCAATTCTTCACCACTTCATCAACCAGCTGGAAGGCATCAATGACCACTGATTTCGGCCTACTCGGCGCGCACATCAGCGCCCAGCCCATCACGGCCCCGGACATCGCCACCCCGGAAACGGGTGCCGTCGTTTTATTCGACGGCATCGTGCGCAACCACGACTCCGGCCGCGGCGTCAAGCTCCTTACCTACACCGCGCACCCCACCGCCCAGCAGGAGATCGAGCGCGTCGCCGGCGAAGTCGCCGCCGCCTTCCCTGCCGTCCGCCTCTGGTGCGCGCACCGCACTGGAGCACTAGAAATCGGCGAGTCCGCCTTCATCGTCGCCGCTGCCTCCGCGCACCGCAAGGACGCCTTCGAGGCCGCCTCTACCTGCGCCGACCGCGTCAAGGCGGAAGTCCCCATCTGGAAGGAACAGCTCCACACCGATGACACCACCACCTGGGTAGGCCTGGAATGAGTTCACGCTACGCACGCCAGGAAACCCTGTGGGGCACCTCCACACAGGAACGGCTTCGCGCTTCCACCGTCGCCGTTATTGGCGCCGGCGGCCTGGGCTCGCCTGCCCTGCTCTATCTCGCAGGCGCAGGTGTGGGACGCATCCTGCTTTTCGACGACGACACCGTCTCCCTCTCCAACCTGCACCGCCAAGTCATCCACAGCACAGCAACCGTAGGCCAGCCCAAAACCGAATCCGCCGCTGCGGCCTTGAACGCCCTCAACCCGGAGTGCACCGTCGAGCAGTTCTCGCGCCTGACACCCGATACCGCCTTAGACCAGCTGCGCGGCGCTGACCTCATCATCGACGGAACCGATAACTTCTACTCCCGCCACCTCGCCTCCTGGTCTGCCCACGAACTGGGCATTCCGCACGTGTGGGCCTCGCTCTTGGGATACGACGCGCAGCTCACCGTCTTCCATTCCGGCCACGGCCCAGTCTACGAAGACCTCTTTCCCACCGATCCGCAGGTGCCCTCCTGCTCGCAGGCCGGCGTGATGGGACCGGTCGTCGGCGTGGCCGGCTCCGCCCTAGCCGTCGAGGCGCTCAAGCTCCTCACGGGCATCGGCACCCCGCTCATCGGCACGCTGGGCTACTACGATTCCCTCGCCGGGACCTGGGAATACATCCCCGTGCGCGCGAACGGCGCCACCCCGGCACGCCCCGACAACCCCACGGACATCCGCGTCATCCCAGAGGACGCCACGCTTATCGACGTCCGCACCGCCCCCGAGCGCGCCGCCTCCCTCATCCCCGGCTCGCAGCACCTCCCGCTCGATGAGATCCTCGCCGGCCACAACCCGCCTCTAAACTCTGAAGACCTCGCCGTCCTCTACTGCGCCAGCGGCCTGCGCTCCGCCCAGGCCGTCGAGGCTCTGCGCGCCCGCGGCTTCAGCAACGTCTACTCGCTGCGCGGCGGCATCGACGCCTGGCAAGAGCACATCTCCGAACTCTCGGCCGAAGCCGACGCCGAGGCGAGCTAGAGACCATTTCTCTCGATGACCTAGAGGCCGAACGTGGCGTGGAGAATTAACTTCACGCCGCGCGGTGCGAAAGCCTTCCGAAAGCTAGCCAAGCCAACGCAGAAGAGAGTCAGCAGGTTTCTTCGCGAAGTCTACGATTAATCAGCCAACGGGTCGGTTCCGCCGAGCTTCATCTCGAAACGCTCGTAGTCCTCTAGGTTCGCAAAGTGCCGCGAGTAGAGATCACAATCGCGGTCTACATAACCATAGAGGGCTGGCGCGACATCCACGATATGCCGTACCTTCACGTCCTCACCATCGGCCTGCTCGTTCGCCATCGCTTCAACGCGCTCTCGAGCCTTCTCTTCCGACTCCGCATACACAATATAAAAGTCCTCGCGGAAGAAGCTTTGGGCAGATGAACTGGACTTCTTAGCAAGCTCCATCACGACAATTCCAACATAAGGTTCCATTGCCGGCTACTGTCCTTTCCGGTTCTTGGTCAGTTTGGGCTCGACTCTACCTGCTCACCCAGACCACGTAGCGTGGAAAGAATGAGCCGGTCGCCCTTTAAGCTCATCTCCAATGAAGATCCATTCCGCGCCCACGGCTTCAGCAGCGTCTGCTCGCTGCGCGGCGGCATCGACACCTGGCAAGAGCACAACGACACATAGCTCGCACTCTTGCTCAGTCTCCTCTGCTCACATGGCATCTTGTAAAAGGCATCAACCAGAAGGCGTTTTCAGAGACAAAACGCCTTTTACCCCCGCGCAAATGGCGTTTTTGATCCCAGAGATGCCTTTTGACAGATGCCATTTGCCAGACGCCTTTCGCAGAGGTCCTCGGCCGGTCGCCTTGTAAACTCACTGGCATGAGAAGCCGCCAGTATTACGTCGCTACCGCTGTGGTGTGTGCTCTCACGCTGGCGTACATGCTGCTGCGCTGGGGCTCGGTGCCCGATCCCATCCCGGTCCACTTCGATGGTTCGGGCAACCCGGACCGCTTCGAGCCAAAGTCATTCCTCAACGCAACGGTCCTCGTGTGGATCGGCGTTGTGTTCGCCATCGCGCTTCCGTTGTGCGTGCCGCCGCTCTCGCTGGCTCGAAAGACAGCGCAGGTTCCAGCAGAGTCAGCTCTTCCGTTCTCCGAGGCCACCGCCCAGCGCGCGGAGCTGCTCACTGGAAAGACCACCATGTTCATTGCCCAAACAGTCCTCACTATGACGGTCTGCCTGTGCCTCACCGCGGTGTGCACCGTCATTCCGGACATCCCCTTCTCGGGCTTTCTCCTCGTGGCCGCGTGGATAGCCTTCACCGTGTTCATCATGATTCAGGGCGTCAGATTGACGCTGACATCTGCGAAGGCTGTGAAAGCCATACCAACCGACGATGATGAACAGGTTCGCAACGAAGCACTTCGTTTTGCCGGCAGCATAGGCATCTACAACGAGCCCATAGACCCCATGTGCATGGCGGTCTTTTCCATGAACCCTTCGAAGCTGCAGATCAACACCGCGCACGAACCGGGCCGGCGCTACCTGTGGCGCATGGGCATCGCCCTTAGCGCATCCATGGCATTCTGCGTGCTCATCGCCGTACTCTAGATGCATGGAGCAGCTGTTTGAGCGCGCACACTCGATTCTTTCTGATGCCACCCACGTCGAGGTTTTCACCGGCGCGGGCATGAGCGCGGACAGCGGCATCGCCACGTACCGCGATGCGCAGACGGGCATCTGGGAGAATGTGGATCCGGTGGCGATGGCGTCGATAAGCGCATGGCGAACCGAGCCTAAGCCCATGTTCGCCTGGTACCTGTGGCGCGCACAGCTGGCGCAGCGGGCCGAGCCCAACGCCGGGCACCGCGCGATTGCTGCCGCACGCGGCATGACGGTGACCACGCAAAACATCGATAACCTGCACGAGCGCGCCGGAAGCCAGGACGTGGTTCACCTACACGGCTCCTTGTTCGCCTTCCGCTGCACCGACTGCGATACGCCGTATGACGAGGACATTGCGCTGCCGAACGAACCGGTCGAGAGCATCACCCCACCCGAATGCCCCGTGTGCGGCGGGCTCGTGCGCCCGGGCGTGGTGTGGTTCGGCGAAGCCCTGCCCGACGACGAATGGGCTGAGGCCGAGCGCCGCATGTCCACCGCGGACGCACTGCTCATCGTGGGCACCTCCGGCGTGGTCTACCCCGCCGCCGGCCTGCCACAGATTGCCCACGCACGCGGCATCCCCATCGTGGAAGTCACCCCGCAGCCCACCGACCTCTCGCCGCTTGCCAGCGTGGTGGTCACCGCCACCGCAGCAGAGTCGCTGCCTCGCATCCTGGCGGGGCGGATCAGTAGTGATAGCGAGCCTGCAAGATCCTAAGCTCGCCGTCTTCGACTAGATAGACAATCCTGTGCTCGTCCGTGATTCGCCGCGACCACGCATTCGGGATTCCGTACTTTAACGGTTCCGGTTTTCCGATTCCTTCAAAAGGGTCCCGCATCATGTCCTTCAAGAGTTGGTTGACTCGCTTGAGGACTTTCCGATCCTTGCGCTGCCAGTACAGGTAGTCATCCCACGCGTGCGGGGTCCATGACAAAAGCATTTACGCATCCAGATTGATGTCGTGTTCTTCCGCTTTTCCATTAAGCGCTTGCTCGTAAGACTCCAATAGCCGGCGGGCATTAGCTGGAGATCGGAAAAGGTAAGCAGTCTCCACCCACGCCGAATAGTCGTCCGCTGACATCAAGACAGCGTTCCCATTGCGGGACACGATCTCTACGGCATCCCTATCCTGATTTACCTTCTCGATCAGGGGGAAAAGAGTACGGCGAGCTTCCGAAGCACTAATCGACATGTCCAACCTCCACGTTGTGGTACAATAATACGGTACCAGAACACTTGTAAGGTGCTATCTTCGTCGCTACAATCATTTCCTCATCCAAAGGAGATGAATCTATGCTCTACCTTGTTCCAGGAGCCTTAGCGGGAATCACCTTTTACGCCATTCTCACAGCAGTGAGCTGGGCCATCGGGAAAGCCTGGCCACAACGACGTCTAGGCGCACATAGCCGGTTGACCCTCCACTGCCTTGCCGCAGTTGCATTTTCAGTTTTTCTCGCCTTGCCTGGCGGCGGCGGAAACTGGGCCACCCACCTGCAAATTAGCGGGTTCCTACTAGTGGGATGCGTTCTGAGCTGGGTGACTGCAGCGATGAACAACGGAGACAATGCCTGACGCCGTAGAGCGATAACTTCCCTTAATCGTCATTCCTCACATCCCTAATGGATACAAACCCTGTGAGTTGTTCTCCGGGGAGGCATAAGGGCTTCTTCCCTGCATTTTCTCTTCGCTCATTAACGGAGAAAACGAATTGAGCGAACTGGGGAACAATCTGTACCGATGGAAAAAGCTCCCTCAATTGGTGAGTAATACGCCATCCCGCGTCGTACCATCGAAATCTATCGAATTGCCCCTTCCAACGCGGACGCTGGCGAAAGCTATCGGGTTTCTCGAGGAAATTCTGCTGAAACTCCTCCGTCCACTCAAGGATTTCGCGTCCCAGATCGGACTCAATTCCTAAGTCTTCAGGAAGATAAAATCCGACTCTGTTAGCCCCAGAAACTATGAGTTCTTCAGACGGCCACAACGAACTTGGGTGGCTGTGCTCTGGGCGAAGGAATATTTGCCGATTGGCCATGGAACTAGAATAGCCCAGCGCCACTGCTGAAGATACGCAATATATTGGCGGAGGCGGCGGGATTTGAACCCGCGGTGAGTTTCCCCACGCTGGTTTTCAAGACCAGTGCATTCGGCCGCTCTGCCACGCCTCCTCGTCACGCGTCAGCATGCACCGCGCGCAACACGTTCAGAGTACTAGACTCCGCCACGGGAGAAGAATTCGCCTCATCACGTTGTACAAAGCGCCTGCCACAACCTACTGAAAACCATTGCCGCACGCACCTTGCTCTGGTTTACTCGGGTCCATGCAGACAGTCGATACCCTCATCATCGGCGGTGGCGCGGCCGGCCTTCAGGCAGCACTGGTCATGGTCCGCGCGCGCCGCAATGTCCTCGTTGTTGATTCCGCCATTCCCCGCAACCGCTTCGCCCACGAAATCCACGGTGTCATCGCCCTCGAGGGCACGCCACCCCTTGAGTTCCAGGAGCGCGGCAAAGAGCAGCTGCGCAGCTACGGCGTGCAGATCCTAAACGCCACCGTGGATTCCGTCACCGATAATGACCGCACGCTCACCGCCACGTTGAGCAATGGCGAAACCGTCGCGGCCCGCTCCATTATCGTCGCCAGCGGCGTGGACGACGTACATCCAAACATCCCGGGCCTCGAAGAAAACTGGGGAGATATAGTCCTCCACTGCCCTTACTGCCACGGGTTCGAGGTGGCGGACAAGAAGCTCGGCGTTCTCTGCATCGGCGAGTTCTCCCTGCACCATGCGGCACTCCTGCGCCAGTGGTCCAAGGACATCACCTTCTTCACCAACGGCATGGAGCTCACCGAGGAGCAGCGCGCGGACCTGACTCGGCGGGGCCTTGCGCTTGTCGACGGCCCCGTCACCTCCTTCCAAGATGGAAAGGTCCTGGTTGGGAGCACACCCCATGCCGTCGATGCCCTGTTCTACATGCCTGTCCCCCACCCGCACGATGAGTTCCTCGCTGACCTCGACCTCGAGCGCCACAGCCCGCCGGCTGCGATGGGCGGAAGCCTCATCAAGGTGGGCCCAGCCGGTGCCACCAGCCACCCGCGCATCTGGGCCGTGGGCAACGTGGTTAACCCGCCAGCGCAGGTGGCAGTGGCGATGGGCGAGGCCAACGCCGCAGCCATCGCGGTCAATGCGTTCCTCGTCGAGGATGATTGGGTTTAAGTACGGTGGTGTGGCATGAAAGCCATCATTCAGACCAATATGGAAGACCCACACTCGCTGGAGTTGGGGGAGACCAATAAACCACAGCTCCAAGACGGCGAAGTCCTCGTTAAAGTCAAAGCCGCCGGCGTGAACCGCGCCGACCTGCTCCAGGCCCGCGGGCACTACCCGCCCCCGCCGGGCGCATCGGAGATTATCGGCCTCGAAGTCGCAGGTGAAGTCGTCGATGCCGGTAACACCGACGTCGAGGTTGGCTCCAAGGTCGGCGCACTGCTGGCCGGCGGCGGCTACGCCGAGTACGTGGCCGTACCCAAGGGCCAGCTGCTGCCCATCCCCAGCGGCTATTCCTTTGCCGAGGCCGCCTCCGTCATCGAAGTGGCCTGCACCGTGTGGTCCAACATCGCCATGGAAGCGAAACTCAACAAGGGCCAGACCATCCTCATTCACGGCGGCGCGGGCGGCATCGGCACCTTCGCCATCCAGGTGGCGAAACAACTCGGCGCCACCGTCGCGGTGACGGCGGGTTCAGCAGAAAAGCTCGAGACCTGCAAGGAGCTCGGCGCGGACATCCTCATCAACTACAACGAACAGGATTTCGCCGAAGAGCTGAAGAATCAGTGCGATGTCATCCTCGACATCATGGGGGCAAAGTACCTCAAGAAGAACCTCATCGCGCTAGCCAAGGGCGGCCACATGGTCACTATCGGCATGCAGGGCGGAACAAAAGCGGAGCTCAACATGGGCATCCTCCTCAACAAGCGCCTGACCCTGCAGGGCACCACGCTGCGCTCCCGCTCGCTGGAGGGCAAGGCCGCCATCGTCGCGGACACCGTTAAAAACGTCTGGCCTTGGCTGGAGGACGGCAGCGTCAAGCACCATCTGCACCGCACATTTGCGCTTGCTCGCGCTGCCGAAGCCCACCAAGCCCTCGACTCCGGCAAGGTCACGGGCAAGCTTGTCCTCGAGGTCTAAGCCAACGACGCAACCACGCGAGTGAGGTGCTCGACGTCGTGGTAAGTGCTGAACGGGCTCAGCGAGACCGTAACGGCACCGCCAACCTCTTCCACGCCCATCTCCGTGAGCAGCGGGGTGTGCGGGGCGATGGTAGTCACCAAACCATTATCGAAGAGGCGGCGGTGGATCACGTCCGCAGGCACATCACGCACGGCAAAGGTGAGGCGTGGGAGGCGGTCATCGGAGGCGTCGGCAGCCGCCTCACCCGTCACGCCAAGGATGTGGACGGCCGGCAGCGTACCCAACAAGCTGTAGAGATCCCCGGTGAGTTCCTCCATATAACCGGAGAGAGCTTGCATCGAACGCGTCAGGCGCACGCGGCGCGAGCCGCGCTCCCCGCCGGCGAGTTCTGCTAGATGATCCACCAAGGGACCAACGCCACCCGCCAAGCCCGCAGAGACCGGGCCAACGACAAGCTCATCGAGGCGACGGAACATCGCGGTATCGCGGAAGACCAGCGCCGCCATCTGCGGGCCACCCAGCGCGCCCACATCCACGCCGAGGATATCCGCCCCAATCGCATCAAAGTCGAGGAGGCGGTAAGGGGCGACCGAGGAGACGTCGACAAGCACCCAGGCGCGCGAGCGCTCATGGACCGAGTCAATAATCTCCGACGCCGAGGTGACCGTACCCAGCAACTCGTGGGCGGCAGAAAAGGCCACGAAACGCGTCGATCCATCAACCAGATCGGCGTACTGGAAGGCCGGTAGCTCGCCCGTGCCCAAGTCCGGCTGCGCCCACCGAATGTCAGTACCGAGGTGTGCGAACGCGCTCGTAAACTCCGGAGAATCAAAACGGGAGAGCACCACCGAGGACTGGCGGCGCAGTAGCGGGCGCAGTGCAGCGCCCAAAGCCTGGTACAGCACCGGCAGCGACGGGCCCAGGATGACGCGCTCCGCCGTCGCTCCCGTGAGATCGGCCACCGCCCGGCGCGCAGAAGCATACATATCCGCCGCGTGGAGCTCTCCTGGGTCGTGATGCGCCGAGTGCGCGCCCACGGCATCCTCCAACGGTTTCACCGTGGCGGACATGCGGAAAGAACGGGCCACGCCAGAGGCCACGCGCTCCGCAATCTGCGGCGCGGCATGCGCGTTCAGGTAGGTCCAACCATCGGACAGACCAGTGTAAAGACCTCGCACGCTGGCGACGTCATACTGTTCCGTCATGCTTCAACCCTTCCTCCCGATGCGGATGAACGCTCCCTACTCTATACGCCCCACGTAAATCTTTCCTAACCCTCGATTTTCCCAGCTCGCTCGTGTTTTCCCAGGTTAAGGGCGTGTGTGTAGGTGTTTGCCGGACGTGCGCGCTAGGGTGAAGGACGTGCAAGACAAGAAAAACCTGCGTGACGACGTCGCCCGCATGACCTCCGCGCCTGCACCCGGTGAGGAGCCGGCCTCGCGTTCCATGACCATGTCGGCGGCCTTCGCCGATCTGTTGCAAGGCGCTCGCCAGCGCGAGCTGTGGTTCAAGCTGGGCATCCAAGACATCAAGCAGCGCTACCGCCGCTCGGTGCTGGGGCCTTTCTGGATCACCATCGCGACCGGCGTGATGGCCGCGGCCCTGGGCCTGCTGTACTCCATGCTCTTCCAGATCCCCGTGGCAGAGTTCCTGCCCCACGTGACTGTGGGCCTGATTATGTGGAACTTCATTTCGGGTGCCATCAAGGAAGGCTCGACGGTCTTCATCGACAACGAGGGCCTGATCAAACAGCTGCCCGCACCACTGTCGGTACACGTCTACCGCCTGGTCTGGCGGCAGACCCTCTTCTTGGGTCACAACCTCATCATCTGGCTGTTGCTCATTCTTATTTTCCCGCGCCACTTGGGCTGGGAGTTCTTCCTGTTCATCCCGGCGCTAGGACTCTTCCTAGTCAACGGCGTGTGGGTAGCCATGTTCTTCGGCATCATCGCCACCCGTTTCCGTGACGTTGCCCCGCTGCTGGAGGCCCTAACCCAGCTGCTCTTCTACGTCACGCCGATCGTGTGGATGACCAACACCCTGAAGGATCAGGGAGGTGCCGTGGCCAGCCGCGCACGCATCGCTGAGATCAACCCGCTCTACCACTACATGGAGATCATCCGCGCCCCCATGATCGGCGAGCCCGTCGCCGGCTATCACTGGCTCATCGTCATCGGCTGCACCGTCGCCGGCCTGCTCATCGCCGGCCTGGCCATGCGCCAGTGGCGCTTCCGCGTCTCCTACTGGGTCTAGAAAGGATCGTCCATGGTTTCCATTGATACGTATAACGCTTGCGTGGACTTTCCCATCTTTGATGCCAAGTCCCGCTCCCTCAAGAAGGCGATGCTCTCCACGGCCGGTGGCTCCATTGGCAAGAATGACCAGAACGTGGTCATGGTGGAAGCGCTCAAAGACATCAACCTCCACCTGCGTGAGGGCGACCGCGTCGGCCTCGTCGGCCACAACGGCGCAGGCAAAACCACTCTGCTGCGACTGCTCTCCGGCATCTACGAACCCACGCGCGGCGCTGCCGACGTCCGCGGGCGTGTGGCCCCGGTCTTCGACCTCGGCGTGGGCATGGACCCAGAGGTCTCCGGCTATGACAACATCATCATCCGCGGCCTCTTCTTGGGCCAGACCATCAAGCAGATGAAGGCCAAGATGGATGAGATCGCGGAATTCTCTGAGCTGGGTGATTACCTCTCCATGCCGCTGCGCACCTATTCCACCGGTATGCGCGTGCGCCTAGCACTGGGCGTGGTGACCTCCATTGAGCCGGAGATCCTGCTTCTCGACGAAGGCATCGGCGCCGTCGACGCCGCCTTCATGGCCAAGGCCCGCGTCCGTCTTCAGGACCTGGTGAAGCGCTCCGGCATCCTAGTCTTTGCCTCCCACTCCAACGACTTCTTGGCGCAGCTGTGCGATACCGCCCTGTGGATCGACCACGGCCAGATTCGCTCGGTAGGCGAGGTCTCCGAGGTCGTCGGCGAGTACGAAGGCCCCGAGGTGGGCCAGTACGTGCGGGATTTGCGCAAGCGCTTCGACAACGAGGAGAACGTCTAGAGCTAATACCCAAGCATTTCGCGCAGCTCTTCACTCATCCCGGCCACAGTCACTTCCGGCCCCGGCTGATAATCCTCTTTGCGCAGCACGGCCTTGTTTCCTTCGATGGTGTAGCCCAGCTTGCGCGATACAGCCTGGGAAGCCTCATTGCCCAGTTCCCACTCGGAGCGCAGCTGGCGCGCGCCCAAGTACTCGAAGCAAAATACCGCAGCGGCGTGGCGGACCTGCGTACCTATCCCGCGACCCTGAAGACGGTGGTAGATCCACGATCCGGTTACGACCTCATGGTTATCGGGAAAATTCTGCGCCCGCAGATCCACCGAACCAATGACTTCACCGCCAAGGTGCACGCCGAAGTCCAACGACCACTCCTCCGGAGACATCTGCGCACGGTGCGCCCACCGGAAACTCGGGTCCGGCTTCTGCTTCAACCACGGGAACGTGTACTCCGGAAGCGGCTCACCAAAAATCTCAGTGGCACTAACACCGTGGATGGCGGCGATGTCGCTATCACGCAGCACCCGCAAGGTCAGCTCGCCGACCTGCACAGTGAGTTTGAATGGAGCCCACATCTCTTCGATACTTTTTACAGCCATGGCAGCATCGTATAACTCATCACGGATGGCACAATAGAATCCATGACTGCCACCCTGTCCCAGGCCGGAACGACGGCCGCTGTGATCGTCACCCACCAGCGCGTGGAGCTGCTGCGCGCCTCCCTTGAGCAGGTGGTGAACCAGACACACCCGGTGCAGTGGGTGATCGTGGTGGATAACGGTGCGGAAGCAGCAGTAGAGGATCTCCTCCACGAACTCGCCGGCGAGCGCGGCGTCTACGTGCCTTCGGAAACCAACCTTGGCGGTGCGGGCGGCTTTGCGCTGGGATTCCTGACAGCTCTGGCCCTCGGCGCGGATGCAGTGTGGTGTGCTGACGATGACGGCCGCCCCGCCGACCACCACGTGCTCGAGGAGCTCTACCGAGTTGCGGAAAACAACAGCCTCCACGAAGTCTCCCCAGCCGTGTGCAATATCGACGAGCCCGCCAAGCTGGCTTTCCCACTGCGCCAGGGCCTGGTGTGGCGGCGTTACATGAGCGAACTAGAGGGTGATTTCCTCCCCGGCATTGCCTCTCTCTTCAACGGGGCACTCATCTCTGCCGAAGCCATGGAGATCATCGGCGTACCGGACTACCGCCTGTTCATCCGTGGCGATGAAGTGGAGTACCACCGCCGCCTGGTCAACTCAGGCTTAAGCTTCGGCACCGCGCTGACCACCAGCTACCTGCACCCGGATGGCTCCGATGAATTCAAGCCCATCCTCGGCGGCAAGATGCACACGCAGTATCCGGAGGGCGAGTTCAAGCGCTTCTTCACCTACCGCAACCGCGGCTACCTTCTGTGGCAGCGCGGCATGCGCAAGCTGCTGCCGCAGGAATTCGCGCGTTTCGGCTGGTTCTTCATCGTGCAGCAGCACGACGTGAAGGGATTCATGGAATGGCTGCGCCTCCACAACCGCGGACGCAAGGAAGACTTCCGCCGGCCCTAAACCTCAAAGGACTTGCGCGTGCTGCGGAAAATCACCCACCGCTGCACAAAGAAGTTGATAAGCGTTGCCGTGCCCTGGGCAATCACGAAAGCCACTGTCAGCGCCCAGGACGAAGGCCAGTCCAGCGTGTGATCAAAGAAGGGGAAAGCCCAGCGATACAGCACAATGTTGATCGCATAGGTCATGGCGTAGGTGGCAAACACGGCAGCAAAGCGGCGCTTCGAAGCCCGCGCGTTGAAGGTCCACCGCCGGTTCAATAAATAAGCCGCGAAGGTGCCGGCGGCAAAGCCAATAGTTCTCGAGGCCACATCGCCGAACAGACCTAAACCAATTTGAAAAAGCCAGGTCAGGGAGACGTCGATAAGCGCGGCAATGGCTCCCGTGATCGCGAACTTCGCGCCCTGCGCCTGCAGGGAATTCGACCGTGAGAGGCGTTCGGCGCGACCAGCCATGGTTACTTTCCTTTGAAGATGAAGGCGCGCTGAATGGCGAAGTTGGTCACCGTAGCAACGCCTTGTGCGATGACGAAGGCGATAGTGTCCTTGACCGCGCCTTCAAAGCCCAAGCTGATCAGCGGGGCGTTGAGCACCCAATACAGGAAATTCTGTACGGCGAAGGTGGATAAATACAACAAGCCCACGGCACCGGCGGTGCGACCAGAAACCTGGGCGCCAAAAGTCCACCGGGCATTCGCCACATAGGCGGCGATAGTGCCGAAGACCCAGCCAATCGCCTTCGCCAAAGAACGGTGCAGGCCTAGGTACGTCAGAAAGAGGGTAAGGCCATAATCAATCGCCGCAGTGAAAACACCGACGGATACGAAGCGCACGAGTTGGGTCTTCATGCTAGAGGTAGGTTCAGTCACGGCGAAATACTCTACCCGCGGACAAGGGCGCGGTAAATGTCCAGGCGGTCCACGGGCGCGACGGCATCTTCGCCATAGGCGCCGAGAGAAGAAAGCACCTTAAGCGAAGCCAAGCACAGCTCCCGAATTTCCGGGCCACGCAGCTCCTCGCCATCATCGTCGACCCACCCCAGCGCGGCCATAGAGGTCTCCGCTACGGAATCGGTCAATTCGCGCCCGCCCATGCAGGACAGCGCTAGAGCCAACGACCAGAAAGCATCCTTACCCTCGTTCGTCACCTCACGCGGCAAAGTGCGCAGCTGGCGAAACACCCCAGCATCAATGCTCACCTCACGCTTCAAATCCAGCGCTTGGAGAAGTGGAACGAAGTCATAGAGCCGGGTTCTTTCAATCAGCGCGCGAACGGGACTAGCCACAAGTTCCAGAACCTCATCAATTGTTTCCTGACCGGTGAGCTCCGCATTCACGGCGGTGAGATCGAAGGGTGTGTGGAAAGAACCGGAACCGCCCACGCACAGGGCCTCCGGCGTCCCGCTATCGCGCGGGTAGGTCTCCACCACAACGATCTCGAAATCCCACAGCCCCCAGGCATAATCAACCTGCTCGCCTTCGCGGCTCAAGAATTCGCGCACGGTGTGGCTCGGATCGATGCGCTGGCCGCGGGCATCTGTGTGCTCAAAAAAGTGCCACGGTGAATCCTCGTGCGGCAGCCCGAAGCAGATTTCAAGAATATGGTGGAGCTCTTCCAACGTGAG
The DNA here is from genome assembly GCF_001836165.1 of Corynebacterium sp. HMSC036D02. Taxonomy (GTDB): domain Bacteria; phylum Actinomycetota; class Actinomycetes; order Mycobacteriales; family Mycobacteriaceae; genus Corynebacterium. The sequence continues at coordinate 180,776 of NZ_KV827648.1, read as the reverse complement.
CGCATCGGAAAAACCGATCTGACGGTGAACCTCGGCATCCGCGCGGACGTTAGATACCTGACACAGCAGGGTTCGAGCAGAATCACCACGATTGGCGCGGACCTGCGCCAAATCTGTGACCTTTGAGCTCATGTGCCCCACCATACGCACTTTTAGTTGCGGGCGGTGAGCTCGCGTGCTTCAAGCTCGCTGAGAATGAAAACGATGGCGGCACTGATTCCACCCCAGACGGTCCAGGGTCTTGCCACCCCGCGGCGGCGAATAAATCGCACCACGCTGCGCTCAGTCTTTACGGTGATCCATCCGCCCAGCAGCAGAATGCCGAAGGCAACCGGGATGGCCCACACGGGGACATCGGGAGTCTCCGGCTCCGGCCGGTCCTCGTGGCTCTCGGCATTAGTAATGGCCACGAGTGCGCCGAACCCGAGGATTGACAGCACATAGGCGAGAACGAGCGCAGTCTTATTCTTAATCCAGTCGGGGAACGCGGTCATAATGCCCACGGCCGCGGCTTGGGTGATGCGTCCGGCAAGGGTGTCATCCAGCGCATAATTATCTTGCTTGGGAGAAGTCATACCGCCCCACTTTAGGCGGGCGGTAGGCTACCGTGCATGTACTCCTCTAAAAAAGAGCACCTCACCCCAGCACAGCGAGCAGCGCAAGATGAGCGCGCCGAGGAAGACAAGCGCCACGGCCACTTTCTGGCGACAGAACACACGTCGCTACCGCTCAATGGTTTTATGACGCGGCTCATCGCCGAGGAACTTCCCATCCTCGATTCCACTTCGCGCGGCCGCGTCTATGAGATCCTGCGTGAGTATGACGGCCCAGAGATTAGCTCCCAAGAAGAACTGCCGGAAGAAATCCGAGAGATCATGGATCTGTACTAATTCCGAACTAAAACCACAGACTCGGACAATACAAACGTTCCGTTTACTTGGCTTTTGTACCTAATCTCACGTTTTCACTCCCGCCACAGGCACTACCGCCTAGGTAGTGTAGAAAACCGACCCATCACATCGAATCAAAGAGTAAGAGATGGAACTGCATACTACTGAGAAGTCCCTCCACGGTTGGGGCCGCACGGCGGCGACAACCGCCCACGTTTTGTCCACCCCAGACGTCGACGTCATCAAGACCGCCGTCGCCCAGGTGGCTGAGGACAATGCTGATAAGCCTTCCCACCTGCGCCGCGGCGTCATCGCCCGCGGTATGGGCCGCTCCTATGGCGACCCCGCGCAGAACGCCGGTGGCCTCGTCATCGACATGCAACCGCTCAACAAGATCCACTCCATCGATCCGGAGTCGGGCATTGTCGACGTCGACGGTGGTGTCACCCTCGACCAGCTCATGAAGGCCGCCCTGCCCTACGGCCTGTGGGTTCCTGTTCTGCCGGGTACCCGCCAGGTCACCATCGGCGGTGCTATTGGCCCGGACATCCACGGCAAGAACCACCACTCCGCCGGTTCTTTCGGCGACCACGTCACCTCCATGGAGCTGCTCGTGGCAGACGGCCGAGTCCTACACCTGGAACCGGAAGGTGAGAACAGCGATCTCTTCTGGGCCACCGTCGGCGGCATGGGCCTGACCGGCATCATCCTGCGCGCCAAGATCAAGATGACGAAGACGGAAACCGCCTACTTCATCGCGGATACCGACCGCACGGATAACCTCGATGAAACCGTGGCCTTCCACTCCGATGGCTCGGAGCACAACTACACGTACTCCTCCGCGTGGTTCGACGTCATCTCCCCGGAACCAAAGCTGGGCCGCTCCACCATTTCCCGCGGCTCCCTGGCCACCCTGGAGCAGCTCGAGGAGCTCGCCCCGAAGCTGGCGAAAGACCCGCTGAAGTTCAATGCCCCGCAGCTGATGACGGTTCCGGATATCTTCCCGAACTTCACCATGAACAAGCTCTCGCTCATGGCTATCGGCGAGGCCTACTACCTCATGGGCGCCCCGGCGCGTAACCAGGTCAAGAACCTCACGCAGTTCTACCAGCCGCTGGATCTTATCGGAGAGTGGAACCGTGGCTACGGCTCCAACGGCTTCCTGCAGTACCAGTTCGTGGTGCCGACCGACGCCGTCGAGCCCTTCAAGGACATCATCCGCGACATGCAGAAGTCCGGACACTACTCCGCGCTCAACGTGTTCAAGCTCTTCGGCCCGGGTAACAAGGCCCCGCTGTCCTACCCGATGCCGGGCTGGAATGTCTGCGTGGACTTCCCCATCAAGCCGGGCCTGGGCGCCTTCCTCGACGACCTGGATAAGCGCGTCATGGAATTCGGCGGCCGCCTCTACCTGGCCAAGGAGTCCCGCACCTCGGCGGAGAACTTCCACAAGATGTACCCGGGCCTCGAGGGCTGGCTCAAGACCCGCAACGACATCGACCCGACCGGCGTCTTCGCCTCCGATATGTCCCGCCGCCTCGAGCTGCACTAGAAAGGAACACCCTCATGCTGAATGCAGTAGGCCAAGCACAACACATCCTCCTTCTCGGCGGCACCTCCGAAATCGGCCTGGGCATCGTCGAAGAATTCCTCGAGCGCGGCCCGGCCAAGGTCACCCTCGCGGCACGCGCCGACTCCCCGCGCATCGCGGATGCCCGCGCGACCATCGAGTCCCGCGGTGGCGACGTCGAGGTCATCGACTTTGACGCGACTGACTTCGAGGGCCACGGGGACGTCGTCAAGCGCGCCTTTGAGCGCGACGACGTCGACGTTGCCATCATCGCCTTCGGCACCCTCGGTGACCAGGAAGAACTGTGGCAGGACCAGGCCAAGGCGGTCGCCTCCGCCCAGACCAACTACACCGCACCGGTCTCCCTCGGCGTCTTGCTCGGCCAGAAGTTCAAGGAGCAGGGCCACGGCACCATCGTGGCGATCTCCTCCGTCGCCGGCATGCGCGTGCGCCGCTCCAACTTTGTCTACGGCGCCTCTAAGGCCGGCGTGGATGGCTTCTTCATCAACCTGGGTGAGGCCCTGCGCGGCTCCGGCGCCAAGGTGCTCGTAGTTCGCCCGGGCCAGGTGCGCACCAAGATGTCGGCGGAAGCCGGCGAAGCGCCACTGACCGTCAACGTCTCCGACGTGGCTAAGGCCACCGTCAAGGCGGTGCTGGATGGCAAGCAGTCCATCTTCGTGCACCCGCTGTTTGAGTACGTGTCCTTGGGATTCAAGTTCATCCCGCAGGCAATCTTCCGGAAGCTGCCTTTCTAAAGTTCCGCTAAGTCCACGGCGTGTGGGAGACTACTTACATGACTGAGTCTCCCACCATTGAATATGACGTCGACCGCCTCTCGCGTCGCGCCAGTCTCGTGGGCATTGCCGCCGCCGCTGTAGGTGGCGGCCTTGTTACGTTGATTGGTTTCTTTGCCTTTAAGACGGTCTCCCTCCCGGCGTTCAGTACGTCGATGGTGACCCGCGCGTTGAGCACGGCGGGAACTGCACTCACCGTTCTGCTGGTGGGAGCTCTGTGCGCGTGGTGGGTGATTGGCGCTTCGCCGCGCCCCCGTTGGCGGACGTGGCTCACCACCGCTGTGTGCTACATTTCGCCCGCGCTGCTCACACTAACCAGTATCGGCTTGCCTCTTTCGGCCTCCCGCCTGTGGCTCGACGGTGTCCAAGTCGACCAGGTATTCCGCACCCAATTCCTCACCCGCGCCACAGAGGCCAGCTCTTATGCGGACATGAACTACGAGGGCTTGCCTACCTTCTACCCGCTGGGCTGGTTCTGGATGGGCGGGCGGCTCGCCAACCTTCTCAACATGCCGGGCTGGGAGGTCTACCAACCCTGGAGCCTCATCTCCCTGGCCATGGCCGGGTGCATCCTGGTTCCGCTGTGGCAACGGCTTACCGGATCCCTGCCCGTTGCCACCGCCATTGCCTTGACCACCACGGCGGTGACCCTGACCATCGGTGCTGAGGAGCCCTATTCCGCAGTCATCGCCATGGGTGTCCCAGCGGTCGCCGTCCTGTGTTCGCACGCTTTCTATAGGGCTTCCTGGTTCTCCACCGCCGCAATCGCTATCTACTTGGGAATCTCAGCCTGCTTCTACACGCTGTACACGGGCGCCGTGGCGCTGACCATCGTCAGCCTCATTGCACTCGTCACGTGCGTGGGCGACCGTACGTGGACTCCCCTCGTGCGCCTCGCCGCCATCGCGGCCGGATCCCTGGCCATCGCCGCGATTGCTTGGGCACCGTATCTGCACGCCGTCCTGCACGCCACCGCCCCGCTAGAATCCACCGCGCAGCACTACCTGCCGGAGGAAGGCACCCAAATCCCGGCGCCCTTCCTCTCCTTGTCCGTCATCGGCGCCCTCAGCCTTATTGGCCTGATCTACCTCATCTTGCGCGTTGACGAACCCGAAATCAGAGCCATGGGCACCGCGCTTGTCGGAACCTACCTGTGGACTCTGGCCTCCATGGTCATGACCCTTGCCGGCAGCACGCTGCTGGGCTTCCGCCTGGAGCTTATCGTCGCGGTGCTTTTCGCCACGGCCGGCATTCTCGCGCTGGCCGACGTCCGCCTCATGGGCCTTCCCACGCTTTATCCGGCAGGATTCTCTGAAGCCACCAGCAAGCGCGTGACCCTGGTCTTTGCCATCATCATGGGGCTGGGCGGTATTTACTATGCGCAGCAGATCCCGGCAACGAACGTGACCGCCTTGGACCACGCTTATACCGATACCGACGGCTACGGGGAGCGCGCGGACCGCTACACCAGCGATTCTTCCGCTAATTACGGCAAGATCCGTGAATTCATCGATGCCCAGGGCTACGAGGCCAACGACACGGTTGTCCTGACCGATGAGAAGCTCTTCATGGCCTATAACCCCTATTACGGCTTCAACGCCTTCACCAGTAACTACGCCAACCCGCTGGGAGAGTTCAGCACCCGCAACCTGCAGATCGAGGAGTGGGCTTCCAAGTCCTGGGAACAAACTCCGGAAGAGTTTGCGGAGTCGCTTGAGTCCGCGCCGTGGCGCGGGCCGGACGTCCTCATCTTCCGCGGTGATCTAGAAGAGCCCGGCGATGGTTATAAGACGCACTTGGCTGAAGACATCTACCCCAACCAGCCCAACGTGCGCTACCGCGCGGTGTTCTTCAACCCGGAGGTCTTTGAGGAAGGGTGGAACACGCAACAAATCGGCCCCTTCATCGTGGCGGCGCGATCTTAAGAAGCCAAGGCGGTGACGTAGACTGATCGCCGTGTCAGATCGGAAAACCTCTTCATTACGTGCACCGCAGTCCCTGCGACTCACCGCCATCATCGCTGGATTCATTGGTTTCCTGTGCTTCGTGGCGACGCCGCTGCTGCCGGTGAACCAGACCCAATCCTCCTTCGATTGGCCCCAGCAGGGCTCCCTGCAGTCCATCAACGCCCCGCTCATCTCGGTGGCGCCGGAAGAAATTGATGCAGAGATCCCCCTGGGAGCCGTCGACAAGCTGCGCGATGGCCAGGACCTGCTCTACGGCACCGTGCCCCCGGAGTCCAAGAAGGCCTCCAACCGCGGCATGTTTGTCCGCGCCGGCGAGGGTGGCCTCTCGGTGACAAGCCTCGATGAGGTCATTTTCTCTCTCACCGCCGAGCAGGTGGCGAAGCTGCCAGAGGACGCCACCCTCAGTATCGCCTCCACGGGGGATGGGACCACCGTCTCCGTGGGCAAGCACAAGAAAACCACCGAGGAAGATCTGCGCCCGCAGGTCACCGGCGTCTACACCGAGATCGACGACACTCCGGAGAACCTCGCAGAGCTTGGCGACGACCTCCGCATCCACGTCGAGATCAACTCCCGCTTTACCTCCTCCCCGACACCGCTCAAGCTCCTCGCCATGTGGCTGGGCCTGGCCATGGTGGTCATCAGCCTGGTCTGCCTGTGGAGGATTGACCGCCTCGATGGCAAACGCCTGGGCTTCATGCCCGAAACCTGGAAGCAGATCCGACCGCTCGATGGCGTCGTGGCAGCTGTACTCGGCTGGTGGTATGTCTTCGGCGCCAATACCTCCGATGATGGCTTCATCCTCACCATGGGACGCGTTTCCGATCACGCGACCTACATGGCGAACTATTACCGCTGGTACGGCGTCCCCGAGGCCCCGTTCGGCGCACCTTACTACGACCTCGTGGCATGGCTGGCGCAAATCTCCAGCGCCTCCATCATCGTGCGCCTGCCCTCCCTCATCTCGGCGCTCATCATCTGGTTCGTTTTGTCGCGCGAGATGCTCCCGCGCTTCGGTGCCCGCGTGAACGAGCGCCGCCTCGCGCACTGGACCGCCGCGTTCATGTTCCTGGCTTTCTGGCTGCCCTATAACAACGGCGTACGTCCAGAGCCCATCGTGGCCCTCGGTGTCATGCTTACGTGGGCTTCCTTCGAGCGCGCCATCTCCACCCAGCGTCTTCTGCCTGCAGCGGTGGGCACCATCATCGCCACCATCACCCTGGCCGCTGGCCCCACCGGCCTGACCGCGGTAGGCATCTTCTTGGTCTGCCTGCCCGCGCTGTTCCGCATCATGGGCACGCGCGCCCCCGAAGTCACCTGGCCGGCACTCATTGCCCCGTTCCTTGCCTGCGGCACTGCGGTTATGGTTGCCGCCTTCGGGGACCAAACGTTAGCGTCAGTCATCGAATCCACGCGCGTGCGTTCCGCGGTCGGCCCGTCCCTGCCGTGGTACTCCGAGTTCGTCCGCTACTCCACGCTCTTCGAGCCCTCCGTGGATGGCTCCCTGACGCGCCGTTTCGCCATGTTCACCATGCTTTTCTGCTTGGCGCTCATCATCTACGCCTTCATCAAGAACCACCGCGTCGTCGGTGCGGAGGCAGATCCCACCAAGCGCCTGCTGGCCATCATGGCGCTCTCGGCCTTCTTCCTCATGTTCACGCCGACGAAGTGGACGCACCACTTCGGTATCTACGCCGGTATCGCCGGTGTCATCGCCGCGCTGGGCTCGGTGGTCCTTTCCCAGATCGCCATGCGCTCCCCGCGCGCCCGGACCTTCTCCATCGCCGCGGTGATTTTCCTCCTCGCCATCTCCCTGGGTGGCTGGAACGCTTGGTGGTACGTGTCCTCCTTCGGCATCCCGTGGTGGGACCGCACGGTGCAGTTCAAGGCCATCGAGGCCAACACCGTGGTTCTCGCGATCGCCATGGTGGTCCTAGCGATTGGCCTTTACCAATCTCTCGTCCACAGCTACCGCAAGAACAAGGCTGAAGCCGACGGCACCCTCGAGGAATTCGAGGCCGCCAACGCCGCCAAGGTCTCTCGCTGGGCAGGCGCCATGTCCGCACCGATTGCGATGGCCTGCATCCTCATCGTGGCCTTCTCCTGCGCCTCCTTTGCCAAGGGCTACGTGGCCCAGGCGGATTCCTACTCCGTGGGCAAGGGCAACCTGGCATCCCTGCACGGCGATGTCTGCTCGCTGGCAGATGCCACCATGGTGGAAACCAACACCAACGATTCCTTCCTCACTCCGGTCAATGGCGACCTCAAGGATTCGCTGGTTGATGAGGATGAGGACAACTTCGGTTTCGGCCCCAACATGATCAAGGAAGATATTGAGCCGGAGAACCTCAACTCGGCATCAGTAGGCGCCATTGCCAACACCACAGGTGATGACTCGGCTGCGTCCAATGAACAAAAGGAACTCACCGAATCCGAGGAAAAGGCAACCGAAGTCACCGACTCTTCCGCCGGTGGCGTGCGCGGAACCCTAGGCATCAACGGCTCCGAGATGCACCTGCCCTTCAACCTGGATTACACGAAGGTCCCGGTCATGGGCTCCTACGATGAGTCGCAGCGCTCCACCGCTACCATCACCACCCAGTGGTACAACTTGCCGGAGCCGGGAGAAAACACCCCCGTCCTCGCGGTCTCTGCCGCCGGTAAGATTTATCACCACGACGTCAACGGCGTGGAGCAGGAAGGCACCGAGCTCACCTTGGAGTACGGCACCCTCAAGGACGGCAAGGTCACCAACAAGGGTGAGGCCGAGCTTTCCGACGTCGGCGCGACCCCCAAATGGCGCAACCTCCGCATTGCTCTGGACGAGCTCCCAGAGGAGGCCAACGTTGTGCGCCTCGTTGCGGTAGACGATTCCACCGATGAAGACGACTGGATGGCGTTTACCCCGCCGCGCGTCCCGGAGCTTGCCACCATCAACTCCCAGTTCGATTCCTCTACCCCGGCACTCCTCGACTGGTCCGTGGCCCTGCAGTTCCCCTGCCAGCGCACCTTCGACCACTACGCCGGCGTGACCGAGATCCCGCAGTTCCGCATTCTTCCCGACGCCGCCGCACAGACCTCCCTCACGGACTTCCAGTCCTTCTCCGGTGGTGGTGCGCTGGCAACCGCGGAGGCAGTGAACTACTCCTATGAGATCCCGAGCTACCTCAACAACGATTGGGCGCGCGACTGGGGCTCCATTGAAAAGTATGAGCTGCGCACCAACTCCCGCGGCGAGGCCCCGCTCGAGGCGGACATCGACCAGGAAATCATCCAGCGCTCCGGACTGTGGAAGAACTCCGAGATGAAGATTCGCCCGGAGGGTGAGCAGTAGGGATTAGAGAAACTCGGCCGAATCTTTAATGCGCTGACGCGCCACGGTCGGGGTCGAAATACGGTGCATGGACACATACTCCGCAGTCTGTGCACCGGGGATCTCCACGCGCTCAGCAATCTCGTCCTGCGCCGCGGTCTGGACCAAGATGTCAGAATACAGCCCCGGCAGCTTCTCAACATCGAGGACGTAGTCGCCGCGGATCTCCTCCGGCAGCTTGGCCAGCGCGCCGAAGTCGGGGAAGGTGAGGAGGAGGGCGTCGGCAGGCACCAGCGCTGCGAGCGCCCCACCGGAGGAATATCCCCACACCGTCACGCGGTTGGCCCCATGGTCGCGCGCATAATCGACGGCCGCCTGAACCGACTGGACCATCTCCGCCACGGTGCGCTCCGGCGCCAACGGATAATCGACATCAATGATCGTCGTGCCCGACAACTGCGCTGCGGCAGCAACTTCGGGCCGCCATTGCATTTCTAGTGCCTTGCCGTCACCGCGCCACCAGCCGCCGGAGTGCAGCGACACTGCCCAGCGGCCATTCGGCTCTGAAGGAACAAAAATCGCTCCCACCTCAGAGTCCTCAACGCTCACGCCTTCCGTAAAGGCGGTGCCGGGCAGCGAGTGATCCACTGCGGAGCCCAGCACCATCATGGAGGCTTGCACGATGCGGTCCGGAAGCAGCGCACAATAGCGGTCCGCATCCGGCGAACCTCCACCAGCCCACGGCGGGCGGAAATCCGGCAGCGGGTAGTGCACCTCCATGTAGGAGGAGAGCTGCTCGAGCTGTTGTTCAGGGCTTAGCTGGCGACCCTGGCCGCCGATATTCCACTCACTCATGGCCCCCAAGAGTACTACCAGATGGTGACGCGCTCCTCCGGTGCAAGACCACCCTCGACATCAAAAGCCTCGTAGAATTCATCGATGTTCTCGGCGATGATGTTGCAGCGGAACTCTGCCGGCGAGTGCGGGTCAATGGCCAAATACTGCGTGGCCATCTCCGGACGGATGGCAGTACGCCACACGCGCGCCCACGCCAGGAAGAAGCGCTGCAGACCGGTGTACTCGTGCTCTGCCAATTCCGGCTCAGCGCCCTCGGCCTCAAACGGCGCGACCTGGCCGTTGATGTCCAGGCCCTTGTCGGCGCAGTAGTTCTTGTAGGCCACCACGGCAATGCCCAATCCGCCCAAGTCACCGATGTTCTCACCCAGGGTGAAGCTGCCGTTGACGCCTGCGGAATCAGTGCCCTCCAGCACCTTCGGCACCTGCCCCTGGAACTGGTCCACCAGCTTCGCGGTCAACTTCTCGAAGGCCACGCGGTCCTCATCCGTCCACCAAGAGTTGAGGTTACCCTGGCCGTCGTACTGCGAGCCCTGGTCATCAAAACCGTGGCCAATCTCGTGACCAATCACCGCACCGATAGCACCGAAGTTCTCCGCGGCGTCCGCCTCAGGATTGTAGAACGGCGGGCGCAGAATCGCTGCCGGGAAGGTGATGTCATTGACCACTGGATTATAAAAAGCATTGACCGTTTGCGGGGTGGCGAACCATTCATCGCGGTCCGCCGGCTTACCAATCTTGGCCAGTTCATAATCGTGGTTCCACGCATTACTCGCGCGCACATTGGCCACCAAGTCCGCGCCCTTCGGTGAAAACTCCAGGTCAGAATAGTCACGCCAGGTATCTGGATAACCGATTTTAGCCTTGAACTGGGCGAGCTTCTCCAGCGCGCGCTCGCGGGTAGCCGGGGTCATCCACTCCAGCTGCGAAATCCTCTCACGATAAGCGGCGGTAAGGTACTCCACCAGCTCATCCATCTCGGACTTCGAGGAGGGCGGGAAGTGCTTGTCCACGAAAACCTTGCCGATCTCCTGTCCCACCATGTTTTCCGCCAAGCCCACGGCGCGCTTCCAGCGATCACGCTGCTCCGTGGCGCCCGAAAGCTTGGTTCCGTAGAACTCGAAATTCTTCTTACCGATCTCCTCAGTAAGGTACGGCGCGCGCGACAGCAGAATGTGCCACGTCGCCCACAGCTGCCAATCCGCCATACGGCCGGCGGTAAACAGGCCCTCGAGGTGCTCAAAATAAGATGGCATCATAGCCACCACACGGTGCTCGGGCAGTCCCCCACCCTGCAGGATGGCGCGGGTGATGCTGGGCAGCTTGGCGACGTCCACCGGGTTATACGTCTTCACCGCATCACGCGAGGCCACCACGTCCCAGTGGCCGGCCGCGATTTCCTTCTCTAGGTTTACGATGCGCGTTGCGGCCGCATCCGCACCCAGCCCGAAGAGGCGCGCGGGATCTAAGAATTCAAGCATCGCCGCAACGTGCTTCTCGTAGGCCTCGAGCGTCTGCGCGTGAGCTTCCTCGCGGTAATAAGCCTCATCCGGCAGACCTAAACCGGACTGAATAATGTAGGCCACCGCCTCCTCGGCGCCGGAGTCCTTTTCTACCCAGAAGGTAACCGGGGCGCCGACGCCCTCGCGCTCCAGCACTCCCAGGTTATGTGCCAGCTCCTCCGGGTCCGCCGCCACCAGCTTGTCCAGATCCTCGGAAAGCGGTGCCGTTCCCGCAGCATTAACTCCTTCAACGTCCATGTGGGAGGAATACACGATCCCTGGGCGGCCCGTGTCTTCCTTAACGATGTCGTGGACGAGTTCCTCGGCTTCGTCGCGAAGCGCGTGAAAAGTCCCGTCGACACCGCGATCGTCGGGAATAACGTGGGACTCGATCCAAGGGCCATTAACAAACTGATACAGATCCTTCATGCACTTCACTCTATGTCAGATGTACCCATTAGTGTGGTGTGCATGACTTCTTATCGTTTCCCGCCAGCGAAGATGACGGGGCCGTTTTTCGCTGTGCTTGGGGTGACCCTCCTCGTGCTCGGCACGCCCGCCGTCCTCAGCTTGGCGCTGCCGGACCACGATCCTGAAACCGAGCCTGTTGTCCTCGACGATCCTGAGTGGCGTCAGCCTATCGACGGCGTCGAATGCAGCGTGAACTACGATTCCGTGGCCAACCAGGCGTGGGATTGCGGCGATACCTTGGTCGAGGCCTACCTCACCTCTGATGTCGACGATGACGAGCTGGCCCTGCGCCGAGCTGTGCGCGCCACGACCTTCGGGTCGATGCCGAAAGAAGAAGTAGAAAACCAAGACGGCATCCTCGTACTGCGAACGTATACATACATCCCGGTCGTTGCCTTTAGCGTGGCCAAGGACGATCTCAACTACGAGCTCGTCTTTTCAGACGGAAACCCAGAAGAAATCGCCGATCAGTTTATGGAGGCCTTCAAGTGAGCAAGATCTTCCGCGTGGCGCTGTGGGTCTTCATTGGCGTGTGCCTACCCGCAGCTCTGATCAATCTGTTGGGTTCCTTTATCGTTGCCCCGCTGCCGGGCCTGATAAGCCTGCTCATCGGACTAGCCTTCCTCGCACTGGGTCTATACCTGTGGCATCTCAGCCCAATGTGGGCGTCACCGGCCAAGGGCTGGGCTACAGCCAGCGTGTTGTGGGGAGCCGGCACCGCGGTGTCTTTGGCTCTCCTCTCCGCGCTTCCGTTCACCTCCCTCACCAAAGGAGTGGGCTGGGAGGAATCCATGATGTCCTGGTCCGGCGCTTATCCGGAGGAGTTCGCCAAGGCGCTGGGCGTGGTCTTTGTGTTGCTCAGCTTCCGCCAGCTCAACCGACCTTGGCATGGGTTTATCGTCGGTGCGCTTGTGGGCTGGGCTTTCGATGTTTTTGAGAACATCCTCTACGTTTCCCTCGGCGCCGTGATGCACCCGACGTCTGATTGGATCGGCATGCTGCAGATGTGGGGACTCCGCCTTGTGGCAGGCCCAGGCCTGCACATGTCACTGACGGCCATCGCGGGTTTCGGCATCGGCTGGGCCATTTACGCTGCCCATAAAACCTGGTGGTGGCGTCTCGGCGTAGGCGTAGGAGCGCTCTTTGCTTCCTTCTGTCTCCACTTTGCATGGAACTACATGTGGGATGAGACGTGGCAGTTGGTCACGCAGTATATTGTCGTCGCACTCATCCTCTACCCCACCGTCATCACTCTAGGGATTCGGGCCCACCGTCTGGCTAAGACGGATGATACCTACTCGCACTCGCCCGGCCTCGCCAGCCTGCAGTGATTTAGTCGAGGTGCCCCGCCAAGGGTATTTTCACAATGGCTACGCTTAGCATGCCTGCGAAGAGCTCGGCACCGCCCGCTTTAGTTCCGCACACGCTCGATCGCGCGCGTCCTGTAGAGGCGTCGGCAAGCCAGGCACCTGCGGTGCAACCTCCACTGCTCCCAGCACATCCCCCGTGAGATCCGCAGGGGATCCATAGGTATTAGCCGCCACGCTATATCCAGGACCGAAAGAAGCACTAGCGTGAACCTGACGGTTATCCGACCACCCGAATTTCGTTCCAATGATGCCCGGGATGCGTGCGGTGCCAAAGTCCTGGCGGTAGCCGTCTGATGCTACAGGCGCCGCCGTCGCCATGCCCTTCATGAGCGGCGCGGCAACCGGATCGCCAGATATCGCCCCTATGAAGCGAGTGAGATCCTCCGTCGACGTCGTAGTATTTCCCCAATAACCATTGTGGTGAGTCTCCCCCAGTCGATACTCCCCGATGATGGAGGGAATGGCCTGTGGGTACTTCCGCTCCAAGTCGCTGGCGGTGCCGTCCTCAGAAAAACGAATCATGTTCTCCACCCGTGCCTTATCCTCCGATGCGCCATATTTCAGCACCCACATACCGAGATACAGCTTCACCAGGGAAAGCGCGGGGCGGGACTCGTGGCTATTCCCAGTGGAAACTGAATTTCCATCGGCGTAGCGCACGGTCATCTGGGTGCGTGGTGGGACTTTTCCAGGATCGAACGTCAGAGCCTGGGCAGTAGGCGCGGTGGTGGCCGCCAGTGCAAGGCCAACAATAAAGGAGCGAGACTTAAACACTTGTATAGATTAACTCAAGTCACAGCTTTAACAGCCCTAATTGGAGCTTTAACGCCCTAAACCCCTACTGGAAGTCTCGAATGTTCGTTTCATCCAGCTCTTATCCCACAGAGAGCGTGGAGCATCAGTTTTCCCATTTACCCCTTTAATCACAACTTCCTTCCGCGGTATGGACTCCCCCAGAGATACCGAATAAGCTCTTACTTCGAAAGGGATTTCGAACGGTGGGGGTTCGTCCCTTCGCAGTAACTCGACCAATAGTAGGGGGTTGAAGTGTCTTCCACTTCAGACGTTGTTGTTTCCTATTTTTCTCATTCCAATCCGAGCGACCCAGTATGTATGAAAGGTAAAGACATACGCCAAGCAGACTACGAGTTCTGGTCTAGCGTCCTTCCCGCCTTGGACGAAGACTCAGACACAGCGTGTATGCGCCTTGGGCTCAAGACCGGCAAAACGGCCGGGGCAGTTGCTCACATAGTCATGGGGATTTACCGCCTTAGAGAACTCCCCCAGCTCAAAGCCCTGCAAGATGCTTATTATTTGCTGGACCTGCCTGCCTTGATTGCCATTGACCAGGTCATGGCTAAGCTGGGTCAGCCTTCCCCAGAGGTAGTAGCTGCCATTGATACTTCGTTGGCCCGTTGGTTCACTCCGACGAAGCCCAACCAGGCGTTTCCCAGCACCTCGCAGATTCGCCGCCGCATGCGTGATCTGGTCAAGGTTCATGATGACTCCATCGCGGTGGAAGATACACGCCCGAAGAACCGGTATTCCATACTCACGCGCGCCCAGCGCGCCACCATCGAACTAGAAGTTGACAGCAGCATCGGGGTCATTATTCATGAGGCTATTAAAGCAGCGGCCGAAAAGCATGAGGTGTCGATGGCCGAAGCACTCATCCTTCTCGTCACTGGGAAAGTAGAGCCAGAAGCAGCCCGCGTAGTACTCCACGCCTATCAAGCTAGTGATGTCGCGGATGCACCAGTATATGTAGAAGGTCATGGCTGGCAGCTAGGCAATATCCCCGCGCAGGCCGAAACAAAAAGGGATTTGAGCACTAAGCCGGAAGCCTCTCAAAGCTACGGACCAAGCACGATGGTACGCAAATACGTTGAGGGCCGCGATGGCACCTGTCGTGCAGCTGGTTGCGGAATGCCTGCGTGGCTATGTCAGTTGGACCACCGTATTAACTACGCCGATGGCGGGCCAACGCACCCAGACAACATGGTCGCGCTATGCCAGCATCACCACAACATGAAGACCGACGGACGGGCCTTTTATATTTTGGACCCGGATACCGGGGATGTGGTCTGGCTTTTTGAGGATGGGACGTGGGCAATCACCGAACCTTCCGGACCACTAGCCCCTAAGAACAAGCGTTGGGCGCGAAGTGTGGCACAAGATATTGAGGAATTCCGCGCCCGGAAACACCGTGAGGCCCAAGAACTTAAAACTGAGCTAGACAAAGAACAACAAGAAGCCGTAAACCACGCACATACAGAAAAGGCAGAGAACAAGGGATCTGAAGGCGGAGAGGAGATCCCCTTCTAAGAAAGGTCCGTCGTTTAAAACGACGAAGGGATCGTCGTCTACCCCATGTCGACTAGAAGAACTCCACCAATGATCAGCGCGACCCCTAAGACCTTAAACCAGGTGAAAGGCTCACGGAAAAGCATGAAGGACAAAAGAGCAGTAAGCGCTACGCCCGAGGCAGTCCAAATTCCATAGGCCACGCCTAGCGGTATGCCCTGCCGAAGCGCCAACGACAAGAAAGCATAAGAGGACACATAGGCCACGACGACCCACGCCACCCATGCCTTCTGGCCGTGAACGGCCAGCATGCGCAGGCCCAAAGTGCCAGCAACTTCGATGAGGATGGCAAGGGATAACCAGATCATGTCTCCACTTCCACGAGCGTTGTCTTCGGCGCCCGGCCGCCCATCTCTACGCAAACTACGCCGACGATGATGCAGCCCATGCCCACCAGCATGAGCGGCGTGAGCTGTTCGCCAAAAAGGTATGCGGACAGCCCTGCGGTAAGCACCACTCCGGTTGCGCCCCAAATCCCATAGGCCACACCCACGTGCATGCCACAGCGCAACACTTGGTGCAGGGCGGAAAAAGCGACGACGTAACCCGCCACCACCACGATATAGACCGCAGGGTACTCCAGCGCCACTTTGAGGCTTAGTGTCGCCAACACCTCACTGAAGATGGCGATGCTCAAAAAGAGCCAAGCGCGCACTTTCACCCTCCCAGATCCGCCGCATCCAGCCCGCACTCAGAGAGCACCACGCGGTCACCGCGGTGCGGGATTCCTTCTTCATCCCAATGGGCCTGGGCGGCAGAGGTGTGGGCGCGGCCGGTACTGTTGACCACCCGCCACCAGGGCAGATCCGCGCTTTTCGACATTCCCCAACCCACATACCGCGGGCCGACCCCTGCCACTTTTGCAATCTCTCCGTAGGTGGAGACATTGCCAAGAGGTATGCGGAGAACTACCTCCGTGACTCTAGAGCTCGATGGGTTCTTCGGGGGCATCCTCGACCTCACACAAGGTAAGTGCCGCGCCCGTGGAATCCTCAATCAAGCACAGGCGGCCGAATGGCGAATCGTGGGGCTCGCGGATAATCTGCCCACCATTGTCCGTAACAGCCTTCGCTGCCTGGTCAATATCCCGCACACCCAAGTAGGTTTGCCAAAAGCTCGGCAAACCTTCCGCGTGCCAGAATCCAGCGAAGGCAGCGCCTTCTTCCTCCGCAACCGCGTAATGCTCATCGCCGCGGATTTCCCAATCGAAGAGCTCGCCATAAAAGTCCAGCGCGGAGTGGAAATCATCCGAGACCGTCAGCTCGTGCCACACCGGTGTGCCAGGCTCACCACCGGCGACAAAGCGGTCGAGCTCCGGCTGCGTCAAACCAAACATGGCACCGGACTTATCGAGTACGAGCGCCAGCGGGGCACCTAAAGCGAGGATTTTTCCGCCGAGTTGTTCAACCCGGGCGCAGTCGGCTTCCAAGTCGCGGGAGAGGAAGTAGGTAGCCCAGGTGTCCTGACCCGGAACAATTTCTGCGATGGGAAGGCCCTGCAGCCGAGCAATGCCATCTTCGAATTCCCAGCCCAGCACGGCCGAGTAAAACTTCTCGGAGGCTTTCACATCAGAGCTGGCCAGGGTAATCCAGTAGGGCATTCCTACTTCTGCTTCAAATGCAGGCATTAAAGGTTCCTCCACTTCTCCGGGTCGAAGTCATCATCGGCGGTGGCTTCATCAAAATAATCGTCGTCGTCTTCGACGACGCGGGCGCAGGTGTCGGAGACGCAGATGACGTCGCCAAGCGCCAGCGTTGCTCCGCGCTGCTTAGTCACCTCCCCATTGACGGTGACCTGCCCCTGCTCGATGAGTTCTTTGGCCTCACCCCCGGTGGCGACCAAGGAGGCCAGTTTGAGGAACTGGCCGAGCTTAATGGATTCTCCCTTAATTGAGACTTCTAGCATGTTGACCAGCATACCCAGCTCAAAGCGCAAGAACTCCCTCTGCCAGAATGATGATGCCAAGCAGGGCAAACACGACTCCGCTGAAGATATCTACCCCGGCGGAATTCTTTGCCATCCACTTCGCCACCGCACGGGTGCACAACGCAACGCCGACGAAAATGATGAGGCTTTCAATAATCAACACAGAGCCAACCGTGGCATTCGCGCTCAATCCCATGCCCGGATCGATGAAGTTGGCGAAAATAGCGCCGAAGAAGATGAGTACCTTGGGATTAGAAAGATCGCTGACTAGGCCCATGCGGTACGCCGTGCCGAGTCTGATGATGCCGTCCGGGGTAAACCCGCGCGGTTGCGGATTGATGGTTGCTGGAGCACGACGCTCTTTGATGCCGCTGCTTATTGCAGAAAATGCCATCCACAGCAGATAGCTGCCGCCGGCAACCTGCAGCGCCACCAGGATTTCCGGATGCGCCGAAATCAATGCGGTAAGCCCCGCTAGCGAAGCAACGGTCCACAGCATCAAGCCGGTGGTGCTACCGATTGCGGCCCACACCGCCGCGCGCGTAGAGCGTGCGCCCAAACGAATAATCTGCACCACGTCTGGCCCCGGCGAAGCCATCGCCGCGAACCACACACCCATCAAGGCCACTATGGCGCTGAAAGCCACCTAACACCCCCATACTCACATGCGTTTTCACTAACGCATGCCACTATAAGAGGCATCTCACCTGCAGCGAAACAGGTAAATTAGCTTTGCGCACGCGGCTTAATAGTCATGGTGTCAATGTTGACGTGCTCCGGCAGGGACGCCACCCAACGCACTGCCTCAGCGATGTCTTCTGCGGTGAGGTTGAGCTCGCCGTCATAAACGGCATTGGCACGCTTTTTGTCGCCCCGAAAGCGATTGAGGGAAAACTCTTCTGTAGCTACACGGCCTGGGTCGAGTTCGGTAACGCGAACGCCGTGCTCTTCAATACGCAGTGCACGAGAAATCACGCGGACGCCATGCTTGGCGGCATTGTAGCCGGAACCGCCCTCGTAGACGTTCCACCCGGCCACGGAGCCCATGTTGATAATGAGCCCGCCTCGCAGCTTCGGCATGAGTGCCTGGATCATGCGAACGGTGCCAAGGACGTTGACCTCATACATCCACTGCCAATCCTCGATGGTGGTCTCCACGAGGGGCTCCAGGCCCTTCGCGCCACCGGCGTTGTTGACCAAGAGGTCAACGCGGTCGAGGTGGGAAACGAATTCGGCTACGGATTCGTCCGAAGTGACGTCGAGGGCATAGGCCTCGCCGCCGATGTCGTTCGCGAGGGCCTCAAGGCGCTCCACGCGCCGCGCGCCGACGACGACATGCCAGCCGTCAGCCGCCAACGCTCTTGCCGACGCCTCCCCAATCCCCGAGGACGCTCCTGTAACGACTGCTACTTTTTCCATGCGCCCTAGGATAGGGCTTCTTCCAGCTCGGCGCAGATGTTTTCGACGATCCCGACCTTGAAATCAGCCGGGGTGAAGGTGCCATCCTTCATGTCGGTATTCAGCGAGATATCCAGCTGGGTGCGCAGCTGCTTCATAGAGAAGTTCGCCATGATGAGGCGCCACGCCTCTACCGCGCGGATGCCGCCGCTGAAGCTGTAGCCCACGTAAGCAATCGGCTTGGCCACCCACTCGGCACCTAGGGAATCGACGGCGTTCTTGAAAGCGCCCGGCACGGAGTGGTTGTACTCCGGGGTGACGAAGATAAAGGCATCGCAGGAATCGATAGCATCGGACCAGGCCTGCACATTCGGGTCCTCATAGTTTTTGTTTGCCGCCATAGGAACAACGGAGGAGGTGAGGATCGGAACGTCGAAAGCCTTAAGGTCGATGAGCTCGTAGTCCACGTCGCCCCCCCTGAGCGAGGTCGGTGACCCACTGAGCGATGGCCAGCCCGGCGCGGTCGTCGCGGGTAGAGCCGAGGATGATGCCGATTTTCGCCATAGATATACCTTTCACATTTTGTTAACGTGTCAACGTCTGAGCCTACGCCGATATGCCGACGCAATCGACATTTCCACCCCAACATGTCTATTCTTTTGCCATGTCACAGGAGAACTTGGCGGATCGCGGATCCTTTGAACGCATGACCAGCGGGCAGTGGTTCATGCCCGGTGTCAACGAGGAGGTCAGCACCGAACATCGACGCGGCTTCCTGCTGGTCAAGGAGCTCAATGAGCTGCACAACACCAATCCAGAGCGCGCGAGGGAGATCTTGCGGGAGCTGTTTTCGCCGGAGTCCGAGGTTCCCGGGCTGCACGTCCCGCTCAACTTGGAGTATGGCTGCAATGTGACCATCGGAAAGGGCGTCTTCATCAACTTTGGTGCGACGATCCTGGCACAGGCGCCTGTAACCCTCGGGGACCACGTCATGATTGGTCCGAACTGCTCGCTTATTACCGTGGGGCATCCTGTCAACGATCATGAGATGCGGGCAGAAGGTTGGGAGATTGCGAAGCCTATCAGCGTCGGCGATAACACGTGGTTTGGTGCCAATGTCACTGTGTTGCCGGGCGTGACAATCGGCAAGAACTGCGTCGTGGGAGCAGGCACACTGGTGACTAAGGATATCCCCGATAACTCGCTGGTCCTGGGCTCACCGGGGCGTGTGGTACGCACGCTGGAGGGCAACGAGGATAGGTGGGAGCGCCAAGATCTCGATGTTTGATCTCAAGGCGATCGGCACAGGACTTCCCGTCCTGGAAACCATTGATTCTCTGCCTTCCGCCGGTCACGTCGTAGTCCAGGCTCCGCCCGGCACGGGTAAGACCACGCTTATTCCACCGGCGTTGGCCAACCAGGTAGAGGGCAAGGTTCTCGTTACCGCGCCGCGCCGCGTAGCTGTGCGTGCGGCGGCAAACCGCCTTCAGGAGTTGTCAGGCCAGCGCATCGGCTATGCGGTACGCGGTGATTCCCGCAAAGGCGCAGACGTCGAGTTTGTTACCCCCGGCGTGCTGTTGCGCCGACTGTTGCGGGATCAGGAACTTGAAGGGATTTCCGCCGTGGCCATCGACGAGGTTCATGAACGCCAGCTCGATACCGATCTGGTACTGGGCATGTGCTTGGAGTTGGCGCAGCTCCGCGATGATTTTCGGGTTATTGCCATGTCCGCGACTGTCGACGCCTCCCGCTTCTCCCAGCTCATGGGAGGGGCTCCGATCCATTCCACTGAGGCGGTAACGTACCCGCTCAGCCTCTCCTATGAACCGATTCCAGGACGTGCCGCGGGCGATCGGGACTTTTGGAAAGGCGTGGCCAAGGTTGCCGCGCGGCAGCACGAGTCCACGCTGGTCTTTGTTCCCGGCGTGCGCGAGGTCAACCTGGTGTGTGATGCATTGAGCGGCCATAACGTTTTTCCGCTCCACGGCCGCCAGACCACGCAGGAGCAGGACGCTGCGCTTTACACCAGAGAGCAGCGCATCGTGGTAGCGACGTCCATCGCGGAATCTTCACTGACCGTGCCGGGTGTGCGCACCGTCGTCGATGCTGGGCTATCTCGCGTTCCCAAGCGAGATGCGCAGCGCGGGATGAGTGGGTTGGTGACGGTGTCGACGTCGAAAAGCAGCGCCGATCAACGCGCCGGACGTGCCGGACGTGAGGCGCCCGGTACCGTCATCCGCTGCTATTCACAGGAGGACTACCAGCACTTTTCCCCACACGTGATTCCAGAGATTCTCTCCGCGGACCTCACGCAGGCGGCGCTGTTCATGGATTGTTGGGGCGCAGGGCCGGACTTCCCCTTGCTTGATCAACCGCCGAAGGCCGCGCTTGCCGACGCCCACCGCACCCTAGATCTGCTCGATGCTGGAGAAGAGCTGGCGCTGCTGCCGACGCACCCACGGTGGGGCGCGGCACTGTTAAAGTACGGCGCGGGGGCAGCACAGACGATTGCCCGGCTGGATGATTCGGATCCGAAGCGGCTGGCCCGCTTGGTGCCCAACAAAGGTCCGGTGGACCCAGGCGTGGTGGTCGCTAGCGCCTTCCCGGAGTTCGTGGCTAAGCGCGTGGGTGACAAGGAGTTTTTGCTCGCCAGCGGTACGCGTGCGCGGTTTCTCGAGGATGGTCACGACTGGTTGGCGGTGGCGGAGGTGTCGTTGGCGCAATCTGGAAACGCCATCATTCGTGAAGCAGTGCCCATCGCGGAGAAGGACGCGCTCGACATCGTCGGCGTGACGGAGGAAACCCGAGCTTTTCTCGACGGCTCCACAGTGCGCGGCGTGCGGGTGCGTGCGGCAGGCGCCATCGTGTTGTCGGAGACGCCAGTGAAGGTCTCCGGTGATGACGCGGTGGAGGCGCTCCGCAACTCCGGACAGGGTTTAAACCTGTTTCACTTCAACGACAAGGCCCAGAACCTGCGGGAACGTATGCGGCATCTGCATAAAGCATACGGTGAGCCCTGGCCAGACGTGGACAGCGATGACCTGAGCTGGCTGGAGCCGGAGCTGCATGAGTTGGCGATTGGCGGGCGCCCAGACATGTATCCAGCGCTGCAGCGTCTGCTGCCGTGGCCCGAAGCTAGCCGCTTGGATGAGCTCGCACCGGAACGTTTGCCAGTTCCGTCCGGACGTGCTGCGAGGATCGATTGGTCCGGCGAGCGCCCAGTGGTCTCCATCAAGTTGCAGGAGTGTTTCGGATTGGCGGAGTCTCCCGAATACTGCGGCCACCGAGTGCAATTCCATCTACTGTCCCCCGCCGGCCGGCCGCTCGCCGTCACCGATGATCTAGCGAGCTTCTGGTCCGGGCCTTATGCCGGTGTGCGCGCGGACATGCGCGGGCGCTACCCCAAGCACCCGTGGCCGGAGGATCCGTGGATTGCGGTGGCCACCGCAAAGACGAAGAACAGGATTTAACCCCACTGCTGCCAGGCCAGGTACACGCTCATCACCACGACGAGCGTGAGGAGTGCATAACGGATGAGCTTCGCACCGCCGCCGAGCACTGTTCGCGCGCCCAGTTGCGCGCCAATGATATTTGCTGCTGCGAGAACTAAGGCGAGGCCCCACACCACGTGGCCGCCCACGATGAAGACCACGAGCGCGCCAACGTTGGTGCACGTGTTGACCACCTTGGACATCGCGGCGGAGGTAAGGAAGTTCTGGGAAAAGATGGCGGTGAAGGCCATGATGAGGAACATACCGGTGCCGGGGCCAAAGATGCCGTCGTAGAAGGCAATGGCTGCTACAGCGGCTAACCCTGCCCACGTGCGCCAGCCGCCGCGGATACCCTCTCCTTCGCCGCTGCCGAAGTCTGGGCGAAAGGCCACGAAGAGGCCGACTGCCACCATAAGCACGATGATGACCGGCCGCATGACGTCCTTGTCCATGAGTGCGGCTGCTGCAGCGCCGAGTCCGGAGCATAGGAGGGCGATAAGGCCCATACGGATGAGCTCGCCCTTCGGTGGGCGCACCTTCTTGACCAGTGTGATGGCAGCAGAGGCCGTTCCAGAGACCGCCGCCACCTTGTTCGTGGCCAGGGCGGTGGCGGGAGCAAGCTGGGGTGCGACCGCCAGGATGAGCGGAATGAGCACGAGCCCGCCGCCGCCAATGACGGCATCGATCCATCCGGCCACGGCAGCGCCAATGGTGAGTATCGCCCAACCGCTTAATCCGAAATCCATGTCCATCATTAAACTCGATTCCATGTCTGTTCGTACGAGATGGGTCATCGTGGCCCCGGGGTCTGCAGCACTCGGGGCATTATTTAGCTACCTTCACGTACCCGCAGCCTGGATCCTCGGCGCCATCGTGGTCTCGGGTGCCATGGCCTTGACGACGGGCAAAGAACTCGCCGTTAATAAGCACTTCTATTCTGTCGCCCGCGGATTCATCGGAATGATGGCCGGCATACCACTAACCCTGGTTCCTGCCTCCACGCTCATTGGCTTTGTGCCGGCCGCGGTGACGATGTCACTCATAACTGTTTTAATCGGCGTCGCCGGCGGCGTGCTGCTACACCGCTCACAGCCGAAGGATATTTCCTGGGAAACGGGCATTTTATCCATGCTGCCCGGCGGAGCCTCACTCATGCCCGCGCTGGCTAGCGAGCTGGGTGCTGACTACCGCTACGTGGCGCTGACGCAATACCTGCGCCTTCTGGCGGTCTCGGTATCGCTGCCTTTGGTGGTCTCCTTGTTAGACGCCCCCGCGGGCAAGGGCGTGGACATGAGCGTTGACGGCGAGATCACGTGGTGGATCGTGCTGCTGACCCTCGCCATCGCTGTGGTTGGTGAAAAGCTGGGCAAGCTGGTGCGTTTGCCCGCTGCTGCTGTATTGGGGCCGCTCATCTTGACGGTGCTGGTCGCTCAGGTTATTCCAGCCGGCCACACTTTGGAGCCGCTCTACGTGTTCAAAATCATGGCGTTTATGTCCATCGGCTGGGTCTGCGGTGGTGGGCTGTCGGTACCGGCACTGCGGGCCTTCGCCAAGCAGCTGCCGGCGACGATCCTCTTTATCATTGTCGTGATCGGCGTGTGCGCACTGACCGCCCTGCCTTTGACCGCATGGCTGGACATCACCTACTTCGAGGCTTACCTCGCCACCTCCCCCGGCGCACTGGAGACGGTGCTTGCGCTGTCTGCGGAAGGCGGGGCGGGCCCCGCCGTGGTAGCCGTGCAGATTATCCGGCTCATCATCGTGCTGGTTATCGCCGGCTACCTGCCGCAGATTTTGCGGCTATTCCGCCGCTAGTCCAGGATGGTCTCGCGCAGAATCGACATCGGCACCGAGCCTAGGGCCAACGCCTGGGAGTGGAAGTCACGTACGTCCATCCCTTGTTCAACTGCGGCGTCGCGGGTCTGCTGCCACAGGCGCTGGCCCAGGGCATAAGACGGCGCCTGGCCCGGCCAACCCAGGTAGCGGGTGACCTCGAAGGAGAGGTTGGCGTCATCCATCGCGGTGTTTTCACGCATGAAGGTCTTGACGTGGGACTTGTCCCAGACGCCGGACGCGGTGCAATCCGGAAGGGCTTTACCCAGGTGAAGTCCGATGTCGACCACGACGCGGGCGGCGCGGAAGCGTTGGGCGTCGAGAAGCCCCATGCGGAAGCCCGGATCATCCATGTATCCCAGCTCCGCCATGAGGGCTTCTGCATAGAGCGCCCAGCCCTCACCGTGGCCAGAGTTCCACGTCACCGCACGGCGCCATAGGTTGAGATCCGGCTGGGTCAGCGCGGCGCCAATCTGCAGATGGTGGCCCGGCGCGCCCTCATGGTGGACGGTGGTTAGTTCCTGCCAGGTGTGGAAAAGCTCCTGACCAGCGGGTACGGACCACCACATGCGGCCGGGGCGGGAGAAGTCATCAGACGGCGAGGTGTAGAAGATGCCGCCGGTGCCTGCCGGGTCGATGCAACACTCGATTTCTTTAACGGCCTCCGGGATGTCGAAGGCGTTGCCGTCAAGGTCCTTGATCACGCGGTCCGCGGTGGACTGCATCCACTCCACTAACGCGTCGGTGCCGTGCAGCTGGTAGCGCTCTTCCTCGTTGAGCTTGCGCATGGCCGCGCGCACGGTGGCGTCGGAGCCATAGAGCTCGTGGGCGATTTTTTCTTGTTCCGCCTTGATGGAGCGCACTTGGTCCATGCCCCACTCATAGGCCTCATCGAGGTCCACAACATCGCCGACGAAGAGCCTGGAGAAGCGCTCGTAGCGCTCGCGGCCCACCGCATCCTGCGATGGAGCCTGCGGCTGGAGCTCGTTAGAGAGCCAATCGGCGAATTCGCCGAAGGCTTCCTTGGCCGCGTCCACCTCTGGGCCCTCAACGCCAAGGTCCTCGAGCATGGAGCCGGCGTCGGCAAGCCGCTCGCATTGCACGAAGACATCGGAGATCTGGCGCTGCGGCGCCACCATGCCACGCGAGGCCGCCTCGGTAAGGGACTCCTTGTAGCCGTTGAGCGAGGTTGCTACCTTCGACAGGCGCGAACGCAGTGCATCAAGCTGCTCCGGGGTGTCCTTCGGCATGAGCATGAGGGTGTCGCGGATAGTCTGCACCGGGGAGGCAATGTTGTTAAGGCAGCGGATGTCCTCACCGGCATGGTGCAGGTCAAGATCCAGGCAGAGACGGTCGCGCAAGACGGCGGCGGTGACGTAGTCAACTTCATCGAAGTCATCGTCATCATCAGACTCGTCGGTGGTGTCATCGAGGGCATCGAGATCCGCCATCATCTCACGAGTGCGATCCGCCACTGAGGAGTAGTACTCCGGGGAGAAATCTTCCAACTCACCGTCGAAGCCGGGAATTCCCCACGCGGTGGCATCGGTGGGCGTGAGCTGCGCGAGGTCGTGGACGAAGTTATCGCACGACGCGTCCAGCAGCGAAGGCTGGCGCTCTGCGTTCTGGTCAAAACTCATAAGGGCGAAGTCTAACGAAGATCCAGGGGTTTGGGCCAACCCAGCGCCGCCTTATTTACCAGGTTGTTAGCTAATTGTTGCTCCACTTACTTCCCGGGCTTGTCCACGACGAGAATCCATCGAGTACCCCGGCCGGGGAAGGGTTGACCACGAGAGCATCGAGGAAGCGCTTCTGAACAAAGCCTTCCTGCACCATTGCGGAGTACATCTGCACGAAAGGCTGCCAGAAACCGTTGACGTCTACCAGACCCACCGGGCCGTCGAGGTTGCCTAATTGCTGCAGGGTGAGCACCTCGGTGAGCTCCTCCAGGGTTCCCACGCCACCCGGCAGGCACACGAAGGCATCCGCGAGTTCCTCCATGCGCGTCTTGCGCTGGGCCATGGTGTCGACCACCTCGAGCTGGGTTACCCGCTGGTGGGAAAGCTCGTAATCGACGAGCTGGCGCGGGATTACTCCAATGACGGTTCCGCCGGCGGCAAGGCAGGAGTCCGCAACGATACCCATCAGGCCTACGTCACCACCGCCATAGACCAGGGTGAGGTTTCGGCGCGCGAGCTCCTCCCCCAAATGGTGCGCGGCTTGGCCATAGGCTTCAGAGTTTCCAGCGGCGGAGCCGCAGTACACAGCAACAGAATCCATGAATACTACTCTAACGCAGGCACATTTCTAGACTATGATGTCTACTGAATCCCAATTTCTATTAGACAATGCGGTCTGGTGAATTTATACTTGCGCCATGATTAAATCTGGTCCCGTGTTCACTCGCCCCCGCACCCCGGCGGCGAAGTGCCTCCACATCATTCGACTCAACCCCGTTGTTACCCGCAGTGAACTTGTCGAAGCCACGGGACTCTCCCAGCCGACGATTACCCGCGCCACTGCTGCGCTGCTGGGCGCTGGACTGATTCGCGAGCGCACGGATTTGACGCAGTCCCGCGGCCGCGGGCGCCCCACCGTGCCCCTGGAAGTAGCGGATAATGATTGGATGCTGGCCGGCATCGCGGTCGGTACCGCCTTCACCCACATCGCCTTCTTCGACACCAAGGGGCGCACCCTGCGCGAGGAAGACGTGGCTACCCCGGTGTCACGCTTGAGTGCAAGTGATGTCATCGAGCACATCATCGCTGGTGTCAACCGCCTGATGACCGGCCTGGATCGACGTTTGGTTTCAGTCGGCGTGACCACCTCCGGCAGCGTGAACGAAGCTGGACGCATTACCGCCCACAACCTGGGCTGGGACGAGATGGATATTGCTAGCCGTCTGGAGTACCAGTTCGGCGTTCCGGTTGTCGTATCCTCCGTCATCCCCGCCATCCTGGGATCCGAGACGCAGTCCGCGGAGCTGGGCGCGGAGAAACCCGTCATGGTGCTCTACGCGGATGACTCCGTTGGTGCTGCGCTCACAGTCGGCGATGAAATTGTGCAGCTCGAACTCGACGAAGCCGATGCCCTAGCCACGCAGGCAGTGCTTTCGGCAACTGGCGGAGACTCATTCCCAGACGTGGTCGCGCATGCTGATGAAGAAACGCGGGCGCTTCTCGACGACCGCGCGCGCTCCCTCGGGGCCACCGCTGCTGAACTTTTGACGCAGCATAAGCCCGATACCCTCGTGGTGGCCGGCGGCGCTTTCTCGGATGATCCGGCGGCTCCGAAGCTCTTTGCTTCCGCCGTGCGCCAAGCCACTGAGCACCCAGTGGAGCTGCGCATGATTCCCTCGCACACCGAGATTGTTCGCGCCTGCACCCGCGCCGTGGCGCTCGATCCGCTGCTGCGAGTTCCGCTGGAGCTCGGCCGCGAGGCGAAAGCTGCCTAAAAGTAAACCGAGTCGATTCCCGTAAAAAGGTGAGCCTTGAGCCCGAGACGCTGGGCGGCGGTGACGAAGTCCGGCCGATCATCGAAGAAGTGCGTGTCCTTGGCCTGGGCCCCGAGGGCATCCACGGCCACGAGGTAGGCTTCCGGATCCGGCTTGGCCACCCCGATATCGCAGCTCAGCGTCACGGCGGCGCATTCTTCCAGCCAGGGCTGCGTCTGGCGGATCCTGGTTCCCAATGCCGCTGGCACATTCGCCAGGATGCCAACACTATGGCCTTGGCCAATAAACCCTAGGACCGCACGAACCATTTCTTCGTCGGCTACCAGCAAATGCTCGGTGTCCAATTCGATAGCGTGGCTGACATCAAAAGGAGCAAGACCGGCCAGCGCGCGAATGCGGCCCCAATATTGCGCATCGCTCAGGTGCCCAGCGTCATATGCAGGGCGAAACTCCTCATAAAGAGACCAAAAGTGCTCTACATTGTCGGGACGGAGGTAATCCTCCAGCTCAGCGTTCCCGGCGGGCGTAGCTGACCGCATGAGCACGCCGTAGAGGTCGAAGAGCAAAGTGGCCATGCGCCCAGTGTAGCCAGACCGCAAGAGCGCCAGTCAGCGTGCCCGCTACGAAGAGCGGAAGCGATAGTGTGCCATGCGCCCACAGCGTCGAGGTTGCCCCCACTAGGAACAAGCCGCCGACGCTAAACAGGGAGCGGCTCAGCGCCGTCGCCGCCGCGGCGGCGCACAATAAGAGGGCAAGCCCGGCAAACGGGCCGAGCATCACCGCGAGGGCGAAGAAAAAGGTTCCCAGAGCCATGTTCGTTGCCGCCAGCCACATGCCACCGACCAATGCAATCGCTAGCCCGGCAAGGGCACCGCAGATGAGCATGAGGCGCGTTGTAGTCATAAAAAAATTCTCCCACCAACCGCAGGGGGCCGTGGGAGAATCCACGCAAACTATATGGCTTCGTTACCGTTGCGCCAGCGAGCCATCGACGCGCAACAGGCCCGAACCGTCATTGCCCACCAGCTTGAGCTGGTCAATGATCTCAGACACGGAGGACTCTTCCTCAACCTGCTCCTCGAGGAACCAGTTGATGAGACCACGGGAATCCAGGTCCCCAGCCGCATCTGCGGTGCGGGCGATCTCTCGGATCTGCTCCGAGACCTTCTGCTCATGCGCGAGGGATGCCTCGAAGGCATCCAGCGGCGTAGCGGCCTTGACGGAGCCAACCTGGATATCCTCCAGCTCCACGCGGTAGCCGCGGTCCAGCAGGTGCTCGGCGAACTTCTGCGCGTGCTCGCGCTCTTCCTCTGCCTGCTTGAAGAACCAATCGCGCATGCCCGGGAAGGACAGATTGTCCATCTCATATGCCAGCTGGGTATAAATCAGGGCCGCGCCGTGCTCGTTGTTGACCTGCTCGTTGAGGAGGGTTTGCAGCTTCTCATCCATGAGGGTGCTTCCTTTCATCCGTTTTTGTGTTACCCACAATACAGGAAAACTCAGGACGCGCTAGCAAGGCGATCTTAAGCAAACTCGCACGTCATAACACTTTTTCTGGTAGGTTTACCTAACCCAAACCAGAAATCCTCTGGTAGCGCGCGAGGCTCACACCATCGAGGCCGCGGAATTCCACCGCTACTCCCCGGCTTGCGTACTTGTTTTCCACGGATTCAAGCACCGCCACGGTTGAGGCATCCCAAATATCGGCCTCTGAGAAATCCACGATGACCTTCTCCACCGGCAGGGTGTAGTCGAAGGCATAGACCAGATCGTTCGAAGAGGCGAAGAAGAGCTGGCCGCGCACGGTATAAACGTTGCCCTCTAGCTCCACCGACACGAGGTGGGCGACGCGGCGTGCAAAGGCCACCGAGGCAGTGAGCACACCGAGGATCACACCGACCGCCAGGTTATTCGTGGCCAAGGTGCCAATCACCGTCACCAGCATGACGAGGGTTTCGCTCAGAGGCATGCGGTGAATCGTGCGCACCGAGCGCCAATCCACGGTGTGAAAGGACACCATGAACATGACCGCCACGAGAGCAGCCATGGGGATTTTCCCTACGGTGTCCCCCAACACGAGGATGAGGATAAGGAGGAAGACGCCGGCGAGGAACGTCGACAAGCGCGTGCGTGCCTGCGATTCCTTGACGTTGATCATGGTCTGGCCAATCATCGCGCACACGCCCATGCCGCCGATGGCAGCGGCGAGCATGTTGCCGATGCCCTGGCCTACGGATTCGCGCGTTTTATCGGAGTGGGTATCCGTGAGGTCGTCGACAAGCTTGGCGGTGAGCAGGGATTCCATGAGTCCGACGAGTGCCACCCCCAGTGCATAGGGAAGGCAGAGGAGGAAGGTATCGCGGCTAAACGGCACGTCTGGAATGACGAAACCGGGCAGGGAGGTCGGCAGCTCGCCTTGATCCGCGACGTCGGGAACCTGCCAGCCGAAAATCACAGTCAACATGGTGACAACCACGATCGCCACGAGCGGCGCGGGGATCACCGTGGTGATTCGCGGCCACACCACCATGATTCCCAGACCTAGCGCGACAAGGGGATAGACCAGCCACGGCACCTGCCACAGATGGCCCAGCTGCGCGGTGAACATGAGGATGCCCAGCGCGTTGACAAAACCCAGCATGACGCTGCGGGGGATGAAACGCATGAGCTTGGCGACGCCCAGCATTGCCATCACTACTTGCAGAATTCCCGCCATCCAGATGGTCAGCAGCACGTACTGCAAGCCATGCTCGTGAGCGAGCGGCGCGATGACGACGGCGACCGAGCCCGCCGCAGCGGAAATCATGGCCGGGCGCCCACCGGTGATGGCGATGGACATCGCCATAATGACGGAGGCGAAGAGCCCCACCTTAGGGTCGAGCCCGGCGAGAATGGAGAAACTTAAAACTTCCGGGATGAGGGCCAGCGCAACAGCAAGCCCGCCAAACACCTCCTTGCGGAAGCGGGCGGGCGAGCTGAAGGCCGCGCGGAAAGAACCGGCGGAGGCTTCTGGCATTAATGTCCTTCCTGGAAAGAGCCATCGCGGGTGATGACCGGCAGGACGGACCACGCGAAGTTGATCCACTGGTCGGTCTTCTTCCACGAGAAGTCCGGCTCAAAGATGGTGGTCGGCTTCGTATAGATCACCGCGGACTTGACCTCGGATGCGGTCTGCTCAAGCAGGTTAACCACGAGGTCGAGGGTCTTGCCAGAATCCGCCACGTCATCAACGACGAGGACCTTCTTGCCCTTCAGCGAATCCGTATCCAGCTGCGGGTTAAGGAGAATCGGCTCCGGGAGGGTCTCACCGATATCGGTGTAAAACTCCACATTGATAGCGCCCATTTCTTTGACGCCGATGGCGTAGCCAATGGCGCCGGCAGGGATCAGCCCGCCGCGAGCAACGCCCACGATGAGGTCTGGGAACCAGCCCGAATCCACGATTTGTTGCGAAAGGTAGCGGCTGGCCTCACCGAAGACCTCCCACGTCAGGTTCTCGCGTTCCGGGTTCCACCAATCCGGGGTGCTCATCGTCTAGGTCTCCTTCGCCAGATTTTGCATTTCCCTCAGTCTAATCATCTCCCTCAGCGGAACGGAACCTCTGCCACCGTTCGCCGCAATTTGCGGGTGCGCAGACGCTCCGGATTCTCCGCCAAAGCTTCCACCGCGCGCACCGCGCACATGACGTGGGCCTCCTTCGAATTCGAATAAAAGGCCTGCGCTTGGGCGGGAAGTTTGGGTACGGCGTGCAGGGGCAAATCAGAAACCGACAATAGCGTGCCGTACGGGATGCGGTAGCGGTAGCCGTTGGCGGCGAGGGTGCAGGATTCCATGTCCACGGCCACTGCGGTGGAGTGGCGCAGCCATTCCCACAAGTCCCGTGAGGTTCGCCACTCCCAGTTGCGGTCATCGGTGGAGAGCACCGTGCCGGTGCGCATGAGTGAATTGTCTTTCCCATAGACCTCGTCGACGGCGGCCTCCAGCATGCGCTGGATTTCTGGAATGGCGGGAATCGGGTTGCTGGTGGTGACGGTGCCGTCGAGGATGTGGTCCTCGCGCTGGTAGGCGTTGCCCAGGATGAGGTCGCCGATGCGCATGCGGCCATCGAGCCCCGCGCAGTGTCCGATCATGATCCAGGCCTCCGGGCGCAGGACCGCCAAGCAGTCCGTAATGGTCTTGGCGTTAGAGGGGCCTACACCGATATTGATCATGGTGATGCCATCGCCGCCGGCGGTGATGAGATCAAAGCGGGGCATCTGGTAGCGGGAGGTGAGGGTGAGCTCGTCGACGTCGAGAAGCACCGCGTCATTGGAGTGGATGGTCTCCCCCGTGGGCAGCACGAGCGCGGTGTAGCGCGAGTCTTCCCGGGCCAGCTCGCGCAGGCCGAACTTAACGAACTCGGTGGTGTGCATGGCGTAGTTGGTGAACAGGATGTACTTCTGCACGGTGTCCACCTCGATGCCGGTGTAGTGCTCGATGCGAGCGCAGGCGATGTCGAAGCGCTGCGGGCCAAAGTGAAAGAGCGGCTTTTCTTTCCCATGGAAGGCCTTCCACGCGCCGTCAACGATTCCGTCATGAACCGCATCGAGGGTGGGCCGGGGTATGTCGCCGCGGTCCTGGGGAATTTCTGTAATCCCCCGGATATATTCCGGCGGGATGCGCTCATCCGATTGACCGACGTAGATATCGCAGGGGTAGTTATTGGTGAGCCGCGTGAGCTGCTCCGTGAGGTAGCTACGAATCAGCCATGGTTTTGATATCACTGCCGAGTAGCGGCCCTCTTGGTCCACGTAGCCGAAAGGTTCGGAGCGGTCGATGGGCGTCCATTGGCGGATATCCACGGTGATCTTCGGGTAGACCACGTGGCGGTAGGCGTCGTGGTCCCCCGAGGCGAGAGCGTGACGTGCCAGCTCGCAGGAACTGTCATAGAGCTCACTGAGGCGGGAAATCGCTTCATTGACGGAGTGGACATGCTGCAGGTCGGTCATGCTCGCGAGTGTATCCATGAAAGAAGCCCGCCGCGGTGAGGCGGCGGGCTCTATCCCCATGACTAATCCGGTAACGCGTGCGGTGTGGAGCTCACCGCCCGGCCCGTATTAGGCAAGCCTTAGCTTAGTAAAAAAGTTGGAGGGGCGTCAAGGGTAAACTGCAATCCCATGACCACACTCCCCCTCGGTGCCCGCAGGCGGACGCGAGGCGTGTGCGAAGACGACTGGTCCGCGCGCCCCACCGCCGAACGACCCTGGCCGGTTATTTTGATCCACGGAACCTGCGACAGCAAAGGCGTCTGGCAAGTCCTCGCAGACATGCTCCGCGCCGCTGGCTGGGCCACCTTCGCGCCTGACTACGGGACCCGCGCCACCGCTCCCCTGCAGGAATCCGCCCGTCAGCTCGACGCCTACATCAATGCCGTACGCACCATCACCGGCGCGGAAAAGGTGATCCTCGTGGGGCATTCCCAGGGCGGATTGCTGGCTCGCTACTGGATGCGCATGCACGACGGCGCGGAGTTTGTACGGCACGTCGTCTGCATCAGTGCTCCCAACCACGGAACGACCCAGGGCGGAATTGCCAGCCCTCTCTTTCGCAGCGAAAGACAGGAGGAGGTGGCGCGCTCGCTTATCGACGGCTGGTTTGGCCCCGCCGGCATGCAGCAAGTGGCCGGCAGCAAGATTGTGGAGGATACGAACCGGGGCAGCGAGGTCGAACCCGGGGTGAGCTATACGTGCATCGCCACCCGCTCCGATGCCATCGTGGTTCCGCCCAACACCTGTTTCCTCAATGGCGAGCAGGTACGAAATATCTACATTCAGGACATCGAACGCCTTGCGATTATTCGCCACGAGGATATGCCCATGGATAAACGGGTCTGCCAGGTAGTGCTCGAAGAACTGGAGCGACTCTAGAGTTCTAGCTCGTCCAGAATCGCGTCGAAAGCCGGGCCCACCTGGGTGCGCCACAGCGTGTCCACACGGTCATCCGCGCGCCCCGGCCCACCATTGATGGTGGCCACGCGCTTGCCCTGTTTCTTGGCCTCCAGAACGAAGCGGAAGCCGCTCATGACCGCCAGCGAAGAACCAGCTACCAGCAGGGAGTCAGACACGTTGACCATCGCGTAGGCGGCGTCCTTCTTATGGGTGGGGACGGGCTCCCCAAAATAGACCACGTCTGGTTTGAGGCGCTGCGAGCCGCACCGCACGCAGCCGGGCATGACAAATTCTTCGACCGCTTCTTGGCTGAGGGCAACATCACCGTCGGGGTTAACGTCCTCTTTGTTGACTGCCCAGCGTTGGAGGTACGTCGGGTTGGCTGTGGCGGCTCGGGCGTCGTAATCCGCGCGTGTCTCTTCATATCCGCAGCTCAAGCACACCACGTGCTGCATGTCCCCGTGCAGGGCAATGAGGTTGCCCTGCCCGGCTTCCTCGTGCAGGCCGTCGACGTTTTGTGTGACAACACCTGTAAGGAGCCCGGCGCGCTCAAGCTCGACGAGGGCATAGTGCGTGCGGTTGGGGTGCGCGGCCTGCATGACCCGCCAGCCAACGAAAGCACGGGCCCAGTAGCGGTGCGAGGCCTGCGGGTCGTGCAGAAACTCCTGGTAGGTCATGGGGCGGTGCCGGCTGAGAGAACCGTGCGGGCCGCGGTAGTCGGGCACGCCTGATTCCGTGGACACACCCGCCCCGGTGAGGACCATGACGTTGCCGCGGCGCAGTTGCTCGGCGACGGCCTTCAACGCTTGTTGTGGAGGCGTCGGGGTCGCAATCTCGGTGACGACGCGGGAAATCGAGCGCAGCGCAGACCGATGGGCGTGGGCAACAGCGGGATCCATGGTGCCCCAGCTTACGGAAGTGCCTCCTCATAAAGGTGGTCCGAGTCAAGCTCGCCGTGCCGCGAACAGCGCGCGTTCCAACCATCCGGGCGCACCTGCACCACCATGCGGCGCCCGCACAACTGGCAATAGCGCGGGACGTCCAGGCCGGCCGCGGCCGCCGGGTGCAAGGTGAATTCCTCGCTCAGTGGTTTCCCAGTGTTGGGGTGGAACAGCGGCTCCTCGCCGGCGAGGACGGCAGCGGCCAGCTCCGTCGAATTGCTCATCAGAGCGCCTTGATGGGCAGGTCGATGCGGCCGAGCATGTCGACATCCTTCTCAATCTGCTTGCCCAGAGTGGTCAGGTAGTTGCCGGCGATGATGGCGTTGATGCCGCCGAGAAGGCCCTTTTCGGTACCGTCGTCACCCAGGGAGAGCTCGCGGCCGCCCGCAAAGCGGAGGGTTACAGACGGCATGGCCAGGCGGAAGGCAGCCACTGCGCGCAGTGCCTCACCGAGCGGGACCAGCGGGTAGTCCGCGAATGGTGTGCCCGGGCGCGGGTCAAGGAAGTTCATCGGCACCTCGCAGGGCTCGATCTGGGCCAGCTGGTAGGCGAACTCGGCGCGGTCTTCTAGTGATTCGCCCATTCCGATGATGCCGCCGGAGCAGACTTCCATGCCGACTGCACGGACGTTCTCGAGGGTCTCTTTGCGCTCCTCCCAGGTATGCGTGGTGACCACGTTGGGGAAAAAGGACTTGGAGGTCTCCAGGTTGTGGTTGTAGCGCTGGGCGCCCATGTCCTTGAGGCGCTGGGCTTGCTCGCGGGTGAGAGTACCGAGGGACAAGGAGATTTCGATATCGACTTCATCGAGGATGGCCGGGATGGCCTCGGCAACCTGGGACAGGAGGTTCTCATCTGGTGCTTTGACCGCAGCCACGATGCAGAACTCCGTGGCGCCGGTCTTGGCGGTCTTCTTGGCGGCCTCCACCAGCTCCGGGATGTTGAGGCGCGCGGCGCGTACTGGGGACTCGAAAAGCCCCGACTGCGAGCAGAAGTGGCAATCCTCCGGGCAGCCGCCGGTCTTAATGGAGATGATGCCTTCCACGGACACGTCCGGGCCGCACCACTTCAGGCGGGTCTTGTGGGCGATGTCCGCGATCTCTTCCAGCTGCTCATCCGGGATCTGGAGAACCTGCAAGAGTTCTTCTTCGTTGAGGCCGATGCCCTGCTCCAGGGCCTTCTCGCGTGCGATGTCTACGATGCTCATGCGGGAAACATTACTTGAACACCGTTCAAGTTGTGGTAAATCTGCCGGTTTCATGTAGTCCGGACTAACCTCTAGGCCATGGATTCCACGCTCTACGACGACACCCTTGCACTGCTTCAGGAGCTTATTCGCAATGCCTGCGTGAATGACCTCACTCCGGATTCCGGCCACGAGGTCCGCAATGCCGACACGTTGGAGCGGTTTTTCGCAGGCACCCCGGTGGAGGTTCAACGCTATGAATCGCACCCCGGCCGCGTGACCATCGTGGTGACCGTTCCGGGTGACCCGGACAAGGAGCCGCTCACGCTCATGGGCCACACGGACGTCGTGCCCGTCGACCAGCCCAAGTGGACCAAGCCACCCTTCGACGCCGTCATCGAGGATGGCAAGCTCTACGGCCGCGGCGCGGTGGACATGCTCTTTATTACGGCGACGATGGCGGCGGTGACTCGCGATGTGGCTCAGCGCGGCAACCCCGGCGGCACCCTGGCGTTTGTGGGTATGGCGGACGAGGAGGCCCGCGGCGGTTTGGGCTCCATCTGGATGGATAAGCACCACCCGGAGGCCTACTCGGTGCGCAACTGTCTCTCGGAGACCGGCGGCAGCCACCTGCCCGGCGCGCTCGGCTTCAACGTCGGTGAGAAGGGCGCGGGCCAGCGCCGCCTGCACGTGCACGGCGATGCCGGCCATGGCTCGACGCCGTTTGGGAAGGACTTTGCCATCGTCAAGATTGGTGAAGTTGCTCGCCGCATCGCCGTCGCCGAGCCACCAGTGGCCACGGATGAGGTGTGGCAGGGATTCGTCAAGACCTTCCGCTTCGATCCCGCAACGGAGGCAGCGCTTCTCGACGGCTCCGCTGACGCCGCCGACTACGAAAAGTTCGGTAATTTGTCTGCCTACGCCCACGCCTTCTCGCACACGACGATTGCTCAAACGGTCCTGCGCGCAGGTGGTGCCATCAACGTGCTGCCCTCCCACGCCTACCTAGAGATGGACATCCGCCCCTTCCCCGGCCAGACCCAGGAGGAGCTTGATGATTTCCTACGTGAAGCGCTCGGCGATATGGCCGAGGAGGTAGAAATCGAGCACCTTATTACTGAGGACGCCACACAGTCCTCGACTGATACTGAGCTGTGGCGCTGCATTGAAGAGACCGCCCACGAATTCTTCCCGGATAAGGAAGTGCTGCCAGTGCTGGCGACGGGTGGTTCCGACCTGCGCGTGGCTCGTCGCCGCGGCGGCAATGCCTACGGTTTTGCACTGCATGCGGAGGATCGGGACATGGCCAGCGCAAACTCGCAGCTGCACAGCCACGATGAGCACCTCTACCTGGAAGACTTGGATTTGACTGTGAAGGCGTATTTTTCGCTGGTAAATCGTTTCCTGGCGCGTTAGGACTTGCGCAAACGTGTAAAAGCTGTGGCACAATGTGGCGCATGAGAAATAAGCTTGTCCTCTGCTCCGTTGCTGCTGCCATCGGCCTGTCCGCCCCTACCGCATCCGCCGACATGGTGGATGACTACCTGGCCAAGGTCCCTGCCGGCCAGATTTCCTGTGAGCAGGCCACCAAGTACTACACCAATCCGTCTGACTACAACAGCAAGAAGTCCCAGGCGCTGGCTGCTGCTAACTTCCACCCGCGTGGCGGCGAGATCCGCGACGCCGTCGCCCGCGCCGACGAGGCCATCGCGCGCTGCGGCCTGAACGGTGGCGGCAACACTGCTAACAATGGTGGTGCCCCAGCTAACAACACTGCCCCGGCCAATAACGGCAATAACGCCCCAGCAAACAACGCTTTTCCGACCTTCCCGGTGACCATCGGCAACTTCACCTTCAACGTCCCGGACATTCTGGCGTACCTTAAGACCCTCGTCGAGGGCACCCCGCTGGCCCAGCTTTTGCCGTAGGCAGCTAGCTGAAATACGTCCCCGCGTGCAGCGCACAGCCTGAATTGAAGGCGTGCCCGCACGCGGGGCATTTATATGCCGAGTATTCGGCGTAGGTCATTGTTCGGCCGCAGGCCCCGCACATGACGCACAGCTCGTCCTTCGGCATGGGCCCGAAGTCATGGTCTGTCAGCTCCGCATGACACAGCGAACACGCGAACCATCCGCCGCAGGTGTGGCACTTGTTCGCAATGACGTCGACAAGCGTGTGCCAGTGACGGCACCGACCCTCCGCGTCGATGGCGCCGTGAATCTGTGTCATTAGCGCGTCAGCCCCCATATGATCTGCTCGTGCACGCGCGGATCATGGGGCAGCTGCCCGTGCTCGACGGGGGCAGATTCCACGTTGACCACGTCCGCGCCCGGAACAGCGCTGAGCTCAGAGGTCTGATTCGGTGTCACCGTATTGTCCGCCGGCGAGTAGATGGACGTGTAGGTGACACCAGGCGCGGTATCCGGAAACTGGTTGAGATTCTCCATAAAATCCGAGCCCTCCAACTGCTCGATGCCAGCGCTGGTGCCGAGGAAATCAACCACATCGGGCGCGATTCTTGCGGCCGTCTTGAGGGGTGTTGCTCTGTCACCCCACGTCGTCCCGTGGAAGTTCGCACCAATAGTAACCACGCGATCTACTTCTTCCGCTGAACCGTAGAGCTGCGTGAAAGTCTTGGTGTGTAGGCCACCTTGGGAGAAACCAACGAGGTTTACTTTGTTTGCTCCGGTCACCTCACGGATGTGTTCGATATGCCCGGCGATCTCGCGCCCTGAAGAATCTAGATCCGCAATCCCCTTCATGTAGTCGTAGGCATTCTGGTACGCGATGTCCTCGGCGCCGTAATCGAAGGCCCACACGCACATGCCTTGGTCCTTGAGCTTCGGGATGAGATCGTTCCACTCAGCCGAGTTTGCCGAAGTACCGTGCAATAAAACAACGGGTTCAGTGACGGAACCCGTGGGCTTACAGTCAGGATCATTGATGCCGAGATCCTGCGCGGCGGAGGTCTCCATGGTCTGGGCATGAGCCGGGACAGGGGCGGCAGTGCCGAGGAGGATTGCAAGGAAAGCGCGCTGTAAAAAGCCGTTTTTCATGAGGCACTATCCTATCCCCCGAGCCTGGCCAGCTACTGTGTGATTCCTGTGCGCAACTAGGGTGCCCGTCACTACCATAGAGGTAGATAAACAAAGGACCTGAAATGAAGCGACTTCTCCCTCTTGCCGCTGCACTTTTTATACTCAGCGGCTGTTCCTCACTCGACGTTGAATCCACTCCTATGAGTGAGACGCCACCAAGCACAAGCACCAGCGTTACTGAAGACGCCCCACGCCCCACCCTCCCCGCAGCGGAGGACAGCGCCGAGGACGTCGACGTGGATCAGCCGCAAGAAGAAGTCATCGGCTTCACCGAGGCCCCCGATGCTGCGCAACCTACTCCGATGGAGAAAACCATCGAATCCTGCGGTGACGTCTCGCTACACGAAACCGGAACGACATTCTTCAGCGATGGAACCTCTGG
The DNA here is from genome assembly GCF_001836165.1 of Corynebacterium sp. HMSC036D02. GTDB lineage: Bacteria > Actinomycetota > Actinomycetes > Mycobacteriales > Mycobacteriaceae > Corynebacterium. Next base: position 142,047 of record NZ_KV827648.1, on the reverse strand, counting down.
CTGGACACAGCAGTGCGCCGACGAAATGATGGCTGCGAATCCCCCAGTGCAAGAAGCCGCCGCTGTGTATGAAGCACCCGCCGTTGAAGAGAACTACGTTCACCCCGGCGCGTATTGCAACGGCGGAAGCGGGGTATCAAAGAGAGGTGTCCCGATGACGTGCGCCCCGGCATCGGACGGCAGGATGCGCTGGCAAAGCGCGTAACCTCATTCCGGCAGTTGAGGGCCTTTACCCTTCTTCCACAACGCAAAGGCGATGCCTCTGCGGATCAGTGCTGAAAGCCCTACGGGCAGGCAGCACAGGAAGGGCAAAGCGATGAGCATCTGTCCGATCCAGCCGAAAAGACCAAGCACCCCGATAACGACGAAAACGGCATCCAGGCGGAAATCTGTAATTTCCTTCCGCTGCATGGGCAGGGAAATAAGGTAGGCAATTCCCAGAAACACGAGTGCGGGAAGAACCACAAAGACCGCAAGGAAGCCACTTTCAGCATCAGTTCCTTGCGTATCGACGAAAAAGACGGCCACCAGCAGCCCAACAAACACGAACTCCACAAACGGTAACCGCAGCACTGGGAAATCTATAAGCCGCGGTGGCTGGGCGGAAGCGGGGCCGAACATACCGACAGTCTAGGTAAAACCATGTCCACGTGGGCTTCGCCAAAGCTTTTAGGCCTTGCGGAGCGTGAACTCAACAACGTCGACTTCGTCATCCCCAGCTAATCCGGGATAGTGGGTATCAAGCGCTTCGTGGAGCTCAGCAAGAGAACCAAAGCCATCCCTTCGGGCTTGTTCCTCCGTCAAGGACCTCCGCTGGGTAGAGACGACAGATGTGACCTCTGCGGGAATGGTGACAACCTCTCCGGATTCTTTCTCGAAGACAATCTGGGCGCTTCCTTCGTGGAAGGGGTCATCCACCCGAATTGTTTGTTGCTTTTCTCCGCTTCGAATTGATTTCTCGTAGCCTTCCCACATATAGATGCGTTGCTCTTTGTCCATGTCACGCCAGTTATATGCGAATGGTAAGAGCTCTTCCACGGTGAGTGCTTCAAGCCCATTGCTTCCGCGCACGATGCACCGGATAGACGGATCAGTATCAAATAGCACTTGGCGGCACTTTCCACAGGGCGAAAGCACCTGGCCAGTCGGACCATGGACGGCGACTACCGCTCGGATAGGATCCTCGGGATGACTAGCAGCGTGGTTAGCTAAGGCAGAGATTTCACCACAGGGGCCACCGAGAAAATGGTATGCGTTCAAACCGAGCACGTGTTTGCCGGATTCAGTCAGGAGGGCTGCGGCTACGGTGTGATCTTCCTCGTCGTGGAAGCGCTGCGCATGGGTCGTGACTACGGTCAGTAATTCTCGGAGTTCATTAGTAATCATCCTTCAAAGGTAGCTGTTACTGCCACAACTCCTAAGCCCAAGGGATCACAAATCTGTCACTGTCATTCACGGTAAATAAGGGCGAAAAACTTCGAATTTCTGGCCGCTATAATTCCCCGAAGATATCAATAACCCCGGCGATTTACTCCTACTTTCGTAGTGCAGGGATCGTTCCGGGGTTTTCAAAGCGCACATTATCATATCCATATGGATATCCAAGCCCAGCCCAAGTACAGCTGTCCCAGTGGTTTTCATCTGCGCGAATGAGCAGGTACGCCGATCATCCATCACCAGAAACGCTCTACCTTTGGAATACTCACCTCACGAAAACCTATCTTGCTGACATCGAACACCTGGAAGTACTCCTCCGAAATAGCATTCACAATGCCCTAACCGGAAGGTACGGCGAGCGATGGTTTGACGACGATCGAATCCCTTTCAACGATGCAGCGAAGAAGAATATCCGCAAAGCAAAGAAACGGGCCGGGGAGAAGGATACACCACCAGGAAAAATCATCGCTGAACTCAGCTTCGACTTCTGACGCTTCCTCCTAAGTAGTCACTATCAGGCGAGTGTCTGGCCTCAGGTTAAAAAAGCGTTGAAGAGAACACCTGACAGTAGACAGCAGTTTGAAGATCTTGACTCCGTTGATAACGCCATCCAGATGGTGGCACGCTTTATTGATCCACATGCCGAAGCATGGATCAAGGACAATTCCCGAGCCCCCGATATACGGGCACAACGACCTTAGCTGTATACCGCAGGACAAAGCGGAAAAGAGCCGGGTTACTCGTAGCGAAGCGAGCTGAACATCCCGGTTTCCATGTGATAGGCGTTATGGCAGTGAAATGCCCACTCACCGGGGTTGTCAGCGATCAGGTCGGCGATCATGGTTTCACCGTGGCGGAGAAGGACGGTGTCCTTGCGTAGCCCGCCGCTGCCGGGCAGCGCCCACGTGTGGCCGTGGATGTGCATGGGATGGGGCATCATGGTCCTGTTGCGCATGACCATCCGCAGGCGCTGGCCCGCCTGCACGGTCGCGGAGGAGGATTGGCCGTCGGTGAGAATGCTCCATTCATACGGCATCATCTGCCCGCCCAGGTCGATGCTGACTTCTCGGTCTGGTGTGTCCTCGGGCAGGAGTGCACGGTCTGCTGGCTTCAGGGAGGACAGAAGCAGTCCGGTGGACGACAACTCGGGGAAGTCGACATCGGGGTGAGGGGCCTGGCCGCCGGCGGTACGGATGACGGCGAAGGCGCGGTCGTCTTTACCCACCGCCAAAGCCGTGAGCGGGAAGATGCCGTCGCCGAGGATGACCTCGACGTCGACACGCTCGCCCATCGACAGGTAGATCGATTCGGTCTCCCGGGGCTGGACGGGGAAGCCGTCGGTGTGGGTGACGGTCATGCGGTGACCACCGAGGGCCACCTTGAATATGGTGTCACCGCCGGAGTTGATAAACCGCAGGCGGGCCTTGTCACCCGGGCGAGCCTCGAAGGTCCGGTGAGCACGGGGGATACGTCCGTTGATGAGGTAGTGCGGATACATCACATCGCCGGCATCCCCGCCCAGTACCCGGTCCGGGGTGCCGTGCATCATATGGCCGTGGCCTCCCATCCCCTTCTTCCCGTTATGGTCGCCCGAGCCCATTCCGGTGAGCTTGTCGAGCTCATCGTCGGGAGTGCCCTGAATGCCATCGACCCAGTCGTCGAGCACGATGGTCCACTCGACGTCCTGGTCCTCAGCGTCTTGCGGGTCACGGACGATCAGTGGGGCGTGGAGGCCGCGATCAAGCTGCAGGCCGGAGTGGGAATGGTAGAAGTAGGTGCCACCGTGGGGGACTTCAAAAACATAGGAGAAAGACTCGCCAGGTTCAATGGGGTCCTGGGTCATGCCGGGCACACCGTCGGCTGCGTTGTGGAGTGCGATGCCATGCCAGTGGATGGAGGTGCTCTCAGGCAGTTCATTGGTGATATCGACCTGGAGGACGTCGCCGGCGGTGGCCTCAATGGCCGTATCCCCGGTCTCAGAGACGTATCCCCACGTCTTGGCTTCGATGCCGCCGATATCCAGAGAGAGGGGCCGGGCGGTCAGTGTCCGGCGCACCGTCGGCTCACCGAGCGCAGTGGGGGTGGGAGTGGGGCGAAGAGAGGAACCTGGTGCCGAGGCAGCGGGTCCAGGGTCGCTGGTGCAGGCGGCCACGGCCCCGGTGCCGGCGAGGACGAGCCCGCCGAGCAGAAACTGTCGTCGGGGAAACGCGTTCATCATGATTTAACCTTCCTTGGTGCTAGATTTCAGTGACACGGGAGACAGGTGCAGGTGAGGACCCTGCTGAGCCATCACGTCAGGCGCAGGTCTGTGACGCAGGTGGCACCGTCGTCGGCGGTGGAAAACTCCGTGGTGCCGGTACGCCCCTGGTAGCTGACCTCAATCAGGCCGGTGGCATCATCGGGAAGCCAGAAGCCAATAAACCCGTTGTCGAAGGTGGTTGTCGCCTCGTCCACCAGCACCTCACCGGTCGCCTCATCGGTGATCGTGACCTGGATATCCTCATTGTCGAGTTCCCCCAGGCAGGTCGTCAGGCTGTGGTAGAAGCAGTCGTGGGTGGAGGTGAGATAGGGTGCGATCGAGACATACGTCTGATTGTCGGGAAGATCGACCACGACTTCCTGGTCATCGCTCGAGAGCAGCAGTTCATCGGCACGCACTGAGGCGATCAGATCCGTGGGACGCTCCGTGACCTTCTGCCGGTCGAGGTGATCAATGATCTCCACCGCGTCCATGCCGGCCAGGCCATGGGTAGTCAGGAATGTATCCTGGGACACCGTCCCGTCGGCGGTGGGTTCCGGGTCGGCGGCCGAACACCCCGTGAGGGCGAGGGCAAGGGCGGCGGCTGCGATCGCTGCTCGTTTCACGTCAATCTCCTTGGATCGTGGTAAGACCGTGAGAAGACACCGCCTCAAGGTCGATGCCATACCTTTATCTAGCACGGGTGCCTGACGGACTAGAAATCAAAACCCCTGCTCACAGCCTTATAACAGGGCGAAAAGGGGGCGAATTCGGTGGGCTGGGTCACCACCGGGACACCACCCCACAGCCGTGGGCGATGTCCTTCTACCCGCCCCGGGTATGCGGTGCAGGCAGTGAAATCCCTGGTGGCGCCTGCTGAACCGACCAGGGGAGGCGATGCCGCCGGCCCGGGGTGGGGCGCAGGGGTGACGGCGGTCGAAGGGTGATGTTTGAAGATTTGATGAAGATTTCCCCGCTGGGCACTGAGCGAGGGTGATATTCCCCCTGGCCGGAGCGATACTGGGGTCCATGGCTAACCGCACACCGACCACCGCCACGCCCCCGGGGCGGGTGCTGGTCGTCGATGATGAACAACCCCTGGCTCAGATGGTGGCCTCCTACCTCATCCGGGCCGGCTTCGATACCCGCCAGGCGCACACCGGCACTCAGGCCGTGGACGAGACCCGTCGCTTTTCCCCCGATGTTGTGGTGCTGGATCTGGGGCTGCCCGAACTCGACGGCCTGGAGGTGTGCCGACGGATCCGCACCTTCTCGGACTGCTACATCCTCATGCTCACCGCGCGTGGCAGCGAGGACGACAAGATCAGCGGTTTGACCCTGGGGGCGGATGACTACATCACCAAACCTTTTAGCATCCGGGAACTGTTGACCCGGGTGCATGCGGTGCTACGCCGCCCGCGCACCAGCACCACCCCACCGCAGGTGACCACCCCCTTGATCGTTGGTGACCTCATCCTTGACCCCATCGCCCATCAGGTGCGGGTAGGGGAGACGACCGTGGAGCTCACCCGGACGAAGTTCGAGCTGCTGGTTGCCCTGGCCCTGCGCCCCGGCCAGGTGCTGACCCGCCACGACCTGGTCACCGAGGTCTGGGACACCACCTGGGTCGGTGATGAACGCATCGTCGATGTCCACATCGGCAACTTGCGTCGCAAGCTCGGCACCGACACCCAGGGCCGGGGGTTTATCGACACCGTGCGTGGCGTGGGCTACCGGGTGGGGCAACCATGAATCACGGACCCGGCCTGACCTTCCGCTTCCTGGCCGCCCAGGTGTTGGTCGTGGTGATTAGCCTACTGGTGGCCGCGGCCGTGGCCACGATGGTGGGTCCGACCCTGTTCCATGATCATATGTTGATGACCGGCCAGGAGGACCCCTCGCTGGAGCTGTTCCATGCCGAGCAGGCCTACCGGGGCGCCAACCTGATCACCCTGGCCGTCGCCCTGCCCACCGCCTTGATCAGCGCCCTGCTGGCCAGCCTGTGGTTATCGCGTCGTCTGCGCACCCCCCTGCAGGATCTCACCCGCGCCGCTACCAGCCTGACGGCCGGCAACTCCCGTATCCGCGTGCCCGCCGGAAAAGCAGGCCCCGAGGTCACCACCCTGGCGCATGCCTTCAACACCATGGCCGACCGGCTGGAACACACCGAACAGGTCCGCCGCCAGATGCTCTCTGATCTGGCCCACGAAATGGGCACCCCCTTATCGGTGCTCACGGTCTACCTCGATGGTCTCCAGGACGGGGTCGTGGACTGGAATAATGCCACCCACACGATCATGGCTGACCAACTCACCCGCCTGACCCGGTTGATGGAAGACATCGACGATGTCTCCCGGGCCCAGGAACACCGGATCGATTTGGACCTGGCGGAGGAAGGGCTCGGGGATCTGCTCCATACCGCCGCTGCCGCCGCGGGGGAAGCTTATGCTGACAAAGGCGTCGATTTACAGGTCGAGACCATTACGGACACCGCCCGGGTGCTCGTGGACCGGCAACGTTTCGGCCAGGTGATGAGCAATCTCCTGTCGAACGCGCTACGGCACACCCCGGCCGGCGGGCAGGTCCGGATCAGCGTCCACCGACAGAGGGCGTCCACCGCGCTCATCCACGTCGCCGATGACGGCGAGGGCATCCCACCTGACCAGCTCGGACACATCTTCGAACGCTTCTACCGGGGGGATGCCGCCCGTAGCCGGGACAACGGCGGGGCCGGTATCGGCCTGACCATCTCCAAGGCATTGATCGAGGCCCACGGCGGCACTCTCACCGCCACCTCCCCCGGACCCGGTCGCGGAGCGGTGTTTGCCCTCCGCCTCCCGCTGTCCCCTCCCGACAGTGAGGAGGCTGCTCGGTGACCACACCCTGCCCCGCGTGAGGGCCGTGCCCTTCACCCCTTTGAAAATATACCCCGGGGGGGTATACGCTAGGGAATATACCCCAGGGGGGTATCCGCTAGAGAGCGGCATCGCCGCACCCCACCGAACCGAAGGAGCTTTCCCATGATCACCTCCCCGCCCCGCCTCTTGCCGATGGCCTCCCACGGCTGCAGCTGTTGCGGACCTGCCTCACGTGCCGACACTGCCTCCATCCCTGCCGCCAGCGACTCGTCAGCAGGAGGGTCCTCCCCTAGCTACCAGGTCACCGGCCTGACCTGCGGGCACTGCGCGAAAAGCGTGACCCAGGCCCTTCAGGCCCTCCCCCAGGTCGACGACGTCCAGATTGATCTCGCTGCTGGTGGTGTTTCCACCGTCACGGTCACCGGTGCCGTACCTCCGGAGATGGTTCGCCGGGCCATCGAGGAGGCCGGCTACACCGTCTTATCCTGATCAGTTTTACCCATCATCTCGACCCCGACCGGGTTGAGCGAAAGGAACGTCATGAGCACTCCCCACCATTCGGGTGATCACCATGGTGATCACCCCGCTCCGGAAACAGACCACACCCACCACCCGGATCATGCCAGCCACGAACACCACGCACATGCCGACACCCACGGCCAGGCGATGCCCCACGATCACCCGCACTCCGCCCTGGACGAAGACCACCACGTTCATGGTCACGGCGAACACGCCGGACACAGCACCGCAATGTTTCGGGACCGCTTCTGGTGGTCGCTGATTCTGTCCATTCCCGTCGTTATTTTCAGCCCCATGGTCGCCCAGCTGCTCGGCTACCAACTCCCGGCATTCCCCGGATCCACCTGGATCCCCCCGGTGCTGGGCACGATCATCTTCGTCTACGGCGGAACGCCTTTCCTCAAGGGCGGATGGAGAGAATTGAAATCCCACCAACCCGGGATGATGCTCCTGATCGCCATGGCCATCACCGTGGCGTTTGTCGCCTCCTGGGTCACCACTCGGGGGCTGGGCGGTTTTGAGCTGGACTTCTGGTGGGAGCTGGCCCTGCTGGTGACCATCATGCTGCTGGGCCACTGGCTGGAGATGTCCGCTCTCGGGGCCGCGTCCTCCGCGCTTGACGCGCTGGCTGCCCTGCTGCCGGATGAGGCCGAGAAAGTCATCGACGGAACCACCCGCACCGTGGCCATCTCCGACCTGGTCGTCGACGACGTCGTGCTGGTGAGGGCCGGTGCCCGGGTGCCGGCCGACGGAACCATCCTCGACGGAGCCGCCGAATTCGATGAGGCGATGATCACCGGCGAATCCCGTCCCGTCTTCCGCGACACCGGTGACAAGGTGGTCGCCGGTACCGTGGCCACCGACAACACCGTCCGCATCCGGGTGGAGGCTACCGGCGGGGACACCGCCTTGGCTGGGATCCAACGCATGGTTGCCGACGCCCAGGAGTCCTCCTCCCGGGCCCAGGCCCTGGCGGATCGGGCGGCGGCGTTGTTGTTCTGGTTCGCGCTGATCTCCGCTCTGATCACCGCGGTGGTGTGGACCATCATCGGCAGCCCGGACGATGTCGTGGTGCGCACGGTCACGGTGCTGGTCATCGCCTGCCCGCATGCCCTGGGCCTGGCGATTCCGCTGGTCATTGCGATCTCCAGCGAGCGGGCCGCGAAATCCGGGGTGCTCATCAAGGACCGGATGGCGCTCGAGCGGATGCGCACCATCGACGTGGTGCTCTTCGACAAAACCGGCACCCTGACCGAGGGTGCGCACGCGGTAACCGGTGTCGCGGCAGCTGCCGGCGTCACCGAGGGCGAGCTGCTGGCCCTGGCCGCCGCCGCGGAGGCCGACAGCGAGCACCCCGTGGCCCGCGCCATCGTGGCGGCTGCGGCCGCCCATCCCGAGGCCTCCGGTCGGCAAATCCGTGCAACTGGTTTCAACGCCGCCTCCGGCCGGGGGGTCCGGGCCACTGTCGATGGCGCTGAGATCCTCGTGGGCGGGCCGAACATGCTGCGCGAGTTCAACCTCACCACCCCGGCCGAGCTCACCGACGCCACCAGTGCCTGGACCGAGCGTGGGGCCGGTGTGCTCCATATTGTCCGCGACGGTCAGATCATCGGTGCGGTGGCCGTCGAGGACAAGATCCGCCCCGAATCCCGCGCCGCCGTGAAAGCCCTCCAGGACCGCGGGGTGAAGGTCGCGATGATCACCGGCGACGCCCAGCAGGTGGCCCACGCCGTCGGTCAGGACTTAGGCATTGATGAGGTCTTCGCCGAGGTCCTGCCCCAGGACAAAGACACCAAGGTCACGCAGTTGCAGGACCGGGGTTTGAGCGTGGCCATGGTCGGTGACGGTGTCAATGACGCCCCCGCTCTGACCCGCGCGGAAGTCGGTATCGCCATCGGTGCCGGCACGGATGTGGCCATGGAATCTGCCGGGGTGGTCCTAGCCAGTGATGACCCGCGGGCAGTGCTGTCGATGATTGAGCTGTCCCAGGCCAGCTATCGCAAGATGATCCAGAACCTGATCTGGGCCTCTGGCTACAACATCCTCGCCGTGCCGTTGGCCGCCGGAGTGCTCGCCTCGATCGGGTTCGTGCTGTCCCCGGCCGTGGGCGCGATCTTGATGTCTGCCTCGACCATCGTGGTGGCCCTGAACGCCCAGCTGTTGCGCCGCATTGATCTGGATCCGGCTCACCTGGCTCCGACCGACGGGAAGGAGGAACACAGTGGGTCGATATCCCCCGTAACCGTTACTGACTGACCTTGTCTCTCGACCCCTAACTCACACCACCTTTGAAAGGAACGCTCATGAAACGCAGCATTACCCTCGCCGCCTTGGTACTGACCTCCACCCTGGCGCTGACCGCCTGCAGCGACGCCACCGACAACTCCGACGATGCCGACACCACCAGCACCACGACGGCAACCGCAGAGACCAACGAGACCCATCAGGAAGACACCACCACTGCCGACGAAGAGCACGGCGGGCACGACCACCCTGCCGACGGCGGGGCACCGCCGGCAGGCATTGAAGAGGCCGAGGATCCCACGTACCCGGTGGGCACCGAGGTCATCCTCACCGCTGACCACATGCCCGGCATGGACGGGGCCACAGCCACCATTTCCGGGGCGTTTGACACCACGACCTATTCGGTCAGCTACACCCCCACCGAGGGTGGGGCCCCGGTTACCGACCACCGCTGGGTCGTCCATGAGGAGCTCGTCGATCCGGGTCAGGCCCCCCTGCCCGACGGGGCAAGCGTTGTCCTGGATGCCGAGCACATGTCCGGCATGAAGGGTGCTGAGGCCACCATCGATTACTCCACCGAGGAGACGGTCTACATGGTTGATCTCACCGTCGACGGGATGACGATGACCAACCACAAGTGGGTCACCGAGAGCGAGATCCAACCCGCCGAATAGTCCACCTACCCTGAACCGCGAGACCAGACAAGGCACCCGCTCCAGAGTCGGTCATCAATCGCTGCCGACCATGCCGAAGCAAACCAGCCACACACGGAACCTGCACGCCCACAGGGCCCACGCTGAGGTAGGCCTTCTGTGTCACTGCTTCTCTTAGTCAGGGAAATATGCCCTGGAATGACCCTGGTGACAGGAGTTCATTCCAGGGCTTTGGGTGCTGTTGCAAAGTTGGGGCAGTAGGAAGAGCGACGTGAAATAATCACAGCCATGGGTATCTTCTCCGGTCGTCATTTCCCCCGTGACATCATTCTGTGGGCAGTGCGGTGGTACTGCCGCTAGGGGTGAGCTACCGAGACTTGGAGGAAATGATGACTTCAGCGGGGTTTGCCGGTTGATCAACCACGATCTACCGCTGGGTCCAGAAATACGCCCCTGAGCTGGACAAGCAAACACGGTGGTACCGACAGGTACCTGACTGGCAGGCCAGTTCCTGGCGGGTGGTGAGACCTATATCCGGATCGGCGGCAGGGGGTGCTACCTCTATCGGGCGATCACTATGGCCGAAATATTTTGCGTACCTCAACCTCTAAGTCGTGCTCACCTGAATTCTCATGAGTGACATGTAAACCTGCTCTCACACCCTTGGTAGATCACACAGAATCGTCATGGTAAAGACCCTCAATGTGAAGTGGGAAGATTGTAGACCGGCTAAGATGCCCGCACTACGCTGCGGCTTCACCAGTGGTAAGAGGCCCTCGCCCGCCTTGAAGGCGCTCTGAACCTCCAAAGCCCTTACTCCACCACCCTGCGAGTGAAGCGAAAGCCATCGTTACTTACTTTTCTCCAATCATAAGATCCACGAGAGCTCCTAGATTGTTAGCGCACCTCTTACCGTTTTCAGCAGGCCTGTTACGACGGCATCCCAGTGCCCATCTTCGGTCTCTACGATTCAGGATTTGTGGTCCCACTATGTCGTTTCGCAAGTTCATTAGCTAGATCAGCAGTGATTTTTACTGCTTCCGGGGGATCAGTGACCCAGATGTGGTCCCCAAACTGAAGCAATTGCCTTACCCCCTGAATATCCGCATATCCCACCACGATACGGACAAAGTTTTCGTCCACGGGTTCATAATGGATAAGCCGTGATCCCAAAATACGAGATGCCATATCAAGCCGAGTCGCTCGAAGAAGTGCGGTGATTCGAACTGGCATGTCTTCTTCTAATTGCTCAACGAGCTGCGCCCACACCCTTGCCAAACTTTGCCCTGGACGAAGCTGAGCAGCTTGACCTAAAACTCGAAAGGTTTCTAAACGCGAGACTGCCAACATCCTTGGTTCCCCATCGATATCGACGACCAAGTACCAACTTCTACCCTTGTGTACAAGCCCATAAGGATCAGCCACAGCACGTTGTTGCTTCTTGTCCCCGCTTCGGCGATAGGACACCTCAATTCGAGCTTCTTTCCGTACAGCCTCTAGCAACTCTTCTAAGTCGTTTTGGGTTTCATTGCTAAACCAGCCACTGGAATCAAGTAGGACCTTTTCTTCCAAATTATGAGTATCGGACGCTTTAGAGAATGAGACTGCGTTCATTTTCTTCTGCAGCAGGGCGATGTCTTGGCCAAACCCCAAGTGTGCGAGTGAATCTGCCCCGACGCCAAGAATCCTCATCAGCTGAATCTCAGTCGGATCCAATCGAGAAGCGTTCAATCGAGCGCGCCTATCGAGCACAATCCCACCATGCATACCTTGCTCCGTATAAACAGGTATTCCTGCGGCCGAGAGTGCATCAACGTCACGCAGTATTGTGCGCTGGGAAACCTCGAAATGCGAAGCCAGCTCGGCAGACGTAGCACGGCCTCGGGTTTGCAATAGCAAGAGCATAGACAACAAGCGCGCCGATCTCATGCCGTAATTATCACTGGAACCACAATATTTTCCGGAATATGACACTCCTTGTCAGGTTTGTTTGCTCCAATGCACTGCGTCCACGTAAACAACACCACTCACCGAAAGGAGAATGGCGATGCCAACCCCCAATCTTTTCCTAACCTATGTCTCCGATACAGAGATCTCGACTGCCTTCTACAGCGACTTATTCGATATGCAGCCATCGTTCATCAGTCCTCGATATGTAGCATTCGAGATTTCAAAGGATGTCCTGTTTGCTGTGTGGACCGGCCATAACACCCACATGGAGAAACAGACACCGCGAACGAGCGAAATAGGTTTGATGCTGGATGGACCGGCAAGCCGCATCGATGAGACATACCGTCTATGGAAATCGAAAGGAATCCAAATTGTGCAGCCACCCTACGATGATGTCTTCGGCCGCACCTTCGTTGTTGCCGACCCTGATGGAAACCTTATCCGCGTCAGCCCAGTCGATTAACTCCTAGATCAGGATTCAACGACTAGGAAATCCTCCAACACCCGGGAAACACCTCAGTTGGAGGATTCCAAGTGACCCTAAGTAGGATCTCAAGTCAAGGATGGTTTAGGCACACCAGCTTTCCCGTACAACGAACCCCTAAAACTGCTTGGCCTATGGGCGCAGCAGAGATCCACCGAAAGTAATGGCCCGGTCCCAAATCGAACTACGAGATCGAGATCATGCAATAAAACTATTATCCTCTCGACCCTGCCAACCAAACCTAAGCAAACATCAAGCCTCGGACTGACTGCCTACACAATAAACCGAAACTCAAAAGAAGGGTGCCAGATCAAGATGACTTGTTGACACCATCGAAAACAAAATTCGAAAGACGTGTCGACCGGCTCGGGCGGGATTTAGGATGTAAATCCCCACACTTTTAATCCTCGACCGCCAAAATTCAGAAAAACAAAGAAACCGAAGGTCACGAACCCTTTCGAGTTTGTTACCTCCGGTGTCGCAGTTTGTTCAACTGCTCAGCGTGCCCGGGGCGGGACTTGAACCCGCACGTCCTATAAGGACACTGGCACCTGAAGCCAGCGCGTCTGCCAATTCCGCCACCCGGGCAGGGTATTGATGTCTTGGCGACTAGCTAACTTTAGCACGCAGCCCCAGCGAATCTACAAATCCGCTGGCAAACCTGAACTTTCCAGGGAACTTTGCCGCGCGCGTCTACGTTAAGTCAAGGAAAGCACCCTATACTGATCGCTGCTATATCTCTCCCTGAAAACATCCCGAAAGGAGGACGGCCCTTCCTATGGCATTGCTAGATAAGCTCGCCAAGCTGGATTCTTCCCTGCAACGCGGACTGGACAACGGCATGGCCTTTGTCTTCGGCGGTAAGGTCGTCCCCGCTGAGATTGAGGAGCTTCTCAAGCAGGAGGCGCAGGACAATTTGTCCCGCGGTGATGATGGCAAGCTGTATAGCCCCAACGTCATGACCGTCGGCGTATCCTCCAAAGATATCGAGAACCTCTCCCAAGACCGGGGTGTTCCCAAGGATCTAGCTGATCAGCTCACCCGCTTCATCCGTAACAGTGGCTGGTCCCTCGCCGGGCCGGTCATCGTACGCATCGCGGAGGAGTCGGGACTGCGGACTGGGCAGTTGCGCGTGTCCTCCTTTTTGGATCACGAGCCCACCGAAGAAACCGGATTTGATGCGATTTTCCACCACGACCATGGTCAGGAGGACTCTATGACCCAGCCGCACAACGCCGATGAGGCCGCAACCACCGCCTTTATGGCTCCCACCCCGAACGAGCCTGCACCGCAGGGCCCCGCGGTGACGCTCATGCTGCAGGACGGTTCCTCCCGCGTCTACCACGTGCAGGAGGGCTCCAACATCCTGGGCCGCAGCAATGACGCGGACCTGCGCCTGCCGGATACCGGTGTCTCCCGCCAGCACGCGGAGATCACCTGGAACGGCCAGGACGCCGTGCTGGTGGACCTGCAATCCACGAACGGCACCACCGTGAACGACACCCCTATTGAGAACTGGCTGCTTGCCGACGGCGACGTGATCACCCTCGGCCACTCCCACATCGAGGTACGCATCACCGGCCTCGAGAACCAAGGCTATTAAACCACCCCGGCAACGATTATAGATTTTTAGCGTAAGGATTTTCCATGGATTCGATCGTGCTGCTCTCGCTGCGCATCGGCCTGCTGGTGTTGCTGTGGCTGTTTATCTTGGTCGCGCTCAACGCCATGCGCCGCGACGCCAACAAGGCTGCCGGCGTCTACCAAGCATCGTCCCCGGTGAAGGGATCCCAGAGGCGTCGCGAAGCGCCGCGTGAGATCGCCATCGTGGACGGGCCGCTGCGCGGTTCCCACATGGAACTGGGCACGCTCGAAGACTGTACGATGGGCCGCGCACAGGACTGTGACTTTGTCACTGGTGATGATTTCTCCTCCGGCCACCACGCCCGCCTGTTCCGCAGGGGCAGCGAGTGGTTCGTGGAGGACCTCGAATCCCGCAACGGCACCTTTGTTGGTGGCGTTCGCATTGACCAGCCAGAACGAGTCGGAGTCGGCTCCGATATCAAACTTGGCCGAACGACCGTGAGGTTGATGGCATGACTTTAAGCCTGACTTTTACTGCAGTGACGGACCGCGGATTGGTCCGCGAAAACAATGAGGATTCCGCCCACGCGGGCCCGCACCTGCTGGTGCTTGCCGACGGCATGGGTGGACACGCCGCCGGCGAGGTCGCCTCCACCACCATGGTGGAACACATGGCCTCCCTCGAGCGGGATCCGGGTGATAATGACATGCTGGCCCTGCTCGGCGCGGCGGCAGAAGATGCCAATGCAGCAATCCGCGAGCACGTGGACGAGCACCCGGAGACCGAGGGCATGGGCACCACGCTGACCGCCCTGCTCTTTAACGGCTCGGAGTTCGGCGTGTGCCACGTGGGTGATTCCCGCGGCTACCGGCTGCGTGAGGGCAAGCTGACCCAGATCACCAAGGATGACACCTATGTGCAGTCCCTGGTGGATGAGGGCAAGCTCGACCCAGAAGATGTGTCATCCCACCCGCAGAAGTCACTGATTCTCAAGGCCTATACCGGCCGGCCCGTGGAGCCGACGCTCTTCATGCTCGATGCTAAACCGGGCGACCGCCTCCTGTTGTGCTCGGATGGCCTCTCGGATCCAGTGACGGCCTCTACCATCGAGCAGGCGCTGAAGCAGGGCACGGTCGAAGAGGCCGCCACCACCCTGCGGGATCTGGCGCTGCGCTCCGGCGGCCCGGACAACGTCACCATCGTGGTGGCAGAGGTCGTGGAGGGAGAGGGTGATGAGAACGCCCCAGTGACCGTGGGCGCGATCCAGGGCGTCGTCCCGGAGCCAACACACCCGGATTCCTCCGCGAGCCGTGCTGCCAAGCTGATCTCGCCCCCAAAAGCGCAGGCCGCTGAGGAGGAGCCTCAGGACGAACCACAGCGGCGGCCCCAGCGAAGCCGGATTGGGTGGAAGGTCATTGCGTGCCTTGCCATCATCATCGTGCTCGTCATCAGCGGCGGACTCTGGATGAAGAATTATCTGAGCAATAACTATTACGTGGCCACGGATGAAGAGGGCGTCCTCACCATCCAAGAAGGCGCGGACTATGAGATCTTCGGCCGCCCGCTACACCACACGTATCAAAATGCCTGCTTGAGCAAGGAGAACGCGCTCAAGTTGGGGCACGGCGCCTGCGACGGTGATTTCGCACCGTTCGCGCTGAAGGATTTGCCCGAATCCGAACGCGCTGCCGTGGGCAATCTGCCCTCCGGTTCTTATGACGAGGTGCAAACGCAGCTTTCGCAGCTTTCGGACAAGGCGCTCAAGCCCTGCCCGAAGGCGTCGAAGGACGAGAAAAACAAAGATGCCAAGAGCGAATCCAAAGGAAACTGCCGGGAGGTGAAGTAGATGAGTAAGTTCTTTTCCCGCGGCACCGAGTTCGGCCTGCTCGTGCTCGCCACCGTGGTCTTCGCCATCACCCTGGTCAGCCTCGAGTTGTCGCAGGGCAACGTGCTGACCCTCGATGTCCTCTACCTCATCGGCGGTTTCATCGGCGTCTTCGCCGTCGCTCACTTGGTGCTCTGCTTCCTCGCACCCTACGCGGATCAGCTCATGCTGCCCATCGTCGCGGTGCTCAACGGTACTGGACTCATCTTGTTGCAGCGCCTCGACCTGGCGAATGGCGGCGGCCTGGCGGTGCGGCAGGTGATGTGGACCATCGTGGGCCTCATCCTCTTCGCGCTGGTGCTGGTTCTCCTGCGTGATCACCGCTCGCTCACCCGATACTCCTATATCCTGGGCGCGCTTGGCCTCATCCTCCTCGCGTTGCCACTCGTGTGGCCGCAGCCCCCGGGCGTGGACGCCCGCATCTGGCTGTGGCTCGGGCCATTTTCCATC
Organism: Corynebacterium sp. HMSC036D02; assembly: GCF_001836165.1. Lineage (GTDB taxonomy): Bacteria > Actinomycetota > Actinomycetes > Mycobacteriales > Mycobacteriaceae > Corynebacterium. The sequence goes on along the minus strand of NZ_KV827648.1, from coordinate 125,743 downwards.
CAGCCGGGTGAGTTTTCCAAGATCCTGTTGATCCTGTTCTTCGCCATGCTGCTGACCCAGAAGCGTTCGCTGTTTACGGTGGCTGGCTACAAGTTCCTCGGCATTTCACTGCCGCGCCTGCGGGATCTCGCTCCCATCCTGGTGATCTGGGGTATTGCCATTGTCATCATGGGTATTTCCAATGACTTCGGCCCAGCCCTGCTGCTTTTTAGCACCGTGCTCGGAATGCTCTTCATGGCCACCAACCGCGTGAGCTGGCTACTCATTGGCGTCATCCTCGTGGGCGTCGGTGGCTTCGGCATCTACCAGATATCGGAGAAGATCCAACAGCGCTTCTCCAATTTCTTGGATCCGCTGGCCAATTATGATTCCACCGGCTACCAGCTCTCCCAAGCACTCTTCGGCATGTCCTCCGGCGGCATTACCGGCACCGGCCTAGGCCAGGGGCATCCGGACATGGTTCCGGTGGCGCACTCCGACTTCATCCTGGCTGGCATCGGTGAGGAGTTCGGCCTCATTGGCCTTACCGCTGTGCTTGTCCTCTTTGCCATGCTCGTCTCCCGCGGCTTCCGCACCGCGCTGACCTGCCGTGATACCTATGGCAAGCTGGTTTCCTCAGGCCTCTCGCTCACCTTGGCTGTGCAGGTCTTCGTCGTCACCGGCGGTATCTCCGCGCTGCTGCCCATGACGGGCTTGACCACGCCGTTCATGTCTGCGGGTGGTTCCTCTCTCATGGCTAACTACATGCTGCTGGCCATCCTGCTGCGGATCTCGAACGCGGCCCGCCGCCCGGCGCGTGAGCTGAGCTCAAACGCACCCACTGACACATCTATGTTCCCTGCCATCCAGGAGGCAAGCCGATGAACCGATCGATCCGCCTCGTGGCCCTCTTTTCCCTGATACTTACCGCCATACTCCTCGTGAACCTCACGGTGGTACAGGCGTTTTCCACCGATAAATACGCCCATAACCCCAAGAATGTCCGCGGTTTTTTGGAAATGCGCACGACTCCGCGCGGCCAGATTTTCGCCGGCAACACGGTCCTGGCGCAGTCCACGGCCGACGCCGAGGGCAACTACTCCCGCTCCTACCCCGCCGACTCCCCGGCCTTCGCCAACATCACCGGCTACCTCTCAGAGCGCTTCGGAGCCTCGCAGCTGGAGGCCTCCCAGAATGACATCCTCAACGGCAAGGATGATTCGCTGTTGGCGCGCAACTGGCTCGATGTGCTCTCCGGCAAGCCCCAGATGGGCGCGAACGTGGAGGTCACCATCGATCCCGCCCTGCAGCAGGCCGCCTACGACCAGCTCGCTGGACCGGGCTATAACGGCGCGGCCGTTGCTATCCAGCCCTCGACGGGCAAGATCTTGGCCATGGCCTCCACCCCGAGCTTTAACGTGTCCGACCTCCTCGGTGATAACGCCAACGAGAGGTGGGAACAGCTGCAGAACCAGGAGGGCACGCCGCTGGTTAACCATGCTGCACAGGACACCCTGCCCCCGGGCTCAATTTTTAAGATCATCACCACCGCCGCTGGTCTCAACAACGGTTTCGAGCCGAACTCCACGCTGACCGGCGCGGCGTCCATTACGCTGCCCGATACCGTCACGGAACTGACCAACTACGGCAACCAGTCCTGCGGCGGCGCGGAAAGCGTGACGCTGCAGACGGCCTTCGCATTGTCCTGCAACACGGCCTTTGTGCAGATGTCGGAGAGCATCGGCGCCGATGAGCTGCGCAAGTACGCCGAAGGCTTCGGCGTGGGTGAGAGGTACTCCCTGGGCGTAGGCACGTCCGCCGGAGCGCTCGGCGAGCTTAGCGACGGCGCCCAAGTCGCCCAATCCGCCATCGGTCAGCGCGACGTGACCATGTCAGCGCTCCAGGCAGCGATCATGGCCGGCACCATCGCCAACAACGGCAAGCGTATGGAGCCCTACCTGGTCAACCGCATCACCGATGCCCAGATGAAGGAACTACGCGCCACCAAACCGCGTCAGGCCGCTGAAGCCGTGAATGAAGAAACGGCCAATACGATCAAGGACCTCATGTTCGCCTCCGAGCGCAACACCTTTGGCTTCGACGGCAACGGTTTCGCCTCCAAGACCGGTACCGCGGAGCACGGCGAGGGCCTTGCCCCGCACGCGTGGTACGTGGCTTTCGACCCGGACAAGGACATCGCAGTCGGCGTCGTGGTCAAAGATGGCGGACACCTTGGTGAAGGCGCAACCGGCGGCCAGGTTTCCGCCCCCATCGGTCGCGCCATCTTGCGCGCATACGGAGGTGAGCAGTAGTGAATAGCGCAGATAACAAGGAGCACCTCCAAGCGCTGATCGGCGGGGACTACCAGCTGCAGTGGATCGTCGGCCACGGCGGCATGTCCACTGTGTGGCTGGCGGATGACGTGCGCAACGACCGCGAGGTCGCACTCAAGGTCCTGCGCCCAGAGTTCTCCGATAACAATGAGTTCCTCTCTCGCTTCCGCAACGAAGCCAAGGCCGCGGAATCCATCGATTCCGACAATGTCGTGGCTACCTACGACTACCGCGAGCTCGAGGACAACGGCCGCACCTTTTGCTACATGGCCCTGGAGTATGTTCGCGGCGAATCCCTGGCGGACCTGCTGGCGCGCGAGGGCGCACTCCCGGAGACACTGGCGCTCGACGTCATGGAGCAGGCCTCCCACGGCCTGTCCGTGATCCACCACATGGGACTTGTGCACCGCGATATCAAGCCCGGCAACCTCATGATCACCCAGAATGGGCAGGTCAAGATCACCGATTTTGGCATCGCCAAAGCCGCCGCCGCTGTGCCTCTTACCCGCACCGGCATGGTCGTCGGCACCGCCCAGTACGTCTCCCCCGAGCAGGCCCAGGGCTACGAGGTTGGCCCGTCGTCTGACGTCTATTCGCTCGGTGTCGTGGGCTATGAAATGCTGGCCGGAAAACGCCCCTTTAGCGGCGATTCCTCAGTCTCGGTGGCGCTGGCGCACATTAGCCAGGCGCCGGAGCCCTTGTCGACGTCGATTAGCGCGCCCACCCGTGAACTGATCGGCATGGCTCTGCGCAAGGACCCGGGCACCCGCTTCGCCGACGGCAACGAGTTCACCAACGCGATCTCCGCCGTGCGCCAAGGCCAGCGTCCACCGCAGCCGAAGTCCGCGGCCTTGGCTCCCATCGCCGCTGAACCTTCTCCTTCCGCGTCCACTGAAATGCTGGCCAACATGGCGCACCCCACCACGGTGCGTCCGGCCGTTTCTGCAGCCCAGACGGAGGAGCGCCCCTCCAAGCAGGGAGGTTTCGGCACTGGTTTGCTCATCGCGGTGGCTATCGCGGCCCTCGTGGCGATCGGGTTCATGGCTTATAGGCTGTGGGGGAACACGACACCGACCCCACAGCCCACGCCAACGGAGGTCATTGTGACCGAAACCGTGGAGCCGGAAACAACGGAAGAAGAGGAAAAGGAAGCCCCTGAGACCGTTGAGATTACCACTGTGGAAGAGGAACCTACTCAAGTCACCGTCACCACGACGCACTCAGTCATTCCCTCCCCGCCCACGACCGCGCAGCGGACCACCCAACACGATCTGCCGACGCTCCCTCCGGAGGAGACGCAACCGCAGGTCGATGACAACACGCTGCCCGAACCCGAACTAGACTCACAGAACAACCCCACCGAAGAATCCGCACTACAGGGAGGCCAGTAACCCGCCATGGTCAGTGATCGGTACCACCTCCGCCAGTCCATCGGCTCCGGCGGCATGTCCGAGGTCTACGAGGCCGAAGACTCCGTCTTGGGGCGCACCGTCGCCATCAAGATGCTGCGCCCCGACATGGCGCGCGACGTTAACTTCCGTGAGCGCTTCCGCCGCGAGGCCCAGAACTCCGGCAAACTCAACCACCCGAACATCGTTGCTGTCTTCGATACCGGTGAAAAGGACGTCGACGGCCTGATGGTGCCGTATATCGTCATGGAATACGTGCAGGGCCGCACCTTGCGCGACATCGTCCGAGAGGATGGCCCCATGTCGGTGGCGGAGGCCGCGCGCGTGCTCAAGCCGGTGGCGGAGGCCCTCCAGTCCTCCCATGAGGCCGGCATCATCCACCGCGATATCAAGCCGGCCAACATCATGCTGACCAACACAGGCCAAGTGAAGGTCATGGACTTCGGCATCGCCCGCGCGCTGGATGATTCCACGTCGGCGATGACGCAGACCTCTGCTGTCATCGGTACTGCGCAGTATCTTTCCCCGGAACAGGCCCGTGGCAAGCCTGCCGACGCCCGCTCCGACGTCTACGCTCTCGGCTGCGTCATGTATGAAACGGTCACTGGGCGCACCCCGTTTGAAGGTGAAACGCCCTTCGCTGTGGCCTACCAGCACGTGCAGGAGGATCCAACGCCCCCCTCGGAGCTCATCGACGAAGAGCTCACGGAGAGAGAGCGTCTTGGCGTCGACGCCGTCGTGCTCACGGCAATGGCCAAGCACCCGGCGGATCGCTACCAATCCGCCTGGGAGATGGGCGATGACCTTGACCGTTTGGCGCAGGGCCAGCTGCCGGAGGCGGCGCGCTCCCACGTCAACGACGAAGATCACCCCACCACGATGGTGGCACCCGTAGCCGCACAACACCGTGCGCCGGTGGCCTCCACCCGCCCTTCGGAGGACGAGGAATCCGGATCGGGCTTGAAGTGGCTGGCGGCCTTGCTCGCCGCTTCCCTCATCGCCATCATTGGCTACTTTGCCTGGGATTTCTGGGATAGCTCCCGCCAAGAGGCCCGCGAGCGCGAACAGGAGCAGCATGAAGCAGCTCAGCGCGCGAACATGGTCACTGTCCCGAAGGTGGCCAACCGCCCGCGCAATGAAGCGGTCGAAGAGCTGGAAAAGCTTGGTCTGCTGGTGACCGTCAACGAAGAACCCAGCCCCGATGTGCCGCGCGGCAAGGTCATCCGCGTCAACCCGGCGGAAGGATCAGAGCTGCAGAAGAATTCTTCGGTCACGCTGACAGTATCCTCTGGCAAAGAGGTCACCGAGGTCCCTGATATCACCGGCATGAAGCTGGATGAAGCTACCACTGCGCTGGAGGAAGCCGGCTTAGAGCTGAATACCGACGTGGAGCAGGTGAATGATGAGGCACCCGCGGGCGAGATCATTTCCCAGAACCCAGCGGGCGGCGCGCAGCTATCCAAGGGTTCGAAGGTACGCGTCACAGTGTCCAAGGGCCAGAAGGAAGTCAGCGTCCCAGACGTCAGCGGCATGGATCGTGATCGCGCAGTGGACATGCTGTCCTCCATGGACTTTGACGTCACCGTGCATTCGGTGGATTCTGAGCTGCCGGAGAACCAGGTGCTCAGGGTTGTCGAGCAGGGCCAGAAGTTACCCAAGGGCAGCCAGGTCACCCTGGAAGTCTCCAACTCGATGCTCATCCAGGCACCGGATATTACGCATTCCACGCAGCAGGCAGCCGAATCCGCGCTGCGTGCCAAGGGCTGGTCCGGTTCCCTCGACGTGGGCGAACGCATCCCAACGTCTAACCCGATCGACAGCAACAAGATCGGATGGGCGTCGGCAAGCCGCGGCGATGTCATCCGCAAGGATGAGACCATCCAGGTCCGGTTCTGGGAGTTTGACCCGGCAGCACTGCTGCCGCAGTAGCTCTCATTGCCGCAGCTGCTAAGGTATCTCACAGATTAACCACCCCTATTCTTCGTGAAGGTGTAATAATGCCAAAGTCCAAGATCACGACGGAGGGCTCTGCACTCCCGCAGTCCTCCAGCTCTGCTACTAACCGCACCCCGGTCAAGATCAACTCTGAGGGCACCCCGAAGTGGTACATCGCCATCATGCTGGGCCTCATGCTCCTCGGCCTGCTCTGGCTGGTGGTGAACTACCTGGCCGGCGAGTCCATTCCGTTCATGCAGGAGCTGGGACCGTGGAATTACGGCATCGGCTTCGGCCTGGCCATCATCGGTCTGTTGATGACGATGGGCTGGCGTTAGTTTTCATCGCCGCCGATGAGCTCCTCGAGGTTCTATAGCATCGCTGGCGTTGGCTGCATCATTTTGGTGATGCTCACCGTCACGCTGGATAAAAACTTCCTCACCCCCGGCGCACTCGTACTTGCCGGCCTCGGCGTTTCCCTGACGCCACTGGCCATCCGCCGCCCACTTGCGGCGGCCTGCGGGTACGGTGCGCTTTTTGCGCTTGCTATGTGGTGCCCAGACTGGCGGTCTTTCCTCCTCTTGGCGTGGAGCCCCGTCATCGTGGGCATCGTGGCGTTTCGTACACGCTGGCTGTGGTCGGTTCCCCCAGCGGTGGTGTACACATACCTCGTCACGACGGATCCTTCGATTAATTATCTGCCTGATTTCGACCCGTTAAACCTGTCGATACCGTTCGTCTTGTATGCGGTTTCCATCGTCATTGGGGCCGCGCTGCGCAAAACCCGGGACCAGCGTCTCGCCGCTGAGCATCGCGCCGCCGAGCAGCGCGAGGCGCTGATGACCGCCCTCCATGATTCGGTAGCTGCGACGCTCACCTCCGTGGTCATGCGCTCCGAAACCTTGGCGTTGACCCAAACGGATCCTTCTGCGGCCGACTCCGCGGAAGCGATTGCTGACGACGCCCGCCGGGCCATGGGCGAGGTCCGCGACCTGCTACGCGTGATGAAGAATGAGAGCGTGACTCAGGGAGTTAAGTCCTTGGAAGAAGACCTCGACACCATGGTTAGCTTCCTGAGCAGTCATGGTTTTCAGTGCGAAGCACAGACCAATATGGGCAAGAACGGTGAGCTTGCGCTGCCGGAAAAGCTCTCCCTCGTGTTCTCTGAGCTCGCCATCAACATCCTCAAGTACGCTCGCCCTGAATCCCGTGTGAGCATCGAGGCCACTGGCAACTCCAAGTCCATCGACCTCGTGATCACTTCCGAGATTGCGGCACAACAATCACGTCAATACATGACGACGAATCTGGGCTTGGGGGAAATCGCCCGCCGCGTTCGCCGAATGCACGGCACATTCGGCAGCGGCAAAGAAGGTGATCACTGGATCACTCGCCTTACTCTTCCCACCGCCCACCTAAGAAAAACATAGTAAACTTGCCCGGTAGTTCACCGAATTCTAAATCTCACAAGGTAAATAGACATGCGTTCTTCCCTCACCGTTGCCGCCGCAGCTCTCGTGCTGTTTTCCGCACCAATCGCCAGTGCTGCCGAGACTCCTGTTGAAGCTACCGCTGAAACCACCGCTACTGAGAGCACTGAGTCCACCGGATTCACCTTCTACAAGTCTTTCGCGGGCGAATTCGCCGACCACTTCCGTTGCTCTACCAGCCCCCAGCGTTGGTGGTGCGGCTAAACTGTTCCCATGAGCATTCGGGTTTTCCTCGTTGACGATGATGAGCTCGTTCGCTCGACGCTCCGCGTCTATTTCCAGACCACCGAGGACATCACGGTGGTCGGTGAGGCAACCAACGGCGCGGATTGCTTGACCCAGCTTGAAGAAGCCAAGCCGGACCTCGTCCTCGCCGATATTCACATGCCGCACATGGACGGCATCACGCTGCTCAAGCACTTGAACTCCGCGCCGAATCCTCCGACGTTTTTGGCGGTAACCGCTTTCGACTCGGATGACACGATGCTGAAGATCCTCCGGGCGGGCGGCGCGGGTTATATCTTGAAGAACCAACGCCCGCGCTCAATCATCGAGGCGGTTCGCGCCGCCGTGGAGGGTGGCACCGTCGTGGCACCCGCCGCCATGCATCGCTTGGTGGACTACATCGGTGAGCCCGCCACCCCACGCGATCCCGTCGCCGCCGCCATTGATAGCCACGAGCTTCACGACGCCGAAATTGCCGTCCTCAAACTCCTCCTCGCCGGCAACTCAAATTCAGAGATCGCTGCCGCCACCGGCTATTCCGAGTCCGCCGTGAAGAAGCATGTCTCACGCCTCATCACCATCTTCGGCGCCAGCACGCGCCTGAACCTGGTGACCAAGATTCTGGGCGGCGCTGGCTCCTAGTCCGAACTTCACTCTAGCGACAGAGCCTCTTTTCGTAATACGATTACGGTTATGAAGACTATCAATGGACAGCCGATCAGCGAAGAGCAAATTGATGAATGGGTAATGGAAGCCGAAAATGGTTACGACGTGGAGACTCTTCGTACTCGGGGGCGGAAACCCCGCGACAACCAGGCCGCAAAGATTATCTCGATCCGCCTTTCGCCCAATGAAATTGCAGACTTGGACAAGTATGCCGCAGCGCATGGATGGTCTAGGTCACAAGCAATCCGTGAAGCGCTAAGAAAAGCCATTTAAAAATGGAGGTTCGCCGGAGCGCCACAAAACACGGCATCAAGCCGGAGGATTCCGTAACCGCAGCAACATCAACTTGTGTCTTTAAAGCTCCACTCGACGACGAGAACCCACAGCGAGAACTTCGCCTCGGATTCGACGGCTCAATGAGATTACTTGAGCTCGTTGTTCTTATCTGGGACGACGGGACCGAGACCATCATTCATTCCATGAAGGCCCGCAAGCAGTACCGCGCTCTGCTCGATTAACGGGCTTCTCCCCCAAATGGCGGAGGCAAAAGAATGCCTGCTTAGGCGATGTTTCTCATGCCCCTGATCAATATCGTCAGAGGTATGAACACCGTATTCACTGCTCGAGACATCACCGTCTCCTTCGCCGGACATGAGGTTGTCCACGGCGCGAACCTCACGGCATCTCCACGCAATGGCGAGGCTATATGACGTCGATAAGCATCGGGTACAAGAGATTTTAGAGCTGGTCGATATGTCACACCGCTACGACCAGCAGCTCAAAACCTACTCGCTAGGCATGAGGCGTCGTATAGCGCTAACGGGAGCTCTGTTTCGATAAGCCACCTTTGGGAATTCCACGTAGACAACCGCTATTCGAAAGTACGCGATTCCCAACACCACCCCGCAACCGGAGCACCGTTAACACCTTGGGTACAAAGTTATCCACAGGGTGGGGATAACTCTGTGGAGAACGAATTCCACAGCCTTTCTCCACACCCTGTGGATAAGTGTTTTCACGCTTCCCACAGCCCGCACAAAAACTTCGAACACAACCTAATACGCTGCTGATCTGCGGTTATCTTGGCGCACATGTTCGGTAAATTACAAAAATGTAGTTATCCACAATGTGGATAACTGATGTGGAATTCTTTCGCACAGAGGTTTTGGTGGATAACACGCCCGAGTTATCCCCAAAGCCCAGCTCGCAGCGCCGCTAACACGGCTACCACGACAGCAATAAGCCATATCCCCAGCCAACGCAGCCACGCCCGTTGGCGAAAGAGGAATGGTGCCAACAGCAGTCCTGTCAGCAAACCGCCCAAGTGCCCCCACACGGAGACGTTCTCCGCCACAAAGCTGTAGACAACGTTTGCTACGACCAAGACGATGGGCGCTCGCAGGTCTAAACCGCGGCTGCGGTACACGCCGATGAGTAGTCCCATGAGCGCAAAGAGGGCGCCGGAGGCGCCCACCGTGGGTGTGCCGAAGTCCATCCACAGCACTGCGGCGGAAGAGCCAACAATGGAGATGAGATAGGCCGCCACATACAGCGCGCTGCCCAGGGCGCGTTCTACTTCCCTGCCCACAAAGAACAGCATCACCATGTTGACCAAGAGGTGCCCGGCGTCGAGGTGCATAAAGCCCGCGGTAATGACAGTTGCGGGGTGCTCGGACACTTCAGGGCCCCACAGCGTCCAGTCTTGGGCCAGCAAGCTGCGATAGTAGGGCGTAGAGAGGGTCTTGGCCTGGATGGCCGTGACCAACCATGCCCCAATGCACAGCACCATGAGCACCATGGTGACTGGCGCCGAACGAAAATAATTTTTCACGCAGACTCCTAAAACAACGAGCCCGCCACCACATCACGTGGCAGCGGGCTCAGATGAAAAGCTAAAACGCTTAGGCGATCTCGATGGACTCGATGACAACGTCCTCAGCCGGACGGTCCATGCGGTCGGTGGAGACCTTCGCAATCTTGGACACGACTTCCTGGGAAGCCGCATCGGTGACCTCACCGAAGATGGTGTGGTGGTTGTTCAGGTGCGGGGTCGGCGCCACGGTGATGAAGAACTGGGAGCCGTTGGTGCCCGGGCCGGCGTTCGCCATGGCCAGCAGGAACGGGCGGTCGAACTGCAGCTCCGGGTGGAACTCATCCTGGAACTGGTAGCCGGGGCCACCACGGCCGGTGCCGGTGGGGTCACCGCCCTGGATCATGAACTGGTCGATAACGCGGTGGAAGATAGCGCCATCGTAGAACGGGCCGGACTGCTCACCCTTGGCGTTCTGGGTGGTGTAGTCCTTCTCGCCCTTGGCCAGGCCGATGAAGTTCTCAACGGTTACCGGTGCGTGGTTACCGAACAGGTCGATAACAATGTCACCGTAGTTGGTGTGCATCGTTGCAGTTGCGGTCTTCTGAGTCATGCCAGCCATTGTATGGAAATTTCTCCCGGTGCGTCGTTTCGGCACAACGCTGTGAGCGATCTGCGTACGGTTACAAGCATGATCCGCGCCATTCTCTTCGATCTCGATGACACTCTCATGGACCACACCGCTGCGATGCATGCGGCCGTCGAGGAGTGGCTGCCGGGCGGTCATCACGAGCGCTTCGCGGAGATCGAAAAGAAGTGGTTCGCCGCCTACGAGCGCGGCGAGGTCTCCCACCAGGGCCAGCGCGTGGAGCGCTGCCGCGAGTTCCTGGGCCGCCCGGAGATGACGGAGCAGGAGGCGTTGGCGGAATATGCCAAGTATTTGGCCGCGTATGAAAAGCATTGGCAGGCGCTTGGCGACGCCCTCCCCACCCTCCAGCATGTCCTGTCCCGCGGCCTTAAGGTGGGCGTTTTGACGAACGGGGCTCGTGAGATGCAGGAGGGCAAGCTCAAGGCGGGCGGACTCGACCTGCCAGGCGTTGAGCTCTTTCCCACCGTGGAGATGGGCCGCCCCAAGCCGCACCCGGAGGCCTACCTCGAGGCTTGTCGGCGCCTAGAGGTGGAACCGGGCGCCACTCTCATGGTGGGCGATTCGGTGGCCAATGATGTCGAGGGCGCCCGGGCCGCGGGGCTCAAGGCGCTGCACTTCGATAGGGCCGGAAACGGAGACATCGCCGCGCTCAGTGAGCTCACGGCGATGGGCTACTTTTAAAAGGTTTAAATCCAAAGATTTAAACCTCTAGAGGCTGGCGCGGACCTCGTCGCGGGCGAGGACCATATTGCGCAGGGAGGCCTCGGTCTCCTCGTAACCGCGGGTCTTCAGGCCGCAGTCCGGATTGACCCACAGGCGCTCCACAGGCACGTTCTTCAGAGCGGCGCGGATGAGCTCGGCCATTTCCGCCACGGACGGGATGCGCGGGGAGTGGATGTCGTAGATGCCCGGGCCGATCTCGGAGTGGAACTTCTCATCGATGTCCTCGAGCAGCTCCATGCGGGAGCGGGCCGCCTCGATGGAGGTGACGTCGGCGTCGAGGCCGGCGACGGCGTCGATGATCTGGCCGAACTCCGAGTAACACAGGTGCGTGTGGATCTGAGTGGTCGGCTTGGCCTCGAGTGCTACGAGGCGGAATGAGCGAACTGCCCAGTCGAGGTAGGCCTTGCGGTCCTGCTCGCGCAGCGGCAGCAGCTCGCGCAGGGCGGGCTCGTCGATCTGGATGATGTCGATGCCGGCCTCCTCGAGGTCGCGGACTTCGTCGGCCAGCGCCACGCCGAGCTGATCAGCGGAGACAGACTGGTGAACATCATCGCGCACGAAGGACCAGGCCAAGATGGTCACCGGACCGGTGAGCATGCCCTTGACGTGCTTCTCGGACAGGGACTGCGCGAACTTCGCCCACTCAGTGGTCATGGCCTTCGGGCGGGAGATGTCACCAACCACGATTGGCGGACGGGTGCAACGGGAGCCGTAGGACTGGACCCAGCCGTTCTCGGTGACGACAAAGCCGTCGAGAAGCTCGGCGAAGTACTGCACCATGTCGTTGCGCTCCGGCTCACCGTGGACCAGAACGTCCAAACCTAGGCGCTCCTGCAGCTCGATGACGGACTTCACCTCGTTGCGCAGTGCCTCGGTGTAGTCGGCATCGGAGAGCTCGCCCTTGCGGTGTGCGGCGCGGGCGGCGCGAATCTCAGCAGTCTGCGGGAAGGAGCCGATGGTGGTGGTTGGCAGCTGTGGCAGGCCGAGGGCTTCCTGGGCCTTGTTGCGCTCGGCGAACTCCGGCTGGCGCTGAACCTGGCCCTCCGGCAACTGCGCAGTGCGATCCTGTACTGCCTGGTCATGGGTGCGGGAGGACTCGGCGCGGGTGCGCACGGCGCGGTCGGCCTGAGCATAAGCCTCTGGGGCATCGAGCGGGCCGGCGGCGAGTGCTACGACCTCACGGATCTTCTCATCAGCAAAAGCGAACCAGGTGGCGACGTCCACCGGCAGGGAGGTCTCCGCCTCCACGGTGTGCGGCACGTGCTGCAGGGACACGGAGGTGGTTACAGAAACGCCTTCGCCGAGGGTCTCGAGCTTCTCGCGCAGGTCGCGGAGGTTGGCGGCCCAGACATTGCGGCCGTCGACCAGGCCGGCGGAGAGGTGGGTGGCGCCGGCGAGCTTGGCCACGCGCTCGAGGTAGGAGTTGTCCAGAGCCAGTGTGCCCACGGAGAGATCCACCTGGACTGCTTCCGGCTGAAGCTCGGTGATGACGTCGAGGCCAGCGTTGAGAGAACCATAGGGCGTGGTCAGGTAAACCTGCGGGCGCTTCTCCGCGCCCAGGATGCGGCCATAGGCGCTCTTGAGTGCGGCGGCGAGGGTGGCGTCGTCAGCCGCGGCGAGGTCGGCTACTAGAGCCGGCTCGGCGAGCTGGATCCATTCGACGCTGGCGTCGTGAAGCTCAGCCAATACGGTGAGGTAGGAGTCCACGAGCTCATTAAGGTGGTCGAGCGGCTGCTTAGTGGCGCCCTCGGCCTGCTTGGACAGCGCCAGCAGGGTCACTGGGCCAACGAGGACCGGACGCACGGTGTGGCCAGCGGCGCGGGCCTCCTCGACGATCTTCAGCACGCGCTGCGGGCGGGCGCTAAAGGTCTGGTCATCGGTAATCTCAGGAACGATGTAGTGGTAGTTGGTGTCGAACCACTTAGTCATCTCCAGCGGCGCCGTGTCCTTGTTTCCGCGGGCCAGGGTGAACTCATCATCGAGGCTCTCGCCCTGAGCAGCGCCTACGGTCAACGCGGTCTCGAGGACGTGGTCGTAGTAGGCAACGTCGGCCGGGATGGCGTAGTCCTCAGTGAGGCCCAGCTCCTTGAGGCGGGCGTAGGTGTCGAGGCGCAGGGAGTGCGCGGCGGATTCGAAGGTCTCGCCGTCGATCTTGCCGGACCAGTAGGACTCCAGCGCGCGCTTGAGCTCGCGGTGGGCACCGACGCGTGGGTAGCCCTCAATCGTGGCCTTAGGGAAGGATGCGGTCATGGGGTGACTCCAATTCGGTTGAGCAGGTCAGTCGTAATGTCTGGATTGTTGTGCGTGTAGATGTGCAGCCCGTCGGCGCCGGCGTTCATCACCGACTTAGCCAGTTTGGCTGTAATCTGCATGCCGATTTCTTTCTCTTCCTCGGGGGAGGTCGCTGCCGCGAGTCGGTCAAGGACCTTGGTCGGCCCGTCCAACCCGGACAGCTGGCACATTCGCTCCACCCGAGCACGGCTCGTCATCGGCATGATCCCGGGGATGAGCGGAATGCGCACACCCGCCAGCCGAGCGCGCTGGGCAAAGCGGACGTAATCCTCCGCGTCGAAGAAAAGCTGGGTGATGGCGAAGTCTGCGCCGAGGCGCTGCTTGGCCAAAAGAACGTCGATGTCCTCGTCCGGCGTGGCGGACTCGGCGTGGCCGTTGGGGTAGCAAGCCACGCCCACCGCCAAGCGGCCGGCTGCCAAGCGCGCCACGCGGTCGGATTCCCAGCGGCGGATGAGCCGGACCAGGGAATCGGCGTGCGGCAGGTGCCCTTCGGGCATGCCGCCCTCCGGAAGGTCGCCGCGGAGGGCAAGGAGGCCGCGGACGCCGGCGTCGACCAGCGTGTCGATCCAGCCAACGAGCTCTTCCTCTGTGCCGGCGGTGCAGGCCAGGTGGGCCAGGGGACGCATCGCTGTATCGCGCGAGATCTTCTCAATGAAGGCTGCGGTTCCCTCCAGCCACCCAGAGCGTTGGGAGCTGGTGACTGCGATGTAGTCGGGGTTATACGTGGCGAGCGTGGCGAGCAAGCGGTCAATCTTGGCAGCGTCCGCATCGTGGCGCGGCGGGATCACCTCGAAGGAGAGAGCGGTGCGCTTAAGCTCCTTGGGCGTATCTTCGCTGATTTGGTCTAGTGGTGCGGATGCGGAAAGTCGCGGGGACATGCTCACCTCCTCTGCAGGTTATCGTTGTTTGTCTTCGGTGTTAATGTCCCAAAACGTACCAAGCTGTCCATTTCGGACGAAAGGCTTTTTACATTGGTAATACCTTTAGAACTCAGTCAGCTGCACCGTTAGCCCATAGCGCTAGTGAATAAAAACCCGGCCAATCCGTACAAAGCTGTCTATTTTCTTTGGACAGCTCGCGGCCTGGCATATCTGGTGGCGGGACCTGCGCGCCACCACTACGCTGAAAGGGAGTATCCAGCGCTAACGCGGGCACACCCGGTTCGGCGCCGACAATCACTCCATAAACAGTTGTCCAACTCAAATCACCTCAGTATTGACGTAAAGGAGCACCTGAGCCCATGAACCCCGCCGCCCTGTCCACAGCCATCAGCGCCACCTCCGCCCTGGTGGAGCGCCTCAAGGAACGCCGCGATGAGAAGGCCCGTGAGGCCTACTCCGCCCTGGAGACCGCCGCCGCCCGCATGGAAGAGCGCGATGGCGAGTGGTTCTCGGAGGCCCGCCGCGAAGCGGGTGCCGTAACCAAGGCCGCGCATGCCCGCCTCGAGCGCACCCTCGAACAGCTCAAGGAGCGCAGCGAGGAAGCCACCGAGAAGCTCTCTGAGGCTGCATCAGAGGCCCAGGACAAGGCCTCCAAGCAGTGGAAAAAGACCCAGAAGCAGGCAGAAAAGAAGACCTCCAAGGCCCGCAAGCAGGCTAAGAAGAAGGCTTCTAAGGCTGAGAAGAAGGCGCAGAAGCAGAGCGCCCAGCTGCAGAAGAAGGCCCGCCGCCTCAGCGGCAAGGACAAGAAGAAGGGCTCGAAGATCTGGCTGATCTCCGCGCTCGTTGCCGCCATTGCTGCCATCGGCGGTGGCATCTACTACTTCTTCGCCCAGAAGAAGGAGAAGGAATCCGCCGTTCCGCCGCGCGTTGAGGACTTCTCCTCCCCGTCCGCGCCGCAGGGCTCCACCTTGGTCTACACCTCCACCACTGAGGATGATGCCAAGAAGGAGTCCGACTTGGCTGAGGAGGGCGTCGTCGAGCGCGACGAAGAGCTGCTGGGCTCGCTGGATGAGCAGCTGGCCAAGCACCGCGAGGAAGAAACCGCTATTCAGGACGCCGTCGAGACCGAAATCGAGGTCAGCAACGCCGACAAGAAGGATGCCGACACCTCCCGCATCACCGATGACCATGAGTCCGAAGGCAAGCACCGCCTCCAGACCGAGGACGAGAACTAACCCCCCATCCTTGGGGGTGCGCATTTCGTTGCCTTGATCTCACTGCGTTGCCCCCGCGCGCGCGACCTGCTTGAATCGAGGGTCAACTGGCATCGATCTTGAAGGATCGGTGCCCGCGCGCAGTTTTCGCGCCTACGTCCTGTCAACAGCAGCCAAGGAGATCAAGGCATGAGCTTCGAATCACTCATAGTCAAGCTCAAGAGTGGGGACACCTTTTATTTTCCGGCCGGTGCCGTGAGCGGCGATCCGTCCACCCGCGTGGATAACCTGCGCTTTGCCATTGAAAACGGCACGCAGTTCAGCTCCGTCGATGATTATGGAGTCGACCGTGAGTTCAACGGCTATGACGTGGAGAACTACCACCTGGCTTAAGTTCCCCCAGTGAGTCACCGATCGTAATCTGAATCACTCCCTTATGCGTTGTGCGCTATAGGATGAGTTCTTATGACTCACTACCCCCGCATGAGGACGTGGTCGTGGTACCTCCCCGATGAGCCCCCTTCCGGGGAGGTCTCCCTCACCGAGACCACCGATTTCTCCCGGCCCGGCGCCGCCACGTGGCGTCTGCTCGGCGCCCAGCGCACCGGCGTTATCGGCATCTTCGTTGCCACCCTCATCAACGCGCCGCTGGGCGCGTTGGTCTCCGTCATCATCGGCCAGACCACGCAGTATGCCTTCTCCGAGCCCTCCTGGCGCACCGTAGCGCTGCCGCTTGCGGCCACGGCGATCCTCCTCTTCATCGCCTATATCTGCGAGGCCACGGCGGATGCTTTCACAGACTTATCCCAAGCACGCACCACCCATACACTGCGGCTGAACTTGCTGGATAAGCTGCTGGGTGCCTCCACCGCAGGGATAAGCCCCGGCCGGCTGCTCAACACGATGGATGAGGATTCGCACTACATCGGCCAGCTCAAGCAGATCCTCAACTTCCCACTGGTCATGGTGGGCTACCTCTTGGGCGCGGTGGTCAGCCTGGCCCCGATTTCCTGGCAGGTCTCGGCTGTGCTGCTGGTTGGCGCACTCGCCACCGCGCTGGCCTCCTGGGCCACCACGAAGCCGCTGACAAGGATCGCCGCGCGCCGCCGCCAGTTGGAGAACACCGCGCTTTCACTCGCCACGGACTTTGCTCAAGGCTCCCGGGTGATCAAGGGCCTCGGCGCCAAGAACATCGCGCGCCAACGTTTTTCCGACGCCGCCCAGGATTCCTTGGGCGCCATGCTCCGCGAGGCCAAACTTTCCTCCCTCATGGCCTGGCTGCGCCAGATGGTTCCCGCGTCCTTTGCCGTGGGCATTCTTGCCTGGACCTCCTGGGAAACCTTCGAGGGCCGCATCGCCCCCGGCGGGATGATGGCGATCACCATGCTCGTCCCGCCCGCGCTCACAGCATTAGGTGTGTCTCTCGGCCTGCTCACGGAGAACTGGGCGCGGGCTCGGGCCTCCGTGGAGCGCGTCGGCGAGCTGCTCGGCCAGCTTTCTACCAACACCACCGAAACCGCCGGCACCCCCGTCGATCTCTCCCCCGGATTGCACGTGTGGATGCCCACCACCACTGAGGGGCGCAACACCGTGGACTCCTGGGTGCGCTACCTTCATGAGCACGGCGCATTGTGCCCGCCGCACCGCATCTCCGTGCTGGAGGGGACCCTGCAGGACAACGTCGATCCGCTGCGCAGTGCTAGCGCTACGCAGCTTCACGCCGCCCTCCACGCCTCCGCCTGCGAGGATATTGTTATCCGTCTTGGTGGTCTTGGTCCCAACGGCGAGCTGCCCACCGCGCCCATCGGTGAGGCCGGCCTCAACCTCTCCGGTGGCCAGCGCCAGCGCGTCGCGCTTGCCCGCGCACTCTCTGTGGACCCGGAAGTTCTCGTGCTGGACAACCCCACGACGGGACTGGATTCGTTGACCTTGGCGGACGTCGCCAAGCGCGTGCGTGAGCTGCGCGCCGGCAAGATCACCGTGATCATTACATCCGCCTCCACGTGGGCCGCCAACGCGGATGAGGTGGTGGAGCTATGAGCCAGCAGGATCGCGCGGATGCCCTTGCACCTGCCTCCCCGCGGGAGTGTCTCCGTTTTCTGAAAACCCTGCCCAGTGCGCCCAGCCGGCTTGGCATCGCCCTTTTCTTCGGCCTGTTTACCGTTACGGTCATCATGATGAACCTGGTCTCCCAGGTGCTTGGCCGCGTCGTGGACATCATCCAAGGCGTGGAGCTACCCGTCCTCGGCACTGGGCGCGCAGCCATGGTGGGCGCGCTCATCGTTATCGCGGTGGGCTTCCTCGTGGAGGTCACCGGCCGCACAGTGGGCCGCTACCTGGTTACCTCCACTACCCGCCGTCTCTCGGTGGATCTGCGCACCTCAGCGCTGGACTCTACCCTCGGCGCTCCCGTTCCTGCCGTCATGGAACTGGGCACCGGCAACATCATCACGCGCCTGTCCAAGGACATCGACACCGTGGTCATGACCATCTCCATGATGGGTGACCGCCTCGTGCTCACGCTCTTCATGCTGCCGCTGACCGCGCTCATGATGATCTTCATCCACCCCGCTTATGCGCTGCTCTTCATCGCGGTGAGTTGTCTGCTCTACCCCTTCATCCGCGGCACCATGCGGGATATCCCCGCCGTGGCCAACGAGGTGTCCTCGGTGGAGGCCTACCGCAACAACGTCCTGCTAGACACGATTCGCGCCCTGGAGACCCTCCGTCAGTTCTCCCTGAAGGACTGGGCGCATACACGCATGAAGCGCTATTCCTGGGACACGGTACAGGCCTGGGGTGACAAGGTTCCGCTGATCAACCGCATCCTGGGCCAGGGCGCCCTGGCCTTCGCGGTGTTGCTCTTGGGTTCGGTCCTCATGTCCGTGCCCATGGTGATGTGGGAGTGGCTGACCCCCGGTGAGGCCACCGCCGCGGTGCTGCTAGTGATGCGTCTAGAGATCCACGTGTTCAACATCCTCTTCTTCGCTGGCGAGATCCAGCATTCCGTGACCTCCCTCGGCCGCGCGGTGGCCCTGGCCACCTTGGACAACAGCGCTGGTACGAAGGCGCTTAAGGACACTCCCCGGCTAAACGACGCCCCCACTATCACCATCGAGCACCTTTCCTACGCCTACCCCGGCGGGGCACGCGTGCTTGACGACGTCTCCCTAACCCTCTCCGCCGGCACCACCACCGCCCTGGTGGGTACCTCCGGTGCGGGTAAGTCCACGCTCGCCGCCCTCGTGGCGGGCCTGCAGTACCCATCGGCGGGGAGCATCAGCCTCGATGGCATCGATACCGCCACCGTGCCGAACACGTGGATTACAGAGCACGTAGCGCTCATTACCCAAGAAGTGCATCTTTTTTCTGGTTCGCTGCGCGAGGACCTACTCCTGGCCAAACCCAACGCCAGCGATGAGGAGCTGTGGCAGGCGCTCAACACCGTGGGCTTGGATGAGCATTCGCGGTGGCTGCCTCAGGGCCTCGATACGAAGATTGGCGCCGGCAACGAGGAGATCGGTGCGGAGGCCGAGCAACAGCTTTCCCTGGCTCGCATGATCCTGCGCCAGCCGCCGGTGCTCATCATGGATGAGGCCACCTCTGAAGCCGGCTCCGAGCACGCGGAAGTGCTCGAACACGCTGCTAGAGCAGTCACGAGGGGCCGCACCGCGCTCGTCGTTGCCCACCGCCTGGACCAGGCCCGGGAGGCCGACCGCATTATTGTGATGGAACAGGGTCGGATCGTCGAGGATGGCACCCACACCGAGCTCATCGATCGGGGCGGGCGCTATGCCTCAGCCTATGCCCAGTGGGAGCATGGGAAGTAGGTAGTTCGAAGCCGCCTTCTACCATGGGAGCTATGCATCTACTTTCCCTCACTGAAGCTGACCGCACTTACCTGGCACGTATCAATTTCCTCGCCGATACCTTTGGCAATGAGCACAAGGAACTCCCCGCGGGTTTCGAGGAAGGCTTTGACTACTACCTCGGCGGTTGGGAGCCTTCCCGCGGAGGTTTCATCGCCTGGGAAGGCCACGTCCCCGCCGGTGGCGTGTGGCTGAACTGGGGTACAGCGCAGCGCCATGGTTTCGGCCACGTTGCCGAGGGCATTCCGGAGCTCGCGCTAGCCGTAGAACCTCGCTTCCGCAGCCAAGGAGTGGGCACCATGCTTATCGACGCCGCCACCGAACTCGCCCGCGAGATGGGCGCCCCGGGTATCTCGCTCTCGGTGGCTAAAGATAACGACCGCGCCCACCGCCTTTATCTGCACCTTGGCTTTGAGCCAGTGGGCGAAAGCGATGATCACATCATTCTGGTCAAGCGCTTTAAGGCTGCTGAATAAGTCAACCATCAAAGTTAAAGGGCGCTCACTGTGTGAGCGCCCTGTGGAGCATAGGGGAATCGAACCCCTGACCTTTGCATTGCGAACGCAACGCTCTACCAACTGAGCTAATGCCCCAATACCTGTAGAGCGTACTCCTCCCAGTAGAAGCAGCGAAATCACCCCTAGGACGGGTCCAGCAAAACCTCAGAAGTCAACTTCTTTCACTCTAGTTGCGTGTCATTAGGGATAATGCACCTTCACCGGGCAGACAATAAGGGGTCTGAAAAAGTCTGTGGAAGGTTGTCATGCGCCGAAAAAGTGTTCTTGTCCGCTCCCTCATCGCCCTTGCCGCAGCCACGGCACTACCTAGCACGGCTGCCGCTGCGGAGCTTCCCGCACTCCCCCAGCCGGTGATTCAGCAGCCACAGCTACCGCAGCTCCCCGACGTCCAGAAGGACCTTAAGCAACTGGAGCGGGACGCCTACGACGCACTTCCCAAGGAGCTTCAAAACAGTCCTGTCTTTGCCGGCTCCTCGCGGCCGGCTGCGAAGCCCGCGCCGACCGGCAAACGGCAGTCGCAGTCGGTTGCTGATTCCACCTGCTCCAACTGCGTGGCTATCACCTATGACGATGGCCCCGGCGAGTTGACCGCTCAGCTCCTCGACACCCTGAAGGCCAAGGACGCCCAGGCCAGCTTCATGGTCTTAGCCCCCAGTGCCTCCACGCACCCGGAACTGCTGCACCGCATGAAGGCTGAGGGCCACACCGTGGGAAACCACACCGCAACCCACCGTGAGCTCAACAAGCTCTCCCCCAGCGACGTAGACGGCGAGATCAAGGCCGGTGCCGCGGCCATCAAGGCAGCGACGGGTGAGAACCCGCGGTGGATGCGTCCCCCGTACGGTGCCACCAACGGCACTGTGGAGGCCGCTGCGAAGGCTAATGGCCAGGCGCAAGCCCTGTGGTCCGTCGACACCGTGGATTGGAAGGACCGCAATTCTGAGCACGTCTGCGAGGCCGCGGTCAGCGGGGCGCAGCCCGGCTCCATCGTCCTCATGCACGACATTCACGCCACAACCGTAGGCGCCGCGGACTGCGTCATCGACGGTCTGCGCGCGAAAGGCCTAGAGCCGGTCAGCCTCGACCGCCTCATCCCCAATCCGCAGGCGGGAAGGCAGTACCTCACCCGCTAGCGCAGAGCGGCACGTGCTGGGGCCACGCTAAAGGCACCATGTGAAGACCTCCGGCGCGAAACCCCCAGGTGAATGGTTAAGGAGATCTGCATAAGGTGCCTCTAGTCTGGTCCTAGATCCCCTGAGCGGACAAATGCGAAAGGCGCCCAGCGTTTCCGCCGGGCGCCTTCCACTTATGCTGTGGAGCATAGGAGAATCGAACTCCTGACCTTCTGCTTGCAAAGCAGATGCTCTACCAATTGAGCTAATGCCCCATTGTTCCGTGGTGGGCCTAGCTGGAATCGAACCAGCGACCTCATCGTTATCAGCGATGCGCTCTAACCGACTGAGCTATAGGCCCTTGACCGGAACGAATAGTTACTCTACATAGGACCGGCGATCTATTACAAATCGCCTGGTCATATGTAGTTTTTCTCGGTGATATTCGCTAGTTACTCGGTTCGTCTTGGAGGCGAATCTTGAATCCGCCGAAGACGTCCACGATGGCGTTGTAGATCACCGCCATGATGGGCGCCAGGATGGTCATCAGCACAGCGATGATGGCACCAAACAGTGCGGCCGCAGAGACGACCAACCCGAAGGAGACCTCAAAGCCGCCGCCGACACCGCCGACGAGGCTATTGAAGGAATCCCAGATGCCCGCCTGGTCAAGGCCGACGTACAACAAGCACACGGCGATGAGCCAGGCCACGAGGCCGACGAGGGACATGGCCAAGCCAACGCGGAACGCCGACATGGGCGAAATCCGGGCGAGGTGAAGCTCTCGTCCAATCATGGGTTACTCCTCGTCCTTATCGGCATCCTTGCTGTCAGCTTCGTCCTGCTGGGAGTCTTCCCCAAGCTTGAGGTGCTCAGGTTTGACGTCCTCCACGGACTTCTCGCCCTTGGCTACTGCCTGGGCGTCTTCCTCGCCATCGTCCTCCACGTTGCGGTCGATGGCCAGCAGTTCGACGTCGTCAGCCAGATTGACCAAGCGCACGCCCATGGTGGCACGGGAGCTCGGGCGAATCTGGTTGACCTCAGTGCGGACAACGCCGCCAGCAGAGGTAATGGCGAAGATCTCGTCGTCTTCATCAACGGAGATGGCCGCAATGAGCTTGCCGCGCTTCGGTGTGTACTTGAAGGTCATCACGCCGAGGCCACCGCGGCCCTGCGGGGTGTACTCCTCAATCGCGGTGCGCTTGCCGTAGCCGCCAGAGGTGGTCACCAAGAGGAACTGACCGTCGCTGACCACAGACATGGACAGCAGCTGATCATCGCCGCGGAAACGCATGCCCTTCACGCCGGCAGTAGCGCGGCCCATCGGACGCAGCTGGTCATCGTCCGCGGTGAAACGGATGGCCTGACCCTGTTCAGAGGTGAGCAGGATGTCATCGCCCTCGTTGACCAGCTGGGCGCCGATCAGCGCATCGCCCTCGTTGAGGTTGATAGCGATGAGACCAGCGGAACGTGCAGATTCGTAGTCGGTGAGGCGGGACTTCTTTACGCGGCCCTGCTGGGTAGCAAGGACGAGGTAAGGAGCGTCCTCGTAGGACTGAATCTGGATGACCTGGGCGATCTTCTCCTCCGGCTGGAACTCCAGCAGGTTGGCCACGTGCTGGCCGCGGGCGGTGCGGCCAGCCTCCGGAAGCTCGTAGGCCTTGAGGCGGTAGACGCGACCGAAGTTGGTGAAGAACAGGATCCAGTCGTGCGTGGAGCAGACGAAGAAGTTCTTGACAATATCGTCCTGCTTTAGTTCCGCGCCGCGCACGCCCTTGCCACCGCGCTTCTGTGCCTTGTAGGCATCCACCTTGGTGCGCTTGGCATAACCGGTAGCGGTGATGGTGACAACGACGTTCTCGCGGGCGATGAGGTCCTCATCGCTAACGTCGCCGGAAGCGGCAACGATCTGGGTGCGGCGCTCATCACCGTACTTTTCGACGATCTCCTCCAGCTCATCGTGGACGATCTGACGCTGGCGCTCCTCGCGGGCCAGGATGTCCTTGAGGTCCGCGATGATCTCCTCGATCTCAGCCAACTCATCGATGATCTTCTGGCGCTCCAGGGCAGCAAGGCGGCGCAGGCGCATGGCCAGGATGGCATCGGCCTGGATCTCGTCGACGCCGAGAAGCTGCATCAGACCTTCGCGGGCCTCCTCCACCGTCGGGGAACGACGGATGAGCGCGATGACCTCATCGAGCATGTCGAGCGCCTTGACCAGACCGCGCAGAATGTGGGCGCGCTTCTCAGCCTCATCAAGGCGGAACTGGGTACGGCGGACGATGACCTCAATCTGGTGGGCCACGTAGTAGCTCAGCATCTGATCCAGACGCAGGGTACGCGGCACGCCATCGACGATGGAGAGCATGTTGGCGCCGAAGGAGGTCTGCAGCTGGGAGTGCTTGTACAGGTTGTTGAGGACAACGCGGGCCACAGCATCACGCTTGAGGGTGACCACGATGCGCATACCTACGCGGTCGGAGGACTCGTCCTCGATCTTGGCGATTCCCGCGATCTTGCCGTTGACCACGGACTCCGCGATGTTGGAGATCATGTTATCCGGGTTGACCTGGTAGGGCAGCTCAGTGATAACGATGGTCTGGCGGTTGCCCACCTCCTCGATGGAGGTGACGCCGCGCATGCGGATGGAGCCGCGGCCGGTGGTGTAGGCATCCTTGATGCCCTGATCGCCCACGATGAGGCCCGCAGTCGGGAAATCCGGACCCTTGACGCGCTCCATGCAGGCAGCCAAGGCTTCTTCCTCAGAAGCATTCGGGTTATCAAGCAACCAGTAAATAGCCTCCGCCAACTCGTTAAGGTTGTGCGGCGGGATATTGGTGGCCATACCGACGGCGATACCGCCGGAGCCGTTCATCAACAGGTTCGGAACGCGGGAGGGCAGGATAGTCGGCTCCTGCGTCTTGCCGTCGTAGTTCGGCGCAAAGTCAACGGTGTTTTCGCGGATATCACGCACCATCTCCATCGCCAGCGGCGTCATACGGCACTCGGTATAACGCATAGCTGCCGGGCCGTCATTACCGCGGGAGCCGAAGTTACCTTGGCCGTCGACCAGCGGGTAACGCATGTTCCATGGCTGGGCCAGGCGCACGAGGGTGTCGTAAATAGCGGAGTCACCGTGCGGGTGGAACTGGCCCATCGTGTCCGAGACCGGGCGGGCGGACTTTACGTAGCCGCGATCCGGGCGGTAGCCGGAGTCATACATGGCGTAGAGGATGCGGCGGTGGACAGGCTTAAGACCGTCACGCACCTCCGGCAGGGCGCGGCCGACAATGACGGACATGGCGTAGTCGATGTAGCTCGACTCCATCTCCTCATTGATGTCAATTGGTTGGATGCGATCGAAAAGATCACCGTTGTTATCACTCATAACGCCCTATCCTACCGTTCAGGGCCGTATAAAGCCGTTTGTGGCACAGCAGTGGTATCACAGTGATACCATTCGCGCTATGGCTATGACACTGCGCCTGACCCCAGAACAAGACCATGCGCTGACCTTGTTGGCTTCCGCGCAAGGCACCTCCAAACACGAAGCGGTGGTGCGAGCCGTAGTTGCGGCGGCCGCACGAACCCTCTCGGATGCTGCCGTGCAGGACACCGCGCGCCGGCTGCTGCCTGGGCGTGCGGAATTGGAGGCAGAGATCCGCCAAGCCCGGGGTGGGAGTCAGTGAACATAGAGCAATTGCTCCTCATAGCGCGGGAGTTCTGCCAGGCCCATCGGGTGCGGGTTACCGATTTTGCCGCCTTGGCCGCTGCAGCGGCCGCGAGTACGGCCACCGTCGAGGGAATTGCCGTCCATGGCAGCCGCACGGCGGCGGCTGAATCACTAGAAAAGATCTTACGCGCAGTCCCCGCGCTCAGCGGAAAGAATGAAGAATTCGCGCGATTTTGCGCCGAGGTCTATCTTTCTGTTGCAGAAGTTATGTAAGTTAAACATGATAAAGAAGTCTCTATTCCCTTGTAGGAAGGAATCCCCCTATGCCCTCGAAGTCTTTGAAGAAGTTCCTCGCCGCCGGTGTCGTGGCTACCACCCTCGCCACCGCCGCAACGCCAGCTGCGAGCGCTAAGACCGCCGACAATGACTGGCAGAACAACCTCAACCCCGACTTCGAGCAGGGCGAAGCCGGCTCCTCCCTCACCGGCTCCACCCCGATCGACATGACGCTCATCATCGGCGGTAGCATCGCCGCCGCAGCGGCACTGCTCAAACTAGTGGTGGATAACGTCCCGGCACTGCGCGCCCAGGTAGACGAGTTTGCCGCCCAGATCGGGATGGCCGGCTCCTCCGGTTCTTCTGAGAACAGCCGCCTCTACGAAGGTGGCCTCGACTTCGACCTCGAGCGCCTGGCCCGCACCAACGGCTTCCCGGAGATTGCTGACCAGCTCGCCGCGCTCAAGGCAGGCTCCACCGCACCGGCACAGTAAGCTCGCCTGTATGACAAACCTCACCCAGCTTCTCCAATCCCCTACCCGCAACGCCGTAGTGGCGGACTTGGCCACGGCCGCCGATGACACCGTCTCTTCGCTCTCCGGCATTTCCGGAATGGCCTTCAAAGGCGCTTTAGGCGCCGCCAAGAAGGCAGATTCTAAGGTCTTGTCCAAGGGAATCAACCACATGCTTCCGGAGTTGCTCAACAGCCTGGATTCCTACTGGAAGGAATTCGAAGGCTCTGAGCAGTCTGATTTCGGCACTTACCTGGACGGACGCAGCGCTGAGGTTACAGAGGTCATCATGAACACTGCGGACAAAGCCGCTGAGGACGTTAAGGCCCCTGGTATCGCTCGCACCTACAAGTCACTTCGCGGCAAGGCCTCCTCCATCTTGGAGCCCAACGTGGCGATCATCGGCCGTGTTCTGCAGCGCCACATGGGCACTGTCTAAGAGCGCGCGCTTGACGACGAAAAAAGCCAGCACCTCAGTTGAGGTGCTGGCTTTTGCGGGTTTTACCTAGCGCTTAGACGTCAAGGAAGCGCACGTCCTTCGCACGGCGGGTAATGAAGGAGCGACGAGCAGACACATCATCACCCATGAGGATGGAGAAGAGCTCATCGGCGCGCTGCGCATCCTCCAGATCCACGCGGCGAAGCACGCGGGTGGTCGGATCCAGGGTGGTCTCCCACAGCTCAGCGGCGTTCATCTCACCCAGACCCTTGTAGCGCTGGATGCCGTCATCCTTATTGATCTTGCGTCCCTGCTCCAAGCCCTCGGCGAGCTGCTCGTCGCGCTCCGCATCAGAGAAGGCGTAGCCCGGCTGGCCCTTGCCCCACTTCAGCTTGTACAGCGGCGGGTTAGCCAGGAAGACGTGGCCATCCTCCACCAACTGCGGCATGAAACGGAAGAGCAGAGTCAACAGAAGCGTGGCGATGTGCTGGCCGTCAACGTCGGCGTCGGCCATAAGCACGATCTTGTCGTAGCGCAGCTTGGAAATATCGAATTCTTCGTGGATGCCCGTGCCCAAGGCAGTAATGATGGCCTGGACCTCAGCGTTCTTCAGAACCTTGTCCATGCGGGCCTTTTCCACGTTGAGGATCTTGCCGCGCAGCGGCAGGATGGCCTGGAACATGGAATCGCGGCCGCCCTTGGCGGAACCACCTGCGGAGTCACCCTCCACGATATAAAGCTCAGTGCGCTTCGAGTCCTTGGAACGGCAATCCGCCAACTTACCCGGAAGGCCACCGAGGTCACCGGCGGACTTGCGGCGTACCAACTCGCGAGCCTTTCGCGCAGCCACTCGGGCGTGCGCGGAGGACACGGCCTTATTGATGATGACCTTGGCCTCAGCCGGGTTGGCATCGAACCAATCGTTGAGGTGCTCATTAACGGAGCGCTGGACAAATCCTCGAATCTCCGAGTTACCCAGCTTCGTCTTAGTCTGGCCTTCGAACTGCGGATCCCCAACCTTGACGGAAATGACGGCGGCCAGGCCTTCGCGGCAGTCTTCGCCGGAAAGATTGCCATCCTTTTCCTTGAGGAGCTTGTGCTCCTTGGCGTAGCGGTTCATCAGGGAGGTCAGCGCCGCGCGGAAGCCTTCCTCGTGCGTGCCGCCTTCATGAGTGTTAATGGTGTTGGCGAAGGTGTGGACGGACTGCTTGTAGCCCTGGTTCCACTGCAGCGCGATTTCCACCTCATGGTCCTCACCCTTAACGTCGAAAGCAACGATGGTGGGGTGGATGGCGGTCTTGTTCTTGTTGAGGTGCTCAACATAATCCTGCAGACCGTTTGGGTAGTGGTAGGTGACTTCCTTCTTCTTGGAAGTCTTCTCCTCGCTACCTTCGCCGTCCTTTTCAGACTTTTCCTTCTCATCGAGGGAGCTCAGGCTCACGGCGGAGTCGCCGGCTTCGGCGATCTCCTCCAGTTCGGCCTGTTCCTTGGAGATGGTGCGCTCATCGCGCAGCACGATGGTCAGGCCCTTGTTCAGGAAGGCCATCTCCTGCAGGCGGCGAGCGATCGTGTCGTAATTAAATTCGACGGTCTCGAAGATCTCCGGGTCCGGCCAGAAGCGGATGGTGGTTCCGGTACCGCGAGCATTATCGCCTTCGACGAGCTCATCGGGGATGGCATTGTTGAAGTTCTGGTACCAGTGCTTGCCATCGCGCTTGATGTCCGCCTCCACACGGGTGGACAAAGCGTTGACCACAGAGATACCCACGCCGTGCAGACCACCGGAAACAGCATAAGATTCAGAGTCGAACTTACCGCCAGCATGCAGCTGGGTCATGACCACCTGGACGGTGGGAACGCCAGAAGCGTGCATTTCCACCGGGATACCGCGACCGTTATCGATAACCTCGATGCCGCCATCTTCACGGAGGGTGACGATGACCTTGTCGGCATAACCTGCCATCGCCTCATCGACGGAGTTATCAACGATCTCCCAAATCAGGTGGTGCAGGCCACGGGCACCGGTGGAGCCGATGTACATACCGGGGCGCTTACGGACAGCCTCGAGGCCCTCCAGAATTGTGATTGACCCCGCATCATATGCGTGTTGTTCAGCCACGGATTCGTGTTCTCCTTTTGGCTAGAGCTAAATCTAAGACTCTAGCCATTCTACACTGTGTCCCCCCACGCAAGGGCACTGCACGTCCGTGAGAGCCCCAAATTTGCGTGAATTTCGCGATCGCCGAAAATCAGCCATACGTATCTTGGGAACCTTGCGGCTTGACCCATTGGCGGCCTTCATAGTTGCGGTGCTGCTTAGGGCCCTGAATGTGCAGCTTAACCACCACGTCCGGGCCCAGGCGATCCGCGATCTTTTGCAAGATGGGGCGCTGCAGGTAGCGCAACTCGGTAGCCCAGCTGGAGGAATCACACGCCACGTAGACAACCTGCTCCTTGATAGTGAGCGGTTGCGTATGCGCAGCGATCCGCTCGCCGACGAGGTTCTCCCAATTTCCCATGACCCAGCCATGAGCCAATTCGTGTTCCCAGCCGCGCTTGCCAATCTCTCGTTGGATCTGTGCGCCGAGGCTAGGGATCTCGAGGCTGCGGCGTCTGCGACGGCCATCAGGACCGCTCGGCCTACCACGCTGATAGGGCTTTGGCTTCTTCTCGGAAGATGTCTGTGCCAAGTTCATTTTGGGCGCCGGTTTATTGAGCTTCGGCGGATTCTTGGAATTGTTCCGCGTGCGTTCAAAAAGCGCCTTCACCGGATCAAAGTCCTGCTCAGTCATCCTCATCACCACCCGCGTCATAAGGAGCGATCTCAGAAACTCGGCCCTCGTCGGTATCCCGAACCGTGACCGTGAATCTCTCGATGGGCTGCAAGTTGCCGGGCAGATCCTCATCCACCGCCGCAGTGATCAGCACCTGTTCCGCACCTGCCGCGAGGTGAACGAGCTTCTCGCGGCGTTTGGCATCCAACTCAGCGAAGACATCATCGAGGATGAGGATCGGATCAGTGCCGTCCTGGCGCAGCAGGTTGAACTCCGCCAACCGCAAGGAGATGGCATAGGACCACGTCTCGCCGTGGCTGGCAAAGCCCTTAGCTGGGCTCGTTCCTAGATTAAGCAGGAGGTCATCGCGGTGCGGACCGACGAGAGAGATGCCACGTTCGATCTCTCGCTGGCGCTTGGTAGCGAGTTCCGTCAGCATCATGGCCTCGATGACCTCGCGGTCAGAAATGTCCACAGTGGACTTGTACTCAATATTCGCCGGTCGCGATTCCGGGGCAAGACCGGCATAGGCGGCGGGGATGAGCTCGCGGAGTTCGTCGACAAGCGCAAGGCGTGCCTGAATCACCTGCGCACCGAGGGAAGACAGCTGCGTATCCCACACGTCGAGAGTCGCCAGCGCCGAGGCACCATCACTGTCGCTGTAGCCGCGACGCAAGCTTGGCGACGCCGATTTCAACAACGCATTCCGCTGCTTGAGCACCTTGTCA
Organism: Corynebacterium sp. HMSC036D02; assembly: GCF_001836165.1. Classification (GTDB taxonomy): domain Bacteria; phylum Actinomycetota; class Actinomycetes; order Mycobacteriales; family Mycobacteriaceae; genus Corynebacterium. The sequence goes on along the minus strand of NZ_KV827648.1, from coordinate 96,236 downwards.
TAATCAGCCTTCACACCAGCCAAACGCGGCGTGCGTGAGGCAATGATGTCATCCAGATACTGGCGGCGCGCTGCCGGTTCACCGCGCACGAGGGACAAATCCTCCGGGGAAAATAACACGGTTTTCACCACGCCCAGGAGCTCACGCGGGGATTTCAGGCGCGTGCGATTAATCTGCGCCTGGTTAGCCGCGTGGGGTTTGATTAGTAGGTGTGCCGTGAGCTCTCTGCCCTGGTTCACCGCCGTGGCGGAGATACGAGCATTGTGCGCACCCTGGCGCACGAGGGGGGCATCGTGGGCCACACGGTGCGAGGATAGATGCGCGGTATACCCGATGGCCTCGACGATGTTGGTTTTGCCGAAACCGTTGCGGCCGACAAACAGGGTAATTCCCGGTTTCAGCCTGAGGGTGAGCTCGGGCCAGGAGCGGAAGTCCCTGACATCGAGATCGCGAATATACATATGGCCTAGCCTGGCAAGCGCACCGGCATCAAGAGGTAGGTGAAATCAGTCTCCGGGGTGGGGAAAGAGCCGTCTTCGTTGGCTGCCGGCAGCTCTTCCGGTTCCGGAATCATGATTGCCGGGCGCGAAGGTTCGGTGAAGCCGAAGACCACGCGATCTGTGTGAACCACTGCCAAACCATCCTTGAGGTAGGACGGGTTGAAGGCAATGACAAAATCCTCACGGCCGTTGAAAGCGCACGGCAAGGTCTCACTTGCGCGACCAGAGTCCGCACCGGCCGCCAAGGTCACCTCACCTTCGCTGAATTCCATGCGGATCTGAGCGTTGCGATCCGTCAACAGCGAGACGCGGCGAATGGCTTCCTGGAGCGGAGCAACCTCAATGCTGGCCATGGCGCTGTGGGTCTTGGGCAGCAAGGGAGCAACGTTAGGGAAATCGGCGTCCAGCATACGTGTCGTGGTCTCGCGGTTATCCGCATGCAGGCCAAACAGGCCTTCTGCAGCGATGTTCTCACCCGTGCCCACGGCGATTTCAACCGGGATGTTGAGGTGCGTGTCCAGGGAGCGGCCGGTCTCCTGCAGAGTCTTGGCCGGGACAAGGAGCTTGGCCTGGACATCAGGAGATACCGGCTCCCACTCGAAGGTGCGCATGGCCAGGCGGAAACGGTCCGTCGCCGTCATTTCCACGTGGGAACCATTGATGTCGATGTGCACACCGGTGAGCATCGGCAGGGTGTCATCCTTGCCGGCGGCCGCAACGACCTGGCTGATGGCCTCCACGAAGAGCTGCGGGTTAATGGTGCCGGTGACCTCCGGCAGGACGGGAAGCTGGGGGTAATCATCCAGCGGAATGAGCGGCAGCTCGAAACGGGAGGAACCACAGATCAACAAAACCTTGTTGTCTTCCTGCGTCATCTCGATTTCCTTGTTGGGCAAGGAAGCAACGATGTCAGAGAGCAACTTACCGGCCACGGCGATGCGTCCCGGCTCATCCACCATGCCAGCGATACGCACGCGGGTGGAGACTTCGTAGTCGAAGCCGGTGAATTCCAAACCATTGTCATCCGCGGTGATCAGCATGGCGCGCAGTACCGGTTGGGTGACCTTCGAGGGAAGGCTGCGCGCGACCCACGCTACGGCGTTGGCGAGGTCATCTTTGGCAACGCGAAATGACACGGACTGCTCCATGATGGTGAGACGCTCCTCTAGTTGCGGATGGAAGATTCTTGCAAGCTCACTCCAACTTACAGGATCGGTGCCGAAGCACAGGATTTTGTCATTCACCTTCTCTGCTTTGCGATTCAGGCGTGCGGCCGAGCAGGGCGCCGACGAATCACACACATCCTTTTTCTTCTTAGTTAGGGAGAAAACAAAATAGGAGTAGTAATAAGCGCTGTGGGATCTGTGGACAACCCGCTAAAAGCCAAGCTCTGAGCCGCGAACCGATCTGTGAGTCAGCATGTGGGATCACTGTGATCAAATGACAAGAAATGTGAGTAACTGGGTCGGGGTCAAAGTTATCCACAATCCATCCCCAGATCTGTCTGCGCTGATCACAGGGTTAATCACAAGGGCAATGACCCTTCTGATCTGCTGTGGAAGAAGAAAACGTGATGAGGATCTACAAATTACAACAGTGAAATTACACAGCTGTGAATAATGGTGTGGATAACTTTTTAGCGGACGCAAAGACGCCCCTACCCATCCCCGCGGAATGGTTGTTGCGGGAGGTGGGCAGGGGCGTCGCCAAGCGCTGCGTGGTGTTAACGCTGGTTGTGGTTCTTCACGCGTTGGGTTAGGGCCTGGATCTCGTCGTAGGTATTTCGGTTCTCAGTCATCTCCTTACGGATCTTGCGGTCCGCATAGATGACGGTGGTGTGGTCTTTGCCGCCGAATTGATCACCAATTTTTGGCAGGGAGAGCTCAGTGAGCTCGCGGCACAGATACATCGCCAGCTGGCGGGCGTGGGCGACGGCGCGTTTCTTACCAGAACCGCGCAAGGTATCCACGTCGATGTTGAAGTAGTCCGCGGTGACTTCGATGATGGCTGCTGCGGTGATCTGGCGATCTGCAGAATCCGGGGCTAGATCATGCAGAGCAATCTCCGCCATCTCTAGGCTGATCGGCTCATTGACCAGAGAGGAATAGGCAGAAACGCGGATGAGCGCACCTTCGAGCTCGCGGATCGAGGATTCGAAGCGAGAGGCGATGAGCTCGAGGACCGAGCGATCGACGTCGGTCCCGTCCGCGGAGGCCTTCTTCATGAGAATGGCGATGCGCGTCTCTAGGTCTGGCGGCTGAATATCTGTAATTAGCCCGCCCTCGAAGCGCGTGCGGAGGCGATCTTCCAGCGTGGTCAGCTGCTTCGGTGGGCGGTCGGAGGACAAAATGATTTGCTTATTGGCCTGGTGCAGCGCATTGAAGGTGTGGAAGAACTCCTCCTGCGTGGACTCCTTACCTTCTAGGAACTGGATGTCATCGACCATGAGGATGTCCAGGTTGCGGTAGCGGCGCTTGAAGGATTCCTGGCGGTCATCACGCAGGGAGTTGATGTAGTCGTTGGTGAATTCCTCCGAGGAAACGTACTTCACGCGCAGTCCCGGGTGCAGGACCTGGGCGTAGTTGCCGGCCGCGTGCAGCAGGTGCGTTTTGCCGAGGCCGGAGCCGCCCCAAATAAAGAGTGGGTTATAGGCGCGCGCGGGGTTCTCCGCGACGGCCACGGCGGCGCCGTTGGCAAAGCGGTTGGAGGAACCGATGACGAAGTTCTCAAAGGTGTGCTTCGGGTTGAGAGACTTTTCTCGGTTCGGGTTGTGCGCTGGCTCCTCCCGCGGGATCCGTGCCCCGGTTGCTTCGGGGTAGCCACTGGGAGCGGTGCTCTGTTGCTCGCTGTAGTGTTGCGCCAATTCATCGAGGCTGGCTGGGGAATGCGCGGCCTCCCATGAGCGCGGCTGATGGTGGCTTGGTGTCTCTGGCTGGGAAGCTGGAGCGGGCTGAGTGGACTGGGTCGGCTGCTGGAAAGCCTGAGCCTGGTGCCCCATGCCGTGTTCGGGAGCCTCGGTTTGGATAGGGCGTTGAGGTGCGGGTGCTGGGGGCTCTTCCTGTGGTGCCGGCTGCGGTGGCGCTGCAATGGTCACGGCCAAAGAACAGGGGCGACCCATGTGCTGCGATAAAGCGCGGGTGATGTATTCCCCTAGTTCAGTTTCGATGACAGTTTTGGCGTTCTCATGTGGCGCGGCGATCAACGCGTAGCCATCACCGATCATGATGGGTTCGACGAGTTGGAGGTTGAGGCGCTGGCTATGGGAGAAGTTGGGTACGTCCGAATTTGATTGTTCGGACTGAGCCAGTAAATCACTGACCACAGCTTTCCAGCTGGCCCGGAGGGCTGCTTGCGGATCGGACACAACGCCTACCTTCTGTGTAGTTAAAGTTCACGCGGTGCTGCCAAAGAGGCGGCCACACCTATGTGGTTCTGGGAAGAAGTGGCCTTGAGAACCAAATATTTACTGCGTGACTTTGGGTGAGAATCGGGGATGGACGGATGGATAAGAAAGAGATACGGAACGAGAAATCACAAGAAGTTTGTGATTTCCACCGGAGATTCCACACAATGTTTTAGCGTGTAACCTCGGTTTCCACAAAGTTATCCACAGGTGTGGATAGGTGGTTTATCCACAGCCTATCTTATGGCTGTGGATAACTATGAATTGGCTCCTTAATGCAGTTGACCTGCGTTAACAGCAAAAGTCTCAAGTTATGATTGAGAGTTATCCACATCCTGTGGGTGACTGTGGAATTCGATTCCTCAGTTGTACCGCTTTATAGGGGCGCTGTCTAACGCGCTTTTATGTGCGCTCGACACGGTGGCGCCTAGCGCGGTGGGCGGACAGCGGGAGGGGGCGCTAGCCGCGCAGCATGTGGGCAAAAAGTGGCGTTCTAGCTGCGGATAAAAACATCTTTGTAATTTCGGGGACACCCAGTGTGTCGATTTGTTTCGCGCACTATCTGTCACGTAACCTGTGATGGTCTATCGCAACAGTGCATGGCGCACATGTTGCATGTGGGAATGCCTCGCCACGCCTCACGGCGCTTAAAGTGCGAAGCCTTATCCCCACGTACACCATTCATCAGTGGATGTTTAAGCCCACCGCCATCAGTGGCGCGAAGCTGTGCCATCCACCAACAACTTCAAGGAGTTAATCGTGGCAAAGGGTAAGCGTACCTTCCAGCCGAACAACCGTCGTCGTGCTCGCAAGCACGGCTTCCGTACCCGCATGAGCACCCGCGCCGGCCGCGCCATCGTCGCCGCTCGTCGCAAGAAGGGTCGCGCTAAGCTCACCGCTTAATTCATGCTTCCAGCCCAGCACAAGCTCACGTCCCCGAGGCAATTTCGGAGGACCATCAAGGGCGGGCGCCGGGCGGGCACGCGCACTGCCGTCGTGCATTTGCGCTTTAATGACGGTGAAGACGCCATCGCGGCCACTGGGCCGCGGTTCGGTCTCATCGTGTCGAAGGCCGTCGGGAATGCCGTGGTTCGCCACCGCACCTCCCGGCGGCTTCGTCATGTGTGCATGTCCCTCATGCGCGATGGCGTCAAAGGGGCAATTCTGCCCGCCAACGTTGACATTGTCATCCGCGCCCTGCCCGCCAGCGGCGAGGCCACCAGTGAACGCCTTGAGCGTGATATCCGCAAAGCGCTAAGCACATGGGATATCTGAACTCCCAAGGTGAGGAGATCCCGGAAGCTCGCGGCTTCGGCAGAGTCCTGGTTCACGGGGTGCGCTTCTACCAAAAGCACCTATCAGGCCTTAAGATGGTCTCCACCTGTCGTTTTGATCCGACATGCAGTGCCTATGCCCTCGAGGCCATATCGATTCATGGAGCCCTCAAGGGATCGGGCATGGCCCTCGCCAGGTTATGCAAGTGCGGTCCCTGGCACCCGGGCGGGTTTGATCCGGTACCGACCAAACAACAACTGAGGTAAATAACTCTCGTGCTTAATTTCATCTATTGGCCAATTTCAGCCGTCTTGTGGTTCTGGCATTGGCTCTTGAGCTTCGTTCTTGATTCCGCATGGGGCGGAACCTGGATCATCGCCATTGTTCTTCTGACATGGACGCTCAAGGCCATCATGGTCAAGCCGACCATCACGCAGCTGCGCTCTTCCCGCAAGATGCAGGAGATACAGCCGCAAATCCAGGAACTGCGCACCAAGTACGCCAATGACCAGACCAAGGCGGCGCAGGAGATGCAGCGCATCTACAAGGAATCTGGCGTCCGCCCCGTAGCGGGCTGCCTGCCTATGTTCGCGCAGATCCCGATGTTCATTGGTCTGTTCCACGTGCTGCGCTCCTTTGACCGCACTGTTGCCGTCGCCGGTGGCATTGGCCACCCGGCGGGTGAAGCAATGTCGGAGGAGATGAACGCCTCCATTGCGAACTACATTTTCGAGCCGGAGCTGGTGAAGCAGTTCGTGGACGCGAAGATCTTTGGCGTTCCGCTGGTGGCCAACCTGCGCCTCAACTCGGGGCTGGAGATTGTTAAGGAAACCACCACCGCCCAGGCGGCCGTCATCATCGTCCCGCTCATCGCGATCATTGCGACACTCACGCACTTCAACGCACGTATGACCTTGAACCGCCAGGAGGCTCGTCGCGCCGCCGGCAAGACTGCTGCACCCCAGGGTCAGAATGCGGAGATGATGCAGCAGCAGATGGCCATGATGAACAAGATGATGCTGTGGTTTATGCCGGCAATGCTGGTCTTCTCCGGCTCCATTTGGCCCATTGGTCTGCTCTTCTACATGCTGGCTAACACCGTGTGGACCTTCTTCCAGACCCGCATCGTCTACGCCAAGATGGACCGCGAGGAAGAAGAAGAGGCAGCCGCCAAGGCTGAGCTCAAGCGCACCTCTGCTCCGAAGCCGGGCGCACGCAAGAAGGACAATCGCTCCAAGAAGCAGCGCCGCAAGAACAATAACTAGAACTTAACCCAGGAGTTTTCACAGTGACTGAATCTGTGTCCGACACTGTGCCACTGGACCCGTCTGACGTCTTCGGATCGCGTCTGCCGCTTGCGCAGAAATACCACGATTCGCTCGCCACGGACGGGTCCACTCGTGGTTTTATCGGCCCCCGCGAGGTCCCACGCCTGTGGGAGCGCCACCTCATTAACTGCGCCGTGGTCGCGGAGGTAATGCCGCAGGGCGCCACGCTTATCGACGTCGGCAGTGGCGCCGGCCTCCCCGGCATCCCGCTCGCCATCGCGCGACCTGACCTTAAGATCACTCTCATCGAGCCTTTGCTGAAGCGCTCGACCTACCTCAACGAGGTCGTCGACCTGCTGGGCCTCGATAACGTCACCGTCATTCGCGGCCGCGCCGAGGAAGGTCCAGTGAAGAAGGCCGTTAAGGGTGCCGACATCGTGACTTCCCGCGCGGTGGCCCCGCTGGGAAAGCTGGCCAAGTGGTCCCTACCGCTGGTGCGCAAAGGCGGCGAGATGATTGCTCTCAAGGGTTCTTCAGTGCATGAGGAGCTAGAGCGCGATGCTGCTGATATCAAGCGCGCCGGTGGCGGAAAAGCCGAGGTCATGACCATCCACGGCACCACCATTATCCGTGTCCCGCGCGTGAACTAAAGTAGACGGCATGACTCATCCTCGTCTTATCACCATCGCGAACCAGAAAGGTGGCGTGGGTAAAACCACCTCCGCCGTCAACCTTGCCGCCGCGCTTGCTGAGGCCGGCAAGAAGGTCCTGGTGATCGACTTGGACCCGCAGGGCAACGCCTCCACCGCGGTAGGCGCGGAGCACACCTCCGGCACCAAATCCAGCTATGAGGTTTTGTTGGGTGACTGCAGCGCGGAGGATGCGATGCAGCACTCCCCCGATGATGAGAACCTCTACTGCATCCCGGCCACCATCGACCTCGCTGGCGCAGAGATTGAAATGGTCTCTCTGGTCCGCCGCGAGTTCCGCCTCTATGACGCCCTGCACAATGGCTTCCTCGAGGAGCATGGCTTTGAGTACGTTTTTATCGACTGCCCACCTTCCCTAGGCTTGCTCACCATCAATGCGATGACGTGTGCAGAAGAAGTTATTATTCCCATCCAGTGTGAGTACTACGCCTTGGAGGGCGTGGGCCAGCTGCTGGGCAATATCTCCATGATCCGGGAGCACCTCAACGAGGACCTTCACATCTCCGGTGTGCTGCTCACCATGTTTGACGCCCGCACCAAGCTGGCAGAGCAGGTGGCTAATGAGGTGCGTGAGCAATTCGGCGCCGTCGTCTTGGGCAACGTCATCCCGCGTTCTGTGCGCGTTTCGGAGGCGCCGGGCTATGGTAAGACAGTTATTGCTTATGACCCGTCGTCGACGGGCGCCCGCGCCTACTCCGCCGCTGCACGCGAGCTGGACAAGCGCGGAGACTACACGCCGCACCCCACCACGGGTGCCATTGGCGTGAGCCCAGAGATTTTCGCGGAATTGGAAGGATAGGACACCGTGGCAGATAAGAAGGCAGAGCAGAAGCCGGAGCAGCGCCAGGGCGGCCTAGGCAAGGGACTGGCCGCTCTCATTCCGTCTGGCCCGGGTGCGCCCTCCCGCAAGCCGCGCCTTGGGGATTCGGCGGCTGACATTATCCTTGGCGCTTCGACCGGCGGGGCTCACGGATCTGCGCCGAAAAAGGTGCAGGGTGCGCCCACCATCCAGCAGTCTTCTGGCTCGAAGAAGCGGCAGGCCAAGCCTTCGGTGATTGGTGCGACGTACCGCGAGATCTCCGTCGGGGACATCATGCCCAACCCGAAGCAGCCGCGTACTGTCTTCGATGAGGATGAGCTAGCGGAGCTGGTCCACTCCATCAAGGAATTCGGGCTGCTGCAGCCGGTCGTGGTCCGCCCTGCTGAGGAGGGCGGCTTCGAACTCATCATGGGTGAGCGCCGCTGGCGCGCCTCCTCCAAGGCAGGCCTGGCCACCATCCCAGCTATCGTGCGCGATACCAAGGATGATGATCTGCTGCGGGATGCCCTGCTGGAGAACATCCACCGCGTGCAGCTCAACCCATTGGAAGAGGCTCACGCCTACCAGCAGCTGCTGGAGGAATTTGGTGTAACCCAGAACGAGTTGGCTGATCGCATCGGCCGCTCCCGCCCTCAGGTCACCAACATGATTCGCTTGCTCAAGCTGCCGGTCAGTGTGCAGAAGCGCGTTGCCGCTGGCACCTTGTCTGGCGGCCACGCCCGCGCGCTGCTGGGCCTGCCGGATGCTGAGGCCATGGAGCTCATTGCCAACCGCATTGTGGCCGAGGGCCTGTCTGTGCGCGCCACGGAGGAAGCTGTCACCCTATACAAGCGGGATGGTAAGCCGGCCGAGCCAACGAAGAAGCCTGCCGCTCCACAGCCGCAGTTCTTCACCGATTCCGCTGAACGTCTGGCAGATCGCTTCGACACCAAGGTCACCGTCACCATGGGCAAGCGCAAGGGCAAGATGGTCGTCGAATTCGGCGACCAGGAAGATTTCGAGCGCATTCTGGCCCTCATTGAGGGCAAGGAAAGTAGCTAGCCCACTATGTTCGTTCAGGCCGTCAAGGAAGGCATTGCCATCAATCCCTTGGCGGCCCGATCCATCTTCTGGGAGCTGAAGACCACGGTCGCTGATCCGGCCTTTGAGAAAGAAGCATGGATCAGCGCTACTCTGCTGCGCTGCGGCGAATGCGGCTTCACCGTGAGCGATGAAGCTACCGTCTTCTTCTGCCCACCTGACCTTGCCCCCGGTGCCGCGAAACTGCCCACCTCTCCTGTCTCGGAGGATGCTGTGCTCGTGTCCTCGCTGTTCGTGAAGTCGCACCGTGCGGCGAAGGGCCTGGAGGCGGTGCTTCTCGACGCCACCATTATGCACCTCACCCCCCGCGAAGCCAGCGCCGTCGAAGCTTTTGGCTACCGAGATGCCCAAGCCGCAGAAGATCTTCTGCGGGACAAACCCGGCCGCATCGGCCTTTTACCTGTGGAAACGTTGGAATCCGCCGGGTTCATGGTGGTGCGCGATCACCCCATTACGCCGCGCTTGCGCCTTGAGCTGCCCCCTGCCTTCGACCTGCTGACGGCCGCTGCAGTCGAAGACCTCCTCGCCCGTGCCCTAGCCTAGGCCTGTTAAGAAGAGCGCTCGGCGCGCAGCAGCTCGTCGAAGCGGTAGGTGCCGGTCACGGCGGTGTCATCGTCGAGGAGGTACAGGCGTTTGACGGAGACAACGATGGCCTCGGCGATGTCATCGCGGCGATCCGGGTTGGTCAGAATAGCCACGTCCTTCGGGCTGGTCAGGTACCCCAGAACCACTTGGACGACCGGCATTTGCGTCAGACGTAGCAGCGCCCACGTGCGGCCGTGGTTGCGGCAGTTACCCAGTTCGGTACGGGCAACAATCTCACGCTGGATGAAGCCGGAGAGCGTTTCCCCGATGAGGGAAGAATTGCCGGACTCCGAACCGAAGTAGAAGGTGGCCACACCATTGGCCTTCTCTGTGGGGTACTCGTCGCAGGCGAGCGAAATGACCAAGTCAGCACCAAAGGCATTGGCAATATCGGCGCGATCGTGGATGGAGGGATCATCGGTACGCGGGCGGGAGATGATGGTCTCCATGCCGGCGGCAATCATGCGGCCAGCAACTCGCTCAGCCAAATCCCAGAGGATCTCTTCCTCAGTGATGTCACCAAAGCGGCCCTTGACCGTACGGCCCTTGTTGAAACCGCCCAAGCTGGGATCGATGACAACGCGCTTGCCGGCCAATTGGGGCCCCGCATTGCGGACGCGCTCACGTTCCTGGATGTTGTGCGCTGAGCCGCCGGTGATGCGCCGACCCAAAAGGTTCAACGCGTTGATGGTCTCCGGGCCACAAATTCCGTCACTGCGCAGCCCAGAGTTCAACTGGTACTCCGCCAGCGCCGCATAGGTGCGGGCGCCAAAATGGCCGTCGATGCGTTCCTGGTAGAAGCCGAGCTCCTGGAGTTGTTGCTGCAGCTGGGAAACATCATCGCCCACCTGCACGTTGCCTGGCTCATAGGCCAGAACGCGAGCGCCCAGCGTGTAGGAAGCCTGGCGCAGCTCGCGCAGAGTGAGGTCATCGATATCGCCGCTGGGCACGATGCCACGCGATTGCTGGAAGGCCTTAAGAACCTCCGCTAGCTCGGCGTCAAAGTGCTTATCGGCTTCGGAGTACTTCTGCTTCCTCCAGTCGGACAAGGTCCCCTGGTAGTCAGTCATCAGGCCGAGGCGGGCAAGGGTTGCGCGTGCTTCGGCGACCCGAACGCTCTGGTCACCTACACGTAAAACGCGATTCACACCTACCCCTTTCGTGATCAAGGAGGCGCACCGCAGTGCGCCATCAACGAGTTAAAGAATACCAGTTAGAGCTGTTTCTTTATCTGCGCCACGATGTCGGCCTTGGAACGAAGACCAACGAATTCATCGACCTTCTCACCGTTCTTGAAAATCAGCACGGACGGGATGGACATGATCTGGAACATGGCACCCAAGGTGCGCTCTTCGTCCACGTTGACCTTGACCACGGAGACGTCCTCACCGAGTTCTTCGGCAACCTCTTCGAGGATCGGGGACAGCTTCTTGCACGGACCGCACCATTCGGCCCAGAAGTCCACGACGACGGGCTTGCCTGCCTCCACGACGTCAGCGCGGAAGGAATCAGTAGTGACGTTTTTAATGTTGCTCATGTGATTACTAACGGTTCTCGGCGAGGAAATGTTCCGCATCAATCGCCGCGCGGCAGCCGGAGCCCGCAGCGGTAATGGCCTGCTGGTAGTGGTCATCGACCAAGTCACCACAGGCAAAGACACCTGGCAGCGAGGTCTTGGTGGACGGCTGCTCCACCACGACGTAGCCAGCCTCATCGGTCTCTACCTGGCGGTTGAGGAAGCCGGAGCGCGGGTCGTGGCCAATGGCCACGAACATGGCGGTCAAATCCAGCTCGCTAGTCTCACCAGTGAGAACGTTCTTGACTTCGAGAGCACCGACCTTGCCGTCCTTCTCTAGGACGCGCTCGACGGTGGTGTTGGTCAGCCACTTGATCTTTGGGTTCTCCTTGGCGCGCTCCAGCATGATTTTGGAGGCGCGGAAGTTCTCCGAGCGGTGAATAATGGTGACGGTCTCGGCGAACTTGGTGAGGAAGGTGGCCTCCTCCATGGCGGAATCGCCACCGCCGACGACGGCGATGTTGTGGTCCTTGAAGAAGAAGCCATCGCAGGTGGCACACGCGGACACACCGCGGCCGGTCAGCTCCGATTCACCTGGAATGCCCAGGTAGCGCGGAGCGGCACCGGTGGCGAGGATGACGGCGCGGGCTTCGAAAACTTCATCGCCCACGTGCAGCTTCTTAACTTCGCCTTCGAGCTCGATGGAATCTACAACTTCCATGCGCAGGTCGGCACCGAAGCGGATGGCTTGGGCGCGCATCTCTTCCATGAGTTCTGGGCCCATGATGCCCTTTTGGAAGCCCGGGTAGTTCTCCACCTCGGTGGTGTTCATCAGTTCGCCACCGTATTCAAAGCCCTCGAAGACGATGGGATTGAGCTCGGCGCGTGCTGCGTAGAGCGCTGCGGTATAGCCGGCAGGGCCGGAGCCGACGATGGCGACATCGTGGATGGTCACAAAAAACTCCCTTGAGACGACAATTCCGATCAAGAATCAGATTCTACTCGGCCTCAGTCTATCGCCGCACGCAGCACTTGCCGAGCCCGGGCTCGCCGCGACTTCACCGTGCCTGGTGCCACGCCTTGCACCTTGGCCACCGTATCGATGGGATAGCCAGCAACATCGGTCAGGTACAGCGCCTCCCGCTGGTCCTCGCGCAGGGTCTCCATCGCTTGGGCCACCGTGATGCGCTCCGCCAGGTTCTCGCTGGGATTGTGCGCGAGTGCATAGTTGCGGTCATCCTCAATGATCTCCGCATCCAGGGAGGCATTTTCCCGGTTCGACCGATGGTTGAGGAAGTCATAGCCGGAGTTCATCACCAGTCGGTGCAGCCACGTGCTCAATGCGGCATCATGCCGGTAGGAAGCCATGTTGCAGCTGGCCTTGAGCAATGCCTCCTGCACAATGTCCTGCGCATCATCATCGTTGCGCGTGTAGCGCCGCGCCATGGCGGTCAGGCGCGCGCGGTGCTTCTCGACGATTGCCGAAAAGGCCTTGGTATCTCCGCCAATGAAGGCGTCGACGAGTTCACGATCGGTCGGCTGTGCTGACACTAAGAATCCCCCCGGAAACTTGAGCAATGACAATTGGGTCAACACAGCCCTCAGCCGAAGCCGAAGGCTAGTGATTGTCCCCCCGTTAATGTGTCTGCGAGTTTACGGGAAGATTCTGCTGTCCGCTACGCGCCGCTTCTAACGTGCCGCGATCACTGCGCGGCACGCACGCACGCGTTGCGCGCGACGCAGCGCATCCTGGCATTCCAGCAGCACGCGGCGAAGTGCACGCGGACGTTCGCTGCCCAAGAACTCGCTGGTGGCGGCGTCGGCCATTGCGAGATCCGGGTAGAGCCCGCGGACGAGGCGGTTGGCAATCTCGATGGGGTGCTCCTCCCAGAGCTTGGCCAGAGAATCGAAATACTCCTGGGCAAAGGCCTCAGTGAGGTGGGCCGAGCGTGGGGCGTTAAACGCCGCGAGCAGGGAATCCACTTCCGCGTTGGAGTACTTGCCCGGCGTGCGCACGAGGTCGAAGACTTCGCGCTTGAGCTCGGCAGACGGGAAGGCGTGGGAGGCGCCCAGGTAGGCGGCGGCACCGGTGAGCGTGTTATCGTGCTCCTTCTCCGCCTCCAGCTCTTCGGTGCTGACGGCGTCTCGGGCGGCCAGCGCGCGGAGGATGGCCCAGCGGATATCCGGGTCGAGGGCGAGGCCGTCGAGGGAGCCGTCGTAAAGCGCACGCAGGCGCTGCGTGCCGGACTCCTCCGGGGTGGCCGCGAAGGCCTGGATGGCGGCGCGGGCGATGGTGAGTTGCGCATCGGAGCCGCCCGGGGCCTTCTGTAGAACCTCCCAGAGGCGCTCGGCGTAGTCGGCGCGGATCTCCTCGCGAACATCCTCGCCCACGAAGTGGTCGATGGCATAGCGAACATTGGCAAAGGCCGTGGTCAGAAGCGTCGGGTTGGACTCCGCCGGGGCGTGGTTGAGCACGGTGTCCAGGTAGGAGCGCACCGGCCACTCGCCATCGCGGGTGAGATTCCACAGGGAGGTCCAGATAACCGCGCGGGAAAGCTCATCCGGGACTTCAGACAGGCGCGTGCGGATGGTCACCAGGGAAGTCTCGTCGAAGCGGACCTTGGCGTAGGTGTGGTCGCCGTCGTTTAGCAGCAGCAACGCCGGTGCCTGAAGCCCCGATGCCTCATCGAGGATGGTGCGCTCGCCTTCCAGATCGACGTCGAGGGTGGCGTACTTGTTCAGGGAGTCATCGAAGAACGCCACGTTGAGGCGGTGCGGGCGCGTGGTGTCCTCGGCCTCGACAGCGATGGCGAGCTCGTGGATCTTATCGCCGTTAGTGTGCAGCTCCGGGGTGAGCGTGTCCGGGCCCCACGTGCGCAGCCAGGCGGTGGACCAGGCGTCGAGATCGCGGTCGGTGTGCTTCTTCAGCGCCTTGAGAAGGTCCTCGAAGGTGGCGGCGGCAAAGGCGTGCTCCTGGAAGTAGTCGCGCGCGCCGGCGTAGAAGTTCTCCCGGCCCACGTAGTGCACCAGCTGCTTGAGCACCGCCGCACCCTTGGCATAAGTGATGCCGTCGAAGTTCTGGCGTGCGGCATCCACGTCCGGGATCTCGGCCTTGATCGGGTGCGTGGTGGGCAGCTGATCCTGCAGGTAGGCCCAGTTCTTGCGCTGGCCAGCGAAGTTTACCCAGGCCTCGGTGTACTTGGTGGCGTGCACCGAGGAATCCGCGCCCATGAACTCCGCGAAGGACTCCTTGAGCCACAGGTCATCCCACCACTGCGGGGTGACTAGGTCACCGAACCACATGTGCGACATCTCGTGCAGGATGGTATTCGTGCGCCCGGCATGCTGCGCGCGGGTGGCGGCGGAACGGAAGAGGTAGTGCTCCGTAAAGGTCACGAGGCCGGGGTTCTCCATGGCGCCCAGGTTGTATTCCGGAACGAAGATGGAATCGTACTTGCCCCACGGGTACGGGTAGCCAAAACTGCTGTGGAAGAAGTCCATGCCTTGTGCTGTGACCTGCAGGATTTCATCATCCAGGTATTCAGCCATGGAGGCGCGGGCAAAGGCGCGCAGCTCCACTTCCAAGGAGCCATCGGGTGCGGTCCAGGTGCTGTGCTTCTCGACGTACGGCCCCGCCGCAAACGCCGTCAGATACGTTGACAGCAGCGGGGTCGGCGCGAAGTGCGCTACTTCCCCGCTATCCGTCTTCTCGCGGCCGACCTCCGGCTGGTTGCTGAGCAGCTGCCAGCCTTCCGGGCCGGTGAGGTGCACCTCGTAGCTTGCCTTGAGGTCCGGCTGATCAAAGCAGGGGAAGATGCGGCGGGCATCAGAAGGCTCGAGGTGCGAGTAGAGGTACGTGGTGTCATCGGCTTGGTCGTGCATGCGGTGCAGGCCCTGGCCGGTGCGGGAGTAATAGGAGGAGCCGGTGATCTCCACGGTGAGCTCCTCTCCCACTGGAAGATCCCGCAGGTAGATGCGTCCGCCGTCGAAGGTGTTCTCCACCTCCTCGCCGTTGATGCGCACTGCGTGCACGGCCTTGCCCAAGTAATCCACGAAGGTCTCGGGCTCGGTGGTGGTGAACGTAATGCGTGAGGTGACCTCGTAAGAATCGGCGTCGGTTGGCGCGCTCGTGACGTCGAGGTGCAGCTCGTAGGTGCTCAGGCGCAGCGCGGCGCTGCGGGCGGAAGCTTCTGCATGGGTGAGGTTTGCGGTAGTCATGCGCTACATCTTAAACGTCGCTGCGGTGCGTATCACATGCCGGTCACTCAAAGTTGTTTCAAACAACTCCGCAGCAAAAACTGTTGCCCGCAGTACCGAAATGGGCACTACGGGCAACAACTAAGAACTACTTCCTACGGAGAGGTTTCGCGCTTTTGGGTTTACTGCTTGATGGCAGAAACCTCGAGCTCGATCTTGATCTCCTCGGAGACCAGCACGCCGCCGGTCTTCAGCGGAGCGTTGAAGTCGATACCGAAGTCGAGGCGGTTAATGGAGGTCTTAGCCTCAAAGCCCAGGCGGGTGTTGCCGAAGGGATCCTCAGCTACGCCGGTCTCTTCAACCTTGAAGTCGACGGACTTGGTGGTGCCCTTGATGGTGAGGTCACCGGTGACAGTGCCCTCGCCTGCCTCGTTAACGTCGAACTTGGTCGCGGTGAAGGTCATCTCTGGGAACTTCTCAACGTCGAAGAAGTCCTCGCCCTTCACGTGAGCATCGCGGTCAGCATTCTTGGTATCGATGGATGTGGTCTTCACCGTGGCGGTGGCGGCAGAGTCGGCAATGTTCTCCCCTACGGTTAGGGTGCCTTCGAACTCGTTGAAGTTGCCGCGCACCTTGGTGATCATGGCGTGGCGAGCAACAAAGCCGATAGTGGTGTGTGCTGCGTCCAGTGCGTAGGTTCCTGCGGTGATAGTCATGGTTTCCTCGTTTCTTCTAGGTTTCTCTAGGTTGTTGACGTGACAACAATAATTATACGCTCCTTCTCTTATCTGTCAAGGGAGGAAATCGCAAGAACAATAAAGCCCCAGACCTGCAACCCGAAACCTGGGTGGGCGTCGTCAAGCGCGTTGCACGTCTGAGTCAGCGAGCCCAGGTAGTTTCGGGTTTCAGGTCTGGGGATGTGTGTGAGGCAGTGCGTTAGTTGGTGGGGATGCCCACCAGTGTGGCCTCCTTCAGAGTGACAGAACCGGACTTGGGCATGTCGGTGAAGATGATCAGGGCGCCGTCGAAAGCCACCGACTTCTCCTTGAGCTCGATGTCTTGGCGTGCGCTCGTCAGGGTGCCGTGTGCGAGCTCGGTCAGCGTCGCGGCTTTAGGGTTCGTGGGATCGAAGTCCTTGGTATTGACGCCATAAACCTCATACTTCGCGCCGGTGGACTTGCTCTGTTGCAGCGGAAGCGCGTGAAGTTGCGTGGGTTTATCAATGCTGAGCAGGAGGCCGGTGTCTGCTTCCTTCGTGGACCAGGAGCTGGATACCTCCTTGCCTTCTGGGACGGAGGTGGTCTTTACGTCCTTGAAGAGCACCGGCGGCACGTTGGGGAAGGTCGTTTCCGTCGTGGATTCGCTCTTCGTCACCACTGGGGAAGTCTTTTCATTACCCACCTGGGAGAGAATCCACACGCTGAGTGCGGCCATCGCCACGACGAAGAGGGTGGCGAGTACGCCGAGCACGATGATGCCGGAGCCAGAGTAACCGCGGCCGCCGAAGCCCGGTGCAGGGCTCGGGTCCTCCTTGCGCGGGGTCTCCTCCACCGGTACCTGGAGGGTTTCCTCGCCGTCCTCGCCATCGCCGGCGAAGGCCGCCAAGCGGTGGGCGATGTCCTCGAGGTCGGAGTCCTCACCCTCTTCAGCGTCGGTAGCGATCTCCTGCAGCACCTCCGGTGTTGGGCTGGTGGACTCCACCAGGAGCGAGATTGCGGAGGCCAACGCTGAGCGGTCAGTTTCCTCATCGTTGCTGTGCAGTACCGCGGGGAAGGCCAGCGTGGCAATGCCCTCGGTGGAGATGCGGATGCGGTTGCGGTTTTCAATGCCCAGCACGAGACCTGCCGCGTGGGCGGCGGCCGTGGTGCGCACCAGCGGTGCCAAGGCATGGGCGACGGCGCGGGGATCGAGGTCCTCATCCTCCGAGACCGTCTTCAGGGACGTGCCCTCCACCCAATCCGCCACGACGAGGCAGCCCTGGCGGTAGGACAGGATATCGATGTTCTTCGCCATGGCATCCAGCTCCATCTCCGCCAAGCGGCGCGTGGAGCGGGATACCTCCGCGGAGCGGCGGGCAGCCACGGCCGGGGTGGCCGGTGCCATCGGAGCTTCGCCCGTGGTGTCCACGAAGGTCAGAGATACGAGGCGTCCAGTTGCTTGCTCGCGGGCCTTCCAGAAGCGGGTACCCGGTGCGGAGCCATAGTCCTTGAGGAGGCGGAAGCGACCGTCGGAGACTGGGGCACCCGGAACCAGGCGCGGGCCGCGCACGATACCGGCAGACATTGGCGGCGGCACCGGCGAGGAGTTGAAGGCATCCACGCTGAAGATGGGCTGGAACTCCAGCTGCTCCGGGGCTTCGACCTCGATAGCCTCTGCATGCTCGATCTTGATGAAGCGGGACATGCCCGGAATACGCTGCAGCTGGCGGCCCAGGTTGATGACTTCCGGCAGGCCCGAACGCGAGAGCACGATGCCGGTCACGATCACGAACACTAGGCCCACGACGGCTAGCTTCAGCAGGTGTACGAAGGGCGGTAGCTCTTCCGGCAGCACCAGGTTTATGGCGTAGTTGATGACGAAGGCCACGAGGAGGCCCACGAGGGAGGCCAGCACTGACCAGATAGTCGTCGCGATAACCGCCCGGCCGCCCAGGCTGCCCAGCTTGCGCTTAAGCAGGAAGCCGCCGATCACCGCGCCGGCCACGAAGCCGAAGCCGTTGGCCGTACCCAGCAGGATGACCACGCGCTCCGGGGAGTCCGCAACGTGCGGGGCCAGCAGGGAAAGCACCACCTTGGTCAGCGTGATGCCGGCGATAATAAACGTCGGCGTCCACGCTTCCTCACGGGCGTAGAAGACGCGCAGGTGCAGCAGCACGAGGGCGTAGGGGATGAGGGTAAAGGCGGAGAAGCTCAACGTGAGGCCGAGCAGCTCGGCCGCGTCGGCGTCGAAGGCGCCGTACTGGAAAAGGCCGCGGGCGATCGGGATGCCGAAGCCCGTCATAAAGATGACGATCGGGATCAGGGCGATAAACGTCAGCTTTGTGCCGAGCGTGAGATCCCGAACCACGGCCTTGACGTCACCGTCCGCGGCGTTGCGGGACAGGCGCGGCATAATCGCGGTGAGTAGCGTGACGCCGATGACGCCATAGGGCACCTGCAAAAGCAGCCAGGCCTGCTGGTAGGTAAAGGGTGCGCCTTTATCCGCATGCGCCGCCACGCGGGAGGTGATGACGTAACCCAACTGGGAAATCGCCACATAGGCCACGATTGCCATGGCCATGCCGCCGAACTGCTTGAGGCGGTCATCCAAGCCCCAGAGCGGCTTGAGGTTAATGCCCGCCTTCTTAAGATAAGGGAAGAGGATGAGACATTGCACCACCACGCCCGCCGTGGTGCCCAGCGCAAGGAGCAGCACGTGCCTGTCCGTAATCGGCGAGGGCGCATCGGGATGCAGACTGCCCGGCACCAGCTGGTAGGCCACCAGCACCGAAATCGAGATGATGTTATTGACGACCGGTGCCCACGCGCCCGGCCCGAAGATGTTCTTGGTGTTGAGCACCGCTTGGAAGAGCGCGAAAAGCCCGTAGAAGAAGATCTGCGGCAGCAGCAAGTAGGCAAACGAGGTTGCCTGCACGGCATTGACCTCGCCGTCTTCTGGCAACATCATGCGCGTTAACTGCGGGGCAAAAATACAGGAAAGCACCGTGATCGTGGCCAACAGGGAGAAGGCCAGTGTGAAGAGGCGCCGGACAAAGTCCTCGCCGCGGTCGGCATCTTCCTTCTCTGCGCGCACCAGCACCGGAACCACGAGGGAGGTCAGCACCGCACCCAGCACGATCTCCGTGATGAGGTTGGGCAGCTGGTTCGCCGTGGTAAAGGCGGAGGAAATGGCCGGGCCAAGCGAAGAGCCGATGAGCACGTTGCGAATGAATCCCGTGATACGGGAAATCAACGTGGCGATAGCCATGGAGCCGGTCGCGCGGACGACGGCGCCGTCGGAGTTCTTCTCGCCGGCGGACTCACTCGGGGCCGAGGCAGCCTTGCCCTTCAGTCCCGAACGGTCCTCGAGTTCGTCGTCGACAGCAACAACGCCGCTCGGCGCGCGCTTTTCCGGGACCGGTGCCGGCGGCGAGGGCGTGACAATGCGTCGACGGGCACCAGACATAGGTTCATGTGTCATAGAGAAAACTATCCGTGAGACTTCTTTTTCTTCCGCTTACCCAGCCGGAACAGTGCAGCTAGGACGAGGGCGAGCGCGGCGATCGCGCCGACTCCATAGACGCTAACGATACCGGCACGCGTCTGCACCGTGATGTCGATTGGATCCGAAATCAGGTGCTCAGATGGTGTTGCTAGCCACAGGCGCAGCGACATCTGGTCAGCATTGCTGGGCAGGTCAGCGGTCATGGACACGGTAATGGATCCCTTGGCCGGGATGTGAATCATGTTCTGCGTGTTCAACGTGGCGCCGTCGGGGGCGTCATAAGCCAAGTGGGCGTCGACAGGCAGCGGCAGGCCGTTTTCTGCCACGATGAGCAGCGGCGATGACTCTGAGACGCGGGTATACACGTTGCCCGGTGGGATGAGAGATACGGAGGCGCGGAGCTCGCGAAGCATATCCGCGTTCTTCTCCAGCCGGGAGCGGCTCTGCGTCACCGAAGTCGGAAAACCGTGCAGACTGGAGCGGCCCGTCGCGCTGAGCGCTGTGAGCAGATCGTGGCGCAGGGGCGCCGTGAAGTCGTAGCGCGTCATGGCAATATTGGGGTCGTTGACCATGATGGACATCAACTCGTCGGTATAGCGCGCCTGCTGTGTTACCTGTGTGATCTCGGCGTCGTGAAATGCTGAAGGGTCCGGGTAGGGGCTGCCGGGACTCCCATTGCCCTCCTCCACCTCTAGCGTGGTAACGGGGCGAGGCTGGAGGCGCCCAGAATCGAGGAGCCGCTGCGCTGCTTCCATCACCGCACGTGCGGCGGCAGGGTCCTGGTAATTCGGCAGTTTGGCCACGGTCTCCTCTTGTGCAGACGCCACGCTTATCGACGCCCCCGCCGTCAGCGCCCTCGCCTGCTCCGAATCGATCGAGAAGTCGTAGCGCAGCTCCGGATTGGAGTACCCGGTGGTTTGCGGCTTCGACCCGGTTTGGGCCAAGAGCGCGCCGAGGGAGGCATCAAAGGTGGCGGCCTTGCCTGCCCACTCGGAGTTATCCGCCACCAACAGAGGGACGGGCATCGCATGCTCGCTCGTCCCAGAGGCAGGTGCGGTGAGCTGCGTGCTGAGCGGGGCACCGAGGATGCGCTCGATGGTGTCGGCGCCTTGCTCGACGGCCTCGTGGGTGAGCCATTCGTTGCCAACTTGAGCCACGGCATCGGTGTCTGCGTTAGCCCACGGCATGAGCATGCGGCAGTCCACCTTCTTGAGCTTCTCCAGCCACGCGGCGGCGTCTCGGGCACCCGCGCCGGGCGTGCCACGATCGGAATCGGCGCTGCTGAACCAGGAATCGCGCAGGCGTGTGGGGTGTTTGGCTGTGGAGGGGCGTGTCTCGTTGACGGTGTAGCCGGCGGACATGCGGTCGGCGGCGTTGACAAGCGCGGGGTCCAAGGCCATACAGCCGGAACCGTGCAGATCATGCTGCAGGTATGCATCGAGCAGCTGATCGAGCCGCCCGCCCGGGGAGAGCTGCTCAGCCAGCTGCTCGCTTTCCAGGATGAGCTCCTCGCCACCGGTATCCCCCGGCACCACATCTACCTCGGCGGTGACGGGATAGACCAAGGAAAAGGAATGCTCGCCCTCGTCTTCGGGAGCCGTTTCTTCTCCTTGGAAATCCAGGATTGTCCGCTCCTCCGCGAAACTGGCAGCCTGGCCGTCGCGGGTGCCGGTGAGCGTGAACAGGAGCGGGTAGGCGCCAGGTTCCGTGATGGCGAGCGTGGAGTCCTCGCCCAATGCGGTGGGAACTTCCACGGTCAGCTCGCGGCTCTCCCCCGGTTCAAGCTTTCCTGCGCTGAGTGTCGCCCCATAATAAGGAAAGGATCCCGCAGCGAGCTCTTGGCGGGCCTGGGTGGTGGAGTTCACGGCAGTGCTGCGCCTGGAGGTTATCTGCAAGTCATCAACGGCGCTCTCGGTTGGGTTGTGGATGCGCAGTTGTAGCTTGAGCGTCTCCCCTACCCGCGCCTCCGTTGCGCTGAGCAGGCTGAGCTCCAGCTCGTCGGGACCGCGGGAGCCGAGCCAATAGTGGGAGTCAGTGATCCCAGTTTCGGGAGTTTGTGCCTGGGCCACGGGGACGGCGCAGCCCACCGCCAGCGCCGCGATGGCCGCCGCTGCGCGCCACCTCACCGTGGGGTCGCCTTTCCTGCGGCAGCTTCCTTTCGCGCGAGATCCGGGAGGAGGTCGTGGGCAATGCGAGCCAGCTTGCGTTCGTCCGCATAGGCCAAGTGCTCGATGAGCTCGGAGACCGGGATCCAGGACACCTCCGTGACCTCGGGATCCTCGTCATTCATGATGCCGTCCACGAAACGCAGCAGGTGGTGGTGCACGGTCTTGTGAATGCGCACGCCATCGGAGACGAACCAATAATCAATCATGCCGAGGTCTGCGAAGACCTTGCCGTGGATTCCCGTCTCCTCCCAGACCTCGCGCTCAGCGGTGAGCTCCTTGGCTTCGCCATTTTCCACATGCCCCTTCGGCATGGACCACAGCAGGCGCCCGCGGCGGTCCAACCTGCCGATGAGCGCCACATAGATCTGGGACAGGTCTACGTTGCCGTCTTCGTCGACGGCCTCCGCCAATCCGGACACGACGAGTCCGCCGGCGGAGGTCTCATCCCGCGTGGTCATGCGGTTGGTGGACGTGCGCTGGGGGCGTCCCGTGCGGTGGTTCCGGTGGCCCGCGCCCCGCCGGCGGCGGCGTTTGGACCCTGGCGTGTTCTTAGTCATCCCTGCTAATCGTAGTAGACTTCGATCCGTGAATTTTCAGGACACTCAGCTAATCGGCGTTCTTGCCCGCGCGGACGCTACCGTCAGCCGGCTCAGTGGCCTCTTAAGCGGCCTGGTGGAGCGCTTTGCGCTTCACGACGCCCCCCTCTACCTCGTTGGCGGCTCCGTCCGCGATGCCCTACTTGGCCGTTTGGGCAACGATCTCGACTTCACCACTCCGGCTCGGCCCGATGTGGTCTATTCCATTCTCGAAGAGTGGGCGGAGACCGTGTGGGATACCGGCATTGACTTCGGCACGGTTTCGGCGGCCTATAAGGGCCAGCAGATTGAGATCACGACTTTCCGCTCAGATAGCTATGACGGGCAGTCCCGCAACCCCGAGGTCATGTACGGCGATACCCTCGAGGGTGATCTCGTGCGCCGCGATTTCAAGGTCAATGCCATGGCCATCGAGCTGCGGCCGGACGGCACCCGTGAATTCCACGATCCGATGGGTGGCCTCGACGACCTAGCGAACCGCATTCTCGATACCCCGGATGCTCCGGAGATTTCTTTCCACGATGATCCCCTCCGCATGCTTCGTGCTGCGCGGTTTGCGGCGCAGTTGGAGTTTGAGGTCGCCCAGCGCGTGCGCGATGCCATGAAGGACATGGCCGCTGAAATCCAGCGCATCACCGTGGAGCGCGTGCAGGTGGAGCTCAACAAGCTCATCTGCGGCGTCGCGCCGTGGAAGGGTATTGACCTGCTCGTTGACTCCGGTATTGCGGACTATGTGTTTCCGGAGATCCCGGCATTGCGCATGGCCCCTGACGAGCACGCGCAGCACAAGGACGTGTACGCGCACTCGCTCACCGTGTTGCGCCAGGCCATGGACCAGGAAGAGGACGGTCCCGACCTGATTCTGCGGTGGGCGGCGCTGCTCCATGACATTGGCAAGCCGGATACCCGTGACACTACCGACGGCAAGGTCAGCTTCCACCACCACGAAGTCGTGGGTGCGAAGCTCACCCGCAAGCGTCTGCGCAAGCTGAAATTCCCCAAGGCAACGACGGAGGACATCGGCCAGCTGGTCTACCTGCACATGCGTTTCCACGGTTTCGGCGATGGCCAGTGGACCGATTCCGCCGTGCGCCGCTATGTCACCGATGCCGGTGATCTCCTCCCGCGCCTGCACAAGCTTGTGCGCGCCGATTGCACTACCCGTAATGAGCGCAAGGCCCGCCGCCTGCAGCGCACCTACGATCAGCTGGAGGAACGCATCGCGGATATCGCCGCCAAGGAGGATCTCGCTCGCGTACGTCCCGATCTCGACGGCAACGAGATTATGGAGATACTCGGCCTTGAGCCCGGTCCCGAGGTGGGCAAGGCCTGGTCTTACCTCAAGGAGCTGCGCCTCGAGGAAGGCCCTCTGGAGCGCGAAGTTGCTATTGCGAAGCTGCGCGAGTGGTGGAATTCTAGATAGGGATGTACGCAGACAGACTCTTCAACGCCCTTGAGCGCAACGATCCCGCCCCTGGCCAGCTTCTCGTGGCGGCTCCCGACGTCCTTGCGCCCCATTACAATCGCTCCGTCATCCTCATCACCGAACAGCATGCTGGGCGTACCTATGGCGTGGACCTGACTAAACGCTCCGAAGTCGCCGTTTTCAACGTCATGCCGGAGTGGCTACCCGTTGTGGCTAAGCCGCAGGCTCTTTATATCGGTGGTCCGCACGACCAGCAGGCGGCCATTGGTGTGGCGTTGACCAAGCAGGGCGTCGACATCGAGAAGCAGCCTTCGTTGAGCCGTCTCGCCCCGCGCGTGGCTCTCGTCGATCTGCGCGTCGGTCCGGATGCCGTCACCGAATTAGTGGAGGGCATGCGCCTTTTTGCCGGGCATTTCGAGTGGGGACCGGGCGAACTCGATGAGGAAATCGATCGCGGTGAGTGGTACGTGGCCCCCGCTCTGCCCCAAGACGTGGTCTCCTCCGGATCGACAGACACGTGGTCAGACGTCATGCGCCGCCAAGCCATGCCCCTGCCGTTGTTTGCCACCTTCCCGCGCTATATCGATGAAGATAATTAGAGTTCCTCTTCACCCTCTGCGCTAACATCTCTGCCATGCGTGCGGAGATCATCAAGGCAATACGGACCTGCATGCCCATCGCCGTGGGGGTGGTGCCGCTGGGCCTCGCCTTCGGCGTGCTCATGGTTCAGACCGGTTTCGACTGGTGGTGGACCCCCATCTTTTCCATCGTTATTTACGCCGGCTCGATGGAATTCCTCGCCATTTCCATGGTGACCGGTGGCGTGACGCCCGCCGTTTCCGCGCTGACGGGTTTCATGGTGAACTTCCGCCACATCTTCTATGGGTTGACCTTTCCACGCGATGAGATTCGGAATCGTTTCGGCCGCGCCTATTCCACGTACGCGCTGACC
The DNA here is from genome assembly GCF_001836165.1 of Corynebacterium sp. HMSC036D02. GTDB lineage: Bacteria > Actinomycetota > Actinomycetes > Mycobacteriales > Mycobacteriaceae > Corynebacterium. Next base: position 71,537 of record NZ_KV827648.1, on the reverse strand, counting down.
GACGAATCCTATGCCGTCCTCTCCGCCCTTCCCCGCGGTTCGCGCCCGAGCGGTGCATTTGTCTTCACCGTGCAGCTTTTCTGCCAGGTGCTGTGGGTTGTTTCGGGCATCATTGGTGCGCTGGCCGGCCAGGCTATTCCGCCCTCGGTGAAGGGCCTGGATTTCGCCCTCGTCGCCTTGTTCATCGGCCTGGCGATTGACTCCTTCCAGAACAACAAGGACTACTCGCTTCCCCTGTCCGCGGCGGTCCTGGGCGTCCTCGCGGGATTCCTTTTCCCCGATCAGCTACTCATGGTGGCGCTGAGTGCCTACTTCCTGCTCTTGGTGGTGCGCTACTTTTCCCCGCGTATCGATAGCGCGATGATTCTACGGAGGGAGCCGTCTTGCCAGTCGGAGTAACCCTAGGGAGCATCCTCGCAGTTTTGATTCCTGTGGGGGTAGTGACCGTTCTTTTGCGTTGGCTGCCTTTCGGATTCGTCAAAGCGCTTAAAGGAAGCCAGTTCATCAGCATGCTGGGGTTCACTATGCCCGTGGGTGTGATGACTGTTCTGGTGGTCTATACCTTGTTTAGTCAGACTCAAGACACGGGAAGCGTGGTGGCTCCCCTCGTCGGTGCAGCGGCTACTGCCGTGCTGCACCTCTGGCGCCGCAATTCCGGCTTGTCCATCTTTGGTGGAACGGCCGTGTACATGGTGTTGGTGAACTTGGTGCTTTAAAAGTCGCCGTACAGGGCGATGGCCTCTGTCCACAGGGAGTGGAACTGGAAGGCGTCGATAAGCTCGGCGTCGATGTCGGGGAACTTATCGTAGGTATCGGGGTGTGGCACTACTTGCTGGGGGATGTTGGCATCACCCACGGAGGCGGTCGGGGTTGCGGCGCCGACGATGGCGTCATTCGGCGCGAGCGCGATCATGCGCAGCATCGAGCAGGCTTCCCCGTTAATCTCCTCAAGTTCTGCGATATGGATGGCGGTGCCGACCTCTGGGACAGTCATGGTGGTGCGAACGTAAAGCTTTTTCATGTGCTCTCACTCTACCCGCGCGTAGCGAGCCGCCATAGACGCGCAAATCATAAGCTGCACTTGGTGGTAGATCATGAGCGGGAGGATGAGCAGCCCCAGAGAGGTACCGCCAGAGGCAAAGATGACCGATGCCATGGGAAGGCCCGTGGCCAAGGACTTTTTCGAACCGCAGAACTGGATGGCGATGGTGTCTTCTCGGTCGAAGCCCAGCTTTCTGCTCACCACTTTGGTCAGCCAGAGCATGAAGAAGACGAACACAGTTGAGAATGCAATCTGGAAAAGGATCTGCCAGACGCTAATCGACGCCCATATCCCGTCCACCATTCCCTTTGAAAAGGCGGCATACACCACCATCGCGATGGAGCCGCGGTCTACTACTTTCGTGGCTTTACTGGCTGCGAAATTCCCTACCCATTTTCTAGTAAGTTGGCCGAGCACGAAGGGAAGGAGCAGGAGGATTGAGATCTCAAGGAATACTGAGCCATCGATGTGGATCCCGTCGCCGGCACCCATGAGCGCCATGACCAGTAGGGGCGTGAGGAAGACGCCGGCCAGATTCGATGCGGACGCGGAGACAATTGCGCCGGGAACGTTTCCGCGGGCGATTGACGTGAAGGCCACCGAAGACTGCACTGTGGACGGCACGAGCGTCAGGTAAAGGATTCCCAAGTAGAGGTCGGTCGGGATGAAGGAGGTGAGTGGCCGGAGAACAAGGCCGATGACTGGGTAAACCACGAAGGTGAATACCAGAATGGTCAGGTGAAGCTTCCAATGCTTGATGCCGTTGATGGCCTCGCGCGTTGAGAGTCGCGCGCCGTAGAGGAAGAAGAGGAGAGCGATTCCGATGTTGGTGAGGACATCGAAGCTTTCCGCAAAACTCCCCCGCGCGGGGAAAACGATCGCGAGCGTGACGGCGCAGAGGATGAGGACAATGAGGGGGTCGAGTCTTTTCAGGCGCTCAAGCATATAAGAGAGTGTAGACCCGCACCCACTGTTTCACGTGAAACACCGCTTTAGCCTCGTGAGGCCGCGGGGATTGTCCTAGGCGGTGACGTTCTTGATTGTTCCGCCGTTGGTTTCCACGCCATATTCCGTGAGCGGCTTGGGGCTGGGGCCGCCGGTGACCTCGCCATTACTGAGATCAAAGCTGGAGTAGTGGCTCGTGCAGGTGGCGGTCATGCCCTCAATTTTCGTAATGAGGGAGCCCTGGTGCGGGCAAGTTTGCGAATATGCCTTGAATTCGCCCTCGGTAGGTTGTGCGAAGATCACCTTGTCCACAATGATGGCTGAGCCAACGGGGATTTCCGTGGCAGCGATCTCCGCCGAGGGCTCCTTGCCGCAAGCAGCGAGGTAAGCTCCGGCAAAGGTTGTGGCGGTACCAAGCAGGAAGAGGCGGCGCGAACACGTAGTCATGTGGTTTACTCTATCTGATTCCCCGCCTTTGGTGGGGACCGTGTTGAATTGCTAGCTGAGATTGCCATCCCACAAGGGCAGCTCTTCTTCCCTACTGCCGCTGAAATCGTAGGCGCCGTAGGTTGTGCCGACATCGCTATAGATGGTTCCAGCTACGTTGCGCACGCCGCGGCTATCGCCTGCGAACGCATAGGTCGCTCCCGCGCCAAGAATGGTGAAACTGAACGCAGCTGCAGCGATGATTTTAAGCGCGCGAATATTCTTCCTCTTGTTCATGGGATCCATGGTGCGCCGTCGATAGTGAACATTCACTGTGCCGCGCCATCCTTCCATTGAGTTGGTGCGTGGTTCCCAGTGCGGACACAGGATAATTAAAAAGGTCACGCCAACAGTAGAGTTTCCCACTGTTGGCGTGACCAAGTATTAATTTAGTTGTTACGAAATGGGGGAAACGTCATACGCGTACCTATTACGTCACTGTGCCATAATGACAGTGCTAGTCATTGTTCAAGTTGTCGGCACGTTCCGCAGCTGCGCGGGCCGCGGAGACGTCGACTGTCGGCGCTTCTCCCCCGCACCCGCCATCGCCGCAGTTGCAGGAATCACCACAACCCTCATCCTCCTTGTGTGCCTGGTCCCACAGGTAGGCTGCGCGGGCACCCATGTTGGAACCGATGGAGAGCGCGAGGATCGCTACGACGAACGTGAGTGCAGGAATCAGCCACATCCATCCCTCGGCGCGCAGTGCGATGATGCCGCCGAATACTAAAGCGACGCCGCCCAAGAACCAGAACGGGCCCGCGACAGCGTGGGCGTTATCCCAGGCTTCTTTAGATTTGCGGATCTCGGCCAGGCGTAAACCAACGACGCTATTTCCAGGAAGCTTACGGAGCGTGGCAAGGCCGCCGACGATAATAAGTACCGCGGCCAAGATGAGGAAAATGATTCCGACTACGAGCATGCCCCTTAGTCTATCCCGCTTCCTAGCTGGCGAGAAAGCCAGTTCAAATTATTCGCATCCTGCTGTATTATACATTTCGTGTCGCTTGGTAGATATTAATGTACTTATCATCGAGCGAGAAAACCGACGTGGTAGCAACCATAGAAAAGACTCAATCATGACATTTAAGAGTGTTCTCAACTCTCTGTTGTTCAAGATTATCGTCGCGATAGTTTTGGGCATCATCGTTAGCCAGTTTGCCCCAGAGTGGTTTGGCAGGGCTTTCGCCACATATAACGGCCTGTTCTCAAACTTCCTCGGCTTCTTCATCCCCATTCTTATTCTTGCGCTCGTGGCTCCGGCAATTGCCGGCCTCGGGCGGGGTGCCGGCAAGTGGCTGGGCATTACTGCAGGAATTGCCTATGGCTCAACCATCGTGGCGGGCCTTGTTGCGTATGGTCTGACCCAGGCCCTGTACCCCACTTTGCTGGCTGGGCAAACGCTCAATACCGAGGTATCCGACATCGATGCTGGTGCACTCGAGCCCTATTTCACTGTTGAGATGCCAGCACCATTTGAGGTGATGACGGCCCTACTTCTGTCCTTCTGCATTGGCGTGGCCATGACCACTGTGAAATCCGACAATCTCTATGCGATTACCAAGGAATTCGAAAACGTTGTCATCAAGGTGATCTGGGGCTTCGTTATCCCACTTCTGCCGATCTACATTTTCGGTATGTTCCTCTCGCTGGGCATGAACGGAAACATCGGCACGGTTCTGATCGCCTTCACGAAGGTACTCTTACTCGCAGTTGTGATGACCTTGGTTTACCTTGTGCTCCAATACGTCATTGCTGGTGCCATCGCAGGTAAGAATCCGTTCAGCGCTTTGAAGAACATGGCACCGGCCTACTTCACGGCGCTGGGTACATCCTCCTCGGCGGCTACGATTCCGGTTACCTTGGATGCCACTTTGAAGAATGGGATTTCCAAGCCTGTTGCTGGCTTCGTTATCCCCCTTTGCGCGACCATTCACCTCTCCGGTTCGATGATCAAGCTGACTCTATATGCCTTTGCGATCGTGTTCATGGCTGACGGTATGGAAGCTGATTTGGGTAAGGCTCTCGGATTCATTCTTCTTCTTGGCATTATGATGATCGCTGCCCCTGGCGTTCCGGGTGGTGCTGTGATGGTCGCTGTGGGTCTGTTGCAGGCCAATATGGGCTTCGATGATTCGATGGTGGCATTGATGATTGCTGCCTACATTGCCATCGACTCTGTTGGTACTGCTGCGAACGTTACTGGCGACGGCGCTATTGCGATGATCGTTGACCGCTTCGCACGGGACAAGATCGAAGGCTTGGAAGCTGAAGTTGACTCCTCTGCCGCCAACGAGGAGGCCGCCACAGCCTAAGTTTCACGTGAAACGCTGATAGCTTCCCTCTCCCCTAGCCCGCTTCACTTCGGTGGTCTATTTACCGAGACCAACCTTCTGGAACGCGGGCTCTGGGAGGGGGACTTTTGTTTGCCCGAATAGTTCCTTCGCTAGTTGCGCAACCGCCTTCCGTGACTGGGGAGCCCTCGGTGGAAAGATTTTAGTTAACCCTTGCGGGCTCTCGTTCGAACAGGTATTCTATAGGTGGGCGTGGGGACGTCATTGTTCGGCTAGTTTAGGGGGTGCAACTACCCATGGGAACCACAACAAACTCTTCAACGTCAATACCTACCGCGTACTTCTCTCACTCAAACCCGCACGATCCTGATTGCAAGGCGGGCCAACTGATGCGGAGAATAGAGTACGAGTTTTGGTCCAGTGTCCAACCACCGCTCGATGCAGACTCAGGTACTGCCTTCATGCGCATTGGGCAAAAGACAGGAAAGTCTCTTGCCCATGTGGCGCGGAATGTTATGGGACTCATTCGTCTCAATGAGTTGCCGAAGGTAAAGGCTTTGCAAGACGCTGAGTTCTTGCTTGACATGCAGGCCTTGGTCGCTATCGATCAAGTAATGGCAAAGCTCGGAAACCCTATTTCATCAGTTGTTGCCGAGATTGATAGTCAATTGGCGGCGTGGTTAACGCCGACTAAGCCGAACCAACTTTTCCCAAGCGCAGATAAGATCCGGCGCAAGGTGCGTGACATTGCGAAGGTCTTAGATGATTCAATCGCCTTCCGAGACAGTCGGAGGAAGAATCGCTACTCGCTCCTCACTCGCGGAGAGCGTGCCTCGATTGAACTTGAGGTAGACAGCAATGTCGGCATCGTCATCCACGAAACCATCAAATTGGCCGCTAAAGAGCACGACGTCTCAATGGCGGATGCCTTGATCCTCCTCATTACGGGCAAAATCAAACCTGAGGTAGGAAAGGTGGTCGTGCATGAATACAAAGCCACGGATGTGGAAGGAGCCCCAGTTTACGTCCAAGGACATGGATGGGCCGGCGAAGGAGTCCCGGCGTCGAAGACAGTGGCGCGCGACTTTAGTGATGCTCCAGAACCGTGCAAGGGTTACCAGCCTTCAGATGTCACACGAAAGTATGTCGAGGGGCGCGACGGGACTTGTCGCGCCCCCGGCTGTAATCGTCCAGCATGGACTTGCCAATTGGACCATCGGATCAACTATTCCGATGGTGGCCAGACGCATGCATCCAATTTGGTTGCTCTTTGCCAGCACCACCACAACATGAAAACTGATGGGCGGGCCTTCTATATCCTAGACCCAGTTACCGGTGACGTTGTGTGGTTGTTTGAGGACGGAACCTGGGCGGTGACCGAGGCAACTGGCCCCCTGGCTCCGGCGTCAAAGGTGTGGGCGCGAACCATTGCGGAGGATGTCATTTCTCACCGTCGGAAGATGCACGAAGAAGCAAAAGCCTTGAAGGTGGAGCTGGACGGCGGTGAAATGGTCGAAATATTCGACAGGACGGACCCAGCAGATCGTTACTCGAGTGGGCACGAGGATATCCCCTTCTAGGGGTCTAGGGTCGGAAGTTGTTAGGAACGCACGGGGAAGTGAGGAGGCATCTGGAGGGACATGGATTAGGCTCCACGGGTTGTTACCTATTTCGACGTCGGTAGTCATCAGGTTAGCGCACGCGGACAGTGCGTAGTTTCACGTGAAACGGCCCCTTCCATCGCGATGCGCGGCGGCGGACGACGTGATGGAAGAGGCCGAGGTGAGTTGACTAGTCTGGGGCGCTCCTAGTCATGGTTGCCCGAAAAGGCGTCCAGAAGGGTGCCTAGAAAGCTTGTTTAGGATTCCGTATGTTTGGTAGCGGCCTTCATCTTGGAGACAAAGTCGGTGACCGCAGTGGCGAGCCCGTCGGCGGGGCGGCCTTCTTCGTCGAGGTGGGCGTCGACAATCTTCGTTAAAGCGGAACCGGTGATTGCACCAGCTGCGCCGGCGGCGATTGCGTCGGCGACGTGCTGAGGCGTCGAGATACCGAACCCAAGAAGAATCGGCGCTCCACCGAAGCGCTTCACGTTATTCACCACTTCATCGAGCCCGCGGGTTTCTGACTCCTTCTCGGTGCCAGTGACGCCGTCGCGCGAGATAGCGTAGATATATCCCTTGGAGTACTGAGCCACTCCCTGGAGAGTCTGTTCAGATGCTTGAGCCGGGGCGATAAAGATTGGGTCAATTCCGGCTTTTTCGGCGGCGGCGACGAAAGGTGCGCCTTCGCGAACGGGGACGTCGGGAAGCAAGATGCTATCGGCACCCGCTTCCTGGAACTCGGAGTAGAAGGTCTCTAGCCCGCGAGTGAAGGGAACGTTTCCGTAGATGAGCATGCCGATTGGTAGGTCGGGGAATTCGCTTCGGATGCGGCGGATTTGTTCGATCGCGGAGTCGACCGTCGCGCCGCCTGCAAGTGCGCGGATATGGGAGGCCTGAATGGTGGGGCCGTCGGCGACCGGATCGGAGAAGGGGACGCCGAGCTCGAGCGCATCGGCACCACCGGCGACAGCGGCGCGAACAATGGCGAGAGCGGTGTCTGGGCCGGGATCGCTCAGCATGATGAAGGGGACAAATGCCCCTTCCTTGCGGGCGGCGAGGCTGGAGAAAAGTTTCTCGTAGCGGCTCATTACTTGTCCTCCGTGATCTGGAATTCGGGGTGCGCGTCGAGGGTGCGGCGAACGTGGTCGATGTCCTTGTCACCGCGGCCAGAAAGGGAAACGAGAATGGTGATGTCCTCATCTTTGCGCTTGAGTGCATAGGCAAGGGCATGCGAGGATTCGAGAGCTGGGATGATGCCCTCCCGGCGGCTGAGAATCTGGAAGGCTTCGAGTGCTTCGGCGTCGGTGATGCCGACATAAGTGGCTCGGCCGGTCTGTGCGAGGTGGGCGTGTTGTGGGCCTACACCCGGGTAGTCGAGGCCGGCAGAAATAGAATAGGATTCCTCAACTTGCCCGTCAGCATTGCGCATGAGGTAGGAGCGGGCACCGTGGAGGATGCCAATGGTGCCGTTGTTGATCGTGGCGCCATGGTGGCCGGAGTCTAGGCCCTCTCCCCCAGGCTCGGCACCGACGAGTTCGACTGATTCCTCGTCGATGAAATCCGCAAACATGCCAATGGCATTGGAGCCGCCGCCGACGCAGGCGACGACCACGTCGGGGAGCCCGCCAGTGCGCTCCAGCATTTGGGCCTTGGCTTCTTCAGAAATGACTTTGTGGAATTCTCGAACAATCGTCGGGAAGGGGTGAGGGCCGGCCGCGGTGCCTAGGAGGTAGTGAGACTCGTGGAACGTCGCGGTCCAGTCACGGAGAGCTTCGTTGACAGCATCCTTGAGGGTTCCTGAGCCGGAATCCACGGGCACCACCTTGGCGCCCATGAGTTCCATGCGGTAGACATTGGGCTGCTGCCTCTCGACATCCTTTGCGCCCATGTAGATCACGCAGTCGAGGTCAAGCAGCGCACAAGCGAGGGCGGTCGCCGTGCCATGCTGGCCGGCGCCGGTCTCCGCGATAATACGGGTCTTGCCCATTCGCTTGGCCAAGAGCGCTTGGCCGACTACCTGGTTGGTCTTGTGAGCGCCGCCGTGCACGAGGTCCTCACGCTTAAGGAAGATGCGTGCCTTTCCGCCAAGCTTGGTCGCTTCGGTGAGAGGCGTAGGGCGGCCCAGATAGTCCCGTAGGTAGCCGGCAAGTTCCTCGCGGAAGGCCGGATCATTCTGGGCGTCGACAAAGGCTTGCTCGAGCTGGTCGAGTGCTGGAATGAGTGATTCGGGAACAAATTGTCCGCCAAACTCACCGAAGTAGGCGGGAAGAATGGTCTCCCTGGTGTTCTGATCGTTGGTCATGATTGTCCTTTTGTCTCGGGCTGTTGCTAGGGCTCGGGTTGGGAATTAATACGTAAAGTGACGAATAGTATGGAAGGCCTGGGCGATGAGCGCACTGTCCTTTCGACCGTTGACTTCGACTCCTGAGTTAATGTCCAATCCGGCGGTGCCGACGCGAAGAGCCTCGGTGAGGTTCTCTGGATTCAGGCCCCCAGCGAGAAGTGACTTTGCCTTGACCTCGTCCGGGACAGACGTCCAGTCGAAGGAGGTGCCGGTGCCCCCGGTGCCGGAGTCGAGGATGAGGAAGTCGACGGCGTCGGCAAGCGCGGAAGCGAGGGCCGGGCCGTGGGGTGCCGTCATGTCGATGGCGCGCCACACCTGGCGCTCCCCCGCTGCTGCGCGTACGGACTCGATGAGTTCGAGCTCGGCCTCTGTGCTCCCCTGGTAAGGTGCGTGGATCTGCAAGGCAGAGATGCCATCGATGGCCAGGTCCTCCCAACCGGTAGTGCGGCGTGAGACCGCGACATAGTTAAGGTCGGGCTCATGAGCGATGATATCGAGCGCGGTTTCACGTGAAACATTGCGCGGCGATGCCTCTTCGAAGATGAGACCACCGTAGATCGCGCCGGCGGCGCGGGCGGCCTGGGCCGCAGACCACGTAGTGAGGCCGCAGACCTTGTTGTGGCCATAGGCAAGCTCGCGGGCGGCGCGGTCGATGTCAGGTGTGCCGGTGAGCTGCGAGCCAACGAGAAAGGCATTGGCGTGAGAACCCAGGCGGCGAACGGTTTGGTTGTCGCGGATACCGGACTCCGAGACGATGACCTTGCCAGACGGGACGTGGTGCGAAAGGCGTTCGGAGCGAGTGAGATCGATGCTGAGGTCGTGGAGGTTGCGGTTATTAATTCCGATGACGTCGATACCAAATGCGGTGGTGCGGGCGACTTCCTCCTCGGTGATTGCCTCGGTAAGGACATCGAGCCCGAGGGAATCCGCCAGCTGCTTGAGCTCCGCGTAAGTCTCGTCATCGACGATGGACATCATGAGCAGAATGGCGTCGGCGCCGAAATAGCGCGCGGCGTAGACCTGGATCGGATCAATGATGAAGTCCTTGCACAGCACGGGCAGGTGCGTGGACAGTGCGACGGTCTGCATGTGGTCGTAGTCGCCACCGAAGCGATCGGGTTCGCAGAGGACGGAGATAGCCGACGCATAGCGCGAGTAGATGCGAGCGATGGCCCCAGGTTCATAGTGTTCCCGAATGAGCCCCAGCGATGGCGAGGCGGACTTGCACTCCATGATGAAACGGTTGGTGCCGTTGAGCGCATCGTAGAAGGAACGTTCTGAGCGTGGGAGAGCAGCGAGGTCCACGTGTGCCAGGCGCTCACGGATGGCGGGCAGGTGCGTGCGGCGCTTGGCGACGATCCCCTCAAGCACGGTCGGCAGAGCCATAGTTCGCCTCCTCGTGCTTCTTCAACCAAGCGGCCACGGTGCCATTCTTGATGAGCTGGTCGGCATGCGTGACGCCCTCGTGGATGGAGTCGGTAGCGCCATTGAGGTAGAACATCGCGCCGGCGGTAGCGGCGATCGCGTCGTGGTGGGCGGGCTCACCGGTACCGGCGAAAACAGCCCGGAGGGCCTTTGCGTTCTCTTCCCCGTTGCCGCCGGCGAGGTCAGCCAGTTCGTGGTGGGAAATACCGAGGTCCTCCGGGGTGAGCTCGTAGTGGCTAATGGTGCCATCGCGAAGCTCCCAGACCTGGGTGGTGCCGTGGACGGCAATCTCATCGGTACCGGCGCCGTGGACGACGAGCGCGCGCGTGCGGCCCAGATCCTTGAATACCTCGGCGATGAGCTGGCCCTGCTCGGGGTTGGCGATTCCCATGATCTGGAACTCCGGGCGGCCCGGGCTGAGCAGCGGGCCCATGGTGTTGAAGAGAGTCGAAATCCCGAGTCCCTTGCGCACCGGTTGCACGTGGGCAACGGCCGGGTTATACGCAGGAGCGAAGAGGAACGTGAAATTCGAGGCCTCGAGTTGGCGAACCGCGCGGTCCGGATCGAGATTGAGCGGGATGCCGAGGGCCTCGAGGACGTCCGCGGAGCCCGACTTGGAAGATACGGAGCGGTTGCCGTGCTTGACCATCTTGACCCCACCGGCGGAGGCGACGAGCGACGCGCCGGTGGTGACGTTGATGGTGTTAGCGCCATCGCCACCGGTTCCCGCGGTATCCATGAGCCCCTTGCCTGTGATTGGGAACGGATGGCCGGCATTAAGGAATGCGCGGGCCGCGCCGGCGACATCGGCGAAGGTCTCGCCGCGGGTACGGATGTGGGTAAGGAGGGCAGCGATGTGAATATCGTCGTACTCCCCTACCGTCAGTGGCGTGAAGACCTCGATAGCCTGCTCGAGCGTTGGCTCGGAGATATCGAGGAATTCCTGCAGTGTATTTAGTGCTTTATTGTCTGTCATTACTTGGTTCCCTTCGTTGTAGGTTGAGTAGAAAGTTGTTTGATGCAGCGTTCAATGATGATTGGTCCCGTCGGCGTGAGTACAGACTCGGGGTGGAACTGCAGGCCGAGGGCGATGCCGTCGAGGGTCTCCGCCGCCATCGTGACAGGGCCGATGTCGGTCTCGGTCTCCGCGAGGCTGCGCATCTGGGAGGGAATGTTCGCACAGCCTAAGGAGTGGTAGCGCGCAACGGGGACGAGGCGGCCCACGTAGTTCGGGTTATCTGGCTCGGAATCAGTGGTGAGCCCGTGGAAGAGTGGGTGGTTCGCGCCGGCGTCGGTCAGCGTCATGGGCACAGAGGAACCGTGCACTGGACCGCAGGCTTCGACCGTGCCGCCGAAATGCTCGAGCAGCGCCTGGAAGCCCAGGCAGATGCCGAGGATGGGGATGCGGCCGAGGGAGGCGTCGATAAGCTGCATCATCGAGCCGGCGTCGCGCGGATGACCGGGGCCGGGCGAAAGGATGATGATGTCGGGCTGTGCGGCGAGGACCTCCTCCACCGGTACGGTGTTGCGGAAGACGGTCGTGTTGTAGCCGGCGAGCGCGTCGACGAGGTTGTAGACGAAGGAATCGTGGTTATCGATGAGGACAACGTGTGGATTCATCGGATGACCTCCAAGTTTGCGTTGTGTGCCTGGGCGATGGCGCTGAGCACCGCGTAGGCTTTGTGGACCGTTTCATCGGCTTCGGATTGCGGGACGGAATCGCGCACGACTCCCGCGCCGGCCTGGACGACTGCCGTTCCATCCTTGACGTAGGCGGAGCGGATGACAATGCAGTTGTCCATAGAGCCATCGCCGCGCAGGTATCCGATAGCGCCGCCGAAGGAGCCGCGGCGAGTACCTTCGGTGTCGCGGATGAGCTCCATGGCGCGCAGCTTCGGTGCGCCGGTGAGCGTGCCCATATTCATGCAGGCTCGGTAGGCGTCGAGGGCGTCGAAATCCTCGTGCAGCGTGGCGACGACCCGGGAAACCAGGTGCATGACGCGCGAGTAGCGGTCCACCTGGAGCAGGTCGGCGACCTTTCGGGTGCCGGGGACGGCGACGCGGGCGAGGTCGTTGCGGGCTAAGTCCACGAGCATGATGTGCTCCGAGACTTCTTTGGAGTCGGTGCGCATCTCCAGTTCATTGCGGATATCCAGCTCGTGAGTGGCACCGCGCGGTCGAGTGCCGGCCACCGGATAGAGCTGTACCTGCCGGTCAGAGGCCGTGTACTTGAGGTTGGATTCCGGAGAGGCACCGAAGAGCTCGTGCTCAGTGCCGCGTAGGTAAAACATGTACGGCGAGGGGTTGGTCTCTCGCAGCGTGCGGTAGGCGGCAAAGGCATCCGGGCAGTCGAGGCTGAAGGCACGGGAAGGAACGACCTGGTAGATATCGCCGGCGTGGACGTTGCCCTGGAGGCGCTCCACGTGGCGACGGAAAGCGGCGTCGTCGATGGAGGCGCGCGCGCTGATGGTCTCACGCGGTGAGGGGGCCTCGGGAGTAATAGGTTCGGTGGCGGCGGCCCGGTTGAGCTCCTCTTCGAGGACGTGCTTGTCGACGCCCCACCCCTCAATCTTTGCCGTCTGCGTCAGGTGGTCCACCGTGAGGACGTGCTCGGCTACGAGAAATTCATAGTCGGGGTATTCGTTAGGGCCATCAGGAATCGGCGGCAGTGCCTCGAAGGTATCGACGTAGTCGAAGGCGAATCCCCCACCAAGCAAAGGCAGCGACTCGCCGGAATAGGATTGGCTAAACTGCAGTGTGCGAAGGATATCCGCGGTTGAGGTGGCGCGGAGGCGGGCGCGCTCATCGTGCTCGGTTGAGAGCTCAAAGCTAAAGGTGGCGGTCTCCTCACCGTTCTGCCTCATCCTGGAGCGGAAGTCCTGACGAAGCTCATCTAAGAGTAGGTGACCGGCTGGCGTTAAGGCCGTTGCGGTGACCTCCTGGCCACGGCATACGACCTTGAGTGCTGCCTTGGTGATGGCGATGCAGGTGAGGTTCTTCTTGGACTCGATGTCCGCGGATTCTAAGAGCAGGGAATCCTGCGGTGTGGCGAGGGCATAAAAGAGCGCACTGGCGTCGGGTGTGTACCTGACCTCGCGTTTGGCTGTAAACGGCATACTGTGTCTTTCTTTAACGATTTTGTGTGCTGCCGCGAGCTTCGCAAGAGAGCAAAACGCCGAAAAGCCCGCAGCTGCGGGCCTTAAAAACTGGGAGAAGAACGAGGCCCGCGGGTTACGCGCGCCACCACCAAAGGTTAAAAGTGTTCTTCACATCACTGACTTTAACACCGATACCTTCTGTCGTACAGATAAAGGTCATTCGGGTACCCCCGTGGCCTCATGGTGGTCCGAGCTCATTAAATCGAGAGTGATACAAGAAACATGCAGCTAGCCGGTGTGAGGTACAACTCTAAAACTGTAGACTTATAGCTTTTGCAGGGCTAAGAGTACCCCCGCGCGGGAACAATATTCATAAAACTGCTGCTTAAAAGGGTGAAAAGAGGATTAAATAGCGGTCACTACTGTCATTCTCACGTAGAAAAGGACCACTATGTTCTCTAAAACTGCTGCTGCTCTCTCAGCTATCGCCCTGAGCGCTGCTGCCCTCGTGGGCTGCTCCTCGTCGTCGGAAAGCGCCAGCGGGGATTCCGGGGGCGGAGACTCCTACTCCATCGGAATTAACCAGCTGGTTCAACACCCCTCCCTCGACGCCGCCGCGGAAGGGTTCCAGGAAGCCTTCGAAGAGGCGGGCGTGGACGTGGATTGGGATGTTCAGAACGCCAACGGCGAGCAAGGCACCGCGGTGTCCATCTCCCAGCAGATGGCGAACGCCAATCACGACCTCTACCTGGCAATCGCCACCCCAGCCGGCCAGGCCATGAGCAAGTCCATCAAGGACAAGCCGCTTCTGTTCACCGCGGTGACGGACCCCGTGGAGGCGGAGCTAGTGGAGTCGCTGGATAAGCCGGGCAAGAATGTCACTGGTACCTCTGACGCCGCGCCCATCGAGGAGCAGGTTGAGCTGATTACCCAGCTGGTCCCAGACGCCAAAACTGTGGGCGTCGTCTACTCCTCCGCTGAGGTGAATTCCAAGGTGCAGGTCGAACAGCTGACGGAAGCAGCCAAGCCGAAGGGCATTGAAGTGAAGTCGCAGACGGTGACCTCCGTGACGGAGATCCCGCAGGCCGTGGAGGCGCTGGGTGATGTCGATGCCATTTACATCCCGACCGATAACATGGTCGTCTCCGGCATCTCTTCGCTCATCAAGGTTGCGAATGACAAGACCATACCGGTCATCGCTGCGGACTCCGGTGCCGTTGAAGGCGGCGCTGCAGCCACCATCGGTATTGACTACAAGGAGCTGGGCCGCCAGACCGGTGAGATGGCGCTGCGCATCCTCCAGGACGGCGCTGACCCGGCCGAAACCCCGGTGGAAACCGCCTCCGAGTACACGTACGTGATCAATGAAGACGCAGTGAAGGCTCAGGGCGTTGAGGTGCCGCAGGAAATCCTAGACAAGGCTGAGACGCTGTGATTGGAGCACTCGAGCTAGGTCTCATCTATGCGGTCATGGCCGTGGGCGTTTACCTGACGTTCCGCGTGCTTGACTTCCCAGACCTGACAGTCGACGGCTCCTTTACCACCGGGGCTGCAACAGCCGGCGTGCTCATCACAAATGGGGTCAACCCCTTTGCGGCCTCGTTGGCCGGCTTCGCCACCGGATTCGTGGCTGGCTGCATCACCGGACTCCTCCATACCAAGGGCCGCATCGATGGGCTGCTTGCTGGCATCCTCACGATGATCGGTCTGTGGTCCATCAACTTGCGTATCATGGGCAGCGCTAACGTGCCGTTGCTGACGCAGGATTCGGTTTTCACTCCGCTGGATGCCGTCATGGGAACTTGGGCCGGGGTGGGGTTGCTCGCTGTGGGCGCGGTGGTGCTCTGTCTACTGATCGTGTGGTTCCTGTCCACGGACTTGGGCCTCTCGCTGCGCGCCACCGGTGACAACCAACAGATGATCACCTCCTTTGGCGTGTCCACGGATTTCACCAAGATTTTGACCTTGGCTCTGTCCAACGGTCTGGTGGGTCTGTGCGGTGCGCTCATCGCGCAATATCAAGGCTTTGCCGATATCTCGATGGGCATTGGTCTCATTCTGGTGGGTCTGGCCTCCGTCATCCTTGGGCAGGCGGTACTCCCCCAGTCGCGCCTGTGGATGGCCGTCGTGGCGGTGGCACTGGGTTCCGTGATCTACCGACTCATCATCTTCGCCGCTTTGCAGGTGGGCCTCAACCCGAATGACATGAAGCTCATTACGGCGCTGCTGGTTATCGTCGCTCTCCTGGTGCCTCGCATGACGCGGGTACGCGGCAAAAGGAAGGCCTAAATCATGCTCAACATAGACAAGATCTCAAAGACCTTCTTTCCGGGAACGGTTAATGAACGCCGTGCGCTTCGCGACGTCTCCCTGGAACTCGTCCCTGGTGACTTCGTTACCGTCATCGGTTCCAACGGTGCGGGAAAGTCGACACTGTTGAACTCCGTTGCGGGCCGGCTGATCCCGGATTCGGGAAGGATCTCGATCGACGGCAAAGACGTGACGAACCAGCCGGAGCATAAGCGTGCGAGGAAGGTTGGGCGCGTCTTTCAGGATCCTATGGCGGGTACAGCGCCGAACCTGACGATTGAGGAGAACCTCTCACTCGCTTATCTGCGCGGCAAGAAGCGCGGACTCGGCCTGGGCCTCAACTCCGCGCGCCGGGCTGTTTTTGTGGAACAGCTGGAGTCGCTCGAGCTGGGCTTGGAGAAGCGCCTTGGAACGAAGGTGGGCTTGCTCTCCGGCGGTCAGCGCCAGGCGCTGTCGTTGCTCATGGCCGGCTTTACCAACCCGAAGGTGATGCTTCTGGATGAGCACACGGCTGCCCTCGACCCGCAACGCGCGGAGCTGGTGACCACACTGACGAAGCGCATTGTCGAGCAAGGGCAGCTCACCACGCTGATGGTGACGCACAATATGGCACAGGCCCTGCAGGTGGGAAACCGCCTCATCATGATGCATGAGGGAGAGATCATCTACTCCGCTGATGCCGAGGAAAAGGCAAAGCTCACGGTGGAGGATCTCATGGCAGAGTTCGCGAAGATCAAGGGCGCGACTTCCGACAGGACCCTCTTGCAGTAGCGTTCCTCCGTGGTTGTTTCACGTGAAACCTAGGTGCCGCCTCTTCGGCACCTAGGTCTCTTTATGCCTTGTGCTGCGCCATTCAAGCACAAAAAGGGCCCAGCGTTGTGCTGGGCCCTTTTCGTTTTACGTGAAACCGAAACTACTTGAGCTTGATGAGCGCGGAGGAGAAGTAGTCCTCGACTGCTGATGGGTCATCGAGAGGGAGAACAGCGCCTACGTACTGGTCCGGGCGAACGATGACCACCGCTCCGTCACGGGAAATTCCGCGGGCATCGAAGATGTCTTTGTCGCCAGGGAGAGCGTTGAAGACATTTTCCCAATTCGGGATGTTGAACTTGCCGTTGCGCGGGCGGAACAACAGTGGGGCGTCAAGAATCTCATAATCGTGATGGTTGGTCTGCTGGTAGATAACCTTCACGTCGAAGTAGGTATTCTCATCAGCTCCCTCCGGGGTGAACTTGTCCAGGATGGGGCCGAGCTTCTCGGCCCACTCGCTCAGAGTGGAGTTCTCTCCGGCCTTGGGGGCATCGGCAAAGGCGTAGATGCGGTAGCGGCCATCGGCCGTGTGCTGGTGCCCCAGGTGCTGAGGGTAAGCATCGCAGCGGCGAAGAACCTCAAAGGACTTGAAACGCTTGCCCACCGGGAAGCCGGAAGCCAGATCTTGGTGCTGTGTTGTTCCGACGATCAGGTTTTCTTCGTACTGCGTCATCATGCCAGCGGCGAACTCCTCCGCGGCGACGTAGTACTTCTCCACTGCCTCCGGATCTTCGAGTTCTTCGGTAGGTGTGGCCATGAGGGTGGACCACTCGCGGTCGAAATTAATGAGGTTCTGAGCAGCTGGCTGACGCTCGCCGTGGTAGGTGGTCAGGAGTTCCTTCGGGGCGCGGCCGTCGAGGACGTGACCGAGCTTCCACCCGATATTGAAGCCATCCTGCATGGAGACGTTCATGCCCTGGCCGGCCTTGGCGGAGTGGGTATGGCAGGCATCGCCGGTGAGGAAGACCCGTGGATCGTCGTCGCTATCGTCGAAGGCATCGACGAGCCGGTGGCCCACCTCGTAGACGGAGTGCCAAGCAACCATCTTGACGTCGATGAAGTAAGGCGAGTAGATCTCGTTGGCCTTCTCGATGATCTTCTCAATCGGGGTGGAGCGGACCTTGTGGTTGTCATCCTCGGGCACGACGCCGAGGTCGACGTAGATGCGGCAGAGGTAGCCGCCCTCACGCGGGATGTGCAGGATTGAGCCGGCCTGGGAGTGGATGGCACACTTGGTGCGCCAGTCCGGGAAGTCGGTGTCAACCACGACATCCATGACGCCCCACGCGTGGTTAGCCTGGTCGCCCTTGAGCGAGCGGCCGATGGACTTGCGGACGCGAGACTTAGCACCATCGCAACCGACGACGTACTTGGCGCGTACGTCGCGCGGGTTGCCGTCGACATCCTCGAGGTGGACCGTTACCGGGTATTCGCCCTCCCCTACCTCAAGGGAAACGAAGGTCCAGCCGTAATCCGGGGTGATGCGGCCCGGGGCGCGGTGCGCATAGCGAGCGAAATAGTCCAGCACGCGGGCTTGGTTGACAATGAGATGGGGGAATTCAGAGATGCCCTGCTCGTCATCGATGGGGCGAGCACCGCGGATAATCTTGGAACGATCCTGCGGATCCGGGTTCCAGAAAGACATCTCCGTGATCTCGTAGGCCTCTTCCGTGATTTCCTTGGCAAAGCCGAAGGACTGGAAGGTTTCCACGGAACGGGACTGGATGCCGTCGGCCTGGCCCAACTCAAGGCGGTGAGGACGGCGCTCAATGATGCGCGTGTTGACGTCGGGGAACATTGCTAGCTGAGCGGCTGCGATCATGCCGGCCGGACCGGAGCCCACAATGAGAACGTCCATTTCATCCGGAAGTTCAGAGACGCGATCGATGCCGTATCCGGCAGGTTCGTGCACGCGGGGATCTTCCGAAACATAGCCGTTGTGGTGGAACTGCACTGTGGACTCCTTAGTTGGCGGTTGTAGTGGACGAGAACAAAGAGAGTGATGGGGGTGGTGACTGCTCCCCCACTTCTATGTGAGCTTCGCTCGTTGTATTGGTGACTCAGTTCAAGGCTTCAGGAGGATGTGAGCTGGGTCGTATATGAGAATCATATATGATGCGCCCCCCGCGCACAATGGCTTGTGCAGAAAGGGGAGCGCATGGGTGGAGGGGCGTCGTCTAGCGCTGGCTGAAGATGAAGTGGCCCTGGGATTGCTCGGCCTCGTGCTCTGCGCCGAGGTCTATTCCCTTGCGCTCACGCAGGATAAATGTGCAGATAAAGCCGATAATCGAGGCCGAAACCAGGTAGCCCGACACTGCAAAGGTGGTACCCGTTGCCTCGACGAGCGAGGCGGCAATCATGGGGGCGAAAGCGCCGCCCAGGACAGAGCCGAGGGCATAGGTAATGGAGACGCCGGTGGCGCGAATGGAGGCGGGGAAAAGCTCGGCGTACATCGCGGACTGTGCACCGTAGGTGAGACCCAGACCCACAGTGAGGAAGAGGAGCGCACCGTAGAGCATCCCCAGGCTACCCGTGTTGACCAGGGGGAAGAGTGCGGCGGCGCCGATGCCCTGCAGGATGAACCCGAGGAGATAGGTCTTCCGACGGCCGATGTAGTCGGAGATGAATCCGGCGAGCAAGGTGGTCAGGGCCCATGCGAAGGCGGACACGGTCACCGCGTTAAGAACATCACCGCGGTCGAGTGCGACGGGGCCGTCGGGGTCGGTAGCGTAGCGCTGGATGTAGCCGCCCGTGGTCATGTAGCCAACGGTGCCGTTACCTGCGAAGACGAGCGCGGCGACCAGCACCAGCGGGGTGAAGTTCTTGAAGAGTTTGCCAATGGGGTTGGTGGCCTCTTCCTCTTCGCGCTCTGCGATTTCCTCAAAGACCGGAGACTCGTCGACGCCCATGCGGATGAGGTAGCCCACCAAGATGAGGACGAAGGAAAGGAGGAAGGGAACGCGCCAGCCCCAGCTCATGAAGGCGTCGCCAGGCGCGATGGTGTTCATGATGGAGAGCACGCCGGAAGAAAGCAGCAGACCGGCAGGAACGCCGATCTGAGGTCCTGCGCCGTAGAGGCCGCGCTTGTCATTCGGCGCGTGTTCCACAGCCATGAGCACGGCGGATCCCCACTCGCCACCTGCGGAGATGCCTTGGATCATGCGCAAGGTGATGAGGAGGATCGGCGCCCAGATTCCAGCGGTCTCGTAGGTGGGCAGAAGGCCGATGAGGGTGGTCGCACCTCCCATGGCGATGAGCGTGACCATGAGAACCACGCGGCGGCCAAGCCGGTCAGCAA
This sequence comes from Corynebacterium sp. HMSC036D02, assembly GCF_001836165.1. GTDB lineage: Bacteria > Actinomycetota > Actinomycetes > Mycobacteriales > Mycobacteriaceae > Corynebacterium. The sequence continues at coordinate 51,884 of NZ_KV827648.1, read as the reverse complement.
AGTGCCCTGCTAGGAACGCGCCGACCGGGCGGAACAGGAAGGACAATCCCACGGTCAGGAAGGAAATGATGGTGGCTAGGCCACCCTCGAGCGGGCCGAACATGAGCTGGTTGAACACGAGTCCGGCCACTGCGGCATAGAGGAAGTAGTCGTACCACTCGATGGCGGTACCGATGGTAGTCGCGGCGACGACGCGGCGGCGTTCGGCCGTCGAAATTGCCGGCGTGACAGATGTGTGCGACATGGTGTGATTCCTTTCGGCATGTGGTGTGCCATATACGGAAGTGCGTGTGAGTTGAACCACTTGCGGTGGTGGTAGGGATAATATACGATCTGGGCAAGGATTTATTCACAATTAAGGATTCTTCATGGCTGTACCTGAGTTCTTGCCGGTTAAACCGGGCAAAATGATCGCTGTTCATGTGGCCTTTGAGTCCCGCGCAGCGCAGCGCGGTCGCTGGCCCAAGACCCCGAGTTACTTCCTCAAGGCAACCAGCACGCTGGCTGAGTCGGGCGGGATCGTCGAACGCCCCCAGGGGACAGAGCTGCTGGCTTTCGAAGGCGAAATTGCACTCATCATTGGCACTCCGGCCCGTAATGTCTCTCTCGAAGATGCGTGGAAGCACGTTGCGTACGTGACGGCTTCGAATGACATCGGCCTGTATGACTACAAGGTGCAGGACAAGGGTTCCAACACCCGCTCCAAGTCCCGCGATGGCTACACCCCCATCGGGCCGGAGCTTATCGACGCCCAGGGGATCGACCCGAAGGGTCTTCGCCTCCGCACGTGGGTCAATGGCGAAGTTGTCCAAGAGGGAACCTCTTCCGATGAGGATCTCATTTTCCCGCTCGCACAGTTTGTTGCCGACCTTTCCCAGCACATGACACTAGAGACCGGTGACATCATCCTCACCGGTACCCCGGCCGGCTCCTCTGTCATTGAGCCTGGTGACGTCGTCGAGGTCGAGGTCGACGTGCCAGGTGGCGTGAGCTCCGGCAGGCTGAAGACCACCGTGAAGGAAGTCCCCGCCTCCTTCGATCCGCAGCTGGGCAATCTTCCCTACGTGGATGATAAGCAGCGCGAGGACGCCTACGGAGACCGCGAATCCGCCGGGCTTCCCCCCAAGGGTGACGGTGGCCTCGACCCAGAGCTCAAGGCGGCCCTGGAGAAGGCCCCGACCGCTGGCTTGTCCGCTCAGCTGCGCAAGCGCGGCATCAACCAGTCCGTAATCGAAGGCGTGTACCCGCAGGCCAAAGGAACCAAGATGGTGGGCGTTGCCCGCACGCTGCGCTTCGTGGCTGGCCGCGAGGACCTGTTCAAGTCCCACGGTGGCGGTCTCAACGAGCAGAAGAAGGTCTTCGACACGGTCAAGGAAGGCGAGGTCATCGTCATTGAGGCCCGCCAGGAATCCGGTTCCGGAACACTGGGTGACATTTTGGCTCTGCGCGCCAAGGTGCGCGGTGCCGCAGGCGTTGTGACCGATGGCGGCGTGCGTGACTACGAGGCCGTCAAGGAGATTGGCCTTCCCGTCTTCACCCAGGGCGCGCACCCCTGCGTTCTCGGACGCAAACACGTTCCGTGGGATAGCGACATCGCCGTCTCCTGCGGTAACGCTACCGTCCTTCCCGGGGACATCATCGTCGGCGACGATGACGGCGTCGTAGTGATTCCCCGCGACATCGCAGCCGAAGTCGCCGAGGCCGCCCTGGCCAAGGAGCACGAAGACGAATGGGTTGCTTCTCAGGTGGAGACGGGAGCCAGCTTGGATGGCCTCTTCCCGCCGACCGGAGCGAACAAGAAAGCCTACATCGCGTTCCGTGATGGAAAGGCGGGTGGTCAATGACGGAACCCGCAGCACCAGCTGGGGAGAGCAAGTCCCAGAAAGCCTATAACTGGATAAGTGAAAAGATTCGTACTCGCGAGTATGAACCCGGCTACCGCCTCGTGCTGGCAGCAATCGCGGAAGACTTGGGAATCAGCGTGGTCCCTGTCCGCGAAGCCATTCGCCAGCTTGAGGCGGAAGGAATGGTCACCTACGAGCGCAACGTCGGTGCCAGCGTGACCACTCACAATCGCGAGGCCTATTACGAATCGATGGACATCGTGGCCACCGTGGAAGCAAACGCTACCGCCCAATCCGCCCCGCATCTTGACGCGGAGGATCTTGCCCGGGCACGGGAGATCAACCAGCGCATGCGGGAGCTCGATATCCACCATGATCCAGAGGAATTTACCCAGCTCAATAAGGAATTTCATAGCGTTCTCTTCTCCAAATGCCCGAACGAGAGGCTGAAGAACTTGGTGATGGACCAGTGGAAGCAACTGGAATATCACCGCGTCTCCACCTTTCGGTACGTGCCCGAGAGAGCCCAAGAGTCAACGCGCGAGCACGAGCAATTGGTCAGCCTCATCGAGGCTGGCGCGGAACCCGCCTACATAGAAAAAGTGGCCAGGCAACACCGCCTGACCACCCTCAGCACCTATCGCAAGAAAAACGACTAAGGAGTCTCAAGCACCCATGGCTATCAACAACGATGCTGCTAAGCCCACCGATCTTCCCGAGAAGATTCTTCACTACATCAACGGCGAGTTTGTTCCGTCGATTGACGGCGATGAATTCGAGGTCCTGGATCCGGTAACGAATAAGACCTACATCAAGGCTGCTTCCGGCAAGCCGGCAGACATTGACAAGGCTGTCGCTGCCGCCAAGGAGGCCTTCGAGAACGGCCCGTGGTCCAAGGCCCTGCCGCGCGAGCGCGCACGCGTCCTCAACAAGATTGCGGACATTGTCGAAACCCGCGCAGACAAGCTTGCCGCGTGGGAGTCCTTCGACTCCGGCCTGCCCATCACCCAGGCCAACGGCCAAGCTAAGCGTGCTGCTGAGAACTTCCGCTTCTTCGCAGACCTGATCGTGGCGCAGGCTGACGACGCCTACAAGGTTCCGGGCCGCCAGATCAACTATGTCAACCGTAAGCCGATTGGTGTCGCGGGCCTGATTACCCCGTGGAACACCCCGTTCATGCTGGAGTCCTGGAAGCTTGCCCCGGCCATCGCCACCGGTAACTCCGTCGTCCTGAAGCCGGCCGAGTTCACTCCCCTCTCCGCACAGCTGTGGGCAGGAATCTTTGAGGAGGCTGGCCTGCCGAAGGGTGTCTTCAACCTGGTCAACGGCTTTGGTGAGGAAGGCTATGCAGGTGACCCGCTGGTCAAGCACCCGGATGTGCCGCTGATCTCCTTCACCGGCGAGTCCCGCACCGGCCAGATCATCTTTGGCAACGCAGCCCCGCACCTCAAGGGTCTGTCGATGGAGCTGGGCGGCAAGTCCCCCGCCATTGTGTTCAGCGATGCCGACCTGGAGACCGCGATTGATGCCTGCATCTTCGGCGTCTTCTCCCTCAACGGTGAGCGTTGCACCGCCGGCTCCCGCATCCTGGTTCAGCGCGATATCTACGACGAGTTCGTGGAGCGCTACACCGCACAGGCTAAGCGCGTGAAGGTGGGTCTGCCTTCCGACCCCACCACCGAGGTCGGCGCTCTGGTCCACCCGGAGCACTACGAGAAGGTCACCTCCTACATCGAGATCGGCAAGCAGGAGGCCACCCTGGCCGCCGGCGGCGAGCGCCCGGAGGGCTTCGAGGAAGGCAACTTTGTTCAGCCGACCGTCTTCGTTGACGTCAAGCCGGACGCCCGCATCTTCCAGGAAGAGATCTTCGGCCCCGTCGTTGCCATCACCCCGTTCGATACCGATGAGGAAGCACTCGAGCTGGCCAACAACACGAAGTACGGCCTAGCCGCCTACGTGTGGACCTCGGATCTGAAGCGCGCTCACAACTTCGCTCAGAACGTTGAGGCCGGCATGGTGTGGCTCAACTCCAATAACGTCCGTGACCTGCGCACCCCGTTCGGCGGCGTTAAGGCCTCCGGCCTGGGCCACGAGGGCGGCTACCGCTCGATCGACTTCTACACCGACCAGCAGGCCGTTCACATCAACCTGGACAAGGTGCACAACCCGGTCTTTGGCAAGCAGGACTAAGCCGTCCACTCTCTACTCCCCCACCACTAACTAACTAAGGAGCCATCATGGCTGACATTCAGGCCCCCGACATTCTGCGTTGTGCCTACATGGAGATCATCGTTACTGATCTCGCTGCATCCCGAAAGTTCTACGTTGACACCCTCGGTCTTGTCGTCACCGAGGAGAACGAGAACGAAATCTACCTCCGCACCTTCGAGGAGTTCATCCACCACAACCTCGTGCTGCGTCAGGGTCCCGTCGCTGCCGTCGCTGCGTTCTCCTTCCGCGTCCGTTCCCCGGAGGACCTGGACCTTGCGGAGGAGTTCTACAAGGCACGCGGCTGCGAGGTGCGCCGCAACAAGGATGGCTTTGTCAAGGGCATCGGTGATTCCGTGCGTGTGCAGGATCCGCTGGGCTTCCCGTACGAGTTCTTCTATGAGGTAGAGCACGTCGAGCGTTTGGCCTGGGCATACGACGCCCATATCCCTGGTGCGCTGGTTCGCCTCGACCACTTCAACCAGATCACCCCGGACGTTCCTTCCGCTGTGAAGTACATGGAGGAGCTCGGCTTCCGCACCACCGAGGACATCCGCGATGAGGAGGGAACTGTTTACGCCGCATGGATGCGCCGTAAGCCGACGGTCCACGACACCGCCATGACCGGTGGTGATGGCCCGCGTATGCACCACATCGCGTTTGCTACCCATGAGAAGCACAACATCATCGCGATTTGTGACAAGTTGGGTGCGCTGCGCGAGTCCGACCGCATTGAGCGCGGCCCGGGCCGCCACGGTGTTTCCAACGCGTACTACCTGTACCTGCGTGACCCGGATGGACACCGCGTAGAGATCTACACCCAGGACTACTACACCGGCGACCCGGATAACCCGGTCGTGACCTGGGATGTTCACGATAACCAGCGTCGTGACTGGTGGGGAACCCCGGTTGTTCCTTCTTGGTACCGCGATGGCTCCACGGTCCTCGACTTGGATGGAAACCCGGTGCCGCTGGTTGCCCGCGAGGATGAGTCCGAGCTGGAGGCCACCATTGGCGCGGATGGCTTCTCCTACACCCGCAAGGAAGATGCGGAGGAGATTCCGGAGTGGAAGCAAGGTGAGTACAAGCTGGGACACCAGCTCTAAACGACTAAGTACTCAGGTTGATGAACGTGGCCCCGTGGCGTCGAGAAGCGAGCGCACATATCGCGGGGCCGCGTTGTCGTTTCACGTGAAACCTTCAGGTTCAACAAACCTCTTAAACAGAACAAACACGTTCTACAACACCTTAAGGAGCGAAGTACATGCTGGATGAGAAACAGCACATCGCTATCGCAGATGAACTGGCGCAAGCCGAAAAGGACCGCACGATGGTCCCGCTGCTGACTGCCCGTTTCCCAGAGATGAGCATCGAGGATTCCTATGCGGTGCAGCGCGAATGGGTGCGCCGTGGTACCGAAGACGGCCGTCGCCTCGTCGGTCGCAAGATTGGCCTGACCTCGAAGGTCATGCAGGAGGCCACGGGAATTACCGAGCCGGATTACGGCGCAATTTTTGAAGACCAGGTCTACGAGAACGGTTCCACCATCGAGCACGCACAGTTCTCTAACGTCCGCATCGAGGTCGAGCTGGCTTTCGTGCTCAAGGAAGAGCTGAAGGGACCGAATTGCAGCATTTTCGACGTGCTGCGCGCGACGGAGTACGTCGGCCCGGCGCTGGAGATCCTCTCCTCCCGCATCGAGATGGAGGGCCGCACGATCGTCGACACGATTTCGGATAATGCGGCGCTCGGCGCCATGGTTTATGGCGGCAATCCGGTAGACCCCGCAGACGTCGATCTGCGCTGGGTGTCCGCGCTGCTCTACCGCAACGAGTCCATCGAAGATACGGGTGTGGCGGCTGCCGTGCTCAACCACCCGGCCATGGGCGTGGCATGGCTTGCCAATAAGCTCCACGCGCACGGCGATAGCCTGGCCGCCGGTGACATCATCCTGGCCGGTTCCTTCACCAAGCCCATGTGGGTCGAACCGGGCGATACCGTCCATGCAGACTACGGAAAGTTGGGGTCCATCACATGCCGATTCCAGTAAAGTTGCCGCCCACCTTCGCGGACGTCCTCGAGAAGGCTGAGCAGCCGCTCGTTGGCGCCTGGATTTGTTCTGGCTCGGAGGCCGCGGCGGAGATCATCGCCTCGGCTGGCTTTAGCTGGACGCTGATCGATGGTGAGCATTCGCCCTATGGCCTGGAAACCATTCTTTCCCTGCTGCGAGCCACCGATGCCTATGGTCTTACACGCGTGGTCCGCGTGCCCGTGAATAACACCGCGTTGATCAAGCAGTACCTAGACCTCGGCGTACAGAACCTGATGGTGCCCATGATTGATACTGCCAAGGAAGCTGAAGCGGCCGTGGCGGCTATGCACTACCCGCCCCGCGGTGTGCGTGGAGTCGGTTCGGCGCTGGCCCGCTCCTCGCGGTGGAACGGCGTGGAGAACTACCTTGCGAACGCTTCGGACACGGTGAGCCTCACGGTGCAGATTGAATCTGCGACCGCAGTGGAGAACGTCGAAGAGATCGTGGCTGTCGAAGGCGTGGACAACATCTTCGTCGGCCCCTCGGACCTAGCAGCCTCAATGGGGCTTTTGGGCCAGCAGACCCATCCGGATGTACTCGCGGCGGTCAATCACACATTTGAAGTAGTCCGTGCTTCCGGAAAGAAGGTAGGCGTCAACGCTTTCAACCTTGAACAGGCCCAGAAATACATGGCTTCTGGCGCATCATTTGCGCTGGTTGGGGCGGATGTTCAACTTCTTTCGGGTGCGGCACGTCAACTGGCAGACAAATTCCATTTGGGAGGGTAAAAAAGAACCATGAGTGAAAACAACAAGGTCAATATTGACGAGCTGCTGGCCAAGGTTCCGACCGGCTTGCTGATTAACGGTGAGTGGGTAGACGCCTCCGATGGCTCCACCTTCGATGTAGAAAACCCGGCTACCGGTGAGGTTATCGCTACCCTCGCGTCCGCTACCTCTGAGGACGCGAAGAAGGCAATGGATGCCGCCTGCGCCGTGCAGGATGAGTGGGCACGCACGTCGACGCGTGAGCGCTCCGACTTGCTGCGCCGCGCCTTTGACCTGGTGCAGGAGCGCAAGGACGAGTTCGCTGCGCTGATGACCCTTGAGATGGGCAAGCCGCTGGCGGAGTCCTATGGTGAGGTCACCTACGGCGCTGAGTACCTGCGCTGGTTTAGTGAGGAAGCCGTTCGCAACTACGGCCGCACCCTGCCGGCGCCGGAGGGCACCCTGCGCATGGTCACTCGCCGGAAGCCGGTGGGCCCGTGCCTGCTCATTACTCCGTGGAACTTCCCGCTGGCTATGGCTACGCGCAAGATTGCCCCGGCCATCGCCGCTGGTTGCACCATGGTGGTGAAGCCGGCCAAGCTGACGCCGCTGACCACCCAGTACTTCGCGCAGACCATGATTGATGCCGGCGTTCCGGCAGGCGTGGTCAACGTGGTTTCCGGTAAGTCTGCGTCTGCCATCTCTGAGCCGATCATGGCGGATTCCCGCCTGCGCAAGGTGTCCTTCACCGGCTCTACCCCGGTGGGCAAGACTCTGCTCAAGGCCGCTGCCGATAACGTCCTGCGCACCTCGATGGAGCTGGGCGGCAACGCGCCGTTCATCGTCTTTGAGGACGCCGACATTGACCAGGCCGTCGAGGGTGCAATGGGCGCCAAGATGCGCAACATCGGTGAGGCCTGCACCGCCGCTAACCGCTTCATTGTCCACGAGTCCATCGCTGATGAGTTCGCAGAGAAGTTCGCCAAGCGCATCGGTGAGCTCAAGGTGGGTAACGGCCTCGATGAGGGCGTTACCTGCGGCCCGCTCGTGGAGAAGAAGGCGCTGGATAACATCACCGCGCTTGTCGACGACGCCGTGGCCAAGGGCGCCAAGGCCATCGTCGGTGGCAAGCCGGGTGAGGGCAAGGGTTACTTCTACGCCCCGACCGTTCTGACCAACGTTCCTCGTGATGCCCGCGTGGCACAGGAGGAGATCTTCGGCCCGATTGCTCCGATCCTGACCTTCTCCGATGAGAAGGAAGCAATTGAGATTGCTAACGACACGGAGTATGGCCTGGCCTCCTACGTGTTCACTGAGGATTCTGACCGCATGTGGCGCGTTGGTGACGGCCTCGAGTTCGGTCTCATGGGCTTCAACGCCGGCGTCATCTCCAACGCCGCTGCCCCGTTCGGTGGCGTGAAGCAGTCCGGCATGGGCCGCGAGGGCGGCGCCGAGGGTATCGACGAGTACACGTCGTTGCAGTACATCGCGATGCGTGACCCGTACGCGAATGCATAAATAGTGCATTAATTTCGCCGCTGACAATGCTGGTATCTCCTTTCGAGGAGGTGCCAGCATTTTCTTTTTAGCGAGTGGGTTGGGGGTGGTTGGGAACGACTATCCCGTGGGGTGCAGCCCTGGGTGGTCCTACCGATTCCGCTCGCCCAGCTGGCGAAACTATGTTCGGTACGTCTTTGTCTTATCGTCCTACACTTTCCGCAGGCCACACCGTTTATGTTTTCGATAATGGTGGTGGTTTCCAAAAATGTTTGTTCGGATTGAGTTGAAGGGAAGAAATCGTAATGTCGTAGTAACTACTGAAAAGCAAGGCAGATTTCAGTCAAGATCAGCTAGCAGACTTGTTTGAATCGCTCCCCACCCGCATCCGGGCCGGCGAGCTCACGCTGGGTGCCGGAGAATCTGCCTTGTAGATGGAACTACCGGGCACGTTTCGCGCCACGATGGAAGTCACCGACGCCCGAAAGCGTCGCGGCATCGAACGCGAGCTAGAGCTTGAGATCTCCCGGTATGTCGACGTGACCGGCGCGCCCGTTGAGACGAAGTCGCCCGCGTCAGTTTTTACATTGTCCTAGATAAGCGCCGTTGCCGGTGCGTTATTGCACGGTGGACTTGAATTCGGCACAGGAAGAAAAGGATCTGTGCAATGAGTGCTGTTCAGCTGGTTAAATCGGCGATTTCGTGCTGGGCTCGTACTTGATGGCTAAGCGGTGGTTGCCTTGTGCAGCCACCGCTTTCTTTGGTGGATGGGCAAAGACCTGACGGGTGAGAACCGCTTGCACACCACCGTGACTGCAATCGAGCACGGGGATGGTTCCACAACGGTTACCGCTGCGGATGGAACGTCCGCGACAGAGGATTAAGTGATTGTTTCCGTGTGAGTCGGCGCATTGGGGAATACTATTTTGCGCTGGGCCTGCCTGAGGGTTTACAGAAGACTATTGAGCAGAAGTGGAACTCGTCCGGTTCCAAGGTGTAGAGCAAGACCAAGGGGTGCCGCTACATCTTCCCTTACTTGGCCCATGGTTAAGTAATGAAGATCAGCCTCGAACTTGGGGTTCAACCTAAAGATGGCAGGGAAATCGCTGATGAACGGGTGCCGGTCAGACAGCGCAGAGTACCGGTTAGCTCTTGGGCTGTATTGAGGTTTGTTAACGGATTAAGTCCTGTCGCCTCACAAGTGCCGGCGCGTCGATTTGGGGCCGCAAATCTAATGAAAGACCACCCCCGCAGGGATGGTGACCCGTCCTTTCCGACGATGTAGAAACGCTCCTCGTAGCCTCAATGAAAGACCATCCCCGAAGGGATGGTGACCCGCGCCTTGTGCTGATGATGCGCCGCTGGTGGTCGCCTCAATGAAAGACCATCCCCGAAGGGATGGTGACTGATTCAGCGCCAGGTCTGTGCCAGCGTCGTCGGTGCCTCAATGAAAGACCATCCCCGAAGGGAAGGTGACTATGGGCCGGCGTGCTATCGGGTGCGAGGTTGATCCGAAGCCTCAATGAAAGACCATCCCCGAAGGGATGGTGACGCGCAGGCTCAGGCGTCGGCGTCGCTGGCGATTGAGCCTCAATGAAAGACCATCCCCGAAGGGATGGTGACGCGACGGAGAGGTCGTAGACCAGCTGGTTATTAATGCCTCAATGAAAGACCATCCCCGAAGGGATGGTGACTGATTCAGCGCCAGGTCTGTGCCAGCGTCGTCGGTGCCTCAATGAAAGACCATCCCCGAAGGGAAGGTGACTATGGGCCGGCGTGCTATCGGGTGCGAGGTTGATCCGAAGCCTCAATGAAAGACCATCCCCGAAGGGATGGTGACCGCGAAGCGGCTGGGGAGCACCACACTATAGGCACTCGCCTCAATGAAAGACCATCCCCGAAGGGATGGTGACCGGCCCGGTCCTTCACCATGGTGTCCGGGTCCCACGACTCGCCTCAATGAAAGACCATCCCCGAAGGGATGGTGACCCCCGTCCCCTGCATGCCTGCCGAAGGTGACTCGGGCCTCAATGAAAGACCATCCCCGAAGGGATGGTGACGGGAATAGTACAGGGTTTTCAGTCCACTGTTCCATGCGCCTCAATGAAAGACCATCCCCGAAGGGATGGTGACTGCGCTACGAAAAAGGTGGCGTTGTTCTGCTGTTTAGCTGCGTTGCGCGAGCGTGCGAGCAAACGAGGCAATCTTCATTCTATCGCTTAAGTTCCACTATTCAGTTTTCACGCAACAACCTGGTGATTCCATCCTGCGAGCGCGCCCCAGGATTTTTCGTACGGCAATCGCGCTCGCTATCGAAGATTAGAAGACCAGCACGTGGTTATCGGTGATGTCACGGGTTTGGCCGAGGTAGCTGAACTTCATGTCAGATAATTCAGCAACCCTTCCTAAATCACAGAACAGGATTGAGTCTTCGTTCTTATCGATCTTTTCTTTAGCCTTCGCCTTCAGCCGTATAAGTCTTGCCGGAGAAATATCAACGACAAAGACGCTGAACTGTATTCGATCACCGTAGCTAGATAGCAAATTTGAAACGCGGGTTCGGCGTTTGTCATCAGTAATGTCGTAACAAATCAGAGTTCGTCGAACGTCGTCCCTAGTCATCGAATTCGTATCCCTTCGTATTGGGGAAGCGAGCCATCGATCACGCTTAGGACTAGTCGGGCCTGAACTTCGAGAGCACGCCGCCACGTGATCGTGTAATCGAAGAGTGGGTGCCTAAAACTAGTTTGAATTCGTCGCTCGAATGCTTGTATTATCTTTTTTCGTCCTGTGTCACGAAGTCGGTAGGCATTGCCGATCTTCGAGAAATCAGAATCCTTGATTTCCCTTCGATTTACCATTGCTATGACCGTGGAATCAGCTACCGGTGCACGGAATTCTTCCATTAAGTCAAGGGACAAGGCAGGTTTATTTCGGTTACTGCTGTGAAGGAATCCAGCGTGGGGATCTAGACCGCAGGCAAGGATCGCTCGGGTAGCTTCGGATTTTAGGAGGCCGTAGCAGTAGTTTAGGAGGACATTGATTGGATCGTCGGCGCTGCGACCGCGTCGTCCAATCCACTCCCAGCCCAGATCTGCCAAACGTTCTTGGCTAAACATGTTTGGAAAAGACTCAAAGTACAGGGAGGCGGCATCGCCTTCAATTCCAAATAGTGATGGAAGGTCGGTCGCCTCCAGAGCTGCCGCGGCAAGTTGCCGCATTTGACCGTGGTTTCGGGAGGCGGGTGCATTCCTACGTAAAAGAGTGGCTTGGTTCCAAACTTTGGCGTGAATCATAGCCGAAGCGATGGGAAGACTTCCGGTTTGGCTCAACACATGTTGACGGGCGCGAGCGAGCCCGTTTGGACTATCCGTTGATCTAGAAAAACCATAAACTCGTCCCGTTGAAGAGCACCAAACAATTGGGACATTATTCCACATGAATGCGCGATTTAATGCACTCGAAAGATCGATGTTGCCGTGAACGACGACACCGCAAACTTTCTCGAGGGGAATTGTTCCTAATTCTTCTCCTGCCTTGCTTACGATTATCCGTCCTGAACGAATTGAGGCACGCGATCCTTGAACTGTTAGGTGGAGAACTTGTCCATCCGGATCAGTTGCTACAACACGCCGTTTAACTGAAGTGAGCTGATGCTCATCGGGAAGACAGACCAATGAGTGCGAGCATTTCGAACACCGTTCATCTTTGACTAGGGTGGGCGGTGATTCGGAGGAATTGACGATCGATTTGGTTAGCTCTACAAGAGAATGAGCTTCTGCAACATCGTCGCTGCTTAACTCAACATCGACGAGTTGGCGATGTTCTGTAAAATAAATGGACGTTGATTTTACTGGTCGACCTTCGGATTGAAGGCACTCACGCTGTAGTACTAGCTGTAGGCGTTGCGCAGGTGTAACAACTGCTTTCCGCCTTACTGGTGTTGATTTGTATTCAATGATGTGGAGATCACCGTGAGCATCGATTTCAACGGAATCGATCTTCCCAACAATTCCCCAGGAATCTGAGCGCACCGGAACAGAGTATTTACGTTCTCGACGAGAATTCACTGGGTTATCTACTCGTGAGTGAGCTTTATATCCGACCTGCATTTGGTAAGTGTCCGTTTCCTCACCATTGACTTCCAACCAAGTTCTTCGTGGACAGAACGCTGTGTGGCAAATGAGGCTAATGGGAAGTAGAGACTCTTCCATCATGACAACAACACCACCTCTCCTTTTTCAAAATTACGTTCTGGCGCGTTATCGGATCCAGACTTCCTAATTGGAAAAACAACGGCGGCGGGGATTCCCCAACGCTTTAGAAGCGTGGCATCTGCTTTAGATTCTTCAGGACGTTCTTTTGGACCAAGAGCTTCGACTACGTGGGACCAATCGGCTGAAATAATTACGTTCTCTAAGCGTTCCGGGGTGAGGGGAATTACCGGAACTGGGAACACTGCGCGAAAGGGGTGCAGCACGTCCGTTGGATACGCACAAGGTGTAAGGGAAATCAATGACGTGCGGTGGAATAGAGGAAAGTAAATCATTCCGAGAAGAGCGACAAAAGTGAGCGCAACGTCTGCGGGGCCGGGTGGGGTGAGACCCGTCGACGTGCGTGAATTGAGGTGTCCCTTAGATAAAGAATCGACCACGCGATTGCCAGTGATACTCTCCTTAACGTCTTTAACTGACCAATCGCTGAGTTCGGTACACAACAAGTGGAAGCGATCCTGAACGAATTCTTGCCCCTGATTCCGAGTTTTCATTTCCCATCGCGATGCACCATGGTCTGGCCTAGGAGCCTTACGATCAAACCTCCAATACGCGGCTTCGCCAAGAGAATGAATAAAGTCAAGCGCAAGGATATCTCCCTTTGACTCTAGTTCGTCCATTACAGCATGCCGAACTTCTTGGTGGGTTACCCAATCATCGGGGTACTTATTCGAATCAATGGCTTTAAATCGTGGGCTGAAAGGTGAAAATTGCCCAGAGCCATAGTTGGCACGAGCCTTTGTCCATCCCGCAGCCCAATCCTTTGCCAATCGATGTACCTCAGTCGCAAGCTCGGTAAGACTGACATTGGAGGTGCTCAACACCGGTTGGGGTTGCGAAGCCTGAGACCAGTGCAATGTCACAGTGTCTTCAGACAAAGATCTTGCTATCCGAGCAGCACCAAGTAGTGCGAAATAGGAGAGGCCGGAAGTAATGTCGCCAGCGAGAGTAATTGTGTGTGTCATCGTCCTTCCTTGGAAACTTGAGCATCGGCAGCGCGTTCGATAGCGCTGAGGTAGGCAAGTTGATAAATGCCGTATTCGCGATGGAGTTGTGCGGCAAGCGAATCCCAGTGTCCCGTGGTAAACAGAGAGTGAGCCAAAATGGCTTTGTCATCGTCTTCGGGAACAAGCTGGTTACCCACGTGAGGAAAGCCCTGTCGACCGTAGCCGTGACTCATGCCAGCGACATAGATGCTGGCGTCTGAAATTGGTTCCGAACCTCGGGCCTGGAGAGTCGCCATGATTAGTGCTGATAATTGCTCATGACGCCATTTGAGTGGCAAACCAGACTGGGAGCGACTTCTGCTAATGAACTGGGAACTAGTGTTTATGCTCTTCGCCCACTTCTCCTCCAAGGAATCGTTTCCGAGCATGCGTTGAAAACGCAGGTCGGACTTACCGTCATCGTGATGCATCGCAGCGGTCGTCACAATATTCGATGCTTCACTTGAAAGCGCAAGAACAGCGCACATGCCCCGGGCCCGTTCCGCGACATCATCCTGATGATGCGCTAACAGAACCTTTTCCGAAGGTGTCCATTCTTGACGGGCATCCGCATCTTCGAGAATTGCTTCCGGTTGCTCGACAATTATCCAAGCCGCTTCGTCTTGCCCCAGACGACCATCTTCCCGTAATGCGGTCGAAGCAATGATGCTCGTACCGGAATCGCTAGGGAATTGTTCGTGCCAGAGTGTGGTTAGTTCTTCAGGATCCACCTCAGAGGCGCGCTGGAAAAACCTGCGAATCGTCTGCTCAACACATCCTTCGTTGAGGTAAACGCGGTATCGATCTTGAGGTACTACCGGGGGTGCAACTTCGTCTTCCGGATTTTCTGAAGCAACAAGTTCTGTGGTGAATGGTATTCCTTGATCGATGACGAGAACATCACCTGGGCGGAACGAAGTTTGTTCCGTAACTTGTGTTGACTCCCCTGCCGTCCACAAGAAGGCCCGATTAGAGATTGACCGCGAAACTGTTTTCGGCGCTTTAGTTTTTGTCTGTGGGACAAGCTTTTCTTTGAGCGCTCGGAGAATCTTTAGTGAAGCAGGAAAAACTTCGTCATCAATAATGGGGTATGACTTCAAGAGCTCGAGAGCAGCGGCATCATTCGTCGGCAAATTCCTAACTACAACGCCGCCGATTGGTGGTTCAGATTCTAGTGAATCGCGTAGCCAAAGATCTAATTCAGGTTCTATTGAGTGAACTGCGCTACTGCGAGCAAGGATGTCCAGGTCGCGACGTTCGAGGCGCTGCAGGAGAAGTCGCTGGTTTTGCGATACTGGGGGAGGATACTTTGCTAGTAGTGCTGGATTTGCGTCCTGCTGGTCAATAAGATCCAGCCAGTCCCAACTAGCACCGAGGTCCGAACCTTGGTAAGGGGGATGCTGGTCCTTGAAGTCATCTTTAGTTTCTGGCTGTAGGACGACCACTTCTGAACCAGAAAACGTTCCGAGACGGTTAACACGGCCGAAGCGTTGAGCAAGGGAGGAAGCTGGTGCAATTTCAGTTACTAACGAATGGAAATCGACGTCTACCCCGACCTCCAAGGTTTGAGTTGCAACTACTATATCGACCGTACTGTCACCCTCTGTTGTGAGCAGTGTTGGGCGTCTTCGGTGTAGCTCTTCGAGGTCAAATGGGCGCATACGTCCTACGAGGAGTTCCACTGTATGGCTAGATTTCCGAAGCTCCCTAGCGACTTTGAGTGCTGTGTCGACATGATTGACTATGCAGCCGATAGTCCCGATGCGTTTAGGGGCGCGCAGTTGACGTTCAACCTCATCGACTGCTTGATGCACAAGCTGAGGATTTGCAGGGCGTCCGTTCCAGTTTCTGACGCCAACTCGGCGGAGGAATTTCGGTGCTTCGAGGCGATGGCGTAGGGCGTCGTCGCGTTCAGGGTCTAGGTTCCTGACGTCGACACCAATTGTTTCTACCTTGCCGGATGTTGGTGGTGTGGCTGTGGTCTCTATGACTTGTAATGTCGGAGCTCCGATGGGGTGACCTTGCGATTGCAACTCACCGATACGCCGAGCAGTCAGTAATAGCTGTCGGTTGAGGTGCGATTCGTCGAGAATCAGTGCTGCATCCATGGTGAACAAGGCTGCCTCACGCGGGCGCGCAAGGCGGCTTGTACCGTATCCGTGGAATAGGGCCCTAGACCCCCACATGTCGGGCGTCGCTGCAATAACAGCGCATGCCGTCGGGTCATCAACAGGAAGGTCGCGAGTAGATACACCGCCACGAGTCACTGCAACAGCCATACATGAGGGGCTATTTGTGTTGAAATTCAGAGTGCGAAGAGCAGCGTAGGCCTCGCCCAGAATCCCCGGCGTGTTTGCTGCAGCATCGATTGCATCTTGAATGTCGAGAGCCCGTTGGTACTGGTTGTCGACGAGTCCTCGCCGGTTTACTACGGTGAAGAGCCTTCTTGGCAACCGTGGGGCTTTCCCAGCAGCTGATAGGACATTAGCAAATACATGAATGTCGACCACCGAAGACTTTCCTGATCCTGTCGGAGCAGAAATCTGGGAAGGCCAAGTTCCTGTTGCCGCGAGATGCTCCAGAGTGGCAACTTGCCAAGAAAAAGGACGGTACCCCCCGTTGAGAGCAGCAAAAAAATTGTCGAAATCCTTAACATCAATCATTTTCTTTCTCCACGTCGAAAGGAACTAAGAGACCTCCACCAAGGTGGCGAGATTGTCCGACCATAATTGCTGGACGCTCATTAGCAAGCTGCCCCAAAGAAAACGTGGCCGTGTAGGGCTGTACAGGTACGCTTTTATGGGTACGGTGTACGAAATTTCGCGCGCGAACAGGAACAGTGTGGGCATCACTTACCGTTGCACCAAGGGCAGATACTTGGTTGCGGATCGAGATATACTTGGCTTCTCCTGTGCCTTGTGGCGAAATGTTATCTCTGAATACATAACCAAGGGACAGCAGGCCGGAATCACTTAGGTGCCACTGCCCTCTCTTCTTCGACACTCGTCGAGTTTCAGGGATGATGGGCACGAGTGGTTTCCATAGCCGCGTAATGCCTTCTTCAGGTTGAGGCCAAAAATCGTCAGCGAAGCGGTTTTCACCTGTGTAGCAAATGCCGATTTTTCCAAGCGACCGTGACCACAAGTGACGAATGTTTTCAGCCTCGCGAATCTGTTGTAGATCAATGCCTGCGGCTCCTGAGGGTATGAATAAGACGAGCACTGGATAATCGAAGCCGAGAACCCGAGACCAATTCACTGGAATGTATTGAATAGCTAACCGGTTGGCAGGCCGTTCGAGAGTACCTGGAAGGTACTTTCCGGTGATGATGGGTGAGACGTCATTACCGTTGCGAGCGATGAGGGCCTTGTGCATGGTCGAACACAGCTCGACAGCCTTGTCCATGGGGACAGACTTGGACAGTTTGAAAAAGAGCGCGTTGGACCATGGCGTGTGTGTCTCTCTTGAATCTGGCCCCGTTCTGTATCGAACAGGTTTTATAAAATTCCTTGGCGGTGGAGGGGAATTCGGCTCGAGAAGTACAGAAGACGAATCTGTCATCTTCTTTTTAAAAAGCCTGCTATGCGCCTTGACTAACGCCTGAGTCCTTCCTGGAATCGGTACTTCACGCGCCTGCGTTCCAGGGGTAAATGCGGTTGCTTTACGATCTATGAAGAGGTTTGGAGTGAATTCAGCTTCCTCGAGAACCACGACGCTGTGCGTTTCTCCGAGGCAACTGACGTCTTGTGCAAGGGTGCAAATTGTTGAAGCAATGTCTTCGGGAACATCGTTCCATTCGTACCCAAAAGGTGCGTTGATGGTCACTCCGTCAGAAACCCGTCGTTCTTGGGTACGAGTACCGAGCACGCCCGACTTTGTCTTCTTGAGAGTTCCCACACCTCGATAGATGAAACGAGACGATGAAGTTCCGAGGAGGCGGCTCTCAGGTTGGAATAGGGCAACCGGTGGATGGTTTTCCAACCAAGTGAGAGCATCCAAAGAGGCGGCGGAGGGCTGACCACTCTCACTGAGAGATCCTTGCGCTGCAGAATTGAGAAGTGCAGCATGTAAACGTGCAGGTGAAGGTGAAAGGTCGAGACTTCCGTCAGCCTTATGGCCAATGTAGATTCCTAGGGGGAATCTGGCCATTAGTTGTAGCTTTCGCATCACTATTCATCCTCGGCCTCGTCAGTTGCTCCACCAAGAATGTCTGGGGAGCCGATAACGTCGAGGGTTTGTCCGTGCCATTGCACGGCGCCTAGTTTCTCTGCGTATATGAGGGCTTCTTCGAGGAGAGAATCCGCGGCCTCTACCGTGAGCGGGGGAAGCGCAATCGAATCGCCATGGCGCAAGTCAAGAGTTACTTCAGGAGCAGAAGCTTCGATGAGGTCGCAATTAGCGCGGAGGTATAGTTCCTGTTCAGCGCGTGCTAGAACAGCAAGACCGAGGGCGGCGAGAAGAGCGCGTGCCGCTTCGTTGGCTTCAGCGGAAGTCCCGAAGCGAAGCTGGCGAAGGGTAGCGAAGCTTAAAACCCAGGAGCGGATGACGCGGCGGCAGGAGACACCGCCAAGAGACTCTAGTGACGGCGGGATAGCGCCAAGGCCTAGAGAAGAAGCAGTCAGCAGCTCGCCCTTCTTGGCTTTTTTAATAGCATTGCGGTTCTTGTCGAGATTTCCCGGAGAAAGTTCAGACTCCTGGGCACTCAAAAGGTTTTCGTATGCAACCTTGTCTAGCTTTACGGCGGCAGCTACCGGGTCGACTCGAGCGCCGCCTCGCTTAGACAATTGTGCTTCTCCGCTTGTCTGTTGATCCGCTAGTACGCCAATGATCTCGCCAACGAGGGCGCTGCGAAGCCGAAGCTGGTTTGCCTTTCGTGTTGAATCCCAACCGCCAAGTAATAGAGCCGCAGGCGCGGTATTGAGGACAGCGCTAGCATCAGCCATAGTGGAGTTTCGCACCGCGATGTATTTTTCGTTACGTACCGTCGGTTGGCCGTCGATGGAGCCG
Organism: Corynebacterium sp. HMSC036D02; assembly: GCF_001836165.1. Classification (GTDB taxonomy): domain Bacteria; phylum Actinomycetota; class Actinomycetes; order Mycobacteriales; family Mycobacteriaceae; genus Corynebacterium. Next base: position 33,269 of record NZ_KV827648.1, on the reverse strand, counting down.
GCGCGAAGATGGCCATCAGCAAAACGGTGGGGTAGGTCCCAATCTGACAGCCTCATCCCATTGCCATAGTCCACAACCATGCGAGGGATCCGGCAAAGTATCGGATTGCCATCTCTAATTGCAAGGCTAACGGCCTGTTCACCGCGATTAATGCTGGATTGCTTGGAATCAATAACAACGACATTGGCTGGCTGTCCGTCGATATAGCGAGTTTCAAACGCAAACACGGATTTGTTGCCGTCGACAAACTTGGCAGGTGCAACGGAGGCATGTTCGCCAGCGGCAGCTCGTAGCTCGGTGACCGAAGTTAACACTGATGCGCCGCCTGGAGCACATGCCTTGAGGAGCATGTCGAGAGTGATCATGAGAGGGCCTTTCTGGACGTTCATGTCCGTTTGAAATGTAAAAATAAGGAGTGAACCGGCATCGAGAGAACTTGGGATGTTCGCCCTTGGTATTGACAATAACGAGTTCCCAAGACATTAGAAGCTGCAAATCCCTTTCAACCCTAAAAGATTCAGAACAAGTATGCGATTATTGGGAAATTGGGAAGCTAAAGGCTGGAAGAGTGGGAGCCTCGCGGCAAACTCGCAGGAAAATTCCCTTAACAGTCTCAAAACAAGCCTCAAAGAAAGGCTGCGAGGCGCTCCCAGGGTATCGGGAGGGTTACAGATCGAACAAGTATTCGCATAGATGCTTGAGATGAGGACATTTTCCGTCTCGGTGTGTTGATGGTGCTTCTGGAAGGAAGTGTGAAGGTGGCCAAGGGGGCAATAATAATTTGTTCGCGTTGTACTTGAGTAACGATCTTGGTTCGGCTCTTCCGGGCGGCAAAGAGGTAATGCGCGAGTGCTACTGTGTCAGATTCTGCGTGCGGTACGCACTCGGTGATTCGTGGTACTCCGCTTTGAAGATACGCGAGAGGTGCGAGGGATCGTGCAGGCCATAGCGGGCGCTGATGTGGCTGATTGATTCCTCGGAGTGCCGCGGGTCCACGAGTTCTCTGCGGATGTGCTCTAGGCGCCTGGTTCGGATGTAGCTGCCGACGGAGAGGCCCTGTTCGGAGAACTTGGCGTGGAGGTGGCGCACCGACACGAACAACGCTTGGGCGATGGTGCTGGGGCCTAAGTCTGGGTCGCCCAAGTGCTGTTCGATGTAGGCGGTGGCCTGGTTGAACAGAAGCGTGCCCGCAGAAGGTTCATCGGCCACGTCGGAAGCCAGGACTGACACCAGCATGGTCAGCGCCGAGCGGACCAGCGCCGTGGCGTGGGGACCTTTGAGCAGATCGAGGTTCTTAGCCAGTTGCTCAAAAAGGGGAACCGCCACCGCACCCAAGCCGTGTGAGCGTGAGATGGGGTTCGCCGTGAGGCGTTGGATCTGCGCGGGTGAAATATCGAGAAAGCTCTGCGGGAAGTGCACGATGAGTGTGTTCTGCTCCTCCGGATAGCGCAGCGTGTAGGGCCGTTGGGTCACGTACAGAGCTAGGTCCCCTGGGTGCAGTTCACATGTTCGCCCGTCCTGGCTCATGGTTGAGGAACCGGTGATTTGCAGGCTGAGCTTGCAAAATGGGGCCTCGTTGGCGGCTATCTTGGAGCGATTCACGGTGTGCGGGGAGGTGCACATATCGAAGAGGGATATGTCCCCCACTTTCGTTGAGCGCAGCGTGGAGTGAAAGGACGAGGGGTCTTCGGTATCCACGTCGAGTTGGCCAAAAGACTCGGATGACGCCGTGCGCCATGACGCGATATCGAAATGCTCAACGGCTGAAGCAGACATAGCTGGAATCATATCGTGAGAGCTCACACATTTGTGGACAAATTGTATGCACGCAGAGTCAAGCGGCATTGTGTGTTGCAGGTAACATACCGAATAAAAGTTTCTTCGGGCTTTGTTCGCGGGGCCCTCGACTGCTTCACAAGGAGATCTCATGACTCAGTTCGCCACCTACGCTGATCTGCTCAACGCCATCACGGACGAGAACGGACGCGACATCCTCAACCCAGCTACCGGAGAGGTCGTTGGCCGCGCCCCAGAGAACCCCGTTGAGGACCTCAACGCTGCAGTTGAGAACGCACGCGCAGCGCAGAAGGACTTTGCCAAGCTCAGCGACGAAGAGCGTTGCGAGCTGCTCACCAAGGCAGCCGCCGCCATCGACGCCAATGCAGAGGCACTCGTTGAGCTTCTCTCCCGTGAGCAGGGCAAGCCGCTCAACGGCCCGAACGCCCGCTTCGAGGTCGGTGCCTGCTCCGGCTGGTTGAATGCCACCGCCTCCTTCGAGCACCCGAACTACACGGCCGTCGATGATGACATCACCGCCACCGTCAACTACCGCCCGCTCGGCGTCGTCGGCGCCATCGGCCCGTGGAACTGGCCGATGATGATCACCATCTGGCAGATTGCGCCGGCACTGCGTATGGGCAACGCGGTCGTCGTCAAGCCCTCCGAGTACACCCCGCTGTCCGTATTGGGCCTGCTCAAGGTCGTGAATTCCGTGCTGCCGGAGGGTGTTCTCCAGGTCGTCAGCGGTGCCGGTGAGGTTGGTGCGGCGCTGACGACCCACGAGGGCGTCGACAAGATCATGTTCACCGGTTCTACCGCCACCGGCAAGAAGATCGTGGAGGCCAGCGCCGACAACCTCACCCGCCTCACGCTGGAGCTCGGCGGCAATGACGCGGGCATCGTGCTGGATGATGCCGACCCGAAGGAGATCGCCGGCGACCTCTTCTGGGGCGCGTTCATCAACACCGGCCAGACTTGTGCGGCGATGAAGCGCGTGTACGTGCCGGAGTCGCTGTACGACGCCGTCTGCGAAGCCCTCGTCGAGGTGGCCAAGGCCTCCCCGATGGGCGTGGGCCTGGAGGAAGAGAACGTGCTCGGCCCGCTGCAGAACAAGCAGCAGTTCGACATCGTGGACAAGCTCGTCAACGCCGCTAAGGACTCCGGCGCCCGAGTTCTGCTGGGCGGCGACCCGGACTATGACGCGCCGGGCTACTTCTACCCCACCACCCTGGTGGCGGACATCGACCCGGATAACGCGCTGGTCGTGGAGGAGCAGTTCGGTCCTGCACTGCCGATCGTGAAGTACACGGACCTCGATTGGGCCATCGAGCAGGCCAACAAGCTCGACGTGGGCTTGGGCTCTTCCGTGTGGTCCTCCAACCGCGAGCGCGCTCTGGAGGTGGCAGCACAGCTAGAGGCTGGCACCACGTGGATCAACAGCCACGGTGCCGTGGATCCGCGCGTGCCTTTCGGTGGCATCAAGTCCTCCGGCTACGGCGTGGAGTTCGGAACCGAGGGCCTCAAGGGCCTGGCCTACCCGCAGATCATCAACGGCTAAAACCGACATGGCGCTGCTATTCTTAGCGCCATGAGCACCGCCAAAGTCCCGGAGATCGAGTACGCAGCCTTCGACGCCATGAAGGAGGTTGCGTCCTCGCTGAAAGCCGCCTATTTCCGCCAACAGCTTGCGACCGACAGTGAGCTGGAGATTGAATATTGGACTGCACAAGAAGATTTTGTCCAGCGCACTGTGAGCGGTGTTGATAACACCGACCTTGATGAAATCCGTGCGGCAGCGGAGTTCTTTGCTCGCTTGCTCGATGAACTTGAAACCCGGGCAAAGGTGGCGTGACAGTGCTGAAGGCCGCGGATTTTCCGGTAGATGATGCTTTTAAACGCCGCGTCCTTGAGCGGCGTATTGCTTATCTTTTTCGTCAGCCATCCGCTGAGCCTGAGGTCATCTATGTAGCAGGACAACCAGCATCGGGAAAGTCTTCGGTGATTGAAATGCTCACGGGTGATCACGTCATTCTAGATTCGGATGAACTACGAAAGTATCACCCAGCCCTCGACGAGATTATGGAACGCGATCCCTTACGCATGGACGTGCTCACCAATGGGCCGGTGCCCTACTGGATGTCCTCGCTCATTGAATATGGCCGCCAGCATGGGCATTCGCTCATCATTGAAAACACGCTGTCTAACCCGGAATTCATCGCGGGAGAGATAGCCAAGTTTCGCTCCGCGGGTTTCCGAATGAAGGTCGTGGGCCTGGCGGTGGCGCAGGAGGTCTCCAGGCTCGGTGTGGTCCAGCGCTTTCTGGAAGCCCAGCGCGTGAGTCGCTATCCGCGCTGGACAAATGAAGTTTCCCACACGTCGGGCTTTAAAGCCATCGTCCCAGGGCTTCAAGCGATTGCCCCGCTTGTCGACGACCTCGAGATCCGCAGCCGCGATGGCCGCACTTTGAGCGGCATCGAGGTTATTGAGGCTGAGCGCGCAACCTGGTTCGACTCCCCCCGCTATTCGTGCTGACTGGCTGGCCCGCTTCGACAGCTGTGACTTGGCTGGCCTTGAAGCGGAGAAGCTTACGCAGAACCTCGTGGCTGATGCAGAGCGTATCCGCAAACTTTAAGGCAGTGCCCGTGGAACTATTAGGTTCACCCACAGTTCCCGTGCCTGCACGCACCGAGAAGGACCAGGTGGTGAACTCGAATGACTCGCCTGGTCCAACGTGTGTGCGCTCGGCGCTTGGTTTAACCCTTATAAGACTTGCCGGTCACAGCCTCAGCGTTTCGCTCGTGCAGCCCGCAGGCCGTTCAAGATCACGATGACTTCGGCGACTTCGTGTACCAAGACGACGGCGGCCAGGCCCAGTACACCGCTGATCGCCAGTGGCATCAACACGATGATGATGGCCAGAGACAGCACGATGTTTTGGTTGATGATCCTGCTGCCTCGGCGGGCGTGCTGCAGCGCCTGCGGGATCAGCCGGAGGTCGTGGCCAGTGAAGGCGACGTCAGCGGACTCGATCGCGGCGTCAGAGCCGGTTGCTCCCATCGCAATGCCCACCGTTGCGCCCGCCAGTGCCGGCGCGTCGTTGATGCCGTCGCCGATCATCGCCGTCGGCGTCTTGGAGGAGAGTTCGGCGACGATGCTTGCCTTGTCCTCCGGTCGCAGCTCGGCGCGCACGTCGTCGATTCCGGCGATGTCAGCCAGCGCCCGGGCGGTGCGAGTGTTATCGCCGGTGAGCATGCTCACTTCTACGTCGTTGTCGTGCAGGGACTGCACGGCATCGGGCACCTCGGGCCGCAACTCGTCGCGCACCCCGATCGCCCCGGCGAGAGCGTCATCGACGGTGACTAGGACGCAGGTCTGGCCTTCGGACTCCATGCGCTCAACGTCCGCCTTCAGTGGCCCGGCGTCGATCCATCGGGGGCTGCCGACCAGCACCCGTCGGCCTTCGACGGTGCCGCCGATGCCATGACCGGCTTCCTCGCTGATATCCAAGGCGGTGGGCGCTTCGGGCTCCGTTGCCACGATCGCCGCGGCGAGGGGGTGCGTCGATTGCTGCTCAACCGCCGCCGCGAAGGAAAGCACCTGCGCCCGATCGAATCCGTCTGCCGGGACCACTCCGGTAACCTCGGGCTGGTTGCGGGTAAGGGTTCCGGTTTTGTCTACCGCTAGGTGACGGATGCCGCCGAGTCGCTCGAACGCCGCGCCGGACTTGATGACTACTCCGAACTGGCTGGCCGCGCCGATCGCGGCCACGACCGTCAGCGGCACGGAGATTGCCAGCGCGCACGGCGACGCTGCGACCAGGACCACCAGCGCACGGGTGATCCAAGTCTCGGGGTCGCCCAACAGCGAGCCGATCACGCCGACCAGCACCGCCAGGATCATCACCCCGGGCACGAGAGGTCGGGCAATCCGGTCGGCGATCCGGGCGCGGTCACCCTTCTCCGCCTGCGCCTGCTCGACGAGGTCGACGAGTGTGGTCAGCGAGTTGTCCGTTCCAGCTGCGGTCGTCTCGACCTCCAGCACACCGGCGGAGTTGATCGCTCCCGCGGGTACCTCGTCGCCGGGCGCAACCTCCTCCGGAATGGATTCTCCGGTGATCGCTGAGGTGTCAAGGCTGGAGCGTCCGGACCGAATGATGCCGTCCGTGGCGATCCGCTCCCCGGGGCGTACGACCATTAGCTCGCCAACCTCAAGGTCCTTCGCAGTGATCTCGGCCGTCGTACCGTCGCGCAGCACGGTCGCGGTTTGCGGTACCAGCTTCAATAGTGCCCGCAGTCCGCCTTGGGCCCGGTCCATCGCCTTGTCTTCCAGCGCCTCGGCGATCGAGTACAGGAACGCCAGCGCCGCGGCCTCTCCGACGAAACCAAGGATCACCGCGCCGACCGCGCTGATCGTCATAAGCAAACCAATGCCGAGCTTGCGCTTCGTGACAAGGTTCCGGATCGCTCCAGGTGCGAACGTGTAAGCGCCTAACAGCAGGCCAAGCCAATACAGTACCGTTGCGGGCGTCTCCAAGTCGGACCAGTCCAGCGCCAGTCCTGTAATGAGGGCTACGCCGGAGAAGATCGGTAGCAGTAGCTCGGGGTCCTTCCACCATGGCCGATCGAGCTCTTCGATCTCCGTGGCGGGTTCGTGTTCGCATCCACATGCTGAACTCATGCGTCCGTTCCTTTCTCGCCGCAGCCGGGCACCGAGCACTCATTGTCGATGCAGGGGGCATTCTCGTCGACGGCCAGCGTCGCGTTGACCAGCGCTTCGAGCGCCGCCGCGAGGTGCGGATCGGCAATTTCGTAGCGGGTCTTACGGCCCTCCGGCTCAGCGACGACGATGCCGCAATCGCGTAGGCAGGACAGGTGGTTCGAGACGTTGGAGCGAGTCAGATCCAACCTTTGCGAAATCTCGGCCGGGTAGCCCGGACCGTCGAGTAGGGTCATCAGGATTCGGGAACGCGTCGGATCAGCCATGGCCCGGCCGAGCCGGTTCATAACGTCGAGGCGTGAAGCAATAGTCAGCATGTGCTGAACAGTACAACGTGTGCTGAACTATTCAAAATGCACTGAACTGACGGTTACGCGAAGGTCCTGCGACCTGCAGGAATTAGTCGATGGGATAGCAGATGACTGGTCCTTTGTGGTTCGGCTGCCACCCAACGCGGGAGCGACGTGCGCGGCGAGGTTCTCCAGAATCTTCACGTTGACGTCCACGCCATCCCGCACAACCTTTACGTGTTTCCATGCGCCCATATGTTCTCTGTGTGCTGACGTAATTACAGTTTTCTGATTGTTGCAGGCTAACGAGAAAGTAACTTTGCAACTACATACCGTGGAGTTCAAATTTAACGCGTAGCGTTATTGACGCTTCGCGTTATCAGGGATAAGGTGAAGCATGATCCAGTCGTTCGCTGACAAGGACACTGAGCGTCTGTGGAATCGAGAGCGGATTCCCCCGGGAAACCAGCTCGAGGCGTTGAAAGGTGATCGGCGGGGCCAGAGGAGGTTGAGATCGTTGACTACCACTGACAAGCTCCCTCCGGTTCACCCCGGTGAGATCCTCATGGAGGACTTCCTCAAAGGAATGGGGATCACCCAGCACAAGCTCGCCGTCTCCATCGGCGTTCCGCCCCGCCGGATCAACGAAATTGTTCACGGTAAGCGCGCTGTAACCGCTGACACGGCCCTTCGTCTAGCGAAGTTTTTCGAGATGAGCCCCCAGTTCTGGCTCGGGTTACAGGCTCAATATGACTTGGACGTGGCGGAAGACAAGATCCTCTCGGAAATCGAGCGGATTCAACCGGTCCAAGCTGTCTCAGCGTAGCGGTTACCCGAACCAGGTCCGTCAGCGTGAGGATATGCATGCGGATGGTTCGAACTAGGGAATTTGGGGCCGCCGTCGCGTGGACTTGAGTTCCGAGCGCCGCTTTTTCGCTTCGAGACGGCGTCGCACCGAGCTCCGCGTCGGCTTGGTCCTGCGCCGCGGGGGAGGAGGCGGAGCGAGCGCCTCGCGCAAGAGGGCGGCCATGCGTTCGCGTGCCTCGGCGCGGTTGCGTACCTGCAATCGCTGGGTCGATGCGGTAACGGTAAGGACGGTGCCGTCTAGGCGGTGCTCGTGGTTGTGGAGGACGCGGCGACGCTGGGCGTCGGAAAGCGATGAGCACGTAGCGATATCGACGGAAAGCTGCACTTTGCTGTCCGTAGTATTGACGCCTTGGCCACCTGGTCCCGACGACTTCGCGAACCGCTCCGTCAGGTCGGCGGCGACGATGACCAGACCCCCGGGGATCCCTGGGCCAGGTGCGATGGTCAGGTCGTTCATACCGCCCGGCTTAGTTAGAGTTGCTTCCGGATCAGACCCGCCGTGCGAGATCAGGGTAGTGTACGACCACGCCGCCACCGTCGACCTCCAACTCGACGTCGACTCCCCGTGTTCCGCTTTCATATCGGACAGTTTCAGAATCGACGGAGCTGTAGTACTGGTCTGATGCGATCACCTGGAGGGACGGTATATCAATCCAAGCCATGATCAGCTGCGTTTTCGGAACCTGAGTCTCAAGTAGCGTCAAGCGACGAATAGGCATTGTGTTGGTGAGAGGGCACAGACCGAGAGCGCAATCGAGTGCGGCTTTCAGGTCGGCTGACTGGACGATACCGGGGGAGGGCAGATCTTCAAGCTGGGCGCCCTCTTCATTGGTTTCCGCCGACCACACGCCTTGCTCGGACCTAAACAGCTCGAGGCTTCGCCCCCATCCGTCGCCTTCAACGTTCATCGACACACGTTCAGTCACCCAGTTCTCCGCGGCGCGCAGCTCCCACGTGGCCTCGTATCCATCGCCGTATTGCACTCCGGAAGCGGTCAAACCGGCTCTTAAAAAATGAACTGCGGCCTAGTTCCGGATGAGGGGAATCTTGACATGCTCCCACTTATACGTGCGCTTCATGGTGAGGATTTTCCCACGCTTGATGGTGCGAAAAGGCAGGTAGCTTTCGATTTGGACCACGTATCGAGGACGAGGCTTACCGGCAGAATGGTGTATTCAGTAGGTCCGCGACGCAGAAGAATCCCATGAATGAGAGCACGGTCCACACGGCCGTTGCCATCTGCAAATGGGTGAATCGTTTTGAATTGAGCGTGAGCAATCGCGGCCTGGATGAGAGCACCGTGCGAAGCGCCATCGAGGTAAAGACATAAGTCGTCTACGAGGTCATGGACTAGACGTGGGGGCGCTGGGATGAACTCGGCCCCAAAGAGTGTGTGGTTACTTCCACCAATCCAGTTTTGAATAGTGCGGAGACCAGTGGGGATAGAGCCCTTCTCCCCCATCAACTCTCTTTGGAGCTTTTCAAGAAGGCCGATGGAGATGTTGGTTCGGTGGCAAAGCTCTTCTCAATGGAACACAGAACGGTGAGGTTACGCGCAACCTCTTCCGCGCTTTCCTTAAAGCCGCGGACTTCCTCCTTTTGGGCGAGTTCCGCGAGGACAACCTTGTCGACGTTGGGCGCAATACCTTCAATGCGTGAGGAAGAAATCGCCTCAGAACGCATGAGTAAGCGGGCCACAGATTCCAACTGGCCAGAAGCAGCATGACGGTTGAGATCCAAGATCTCTCGCTCGATACGTGCTGCCCGGCTGGTGAGCTCTGGGGAAAACTCCATGCCTTACTTACAAGATGGTCAGGGACATAGACCTAAAAAGGGCCTCCGGCCTTATCGCGCCGGGGAATGCCGGAGCCTGATTCGGGGATCCAGCTCTCGGTAACGTAGTGAGGCTTGTAGAGGCTATCCATTCGTCAGACAGCAAATGAGTGGTTGGATAACTCTTATCCAACCACTCATTGCGGTTTATGCGCTAGATAAAGCTTAAACATACGGGGTTTCAGGGCCATAATTTGGCCTCAATGAGAATGTCAATGACACCTCAATGGGAAGATCAATGAGAACTCTTGTCATTGAAGAGGAATGAAGTTAGCATTGAGCCGTCATTGTTAACATTGAGGGCGGGTATTCATCGTGAACAATTGGTCCGAGAATCAGCTGAGAGAGCTATTGGCTGAGCTTGAGTTGCGCGGCGGTGATTCAACAACAGTCGAGGTCAAAACCGCTCAAGGGGGCATTCCGGACTCTCTACCGCAGACATTGTGCGCGTTCGCAAACATGCCGAGTGGCGGCCTTATCATTCTCGGTGTCAATGAGAAGGAAGGATTCATTGTCACTGGCATTGAGAATCCTTCGGAGATGGAGGCTGCTCTGGCCTCGCAGGCGCGTCATGCCATCACCCCTCCAGTCACAGTGCATACCGACAGTGTGGCAATAGATGGCACGCATGTCGTGATTGCGGAGGTTACGGGTCTTCCGATCATTGATAAGCCTGCTATCTACAGGGGAGAAGCGTATCTTCGAATGGCTGATGGGGATTATCGTATGAGTGCCTCCGAGCTACGCATGATGGACGTAGCGAAGCTGCATGCCGAGGAGGCAGTGTCCTATGACACGACGATTGTGGAAGGCACGAGTATCGCAGACTTGGACCGCGCCGTGGTGGAAGATTTCTTGGTTCAGGCGCGGAGAAAGAATCGGCGACTATCGGGACTTACTCAAGATGAGGACGTCTTACGGGCACTAGCGGTGACGACCGCGACTGGAGAGCTGACGCTTGCTGGCCTGTATGCGCTGGGATTCTATCCTCAAGGACATTTTCCTTCCCTAGCAGTAACAGTGGCGCAAAGGCTACCGAATGGTTCGAAGCACGGGCGAGTGTTGGGGTTGGAGACCTTTGAGGGACCCATACCGGTCCTATTGAACTCAGTTATGGGCTGGGTAAGGCAACGTTTGGCCGCAGTTCGGCGCTATCGCGAGGATGGCTCAATGGTGGAAGTGCCGGAGCTTCCCCTTTCAGCCATTCGAGAGGCCGTGGCTAATGCATTGGTGCACCGTGATCTTGGGCCAAATACGTTGGGTGCGGGTAAATCGATTGATGTCCGCCTATTACCGGACAAGATGGTTATCTCCAGTCCAGGAGGCCTACGGGATCTGACGGTTGAACAGCTCAAGTCGAGAGATCTGGCGCGCCAGGAGATTAACCAGCGGCTCTATAGACTGTGCCGATATCTCAAAGCAGACGATGGCTCTTTTGTTATTGAGGGCGAAGGCGGCGGCGTGCAGCTCATGCTGGATGCCGCGCGAGAGCAAGGACTACCGGAGCCTGACCTGATAGATTCTGGCGTGCAATTTACGGTGAAAATGTGGCGGCCGGACACTCGTGGAGAGGCCCGTATCTGGGAGCCACTACGCAAGGAGGAATCAGGCACCGGCCCGGAACGACGAGTGGATGCACCAGTGACCTTGGAACGCCTGGGTGTTAACGCCCCGCGCGTAGCGGAGGCGCTGCGTACGGCGGCACAACCGCTGTCTATCGGCGAAATAGAAACAGCCACAAACCTTACTCGAGCGCAGGTCCGATATGCGCTGAAGTCACTGGTGAAGGCACGATTCGTGCGTATGGATGGCACGCGCGGTTCACAAGCGACAACCTATGAATGGCTAGCTAACCGCGGGGCTGCAGACGCTTAACCAGCTGATCGTGGTGGACTGGGGCGAGGCAGCCGGCGTCGACGACGCGCCGGGCTAGCTCCTTGTCCCCCATCTTGGCGGCAAAGGCCATGCCCATGGTGATGTCATGGTCGGGGCGCCCAATAAGCGTGATCTCATCGCCAGGAGTGATGCGGCCAGGCTCGATGATGCGCAGGTAGGAACCGCAATCGCCGCGCTCCGTGAAGGACTTGAGCCAGCCCGGTTCGTCCATCCAGCCGGAGAAGGTGGCGCAAGGCTGGCGCGGGATAGAGACTTCGAGCACGCACTCCCCCACCTGAATGCGCTGGTTGATGAGCATATTCGGCCAGGAAATACCCTCGGTGGTGAGATTCTCCCCGAAGTAGCCGTCACGCAGCACGCGGTTGAGCGTCCCCTCCCAGTAGTCAAGCTCCTCGCGGGCATAGGCGTAGACGGCCTTCTCGGCGCCGCCGTGGTGGGCGTGGTCACCAATGGAATCCCCCACCACGCCGGAGCCGTCACCATAGTTGGGCCCGGGGACCTCCAAGTCGAGGAAGGGGCGCGGCTGCTTATCGATGCCCGTGTACTCGTGCCGCCCATGCGGCTCGGGGCGGCGGACAGCGACGTTCGTGGAGATAACCTTCATGCTCACCTATTGTGGCACACCTCACGCGGCTACATGTCGCGATTGTGGAAGAGTGCCTCCGCGGTCACGAGGTCGTAGAAGAAGAGGCGGGGGGCGAGGGGGAGGACGTCGGCAAGCATGGGCATGTCCTCCTTGAGCAACGGGCTTTCCATGATGATGTCGTTCGCCGCGGCGCGAGAGGCCAAGGCGAAGGCATAGGAGATGTAGGGCATCCACGCAGCGGCATTGAGCTCATCCGCCGTATTTCCGCTGGCAAAGGCGCCTAACGCGATAAGGGTGTGGCTGACGGACATGTCAACGCCCGCGTTCTGCACCAGCGAGGCCAGTGCCGTGGCGTCCTTGCGCAGGTGCTCGATGGTGCCCAGCGCATCGAGTGCGCCGTTGTTGGCAAAGCACTCGCGCAGCGCGGCGACGCGGCCGGCCTCCCCCATCAGATCATCGACGGGCGGCGTGGGGCTGTGAATGGTCGCAGCATTCAGCAGCATCGGGCGGGTTAGGCCATCGGCGCCGGATTCACGCACGGCGTTCAGCTCCGCGTTCTCGCTGGCGGAAGGATCGAGCAGGAGATCCAGGTAGCTATCGGCGCTCGACTCGGCGGTGGGCTCCAGCGGCGAGTGGAACAAGCGCGTGCGCGCGAGCGAGCGGGCCTGCTGGTTCACGCTAACGCCAGTGCGCGCCAGGGCGTGGAGCGCGTCCTCCGGTTGGGCGCGCAGGCGATCAATCGTGCTGTCGAACATCGCCTGCAGCTTTGGGTTCGGGCTGCGCTGCGAGAGCACGTGAAGCGCGCGGAAGGTGCCCCAGAGCTGCTCCGGGGTCCAGTCCTTCGAGGCGAGCGCCGCCGGCGAGCCTTCCGGCGTGACCACGATGGAGGCGCTGGAGGGGCGAGCGGGGGCGGCGAGGTTGGAGGAGGCGCGGAGCTCGCGGACGTCGACAAGCAATGAGCCCTGCTCGGCAAGGTCGGCGGGCAGCTCAAACCCCTCTTCGGTGGGAGTGAGTTGGGTAGGCGCCACGGTGGGCTCGGCCAATGGCCAGGCCCAGCCCACTAAATCTGCCTGCGGTTCTGCGTTCTGCTCGATGATAATCTCATCGCCGTTGAGCAGGCCGCGGCTGACGAAGGGGGACTTGCGGACGGTGGCCAGCGCCGCATAGATCAGGCTGGTGGATGCGGAAGCCTCGTACTCGACGATGCGCCGCTCCAGGCTGCGGGCCTCGTGGGCCGCGCGCTCCTCTGCCGGGAGCGAATCCAGGTAGTCCTCGTAGGACAGCGTGGACCACATGAGGAAAAGTTCGGCAGAGGGCTGCTTGCGCACGGCGTTGGCCAGCGCGGCGTTGGGAACGGCGAGGCTGGTGACCGCCTGCGTTGTCTTCGAGGTGCGCGCCAGCTCCTTGATTTTCTGCCGGCCATCGATGGTGACGAACTTCGCCAGCGGCAGCGGGCGCGGTGAGTGGACGGTAAACATGTCGTCCTGATCGAGCTGGCCGGCAAAAATCACCGGCTTATCGGAGTGCTCAGTGGGCTCCAGGCCGATGCGCTTGACGCGGCTGAACAGGGCCTCGGGCCAGACATCGAATTCCAGTTCATAGCCGGCCTCGCTGGCCACGACCTCGCGGCGCGAGACCTCGGTGTCCTCGAAGGTGCGCAGCCCCTTTTCCAACGCGATGGGCTTCTTCGGCGGGGAAGCCAACGTGTAGCTAAAGGCCGAGTGCGCGCCGAGAGCATCGATGATGCGGAAATCCATGCCGCGCGGACCGTCGTTGGTGGCGCGCATGTGGAGGCCCTCGGCGAGGGAAATGAAGCGGACGTCGACAAGCTCCTCGTCGTGCCACAGCGACACTTTGTAGCGGCCCACCCACGGGTCTTCGTAGAGGTCACCCGGGAAAGGTTCGGCGATGCCCGCGTCGAAGGTCTGCTCCGAAATCTCCTCCTGCTCGCCGCCGAGGGGCGCATAGGTGAGATCGATGCGCCACTCCCCTTCCGCGATGAGGTGCACGCGCGGGGACTTGGTGAACACGGGCTCGTTGTCGAGGCCACGGGCGTTGGGGAGGATGGCGACGTCAAAGTCCCACTCGAAATCGCCGTGCTTGGCGACGTCCACCGGTTCCCTCTGTGGCACCTCCACCCGCTCCGGCAGCGGGCCTACTTCCCAGCCGGCCCAGATGCCGAGCGGCTTAGCGTCCTTGAGGGTGCCCTGCGGCGCGATAAGCGTGGTGCGGTCATAGACGATGAAGGGCGCGTCTTCGGTGATGCCGGTGAAGGTGATGGTTTCGATGAGGACCTCATCGCCATCGTGCAGGGTGACCTCGATGCGGGTGAACGGCCCAGGGATGCCGACTTCCAGCGGCTCTTCGGTGGCGAATTCGCGCACCGAGTGGGGGCGATCGATGAAATGGGACTTGACCACCCACCGCGGATCCGTCAGTTCCGCTTCGGGGTACGTGGCGGGCAGTTGAAGCATGAGGATGTTGCTTCCCCGGCGCAGTGAAATCCGGGGGCCCTGTTCGATGAAATCAGTGGTGACCAACGGCGTTGTGGGAAGTGAATAGATCTCCGCGCTCATTTTTTTCATCATAGGACACCGTGGGGTGCTGTTGCCATGTCGCTGGTAGAAGCATCACCTGTCCTATGCGTAGGACAGGTGTCCTATCAATAGGACAGCTAGCTATAGTAGGGCCATGGACCCGGTACAACTCCTCAAGAAAAGCCCACTGAGCCTTAGTGAAGTGTCGCGGCGTTCGGGGGTCTCACGAAATACGCTCAATCTGTGGTTGCGTGGGACAGCTCAACCGAGTTTGGCTGGGTTGGAGAAGGTAATGCGCGTGCTCGGATACGAGGTTTCCGTATCTGTACACCGCACCAGTGATGCCGCGGCCGCGACAGCCGCCCGAGTGCTTTGTGGGGACCTCAAGAGTGAGGAACCGGACGTTAAAGCCTGGATTGACCGCTTTGTGCAGTGGGGTGACGCCCCGGCCGGCGGCGGTAGCTACCAGGCTCTCATGGAACGGGCCGCGTGGGCCTCCAACCCTTATGGCCGCCACGGGTCTCTCCACTTTTTGCCGTCGAATCCCATAACGATTGCCTCAGCGGTTGATGCGAGCGGGCAACCATGGGCGATGTCGGGCGCATTTGCAGCTCAACGAGTCGCGGGGCAGATCGCTGGTGCAGGAGAACCTCAATCAACGTTGATCTGGTGCACAAATCCAGCAGAGATCGTGCCTTCGTTGCCCACGCGGATTCGTGCCAGTGCTGAGCCCGTATCCGGAGGGATCACCCTCGTGCCAGTGGCTGGTGAAGAGCTAACGGGCGCAACAAAAGAATCAGGAATACACTACGTGTCACCGCACCAGCTCGCTATCGATGCGTGCGCAGAAAACTATGTGGGAGGGGCATAGGTGATGAGAAGAGCGACGAGCCGAGTGAGCTGGGAGCACCATGAGCGACCTCTCATTGCGCAGTTGGGGACCGAGCGCGCGTTATTCCGACTAACCAAGCAACTTCCTGACTTGGTGTGGAATGCCGCTGCGCTGGAAGGAAACACGTTTACCCTCCCGGAAGTCCGCACGTTGCTCGATGGCGTCACTGTCGGTGGAAAGGCACTTGCTGAACAGCAACAGATCTTGGACCTGTCAGAAGCTTTTAACCTGCTCCATGAGCTGGTCATCAAAGAGGAATGTGCGGTGGACAAAGCCACCAGTGACGCGCTCCATGCTGTCCTTGCAAGGAACGAGGCTCTCGATGCCGGCCTTTTCCGTGGTGAAGGACACGTGGAGGGAGATGGCGGTGGCGTGCGGCTAATGGACGGCGGGTTCATCCCCCTCGACCCTGCTGAAGAGTTGGGCGAAGCCCATGCTGATCTGTTGGCTTCCCTTCAAGGATGTGGAGGCCCCGTCGAGCAGGCGTTGGCCTATTTCTGCTCTGCAACGCGAAGCCAGTTCTACTTCGATGGAAACAAGCGGACCGCCAGGCTAGTAGCGTCCGGTCTCTTGCTGAGTCATGGATACAGCGCATTGAATATCCCCCACGCGCGGCGGCTGGAGTTCAACCTTGCCCTCGATGAGCTCTTCCGTGCGGACGACGCCACAACGCTGATGGATTTCCTGTACGACTGCTTAGCGGAATCCTCCCAGTAGAGGGAGAAGACTCGAAGTGCGTGAACGGCAAAGGCCCTCCGCTTCGAAAGCGGAGGGCCTGCTTGGGCGCTGATTGTTCAGCGCGTCGCTTAGCGCCTAGCGCTTAGCGGAACATCCTCTGCAGGGCGGCAAAGTCAACCTTCACGATGCCGATGGACTGCAGGTAGGTAGCGATAGCGCCGAGGATTGCGGCAGCGATGCCAGCGCCCAGGAAGCCGGCGCCAATGGAGGAACCGACCTTGCTGCTGGTGTCATCCTTGCTCTGGTTACCCTGGTCGCCCTGATTCTGATCCTCGTCCTCCGGGGCGGAGCCGTCAGCGAACCACCAGTCCTGGATGATCAGGTTGGCAACGTCGGTGTTGTCGATGTACTTGCCGCGGACCGGGTCGGTGCGGTGGCCTTGGCCATGATGTCCTCGGAGCCAGCGCCCTTGAAGAAGAACGGAACCACCTGGTTGGTGTGTTCGCCGGAGTACCACTGGTGCTCCGGAGCCTTGCCCTTCTCACCGGTCTGCGGGTTCCAGGAGGCGGTCTCTTCCTTGCCGGAGAGGTAGCCGGTCTCGTGGTCAGCGGTGACGATGAGCAGGGTCTCGTCCCAGCTGGAGTTCTCCTCAACCCAGGCGATGGCGGCGTCGACAGCCTTGTTGAAGTCCTGGGTTTCCTCGATGTCGCGGCCGGTCTGGTTGGAGTGGCCGGACCAGTCGATGGCGCCGCCCTCAATCATGACGGAGAAGCCCTTGTCATTCTGGCCCAGGGCGTTGAGGGCGCCCTTGGTCATGGTCGGAAGATCAACGACGTCATTCTTCGGGTCGGTGCCCGGCTCAGCGGCATCCGGGTTGCCGTCGCGGCCCTGCTGCAGGGTGGAGGCAACCGGTGCGAGGCCGAAGTACTTCTTGTCGGCCTCAACGTTGCCCTCAGCCCACTTCTCAAAGTCAGCGGTGTTCTCGGCGAACTCCCAGCCAGCGGAGCCATCGCGCAGGGACTTGAAGGAGTCCTTGGAGATGTACTTGTAGTTCGGCGCGTCTACCTTCTGCGCGTTGTCATCGAACTCTGGGTGGCCAGCGCCCATGACAACGGAGAGGTCAGAGCCGACCATCTCTTCAGCGATCTCGGTGTAGTTGTTGCGGTTCTTGTTGTGCGCCGCGAAGGCAGCCGGGGTGGCGTGGCTGAACGGAACGGAGCTGACAACACCAGCGGACTTGCCGTGGGAAATAGCCTGCTCGGAGATGTTCTTCAGGGAGTGGCCGTACGGGGACTTACCCAGAACACCGTTGTCCACCTTCTGGCCGGTGGCCATGGCGGTGCCGGCAGCGGCGGAGTCGGTGACCTTGTTCTTCTTGACGTAGTCGTGGTCGGTCCAGGCCTTCTCCGGGTCGTAGGAGCCGCCGTCTGGGAAGGTGGTCATGGAGAGGCGGTTGAAGTCCTCGAAGGCCTGGACAGACTCACCGTCGAGCTCCTTGGCCTGGCCGTCGAAAGCGCCCTCAACCAGGTACTTGGACTGGCCGGACTCGTAGAGGTTGGTGGAGGCGATGTGGTTGTAACCCATGCCATCACCAATCATGTAGATGACATTCTTCGGGCCCGTGGTCGCGGCCTGCGCGGGGGCGACGACACCAGCGGTGGCAAGGGAAGCGGCGGTCACAGCCGCGCAGGTGCGCAGCGCACGAGAAGAAATACGCATTATTGAGCTTTCTAAAGTGAAAAGAGCGAGCAAGAAAAGAGACGGACTGGGGGCCATTGTTCGCATGGCCGGAATCCACTCTGAGACCGTAATAAGCGCAAGTGTCGGTTCGGGGAAGGGGAAATTCAATCGAAGGAAACTTTATGGGGCGGTGAACGATCCTGAGGACAGTGGATCGTCGACAAGCGGTGCGTCCCTCTCATGGAGCGCACCGCTCAGCGTGGGGGCACGGTTGGCTAGGCCATCTGCAGTGTGGCCACGCAGGTAGCGCCTTCCTCGGTGGTGTCCAGGGGAACCTCGCCGGTCTTGCCGTCGTGGGTGATGGTGATGGTGCCGTGCCTATCGGCGGGCAGCCAGTACCCAATGAAGCCGTTGTCAAAGGTCGTAGTGTCTTCGTTGACCAGCTCTTCTCCGGAGTCATCGGTGATGGTGACGTGGATGTCTTCCTTGCTGAGCTCACCAGTGCAGGTGGTCAGGGAGTGGTTGAAGCAATCATGCGTCTGGGTCATGTACGGCGCGATGGAGACGTAGAACTTGTCCTCCGGCAGGGGCAGGGATGCTTGGCCCTGCTCGGCGGTGAGGACCAGCTCGTTTGGCAATACGGAGGCGTGAAGATTGCTAGTGCGCTCCCCCTTGGGCATGTGGTCCAGCTTGTCGATGATCCCCGGGCCATCCAATCCTTCGAGGTCGAACTCGGCGAGGATCTCCTCGGCAGGAACCTGTTGGATGTCGGTGCTGGAAGCGGCGCTCTTCGAGGCTTCGCTCGGGACGGGGCTCTCCGTGGAGCAGGCGGACAGGGTGATGGCTGCGGCGCACACAGCCGCAAGAGAAATGAGGCGTTTCATAAGTCTTCCGAATGGGTCCGATTATGTTCACTCAAGCCTATACCCCACCCGGGTATCCATCAATGGAATGAGAGAAGGATCATCTTTTCCTCCTACGCAGGCTAAACTCTCCCCTATGTCTGATACTTCGGCCGCAACTCTGCCGCCCTGCCCCGAATGCTCCTCTGAGTACACCTACGAAATGCCGCCGCTCATCGTCTGCCCTGAGTGCGCGCATGAGTTCTCCGCCGACGCTGCCGAAGCCTCGTCCGCGGAAGGAAGCGAACCGACCATCGTCGACTCCGTGGGCAATGCGCTTGCCGACGGCGACACGGTCACCATCACCAAAACCCTTAAGGTCAAGGGCGTTCAGCAGCCACTCAAGGCTGGCACGAAGGTGCGTGGTATCCGCCTCAACGTCGATGCCGGCACCGGCCAGGAAGACCACAACATCGATTGCCGGATTGATGGTTTTGGCGCGATGAAGCTCAAGCCTGCTGTGGTGAAGAAGGTTTAGTATTAAAACCTGCGTGGGGCAGACTCGGAGGCAGTCCCCTACCGCGAGCTAATAGCCGGCATGGCTCCGCATGACAGCTACCCTGAGTTACATGATTACCGGCGCCCTTAAGAACAACGTCGACCGCATCTGGGACACCTTCTGGTCCGGCGGCATTTCTAACCCCGTTTCCGTCATCGAGCAGTTCACCTACCTGCTCTTCATCAAGGATTTGGACGAGCGTCAGGTCCAGATTGATAAGCGCCGGGCGTTGGGGGATCCCACCGCGACGGAAGACATCTTTGATGCGAGCCAGCAGGATCTGCGGTGGCGCAACCTCATCGAAGACCGTGACATCGCCCGCCGCAAGGCCACCATCATCACCAAGGTCTTCCCCTTCCTCAAGGAGATGGGCGGCACCGGCTTCCAGGAGCACATGGCTAACGCCTCCTTCGAGATTGAATCTGAGGCCACGCTCTCGCGAGTCATGGAGCTCATTGACCAGTTGCGCTTTCCGAACAAAGACATGAAGGGCGACTTGTATGAGTACATGCTGGACAAGCTGTCCACCTCGGGCACGAATGGTCAGTTCCGTACACCCAGCCACATCATTGAGCTCCTCGTCGCACTCATGGAGCCGACGCCAACGCAGCGGATCATCGACCCGGCTTGTGGCACCGCGGGCTTCCTGGTGGCCGCCAACGATTGGGTTGCTCAGCATCACCGCGAAGACCTCTACAACAAGGACACGCGCTCTAAGTTCATCAAGAAGGGCCTGACGGGTTTTGACTTTGACAAAACCATGGTCCGCATTGCTGCGATGAACATGTTTATGCACGGTTTTGAAGAGCCCAACATCTCGCACCACGATTCCTTGCAGAAGCTACCCACAAAGTTTGGGGATTTCGACCTTGTCCTGGCCAACCCGCCTTTCGCGGGCAGCCTGGATAAGGACTCCATCGATCCCAAGCTCAAGTCCGTGACCACGGCCAAGAAAACTGAGCTCCTCTTTGTCCACCGCTTCCTGCAGCTGCTCAAGCCGGGCGGCCGCGCTGCGGTGATTGTCCCTGAAGGCGTTCTCTTCGGCTCCACCAAGGCGCATAAGGCCCTTCGTAAAATTTTGGTTGAGGATCAGCGCCTGGACGCTGTCATCAAACTTCCCTCCGGCGTGTTCAAGCCTTACTCGGGCGTGTCCACCGCCGTGCTGTGCTTTACCCGCACCGATTCCGGTGGTACCGACGAGGTGTGGTTCTATGACGTCACCGCGGATGGCTACTCCCTGGATGACAAACGCACTCCGCTTCTCGAGCGCCCCTTGCTCGGCCCCTCCCCTGCCTCCCACATCCAGGACTTAAGTGATCCCGCGCTTGCCGACGTCCCCACTCCCGTCACCCTCACCGACGAGCAGTTGAAGCTCAACAACCTTCCGGACGTGGTTGCCCGCTGGCACTCCCGCACCACCGATGAGCGTGAGCGCGCCCGCACGGACTACTCCTTCACCGTGCCCAAGGAGGAGATCGCCCAAGCCGACTACGACCTCTCCATGAACCGCTACAAGGAGATCGTCCTCGAAGCACAAGAAACCCGCGACCCCATGGACATCATCGCCGAAATCGAAGAGCTCGACCGCGACATCACCCAGGGCCTTGCCAACCTCAAGGCCATGCTCAGCGAGGGGAAATAGGATGGCTAGCACTGCAAAGCATGATTGGCCGATGGTGCGGTTGGGGGATGTGTGTGAGGTCGTTTCAGGCGGCACGCCGAAGACGAGTGTTGAGGAGTATTGGGGCGGTGAGATCCCATGGGTGACTCCTGCCGATCTGAGCAAGCTCAAGGGACTCGAAATATCTTCTGGGGAACGAGCTATTACTCAAAGAGGTGTTGACAAAAGCTCTGCCGTGCTTCTTCCTGCAGGCAGTGTAGTGCTTTCGAGCCGTGCACCAATTGGTTATGTCGCAATCGCACAAGTACCCATGACTACGAATCAGGGTTGCAAGAGCTTCATTCCTTCCTCCGAAATAGATGCACGCTACCTAGCCCACTATTTGCTATCGCAGAAAGATGCCCTTCAGTCGCTGGGTACAGGTGCGACATTCAAGGAACTCTCAAAAACAAGGGCCGCGGACATCCGAATCCCCCTCCCTCCCCTCGACGAGCAGCGCCGCATCGCGGCGGTTTTGGACGAGGTTGGCCGGCTATCCTCAATACAGATAAAGAAAGTCGAAGGCCTTGAAGCTCTAAAGCGGGTTGTCGTTGAAGAGTTTCTAAAGGCAAGGGGGGATCAAGAAGTTGAGCTTGGTACCATCTCCGAAATTCAATCTGGAATTACAAAGGGTAGAAAGGTCTCGAAAAAGAGTACAACCTCGATAGTGCCGTATCTTTCGGTTTCCAATGTTAAGGATGGATTCCTTCAACTGCATCCGATTAAGGAAATCAACGCGACAAATGACGAAATATCGCGATATCAGTTGCAACGGGGCGACATCGTTCTAACAGAAGGCGGGGATCCCGACAAGCTGGGGAGAGGAACAGTGTGGAATAACGAGATCCCGGTTTGCATCCATCAAAACCACATTTTTCGCGTCCGCATTCTGCAAGACTCGACTGTAATGACGCCTGAAGTGCTGGCTGCGATACTTAGTAGTTCGAGGCCTAAGAAGCATTTCTTGAGGTCAGCGAAACAAACAACTGGAATTGCTTCGATAAATAAGTCGCAGCTTTCTCGAACACCGATCCCAAATTTGACGCGAGATGACGTAAGAGCCTTATCGCTTCAAATTGAGTTATTGAAGTTAGAACAAGAAAGAGCTGAAACTCAGCGTTCCTCTTTTGAGGAGCTTCGACAGTCCCTATCCACTCGCGCATTTCAAGGAGAGCTCTAGTGGCTATCGAAAGATGGGAAGCCTACATGATTTCGGTGTTGGAGGCTCTTAACGCAAATGGTGCTGAGCTCCGGCGTAGGGAGCTCATCGAGATAACTGCGTCTTATGCGGGCATTACTGACGAAGAGAGGCTTGAGACCATTGCGTCGGGGCAGTCGCGCTTTGAAAACCGTGTTGGGTGGGCGTTGACATTCCTTAAGAAGGCGAATGCCATTACTTCACCGGCGCGGGCGCGTTTTCAAATTACAGATTTTGGCCGTGACCTGTTGGCGCGCTACCCCGAAGGAATGACGGAGAAGCAGCTGTTGGGAGAGATTGCGGGCACGGAAGCGGCACTTACGTGGCGGGGCAGGAATCCTGGGCATAAGGCTGGGGACGAGGTGGGCGTCGATAAGCAAGATGTCCTTCCAGAGGCCGAGAGCGAGCTCGATCCGGTAGAGCAGGTGGAAACCGGTGTGTCTCGTAACAACGAATTCGTGGCTGGTGAGCTGTTGACTCGGTTGC
This sequence comes from Corynebacterium sp. HMSC036D02, assembly GCF_001836165.1. Lineage (GTDB taxonomy): Bacteria > Actinomycetota > Actinomycetes > Mycobacteriales > Mycobacteriaceae > Corynebacterium. Next base: position 10,770 of record NZ_KV827648.1, on the reverse strand, counting down.
ACGACAATGAGCCGGCGTTCTTTGAACAGGCAGTGCTGGACTTGCTCATGGCCATGGGATATGGCGGTACGCAGGGCAAGGCTACGCGTACGCAGTTATCCAATGATGGTGGAATCGACGGGATTATTGACCAGGATGCGCTGGGGCTGTCCCGTATTTACGTGCAGGCTAAGCGGTATGCGTTGGACAAGAGCATCGGCCGACCGGCTATTCAGGGATTCGTGGGTGCGCTGCAGGGTGCGCAGGCGGATCGAGGGGTGTTTCTGACTACAGCGACGTTTTCAGATAAGGCGCAGGAGTATGCGGATGCGGTGTCGTCACGCGTCGTTTTAATCGACGGGGACAGGTTGGCGAAACTGATGATTCGTTACGGCGTAGGTGTGCAGGTCAAGAGGACCGTGGCCCTGGTCGAGGTGGATGAGGATTACTTCGAGTAGGTAGGGGCGGATTCTTGTGTTTGCGGGAGCGAGTACAGCCTTTCGCTGCGTTTAAAAAGGACAGGCGCCCAGCTCAACGAAATGGAGCTGGGCGCCTGTCATTGGTCACGTCGGGGAAACTATTTCCGCTCTTTCGCCTTAAAAGAGTTAATGGCGATGACCTAAGAAGCCAATCTCTAGAAAGGGAGCTTGAACCCTAGTTGCGGCAGGAAGGCCACAACACCAATACCTGCGGCGGCAAGAATTGCCAAGACGATGGCGATGATTCCGCCAGTGGAGGAACCGCTGTCATTGGTCTTATTGGGCTTCGGCGCTGGAGTGGTTGTGGTCGGCTTTGCGGGCGCGGTGGACGTAGGCGCAGAGGTGGACTTGGTCGTGGTCGGCTTGGGCTTGGTTGTAGTTGGCTTTGCCGTGGTCGGCTTCGCGGGTGCAGTAGGAGTAGCTGCCGGGGTGGTCTTAGCCGGACGGGTTGTGGTTGGTTTCGTCGAAGAAGGAGGCACAACGGAAGTGGTCGGTGCCGTGGTTGTGCTAGTGGACGGAACTGGTTCAGAGGTCGGCGGCGTAGCAGAGGCCTCAGCTTCGGATTGTTCCTTCGCGAGGTAGGCGTTTTCGCAAGCACCAGCAAGGGTGACAGTGGAGCTGAAGGGCAAGGTAAAGCCCATGACTTCGAGGCCTGCTACGGCTTCGAATTCATCCTCGAGAGGTTGCAGACGAAGCTCCCCCGGCTTCATGAGATTGGTCAGCTTTTGAGAAGTAGTGGGGAAACCAGCATGTAGACCTGCGGAGTACGAGGGCACCTGCGTCCGAAGATCCATGGCAGAATCCTCGACTTCACCGTTCTGTGAGTTCACTACGGGGAGATTGCCGTAGGGATACTCAGCGAGTTCGCTGGGAGTCCAATTGCGCGCCACTTCCCAATTGAAGGGATATCCGTTGGCCGCCCAATCCTTGTACTTGGCCTCAGTGTCAGAATTGGTGAATACGAGGTAGGAAGCGTCCAAGCGGTCGTAGCCCTGAGCTGCAAGCTCAGCCTCAGTGGGGAGCGCAAAGAAGCTGATGTCAGACCAGAAAGTGAGCATTCTGTGGGTCTGAGGGGCGGAGTCTAGGCGGGCAAAGCTGTCCGCATACTGCGGGAAGTCCTGGCGCATGCGGTTCTGCAGTTTGGTTTGTTCCTCGAGTTTCGCAGCGAAGTACTTCTTAGAGATTTCCTTTTCCGTGGAGTCGAGGGAGACCACACAAATCTCTTTGCCGTTGCGAGTGTCCAGCTGAGCATCGAGAGCAGTAGCGGAAGGGACAGAAACCAAGGAGAGCGAAACGGCGATGGAGACGCCAAGGCCGAGCCGAGAGTATGTCATGGGAGAGTTCAACTTTCAGAGAAGAGAAATAGTGACCTTGTAGTTATAGCCCAAGATTGTGTCTGAAGTCTTGGTTATTAGTAATCAAAATTATTTTTATGGATCTGCTTGTTTGTTGGCCTGCTGCCTTGAAGAAACGATGCATGCCGCAGCATGAAAATGAGTAGGCATTCATCGGGCACGAGGAGCTGCGTTCGCTCTTTCGAATTTTTCGAATTGCCCTATGATGAACTTATGGATGAGGCACGGAATCACCGCCCCCACACGACGCTTCCGCCGCAGGACCTGAAAGTCATGCTTGACGTGAGCAGGTTCTTAGAGCAGCAGTCGGGACCTACTGCGCTAGTGGGGCCCGACGGGCAGGCGGTAGATCTGCCCGAGGAGGCATTGAGCGTATTACTTGACGCAGTTCACGCGATGCAGCAAGGAAAGGCCGTGACTGTTGCGCCCGTAGACCAGTTGCTCACAACGCAGCAAGCGGCAGATTTCCTGGGCATTAGTAGGCCGACTCTGGTGAAGAAGCTTGAGGATGGATCGATTGCGTTTGAGCGCACTACCGGTGGAAGGCATAGGAGAGTTCGGCTCGTTGACCTATTGCGGTACCGAGATGGGCTGCGGAGTGAACGCCGCAAAGCACTGCGAGAGCTGGCGTCTGAGGCCCAGCGTGCTGGTGCCTATGACGTAGATACTCTAGATAAAACTGACGGCGCTGTGGACATTACGCAGATCTTTAAAAACGTCCGCAAGGAAGCGGCGCAGAAGGCTCGGCGTGGATAGTCTGTCGGCGCATCTGGATGGGGTCATGCAACGAGCCATCCACATAAGCCATCACAAGCGGTCGTCACGGTCCAGTAGCGAAATAATGTCGGTTCCAGGACGCAGATTGTCTGTGTGCCTTGGCTGCGGGGCTGTGGCGGCTGGCTGTGAATAAGGCTCTGGAGCGTGGCTCAAAATTCCGGCAGCCACTAATTGCTTCACGGGGCTATCTGGGGATGAGATGGGGACAATTCGAACGATGGCTTGATTGCGGTCAGTGATGACCACGTTGTGACCCGTAGCGGCCACTGCACGCACTATGTGCTCAGAACGCTGGGTGAGTTCGCGCAAAGAAATACTGGTCATCGTTTTAGCTGCCTTGTCTGAACATCCGGTGGACGGGAGTTTTGTCCTTCTTTATTGGTTTATTGGTGTCCTTGTTTTTGAGTGGTGGACCTTGGAACAGCCAACTGTAGAACTGCAGGACAACGGTGATTCTAGTGGCGTATTTAGGCAAGGACAAGGGGCGAATGCAGTGATTAACCAGGGAGGACGGCGATAGGTCAGGGAAGAGAGAGGCTGAAGAGATTGACCCGGGAAAGGAGTAATTCTGGTAGCTAGGTATAGGGCGGTGACTTAGAATTACTGGAATCAAGCTGTATTCGATATGACACCACGTCCCTGGTGATGTGAAAACTTGTCCCTGGAGAACTCTATGGTGACCACTACTCCCCCGACTGCCGGACGCAACGGTGTGCCAGGTGGGCCTGCACGCAGCAACTTCGGCTTTGTACGTTACGTCTGGCCCACGGCGTATGAGGAGTGCCTGAAGGTAGAGCGGTTCGTGGATGCGGACCCGGTGATTTCCTGCTTCTATGCGCGCAAGGTGCTGGAGCGAGTGGTCAGCCACATCTGGGTGCTCCGAAATTTGGGTGACACTCAGTACCGTAGCTTGGCGGAGATGACCCGAGACCGCGCCTTCACTAAGTGTGTGGACAATAAGACCATGCTGCGCAAGATGACTCTCGTGCGCAAGAGCGGCAACGACGCCGCGCACGCAGACGACATGGAAGGCAAGCAAGCGCCGACCTCCCCGCAGAGGGCGCGGAAGACGGCGGCGCACCTCTATGACCTCATGGCCTGGGCGGTGCGGTACCACTCGGCCAACCCTCAGGCCGCACCGGGTCCGCAGGCGGCTTTTGATACTAACCTGCTGGGCCAGGCCACAGCTGACTCTTCAGGCATTCACGTTGCTGGGCGCTCCCAAGCGCAGACCGCCGCGTACCTCAAGAAGCTAGCGCAGCAGGATGAGGAGCTAAAGAAGAACCGGCTGCTGCTCGATGAGGCCAAGGAAGCCGCGCGCGAAGCGGAGGAGAAGCGCCTTCGTGAGGCAGCCCAGTTCGAGCTCAAGCGGCGGAGCACGGAGATTAAGGCGAAGGCGGAGATCGCCGATGCCCAGGAGCAAGCCGAAGCGGAGCGCGAAGCTGCACGGCAGGTGAAAGACGAACTTGCTGCCAAGATTGAGGCCCTCCAGGAGCAGTTGGCTGAGCAACAAGCAGCCGCGGCAGAGCGCGCTGGGGTGGCAGCACCGTCGGCTGCGCCTTTGGCGATCAGCGAGGCCGAGACCCGCCGACAGCTCATTGACCCGATGCTCGAAGCAGCAGGGTTTAGTGATGATTCAATCACCCGAGAGCTCGAGCTGCGCGGCATGCCCAATCCCTCCGGCGTTGGCTACGCAGATTATGTCTTGTGGGATGATGACCGCACACCGCTGGCCGTTATCGAAGCGAAGAAATCGATGGAGTCTATGAGCGTGGGCGCCCAACAGGTGAAGCTGTACGCGGATTGCATCGAGCGCGAATACGGCACACGGCCGGTCATGTTGTGTACCAACGGCTATCACATTGACCTGATCGATGATGCCGCTAACCTTCCTGGCTCCGGTGTGGGCTATCCCGCCCGAGAGGTTGAAGGTTTCCCCACTGCGCAGCAATTTCGCCGCATGATCGGGCGGCGCACCATGCGTGCCCTATTGAGTGAGACGGCGGTTGATACGGAGATTGCTGGCGGCGGCGCCCGCACGTATCAGCTCGAGGCCATCCGCGCGGTGACGGAGACGTTGGAGAGGCGGAGGCGTCGCCAAGCATTGCTGGTCATGGCGACGGGAACTGGTAAGACGCGTGTGGCCGTGGCCACCGCCAAGCTGTTGCGTCAGGCCGGCTGGGTGGGCAAGGTGCTGTTCCTGGCGGACCGCACCGCCTTGGTCAACCAAGCGCACAAGGCCTTTGTGAGCATGTATGCGGAGTCCACGCCCGTGAACCTCATCAAAAATCCTGAGCAGGTAGGTGATGTGTACGTCACTACCTACAACACCATGATGAACCTGATTGGGGATGACGGAGACAAGCCGGCCAAGTTTGGGCCGTTCGACTTTGACCTCATCATCGTGGATGAGGCCCATCGCTCCGTGTACAACCGCTTCAAGCGCATCTTGGAGTACTTCGATGCCTACGTGGTGGGGCTGACGGCGACGCCGAAGAGCGAAATCGACCATGACACATATGCGCTCTTTGAGATGGAAGATAAAACACCGTCCTTCGAGTACGGCCTCGATGAAGCCGTGGCAGATGGAAACCTCGTTCCCTTCAAGACGGCTCGTCAGGACTCACTCTTCCTGCGTCGTGGTATGTCCTATGACGAGCTCTCCCCCGAGGAACAGCTGGCGTGGGACACGTCCGATTGGGGTACCGACGAGGACGGTGGGCGCCTAGATCCGCCCGGGCAGATTTCCTCGGCGGAGATTAACCGCTACCTGTTCAACAAGGACACCATACGCAAGGTGTTGAAAACCGTGGTGGAGAACGGGATCCGCGTGGGCGGTGACCAACTGGGCAAAACCATCATCTTCGCCCGGACTCAACGTCACGCGGAGCTCATCAAGCAAGTCTTTGACGCTACGTTCCCGGAGTATTCGCGTACTGGAGCCTCCGTGATTACCACGCACACGAAGTATGCGCAGTCGGCATTGGACGACTTCGCAGATCCGGACGGGGACGTCAACATCGCGATTTCGGTGGACATGCTTGACACCGGCGTCGATGTGCCCGAGGTGGTCAACCTTGTGTTCTTCAAACCCGTCTACTCCCCCACCAAGTTCTGGCAGATGGTGGGCCGAGGGACGCGATTGCGCCCGGACCTCTTCGGCCCGGGGATGGACAAGACGCACTTCCTCATCTTCGACTTCTGCGGCAACGTGGACGAGTTCTTTAAGGGTGAAGCCCGTGAATCGGTTATTGGCCGCCCACGGTCGCTGTCGGAAAAGCTCTTTGATGCCCGCGTGGGGTTGCTTGCTCAGTTGGATAAGCACGCTAAGGCCCCAGAGATGCGCGCCGAACTTGCTGACTCCCTTCACGCCTCGGCGGCGTCTATACCGCTAGGCCACATCATGGTCCGCCCCAGCGACAAGGAAACCTTGCTGCGATACCGCGAACGCTCTGCGTGGGATGAGCTAAGTGAGGAGAAAGCTGAGCAGCTGCGCCGCCACATTGCGCACTTGCCGCTGGACACGATGAAGGACTCTGAGACAGCTAAGCGCTTTGACCTAGTGATTTTAAAGCTCCAGGTGGGGCTGCTCGACCACAGCCCGGAGTTCGCGGCACTGCGCGAACGAGTCGAGAGGATGGCGAATGACCTCATGGCCGTGAGTTCCACCATCCCCATGGTGGCCGAACGGCGGTCCTTCCTCGAGCGCGCGCTCGATCCGGAGTGGTGGAATAACGTGACGGTCGAGGACCTCGAGACCATCCGCATCGGCATGCGTTCGCTCATTCAGTTCGTGCCCAAGGGAAAGCGCAACGCCGTCACCCTCGACATCCAAGATGAGATGGGTGAGCTCACGATTGATGACGAGATGCCGGCGCGGCTGCCCGGCACCGGTTCCTACCCCACCCAACTGGAGCAACGCCTGCGCGAATTGCTGCAGGAGCATGCCAACGACCTGGCGATGATCAAATTGCGCAGTGCACGGACGCTTAACGCAGAGGACGTCGCAGCGCTGGAGGCGATGGTAGCCCAGGCAGGCGGGGGAAGTGGGGGTTCCACGGAAAGCGTCGACAAGCTGCGTGAGCGCATGGGTGGGGACAGCATTCCTGCCTTCATCCGCCGCTTGGTGGGCCTTGACGAGGCGGCAGTCCGGGAGCAGTTTGCAGACCTGCTCAGTAATACGTCTTTCAATGCTGCCCAAATACGCTTTATCAAGATGCTGGTAGATGTGCTGGTTCACAACGGTGGTGTGGCCTACGAGGAGATCTTCCAGCCTCCCTTTGATGAAGAGGGTTCCGTCATCGACATTTTTCACAACAAAACCGACGTCATTGTGGATCTACGCAAGCGCCTTGAACGGATTGAAGCGACGGCGCAGGCTACCTAGTTACTACCATGCCTCAGAACAGGAATACGGTCCGGCTGGGTCTAACTGGGGAGATGTCCGTGCGGTGACTACACTGTCTAACCATGACTAACCCGAGCGATAACACCACCCACCGCTACACGCCGGAGCTCGCCGCGCAGATTGAAAGTGCCTGGCAGCAGTACTGGAAGGACAACGGTACGTTCAACGCGCCGAACCCAGTTGGGCCGCTCGCGGAGGAGGGTAAGGAACTTCCCGCGGAGAAGATGAACATTCAGGACATGTTCCCCTACCCGTCTGGCGCGGGTCTGCACGTGGGCCACCCGCTGGGTTATATCGCCACGGATACTTATGCCCGCTTTAACCGCATGCTGGGCAAGAACGTCCTGCACACGCTGGGTTATGACGCCTTTGGCCTGCCAGCGGAGCAGTACGCCATCCAGACTGGTACGCACCCGCGCACCACCACGGAGGCGAATATCAACAATATGCGCCGCCAGCTGGGCATGCTGGGTCTGGGCCACGATCCGCGCCGCTCGGTGGCTTCGACTGACCCGGAGTTTTATAAGTGGACGCAGTGGATCTTCCTGCAGATTTATAACTCCTGGTTTGATGAGGAGCAGCAGAAGGCACGCCCGATTTCTGAGCTCATCAAGGAACTTGAGGTGGGCAAGCGCACCACCAAGGATGGTCGCTACTACGCGGATCTGACCAAGGAAGAGCAGCGCCAAGCACTCGATGAATTCCGTCTGGTCTATCTGTCTAACTCCACCGTGAACTGGTGCCCGGGCCTGGGCACGGTGCTGGCCAACGAGGAGGTCACCGCGGAGGGCAAGTCCGAGCGCGGTAACTTCCCGGTCTTCCGCAAGAACCTGCGCCAGTGGATGATGCGCATTACCGCTTACTCGGACCGCCTGCTCGATGACCTGGAGCTTCTGGATTGGCCGGAGAAGGTCAAGTCCATGCAGCGTAACTGGATTGGCCGCTCCCGTGGTGCAGAGGTCAGCTTCCACGCCGAGGGTTACAACATCGACGTCTTCACCACCCGCCCGGATACCCTCTTCGGCGCCGAGTACGTGGTGCTGGCCCCGGAACACGAGCTTGTCGACGCCCTCCTCTCCCCCATCCCCTACGAGGATGATGTGGATAAGCGCTGGACCTTCGGCCACGATGATCCGAAGGAGGCCGTAGAGGCCTACCGCGCCTCCATTGCCGCGAAGTCCGACCTCGAGCGCCAGGAGAACAAGGAAAAGACCGGTGTCTTCCTGGGCACCTACGCCACCAACCCGGTCAACGGCAAGCAGATCCCGATCTTCATCGCGGACTACGTTCTGACCGGCTACGGTACCGGCGCCATCATGGCGGTCCCGGCGCACGATACCCGTGACTACGAGTTTGCTACCGTCTTTGGCCTGCCGATTACTGAGGTGGTTGCTGGCGGCGACATCACCAAGGAGGCGTACACGGAGTCCGGCCAGGCTGTGAACTCCGCCAACGATTCTTTGGACATCAACGGCATGTCCAAGGATGAGGCAATCGCCACCATCATTCCATGGCTGGAGGAGCAGGGAGTAGGCCGCGAGAAGATCCAGTACAAGCTGCGTGACTGGCTGTTTGCCCGTCAGCGCTACTGGGGCGAGCCCTTCCCCATCGTTTACGACGAGGCCGGCCAGGCCTACCCGCTGCCGGAGTCGATGCTGCCCATCGAACTGCCGGAGGTAGAAGACTACAAGCCGGTCTCCTTTGACCCGGACGATGCCGATTCCTCCCCGCAGCCGCCGCTGGCCAAGGCCCGCGAGTGGGTCGAGGTGGAGCTGGACCTGGGTCTTGGGGATGGCCCCAAGACTTACTACCGCGATACCAACGTCATGCCGCAGTGGGCAGGTTCTTCCTGGTACCAGCTGCGCTACATCGATCCGACGAATGACGAGATCTTCTGCGACTTGGAGAACGAGCGCTACTGGACTGGCCCGCGCACAGAAGAGCACGGCGCCAACGACCCGGGTGGCGTTGACCTCTACGTCGGTGGCGTTGAGCACGCCGTGCTGCACCTGCTCTACGCTCGTTTCTGGCACAAGGTGCTCTTCGACCTGGGCTACGTGAGCTCCAAGGAGCCCTACCGCCGCCTCTACAACCAGGGCTATATCCAGGCCTATGCCTACACCGATTCCCGCGGCGTCTACGTCCCGGCCGCCGAGGTTGAGGAGAAGGATGGCAAATTCTACTACAACGGTGAAGAGGTCAACCAGGAGTACGGAAAGATGGGCAAGTCCCTGAAGAACTCCGTCGCCCCGGATGACATTTGCCGCGACTATGGTGCCGATACCCTGCGCGTGTACGAGATGTCCATGGGCCCGCTGGATACTTCCCGCCCGTGGGCAACCAAGGACGTCGTCGGTGCGCAGCGCTTCTTGCAGCGCCTGTGGCGCTTGGCTATCGACGAGAACTCTGGCGAGCTGTCGACGACGGACGCAGAGCTTTCCGAGGATGACCTGAAGCACCTCAACCGCACCATCGCCGGCGTGCGCGATGATTACGAGAACCTGCGCCTGAACACCGTGGTGGCCAAGCTCATCGAGTACGTGAATTACCTGACCAAGGCCTACCCGAAGGGCGCGCCGCGTGCCGCCGTGGAGCCCTTGGCCCAGCTGGTCTCCCCCGTTGCCCCGCACATCGCGGAGGAGCTGTGGAAGCGCTTCGGTCATGAGGGGACCATCACCTACGAGGCTTTCCCGGAGTTCGACGAGAAGTACCTGGTCGATGACGAGATCGAGGTTCCGGTGCAGATCAACGGCAAGGTCAAGGCACGCGTGATGGTGCCTGCTGACGCCGACCAAGCCACCGTCGTGGGCATCGCCAAGGACGATGAGCGCATCGCTGAGCTGACCGCTGGAAAGAACGTGGTCAAGGAGATCTACGTCCCGGGCCGCATGGTCAACCTGGTGGTGAAGTAAATCGCCCCAAGAAAGCGCCGCTCCTGCGGTTACTCCGGCACCGCCTCTGAGGTACCTCAGGAACGGCCCTAGGAGGACACCTCATCCACGCTGTGTTCAATGCGCTCTAAGCGCTCCTTGATGTCGTGGATGGTGGCCACGTTGCCGTCGAAGACGTCGAAAGGGGAACCATAGTCGTCGTAGGGTGCCTCAAAGAGCTCCGCGACAGTGACGATTCCGTTGTGGACCAACCCGCCGATGATCTGGTTCATGAAGGCCAGCTGCACCGAGTTCAGGCGTGCGCCGTCCATCATGTCCGCAAACGCGGAACGCGCCGCGGATTCGTCCAACCCGATGATGGTGCGGACAAAGCGGGGAAGGCCCACGCCGAGCTGTTCCTCCAGGGCGGGGGAGACCGCGACTAAATTCCCCAGCTCATCGGCTAAATCCATGACCGCGGCCTTGCGCGTGTCACGGTCCATGCCATTAGTAAAAGCTATCTTCTATTAAGTAGCCATATGTAATTTTCGGGGCGGCGCGACTTTTAGGGTTTAAGGCGCAAATGACGGTACGTCCAATTCTGCAGGTGGAATTCATACTCATTCCTTCTTTCAAAATTGCTGGTTGTATGCGGTTGGCGCTCCTTCTTTGAGTCCAAAACATGGACGTGCGCATTCCCTCGAGCGTGAACTTTCAAAAAATCCCTTGCCTGGTTCACCTCTCTTCGGTATCCATTTCCCAGGAAGTTGTTTTTCTGAGGCTTGAGTGTCGTGAAAAACAACTCTGAAACAACTTTGCCAACAACTGTGTCTAGTTTAGAGCTCCCCTTTGTTGTGAAAAAGCAGGTCAGACTGGGACCTGACCCCTGTTTGGTAGACACC
>NZ_KV827647.1 GCF_001836165.1 Corynebacterium sp. HMSC036D02 | reverse complement strand
GACGTGTCTACTTTCCGGGGGTCAGGCCCGTCTGCGGTTTTTAAACCTCAGACCAATGTAGAGACCGAAGCCGCACACGCGTACAACGCCGTCTTTGCTTACGCAGAGCTGGTCTGGGATACCCCGATGGTTTGTTGAATTTGTCGTCGGCGCCGTTAGTGTGGGGGTATCGGTGGGAGGTATGCCTTGCAAAGCTGCCATGTCATCGATGCAGGCCTCGTGTGAAGTTGCCGCTTCCGCGGGGCCGTTTAGCATTTCGGATACAGCTTGTGGATTGTGCGCTTGGTTATAAGCGACTACGCGGGCCCAGACCTGCTCAGGATCGAGTGGATGCTGAGGCGATGGTGCCTTGGGGAAGGTATCGAAGGCCTGGCGTGGTGTGATGTGCATTTTGCCGACCAGCAGTGATTGGTGCCGTCGTCGTTCGTTGTAGACCTGGCGATATTCAGCCAGATATGTGTTGACCTCAGCAAGGCTGACTGGGTGGCGTGCATCGAGGAACTGGGTCAACGTGCGGTGAGAGCGTTCGTCTTTTCCCTGGGTTGTCGGGGCGAAACCAGCAATAGCAAGTACACCTTGGCTAGCGAGCCAAGTTTCAGTAGCAGAGAGAAAACCACGGTGATAGGTGGCGAACGCATCGCCATTGTCGGAAAGGATTTCTTGAGGTTTGCCGTAGTCGGCGAACGCTGCGGCCAGTACGGCGCGCGCATCAGTACCGTTTTCTGGCAGAGCGAACGCTGTGGTTCCGACATCGAATCTGCTGGCATCATCGATAATCTGGTAAATCGTGACATGTGTGTGGGCATGGTCAAAGAGGCGGTAGACCAGTCCATCGATTTGCCAGAGTTCACCGACGAGATCACGGGCGAAGCGCTTATAGGAGCTGCGTGGCCGTTTGCGGGCATTGGCATCAACAAATCCCAGCTCATGAAGCCACGAGGCGATTGTAGAACGCGACGGCGTGGAATCTGGGCCTGAAGTGTCAAACAAGAAGTAGTAGATCGACCAAGGCCCATAATCCAAGCCTTGCTCCATCAACTCCTGCCTGGCGTGGACGACTGCGATTTTATCGGCCTCGTCAAATTTCTTAATCGGATTCTTCGGGGCAGTCGAATCAGGCACAATACCTGCGCGACCCTTCTGCGCTATCCGGCTTTTGATGTTGTGGTACGTCTGCCGCGAGATTCCTAATTCTTTGCAAAACTGTGTGACCGTCTTGCCGTCACGAACGGGATCGAAATCTGCGACCTTTCTACGCTTATGCAATGGAATAGCCATCCGGCTATTCCACCGCCGCAAACGTCCAAAAAGCCACTAGACATCCCGTCCAAAAACATCCTGGACTCCGTGTCCAAAAAGTCGCTAGACATCACAGACCTAGCTCTTGACCTAGCAGTCCAAACTACCTAGATATACCTAGACCAGTCATGCATGTCTAAGTGCGCTTGAATTGCTCGAGCTTTAAACTTTATTCTCTTTTTCTCTAGAGGGTTATCGGCATACTGGAGTAATTCTTCAGCTGCTTCGCGTGCTTGATCGGAAGTAAGCACCATTTCAATAGGAGTACTCTGGCTCCCCGCGAGATACAAGTAGATAAAGCGCGTTCCGTCAGGAGTCTTTCCAACGCCTACGAAATAGTCTTCCCCTTCATCCGTTATTTTAGTTACGCTAAACCCTGACGGTAGATTACCGGCGTTCCCTAGAAAAGGCGCCACCAAAGACCGCAAAGCATCTGCGATTTCAGGCACGCCAACTTTTTCACCAACTATTCTTTCCACAAGATGCTCAGAAGCATCTGCGTCAACTTTTCCAAGCAGGGGACCTACCGCCAGGTTCAGCCTGAGAAACAACCAGCAAGCCGCCCAGCCAGTCCGCTTGTTACCATCGAAAAGACTTTGCGTGGTGCAGAAAGAATGCAGAAGTGCTGCAGCTTTATCCCAAGCGGTTGGAAACGCGTCTCTCCCGAGAACAGTAGTCGCCGGTCGGTTTACATTTGCTTTAAACTGATTGGAATCACGGATTTGCAGAGGGGACCCACAAGCCAATTCCCCGACGATTAGGACTTCCTCTTCGTTGGGATAAATGGTCAAGCTAGACGGCGGTTAAGTTCCGCGGACCAATTGGCAATCTCCCGCCCTAAGTACTCAACGTAGCGGCGACGGTCTTCCTCATCCATATCTTGGACCTGAGTTACAGAAGTATTAATGTGGTCAGGTCTTGAAACGGTCGACTTTGTCAATTTAATCCCTCCTTCGCCCTTCAGTAGTCAGCACCTGCTTATTTCAGAGATTAGCACTCGTCGGAGAATTTGCGTAGAGGAAGTCATCACCCCTCCTTTCCCAGGAGGACACGTACACCTGAAGCGTCTTTCACCTAGCAGTGAGACTCTTCTTAAGGACAACCGAATTGTGTGCGAATGTCTAGAGGCCACCTCAACGCTCTCCACTTGCTGCGCCTGTCCCGCACACCTATCAGAATCAAGGCTTGACTGTTAAAGCACGCACTCCATCTCTGCGCCTAGGAGGCCCTCCAAAAAGCTCTGGAGCCTACGCGGCTCCAGGCGACAACGTTCCGGTAGCCGGCTCGTCGTGCGATTATTCTAAGCAATACATCGCCATGCCTACAAGGCTCTTAGCCGCTCACCGTCCGATAAACTAGTTCCGACGCACAAGGAACACCCACCATGACTGAACAGAAACGCCTCCAAGCACTTGAAACTCGCGTTAGTGAATTGGAGTCCCAGGTAGCCCAATTACTGCAGGCCCTCGGTCATGCTCCTTCGCGCCCTAGTACTGCAGACACACCGCCGCCGGCGAACGTTTACTCTGAAAACCGCTCACCGGAAGAGAAGATTGCGCTCTTCATGGATTACTTCACGGGGAGGACAGATGTCTACGCAGTGGCCAAAAATACTGCGGGAAAGAAGGCTTGGTACCCAGCTAGCAATGGCTACTATGACCGAAGAAATCCCAATCTAAACCCCCTGACACCGAAGGTGATCGAAGGACATCTGCGCCGTGACAACCGCTTCCACGTTGGGCTTTATCCGCTGTGTACAGATGACAGTTGCCGGCTGTTGGTCTGCGATTTTGATGATGACGACTTCAAGCAAGCCGCCCGCGCCTACGCGGAAGAATGCAAGAACCAGGGCCTCGATCCGCTCATTGAAGTATCGCGTTCTGGGAACGGAGCTCATGTCTGGGTATTCTTCGACGAACCTATTCCCGCCGGCCTCGCTCGTTCTGTAGGCATCGGGCTTCTTGCCAAGGCTAGCCCGGATTCCTACTTCTCCAGTTTCGACCGGTTCTTTCCTTCCCAAGACACACTGCCGGCGAAAGGCCGTGGCTTCGGAAATCTGATTGCCCTTCCATTAGCAGGCCACCATCGCTCCGAAGGCACAACAGTATTCGTCGACAGTAATTTTCATCCATTGCCAGACCAATTCGAAGCTTTGGCAAGAACGAAGAAGTCAACGCTTTCCGAGCTCAAGAGAATATACGCTGCGCTTCAGCCCGATCCCGAAACATCCCTTCCCCAGGCCCCAACCCGCGCAGAACTAAAGAAGCTCAAGGCTTCTGGGAAAGTCCACGTCACCCACGATTCGCACGTCCACGTCGATTTATCGGGCGTCGACGCCACCACTCGTACGGCCCTGCGGCACCTAGGTGCTATTGCTAACCCGCAGTTCTATATAAAGCAGGCCCAGCGTTTCTCCACTTTCGGCACTCCACGGATCATCGTGCGCTTTGATGAGAAAGACCAGGTCCTTACACTCGACCGTGGCACGCTCGATGACGTCCTCGACATCCTGAAGACAGCAGGATATACCGTCACACGTCGTGGCCATACGCCCAAGCCCCGGCGCATCGATGCATCATTTGCCGGCGAACTACGCCCCTACCAGCACTCCGCCGTCAAACAGATACTCATGCACAAGTCTGGAATGTTCATTGCCCCTCCCGGTACCGGAAAGACCGTCATGGCGTGTGCAATCATTGCCCAGCGTTCAGTCCCTACCGCAGTCATAGTTCCATCCAGGGAGCTAGCTACCCAATGGCGCCAAGCCCTCAAACGGTTCCTCCCGGAAGTTCAGGTTGGGCAATACTCGGGCACCAAGAAGAAGCTCAGCGGAGAGATAGACATTGTCACAGCTCAGTCCATCAGCCGCAATGATTCCAAGACTGACTTTCTCTCCGGCTACGGCCACATCATCGTTGACGAATGCCACCGAGTCGGCGCTGCGGGTTTAACCAACGTCCTCGCACACCTCAACGTTCGCTTTATGCTCGGAATGACCGCGACGCCTTACCGCTCCGACGGCCTCGATAAGCTGCTTCCCCTCGTTTGCGGCCCTATCCGCCATACTGTCGAGCTCGAGCGCCCCGGACGCCGCGATTACGTAGTCCACAACACCGAGTTCACGTACGACTCCCCTTACCTGTTCTGGCCCGACCTCGACACCGCTCTGGCGGCGGATGAGGACCGCAACCGTCTCATCGCCGATGTCATCACTCAAGCAGCGCAGGACAAGCACACAATCCTCGTCCTGGTGAAACGACGCGAACACCTCACAGCCCTCAACGCCCTGCTTACCGACGCCCCCTTCCCCGTCCTTCAACTGCACGGCGGGCAAAGGGCCAGCGAGAGGCAAGCCGTCCGTGAGCAGCTTGCCGTAACACCGCATTTCGTCCTTCTAGCCATGTCCCAGGTGGCCGGCGAAGGCATTGATCTTCCCGCGCTGGATACGCTTGTGCTGGCCGCCCCAGTAAGCTTCCGCGGCGTTGTCATTCAGCAAGTAGGCCGAGTCACTCGCGATACCGATAACAAACAGAAGCTCTCTGCCACCGTGCACGACTTTCTCGATGCCAACGTCCCCGCCCTCGCCGCGGCTTTCAGGAAGAGGAGCTCGACCATAGCCAAGCAGGGATTCACTCGCAATAGTATTTAAAGGTGCCCCGTGCGTGACCGCTTTCTACTAGATTAAGGGGCCGCGTACAACTGAAATCCTTGTTGGACAGCCAGATGAATCGGAGCAGCAAAGTGGCTGAATTTGTAATCATTTACAAGCGTAAATCCGGAGAGTCCCTCATAGAACAATTCTCGGATTCGACTGAAGCACTTAAGGAACGCCTCCGCCGCGAAGCAGCGATCGACGATCCTGATATTGAGATTGCCCACATCTCGGCACCCTCCCTAGAGTCCTTGAAAAAGTCGCATTCACGGTATTTCATGGGCAACGCTGAAGTCGGAGGCGACCAGGTGGACAAATCCTAAAGCTACAAATCTACCTCCGCCTCCACATGGTCTACGCACTAGAGGGCAAGCACCTGCCGCAAATCTCGAGTTTTGACCCAGTCCTCGCTGCGGATGTCCGTCGCACCTGTCAAAATCTAGATGAAGCGTCCAGGGGAAATTCAGAACTGAGTAACACCGATCGCCGTGGTTGTCCCTTCCTACTGACGCCTTTTTCGGACCGATTTATGAAGCTCTGTCAGCCTTTCTAGTTCCACTTTAAGTGGCCGTAGGGATTGGAACGAGTAGTAATCCCTATCGCCAACGGCTCACCGTGGCACACGAAATTGGCCACATCTTCGCCGGTGACATCACTGAAGACGGGGCCGCCC
Organism: Corynebacterium sp. HMSC036D02; assembly: GCF_001836165.1. GTDB lineage: Bacteria > Actinomycetota > Actinomycetes > Mycobacteriales > Mycobacteriaceae > Corynebacterium. Next base: position 32,045 of record NZ_KV827647.1, on the reverse strand, counting down.
TGCTCTGCGATAAAACTCATCCTTCCGAAACGCACGAACACTTTCGCTCGATGCGTGCTGTGCCCTGTGGAAGCACTCCACGCTCCTCCCCAGACTTCGAGCTTGGAAGAGCTCCTGTCATACGTCGTTCAGCGCTTTCAAGTCTCCCCCACTGTGGCAACAATCCAACTCTGCGAAGCCGGACTCATTTCGGAGGAGACAAAAGAAGAACTCAAGAGCTACTCCACTAAGCTGCTCGCCTCTCAATTCGGTTGGAAAACCAACTACGATTACGCCGCCAAGATTTCAGAGTTGCCCCGTTCCTCCGAGAGGCTCGTTGCCGATGCCTATAGGGCCTACGACCAGGGGCTCATCGCTCTTCCTTCGGTTGCCTTCGCTGAACAAGTCAGCATTGAGGAAGCTATCGACTCAACGGGTGGCGCGCAGCGCCCATCCGACGACGAACACACAGGACAAAGCGAAATCGAAACTGACCTGGACTTCCCTGATCACACATGGCCACGTGAAAGTACTCGAAGATGATTATGAACGCCTTTTGAAGCAGATCCGGCTTTTCTTTTGACCTGGTTACACCATCCTAGGCGGCATGCCGAGGAACCTTGGCGAGCACGTGTTGCGACCGGCTCTTGGTAGCAGTGTCGTGACTATCCGGTAGCGCATCAGTTAGTATCCGGTAGCAGCCCAGGGCATTTAAGGCTGGTACTCTCGGTAGCCGCACCAATCGGGTGCAGTACGTACTGGAAGGAGTCCGGTTATAACGGATTTCCGTGCGGTGATGACGTGCTCTTACGGCAGCGTTCTTACCGCCAGATTCAACACCAGCTCGGGTGCTCGCACCGCGAGATTTCACGAGCAAACCAAGCACTGTGAAGCCTCGGCGCTTCACACAAAAGCTCTAGGAAACGCGCATTCTTCTCATTTTTCGCCAAAAAGCAGGGTTTGCAACTCTGATGTCCAGCACATTTGATCGTCCCCACAAAACCCCGTGTTGCACGACGAATGCTTGAACAGTATGGGTTCCGTGGTAGGCAGTGCTTTCCCAGTGCACAAACTGATTGTCCGAGGAGCTGTTAAGGTTGCGTGCTCTTGCTGATATATATGTGCCCCTAAGCTGACCAACAGACTCTGCGTGTCTTCCCGTATTCGTGATTTGCCACCAGACTTCAGATCCCAGCGGAATTCCTTGGGCGCTCAAAGAAAACTTTAGCTTCGAATTAGGCTCAAGGGCCCGTTGTTCATGATCTTTTAGCGGTCTAGTTTTTCGGCCATAAACCTCTTTTTCAACTTCAATTTTTAACGCGCGCTCCGAGTTCGCATCAATTGCCCAACCGCGCGAAAACGGTGTCATGCGGTGCGAAGTACTTGCCTTATCTTCTACCTCAAACTCTGCCAAATCAGGAAAGTCCCGACCCAACAATTCATTCCAATAGTCAAAAACTTCCGCTTCGTCTTGAGACCTTTCCATCCCATTTATCAGTTCCAATGCGCGATCAAGAGAGCGTTCGAAGCTTTCTCTGCCAGATTCTGACCATGACGATGCAAGATCTTCCTGCGGGAGCACAGGGTTCCATAAGGAAAACCCTGTATCTCGCCTACTAATTATGGTCTTAAGGTGTTTAAAAGTATCCCTTACGACGCTGGGAAGACTGCCTCCGGCTTCGATCCCGCTCATCGCCTCTGCAACTAGTACCTGCAGTTGAATGGACTTGATCGACGCCTTGGTCGTCTCATTTTCATCGCGCCACCGCTTGAAAATCTTTACTACATTCCGATATTGCTCCCCTAACCCTTCGCACCATTTACTGAAAGCCCTTGGGTCGGAAACATGCCATCCTTCGCCTGCGCGAGGCACTTCAATTTCTGTCCCTGTTCCAAAAGGTCTAGCCGGCACTAAATCAACGTGAAAATTTCCAGTTTGGTTGCTGGCATATTCAACTCTCACGCACGATCTCTTGGAACGCACTTTGGAACTATATGTCCTGTTTTCTTTCACAGTCGAGGCAAGAAAATCCAGCGCGTCTTCAGCTCGATCAGGCCACTCCTCATATTCGACTACGATGTCTACATCGTACTCTCCTCCGTCCAGCGGCGAGACAACAGTGCCATTCTCAAAAGAACCCTGGCGATAGTATTCAAACTCGCAACCACCATCTGAGAGTTTGCTCTCAAGTACCTTTGTTAATCCTCGGTAAGCAGACTCGATTCGATCGCAGTCCGTTCTAGTGAGACTGATCTTTGAAATAAAAACCTCAAAGGCAAGGTCAATGCTTTCTCTTTTCATGACATCCCTTTCAATTTCAAAACCGCTCCCATAAACCCCCATACCAACTACGCCTTCGCCCAACAGACTGTCTAAACTTTCCCACCTCTATGTTTATCTGGTCCTGTATGCGTGCCATTTCTTCTTTTAGGCATTCCTCGCTGTAATCTTCATCAGAATCAATTTTCTGGAGGCAGGGTCTCACTAGCCGTTTGATGGAACTAACAAATCGGTCATAATGAGAGCCTAGTTTCTTTGACCGAAAGCCAATCCAGCCGCGGTGGAATTGGATCTCTTCTTGCAGGACGTGAAATCTTAGCCTTATTTCCCGTTGCTGTTCTACGCTGTCTTGCCGAGATCTTATTCGACGGAAAGGCATCTCCGTCCAATCCATCACGGCTTTGAAAGCTCTCCCGAATAGCTCGTCATCCCGGGTCCGCTTATCATCACGCCGCTGAATAACAACAACCAGTATGGAAATTAGACCGCCAATCAAGCCTCCCGCTACAGCGCCCAAAAAATCTCCAGACAGAACACTCTCTTTAGCTGAAGCTCCGGCGATGGATGCATGCTGCAAAACTGGAACACTCAAGAATTTCTTCTCCTCGAAAACACCGAATCGACACCAGTCGGATCAAGGGCGCTAGCCTTCTTTCAGTTCTATCGAGAGCAACGACACCCTTCCCGTGTCTAGAGACCGTCCCCAAGGCTAATCGATTATACTATCGATAATACGCCGTACCCGCCCACACGTCGACTACCTCAAGTAGCAGCAGGCCTACGTAGCCGCATTGCTTACCACATCCATTGGCCTTACTTTCAACTGCTTGGAGTAGCGCCCACTATTTTTTCGAGCACCTACGACGCAACCTCCCCATTTCCTGCCATCATTACCACACTCATTGTGCCGTTCATCCCCGAGCCGCCGATCCTCCACTGCATTTCGGTTTTGAACAGCTGGTCGAGTCACTTCTCGACAGCGATCCGATTTTGCCGACCACGCACATCATCAACGGAATGAGCGAGGAGCTTTTCTTCCCCGACGTAGTTGTCGATTTGGGGTAGTTGGTACCGCGATTTAATAACCTCAACCACTTCGTCCTGCGATGCCTAATCCACCCCGGATAGCTACAGGACAAAATCAACGCACTCTAAAACCGGAAGGGCCGCTTAACAGTTAAGTGCGAAGCGTACGACAATTCCTTAACAGCCTCTGTGTGAGGTTACCCTCGTTTAGGGGACACGTAGTGGAGCTACCCCACGAGTCCTCAGCCGCCTAGCTTGCCGACGCCCCATGCCCAGCACTGCACGAACTCGTCGGGGCTGGCGTGTGAAAGACGTCTGCGCTTGCCGACGTCTCCCCTGCCCAGTCAAGGCGACAAATCCTGTACTGTCGTAAAAGCTCACCTGCGATATCGATCTGCTATTCCAGAATCAACGCCGCCGTCTCCTCCGGCGGCACATCCTCCAGCTGCCGGCTCTTGATAGCCCACGACACCAACCCCAGCACAACCCAGACCACCAACGCGATGAGCGGAGCCGTCCCAGCATGCCAGGCGAGCCCGGAACAAAGAGCAACGCCAAGAACCCGATGGAGAGAATGCACCCGGCCAGCGCGAAGTACTCGTAAAACTTGCTCGGTGCTATCGGCTTGGGCATCCCGGGAACCTGTCCGGTACGCGCAATCTTCCATGCGCAGAAACACGTATAGAAATACGCCACCGTGATACCAGCACTGGACATATCGACGACCCACGTCAACGCCGCGCGCCCAAACCACGGGGTAACCAGGCACACCGCACACACCCAGACAACCGCATTACGTGGGGTGCGCTGCTTACCATTTAGCTCACCCAGCCGACTCGAGACTAGGTTGGCGCGGCCAAGAGTAAACAAGACTCGGCTTGCCGCAGTGAAGAATCCGTTCAACCCGGTAAGAACTCCGGCGCTGACGGCTACAACCATGAGCACCAAACCGGCAGGCCCCATCACCTCGCTGATAGCTGCCGCTGGCGGCCATGCCTCCCCTTCATAAACATCGTGATGGTTTCCCACAGCGATAGAGGTTGCGAGCATCATCGCCAAGTAAATCAAGGTCGCCGCAATGACTCCCCACATCAGAAGGCCTAGCGCTTTCTTCGGCGAGAAATTGAACTCGCCCGCCAACTGCGGAATGGAATCAAAACCCACGTAGGCCCACGGGGCAAAAGCGATAATGGTCGCAACCGCTGCCGCCGGCGCAACGTCGACAGGGAAAACTGGTGCAAGCTCCGGGCGCTTGGCGACGTAATAAATCACCATCGACGCCACAATGACCACCACCGCCACAATCATGATCACAACGGCAAAGAACTGGAACTGGCCGGAAAGCGCACCTCTCATGACCATTTCAGGGAACGTGACACGGAAGACGAGCGTGACTGCCGACGCATTCAACGCAACGACACACGAGTAGCCCAGTGTCAGCGCCCAACCAGCAATAAACGCATGAGCCCGGCCGAGCGCCGCCATAGCGAAGGCCACCCCGCCACCGGTCAGCGGCAGCGCACGAATAGTAAAGCCGTAAATCAAACCAATAGCTGCAATCATCAGGCCACCAACGACAAAGCCGATGACCGTGCCGGCCAAGCCGGCCTTCTGTATCCAGTCGAAGGGCAAGATATAGGCACCCCAGCCAATTGCCGCGCCGAGCGCCATGGCGAAGACATATGAGGGCTTCATAGTTTTCCGCAGGGTCGTGTTGTCCGACGGCTGGCTTCATCCCAGACCATTAACCGGTTGTGCAGGAGCTTGCCGACCCCGTCGCCCCCAGCGAGATTCTAACGAGACTAGAGTTCCTCAAAGAATGTGCTCGTGAGATTCCCGTGCATAACTTGGCAGCTCCTGGATTACATCAGCCACGACGCCAACCCCTCCTTGGCGACGCCACTCGGATGCCTATCATGGATAGCACTTAGGCTTACCGACGCCCCCTCCGCCTAATCCTTCTCTTCGACTCCGCCACCACCGCCCTCTTCTTACCTCACTATCAGTCAGCACCTAGCGAAGATCATCTCGAAAAGGGGATGCCTACATCCGCAAGGAAGCCAGGGGGAAGTATGCTAGAGCACGACCAAAACCGACAACGAGTAGAGGATGAAATGAGCTCAACTCCGCACGTAGCATTCGTAGGGCTTGGCTATATTGGCCTGCCCACCGCAGTAGTAATGGCAAATTCAGGCCTTCAAGTAACTGGAGTCGATGTAAATGCAATTAACGTCGACAAAATCAACAGGGGCGAAGTTACGATCGTTGAACCCGGCCTGGAAGACGAGCTTAAGAAGGCTGTTGAGTCCGGTCGTTTCACCGCCAGTACTGAACAAACTAAAGCTGACGCGTACATCATCGCTGTCCCTACCCCATTCACCGAGGGACATGATGTTGATATGAAGTTCATCTACTCAGCTGCTGAAGCAATCGCGCCCCAGCTTGAAGGCAACGAACTAATTGTGCTCGAATCCACATCTCCCCCGCTGACTACTCAAAAGATGGCAAAGCGAATCCTCGAGTTGAGGCCCGATCTAAAAGTTGATAGCGATGACGCTCCTGCCGATGACAAAACCATCTACTTTGCGCATTGTCCAGAGCGCATCCTTCCGGGCAACGCAATGACTGAGCTGCGAACCAATGACCGTATTATCGGTGGTCAAACGAGCGAAGCCACCCGCCGTGCCACAGAGATCTATGCAAGTTTCTGTGAAGGCGAGTTGCTGCCTACCAATGACGTGACAGCAGAAATGGCCAAATTGACAGAGAACTCTTTCCGCGACGTCAATATCGCATTCGCTAATGAGCTCTCTCTGATCGCCGATAGGCTTGGCATCGATGTTTGGGAACTTATCGAACTCGCTAACCACCACCCGCGAGTGAATATTCTCCAACCAGGCCCTGGTGTGGGTGGTCACTGCATCGCAGTAGACCCTTGGTTCATCGTGTCCACCGATCCGGAGAACTCCAAGCTTATTAAGACCGCGAGACATATCAACGATGACAAACCCAACTGGGTTATCAACAAAGTCGTTGAAGCACTAGGAGAACCGGAGGGCAAGAAGCTAGCAGTTTTGGGCCTCGCTTTTAAACCTGATATCGATGACCTCCGCGAATCACCTGCGCTAAATATCGCATGCGAACTCGCAAACCGATTTAAGGATATTCAGATTAGCGTAGTAGAGCCCAACATCACCCAACTTCCTGACAGGCTGTCTGGATTCCAGAACGTCGAGCTAAAGGAATTGGACAAGGCTGTAGATTCGGCTGATGTAGTTTTGATGTTGGTTGACCACATTCAGTTTAAGGAATTCGAAACCGAGAAACTAAAGGCTAAGAAGGTAATCGACACCAAAGGTATCTGGTAGCAGGTAGCCATAGCATAACTCTGAAGGAAGACACCCCATGACCATCAGGCCTTATCCTTTCGGCTTTCTAGTAAGCAACAAGCCGATCGAGAACCAAGAGCTAATCCAAAGCAATTTCAGACGGTTTGAAGCTTGGGACGGCATAGAAGTTTACATCCAGCCCGATGAACCAACACAGCTTGTTCAAGACGATAACTTAAAACTGCTTTGGTTTGGTCATGCGGCCTTCGTCGGTGACACATCGATTGAGCTTCCTTTCATAGAGAGAGCCCGACAAGAGCTTTCAAAAGGGTGGCATGCTTTTCATTCTTTTCTCGATTATGTAGTCGGCCGCTGGGCGGCACTTATCGTCAAGGATGAAAAGACCAAACTCTACAATGACACCCTAGCGAGCCAACCTGTTTACATTGCGCGGGAAGAAGCCCTACTATTTGGCTCACATCTACCTCTAATCAATGAGGAACTCAACGCCCGCACGGGCATTACCAAAGAACTGGTTTCACTTGGACAGCACAAGCTGTGGGATCAGACTGAAGACACCCGAATTGCTGCACTGCCGCCAAATTTTTGCTTTGAGTTTGAGACCAAAGAACTCAACCGATTCTATCCGCACCCATATACATCTATTGACGAGTTTTCCTCGATAAACACGGCGGTTGAGCAAGCTATCGCTTTAGCCAAGCGCTCTGTCCAGCACTGGGGAAGTCTCGACTACAAGGCATATTGTGCTCTGACTGCAGGTATGGATACCAGAGTATGTGCTTCTGCAGCATTAGCCTCAGGGATTGATTTCTCATTCGTAACTTATGGAAGTACTGAACCTCCCTCAGAAGAAGATGGAAATACTAAGCGTTCGTACAAACTTGATATCCGAGTATCCAGATTAATAGCGGAAACGTTTAAGAAAGAACACGTTATTCTGCCGATGGAAGATGTTAAATCCTATCCTCTTTCTGCAGAAGATAAAGCGACCCTACAACGCAATACTGTGGGAAAACATGCTTTAAATTTCCAAGGCCTGTACGAGAACACCCTCGGCACACACCCCTCCATTTGCTTCGTCGGCACTGCGCTTGAGGCCTTTAGAGACTACTATTCGCCTGCAGCGAAACCTACAACCTCATTCGAGACATTCACGCGGATTGTTTCTGCCCTCGGAGGGTATTCGAGCAAATCAGACGATGAGAAGCTCACAACTGAACTCGCCTATGAGCTTTGGGAACGCTACAACATGAAAACCGTATTGGAGCATGGATTCCCAGTCGCCAATATTTTATATCAAGAACTCCGAGCTGGCCGTTTTCAGTCGGAAGCGATCAATTGCCAGGCTTCAGCCTTTCTGCCGATCAACCCGATTGCGATCCGGAAGTTATTCGAAACGGCACAATCTCTACCGTTCTACGACCGCAAGAACGCGGTTTTCGCGAAATCTTTCATTCAGAAAGCATGCCCGACACTTACGCAGTTCCCAATCAACGACAAAGATTTCTCCATTGCCAAAACCAACTTTGTTGACGTTGAAGCTGTTTTCAGCCGGACAACGGAGGATGAGCCTTATGAAAGGTATGAACAAACTCCTCCAGACATTATCCAATTGAAACCAGAGAATCTACACAAAGGCGGGGAACGATTCTTTAGGAAACGTTTTTCAGCACAGACTGGTTCACTTAGGTTAACTTTCCACAATCACTACAACATTGGCCGAGATGCCAACAATGTTGTTATTTTCATCCGGATTAACGACAATGACGTTTACCGCCTGCCGATTGGTAAGCGTAATGACCCCTGCACCGTAGCCGTAGACGGTCTGCGATACGGAGATAGTGTTGATATCGGGGTTCGGTCGATGCGCGAGAACGGTCTAGCCTGGAGTAACGTCAGTTTGTTGAAATTAACAGAGTGGACTGAGACGCCCATTGATTTTGACTCATCCCAGCCACTGGAGATTTCATCGACTCGAGAGTTTCGCGTAGCAGAATAAGCCCCTGTACTACAAGTTTGCTATTGCCCCAAAAGCCAGGCTACTCCAACACACCATTGAGCCAAATCAACAGGCTGACTTAAAGGTCCAATGGAACGCCTTGGGGATTCGCGAGAATCCCCAAGGGATTAATTTAATAACTTACTAACTTGAGAATCCAGTAGTATCGAAGGCTTTTTGTAGGTTGATTTCACTCCGAGAATCAAGCTTTCCGCAGACTCAAAGTTTTTCCTTGCTGCCCGAGCGGTCCACTTGTTATATAACAAGGTGATGGGTTCGACGTCACCGTCAGCGATTATCTCTCCATCATGAAGCCAAATCACTCTAGAACACATGCTTTTAATTGATGCCATCGCATGAGATACCAAGAAGATCGTCCCTGCATTACTTAGAAAACCAGTCATGCGTTCTTGTGCACGCTCTGTGAATGAGGCATCACCTGTCCCCAAAGCCTCGTCAATCAGCAGTAAATCACGTTGAACTGCAGTGGAAATCGCAAACTTCAACCGGGCCCCCATTCCCGACGAATAGGTTTTCATCGGACGTTCAACCGCTTTTCCTATCTCCGCGAAGTCAATTATCTCCTCTGTAAGTTCATCGATCTTTTCGGGAGAGACCCCTTGTGCCAATAGCCCTAATCTTATGTTAGTCCTGCCTGGAAGTCTTGGTTGCAGCGCTGCGGAAACATTGAGCAAAGTCGGAGTTGCGGAAGTAAGCACCTGGCCTTCATCAGGCGCCTCATTTCCTGCGATCAGCCTCATCAGGGTTGATTTTCCGGATCCGTTTCTCCCCAAGATACCAATGCATTCACCCTTCTCGGCGTACATTGACACACAGCTTAGTGCCCGAACATAGTCACCCTCACGTTCATCGGAAAGCTTTGGTCTCCGAAATACACTGCGTTTATTGTCAGCTCGATAAAATCTGGACGCCTCGCGAACAAGCACGCTGGGATTATCTAACGTGTACATAACGGTCCTCAGCCCTCCAAAAGAAGATAAAACCAACGGCAGAAGCACCAGTCGCCCAGAGCACCAGGATTAGCCATTCCGACAAACTTGGTATCTGGTTATACATAACAACGCTTCGAGCGGCTTCCAGAAACCGGTAGGCAGGATTAGCCTGCATAATTTCCTGCATTTCAGGAACACGGGCGTAGCGCTCAACTGAGAAGAATACACCTGAGACGTAGAACCAAGCTCGATTTACGAAGAAGACAATCTTCTTAGCATCTGGAACGAATGCAGTTACTCGAGCTGATATCAGCAATAGCCCGAATGAAAACAGATGGATCAAAAAATAGATCGGAACAATCAAGACGACCGACCATGAGAGAGGATCGCCCCACTGAAAAGCCAAGGCGGCAAGAACAGCCAATGCCCCTGGTATTATATTGCTAATAAACCCCTTAATGGCTTCTCCAACCACCAGGGAGACTCTCGGGAACCGAAAGGTTCGCATCATTGCCTTTGATCGCTGCACGAGCCCAGATCCACTGCCGAGTCCACGTGACATCATCGAAAAATACATTAAGCCAATGACCAAGAAGCCTATGAAATTTTCAATGCCCCGCGACGTCTGAAGAACTACACCGAACATCACCCCATACATAGCAATACGAAGCAAAGGTTCGAGAATATTCCAAAGCTTCCCCAGAAACATGTCATCATTGTCTCCAGCTGCTTTGAATCTTGCATGCTCGAAGATAAAGTGCCTGTAACGCCATGTATTTGCCAAATACTTCGCTAAAGACGCTCGTTTGTTCGTTGAAATCAGTTCCTCGTCTGCAACCAGGACAGTTCGGCGATTCTTCGGCATTGCTTGCTGGAGGGAGCGGATCGCGTCAGCCTCTTGCTGATCAGCCATGGGTCTCCTTATTTACTGTACAAATTCGTCATTTCAAATGAGTCAAATGACAAATTGATTCGATTCTAACATTCAGACAGATCCGAAAGACACTTAGAAAGGAGCAGGTCGGTACCCATATTTAGAGGGCATACAAACCACATATTTCCTGAACATACCCTTCAGCGACATCACGGCCAGGCCCATCCAAATTGTCTAACTTTGGTTTATAGATTTCATCCATCATACGAGGAAGTTGATTCTTTCTGTAGATAGACAAAATGCCTGCTTGTCTCAGAACCTCAAACTGAGCTTTCTCCCGTATCAATGCACGCCGGAAATAGTCAACTCCAGCATCATTGGTGATAGAACCACTTCGCTGCGAATAATACACGATAAACGGCCGGTGACAGAATAGGATGGCATTTGCATTTAACAGTATCTCCCAGCCAAATAGCGTGTCCTGCCCGACTGCGCCTTCAACATAGCGAATCTTATTGTCTTCAAGAAAAACCCGAGAAATGACCGCAGCTTGTGTTGATACAACTGGAAAGCGCTGGGTTGCAGTAAAAAGCGCACTCGGTCGATCAACAAGTCTCCCGTGAAACAATGCATTCCGAGCATTGAGGCCAATGGACGCACCAACCTTCAACTGATACCCAGAAGCCATTTGCACAGGAACGCTCGAACCATAAAACTGTTTAACTAGTTCGTCATATCCCCCAACTGATATTTCGTTGTCGGGGTCAAGAAACGTGACGAGGTCCGATTTGGCAAGTTCAATTCCGACATTCCTTGGGCCCGACGCAGAGCCGCTCGGCGGACCCTCCAGTCGAACTACATCAACGTTTCCGACGCTCCCTTTAACCTCATCCAGAATCTCTTGAGTTACCGGATCATCAGAGGCATCGTCCACAACGATCACTCTCATCTGTTCCCAGATAGCGTTCGCGGCAAGACTAGGAAGGCATTTAGTTATTAGAAATATGCCGTTATTGTAGACGGGAACTATAACATCGAGAATACGCTCGCGGTGAGAGAGAGCACTAGAGCATTGTTTAACCATCTGCCATGCACCGACAGATATAGCACTAGTCTGGTCGCCGTCTGAGCCCTTTGGTCGGAGCCCATTCCTGTCGTACACCACTCCACAGGCCCTAAGTGCTGAGACCAGGGGTAAGTTGCATTTCGGCACCCGTACGTTTGGCCCCGAAAAAGTAAATCTGACGCTAGGAAAGCTATTGAATATCTTTTTACTATAAAGCCGTGATTCTACCTGACTTCCTTTCGCAACCGCCGAGCGCACGCAGTCATAAAGCATGGCCTCTTCAAAGTCGTCTTTGACATAGCTACGCCGGGTAGAAACCGAACAGGCTAGATGAGCTCCTTTATTGGCTATCCGCCACGGCAAACCCACTATGTGCGAAGAAAGATTGTAAGGAAGCAAAGGAGAACTTACTCTTCAATGACTGCACGCATGCTACTCAATTTCGAATTGATCTTCTTAACGGTGTGCGGCCGTGCAAGTGGATTATGCCCCATGTTTTCATCATGGTACAGACCAAAGCTGAATAGAGGGACTCTGCCTAAAGCTACAAGCTTGGTCATTTTTTCCAAGGTGGGCTTTAACTGCTGTTCAACATCGCCTGCGCTTGCGATGTTCAGCATCACCTCGGTCTCCGGGATGTACCCTTCGACCTCAAACAACTCGATTACACTAACCCTCCAGGGTTGAGAAACCCTGACGTCTTCGATGTTGCCACCTTCAAAAACATCCCGTAGCAATGCATTTACAAAACGTTCGTTGTAATAGGACCAGTCAAGTTGTGGGTTATTTACAAGGGCCTTGCTGCCGCGATCGAAAGTAGCACAACAAATCGCCTGGAATCCGCCTGCAGAACTCCCATAGTGAAGAGTCCTAGCAGGACCTGCAAGCCCAAAACGCGCTCGGACTGCGTCAATGACTTTAACCATCGAGGCAATGGACCAATCATTCTTTGAGTACTGCCCCCAGCCAATTTGCAACCGTTTATGCTTAACCATTGTGGGATCGGCGATCTGGATGACAGGCGATTCAAACTCATCTAGCCACGACGACCGCTGAAAGACAATGCCGTCCGGGGCTTTGGTCCGCTGAATAGCCCCGTTATATGTCACTAAAAGAGTGTCTTCATACTTAGCAGTCGGCTGCACCAATACCGGCACTAGACACTCGCCAACCGCCACTATAAAACGGAATTCCTCGCGGTCAGCATCATACAACTCAGATTCCGATGCTTTTTCAAGTTGGGCAAGCTCAAGGATGTTCATTGAAGTCCTTAAATATACTTAACGAGTTTTGAATATTTTGCAGGTTCCAGTGCCGAAGAAGGATAAAAAAGACGCACACCGTGCATCATTCCTACCGGCGCAATTTCAGCAAATCCTGCTATAGATTCAATTCTCTCGGTGTTCGAAGATTCGATTATCGCCAATGCACATGTCCCCAAATGACTTGACACCATTAACGAACCACGGCCTGCTAGAAAAGATTCAGAGTCCACCACCGCCAGTTTAACCTCATCGGCAAGCCTAAAAGAAGGATCTGGCCTCTCCCAATGTGCAGTGTTAACCTTAGTCTCCTCCTCCAATGGCCTTAGCCATGCATCTGTCGTTAGGAGCAACGTAGGACGAAGCCAATTAATAATTTTCCTGACAGAAACTTGTTGCGACAAAGCCATCTGACTATCCCCTTGGGCCTGTTCATTCATTTCATCGATGAGGTCCTCGAATAGGGGAAACACTTCATCGGTTTTCACGTTCTCATTGGGATCTACTGTCGACAAACACTCGGTTTTCGACAGTTCGGCCCCTATGTCCCCCAATCTCGCATCGAGGTTGTCTAGCCGAACCGATAGCTGGTTTTGCAACTTCTCTGTTTTTCTAAAACTCTTATACTGCCCTCTTTCCCCAGACCGCAATACAATGAATAACCCCAGCAAAACCAACACAAGTTCTAGATACATCGGAACCAGCGTATCCAGCCAGACTCCACAGACTCCGCAAACAATTGCAAGGAGAAGCAGCAATACCAATAGTTGTTGACGACGAGTAGTTCTCTTCATGAATTTGTCCTATACATGGGATGGGTACACTATGGAGCCTTGGCGCTGTACTTTTCCTGCGGAGGTCAGAAAGGGCAAGTGCCCAAATGGGAGGGCCAGCTTCTTAAACTCCTCAGCCATTTCAGCCGCAACGTACTCCCAATTATGCTCTGTCGCGACTACTTCCTTGGCGTATCGACTAAGCGAAAGCTGTTTTTCGCGATGATCCAACAAATCAATGAGCTTCTCCAATAAGTCTTCGGAATCCCCCTGCTCAAATACGAGAGCCGCATCACCACCGCGCGACACTTCTGACAATGCGGAAACCGAAGACACAAGTAGAGGTCTCCCAGCGGCCATTGCTTCGAACGGTTTAAGAGGAGTTACATACTCAGTTGCTGGCGTTGATACCCGAGGTAAGACAATCACGTTAACATCCTCGAACATGTCGACAGCTTCGTGAGCAGCTACCGGCCCAGGCAACTCTACAAGGTCCTCAACGCTCAGTGTTTCAGCGAGATCCCTCAGCTTGTCTAATTCGACCCCTTTTCCAACAATCTTCGCCCTAATCGCTCGCCCTTTTTGCTTGCCCAAAGCAATCGCACGAATCAAAGTCTCAAGTCCCTCATAGTCGACCAAGGAGCCCACGTAGCCTACGTCATAGGTAAAGAACTCCTTCTCCTCTAGCGCCGTCAGATGAGAAAAACGAGAGACATCGACCGCATTTGGAACCAATCCAATATCCAAGCCATGTTCGCTACGGCGATCAAGCAGACTCGCCATTGAACTATTCATTGTAACGACCCGGTCTGCAAATCGGCATGTCGCGTCTTCCATTCTCTCAATTCGCCGTGCCCTCCCGACTTCCCCGCGCCCCTCAAAAACCAATTCCCAAAGACCTGATACCTCATACAAAACTGGTATTCCCAATTCATGAGCTGCAATCAAAGCCGGTAAAGCGATCAAATAGGTGGACCGGACATGCACCAGATTCGGGCGCTCAATCAAGAAGACTTCCCGATACCAATCGATAGCCTTGTACATGTATTCATACTCGCCATTCTTGCGGGGAGACTCCGCAGGCAAATGTCGATACTCAACCCCGTCGACCTCATCGAGTGGATACGGAAAGCTGGCTTTAGAATCAACCCGTTCAGCATAGAATCCCGGGCGAGTATACGCGCGGACGATCATGCCATTAAGCATCAACCCCTTGAGTAGACCCTGCGCGCGTCCCGTGTAGCCACCAGTGTGATTAGGCAAGCTGGAGTGGAGAATTGTAACCGCCCTAACTTTTTCATTTTCTCCTACCTCCCCCAGCCCCACAGGGCGCGGTGCCTGCCCAGCACGCTGCAGCAGCTTAACCGCGTATCGCGATTCTCTGATCGCCGCTCGAATATCCTTCCGCTTAAACCGAGTTAGTTTTTGCTCACTTACGCCCTCAAAGTCAGCACTATTCCAAGCATCAATAACTTTCGACATGATTCCGACCTACGTTCAATTTAGTAAACTTCGATATAGTCTAGCTAGTTTTCTGCCGTTAGCCTCCCAAGTCATAGAATCCAACCATTCCTTTTCCGCCAACATTTCCTCTGGTGACTCAATGACTTCAGTGATAGCTTCCGCTAGATCAGTGGGAGACTGCGGCGGGACAAATTTAGCATATCCACCGGTGACCGCCCTCAAAGCCGGCAAATCGGAACACACTAGAGGGACACCGACCGCCAAAGCATTTAAAGGCTTTATCGGGGTAACGTATCGGGTAACTCGTGATTCAATTCTCGGGACCACAAAAACATCAAAGATAGAATACCAGCTTTGAATCTCAGAGCTTGGCTGTCTACCCACGAAATGAACTCGGTTCTCTAAGTCTAATGAAGCTGCTAATGCAGCGAGCCTCGCGCGGTCTTCTCCGTCTCCTACAAAAACCAATTCAATTCGCTCATCCAAGTTTGGTAAGGCGCGGATTAGTGTATCTAACCCCTCATATGGAACTAGAGAACTGACCGTCCCCACGACTTTTTTGCCCTGCAGCTTCATCTGGGTTCGTATATTTATCGCATTTGTTCGATCGATCTGCATTCCAGAATCAATTGCATTCGGAATTGTGACTATCTTACCTTCATAGATACCAGCCCGCACTAGCCTGTTTTTAGTCAGCTCACTTAACACTATGACCGCGCTCGCCTTCCCCGCAGCTTCGATTTCTTTTTGCTCAGAGTGCCGATAATGGAAAGACTTCTCTGCTTCAGTCGCCATTTTTTCGGGGAACTTAGAAAGCCAAGTATTGTGAGGCTCTCCTCGAATCTCGTATATCCACGGAATCCCCATATCATGAGCCACATCAGAAACTAACGAGGCATTTTTGAAATCTGAAGTAGTCTGGATTAGGTCGATCCCCCTCTCAACACAGACGCGCATTAGTAACTTCTTTGCCAATCGGTATCTACGATCTTCACGAAACGGCATTACGCGTGGAATTAAGGTATTTAGTCCGCTCGGCTCCTTAGCCGGCTGGGGAATCTTTCCTATAACCAAGGGGTAACCTAGCCGCGTTGCCGTACTAATTGAATCAACTTTTTCCCGAACGGTTTTCGTCAAGGCCGCCGTGCGAATAGTGTATCCCGATTGTGTATACGGAAGGGAGTTGTTAACATAATATAAAATATTGGTCCCCCCTCCCAAGCCTGTTGCTTCTCGCCCTTTATAAATCGTACGGTAAAATTGATCCCTTTTAATCTTGGCAAGATTCTTTTTCGGAAAGTTTATACAACGTTTAATTAATGGCAATTTTTTAAATTCGCCTAAAGCGAGATCATAGTCGCCGATATAAAGAAAGAAGTCTAGGCGTTCACGTCGACTCGAGGGTGCTTCATCACGGTCCCTACTTTTGACAGCTTCCAGCCACGCTTTCACAGTACCAATCACTTGGTATCCCACGAGTCGTTGGGACACCAAAAGAATAAACTTCTTCGGTTCGACAAGTGCCTTCTTGACTGAAAACGTTACAGACACCAACAGATAATTAATCCAACGCAATCCCCTCATCAATTCACTTTTCCAATCCAATCAATTAGCTCGTCCACCCTCTTTTGGACCACCACTTCTCGCTCTCGATTGACCCACAACCGCCCTTCATCCGATACCAGCAAACGATCTGGACACGCATACAACTCGGCAAACAATTCAGCGAGCTCTTGAGGCCGTTCCGGAGGAACAACATCGCCCGCATGCAACTCACGGATAATTTTGGCAGTCTCACCCGCCACCACCCCAGTAATGTGGACGCCAGCGGACATCAATTCGTAAGTTTTGGAGGGAACTGCTCTATTTAAAGGTTCCCAGTCGGTTAAATGTACTAGCGCAGTATCAGCCCAATCATAGAAGCTAACGACCTCAGAAGCAGAGCGAACATGATAGAAGGTTGCATCGACGTCCTTCATATCAGCGTATTCCCTCAAAGCATCGACGGCCGCGCCTCCCCCCACAAACGCAAGCTCAATCGGAACTCCTCGTTGTTCAGCAGTTCTTACAGCGTCAATAACATTTTTTAGGTTCTGAGCCCGTCCGAGAGTTCCAGCATAGAGGACACGAAGGGGGCGATCCACTAAGGGATTTCGAGCAGCCGGCATTGACAGACTCGCAGGAAACACGTTACGGAGTGTAATGATCTTTTGGCAATGACTTCGCTTAACTCCAGCGGATAGCTGCTTACCCAGGTCATTCGAAGTTACTATTATCGCATCCGCACGAGCCAGTAAGGCATTCAGGCCTTGCTGCACTACATAGCTCAATGCCTGCACAAGTTTTGGCTTTAGCCTCTTATGATGTGTTGACTGCGTCTCCAATGCACGGTTCCAGCTACCGTATTCCCTCATCAAATCTGGCCATGCATCGCGTAAATCTATGACATAGGGAACCCCTGCGACCCGAGCAATTAGAAAAGAAACCACCGCAGTTGGCAGCGCCGGGACAGTCCCTACTACCGCATCAACCTTGCGGATTCCTGCCCATCGGATGGCAGCTGCAAGTAAAGCCCCCTTAGCGATAAAGGCCTGAGATAGTGCTCTCGCAATCAACGATTCACCTGAAGGAATAAATGGACTTCTGTAAATCTTTTCCCCTGCAACCCCTGATTCCGGCGCAGAGACAATACGGAACGATTTCAATGCTTTTTTAAAGGAAACATTCCGGCGATAGTGGGGTGGCGGTGCAATAACAACAACTTCAACGCCTTTTTGAGCAAATAACCCGCCTAACCAGGTCCACCTTCGCTGGGGAACCCCATTTTCGGGATGCCAGAACTGTGAAAGAACTAGAACCTTCATCCGTCCGCCCCTCTAGGTCGAGCAATGCCTGTCTTGAAATAATACACACCGCACTATCAAGTGATGAACCTATCCCCTTCAGGACAAGTACGAAGGGCAAGATTCAAACGTATAGTTTCCTCTCAAGATATCCAGCTCTCCCTGCGGATTTGCCATTCTAAGCACCCTCCATATATAGTTATTTCTCGTTGCACAGAGCAAAGCGATTTGCTTAGCAGCATACATATATTCCTCCATAGCTCAGTTGGCAGAGCATTCGACTGTTAATCGAAGGGTCACTGGTTCGAGCCCAGTTGGAGGAGCGAAACAGCCGCTTGTATTCCAAGCGGCTTTTTGCTGTTCTATCTAGGAACTTATCCGGATTTTGGGCTTAAGGGACATTTCGTGTGGATTTAGGAGCGTCCGGCCCAGCCTTTTCTTATGCCTAAGCTGGGGTTCCATTCGTTGTCGATGTGGGTGTCGAATGTGGCTGGTCGCCCGTCTGGGTGGCCACGTCGTGTGAGCTCTTCTTTCGTCCAGGCCGCGTATGCCGCTTTTCCCATTGCGTCCGAAGTCTTGCGACCTGGCTAGGTCCAGTGGATGTACAGGGACTTCGGTGCGGACGTCGCCATAGGAATTGGCCTAATCGCACCAGCTGCGACTTATCTACCACAGACCTAGTGTTATCCGTTGTTGATTTCACAGATCGGGCCGTTGGAACCGATTCAAAATCAAGATCAAGG
Organism: Corynebacterium sp. HMSC036D02; assembly: GCF_001836165.1. Taxonomy (GTDB): domain Bacteria; phylum Actinomycetota; class Actinomycetes; order Mycobacteriales; family Mycobacteriaceae; genus Corynebacterium. The sequence goes on along the minus strand of NZ_KV827647.1, from coordinate 13,432 downwards.
AATTATCCCAGGCTGCCCCGAGAATCCGTATCGGTTTATCCACACGAAATGTCCCTTAAGCCGATTTTGGTGACTATCGTCGTGGAAATGTCGTGCCGTTTTAATCCCCGTCACCGACCTAACGCTTAACAACGTGCACGTCTACCCCTCCAAAAAGGCTAAAGCAGTTGACGACAACCTCTGGAGCGCTAGCAGGTAGGTCGGCCGGATCAATAGCCCCACGGTCAACCTTGATGTCATGCCCGCCGAAAAGGCCGATGCCGTTAACTCGGACACGAAAGCCCTCGGGAATCCATACGTCGACACCGCCAAAGATTCCAACCGCTTGAATGGTGGTTACGTGTTCTCGAAGTGCAGCACCGCGCAGGTCTACGTCTGTCCCACCAAAAATACCCATTGTGGTATGGCGAGAGGCAATGGGAGTACTTCGAACCGTAGTGCCACCGAAAATGCCCATGGAAAGGCCCTGAGCACCACGCACGGATGGTTCGACTTGAGCTAGTGCGCGGTCAACAGTCGTAGCAAGCTCCCCATCTACAGTGTTAATCGCGTGTGAGCTCTTTGAGGCGACCTCATGGCTACCAAAGAGTACTCTTCCGGGATCCTCAAGGAGATCGGAAACGAGGTCGAGCAACTCGCCGCGCGTCGTCGCGTTGGCACATGTAGAAGAACGTTCCTCAAATTCGGCGACGCTGAGTTGGCCTACAGACATCGCATCAGCCAATACTTGGGAAGCTGTGGTGCGCTGAGAGTTAGTGCATTTAATGTCACGTGGTTCCATAGCTTTACCTTACGTGGAACCACATGAATGGGCAGGGCAACTAGAAATACGCGCCTGCCCATTCATCTCAATTCTCTATAGCTCAATACCTGGGTCAAAGTCCGGCAGGCGCTCCCCTGCGCCGAGGAGCTCAGCAATAGCAGCAACGGCACGCTCTGCGGCCTTGCCGTCGCCATAGGGGTTTACGGCGTTAGCCATGGAGGTGTACGCAGCGCCGTCATCGAGCAGCAGCTTGGCTTCCGCCACGATGAGACTACGGTTGGTACCCACAAGTTTCACAGTGCCGGCAACAACAGCTTCAGGGCGCTCAGTGTTCTGGCGCATGACTAGGACCGGCTTACCCAGAGCCGGCGCTTCCTCCTGGACCCCGCCAGAATCAGTCAGGATGATGGTTGCACGGTCAAGCAGCTTGGTGAACTGATCGTACGGAAGCGGATCCGTGATGAGAACATTGGGCAAAGACTCGACTTCCGGAAGCACAGCTTCACGAACCTTCGGGTTCAGGTGCAGCGGCAGAACAAAGTTAATGTCCGAGTAATTCTCTGCAAGGTCCTTGACCGCGCCACCGATTTCCTTCATCGCTTCAAGGTTCTCGCGGCGGTGGGTGGTCACCACAACCAGACGCTTGTCGGATTCAGCCACTGCTTGCAGAGCAGGATCCTCAAACGCGGTATCCCAGCTGGCTGCCTCCAGAAGAGCGTCAATAACGGTGTTACCAGTGACCGCAATGTCCTTGGAGCGCACGTTCTCGCGGCGCAGGTTTTCCATCGAGCCTGCCGTCGGAGCAAGGTGTAGCTCAGCTACTTGACCAATCAGCTTACGGTTAGCTTCCTCCGGGAACGGAGAGTGAATGTCGCCGGTGCGCAAACCCGCTTCGAGGTGGACGATTTTTACGCCGCGATGGAAACCAGCAAGTGCTGCAGTCATTGCAGTCGAGGTATCGCCCTGGGAAATAATGACATCAGGCTGCTCCGCATCAATGATCTCATCGAGCCCCATGAGCGCACGGGAGACAATCTCATTAAGGCCCTGACCGGGCTTCATGAGGTGAAGGTCCAGCTTTGGTTCAATTCCAAACATGGTGTTGACCTGTTCCAGCATTTCCTTGTGCTGGCCAGTGGAGACGGCTACGGATTCAAAACGCTCGTCCTTCTCCAGTGCCTTGATGACCGGTGCCACCTTGATGGCCTCAGGACGGGTTCCGTACACGGTCATAATCTTTGGCTTAGACATAGACATCCTTCGTTTTTACCGGGAGAGAATCTCCATAGGAGTCTACAGCGCTTATGTTTCGCGCACATGGCTTGGCTTCAAGAAGATGAGCGCTAGTCCTCGCTCACGGTGACTTCGCGCGGCTCTTCAAGCCCGGCGGTACGAGGCTCAGCTGCCGCCACGCTGGCGGTGAGCAGCGCCGACATCGCCACAGCTGCCGATGCCGCATACGTATGCTTAGAAGTCTTCACAGGTATTAAGTTAACTGAAGCGAATGCCTTATGGGAAGAGTTCACGTCATATCTATTCCCTATCTCTATTCCCCGTTACTGGTGGCTTCACTGCCCACCGCCGCCTGCCCAAGATCGCTGCGGCAGGTAGGCTGTTCATGAGAATTGCACGTTTCCCGTACGTTGTACGCAAACGCTGGCTATTGCGCCGGCTTGAAGTAAGGGGATGACTAGTTTCCAATGATCCAATTTGTTGTGGGTGCTGCCGCCGGATACGTCTTTGGAACCAAGGCTGGGCGCAAGCGCTATCACCAAATTAAGGGCGCCTATGAGAAGGCCGTCAACTCCCCCGCCACCAAAGCCGCGGTACGCTCCGCACGCAAGGCTGTGGCCAACCGCTTGGACCCAGAGCCGCGCATGCGCGAGCTTAAGGACTACAACAAGGGGCGCCGCGACAAGCGTGGCGCCGCAGATGGAGTGCAGCCGGACCGGATTTACGAGCCGGACGAAGATTAACGCGCACGCTAAAACGCGTGCGCGGGGGCGTGCGGATTAGTGCGTAGTGCTCGCTAGCGCACTCCTCGGAAGGCGCGGTCATTGAGCTCGCGGCGGGCCTGTTCGAGGGCGACAAGGTCGGCGAAGAGTGAGTTGTAGGACTCTTCGTCGTCGGAGGGGCGCATGCGGCCTAGTTGGGCCTTGAGTTGGGCTACTTGGTCGCCCACGCGGGCTTCCTGGAGGCGGGAGAGCACGGAATCAGCGTAGGCCTCAAGATCGGTGTCGGGGTTGCCGGTCTCCCCTAGCTTGATGGGTTCCACGGCGAGCTCGGAGACGAAGTTGCGGGCCATGAGGTCCGGCATCTCACCCGCCACGGCGGCCAGCCATTCCACGCCGGGTTGTTCAGCACCGGCGGTGACACCACCGAGGGTGGAGATGGCGCGGCGGATGGTGCGGTAGGCCTCGTTGGAGTAGGCATCCTCCGTAATGCCGTCGAAATAGCTGCCGGCGATCTGCGGGTACTGCAGGGCCAGTTTGAGGGCCTCGCGCTGCGGCCACAGGTGTGGCTCGCGGGGGCCAGGGATGTGCATGACGGGGGCATTAGACTGCGCGGGCGCAGATGAGGTCTGTTCCAGGGAGGCAAAGCGCGGGCGCTGTTCCTTCCTGGGCTTACGCGCCTCCTGACGCACTTGGTGGAGTACTTCCTCCGGATCGGGCCAGCCCACCCAACCGGCAAGGCGGCGGGCGTACTCGCGCTGCAGGGGTTCATCGCGGATCTGGGCCACCACGGGCACCGCGCGGCGCAGGGCTTGGAGGCGGCCTTCGGCCGAGTCGATGCTGAAGTCTGAGATGACAGAACGAATGACGAACTCAAACATGGGGATGCGGTCCGCCACCAAGTCACGCACTGCGGCGTCGCCACGCTCAAGGCGCAGATCGCAAGGATCCATGCCATCCGGGGCCACGGAGACGAAGGACTGGCCGGTGAATTTCTGCTCGCCCTCGAAGGCGCGCATGGCGGCCTTCTGCCCGGCCTCATCACCGTCGAAGGTGTAGATGAGCTCGCCGTGGAAGTAGGAGTCATCCAACATGAGGCGGCGCAGCACCTGCAGGTGGTCCGCGCCAAAGGCGGTGCCACAGGAAGCCACGGCCGTCTTCACGCCTGCTGCGTACATAGCCATGACGTCCGTGTAGCCCTCCACCACCACGGCCTGGTGCTGCTCGGCGATGTTGCGCTTGGCCAAGTCCAGGCCGAAGAGCACCTTGGACTTGTGATAGAGCATGGTCTCGGGCGTGTTCATGTACTTACCCAGCTTGTCATCGTCGAAAAGCTTGCGTGCGCCAAAACCGATGACGTTGCCGGATAGGTCCTTGATGGGCCACAGCAGACGCCGGTGGAAGCGGTCGATGGGACCGCGCTTGCCCATCTTGGAAATGCCGGCGGCGTCGAGCTCCTCAAAAGAAAAGCCCATGCGCAGCAAGTGCTTAGTGGCCGTGTCCCAGCCCTCCGGGGCATAGCCGCATTCAAATTCGTAGATAATTTCCTTGGAGAAGCCGCGGTCCAGAAGGAACTCGCGTCCGGCGGCGGCCTGCGGGGTTTCTAGCTGCTGGCGGTAGAACTCGTGCGCGGCCTTGTTCGCAGCGATAAGCCGACGGCGGGTGCCGGGCTTTTCATCGCGCGCACCGGTGGTACCACCTTGGTAGTTGATGTGGTAGCCAATCTTCTGGGCTACGGCCTCAACGGCCTCCGGGAAGGAGACCTGCTCCATTTCCATGAGGAAGCTGAAGACATCCCCGCCCTTGCCTGTGGAGAAGCAATGATAATAGCCGCGCTGTGGGCGCACGTGGAAAGAGGGGGTCTTCTCATCCTTGAACGGGCTCAGCCCCTTCAGAGAGTCATAGCCAGCGGGTTTGAGCTGAACGTACTCGCCCACGATTTCATCAATAGGCGCGCGTTCACGGATAGCTTGGATATCGCTGTCCGGAATTCTGCCTCGTGCCATGCGTACAGACTACCCCGCCTGTAGGACACACAGGTACCCACGGCTGGGTGGGGCCAGGCCGCCTAGTCCCACATCCGCAAAGACCCTTCGGTGGGGATTGGAAAAAGGCCTGGTATGGATTTCTGTTTCAGGCCTTATAGCTGCAATGATGGGGCCATGTCCCAATCCTCCCCCTCCAAAAAGTCGCTGCCGGCCCTCATCGGTGGCGCGGTTCTGGTCCTCGTCGCGGGCTACTTCGGCATTGACCTTGGTAGCTCAAGCGATGGTGCGGACCAGAAGGCAGCGCCGTCTTCCGCTGCTGCTGGTGCCTCCACTGCGGCGGGTGCATCCTCTGCCGCTGGTGGGGGTGAGGGGGACGCCGCAAAGCAGGGCGAGTCAGGCCTGCCCACGTGCGCTTTGGATTCCCTACCGGAGGAGGCCCACGAGACCACCGAGGACATCCTGGCCGGCGGGCCCTATGACTATCCGGATAATGACAACGTGCGTTTCGGAAACTATGAGGGCGTACTGCCGCAGCAGGCGAAGAACTACTACCGCGAATACACCGTGGAAACTCCGGGGATTGGGCACCGCGGGGCCAAGCGCATTGTTACCGGCGGCGGCAGTGAGACCGACCCGGATGTCTGGTACTACACCGATGACCACTACGAAAGCTTCTGCAGTATCCCGGACGCGGAGGACTAAGGCATGCAACGCATTCTCATTACTGAACCCATCCGCACGCGCGAGGACTTCTATGGTGCGCTCGGGCGCCTGCGCGGTTGCACCTCCGGCGCGCCGCGCAACCTTGATGCACTAGCGGATTTCCTCCGCGAGCAGCACATCGTGGCGATCATCGCCGCGGACTTCGACCTGGTGGAAGAAGACCTGGCCCCTATCAGCATGGTGCTGAAGGACCAGGGTGTCGCGCTCGTGCGCTAGTGAGCTGCTCGTGAGGGGGTGACCTGACCGCGGTGGCGGCCAGGCGCGTGGTGGCCTGCTGGGGGCTTAGAGGCCGAGGGCGCGCTTGATGGTGTCGCGGACCTCCGGGGCGAGGTAGTTCAACAGACCGGCGATGACCGCGGTGGCGCCTGCGGCACCGAAGAGGGCGCCGAGGATGGCGGGGAGGACGCTTCCGCGGCTCGAGCTGTTGCTCGAGTGGTCGCTCGAGCCACTGGAGCCGTCGTGGTTAGAGCTGCTGCTGCTGCTGTCGCTGCTGGAGCCGGTGTTGTCGCCCTGGTTGCCGGCGGTGACTTCCACGACGCGGGAGGCCAAAGCCTGGTTGCCGGCGGAGTCCGTGACGGCGTAGGTGACGGAGTACACGCCCGGCTTGGCGGTGTCGATGTTGCCCACGACCTTCACCTTGTCGGTGAGGTCACCGTCCTTATCGTCCTTGGCGGTCACGCCCTCAAGCAGGTTGGCTTCAGCGCCCTTGGTGATGGTGAGCTTGTCGCTGGGGACGGTGAGCTCAGGGGCTTTGTTATCCTTCTCCTTTTCCTGCTCCTGCGCGGTGAAGACGCCGAACTGGCGCACGATGCCAGGCTTGGTGCCCTCCTTGGAAGAAGCATCCGCGGAGGTGGCGTACCAGCCATAGGCTTCGCCAGCCTTGACGTCCTTGTAGGTCACGCTGGCAGGCCAACCGGACTTGGCGGTATCTGTGCCAATCTCCTTGCCGGTATCGGTCAAGGCGAGCATGGAGTTCGTCGCAAAGCTGGTCTTGCGGGTCTGGAATTGGATCGGAATACGGAACTCGTCCTCGTGGCCGTTGTAGCGCTGGCGGTCGTCGTACTCGGTGGCATTGTGGTCGTCGAGAAGCGGCGAATACGTATCCACGATCATCTCTGAATTCTGCAGATCGAATTGCAGGAGGCGCAGGTAGCTGGAGCCAAAGCGCAAGCCGGTGTCGCCATCATAGTCGCCGATCTCCGTCAGACCCAGCTCATCGGAGCCGACCTCGTAGAACTGGTAGTCCGCGAGAAGCTCCACCACGTGGTTGTTGGTGTGACCGACGTCCTTGCGGCTGACGATGGACACGCCGTGCTCGTGGCCGGCCAGGACCAGGGCCACGTTGGGGTTTTTCTGGATGACGTTCTCATAAACCATCACGCCGTCGTGGGAGAAGTCCGAGCCGCGACCATCCGGGCTAGCGGAAGGCTTGAGGTAGGCGTGGGTCAGCAAGATGGCGTTGCGGTCGGAGTACTGCTTGAGCACCTTATCCGCCCACGCGGCTTCCTCCTCAGTGACGTCATAGCCCAGGTGCAGGGCGATGAAGTCCATGCCGTTGGTGGAAAACAGGTCATAGTGGTTGTCGTTATCGCCCTCAGCATAGGGGTGGTAGGAGGCATCCTGCTCAGCCCACTTACCCTTACCCTGCTGAGCCTCGTAGCGTTCCGGACCAAAGTACTCGTTGTAGAGGTTGCCGGCACCGACATCCGCGCCGCTTTGGTTATCGTGGTTGCCCGGCAGCACGCCGTTGACCACGCCGGCGTCCTCCAAAATCTTCTGGGCGTTGGAGGCTACCTCGAATTCCTTCTTGGCATTGGGGCGGTCATTGTCCTTGCCAATCCAGTTCTCAATGATGTCACCGGTGTGTGCGGAGTAGGCGATCTTGCGCTCGTCGGCGTTATCGGCAATCCATTGGGTGGCCGCGGTGTAGCTTTCTTCCCACTTCTTGCGCTCCTCGGCGGTGGCCTTTTCTACCGCGCCTTCGGAGAGGTACTGGGTATCGGTGTGGTGGGCGATGGAAAAGTCATAGTCGCTGGTGTCGGCGAACTGCTCGTTGACGGGCTCGTTGAGGTCATCGGCAAAGACGTCGTAGCCCACCAGCATGGTGTGGATGGTGTCACCGTCGACGAAATCTTGGTTGGCTTGCGCGCTAAGGCTTACTTGAGCGTCGGCTGCGCCGCGGGTTTCTGCCAACTTCTCCCAGCTATTGGTTGTGGTGTTCCAAGCCATGAGGCGCACCGAGCGCTTGGGGTCCACGGTGCCGGACCAGGCGATGTCGTGGGCCTTCTTCTCAGCGTCCTTGAGCTTCAGGTCAAAGCGCTGGAAAGGCATGTGCTCCGTGGAGCTGGTCTCCTGAGCATCCTCGTTGTCCGGGTTGAGGGCCTTGTCGAAGTCCTCGCCGTCTTCATACTTAAAGTCCAGGCTCTCCGGGATATCCGTGAAGGTGCCTTGGAAGCCCTTCTCCGCTACAGCCACATCGGCTTCAGTGAAAGTGGTCTCCACGTCCCCACCGCTCGGGTTATCGGCGCGAGCGGAGATCGTGATGCCCTCGCCGCTCGGCGTGGAGTCGGTGCCAGCGGCCCCCGGGAGGTTGCCGGAGGTGAAATCGATGGTTTGGGAGATGGGGTTGCCAAAGACATCGCGGCCCTCGGCCTGGATGGAGTGGTTTCCTTCCTTGAGGCCAGCTCCGATTTCTTGCCCCAGCTCGATGTCCTCGCCGTCCAGGGTGTAGGTGAGCTCGCGGGAGATGAGGGCATCGTTGTTGAACTGGACGTCGAAAGTCACCGGGCCCGTCAGGTGCTGACCCGCGCTCGGGGTGGAGCCGGTGATCTCCGCCTTCTTATCGGTGCTCAGGTTGGAGTCCTCGTAGAGGGCGGAAATCTCATCTTCGCCCAGCGGATCGGAGAAGATGCGGGCCTCGCTGACCACGGCATCGGAGTAGAACTGGGCGGCGTTATCCCGGCCGGAATCCGCGCCGATCATCACGGCGGTGGAATTGGACTTGGGCTTGGTCACCTCGCCGTTGATCTCGGTGTTCTCAGCCACCTTGGCGCCGTTGACGTAGAGCTCGCTCTTGTTTCCGTCATAGACGCCGACCGCGTGGTACCACTGGCCCGGATCCACCTGCTGCTGGGCTTTCTTGTAGCCATCGCTGCCGTTGACGGTAAAGGTGAGCTGGTCGCCGTAGATGACCATGGCCCAGCCACCGGCTTCCTTGTTGGCGCAGAGGCTCTTTTCGTTGCCGTCGAAGTCCCCGTCATAGCGGAAAACGCACTCGACGGTGAAGCCGTCCTTGATCTGGTCAAACTTATCCCCGATGTCGAAGCCGACGGCATCCTTGCGGCCATCGAAGTGGGCCACGGGGCGCTCAAGCACGCTGTCTTGCTCCACGGTGGGCTCGCCGATCTTCAGCGGCTCGGCATCGGATGCGGAGTTGCTGATGACACCGTTCTCAAAGGAAAGATCCAGGATGTCTGCCTGAGGCAGGTCTTGGGCAGAGGCGAGTGCGGGAGAGACGAGGCTGGAGCCAACGAGGCTGATAGAGGCAATGAGCGCGGCTTTATGCAGCTTTTTCTGAGACACAAAAATTCCTTGACAGTAAGCAAAATGAAGAGACTTCCGCTGTGGGCAGGCAATAAGGGGGCCTGGCGGCACGCGGACCTGCCTGAGGTTAGGTGGCCGGTTTTAAGAAGAGTTGTCAGCTATGTAACACCCAAGTGAACGGTGTTCAACTATCAGGTGACAGGCGTCTCTTGGGATGCTGTGCCGTTGTGTGGGGCACGGTGCTACTGGGCTTGGTGCTGGTGTGCTGCTGACTAGTTGCCGACTAGCTGAGGAAGCCGAAGAGGTCGGCACTGCGCTGCGCCAGGCGCTCCAGGCGGGATTCGGTCATGGAAGCAATCTGGTCGATGATGGCGCGGTCACGCTCCAGATCGGTATCGGCTTGCTTCCACCACAGAGCGAAGGTGGCGTCCAGCGAGCCGGGCGCGCCGGCCACCAGGTAGTCGTAGACGCGGTAGATACGCTCGCGCTGGCGGTCCTGGCGGGACAGGTGGGCGGGCTCATCCATGACGTAGAGAACGGCGATGGTCTTGAGCAGCGTTACCTCCGCCACGGCACCCGGTGGGACGGCGAGGTCGCCGTGCATGCGGCCGAGGGGGCCGTCGTTAGCCGCGAGCGTGGCGGAAACGGTAGCGCCCACGTAGCGGCCGACGAGCTCCGAGGTCATCTTCTTTAAGTTGGCATAAGAGCGCAGGGAGTAATCGAAATTGCCGATGGCGTTGATGACATCGAGCTGGCGCAGGCGGTCGGCTGCCTCGAGGAGCTCATCGGCATTACCGCCGAAGGCTTTTGCGCCCTTGTCCGCGAGGTTGGCCAGCTCCACCAGGTCCCAGAGCACGTTCAAAGAGATGCGGCGGGAGATGATGCCGTCTTCGACGTCGTGGACGGAATAAGCGATATCATCCGACCAGTCCATGACCTGAGCTTCCATGGACTTGCGCTGGTCTGGGTGGCCTTGGCGCAGCCACTCCAGCGCGTCCGCGTCTTCGTCGTAGGCGCCGTATTTGCGGTTGGTCGTGCCATCCGGGTTGGTCTTGGTCCAGGGGTATTTGCAGGCGGCATCGAGTGAGGCGCGGGTGAGGTTGAGGCCATAGCTGCGCGGGCCCGCCGGAGAATCCAGCACTACCTTGGGCTCCAGCTTGGTCAGGATGCGCAAGGTCTGGGCATTGCCCTCGAAGCCGCCGAGGGCCACCTCGTTAAGCGCGTTCTCGCCGTTGTGGCCGTAGGGCGGGTGGCCAATGTCATGCGTCAGACCAGCCATATCGCACAGGTCCGGGTCCAGCCCTAAGCCCGCGCCGATGCTGCGGGCAATCTGGCTGACCTCCAGGGAGTGTGTCAGCCGGGTGCGCGGGGTATCGCCATCGCGCGGGCCCACCACTTGGGTCTTATCCGCCAGGCGGCGCAGGGCCGCGGAGTGCAGGACGCGGGCGCGGTCCCGGGAGAAGGCGCCGCGGTGTTCCTCGCTTTTGAGCAAGGCCGAGCCTTTGGGAGTCTCGGAGGCAAGGCGGGCGACGTCTTCTGCACGATAGGAATAGCTCACGGTGTTCAAGCTTAGGCGGAGTCCTGGCCATCCTGGGTCTGCCTCGCGCCAATGACGCGGTGGCGCAGGGCCTGGTTGGGGCGGATGAGGCGCTCGATGCGGTAGAAGGCCGCGCGCACGCCTTCGGTGCGCTTCTCCCCTAGCAGGGTGCGCAGGCCCAGGTAGGCCAGGCCGCCGGTCTCGTGGGCCAGGTAGCGCCACCACGGGATGGAGAAACGCGGGGAAGGATAATAGGGCGTGCCCATAACGGTCGCGGTGACTCCTTCTTGGCGGGCGATGAGGAAGGTGCGCAGGCGGTGGAGCGGGTCGGTGATGATGACAGCCTCAGTTACGCCGAGCTTTTCGCGCGCAGCGACCAGTTCGCTGCGGGTGTCGAGGCCTTCTTCGAGGGCGGTGACGTTGAGGGGTGCGTCGTCAAGCATGCGCTTAGCCACCCCGGCTTCGGTGAACCTATCGCCGGGCAGCTTCCCGCCGACGGTGATGATGGGCAGGTCGTGCGCGGCGGCGTACTCGGCGGCAAAGCGCACGCGGCCGCGAAGGATGCGGGAGGGGCGCCCGTCGTATTGCGCAGCACCCAGGACAATAACGTACTTCACTGCTTGACCACTCTAGCGCTGAGTGGGAAGGTATCGTGGTGCGCATGACTACTGCTGCTCGTTTTGGTCGCGCCGCCCTTGCTGCTCTCGTGTTGGGGTTGGCCACTGCTAGCCCCGCCATGGCTGCGGATCTCATTCTTGCCGCGCCGGAGGCGGCCTCGCTCACGGATAAGGTGACGGATGAGGCGGGGGTGCTCTCGGACTCGGAGAAGGCCGAGTTGGAGGACAAGATTGCCGCGCTGCAGCAGGAGAACCACGTGGTGATTTTCGTGGTCTTTGCGTCCTCGCTGCCGGAGGGTGCGGAGAGCTATGCGGACAGCATTGTGAAGTCTAAGGGCCCGAATTCTGCGGCCTATGTGGTGGGCGTGGATGATTCCACCGTGGGCGTGCAGACGGGCAATGACTGGCCGCGCGGGCGCCTGGATGTGATGTATGAGGCGGCCTACGCCAAGCTTGCCGACGGCCGCCAGTTCGGCGCTTCCGCACTCGCGCTTGTCGACGCTGCCGAAACCGGTTCTTCTTCCTCTTCTAGCGCGGCTGATTCATCCGGCTCTTCTGGTTCCGATGGTTCTGGTGGTTTGTGGCTGGCTGGTGGCGCGGGTGCGCTGGCTCTGGCTGGCGGTGGCGCCGCGGTGGCGAGCCGGCGCAAGACCAAGAAGGACTCGGCGGCCACGCTCGAATCCGCGCGCCAGATTGAGCCGGGTAATACCGCACAGCTCGACCGCTTGGATATGGCGACTTTGGAGAAGCTGGCCCAAGAGGAATTGGTCTCCACGGATGAATCGATCCGCCGCGGCAAGGAGGAGCTGGATATTGCGGTGGCTGAGTTCGGCCCTGAGCGCACCCGCCCGTTCACGCGCGCGATGAACCACTCCACGCTGACGTTGCAGAAGGCTTTCCAGTTGCAGCAGAAGCTGCAGGACAACCTTCCGGAATCGACGGCGGAGCGCCGCCAGATGCTGGTGGAGATTATCTCCTCCTGCGGGCAGGCCGATGATGCGCTGGATGAGCAGGCTGCCGACTTTGCCAAGATGCGCGATTTGCTCATCAACGCCGGCTCCAAGCTCGATGAATTGACCCAGCGCACGGTGGACTTGCGCGGGCGCCTGCCGCAGGCGCGCACGACGCTGTCCACTCTCAGCGGCTCTTATTCCGAGGAGGTACTGTCCTCCATTGCGGATAACCCGGAGATGGCGGAGGTCTCACTCACCGAGGCAGAAAAACTGCTTTCGCGCGGCCGGGAATTGCAGTCCCAGCCGGCCGGGCAGCAGGGTCCTTTGGTGGGCTATATCCGCGATGCCGAGCACGCCTTGGAGGTCTCGGACCGGCTGCTTAATGCAGTGGAGAATGCGGAGAACTCGATTACGGCGGCGCGCGATAACTTGCCTGCGCTCATCGATGAGGTTGAGGAAGAAATCGCTGAAGCACAGCACCTCGAGCAGCGCGGTAAGGCTCAGGGCTCCCCTGCTGATTGGTCCGCGCTGGAATCACTGCTTGCGGAGGCCCGGGAGGCGCTGAGTACGGCTCGCCAGCATGGCCAGGCAGACCCGCTGGGACAGTACACAGCGCTGACGGCTATCGATAGCAAGCTAGATGAGCAGCTCGATACTGTCCGCGAGACCAATGCCACCCGCGAGCGCCAGATCGCGCTCTACCGCCAGCAGATTGCTGCGGCCGAGTCCGCCATCCAGGCAGCTGAGGACTTGCTTTCCTCGCGTGGTCGCGTGGTGGGCCCCGATGCGCGCGTGGCTCTTGCCGATGCCACCCGCCTCTTCGCCCAAGCCCAAAACTCCGCGTCTAAGGACTTGCGTGCTGCGCTCAACTATTCCCGCGATGCGGCTTCTGCCGCGCAGACGTCGCTCAACCGCGCGAAGCAAGACCTGGAGGCTTATCGCCGCCAGGAGCAGCGCCGCCAGGCCACTGATGCCGCGGGCAACATTCTGACCGGCATGGTTATCGGCCAGATTCTCGGCGGAGGCTCCAGCGGCCACCGCGGTGGTGGCTTCGGTGGCGGTTTCGGCGGTGGCTTCTCCGGTGGCGGGGGCTTCGGCAGCGGTGGCTTCTCGGGCGGCGGCGGTGGAGGCGGCTTCCGCGGCGGCTCCTTCTAGCCGCCCCCTTCCCCTTTCCGCGCCTAGGCCTCGAAGCCCGCGACCCACACCCGGCATCTCATAACTGGAGCGGCCCCATAAGGCATCTCGCAAAAGGCGCCTAGCAAAAGGCATCCTCTAGAAGGCGTTTTTACAGCTAAAAACGCCTTTTGCACCCTCTACATGGCGTTTTCCCCTTATTGCCAATGGAGTTGTGAACAT